>JAUIGN010000080.1 GCA_030430075.1 bacterium
CAGTTGTGAACACGTTCATCGCAGGCTCTCCATTAATCGCTCGTTGATTCTTCTTCCAGTTAGCCGACAAACACCGGCCAACCTTCAGCCCCTCGATTCACGCCCGACGAAAGGTCGAATGCTAGTTGCGGGTAACTGGCAAAACGTAAAGATCTGGGTCAGGGCCAAATTGCTTCTCCGTGTGGCGACAGATCAAATCCTTCTGATCTGCGCCGTGCTATTAACTTCGGCAAGTTGGCGATCGGAAACTTGGTAAAAATCCGTAATATGGAGAAGTTAGATCTGACCAAACCAGATCCAATCCTCCATCCAACTCATCGAAATAAACGTGCTCGACGACTACGCAACGGAGAGAAGGCGTGAAAAGACCGTAGTTGTTGGGTCAAACAACAACGGTCTCGGTGAAGGCGCAGAGCGTCTTCGGTAGGCTTCCCCCCCGGGAAGTTTGTCCCTCCTGCTTCGCCGCTTGGTTGCGGTTGGACACTTGGGACAACCCCTCCGAATGTTAGTTTCGATTCAAACGGCCCTGAATCTTGAGGATCTTTCGGAACTCGTCTTGACAACCGGCTGCGGTCGCGCTCCAACCGTGGTATGGGTTGTAACGGTTGACCCGGACGCGCGCCGCGAAGGGCTTCACGTAATCGCAACAATTCCCCGGATTCGCTCGGGGTTTTCGCAACCCGCGCGCTTTGTGCGGCGGGTCCGTCACGGATCGCGGACGGGACGCGGATGGGACAACGGGCGCCGAAAAAAATTGTTTGCGACCAACCGCGCGGGCCGGTACGAAGGTGCGTCGTCGCCGCCGACCACGGACGATCTTCCGCGGCCCACATCGGGTGACCCGTGTCGCGGCCGGTCGTTACGACCGGGCCCACCTTCCCGGTCGCAGATCCGCGACGCCGTTGGTCGGGTCGCTCAGGCGGCTGGTCGGGTCGCTCAGGCGGCGCCCCGTTCATCATCACCGCCCGCGCCGTCGCGGGCGATTGCCTCTTCGCTGATGTGACCGTCTTCGCTGACATCTTCGAAGCGGACAGAGACGCGTTTGGAGACGCCCGATTCCTGCATCGTGACGCCGTAGAGGGTTGTGGCCGCGGTCATGGTCTTCTTCGAGTGGGTGACCACGACGAACTTGGTCCAATCCAGGAACTCGCGCAACACATCGACAAAGCGACCGACATTTGCTTCGTCGAACGGCGCATCGACTTCATCCAGAACGCAGAACGGACTGGGCCGGTATTGGAAGATGGCGAGGAGCAGGGCGACCGCCGTAAGCGCTTTCTCACCGCCGCTGAGCAGCGAGTTGTTGAACGACGGTTTTCCGGGTGGGGTGGCGATGATCTCGACACCCGCTTCGAGGGGATCGACGCCTTCTTCGAGGACCAGGTCCGCCCGCCCGCCCCCGAACGATTTGCGGTAGAGGGCCTGGAAGTTCACCCGCACCGCTTGCAGCGTCTCTTCGAACATCCGGCGGCTGTCGGCGTTGATCTTGAGAATGATCTTTTCCAGCGATGCTTTGGCTTGGGCAAGATCCTGGTACTGGCCGTTGAGCGATCCGAACCGGGCTTCCAGCTCGTCCAGTTCTTCCAGCGCGTCCATGTTCACGGCGCCGATGTTGTTGATCTTGCGGCGGAGGGTGTTGATCTCTTCCTCGTTGTCGACCTGTTCCTGCTGTTGCGCTTCGGTGACGGGCACTTCCAGTTCGGAAATCTCGATCCCGTAATCTTCCTTCATCCGTTCAGCGAGTGCCGTTCGCTGGTGGCGGACTTCGCTGGCCGAGAGCTCGTGGCGGTGCTGTTGTTCGTCCAGCTTCTGGGCCTGGCGACGCAATGATTGGATTTCGCCGCTGGAGCCGCTACGTTCCTGATTGACCGCATCAAAGTCGGCCGCCAACCGAGCATGCTCGGCGTGTAATGCCTCGCGCGTCAGAAAGCTCAGGGCCAGTTCCGACGTGGCTCGCAACCGCTCGCGGTCGGTGGCCTGCAGACGCTCCAGGTTGCTCGTTACCTCGGCGCGGGCTTCCGCCGTGGCTCGGTCACGCTCTTGCTGGTCTTCCTCAAGTTGCTGCTGGCGGGCGCGGAGGTTGGCAAAGTGTTCGCTGCTCTTTTCCAGCTCGACCTTGGCCGCCGTTGCCTCCAGGGCATGGTGCTGACGTTGCTGGTCCAGTTCCTGGGCTTGAGCCTCGTCGTCGCTGCGGGCCTGAGCCAGCTCGTCCAGCCGGCTGGCCAGTTTCTCACTGGCGGTCCGCGATTCGTCCACCGCTTCGCGTGCCGTTTCCTGCTGCGATCGGGTCGCCTGCAGCTCTGCTTCCAGGTTCGACTGCTGTTCGACGAGCTGCTGGTGACGTTCCTGCACGGCGCGGGTCTGCATTCGCTGTTCGGCGAACAGGTCGCTGGCCCGCTTGAATTCGTCGTTGAGTTCCGCGACCGCCGAGTTCTGCTTGTTGATGGTCTCGTGGAGATTGACCTTGATCGATTCGAGCCTCCCGATTTCCTCGGCCAGCGAGGACTCTTCGACACGCAAGGCGTGCAGCTGGCTCCGCCGCGAGATCAGGCCTGCGGTCGCCTGCCGCGGACCGACGGTGACCGAGCCTTCGAAATCGATCAAGTCGCCGTCCGCCGTGGCGAAGCGCAGCGCCGGGAAGGTCTTTCTGAGTGCCAACGCGACCGGCATCGATTCCACCAACCAGGTGTTGCCGAGCAAGCGTTGGACGAGTGCCGCCATGTTGGTGGGGTAGGTCACCAGGCGGTCCATTCTTCCCACGACCCCGGGGCGTCCATCCAGTTCCACGTCGCTGCCCGGGAGGGGGCCGCGATCGTTCAGGCAGACAAAACCGACGCGGCCGGCGGGCCGAAAGCGTTGGGCTTGAATTTCTTCCAGCAGTTCCTGCGAGGCCAGCACGATAAACTGGGCTTTTTCACCGAGCGCGACATCGACGAGCGGAGCCAGGTCGACGCTGACCTGGAGCAGGTCGGCCACCAGTCCGGTGACGTCACCAAACGGCCCCTCGCTGGACTGCCGGGCAAGTTCCAGCACGTCGCGGACGCCGGTTGCCAGGCCTTCCTGGCTGTTTTCCAATTCCTCCAGGACGTTGGCCCGTTCCTGCACGCCGATCAATCGTTCCCGTTGGCGAATCAAATTGTCGTGCGCTTCCGACGCGTTTTGCTCGGTTTGACTCAAGCTCAGTTGGGCGGCGTCGAGCCGTCCCCGGGCGGAGACCTGTGCCGCCGCGAGTTCCGCCTGCTTCTGTTCGAACTCGTGCAATTCGGCCCGGACTTGCTTCGCCTGCGCGCTCAGCCCGTCCAACTGTTCGGCGCAGCGGCGTTCGGTCGAGTCGAGGGCGGCCAGTTCCGCTTCGCGGGCGCCGATCCGATCGCGGAGCTCGGCCAGTTCCAGGGTTGCCTGTTCCTGTTCTTTTTCGCGCTGGCGGCCCTGATCGCGCAGCCGTTCGAGCTGTTGGCGATGTTCGGTTTCCGCCTGCTGGTGGTTTTCCAAACGACGCCGGAGGCTGTCCCGCACCTGTTCGGCCTCTTGCAACTGGGCAGTCGTTTCGCGAAAGCGGGCCAGCAGACTACCGGCGCGACCCGTCATCATCGCCAATGCGGACCGATGGCGTTGCAGGGCGTCGGCAAAGTCGTGACCCCGTTGCCGCGCTTGTTCGGCCGAGGACGACAAGAGTGCGATGCGTTCGTGGTTGTCGGCGATACGGCTCTCGCATTGGCGGACCGCCGTGGTCGCCGCGGTGATTCGCGCGTCGAATTCGAGGGTCCTCGTTTCCAGGGCTTCAATGCGACCCGATATCTCGGTCGACTGGCCCGCCAGACGGGCCAGATCCTCGTCGATGGCGGACAGCTTTTCGGACAACCGGCGCCAGTCGGTGAGGCCGACCTGGGTCCGCAACTCCTGCAGCCGGGCGCTGAATTCGCGATACCGTTTGGCTTTCGAGGCTTGCGAGCGCACACTGCGGAGGCGGCTCTCGACCTCTTCGACAATGTCGTTCAGCCGCAGCAGGTTCTGGTCGACCCGTTCGAGCCGCCGCAAGGCTTCTTGCTTCTTGGCTTTGAAGCGGCTGATCCCCGCGGCTTCTTCGAAGATCGACCGGCGATCCCGGGCCGATGCGTTCAAGAGGCGATCGACCTTGCCTTGTTCGATCAAGCTGTAGGCGTCAACCCCGACCCCGGTTCCCCGAAACAGGTCCTTGATGTCCTTGAGGCGGCACGGTTCCCGATTGATCAGGTATTCACTCTCTCCGCTCCGGTAGACGCGCCGGCTGACGTGGACCTCGGGGGCGTCGATCGGCAGCCGTCCGTCAGCGTTCTCGAAGATGATCGTCGCCTCGGCCGTATTCATCATCTTGCGGCCGGCCGACGACCCTTTGAAGATGACGTCGGACATGTCCTTGCCGCGCAGCGCTTTGGCGCTCTGTGTGCCCAGGACCCACTTCATGGCGTCGACGATGTTCGACTTGCCCGACCCATTGGGGCCGACCACCACGGTGATGCCCTCGGGAAAGTCGAATCGCGTCTTGTCGGCAAAGCTCTTGAAGCCGACGAGTTCCAACGCTTTAAGCATAGGGGCGGTGCGTGCTAGCGGCAGGCAATTGAATTGACGACCGCGGTCGCTCCGCGGCTGGGACAGCTACTCGGTCCACCAGGACGTCATTCTATCAAAGAAGCCCGGCGTCGTCCGCTCAGCGGCCGGCTCGTATTCGACCGCATCTTCAGGCACCTCGTCGGGCACCTCGTCCTCATCACGGCTCAAGCGATCCAGAAACAGGTCGGGAATCGGATTGGTGACATGAAACCGCGGCTCCGGCTCCGCTTCGCTGCCCTCGTCATCACGTTGATAGCGGCGATTCGGGTGCGAGAGGGCATCGACTTCCAGGCGGGCGTCGAGCAAGCCGCCGGCCTTGGCCTCTTTGACGGCTGCGAAAACCTCCGCGTAGCCACCATCCAGTTGCACGATCGCGCGGATGATGTCGTCCAGTTTGGTCGAGCTGGTCAAATGGACGTCTTCGCCGTCGGTGGAGAACCGGCTGAGCTGGAGGGTTTCCCTGTCGACCCGCTTGATCAAGATCTCCTTGCCGGCAAACAAGAACTCCGGCGGCTGGATGCGGAGGTCCTGGCCGAAGACGACGATCTCCGCACGGCGTGCCCGGGAAAAGTGGATCATCGGCTCGTTGGTCGTGCCGACGGTGTGGTAGCGGAACTTCTTACCCAGCAGCTCGCCGCGGACCAACGGGTCACGCGGGTTCCGTTCGCGGAGCGCGCGGAACGCACCGTAGCGCGTCTCGGCACTTGACGAATTCATCAGTTTCTCGAGGTATTCCTGTGCTTGAAACGAGTTCAGCGTGGAGAGGGCCGTGAGGGCCCGCCAGCGAAACGCCCGTTCGTCGCGGGCCGCCAGGTACAACGGTTCGGCGGCATCGGTGTCGTCCAGATAGGCAAGCGATTCGGCCGAGTAAAAGCGGACTTCGGGGTCGGGCGAAAGCACGCCCAGGCGGAGCGCGGGCACGCCGTCTTCGCCGATCGCCTCGAGCTGCAGGGCGGCCTTTTGGGCCGTGGTCGGCTCAAGCAGCATCCGCTCCAACACACGCACCCGCTCGACCAGTTGATACGGCGATTTGACCAGCGGAATGTTGCGTACCACGGTCAGGTATCGCCCCAGATTGTTTCGATAGCGGGGATGGACCGCCAGCTCGATGACATTGTCACGCGTCGGATTGGCGACGCCTTTCTTCGAGCCGTGGTCGAAATGGTAAAACCGCAAGTTGATCGCTGCCCCGATCGCGGCACTCGTCCGGACCGACGCGTAGTCATCGACAATATACAGGCCCAACGGTCGGGCCCGTTGGACGATACCCGCCCCTAAGGCGCGGCCACGGACTTCGTTGGCGTCGTTCGGCGAGTCCTCGAAGAACGCGTCGACAATGATCTCGCCCTTGGCCAGGGCGACCACGTGTCCTTCCCGCACCGCATTGTCCAGTACCCGATGTTCACGGAGGCGGGTCTGCATCAGGAAACCTCCGCGGAGGCTCTCCGTTTTGGAGCGAGGCGGGTCGATCACTTCGACGTCAAAGGTGTCCCCTTTTTGGGCGCCCGGGGGGATCAGGCCTCGCACCAGAACCATGGCCGTCTGGGGGGAAGCGAGCGTGCTGGTGGCCTGTTTGACCGCGTGGGTCTGCATCTCCTTCAGTAGTTGCTCACGCATCGGTGATGGGGGCGGATCGCTGCCTGTCCCCGGCAATTGCGTCACCAGGGCCACCGATTCGGCTCGGAGATTGTTCGTTCCATAGGGGGAGGCGAGATCGCCGACCAACCGGACCCGGTCCTCCTGGTCCGCCACTTCTTCGACTTCCGCCGGCTCATTCGCCACACCCGGATCGGGGCTCTGGCCGCGGAAAAGGGGCGAACTGCAACCGGAACTGACCGCAATCACCGTCACGAGCGAGACGATTGGCAGGTTGAGCAGTCGGCGAGGCATGCGAGGAAACTCCGTCAGAACTTGAATTCCGCGATCGACCATGGTGTCCAGCGGGCAATACGCGGCATTTCGGGACGCCTGAATCGGCGCGAAGATCAGCAGAAAGCGGCGGAAAGGTACTGGCCCCGCAGCACCCCGTCAAGCTCGATTGGGGGCACTCCGCGCTGGCGCGACTTGCCGACCGTGGGCCGCCGGACCGGCCACGCCGGTGCCGTTCCATTGCTTCACCATGGGGTCTTAACGGGGGAGGATAAGGCGTCGGTCGGACATGCGACTGAAGGGGCGGGAATCCGCAATGACGTGTTTGTGGGACCTGAGTTGGCAGATTCTTGCGCTCTTAAGTTATTTATTTCCAAAAGTTTGTGGCGTGCAGCGAACCATGCGTGCTGTCCCGCGTCAAAGATTGGCTATAGTTGAGTAGTGCGTCGTCAAGGCAGCGACACGGGGTTGGCGACCCGCACTCTTTAACGCCGGCAACGCCGTTGGGTTCAATTCCTGGAGCACGCGGGCCCATTCACTGCGGGTCGCAAATGGATGACTGAAGCTACTTTATCGCTGGTAAACCCTGAGCTGGTTTTGTCGTTGTTTGGATCGTGCGACCAGCATCTCAAATCGGTCCGCGAGGCGCTCGGCGTTTCCATCACCCATCGCGACAGCGAAGTACGGGTGGTGGGCGAGGAGGCTGCGGTGGCGTGCGCGACCGAGGTTCTGGAGCAGCTCAAATCGCAGTTGGAACGTCGCGGATCGCTGGATCGTCACGACGTCGCCCGCACCATCGCCCAGGTGGTGGGCCGTGACGACGGAGGCCGGCAGGCCCCGATTGACGTCATCGAGGCGACCCGTTCGATCAAACCCCGCAGCGCCGGGCAGGCCCGCTATGTCGAAGCGATTCGCGAGCATGACGTCGTTTTCGCGGTCGGTCCGGCGGGGACTGGCAAGACGTACCTGGCGGTGGCGACGGCGGTCGAGGCCCTTAAGAACCGGGAAATCCGTAAGATCGTTCTGGTTCGACCGGCGGTCGAGGCGGGTGAGAGCCTTGGTTTTCTGCCGGGCGACCTGCAGGCCAAAATCAATCCCTACCTGCGTCCCCTCCTGGATGCCTTGCATGAAATGGTCGACTACGATCAAATCCAACGATTCATGGAGCAGGACGTGATCGAGGTGGTTCCCCTGGCCTACATGCGGGGGCGGACGCTAAATTCGGCGTTTATCATTCTGGATGAAGCACAGAACACCACCGTGGCTCAGATGAAGATGTTCTTGACGCGAATGGGCGAGGGTTCCAGGATCGTGGTGGCCGGCGACACGACCCAGATCGACCTTCCCCAGCATGCGCGGAGCGGGTTAGTCGATGCGTTGAGCCGGTTGCGAAACATCCGCGGGATTGCCCAACTTCAGCTTTCGAAGGCGGACATCGTGCGGCATCGGTTGGTGCAGGATATTGTCAACGCGTATGAGGAGACGCCGCGGAGCAAGTCCGGGAAGTCACGACGTTAGCTTGCTTTCGGGTGGCCAACGTCGTTCATTTTGAGTCAAATTCTGGCGACCAACGGGCGCGGATTGATCTGTCGCCAGCGTTCGCTCGCCATCTGGTCCGAGACCCAGCCTCGCTGGTATCCAGCATGTCAAACGGTCAACAACCTCGCACGCGTTCCGATCTGGTTGCCGCGCTCCGCCTGCCTCCCGGCCAACTGGCCCGGTTCTTGGGTACGATCCGGCGCGGTGATGTGATGGCGCGAGTCGGCATGTGTCTGCTGGCGGCGGTGATCATGTGGGCCGTAACATCCGCTTGGGCCCCCCGCTTTCCGTTTCGCGCCGGTTACATCCCCCGCCGCGACATCATGGCGCGGGCCACCTTCAGCAAATACGATCCCGTAGAGACGGCCAATCGCAGGCAGACGGCCCGTAGCCAGGTCCTCTGCGTCTACGTGCATGATCGGCAACCGTTGATCGAATTTCGGACGGCCCTCAAGGATAGTGTGTTCCAGATTATCAACGCCGAGTCATTCGCGCAGCTCCAAGCGAACTCGCCGAAGGTCTGGCCCGAGTTCTCGCAGGACCGGCGGGTGGCAAATGACGAAAACGAAGCACTCCTGTTCAGCGAGCTGCGTGAGGCGCTGGCGGAAGATGCCGAACTGGCTCGTTTCGAGCGTGCTGTGCAGGGCGCCTTCGCGGATTCAGAACGCCATGGATTGTTGGCCAGCTTGCAGCACGAGCTGAATGAAGGCAGCCAGACCACCATTCAAGTGCGAGACGCCGATCAGCCGCAGGCCCTCCGCCGCGTCGAAGTGCGGGAGGTGCGTGTCAATGAGGTGATGGCTGAGCTGGAAGCCGAGTTGGAACGCGAGCTGAAGGTTGTCGGCTTCCCGGAAAAGCACCTGAAGACGGCAGCCCACCTGGTCTTCACCTGGATCAGCAACAAGAAGTTGCCGACCACGCTGGCGATCGATCGCGAAGCCACCGACGTGGCGCGGGAGCTGGCGGCCGGTCAGATCGAGGACGCGACAATCGACTACCGGCCCGGCGATCTCCTCATCAAAGGGGGACAGCCGCTGGCAAAAAGCGACATCGACCTGCTGCGGCTGGAACATCGCAGCATCACCCGGAAGTTGACCTTCACGCAGATGATCCGCCATTCGTTGGCTGATCTGGGCATGTTCTGCGCCCTCTACGTGCTCTGCGGATCCTACATCTACTACCACCATCGCCCGCTGGCCTCCGAGTTCCGGAGGTTGGCAACGATGCTGGCCCTGGTCACGGTGGCGGTGACGTTGTGTGTGTTGACCTCCAGCGATCAATGGCGATCCGAATTGGTGCCGCTGGTCCTCTTCGGGATGACGGTGACGATCGCCTACGGTCGGGAATTGGCGCTGCTTCTCTCCACTGCCGTGGCCTTGGCCGTGACTCTCTCGCTGGGACAGGGCTTACCGGACGTCGTGATCGTGGTGGGGGCGATGGCGGCCGCTATTCTTCTGCTGGGCAGGATCCGCAGTCGAACCAAGCTGATCTATGTGGGGTTGGGTGCAGCCGTGGTCACCTCGCTGACCACCATTGGAATCGGGACCTTGACCGGGCAATCGTACGGCTGGTCCGGTTTGACCAATGCCCCGTTCGACTCGGAAGCCTGGGTGCAGGATTCATTCATGTTGCGGCTGACATTGGGCGCCGCCTGGCTGGGCTTTTGCACCTTCCTGGCGGGAATCCTGATGACCGGGCTGCTGCCTTTTATCGAGCGGCTGTTTGAGGTGCAAACCGATCTTAGCCTGCTCGAGTTGGGTGACGTCGCCCATCCGCTGCTCCAGGAACTGGTGCGCCGCGCCCCGGGCACCTACAACCACTCGATTACCGTTGCGTCGATTGCCGAAGCGGCGGCGGACGCGATTGGCGCGAACGGCCTCCTCGTCCGAGTGGGCGCCTACTTTCACGACATCGGAAAGATGCTCAAGCCGGCATACTTTGTCGAAAATCAGGGAGGGGCCAACAACCGCCATGACGCGCTGGTACCCGCCATGAGCACCCTGGTGATCATTGCCCATGTCAAGGATGGTGCCGACCTGGCCCGTCAGCACCATTTGCCCCGTTCGATTGTTAGCTTCATCGAAGAGCATCATGGAACGACGCTGGTCGAGTTCTTCTATCGTGCCGCGGCCAAGCAATGTGAAGAGAACCCGGACTCGAGCGAAGTGGATGAAAGCAGCTTTCGGTACCCGGGGCCGAAGCCGCAGACCAAAGAGAGCGGCGTCCTGATGCTGGCCGATGCCGCCGAGAGCATCTGCCGTTCGCTGACCGATCCGGCGCCGTCGCGCATCGAGCACGTCGTGCGCGAGCTGCTCATGAAGCGGCTGCTGGACAATCAGTTCGAGGAATGCGGCCTGACGCTGCAGGAGTTGCACACCATCGAAGAGAGCTTGGTAAAATCGCTCACCGCGGTCTACCACGGCCGCGTCAAGTATCCCAGTCAGCAGCAACCGGCCTAGATGGCTTGTATCAGGTTTAGCTTTGCAAATGAGTCAAGTTTGAGCGACCAACGGGAGCGGACTAACATGCCGCGAGCGTCAGCTCGCTATCGGTCCGAGGCCCTGCCTCGCTAGCTTGTTGGTGAGCTCAAGTCCGTTCGGTTTACGTTGGAGTTTCGCCCGGAATATTCACGAACGCACATCGGTACAGTGCGAGTTGCTGTTCACCAATTGCCCGACCCCAGACCACAATCGCGTGATTCGCGTCGAAGTATCCAACGAACAAACGGCCCTGGCGGTTGACGTCGAACTCTTCCGGCGGGCCGTGCAAGTGGTCCTCGCTGGCGAGGGGATCGGCGTGGCGACCGTGAGCCTTGCCGTGGTCGACGATCCCACGATGCGGGCCCTGAACCGTCGCTACCTGAATCACGACTATGATACGGATGTGCTCAGCTTTCTTCTGGATGATGTCGACGGCGCATTGGATGGCGAAGTGATTGTCAGTGCGGATACGGCCATGCGGCGGGCTGCCGAGTATTCCTGGTCCGCCGCGGATGAAATGCTCCTGTACGTCATTCATGGAACCTTGCACTTGACCGGCTGTGACGACCATGCCGAGGCGGACCGGGCAAACATGCGTCGCAAGGAGATGGGCTATCTGACCGCCTTGGGGCGCGACCCGCAGCACGCCGATCCGGATGGAGAGGCAGGATTGGGTAACGCTCGGGGCAGGCTCCGCACGGATTCATCAGAAAGGTGACCTTGGCTACGTCCATTCTGTTGGTGATCGCGATGATCGGGGCGCTGGTCGCCGCACTGTTGGCCATCGCCGCGCGGGTGCTTGGCGAATTCTCGCGGAGCGAACTCGAATCCTTCTGCCTCCGCCGCGATCGGATCGACCACTTCAAGCACATCCTCGACCACTACGAGAAAGCGCAGCTCAGTCTGGAGTGCCTGTGGTTTGTCGCCCTGGTCGTGACGCTTGCCGCCGCCACCCCCTGCCTGCTCGATTGGCTCGAATACTCGAATACGATCTCGGCGCGGACGTTCGTATCAGCCGTCGTGCTGCTATCGACGGCCGTCCTCATTCTCGCTGTCTGGATCCCCTGGTCGATTGCCGAATTCTGGGCTTCGCCGTTCCTGTACTTCCTCTGGCGCCCGCTCTGGTGGACGTCCCGATTGGCCTGGCCGCTGACTTGCGGGGCGGAAATCGCCCGGGCGCTTGGCAGGCGGCTGGCGGACCGGCCGGAGTCTCCCGAAGACGAGGAAGAGGCCTTCGAGGACGAGATCCGTTCGCTGGTCACCGAGGGCCAGCATGATGGCGTCCTGGAACAAGATGCGCGGGCCATGATCGAAGGGGTGATCGAACTGGCTGATGCCGACGTTTCCGATATCATGACGCCCCGCCACAATATGGATGCACTCGACGTCACCGCAAGCTGGGACGAAGTGTTGCGGTATGTTGTCGAAGCGGGACGCACCCGCTATCCGGTCTTCGAAGAGCGCGTCGACAAGATCATCGGCGTGCTCTACGTCAAGGATCTCTTGTCGGAATTGCCGCTCGAGCAGCAACAGCGAAAGTCGACCCGGGAACTGCTTCGCGAACCCTGGTTTGTCCCCACCACCAAGCCGCTCGACGAACTCCTGCAGGATTTCCTCCATACACGCAACCATCTGGCGGTGGTCATTGACGAGTACCAGTCGGTTGCGGGCGTGGTCACGATCGAGGACGTCCTGGAGGAGATTGTCGGCGAAATCGTCGACGAATCCGACAAGAAAGAAGAGTCCCTGATCCGGTTCGTCGATGCCGCAACGGCCGAAGTCATGGGCGTTGCTCACGTCAATGATGTGAATCAGCGCCTGGGGCTGGAGATCCCCGAGCCGGATGATTACGACACGATCGCCGGTTTCGTTATCCATGGATTGGGGCGAATTCCCAAGGTGGGCGAAACGATGCTCGCCGAAGGCACGAAGATCACCGTGATGGCGGCGACCCGGCGGCGGGTCGAGCGATTGCTGGTCGAGAAACAGTCGTAGGGTTGTGGCGAACGTGCCGATATGGGCACCGCACCTCGCCACCGCTGCCGGGCGGGGAAGGCCTGACGGTGGAAAGTCAGCAGCCACCACCTGGCGAAAGCCCCTCTGATGGCGGGGTACTGCCGGCGTGCCCCAGATTTGTTAATCGGTAAAGCTTGACATACCGATACCAGCCGTATGACTGTTCTGCCCAACCCGAAGTTCGTCCACGCCCTCCTGACCTTGGCGTGGCAGGATTCCCCAGGTCCTTGGATTCGGCGGCTTGCCGCGCACGGCCCGTGGAACGCCGCCTGCGGTGGCCGGCAAGCCGGTCGAGCGCTGGACCGCGTCGCCGTGTTTGAACACTTCCAGCGGGCGAATGCGGCGCGCCGCGTTTTGTAGGGACGCTAGCAGCGGGTTCAGGCCGGAATTCTGTTCGATAGGCGGCGGGTCGAATTGCATGAAGTTGCTTGGGCAAATGTTGTGGGGCGTAACCGTCTGGTGCGCCTGCCATGCGACCGTTGCCGGGCAAGGTCTGGCAACGCCGGGTGCGGCTGCCCTGGCGCCACCCGTAATGACGGATTCGGTTCCCGGGATCCCGGCAGGGCCGGAGGTCCGGTTTGGAATTCAAGAGGCGCCGCCCCTGGTCCGATTGCCGGTCACGACGCCAACCGGCGTGCCGTCCGTCGAGCCGTTTCTTGGCTGGCACCGAGCGGACCTGAAGCTGGCGCGCGACCACGAAGATGACAGTGATTGGGGAACGGGGGCGGATATCGAACTGCCACCGTGGCAGCTTCTGCCGACCTCCGCAACCGGCTGGTCGCTATCCGGTCTGGTTAACGCGGGCGGCACGATCAACGCCGCTGGGCCGGAAAACCGGATGAATGGGCCGCTGGCCTTTAATGATCGCGATGACTTTCAGTTGAACCAGCTCTATTTGATGCTGCAACGGGCCCCTTCCTGCGACGAGGTCGGCTTGACGTGGGGAGGACGCGTCGACCTGCTGTGGGGCACGGACTATATCTTCGTGCAGTCGGCCGGATGGGAGACGCAGCCGGACGACGACAATCGTCTGAACGGAGAAACGGCCGGCGGCAATCCGAATCTCTACGGCCTGGCGGTTCCCCAAGCCTACCTGGACCTTTCCTTCAACCAATTTGATCTGATGTTGGGACACTTCTACACAATCCTGGGCTACGAACGCGTGGAAGCGTCGCGGAATTTCTTTGCTTCGCATGCCTACGCCCAGCAGTACGGCGAACCGCTGACCCACACCGGCGGAATGTTGCGGTGGCAGGGCCAGCAGTTGACGGTTCACGCCGGCGTGGTGAACGGCTGGAATCAGACGGACGGGGTCGATGACGAGGCGGCATTTTTGGGCGGCGTGACGGTCGCCGGTTGCCGTTCGTTCCTGTCGTTGTCGGTGATTTCCGGGGAAGCGGAGGGCCTCACTACGGCCGGCCAACGGACAATGTACAGCCTGGTCTGGGAGGCGACGCTTACGGACCGGTTCGTCTACGTATTGCTTCACGATCTGGGATACCAGCAGGACGCGATCCAGGCGAACGAAGACGCAACCTGGTACGGCGTGACGCAGTATGGATTCTTCAAGCTGACCGATCAGTGGAGGGTGGGTGCCCGTTATGAATGGTTCCGTGACAACGACGGCAGTCGGCTCGCTCGCATGTATATCCGCCGTGGTGGCCTGGGGCTGCCACCTGCCGGGTTCGCCGGGACGTATCAAAGTGCGACGTTGGGGGGCAACTGGACGCCCAACCCGAACCTTACCGTGCGGCCCGAGATCCGCTGGGACTGGTCGTCCGATACTGGAATTGCCCCCTTTGACGACCTGTCGTCGGACAGCCAGCTCACGGTGGCCATTGATGCCGTTTACATCTTCTGACCGCAGACGCCCGCTCACGGCTGCGAGTCGCCCGCGCACCGTCTGTCGTTTTTCCACTCTGCTCTTGACGCCCAGGCCAGCGGTCGCCTAGTGTTCCGCCTCGCCGAAGTTCCCGCCGGCGTGCGATCGACGGGAGAATCGGCTGACCTCACGTGTCTTCTTCTCATCTGGTGAATCCGATTCGCATGAATCCATCGTCCAACGATTCCAAGACCTTGGTGTTCGGGATGCGCGGCGCCCGTTGCTGGGCTCCTTGCCTCGGTGCCCTGACGACCATTCTGATGTGTGGATGTTCGGCGTTCGGGCGGCGTGATGAAGCGACCGCGTCGTATGAGCAGACACGCCAGCAGATGGAGCAGGATGCCAGTCGGCCCTATTCGACGGTCTCGTACGAGTCCGAGGAAGAGCCTGTCGATCCGCTCTCGATCGAGTCATTTGCTCCATCGAACGTGACCGGCACGGTGCGAGAACTGACCGGTTTCGGCCCGGATGCCGAGAAGGCCCGCCAGGCGATGCGTGGTGCCGAAGTCCTGTACCAGGAGGCCGTCGCGCTCAAGGAACAAAACCAGGCCGAGCAGAGCAATCGCCAATTCCTGTTGGCGGCGGAAAAGTACGCCGAGGCGTCAAAGCTCTGGCCCGGTTCGACGCTGCAGCAGGATGCCCTGTTCATGGTCGGCGAGTGTAACTTCTTTGCCGACCATTACTGGGAGGCGGAGTTGGCCTACGAAGAACTGCTGAAGAACTTTTCGCACTCCCGCCACCTGGATCGCGTCCAGCCGCGCCGCTTCGCGATCGCCGACTATTGGCTCGAACTTCATCGTACGGATCCGCAGGCCTTCTACGAATGGAATCTGGTCAATCCGGATCGGCCCAAGCGAGACGCCTTCGGCCACGCCATGAGGATTTATGATCGCATTCGGCTCGACGACCCAACCGGAAAACTGGCCGACGATGCGACCTTGGCTCTGGCCAACGCACACCTGGTCAAAGGCGATTTCCTCAAAGCGGACGACTACTACACCGATTTGCGGAAGACGTTTCCCAGCAGCGAATTTCAATTCGATGCCCATTTTCTGGGCCTCAAGTCCAAGTTGCAGAACTATCAGGGCTCGGATTACTCTGCCAACGCCCTCAACGAGGCGGAAGTTCTCCTGAAGCAGATCTACCGTCAGTTCCCCGTCGAAGCCGAACGCGAATCGGAATACCTCACCAAGGCCGGTGCAGAGCTTCGGTATCGGTTGGCCGAACGGCGCTGGGATCGAGCGAAGCGGTTTGACCGGCGTTCCGAATACGGGGCCGCGCGGCTCTACTACGAATCCTTGGTCACGGACTATGGTGATACCCCGTTCGCCGATCGCGCGCGACAACGACTTCAGCAGATCAGTGGATTGCCGGCGGTGCCCAAGCAACCCTTGGGCTGGTTGGTCGATTTCTTTCCGGAAACCGACACCGTCAAGCCGCTGCTGGAGAACAACTAATCGAGGCCCCGACGCGGACGCCGAGACGTTCGGGCGACGTTGCCTGGACGGCCGTCGCAGCGAGTTCCGGTATTTTGTGGGTCCGATGCAGCCAAGACGTCCCATGGGCTTTCCCCTTGATCGACGAATGACATGGTTTGCCGCCGCCATCAGCCTGGTGTTGGCGAGCGGATGTGCCGGTTTGCGCGTCGGCCAACCGTCCCTCTATCGCCCGGGCATCCGGACGATCTATGTGCCGGTATTCGAATCCGACAGCTTTCGCCAGAACCTCGGCGAGCGACTGACCGAAGCGGTCGTCCGCGAGATCGAACTGAAGACACCGTACAAGGTCGTCCACAGCCCGAGCGCCGACAGCGTGCTGCGGGGGAGGATTGTCACCGAGAACAAGCGAGTGCTCGCCGAAGACGCCTTCGACCAGCCGCGGAATATCGCCACGGACCTCGAAGTGGAAGTCAACTGGTACGACCGTCAGGGCGGTCTGATCTTGCGGAACGCAACGTTCGCCTATTCGCCCGTGGCATTCTCGGTCGGCCAAACCGGCAACTTGATTCCTGAAAGCGGTCAGTCCATCGCCACGACGCACCAGCAGGCCCTCTCCCAGTTGGCAAAACAGATCGTGGAACAGATGGAGATTGTGTGGTGAGCGGCACTTCCGCACTTCCGCACTTCCGCACTTCCGCACTTCCGTACTTCCGTACTTCCGTACTTCCGTACTTCCGTACTTCCGCACTTCCGCACTTCCGCACTTCCGTAGGTCATGCTGAGCATGACATTCCGTACTTCCCGCAGCGTCCTCGACGCAGCGATGCCACCCCTTCCCAGCGTAACCATGAATGATCCGACTCCGGCGACCGACGGGAGCCATTCCCAACGTCGCCCGGTTGCCACTCAATCGCCATGGGCGCCCGCCTGGCAACTGGCCACTCGCCGCCTGGAGTTTTCGGCGCAACCCAAGCTGATGGGAATCGTCAACGTGACGCCAGACAGCTTTTCGGACGGCGGTCAGTTTCTGGATCCGACCCGCGCGGTCGAGCATGGGTTGGGGCTGGCGCGGGATGGTGCCGAAATTCTGGATGTGGGGGGCGAGAGTACGCGACCGTATGCCGCACCGGTCAGTGTGGACGACGAGTTGCGCCGCGTGATCCCGGTCATTCAATCGCTTTGTGAGCAGACCCAGGTTGCTGTTTCCGTCGACACGTCGAAGGCGCGCGTGGCACGGGAAGCCATGGCGGCCGGAGCGGAGATCATTAACGACGTCACCGGGTTGGAAGGGGATCCCGGCATGCTGGCCGTGGCGCGGGAGACCAAGGCGGGCGTGTGCGCGATGCACATGCAGGGAACACCGCAGGTGATGCAGGACAATCCCACTTACCAGGACGTCGTCGCGGAGATCGAAGACTACCTTCGGCAACGGCGTGACGCATTGATCGCGGGGGGGATCGACCCCGAACGGCTCTGTCTTGACCCAGGCATCGGGTTCGGCAAGACGCACGAGCACAACCTGACATTGCTGGCCAACTGCCATCGCTTTCACCGACTGGGCCATCCCGTGCTGGTGGGCCATTCACGGAAAGGGTTCATCGGCAAGGTGCTGGGGGACAAGACGGCGGACCGCACGGCCGGCTCCGTCGGCGTTGGGCTGGCGCTTGTGAATCAGGCCATTCAAGTGATCCGCGTTCATGACGTCCGGCCGCTGCACGACGCGATGCGCTTGTACCTGGCCGTTGGCGGCGCGGTACCCGGCAGCGGCGCGTGACGGTCGCTGCCGGAGTGATGGCTGGGCCAGGCCTGCGAGCCTTGCCGTATCTCATGCCGGCAGCAAGACATGCGCCGATTCGCGGCCCGGACACGTGGCGACGGCGACATTGACCTGATTGGAGATTTGCTTGATACTTCCGAGTTGAAGCGAACCTTCCGTGAACAGGTAGGATGCATGATGGCGATTGGCGAAGAACAGGATCTCGAACAGTACTGTATCGATACGGCACGGCGCGCCAGGTGTGCCTCCGCCGCGATGGCTCTTGTCGATACGGAGGTCAAGAACGCTTGGCTCATCGAGTCGGCTCGCAGGCTCCGCGAAGCGCAATCCGACGTTCTGGCAGCGAACCAGCTCGACGTCGAAGCGGCCCCCGGGTTTGGCTTGACGTCCGCCCAGACGGACCGCTTACGCCTCGACGCCGCGCGGCTCGAAGGCATTGCGGCCGGCCTGGAAGACGTAGCCGCCTTGCCCGATCCGATTGGTGAGACCATTGAGACCACCACGCGGCCCAACGGTCTGGAGATCGCCAAGGTCCGTGTGCCGCTGGGCGTGGTGTTCTTCATCTACGAATCACGTCCGAATGTGACGGCGGATGCGGCTGCCATCTGCTTGAAGAGCGGCAACGCGGTGATCCTGCGGGGAGGGAAGGAAGCGGCCCACTCCAGCCGTGCGATCGTAGAGATCCTGCAGGCGGTTGCTGAGGAAAAAGGGCTGCCGGCCGACGCATTGCAATTGGTCAGCGTTGCCGACCGCGCGGCAGTAGGCCATTTTCTTCGGCAGGCGGACGACATCGACCTGGCGATTCCACGCGGCGGCCAGGCTCTGATTCGGCGAGTTGTCGACGAAGCCACGATGCCGGTGCTCAAGCATCTCTACGGCAATTGTCACGTTTACATCGATGCCTCCGCCGACGCGGAGATTGCGCAACGCGTGACAGTGAATGCCAAGTGCCAGCGCGTGGGCGTCTGCAACGCCTGCGAGTCGCTCGTCGTTCATGCGGCGGTCGCCCCGCAACTGCTGCTGCCGATCTGCCAGGCCCTGATGGCACAGGGGGTCGAGATTCGCGGAGACCAGGCGGCGTGCGGGCTGATCGACGGGGCCCGCTTGGCCACGGAACAGGATTACTTCGAGGAGTACCTGGCGCCGATTATTTCCGTAAAAACCGTGGCTTCGCTTGACGAGGCGATTCAGCACATCAACCGATATGGTTCGCATCATACCGATGCGATCATCGCTTCCGACGAGGCTGCATGCCGCAAGTTTGCCGCGGCCGTCGACAGTGCCGCCGTCATGATCAACGCCAGCACGCGATTTAATGACGGGGCCATGTTCGGGTTGGGGGCGGAGATTGGCATCAGCACCGACAAGCTGCACGCACGCGGTCCGTGCGGCCTGAAGGAATTAACGAGCTACAAGTATGTGGTTTCTGGCAACGGCCAGATTCGGGAATAGGGAATGACGGATCATCGAGTCGCGATTTGCTGGGCGGAAGCCGTCCGACGAATCGGCCCGAAGACCGATCGATGCCGAAGTGATTTCGCCTCGTTGTGAGCAGCGCCCTTCCGGCGGCAACTCGCAACCCGTCGTGAAATCAGCCAATGGAATGACGGGAGCGACGGATTCCGGTGACGGGAATACCCGCTTGGTGATCCCTGGAAGAACTCGAAATGTGTGAGTCTCCTGGCCGCACCAGGTGGGGCGTTCGCCGGGTAGCCGACGGCAGTCAATGGAGTGACCGATGAGCGACGACGTCTTGAGCCAGGCCGAAGTTGAAAGCCTGTTGGCAGCCGGTCAGGCGGAACGTTTGAGATTGACGGGAGCGCGCCAAACGGGTTGCTCCACCGCCGGGGAGGCAACGGCTTCCCGTTCCCCCGCGGCATTTGCCGCTTCTCGGCCGGGCGCGCCTCCCAGCGATATGCAGTTGCGGGCCCTGCAGGAGCACCACGAAGAATTCGCCGATGGCGGCGCGGGCGAACTGTCCGCTTTGCTCCGTGCGCCGGTCGAGCTACGTCTGGAGGCGGTGGAATCAAAGACCTACCGAGAGGTGGTTCATAGCCTGGATGCCCCGACCTGCCTGACCCGGATTCAAGTTCGCCCCTTGGGTGCGCACATCGGCTTGGAGATCAGCCCCCAGATTCTCTTTCCGTTTATCGAGCGATTGCTGGGTGGTGGAGCGCCGACGACCTTGACCGAGCGACGTCCACTGACGGAGATCGAACTGCTGCTCGTCTCGCGGATTACTGCCGTCCTGACTGACGAACTGGTGCGGGCCTGGTCCATGATCGCCGACCTGGAGTTGATTGAGGACCGAGTCGAATGCCAGCCTCAATTGGCCCGGATCGTGCCGTCTCCGGAAGGAGTTGTGGTGCTCACATTCACCGCCACGTTGGGTGCCACCAGCGGGGCGATGCGGCTTTGCCTGCCCCGTGTCCTGGTCGACGCGATCTGCGCCCCGGTGGGCGGTGGGCGTCAAGCGGACGAGGCAACGTCACCCGCGCCCGGCAAAGTAAACGATGTGGTGCCGGGCCAGCCAGGTGGTTCCCGTGTCCAGCTCGTGGTCACGCTGGCCGAGAGTACGGTCAGCACGGCCGACCTGATCGGCCTCCGCGTCGGCGATGTGATCACGACCGAGAAAAACGTCCGCAGTCCGCTCCGCGTTGACATCGGGGGCGTCGAGCGATTTGGTGCCAGCCCGGGGACGTTTCGCGGCAAGACTGCAATTCAGGTCGTGGATACGATCGAACGCCGCCGCAATGCGTCTTGAACCTGCGGACTTGCATTGACGCCGGGTTGATGTCGTGACGGATGTGCATTGCCACCGTCGTGACGGCGTACGGAGTTCGCGTTGACGCCGTCGCGTTGTCGTATGGGTGAGTGACCGGGTTACGTCGATCGTTGCGGTCGTACTCGACGCGAGTCTCATATCATACCACTCGGCGCGGGGTCTCCTTCCCTGAAAGAGTTGATGCTGTCAAGGGGTCGTCGGTACATAAGTTTTACGCCGAAGCCGGTGGCTTCGTTGTTTCTTGTTTCGCACGGAGACTCGTTGGTTGTTGTTGCGGTTCATTCTGCGAGGTTTTTGCAGCCTTTTTTTGCGTTCGCAGCTGCACCCCAATCCATCCCTTCGTGGGTCCCGCCGGCCTTCCGGCTGGCGTCCAGATCGATGTATGACCTGGCAC
>JAUIGN010000081.1 GCA_030430075.1 bacterium
CACGACGCTTAAGCGACTGCATCGGCTCCCGCCCCTGCAGGCCTTCGTGCTGCGCGGAACTCGTGTCCACCGACTCGATCCGACCTACCCGCCACTCTTCTGGTCGCCCTCCCCGTCTTCACAAATGCCCCCTGCAAATCCTCGCGAAATTATGACGCAACCAGCGTGCCGAACAGGATTGGGATTGTCCCCTTCTCCAAAACCCAGGTTACGATTGACTTGTTCCTTAGCTTCACGAGATTCCTCACTCGGCCTGGCCCAGGCCTACCGGTTGGCGGTGATCGATCTTGCCGAGTCGCGCCACCTGATCAGCCGTCTCGCCGATTTTGTCGGGATCGACTCGCTGCCCGCTTCGTTGCAAGGCGGCGAGCAGCGGGTCGATCAGCACGTCCATCGCACGGGCGACGCGACTGCCTTTTGTCTGGCTGCCTGCCAAGCACCGTCCAGGCAAGACCCTGCTGGTTCGCCACTGGCCGTTTTTGATATCGAGCGGCGGTTGAATGAACATCGGGCGTGTCTGCAGCAGGACTGGGTCGCCTACTTCCTGGCCGGAACCATTTACGTCCGGGCGGACAATCCGGCCAAACTGAGCGCCAGTCAGGTTCGCAGCCGAATCGACGGTTGCCTGGAACCCCATGGATGCGTCGATGGCAGCGTCCGCATCAAACCGGGGCGCTGCACGTTTCGCATTCGCCATCAGACCGGCAAGCGCAAACTGGTTGAAGAGCGGCTGGCGCGGTTTCTGGGGAAGTCGCTTTTGGGTGGCGACCGAAGGCTGACTTGTAAGGTCGGTTATATCTCTCTTTTCTCGCGACCGGCTGTCATCGACGCGCGCCGACCGGCGTAGGGCTGGTTAGCCCGGATGATGGACAACCGCCATCGCCGGAAAGTGATCGTGCCAAGCGATTTGGTTCGCTCCCGTTGGCCGCTCGTGCAACGTCGATGCACGGCGAGTGGCTGCCACCACGTAAGTCTGCAAGGGGTTAAGTTTCCATGGCAAAGACACCCACTTCGCTCGCCACACCGACCGCCCACCTGATCGGTCCCGGAAAGCTCAAGGTTCTCAACGGCCGCCTGGCGTATTCCAAGGGTCAGGGGCGTCCCACACGACTTGACCCAACCAAGTTGCAAACGATCGTCTGTTACGGCAACGTGGGCGTCACGGATGATGCCATGACGATGTTGTTTCGGAATGAGATCGAGGTTTCCTGGTTGAGCGCCAATGGGAGCAGGTGCCGTGGTCGCCTGGCCCGTTCCAGCGACCGTGCGACGGCCCTGCGCGTGATCCAGCACCGCGTGTTGCTTGATCCGGCGGCCCGGCTGCGGCTGGCTGGTGGGATCGTGGTGGCAAAGATCAACTCGCAATCAACCGCGGCTCGGCATTTTCAGCGGCATGGCGACGGGCAGGCAACCGCATTTCGCCGACAAGCAAGGCAGAGCTGCCGGGCCGCTCGGGCGGCGACGGACCTCGACCGGCTACGGGGTGTCGAAGGATTTAGTTCGAAGGCCTTGCTCGCGCTGTGGGGAAGGCGGCTCGCCAAACCCTGGTCGTTCCCGGGACGTGTCCGCCGCCCGCCCACCGATCCGGTCAACGCCCTGTTAAGTCTTGGCTACACCTGGTTGATCAACAAGGTAGTGGCGCGCATCCAGGCGACCGGACTAGAGGCCAACCTGGGCGCATTGCATGAACTTCGCCCCGGCCGGCCGTCGCTGGCCTGCGATCTGATCGAGCCGCTGCGGGTCCCGATTGTCGACCGCTGGGTCCTCAAACGATGCAACCGCGGCCCGCTGTCGCCTGGCGACTTTGAAGCAGTCCCGGATCGCGGTGTGCGCCTGAAACGGCATTGCTTCACTGATATCCTGTCCACCTGGGAAACCGACTGGCTGTCCTTGGGGCACCATCGGCTGCTGGAAGGACAGGTCGATGATTTTGTCACCAACCTGCGGCGCGAAGCACGCCGACAAGATTCATGAGAGTTGGGTCCCGACAAAGTTGCATCCCGCAGGGAACGTGCTAGGATGCCGAGCATTGCGTCAGACCGATGCGTTCTTTGGCAACCTGAAGCGGTATTCGGCAAGTGGGGCCGAGCCGGGCACTCGTACCTCAAAAGTGGGTACCTATCTTCTCTGTTTTTCCTGCTTGCTGGGCGGATTCGTAACGTACTTGGCAGTTGTGACTTAGGTCGAAAAATGAGCCGGACGCGCGCACTTTTTTTTGGGCCCTTCACAAGAAATGCCCACAAGTGGGCAAACGTGGCCTCGAAAGCCTTGTCTCCCAGGGGCTTACAAACCCCAGAGGCGCAACGGCATCCCTGAAGAACATGGGATTGAAACGGCAAGCGACGTCGGCGCAACACTCCCATCGCCAGGCGCAACGGCATCCCTGAAGAACATGGGATTGAAACAAGGGGATTTTCCTCGTGCCCTGAAGTGTGTACGTGGCGCAACGGCATCCCTGAAGAACATGGGATTGAAACCGTCGTTGGCCTGCAATCAGCGTGACCGGTCCGTGCTCGGCGCAACGGCATCCCTGAAGAACATGGGATTGAAACCCGTATTTTCGGCGGAGAACCGCGAATACGGCTTGGTGGCGCAACGGCATCCCTGAAGAACATGGGATTGAAACGCACCACCATGTGGATCCCGGCGTGCAAGGCGCACCGGAAGGCGCAACGGCATCCCTGAAGAACATGGGATTGAAACTCCTGGGATATTGCTCGGCTCGCGTCCCAATGCCATGGCGCAACGGCATCCCTGAAGAACATGGGATTGAAACGGCCGAGTTCCTCTCGGTCCTTCAGCTTCCGTATCTGGCGCAACGGCATCCCTGAAGAACATGGGATTGAAACTGCACCTCACCTCCCTTGCCTCCGTCTCCGGGTCCAGGCGCAACGGCATCCCTGACGACGATGGGATTGAATCGAGAGCCGTTTGGTAGCGAGCGGCTTCCGCGCGCCGGACCCACCCGGCGTTCAGGAATAGCCGGCGGTCGTGGTTTGCCGAACCAACCGATGGGCCGTGATTTTCGCGGCCCATTTGCTTTTCTTGACCAGGCCTGTCATCTGCGGGAAGTGGTTCGCGTACCTTTCTTCAGGGCGCCGCTGCAACGTAATCTGCCGGTCGGCGCCAATTTGCCACTGACCCCAGCGAGCCGCACCATGAAATTTCTTGTCGCCTACGACATCTGTTGTCCCAAACGTCTCCGCCGCGTCGCGCGGTGTCTCGAGAAGCACGCCGTCCGCTGCCAGAAATCGGTGTTCATTCTGTCCGGCTCGCGGCGCAACCTGAACGATGTAATGGGGCAGTTGGAGAAGTTGATTCGCGCGGATGATGACCTGGTGCAGGCCTGGAAACTCGCACCGCGGGAGACACCGCGGGGGACGCAACGCGGTACCGCACCAACCCTGTTTCCCGAGTCGGTGATCTTGGGCGACCGCGAGAACCGCTTGATTGACGAGGAAGGCACATGAAGAGCGACAAAGGCCTGCTGGCCCTGCAACGCCAAATCTACCGCGAGACCCGTCAGGCGGGGTTGCCCGTCTCCCAATTCATGCATTGGGTCGTTGACCGTCGCAATCTGGAGGGCGCCTGGCGGCGGGTTTGCGCAGCCAGCGGCGCGAAGACGCCCGGACCCGACGGCCTGACGACCTGCGATCTGACGCGTCGCAAGGATCGCTGGCTGACCGAACTGACCGATCTCGTCTGCCGCGGGCGGTACCGGCCCGCAGTGCCACGGTGGGTCGACGTCCCCAAGAGCGGCGGCGACGGAACCCGCCGACTTGGAATCCTCAACGTCGCCGACCGGGTCGTTCAAGCGGCGTTCAAGCAAGTGCTCGAGCCACTGGTCGAGCCGACCTTCTCGCCCGACAGTTTCGGATTCCGTCCAGGACGTAGTGTGCCGGCGGCCTTGGACGTCGCGGTCAATGCCTTGAATGGAAAACGATCCAGTTCGCCGCCCTACCGGTTTCTGGTCAAACTGGACGTGGCCGACTGTTTTGGAACAATCAATCATCAACGGCTCGAGCGGCGCCTGGCCGATTTCGTGGCGGATGAGCGGGCGCTGATGTTGCTGGGGCGGATGAACCGGGCCAACGCCGTTCGGAAGGCCACATTGTGGCGGCCCACTGCGGGGGTCGTCCAAGGCGGGTCGCTTTCGCCCCTCTTGTGCAACCTCTACCTGGATGCCCTCGATCGGCAATTGCAAACCGTCGCGCAGCAGAGTGCAAACGGAATCCGGGCACTCCGCTACGCGGACGACCTGCTGATCCTCGCCCGCGACCGCCGCCTTGCTAACCGCGCATTGGCGACCGCGAAACGGGGCTTGCGTGGTCTGAGGCAACGATGCCGTCGCGACAAGACGCGTCTCGCTCCCGCTCACCAAGGCGTCCGCTGGCTAGGCGTCCACTTCCTGCCGTTGGAAGGCGTCTCCACGACCAGCGTTCGTTTCGGATATGAAGTGCCGCGCGAAAAGCTTCCCCGGATGCTCGAGCGGATCTCCGAAATGACCATCCCGCCAAATGCACGCATCAATCCGGCTGCCTTCGATCTGGGCCAGTGGCTGGTGTCGATCAATGAACAGCTTCGCGAGTGGTGGCACGCCTATCTGTTCGCCGAGAATGCCAGGCACGTGTTCCGTGAAATCGATGAACACGCGTCGCAACGCGTCCGCGACCTGTTACGTAGCGTCAGCGGCCGCAGCTTCCGCCGCTTGCATGCCGACTGCCGCGTCAATCTCCGGCGAGGATATCGGACCTGGGAAATCGGGGGCCAACGGCTGCTCGTTCTCTCTTCCCTGGCGCCCCGAGCGCCGTTTCGACTGCTGCATCCGCCACCCTGGACGTAGGTTGGCGGACAGGGGAATCGGGCAGAGTCGTGACAAAGCCCTGCAGCGAGCCTGTCTCGCCGGAAGGTGAAAGACGGGACCTACCGTCCGGCGACGGCAGCCACCGATGAAGTAAAAACACCGTCTTTCGCCATTCCGTAGGTCATGCTCTGCATGACGTAAAGCGGTTTGCCTTCAGGCAGAGTCGTTTCATCGCCAACTTCCCTCACGTCCGTACGAATGACGCGATCTGTGGGTGTTCTCTTTGGCCGGAGCTCGATCACCGATCGTGCATGATTGGACAACCAAGCCGGGCAAGTCGCTGTTTTGCGATCGCTTGTCGTGAACTTGTCCATGGCGTTGCGCGTATCAGCCGGAACGCGTTTGCGTTCGGTTCGTGCAGTGTCGACGGAACCGGGGCTAACGCCCGCCGGCTGATGGAAGATTCAGGCAATCCCCTTGGTAACGCGGCAAGCGTCATGCCGGTGTTGATCGTTCCCGCGCAGTATGCGCGGGCTAATTTCGTTTCTTGACCCAGGCCACGAACTTGCCGACTTCCTGGTGGTCGAGGAGGCGGGGGACCGTGTTGAAGTGGCGGCCGAGTTCTTTCTCGTCGGGGATCAGGCGGTGAACGGCCGCATGGCAGTCGCGGCAGACAGAGATCGTGACACGCATCTCGGCCCGGGTGTACCGCTTCTTGAACCACTTGTTCGAGTGGCACCTGCGCGGGATGAGGTGGTGTTCGGTCGTGCCCCGTTTTGTCACTCGACCGCACAAGGCGCAGGGATTTGACATCGTCCGTCCAGCGGCAAAGGCCATTGATCGGCGGCGGCAGGGGATGCTCGCCGGCGGCTACCTGGCAGTTGCCAGGATGCACCGCAGTCCGACGGCGTCATCCCGCAGGTCCTTGTCGGCGAGACGGCGGTAGGAGCAGGTCAGCTTGGCCGCCGGATCCTTCCAGCTCCCGCCGCGGAGAACCCGCTTGGTCGCGTCGCCGCCCTTCTTCCAGGCCGATCCGTCCGTCGGGGCCCCGGCATACGAGTCATGGCCGGTGTCGGCGCACCACTCCCAAAGATAGCCGTGAATGTCGTACAGGCCCCACGGGTTTGGTTTCTTGACGCCGACCGGTGGATCATTGCCGGCGGCGTTGCCGGTGTGCCAGGCGTAGTCGTCCAGGGTGTCCGCCGAGTCACCGAACGAATAGACACTGGTGGTCCCCGCGCGGGCCACGTACTCCCATTCGGCCTCGGAAGGAAGCCGGATCACCTGGTCCGCACCAATCAGTTCCGCCTTCCGCATGAGCTGCGTGGCGCGACAACAGAACGTCTCGGCTTCGTCGAAGGAGAGCCATTCCACCGAATTCCGCGGGCCCTTCCACTTGGACGGATTGTTACCCATCACCGCTTGCCAGAGATTCTGCGGGACTTCGTACTTGGCGATCGAGAATGGGGCGACCAGCGTCACTTGATGCACGGGACGCTCGCCGTCGCTGCCGCCACTGGCACGGCCCATGGAATACGTTGCCGGGAAACGTTCCTGGCCGGGAGTGACTGCGATGAACTCGGCGCGAAACGTTTTCAACAGCCGCAGTTGTTCGGGAGCGGGATCCGCGGCGATCGCAGCGGTAAGAAAAACTGCCAGGTACATGGAGGTCGTTCCCTTCCCCAAGAGTGGTCTTGAAGCGCTCGGCTGCGGCTGCCTGGACGGCGGTGCGTTTGGGTCGACGCGGGGTCAAGCCGAGTGGCTGGTGCTGATGCGACCTTCCCGGAACGCCTGGGCCATCGCCTGTGGAACTTCGGCTTCGGCCAGCACGAGCCGCGCACGCTGTTCGGCGACGTCCGCTTTGTACTCCTGTTCCACCGCGACCGCCTCGGCCCGGCGCTGTTCCGCTTCGGCCCGGGCCACCCGCGTGTCCGCCTCGGCCTGGTCTGCCTGGAGCCGGGCTCCGATATTCTCGCCGACGTCGATGTCCGCGATGTCGATCGAGACGATCTCGAATGCGGTGTGCGCGTCGAGTCCGCGTTCCAGCACCGCCTTGGAGATTCGGTCGGGATTCTCCAGGACGTTCAAGTGAGTGTCTGCCGAGCCGATCGAGGTGATGATCCCTTCCCCGACGCGGGCAATCACCGTCTCTTCCGTAGCTCCGCCGATCAATTGCTCCAGGTTGGTGCGAACGGTAACGCGAGCACGAATGCGGAGTTCGACCCCGTTCTTGGCGATGGCGCTGAGCGTCGTTTTGCCGCTGCGCCGCGGATCGGGGCAGTCGATCACCTTGGGGTGCACGCTGGTACGGACGGCATCCAGCACGTCGCGTCCCGCCAGATCGATAGCGGCCGCCCGATCGAAATCCAGGTCGATCCCCGCTCGGTGTGCGGCGATGATCGCATTGATCACGTTCATGACATTGCCGCCGGCCAGGTAATGGGCTTCCAGACGTTGCGTACTGATCCCGTCACGGCGGTTGATGTTCATGCCGGCTTGCGAGCACATGATTTTCGCCGTCATGACCACCTTGCTGTTCACCTGCCGGAAGCCCATGCCGATCAAGCTCAGCATGGTCACGTCGGCGTCCGACATATAGGCCTGAAACCAGAGTTTGCCGTACGTCATGATCACAATGACGGTGACCACGGCGAAGATCACGCCGAAGACCGCCAATGCAATCCACAGCATTGCCCAGAATCCCGACCCTTCTTCCGCCGGTGGCTGCGCCAATAACATGGGTACCAGATCTGACATCGGGGAGCTCCTCACATCAAGCAAACGATCGCCATGGCAGTCACTACTCGGCGCGGGTCCCTGACCCTGCCGAAACGGTCGACCCTACGACTGGGCGCAAGTCTCCGAACCAGCCGAAACGGACGACCGCACTGCTCGGCGCGGGTCTCCGACCCCGCCTAAACGGACGACCGAAGGTCTCCAAATTCTACCGTCTTCGACGCTCGAAGACAGGACATACGTCACCAAGCGTCCATTCCGAATTTGCCGGTGCCGGCCGCTGCAGGGCGGGGCGGAACGGGCATCGTTCGGACAGGCCCGATCATACTCCATTTGATTTGCCCACAACAGTCTCGGGCAGGAATCGGTGATGATGGCGGGGAGGGCGAACGTCGACGAGGCGTCTCGGCGTTGAGCAGGAACGTGTGGTGCGTGGACGGAAAGTTTGGTGTGGCGCGTAGGGGGCTCGAGGTAGGGGGTAGCGGGGAAGCACCGGAGGAAGCAGCATGCACAGCACGACCTACGGAACCGGGGAGCGGCGAATGTGAGACCGAAGGTGGGACGTGGAGCGGACGGTGGATATGCCAGGGGTTTGGACTTGCTCCGAGCTGCCGTTCGCTTGCGGTCGCTCTGTGCGGCCGGCAAAATGCTGGGTCGAGTTCAACCGTACGTCTCCGCAATTGCGACGACCGCTCGTAGTGACAACCATTCGTGGGGAAGATGCCGTGGCAAAGTCACCGGAAGAAATGGCGGCGACCATGATCGCCAACTTGAAAGAAAAGACCGGAAAGACCCTTCAACAGTGGTTGCCGATCGTGAAGCGTGCCAAGTTGGAGAAGCATGGCCAGATCGTCAA
Organism: bacterium; assembly: GCA_030430075.1. Lineage (GTDB taxonomy): Bacteria > Planctomycetota > Planctomycetia > Pirellulales > Pirellulaceae > ARS98. The sequence continues at coordinate 8,397 of JAUIGN010000081.1, forward strand.
GTTCTTGAAGACGGAACATGGCCTGACGCACGGATTCGCCAACCTGATCGGGCACGAGGCGCTAAAGCAGGGGCAGCCGGCGACCACCGATGACGGATTGGTCGAGGCACAATACGCGGGCCCCAAAAGCGGCTTGCGGCCAATCTACGATCGGCTGCTTGACGCGATCAAGAAATTCGGTGCCGACGTCGAGATCGCCCCGAAGAAGGCCTATGTGAGTTTCCGCCGCAACAAGCAGTTCGCGATTGTCCAACCGTCAACCAAGACGCGGGTCGATGTGGGCATCAACCTCAAGGGGCAGCCGGCCGACGGACGGCTCGAAGCGTCAGGAAGTTTCAACGCGATGGTCAGTCATCGTGTCCGCTTGGAGACGCCCGACCAGGTGGACAAGGAACTGATCGGCTGGCTCAAGGAAGCCTACCGGTCGGCGTAGTCTGGAGCATGCATCGCCGCGGCCCGTCATTCAATCCAGCCGCCACCCAGGACGCGGCTGCCCTCGTAGCAGACAACGGCCTGGCCCGGGGCGACGCCGTGGCAGGGGCGGTCGAACGATACGTTCAGGCGGTCGTTGTCCAGCCGTTTGGCGACCGCCGGCACCGGCCGGCTGTTGTAGCGGATCTGCGCGAGGCAGCGGAACGGACCGCTCGGTACATCGACCAGCCAGTTCGTGCGATTGGCTGTGAGTTCGCCGCGTGCCAGTTCGTCATGCGTTCCGATCACCACGTTGCGCGAATCCGGTTCGATCCGCACTACGAAATACGGCTCGCCCATCGCCACGCCCAGGCCTTTCCGCTGGCCGATTGTGAACCGTTCAATGCCCGGGTGTTGGCCCACGACGCGCCCCTCCGTGGTGATGATGTCGCCCTTCATCGCGTCGTTGCCCCGGCGGGCACGAATGAATTCGTCATGCTTCCCGCTGGTCACGAAGCAGATTTCCTGGCTGTCCTTCTTCTCGGCGACGCGCAGCCCAAGTTCGGTGGCCAGTTCACGGATCTGCGGTTTCCGATAGCTGCCGACCGGCAACCGCATCCGCGGCAAGTATTCGCGGGCAATGCCGAACAGGACGTAGGACTGGTCCTTCGCATCGTCCACGCCGCGCAGGAGGTGCGGTTCCGTCCCGTCGCCCGCTTCGTCGCTCAGCCGCGCATAATGGCCGGTCGCGACGAACTCGGCGCCGACGCTGTCGGCGTAGTCGAAGAGCTTGCCGAACTTGATCCAGTTATTGCACATCACGCACGGGTTGGGGGTGCGTCCCGACGTGTATTCGTCAACAAAGTAATCGATGATCTGCGCGAATTCGGCTTGCAGATTGAGTGCGTAGAAGGGGATGTCGAGCCGGTCGGCCACGCGCCGCGCGTCCGCCGCATCGGTCGCGGTGCAGCATCCCTGCTTGTGGTCGCTCCGCGGATTCGCGATCGGCAGCGAATGCGACGCGGCATCGCCGGCGGCGCAGGCTTCCAACGCTTCTTCACCATGGCGCATGAAGACGCCGATCACTTCGTGACCTTGCTCGACCAGCAAGTGGGCTGCCACGCTGCTATCGACGCCGCCGGACATCGCCAGCACGATCCGGGACATAGGGAATGGCTCTCATACCGAGTTCAGGGGCGGAAGCGGTCGCTGCCGCAGACGCGTCTCGACGCCGGGCCAGCGCGGAGGGACGGCAGGCGTGCGGCCCCAGATGCCCCCTTCAGTCTATGCGACACGGACCCGATGTGACAGGGATTCAAGCGGTCGGTCGTGGTCCGCCCCGGAGGTGTCACCGGTTGCCGACTTCGTCGTCAGGCGCGCGCGTGGAGGTGGGGTCGTGGAGGTGCGCTACTTTGGCGGAGCGAACGACGACGGTGTTTCAATCGCCGTGCCTTGGGCCAGTGGTATGCGGGGAAGTTGGCTGATCCCCGGACGAGCGGCAAGGTGTTCACGACACCTTCTTGCACGATGGCAGACCGAATTACGTCAGATCGAATTACGTCAGGTACAGGATGATCGACGGGATGGCGAACGAATGTCTGCCGGACGTCATCGATCGTTATGGAGTTGGCGTGACGGGCGACCCGTGGCCTGGTTGACCGGCGGCCAGGGGCTGGCGTGTGTCCAGTCGGTCCAACCGAAATTCTTGCCGACAAGGGCTGCCGGCGGCGTGCGGAAACGGGCACCGTAACGCCGATTGACCAGGTGGACCAGCCACTCCTCATCTTCCCCGTTGACGTACCAGCCAAGCCGTTCCAGAGCGGCCACGGCACGGTAGATGGCCCGGTCGCTCCAGTTCCAGGCGTCGTATCCCTGGCGGTGCAGCAGTTCGGCCTGGATCACGACGCCGTTGAGTGCCGCCCAGGGATAGTTGGTCTTTTCCGGCGGCCACTGAAAGGGGCCGCCGCGGCGAATGTCGTCCGGCAGGAATCCGTCAATCTGCCGGCCGAAGCGGGTCGCGTCGAGCGGGTTGATGCCGACCGGACGGGCCGGATCAGCGTGCCAGGAAAGGTCGTCGCCAAATTTGAAGCTCGCATACTTGTCGCGATCGCCGAGCCACCCTGCGAATACTTGGGCCGACCGTTCGAGCTCCCGTTGATCGTTCAAGTAAATAGCGGCCGCGATGCGTGACGCACCCGCGTGCGTGCCCCAGTTGTTCGCTCGCCGCTCGTGTGTCGAGACCAGTGTCTTGCTGCCGAATTCCTGGAAGCGGACGCGATCCAACCAGCGATCGAACGCCGGATCTTGTAACTCGACCAGCCCGGCGGCCACAAGGTAAGCGTGCAGGTTGCGTCCCAGGGCGAGGGTGCGGCCACCGGCTTCGGTTCCGGGAACCCGCCGCAGGTGCGACCGAACGCGATCTGCCAGGCGGCCGTTGCCCAACCGGACGGCGACCAGCGCCCCGGCCAAAACGAGCGTGTTATGGTCGTGGTTCTGGTCGGCGAGCCGCGGTTCACCCCACGCGCCGTGCGCGGCCGCGTAAACTTGCTCCCAGGCCGCACCGTGAACAGGAAGGCGGCGAATCTCGTCCGGAGAGAGCCACATCTGCCGGCGGCGGGCCACGACGCTGTTCGAGGGCGGATTCGTCCGCGCCGCTCGGAGTGACCGGTGGGCGCCGGCCTCTTCCGCGGCCCGGGACGGGTTCGCCGAGAAGGGCATCAGCAAAACGATCGACCACACGCCGACGACCGCGGCGCGTGCGCAAGGTTGCCGGCAGGTGGCGGGCGGGCCAGTGGCGGGCGGGCGAGCGGACATGCGTTTCCCGGGCTGGAGTCTGCGAATGCGGAGGCCGCGGTGGGCGGAGAGCCCGACAACAAGCTTACGTCATGGTTCCACCTCACGGTCCGGCGATTCGCCTCGTCTGCCGGGCTCGCGGGCGAATCGGCTAGAATGCGCAGGTCGCACTTTGGGCCGGTGCGCCGGGAAGAGAGCGGGTCGGCGCTCGGAGCAAGTTACGAAGTTCTTCGCGTGCAGGCGAGCCGCGCCGACACCAGGTGTTGGCGTGCTACACACGCGCACCCTGCATATTCAATATTCATGTTCTTCAATATTTATGTTCGCCCCATACACCGGCGCAAACCACGCATTCACATTCGATGGGAGTCCATTCATGCAGAAGCTCGTATCAGTCTACCTGGACGTGATGGGTTACGAGGGACGGGGCGGGATCAGGTTTTCAAATGCGGACATTAACGGGCGCGTCCTGGAGCACTTGACCGACGAGCTATCGGACGGTTGGAGGATCGCCCATCTCTCGACGCTGGAAGGCCCCGAGACGGGCGGCTGGATCATTGCCGCGTTGGAGAAGCCGGACGTGCCGCGATGACTGGCAGATAGCGGGTCACCGACGGTAAGTCCCTGCCGTCGCCGGCCGGCGGGTGACCGGAACCACGGCGGGACAAAGGGTCGTTGTTCGTTCATGAACGATTCGAGTTTGTCCGCTCCCGTTGTTAGCCGACGACGCTCCCGTTGTTGGCCGACGAACTGTGCGGCGGCTGCTTGTCTGGCGAACGGGACGTCTTGCGAACTCGCAATTGGCCAACCTGATCAGGACCCGTTCACGCTCGCGCGTGTGGTCGGTTGGCCCCGCGATGACGGTCACGAATGCCAGTGGGGGATTTCCTTACCCTGCGTTCTGGGAGGGGTTTGCGCCGTGACGAGGTGTCTGCTTCGTTCCCCGGCGGGGATTTAACCGGCTGAATGGCGGGCGGCAAGCAGCCGGCCGAATGGGGCGAAATGCAACACTTTTCGGTCCCCCGCCCCGTGCGTACAATTTCGCAGCTTCCCAGGAAGCACCCACCCAAAATTGTCACTTCATCGGAAGACGCACCGTTCGCGCCCCATGCCGGCTGTGGTCGGCTGGTCGGATGCGACATTGCTGAATGAGCCCACCATGATTAGTTCGTATAAGTTCGACGACTCGCAATCCCTCGCCAGCGATGCCGAAACCGAGGCGGTGGTCGTAGAGAATCGTTGGTCGAGCCGTTCGCGCGCACGTCAAAATCATGCCAATCAAACCGATGATCCCATCCAGTTGTATTTAGGCCAGATTGGCCGCTACCCACTCCTCTCGCGACGCGAAGAGATCGATGTGGCACGCCGCATTGAAGTCAGCCGCCAACAATTTCGGCAGTTGTTGCTCAGTTCTGATTGGGTCTTGCGTTACGCGGTCGAGGTGCTACGTCAGGTCGCCAATGGCGACTTGCCGTTCGATCGTACGGTGCAGGTCTCCGTCAGTGACCGGCTCGAGAAGCACCAGATTGAAGGGCGATTGCCGGCCAATCTGCGGACCATCGATTCGCTGATCGGCAAGAACGCCGAAGACTATGCGGTTGCCATGTCGCGGTCCCAGCCCATGGAAGTCCGCCGCCGCGCCTGGCGGCAGTTGGTTCGTCGCCGCAGTCGGGTTGTCCGGCTGGTCGAAGAACTGGGCTTGCGAGTGAATTTCTTGGAGAATTGTTACTCGGATCTGATCGAACAGGCATCCCGGGCAGCCGAGTTACAGGCCGGGTTGCACGGCACCGCACGTGCAGGCGGCAAGCGGCGTGGTTCGGCGCATGCCGCTGCGGCGGGCCGCCGGCGGTCGGGCGATTCCGGCCGGCAACGAGACCGGCGCGAATTGTGCGGCATTCTGCGTCAGACGCAACAAACGGCGGACGGGTTGCAGCGCCTGGCTCAGAAGCTCAGAGACGCCGCCTCCGAATATCATCGAGCGAAACGCAAACTGTCGGAGAGCAACCTGCGCTTGGTCGTCTCAATCGCTAAGAAGTACCGTAACCGGGGCCTGCTGTTTACCGACTTGATTCAAGAGGGGAACTCCGGCCTCATGCGGGCCATTGAGAAGTTCGAGTATCGACGCGGCTTCAAGTTCTCGACGTATGCGACTTGGTGGATTCGCCAGGCCATTTCGCGGGCAATCGCCGACCAGAGTCGCACGATCCGGGTCCCCGTCCACATGTCGCCGGCGCTGGTCCGCGTGCGGCGTGTGATTGACGAGTTGCGTCACGAACTGAATCGCGACCCGCGGATCGAAGAGATCGCCGCGGCGTCGAAGATGTCCGTCGACGAAGCGCGTTCGATCGTGCGGTTGCAACGCTTTCCCGTCAGCATTCACTCGAATGTGGGCGGAACGGAAGAGACCGAGTTTGGTGATCTGCTGCCGGACCACACCGAGGTCGAGGCGGGTGCGAACGCCGGTCACAAGATGTTGCAGGACCGCCTGCGTGGTCTGTTGGACGAACTGTCTTGGCGCGAGCGAGAAATCGTCAAAATGCGCTACGGCCTGGGAGACGGCTACAACTACACGCTGCAGGAGGTCGCCTACGTCTTTCAGGTGACTCGAGAACGCATTCGGCAGCTCGAGGCACGTGCCCTCCGGCGGCTGCAGGATCCCCAGCTCAGCGCACAGTTGGTCGATTTCCTTGACTAACGGGTGCTCCGCTGCTCCAGGTGTCACCCCCCCACCGGTGCGGATCACTGGACTCTCAGCAGGTTACCGCTCGCCATGCCCCTGCGGCCATGCCGACGTGCGCTGATTCACGCCTGCACCACCAAGCCAACTGCAGCGTTTTAACGCGATTGCTCAATAACGAGCACTAGAACGAAACACTGGCCCAAACTGGCTTGCGTGTCGTAAGTGCTTTGCTAGTTGTATTTTGGGTGATATTGTCTGTTCTGGCGCGGCTTTTGCGATGTATCAGTTCGACGCATACCGGTCCCGTCCGCTCTTGATGTTCTTCAGGCGTACGCGGTTGCTGGTGGGTGTTCCTGCCGCCCTGCTTTTGGGGCGGATTCGCGAACGGACAGCACCGTGCTCCCGTTGCGGAAACCGTTTCACGGACTGACCCTTTTCCTCTGCCGGCTCAGACAGAAAGCAGTGCACCCCATGAATCCGAAGTATCGCAACCCGTTGTTTCAGGAGTTACGCGACCGATTGATCGACGCGCCCCGCGACGAACGCCTGGCCTGTGCGGCCCGTGCCGAGGCGTTGCTGGCTGAATTGGCGACGAAGACCGATCATCCCTTCGGATACTATAGCGGGCGCATCACGAACGAACCCTCGACCTCCGCCCACGAATCTCTGATTCGCGCTGCGGACGCCCGCCATGATGTTCGCAAGCTGGTTGAAGATGTGTGGGATTCGGCGAGCGTCCCGATCGAGTCGGTCGACGAGCACGTGCTGACGATCGACGACCTGACGCGGATGTTCAACGTGTCCGCCAAGACGATTTCACGCTGGCGCGACCGGGGACTTGTCGCCCGCCGCTACACGGTCAAGGGGCGCAAGCAGATCGGTTTTCCTCAGAGTGTGGTGGACCGCTTCGTGCATCGTAACCGCGAGCGTGTGAGTCGTGGGGCGAAGTTCCGCCAACTCACCGAGATGGAAAAGCAAGAGATTATCGAGTTGGCTCGCCGCCTGATCGAGCAAGGTGAATCTCCCAGCCGGACACTCACCCAGGTGGCCTCCAAGACCAGCCGCAGCGTCGAGACCGTGCGCTACACGATCAAGCGACATGACCAGGCGAACCAGGATTGCCCGCTGCTGGCCGGTGCGGAATCCGACCGCGACGCCCGGATCTATTCGGAATACCTGCGCGGGGCCACGACGGCGGCCATTGCCAAACGGCATCAGCGCTCCGAAGAGGCGGTCCAGGACGTGATTCGTGAGTTCCGCATCTTGCGCATCATGGAACTGCCGTTGGCCTGCGTTGCCAGCGACGAGTTTGACGGCGCGGACGCCGACCGCCGGTTGACCGCTGAACTTCCTGCAGCGGATCGGAAGCCGCGCCGAGTCACCCCGCCCGCCGGCCTGCCGGCCTACCTCAACAGCCTCTATCACACGGACTTGCTGACCAAGACGCAAGAACAGCACCTGTTTCGACGCTACAACTATCGCAAGTACCGCGTGGAACAACTGCGGAAGACGCTGGACCCAGGCCAACGATGCGAACCGCTGTTGGATGAAATCGAGCAACTGTACGAATCGGCGATGGTCGACAAGAATCACTTGATCCAAGCCAATCTGCGTCTGGTGGTTTCCGTGGCCAAGCAGTACGTGACGCCTCACGTGTCCCTGTTTGACTTGATCAGTGATGGCAATGTTTCGCTAATCAAGGCCGTCGAGAAGTTTGACTACAGCCTGGGGAACAAGTTCAGCACGTACGCTACCTGGGCAATCAAGAAGAACTACGCTCGGACATTCAGCACTCACCTGCGACAGCAGGATCGCTTCCGTACCTGCCAGGACGAACTGTTGGGAGTGCAGGCCGGCTATCGGGCTGACCCGTTGCTCTGCGAGTCGATCCAGTCGGAGTACAAGTCAGTCGTTTCCGGGATCCTCAATCGACTGGACGAGCGCGAGCAGGCCGTCATCGAACAGCGGTTCGGACTGGCCACCGTCTGCGAACCACGGACGCTCAAAGAGATCGGCGACAACCTGGGCGTCAGCAAGGAACGAATTCGCCAGATCGAGGCCCGGGCAATGAAGAAGCTCCGCGCCGCCGCCCGCGAACAACGGGTCGACCTGATGGTCGCGTGACGTCCACTGACGCAAGGACACAGTGACCGAACGGGGAAGCGATGGCGATGCAGGCGTCATCGGTCGTGTGGGGTTGGATTGGGTTGTTGTTCGCTGGGTTGAGTTGTTGTGTGTGGTGAGAGTTGTTGTGCGCGGTGAGAGTTGTTGTGCGCGGTGATGAGTTGTTGTGCGCGGTGATGAGTTGTTGTGTGTGGTGATGAGTTGTTGTGCGCGGGTCTCCGACCCCGCACACCGCTTGACCGCAGGTCTCACCTACCCCGGGAATGACGCGGCCGACAACCATGATCTGTCGATGGCCTGAAGTGGAGACCTGACGGTCGGCGGTTTCGGCGGGGTCGGAGACCAGCGCCGAGCAACGGTCGGAGACCCGCGCCGAGCTTTAGGTCGGAGACCTGCGCTGAGCTTTAGGTCGGAGACCCGCGCCGAGCAACGGTCGGAGAGCCGCGCCGAGTCTTAGGCAATCAACCCGCCAACCCGCGCCGAGCTTTATGCAATCAACCCGCGCCGGCTAGCGTGCCTGGTTCTTCTGAACGTCCGCCGCGGTGGCCAAGAGCTGATTGGCTCGATCGAGCAACACGCCCGAATCGTGCGCGCGATCCGGTCGCATCGCTGGGTCACACGCCTCCAGCAATGCCTCGCACTGAGGGCAGGCGATCATGCGTCCGAGCAGTTCCAGCCGGATTTGCAGGTTCCGACCACATGTCGGGCACTCTTGAATGAAGAATGTCGCGCTCATCAGGGATCCTCCTACTGACTTGCCGCCCACATCAAGAACGATGTTGGGATTCGAGAATTGAGAGGCTTATCTTACCTCGTATGGCACCCGTTTACAATGTTAATGCAGATAACCTGAGGTGTATGGGTCGTCTGTGACGCGCGATTTTTTGGGTGGAAGAATGGGGTTGTTCTTCGTCTGTAACATACATTGGTGAATAGGGTTAAGGTGAATTACCGGCCTTTGGACCAGGCCTGGCGGAAGGAATTTCGTGTGGCAACCGCTCGCTGCAGCCGATGGCTCTTAACGGTCGTTCGAACGGCGACCTACGATTGAAGCAGAGGCTGAACGGATAGGGCCCATGAGAACCCGGGCCCGCAATGACGGGGCATTCCGTGACGGGGCATACCGTGACGGGCCCAGAATAACGTGAAAGTAGGATCCTGATGAGCTCTCACCATACGCGACCTGCGCTGCGCATTTTGCTCTGCACGTGGTTGGCCCTCTCCGCCTGCGGACTTTTCATTGCGGACCGAGGGGTGGCGAACGAGCCGACGGGGGCGTCGCAGCAGCAGATGACGCCCGCGACATTCGAGCGGATCACGAACGCTTTCCTGAGAAAATACCGTCCGTCCCGCGATGGCCTGGTTTCGCAAGGGGACGTGCTTCCCTTGATCGACGCCCTGGAGGCGCATGGGTTAAAGCTGGATCGGAAGGCATTCCTGGCCAGGATCCCTTCGGACCAGAGCCCGCTAGTCAAGTTGCTGCGAACGCCGGACGGACGCAAGTTTATGGCCCAAACGTCGTCCAACCGACTGATGTACGACCGGTTGGATCGGCTCATGCGAGAACCGGGCGGCCCGCGTATGCTGCACGACCTGATGAAGCTCCCGGATGCTGCCCGCTACGCCAAGGTTGACCCGGGGCCCGGGCTGCCAGACCTGGTTGATTTTCTTCCCAAGTCACGATCGGGAAAGACGCGACGGGTCAAAGACTACGATCAACCGACGGGCCAGCTTTACACGATGGAGGACGTGGTCAACGCGCTGGCTGCGGGGCTCTCGCCTCCCAAACACACCCGCTAGCCGGCCCGGTATGTCGCCGAAGTGCGGAAGGTTGTTGACGGCCGAATGTTGTTTACCACGGGTTCGTGCGAACCCAGGCCGGATGCGTCATGTACAGCATGACCTACGAATGGACTTGGCAGCGCCGCGGGAACGAGGGAAGTGGTGTTTCGGTGTCGATCGGTCCACGGCCCGTGCCGCCTCGCCAGCGCGGCGGAGCGGATGGCGACTTGGTTGTTTCCACGTTCCCAGGGCCGTGCTATCAGCGCCGGACTATTTGTCGCGCTTTGCGCTCTTGATCACGATCGGCTCGACCGGAACGTTTGTGAATTCGTCCACGGCATGGACTTCCACCTGGGCGATTTTCTCTAGCACATCAAGGCCCTCGACGACTTCTCCAAAGACGCAGTAGCCGAAGGTCTCGCCCTGTTCGGCGTCGGTTTGATCGAGGGTGACGTTGTCGGCCAGATTGAAATAGAACTGCGAGGTGGCGCTATCCGCGTAAGCGGGGTCTCGGGACATGGCGACGGTGCCCCGCAGGTTCTTGACTCCATTGCCGGCCTCATTTCGAATCGGTGGCCGCGGTTCCTTCTCCTTCAGTTCGGCATCATATCCGCCGGCCATGGCGATGAAATCGTCTTGAACGTAGTGGAAGATCGTTCCGTCGTAGAATCCCCGGTCGACGTAGTTGTAGAGAAAATTGTCGACCGTCTCCGGAGCTTTCTCGGCATCCAAGCGGACGCGAATGTCGCCCAGCGACGTTGTGATCGTAACCTCTGGATGGGTTTCGACCTGCGGCGCGGGAGGCTCGACGGCGGGACTGGCACTGAGCATCGGCTGCGTGGAGAGTGTGGTGTTCGTCGTTTCCGCGCCGGCATCCTGGCTGCTTGAAGCGTCCGCAGGTCCGCTTTCCAGGTTCGCAGTCGGCAGACTTTCATTCGAGCCTCCGCCGCATCCGCACAGGGCGACCACGCCCAAAGACAATAAACCAAACGTGACCTTACTGACGAACATCTGACTGCCTCCCTGCAGGACGTAACGGGGTTTGTGGGTGATCGCGGGGTGTGCTCGGCGATGCGATCGACCGCGGCAAGCTGGGCAACTGAAATACGAAAACACCTGAATCGAAGAACCGGGCAAACCGGGGGCTCGACCGTCATAATATGGGGCCAACGGTGAATTGTCGCAACCTCGATTTCTGGCAGCACCCTGGATGGGGTGCAGCCTGCACGCGACCGGCCGGCTGGCCGGGGAGCCGGTTGCGTAGTGGTCGGTACCACGGCGAGCCGCGAAGCGGGGTAAGAGTTGCGTAGCGGGACGGTTGGCCACCTTCAGGGCGCAGAGTCTCCGGTGGCCGCGCGAGCGCGTGGCCGTGAG
>JAUIGN010000022.1 GCA_030430075.1 bacterium
GCAACCGGGACAGCAACCTGGACAGCAACCTGGACAGCAACCTGGACAGCAACCTGGACAGCAACCTGGACAGCAACCTGGACAGCAACCTGGACAGCAACCTGGACAGCAACCTGGACAGCAACCTGGGCAGCAACCTGGACAGCAACCTGGAGAGCAACCAGGGCAGCAACCTGGACAAGGCCGCCAGAGTTCGGGTGGCCTGGGGGGACTCGATCGGCTCTTGAATCAGGGCGGGTTTACGGGAGGACGTGAGTTTGCACCGATCACGGGTGACGACTATCGCAGCTGGTCGGATCGGATGCGTGACGTCGAGGAGTTAATCGAGGATCCCGAGTTACGGGCCGACGCGGCGCGTATTCGTGACCGCGTGCGAGGGTTTCGCCAGGATCTCAAGCGGCATTCGAAGGAGCCCAACTGGGATCTGGTTCGCGAGCAAGTGGCCGAACCGCTGGTCGAGCTTCGCGACCGCATCGCCGAGGAAATCCTCAAGCGCACGTCGAAGGACGCCCTGGTTCCGATCGACCGGGATCCCGTTCCACCCCGCTACGCGGATCCCGTCCGCAAATACTTCGATCGTATCGGGAGCGGGCAATGATGTTTGCCAAGATTGTCTGGGCCGCGCCGCACTGGGTTCTCCCGACGGCGATTCTGCTCATCATCGGCGTGGGTGTCGTCGCCTGGTCGTATGTGCGAGCGCATGCTGGGGGTCCAATCCGGACCGTGGCCGCCATCCTCAAGGTCGCCGGCATCCTGGCGCTGGGTACATGTCTGCTGGAACCTCTGTACAGCGGGATTCGTCCCCGGCCCGGCGCGAACCTCTTTCTCGTGCTGGCAGACGACAGCCAAGGTCTGCAGGTCAAGGACGCCGGTGAAACCGAAACACGTGGCGCGGCGGCACAGCGTTCGTTGCGTGCGGACACACCCTGGCAGACCCGGCTCAGTCAGGACTTCGACGTCCGCCGCTACACCTTTGCCGACCGCCTGGCTCCGGTGTTCGACTTTGAGACCCTCCGCTTCGAAGGCCAGGGTTCGGCCATGATGTCTGCCCTGCAAACGGTTGCCGAGCGGTATCGGGATCGGCCCAACGCCGGGATATTGCTCTTTAGCGACGGCAACGCGACCGACCTGATGTTGAATACGATGCTCTGGCACCAATGTCCGCCGATTTACCCGGTGGTCCTGGGGAGAGATGAACCGGCGCGTGACATTCGCGTGAAGCGAGTTTCCGTGGCGCAGACGAATTTCGAGCTGGCGCCTGTCACGATCTTGGCCGAAGTCGATTCGACGGGCTACCCGGGACAGTCGATCGTCATCGCTCTGCTGGACGAAGCTGGGGACGAAATTCAACAACAGGTTATCAAGCAAGAGGACGAACAGCAGCCGCTGGTGCACCGCTTCCAGCTGCTTCCGGACAAAACGGGCGTCTCGTTCTACACCGTGCGCGCTTACGCCGCGGGCGAGGAAGCAGGATTCGAGCGACCGGCACGGAGCCGCGAAGCGACCCTGGTCAACAACGACCGCCTGGTGATGGTCGATCGCGGCTCGGGGCCGTATCGGGTGCTCTATGTTTCCGGCCGACCGAACTGGGAATTCAAGTTTCTCCGCCGCGCAATTGAAGATGACGCGGAGGTTGAACTGGTGGGGTTGCTGCGAATTGCCAAGAAGGCACCCAAGTTCACGTTCCGGAGTCACAAGAACGAATCGACGAACTCGCTTTACCGGGGTTTTGGTAATGAAGATGACGAAGACGCCGAGCAGTACGACCAGCCGGTCTTGATCCGCTTGGGAACACGCGATGCCGAAGAGCTGCGGGATGGTTTTCCGCAGGCTGCCGACCAGTTGTTTCAGTATGACGCCTTGATCCTGGACGATCTCGATGCCTCATTCTTTACTCAAGACCAGATGTCGCTGATCCAGCGATTTGTCAGCCATCGGGGCGGCGGTTTTTTGATGCTGGGAGGACGCGAATCCTTCACCGGGGGTAAATTCGCGCGGACGCCAATCGGCGAAATGTTGCCGGTCTACCTGGACCGCGTTGCCGACGAGCCGTTGGATCGGTTCCACTTGGACTTAACGCGAGAAGGCCTCTTGCAGCCGTGGGTCCGGCTACGCAACAACGAGCACGATGAGGAGATGCGGCTTCGCGAGATGCCCGGCTTCCGCACCCTCAACCGCGTCAACACCTTGAAACCAGGCGCTTCAGTGCTGGCCACCCTGTTGGCCGAAGGCGGGTATGAATACCCGGGACTGGTCGTGCAACGGTTCGGCAAGGGACGCTCCGGCGCACTCCTGATCGGCGACATGTGGCGATGGAGCCTGCGACGCAGACAGACGGAGGCGAACGATTTGCCGCAGGCCTGGCGCCAAATGTTACGGTGGCTCGTCTCCGACGTGCCGGGACGGATCGACGTTCACTTTCCGACCGACGAGGATCGTCCCAGCAACGCCGTCGAAATGCGGATCTCGGTCAGGGATGAGGCGTACCAACCATTGGACAATGCGTCCGTGAAAATCGACGTCACGACGCCCGAAGAGGAACATGTCACACTCACCGCGACACCCAGCCAGGAGGCCGCCGGCACGTACGTGACGGTCTACCAGCCGCGCCTCGCGGGCGGTTATCGGGCGGAAGTCAGGGCAGAGGCTCCCGATGGCAGTGAGATCGGAGTCCGGGAAACCGGCTGGGTTTCCGATCCTGAAACGCGCGAGTTTGAATCGTTAACGCCCAACCGAGAGCTGCTGAAAGAGCTGGCCGCCAAGACGCAGGGCGAACTAGTCGAACTGCCGGACCTGTATGACTTTGTCTCCGGACTGCCGGACCGCAAGATCCCCGTTACCGAACCCTGGGTGTATCCCCTCTGGCACCAATGGGGTGTCTTCTGCTTCGCTGCCGCTTGCCTGATTGGCGAATGGGGTTTGCGCCGTTGGAAAGGGCTGGCATGATCCACACGTTATTGCTCTTCTTGACCACAGCGGCGCCGTCCGGCGACGCGGCTGCGGGCGAGGCCGCTGTGACCGGCCAAACGGTACTGGTGGTTGTGGGTGCCGAAGGGACCGAGGCGTATGGTGAGATGTTTCGCGAATGGGCCGGTCGTTGGGAGCAGGCCGCAACGGCGGCCGAAGCGAGGTACTTCTCCATCGGAATGGACGTCGCGTCGAGTCCCGATGACCGAACCGCCCTGCAGACGCGCATAAAGACTCTCGCCGGCGAAGTGTCAAGCGAGCCAATTTGGTTGGTCCTGATCGGCCACGGTACCTTCGACTCGCGTAAAGCCCGCTTCAATCTGCGCGGCCCCGACGTGAGCGCGGCCGAGTTGGCAGCATGGATCGAGCCCATTTCGAGGCCGCTGGCCGTGATTAATTGCGCTTCCGCTAGTGGGCCTTTTATCAACAAGCTGTCGGGACCGAACCGCGTGATTGTGACTGCGACGAAGAGCGGATTCCAGCATAACTTCGCTCGCTTTGGCGGACCCCTTTCGGCGGCCATTAACGACCCGGCCGCGGATCTCGATAAGGACGAACAAACGTCGCTCCTGGAAGCCTTCCTGTACGCTTCGGCGGAGGTCGCCGAGTTCTACAACGTGGAGAATCGACTGGCCACCGAGAACGCGCTCCTGGAAGACACGGGCGATGCCCTCGGGACACCGGCGGATTGGTTTCGCGGTGTGCGAGCCGTTCGTACGGCCAAGGACGGTACGACCCCCGACGGCTTGCGAGCCAACCAACTTTGCCTGGTGCGCAGCGATCTGGAAAAACGGCTCGAACCAGGAGTCCGGGGGCGGAGAGATGCCTTGGAACTCCAATTGGCCGATCTGCGGTCTCGCAAAAAAGCACTGGCCGCAGATGACTACTATCGGCAGTTGGAGGTGATCTTGATCGGCCTGGCCAGGCTGTACCGGGAAGTCGATGAGGCCGTCGAGGGGGAAACTCAAGCCGCTCCCTAGTCGGACCCGCTGCTACCGCCGCCCCGGGATCACCGCACCGCGCGGACGCCCCCGTTCGCCCCTACCGACCGTTGGCAGATTCGGTAGGATGCTAAGGAGCGCGAGACGACGAACCTGGATCGTCGACGAACGGACAACGCATCGGTGCAAGCCGCTGTGATGCAGTCGTTTGCCGTGAACTTGTCCACAGCGGCTTGTAGCTCAGCCGAAACGCGTTAACGCCCGGTTTGCTCTGGTATCAATGGAACCGGGGCTAACGCCCAACGGCTGATCCATGATCCGGGTTAGCGGCATTACCGTTCAATCGGATTTCGAAGGTCGTTGTTTTCCTATGATGGTAGCCGGAAAACCGCGGATGCCTGCTAGAATCGATAACACTTTGTCAGTCGACACGTATACGCGGATGCTATCACCGGGCAAGGCACGAACGATATTGGGGTTAGCGTCCGCTTCGTTCGGTTGTCGACAGAACGGACGTTCGATTTGCATTCGTGGCTGCTTGCAGGGAGCTGATGGCGACACGTTCCTGCGTATCGCCGGACCGCATGACCTCATTCACAACATGACCAACGGCACGATGGAAGAACAACTGCTTCGATTCACCTATAGCTGTGCTGGGAAAGCTATCGATGACCGGTTGTTAAGGCAACCATCCGCCAGGAATCCGCCACGGTACGCCACGGCACTTCCGCCTCGTCAGGCAGGCCGTGGACGCTGCCGGCACTGACGTTAAGCCCGTCCACTGAATCACCTTCCGCCGCAACTCCTTGATTCACTCCATGTCAAAATCTCGCCGCACCAAGTCCCAGCCACATGCACCGCGGAACACGGCGAGCGACACGCCGCCTCTGCAGACACCACGCGCGCGGAAACCTCTGGTGATCACAGGACTGGTCGTCGCGACATGTGTGCTGGGAGGAGCGGTCTTTGGTGACTGGTGGACGACACTCCCGGACGACGCCACCGCAAACTATGTGGGACGTCAGAGCTGCCTTCAGTGCCATCAGAAGCAGATGCAGGATTGGACCGGATCCCATCATGACCTGGCGATGGACAGGGCTACCGACGAGACGGTCCTGGCGGACTTCGACGACGTGCACGTGGTCCATCACGATGTTGACTCAACCATGTTTCGGGACGGCGACAAGTTCATGGTTCGCACGGAGGGACCCACGGGCGAGATGGGGGATTTCGAGGTCAAGTACGTGTTTGGTGTTACCCCGCTCCAGCAGTACATGGTTGAGTTTGATCGCACGCCCGATATGCCCGACAACGAGATCGCTCGCCTGCAGGTGTTGCGACTCTGCTGGGACACGTTGAAGGAGGAGTGGTTCTACCTGCCGCCCCCCGACGTCAGTGAGAAGCTCGAACCGGACGACGACCTGCACTGGACCGGGGTGACCATGTGTTGGAACACCAGTTGTGCCGACTGCCATTCGACCAATCTGCAGAAGAACTTCGATGTTCGAACCGCCCGCTTTCACACGACATTTTCGGAAATCGACGTTAGCTGCGAAGCGTGCCACGGCCCCGGCAGCCTGCACGTCCAGCTCGCCGGCAGCCGCTCGTTGTTCTGGGATCGCAAACGGGGTTACGGACTGGCCCAACTAAAGGGCGTTGAGACGCGGCCGCAGATCGACACCTGTGCCCAGTGCCACTCGCGACGCCGACAAAGTGTCCATCCCGGCTTCCGCCCGGGTGATAACTTCTACGATCACCACGACAACGCCCTCCTCACCTCGCTCCTCTACCACCCGGATGGTCAAATTCAGGACGAGGTCTACGTGCACGGCTCGTTCTTACAAAGCAAGATGTTTCAAAAGGGGATCCGCTGCACCGACTGCCATGATCCGCATACCGCCCGGCTCAAGCACGAAGGCAATCAAGTCTGCACTTCCTGCCACCAGCACCCGGCAGGGAAGTACGATACGCCGGCCCACCACCGCCACGATGCCGGTTCTGTCGGCGCTCAGTGCGTCGAATGCCACATGCCGGCCAAGACCTACATGGAAGTGGATCCCCGCCGCGACCATAGCCTGCGCGTGCCGCGCCCGGACCTGAGCGTCACGCTGGGGACGCCAAACGCCTGCAGCGGTTGCCATCTGGAGCAGAGCGGGCTGACGGAGAAGCGCCGCGAAGAACTGGGCGAGTATGCCGACTGGCTGGTGCGGGCCGCGACCGACGAGGAAATCAAGCAGGCCCTGCAGCGGGTCGATGCCTGGAGTCGCGACCGATTTGTCGAGTGGTATGGGGAGCAACAGGATCGAGATACCCACTTCGCCAATGCACTATCCGCCGCGCGGGAGGGCGATCCGGGCGCCACCGAGTTGCTCAAGAAAACGGCAACCGATCGGCGCAAGACGGCCATTGTGAGAGCAACGTGCTTGCAGGAACTGGGCCAGTACGGGGCCGAGCACGCCAACGAAGTCTCCAGCAAACTGCTCCACGATCCGGCCGAACAAGTGCGTGCGGCAGCGATCGCCAATCTACAGGGTTTGGAGTCGCGGGAACTGGTCGACCAGGTGGCACCCCTCCTCAACGACCCGGTCCGCCTGGTGCGTGAGCAGGCGGCACGTGCGTTGGCGCCCCTGCCGCGCGGCGACCTCCGCGGTTCGCAGCGAGACGCGCTTCGCCGGGCACTCGACGAATTCGAAGCCGGCATGATGGTCAATAACGAACGTGCCGGATCGCACATGATGATCGGCGTGCTGCGGGCAAACCAGGGAGACGTGGTGGGTGCCGAACGCGCCTACGAGACGGCCATCCGCGTCGAGCCGAACGTCGTCGGGCCGCGCTCGAACCTGGCCGAAATGCTCGACCGGCAGGCGGATCAGTTGCAGCAGCAGGCCATGCAATATGCGCAGGCACAGAATCCGGCAGGTCGCGACCTGTACGTGCAGTCGGTTGAGATCCGCGAGCGAGTTGCCGGCCTGCGGCGTGAGGAGTTGAAACTGTTAGGCCGCGACGTCCGGCTGGTGCCGGACAATGGTCCCCTGCGATACCGGTACGGCTTGCTGCTCTATCTGTTGGGTGAGGAAGACAAGGCGATACTCGAATTGGAAGAGGCTTGCCGTTTGAATCCAAATTCACCTGATTTTGCCATGGCCTTGGCCCTGCTATACCAGAAGCACCAGCGCTACGAGGCGGCCATCGAACAAATGGAACGGGTACTTGAGCTTCGCCCCAATGACGCCTCGGCGAGACAACTGTTGGGCGACCTCAACCGCCAACAGTTCGACAGCGGGGGCGTCAAGCCACCAGGTTAGCAGGCGGTTTGCGATTGTCCCGGATGGCTGACCCAGTCTGAACCCAACAATTGCCGCCCACCAGCCCGACACACGCAATGGGCACGCACGACATGACCGGCGAAACCACGTCTGCCGGATCTTCGCTGCAGCCGCAGTCAACAGCCGATGGCTACTTTGAGGATGGTGCTGGTGACTCACTAGACTTCGAGATCACACGACGGATGCCATCTTCGATCATCGTCATGCACCGTTGCTCGGTAAACGGCTTTCCCTGCTGGCACTCACAGGTGATGTGCGTCATCGATCCGCGGGTGCGTGTCCGATGACGACAATCGGGGCATTCCCACACACGGCGGAGGTCGTACTTATGCCGTTCTGTCGGACCCTTCATGACAAGCTCCAGCCGGCTGGGACGCGAACGTGTTTCACCGCCTGGCGGAAACGTCCAGGGTAGCGATTCCGCGGGGGCGAGCGGCCCGCAAATCACGAGCAATTGCGGCGTACGGACTACTGGGCCGCGTAATAAGGATTCCTGCCGGCCGCATGGTCGGTCGTGTCGTAGATTCCGCCAACCTCGGGTACGGCCTGACGGATGGCGGTCTCGACTCCGTGCTTGAGCGTGACCGCGGCCATCCCGCATCCCTGGCAACCGCCGCCCATCTTGATGAACACGTCGTTCTGCTTGACGTCGATCAGGGTGACGACTCCGCCGTGTCCGGCGACGGCCGGGTTAACCTCCGTCTCCAGCACCTCCTCGATCCGGCCGCGAAGTTCGTCCGCATCAGGAATCGAATTGATCAAGGCTTCGCCCACGGCCGGTTCGCCCGACTGCAGGTGTTCGCGAATGATCGTCCCGATCTGTCGACCGATGTCCTGCCACTCGACGTTCCCACCCTTATTGACCGTGACTTCGTCGTGGGAAATCAACACGGACATCACCCCTTCGATGTCAAAGAGGCGCTTGGCCAAGGGCGATTCCTGTCCCTTTTCCTTGGTGCCAAAGTAAAACGACCCGTCGGCAAACACGGGGCGATCGACGGTGAATTTGCACGAGGCCGTGGTGATGGGGGTGGCCATGATGCGAATTTCTTCTTGGCTCATCGTTGTATCTCTCCTGGCAGAGGGTAATGCTCCCAGATTATAGCAGGCGGGCCAATTCTGCACACAGCGGCAGACCTGAATTTGGGACTGGGGCCCGTCGCGCCGGCCGGGTCGATGGTGGTGCTCCTGCGATCCCGGTGCGCGCTATCCTGGAACGCTGCTGAACAAACAACGATTCGGTTCAAGTCGCCGTGCCGCAACCGTTTGCCGGGTGTTGATCCGATGCGCCACGCATCTTCCTCCGGAACGCGTTCGTGCCCGGTCGTCTCGGCAATCAGCGGAACCATGGGCTCACCGCTGAGAATTGATCCCGGCTAGTTCAGGATCGGCTCGACGACCGAATAGCCGATCAGGAAAATCGCCGCGTCAATCAAGAGGTGGCTAATCCAGGGGCCTAACAACGAGCCGCTGCGGGCGTACAGCCATGCCCAGGCCGCCCCACCGATGGCGACGCAGAGCGAGAAGAAATAGGCCAGGGGAGAGTTCCAGCCAAAGAACGTTGCCAACAGAATCACGTGGTGCGCCATGAATCCCAAACTGGAGATCACAATCGCCGCGGGCAGCGCAACGTGCCGGCGCAGTCGCCGAAACACGAACCAGCGCCAGTAGTACTCCTCCAGCAGCGAATGACAGAGCGGATAGAAGAGGCTCAGCGCGAGGTACTTGAGCGGCGTATCCAGTCCCATCCCGGCGACCTTGGCACGAATCTCTTCATGCGCCGCATCAAACCAGCCCAGCGGCTTGAGGCCGACATGGTAGAGAGCCACCATGGCGGCAGCGACGGTGACGCCGAACAGGGTACCCGCCAGGATCCCGTCACGTTTCCAGGCAGGTCGCTGCCAGGGCTCGCGCAGGATCAAAAACACCCACACCAGGGGGAATCCAAACTGAATCCCCTTGCCAATCCCGGCGGCCAGCTTCTGCCAGGTCGATTCCTGCCCGGCCAGCGTGACAAAGTAGATCCAGGTCACCAACGAGGGAAATACGAGCGCAAACACAACAGCGGCCAGGTCGGCCCGTTGATGCTGGCACGGCTGATTGGCCTGTTCGGTCATCGCGTTCACATGGGTGAGATCATGAGGACGGTTCTAGCCAACATGCCACGGCCGCGAACGGCATCAAGGAAGCAGCGTTGGCCGGTTCGCCGCTGTTCGGATCCGCGTCCCGACAGCTTCTCGTTGCCGGGGTGCCCCAGTCGTCTCCTTGCACTGGCGTGACGGCCCTCGATAATAGCCAAAACCTCAGTGGAGTTCGAGTTCTCAGGAGGCCTCGCGCACCGCCTACTTCGCACCGCCTACTTCGCACCGCCTACTTCGCACCGCCTACTTCGCACCGCCTACTTCGCACCGCCCACTTCGCACCGCCAGGGGTGCAGACAGGAACTGGCCTGATGACGATTGATTGGGATGAGGTGCGAGCGGTTGTCGACCACCAGGATGCGCTCCTGATGGACCTGATTGATATTTTCTTCGTCGAGAAGGTCGATGTCGTGCCGCGGATTGCCGGCGCCATCGAGGCCCGGGATGCGGACGCACTGCGCCTGTACGCCCATCGATTCAAAGGGTGTCTGCGCTACTTTGGCGTCAGCCGCGCTGTGCAGCTCGCCGAGCAGCTCGAAGATGCCGGCCGCAACGCAAGGCTGGATGAGGTACCGGCGGTGTTCGACGCCTTGCGGGACGAAGTCGAACGGTTGGAAACAGAAATCCGCAGCTACCGTGAACAACATGGATGTGCCGAGTAGCCGGCAGCATCGGACGTGCGTTCTGGAGAAGTCAATGTTTGATCTGGTCCTTATCGGCGGCGACGTCATTGACGGCACAAACCGGCCTCGCTTCACGGCCGATGTCGGCATCCAAGGCGATCGCATTACGGCGATCGGCGACCTGGGCGAGGCTACGTCCCACCGGACAATCGATGCAACGGGGCATGTCGTAGCGCCCGGTTTTATCGATGTTCACAATCACAGCGATGGATGGCTCCTCAAGCTGCCGCACTTCACCGCCAAGACCAGGCAGGGATTTACTACCGAGATCCTGATGGCGGACGGCATCTCCTACGCCCCGGTCAATGCCCAGACACGCTCGGAATGGCTGTACTACTTGCGGAGCCTGGACGGCTTGACGATGCAGGACGCAGGAGACTGGCGAAGCCTCGGCGAGTACATGCAGTTGCTCGACGGAACCACCGCGCAAAACGCAGCCACCCATATTCCCTACGCCAACGTCCGCTCGCTGGTCAATGGCTTCGGCCGCCGACGGCTGGATGATTTTCAGATCCGGCAAGTGCAGTACGAAATCCGCAAGGGCATGGACGAGGGAGCCGTCGGTCTTTCGACCGGCCTGGACTATATCGTCGAGTGCTTCGCGACCACGGACGAACTGGTCGCGGCCTGCGAAGCGATGTCCGATCGCCGCGGCGTCTATGTGACCCACGTGCGTTACAAGAAGGGCCTGATCCCGGCGCTGACGGAGGCGGTGGAGATCGGGCGTCGTGCCGATGTTCCCGTCCATATCTCGCACCTCAAGAGCCAACCTGGATGTGACTGCAACGCGATCTTCGAGTTCCTTGAACGTGCCGGGAAGCAGGTCGAACTCTCTTATGACGTCTATCCGTACCAACCAGGCTCGACCATGCTGAGCTACCTGCTACCCAACGAGGTTTGGGAACGTGGGCCGTTGAGCGCGCTGGGCACCTTGCACCGGCCGGAAATCCGCGAGCGTTTTCGTGAGGGTATTTCGGCCTACCGATTGGACCTCAGCCACATTCGCCTGGCGTGGGTACCAGGTCGAACCAACGCGCGGCACATCGGCAAGACGCTCGCCCAGTACGTGGAAGAAAGCGGTCAAGAGACGGCCGAAGCCTTGCTGAACCTGCTCTTCGAAGAATCGCTGGCGGTTCTCTGCGTCATGGACGAGGGTGACGACCGCCTTGTGCAACCGCTGCTCAGCCACGATTTGGCGATGGTCGGCACCGACGGCATCTACTATCCGGACGGCAACGTCCACCCGCGCGTCTTTGGAACCGTGGGCCGAATTCTCGGCCCGTTCGTCCGGGATCTCAAACTGTACTCGTTGGAAACCGCGGTCCACAAGCTGAGCGGATTTGCCGCCACGAAGTTTCAACTGCGCGACCGGGGAGTGCTTGCTGAAGGGGCGTTCGCCGATGTTACCGTCTTCAATCCGGAAGGCGTGCAGGATCACGCGACCTTCGACGACCCGCAACAACCGACCGCGGGTATTCGCCACGTTCTCATCAACGGAGTACCCGTCGTTCACGAAGGCGAACCGATCGAGCAATTCGAATCGCAGCCGCCCGGTCGCTATCTGCGGGCGCGTTGAATGACGCTGGGGAATCCGGAATTGGGTAGGCCGGTTGTGAACCGTACCGTAACTGACCCTACCGGGTGTAGCTGGCCAAGCGGACTTGATTCGAGTCATCGAAATTCTGGCGGAGCGAGGCGGCCCGTTTCTTGGCCTCGCGGCGTGCCAATTCCAGCTCGCGTTGCGTCCGCCGGGTGTTGAGTTGCTGACCGCGGCGTTCGTTTCGTTTCGCCTGCCGGGCAACCATGACCGCCTGCTGGTAGCGCTGCATTTGTTGGCGCTGGAAGTTCTGCACCATCTGGTCGTGAAAAAACGAACCCTGGCCCGTCAGCAACTGCGGCTGTCGTCCTCCTTGCCCCCCTCCTCGAGCGGAAGACGCGAATCCCTGCCCGCCGCCTCGGGAAGCCGAGCACTGGGCAAACGAGTCACTACAGAAACAGCCCAAGGCGAGCCCGACGGCGATGGTTGCCAATGTCTTCACGTGCTTGTCTCCTGCTACGTGGTGAAAATCGGCCCCTCTGAAAGAGCGTGCGCTCCTTCATTTCCGGAAGTATACCGAGGGCCGATGACATGGGCGAGGATTTTGTCGCTCACCGATGTGGCTGCAAGCAGGGCGAAAGCAGGGCGACCATCACACACGTGTCCCGCAGGAGCGCGTCATCAACAACAACGACGCAGGTCGCCCGCTACTGAGCGGTTTGTCCCTGAAACGCCTGAGTCAGGTTGGCGCCCTGGGCCAAGATCCCTTGGACGCCCTGGTAGGCAGCCCCCAGGCTGCCACCAAGCTGCTTGACCGCCTCGATCGTCTGCGGATGCGGGGCGTATTTTACCAGCTTCTCAGTTTCCGCTTTCAAGCGTTGCACGGACGTCGTGATAAGTTCGGCGGTCGCATCGTTGATCACGCCCACAGAACGACCGGCTGCCAACACGCTGTCCCAATCCCCCAAAGTCGCGAGGATCGCTTGAGCCTTCTGACGGGTCACCTCGGGCGGGTCATTGATATTCAACTGGCTGGTCTGATTGCTGATCGAGGTGACGAACGCGTTGAAGCGTGCAACTTCAGGTGACGTGGCAGGAGGCGTTTCGGCGTCCGGTTGTTGAAACGAGATCGCCCGCCAGATTTTCCCCATCGTACTCAAGGCGGACGCTCGCTCGCCGGATGTCGCGGTCGTTGCCGGAGCAGCATGGCCGGCGTTTGCGGCAGTTGCATTCGCGCCGGGGGCAGTGGTGGCCGCGGCAGTTGCCGTCGTGCCGGTTGCCGCGGCTCCCTCGGTTGAAGCCAAGTTGGTGCTCGCCGTGCCCCGAGCTGCCGATGGCCCGGTCGAGAGGGCTGAGCCTGGCCAACCTTGACCGCCCGACTGACAGCCCGTGCAGACCAGACAAAACAGGGCGAACGTAAACACCTTCTTCATCGTCACTTCTCCGCAACAAGGCCTCCGCACCAGCCGTGGCAGCGGTACGTCGATGGTCTGATTCGAAATGCACACATCAACGGAGATCGGCAGAATCCCGGGCCGTCGCGAGCAAATATTCGTCAGAATCGGAAAAATCCCACCCTTGCCGGCCGGCAGTGCAGGCCGCGACGTTGCCTGACCGTCCATCCGCCAGACCGCGAAAACGTTGGACTCGGGCGGCGCCCCGCCATGCCAACCGCTCGCGCCGCTTATCGCCGGCGGCCCGTCGCGTGGGTGCGAGCTCAGGCAGGATCGGCTACCATTCTCAACGCGGCTGGCTGACCCGATCTGGTTCATCTGAATTTTCCATCCGCGTGCCACAGCTTTCACCGCCGAGCCCCCCCATCATGCCGCGTCCCCTGATCTGCAATCCACATCTCTGGTTTTGCGTGCTCGTCATGACCGCCGTGTCCCCGCCCCATCCGGCCGAGGCCGCAGAACCCCTGACGACCTGGGACGGCAGGCACAATATTTCCAACATCGCGGTGACGCTTGTCTATTTCGTTCCCAGCGACCGCGTCCCGCTTCCGGATTGGCGCGAGCGGCTCGAGTATTTCGGCGGCCGCATCCGGGCGTTTCACGACCGCGAGTACCAGGGCCAGTCGACCCTGACGACCGAGATCCCGGACCAGCCGTTTCAGTCGGCCATGACGACCGCACAGTTGCGGGCCGGCGACGGCGACTTCACGTTCTTCACGACGCTCCGCGAGGTCGACACACAGCTCGCATTCGCCCGGCAACCGCAGACCGCATTTCCGATTCTGCTCGTCTTGAGCGACATCAACTGGCGCCCGCTGGATGACTTCTACCGCATCCACCCGACCAAGGAGGGATGGGCGTTCGAAGGTCAATTGATCGACGAGCGGCACTTCCCGGGCGCTACGTCAGGCGGCGCGCGGGCAACCTACCTTGCCCGTCGCGGAGTCGGCTGGGGCCTCGTCAGCGCTGACGGCTGGCGCGTCCCGTACAGTGGCACGGATTGCGTTGTGTACCACGAAGGGGTCGGACACACGGTTGGGCTTCCGCACCCGGATCGGCAGGACGGATCGGTCATGAGCTTGGGGCAATATCGCGGTTGGCTCAGCCAGTCGTGGCTCAACAAAGACCAAAAAGTGCACTTGGGATGGAAGCCGCCGGAGCGGCCGATCGAGCGGAACGACCTGTTCTCGACGTTCACGGCGGTCCCCGAACCTCTCACCCCCCGGCCAGGCGAAGCGGTTCAATTGCGAATGACGTGGCCAGAAAAGGCCGAACTAACGTCCGCTCGAGTCCGCTTTCAAACCGAGTTGCTGGGTCCCTGGATCGACGCCGCACACTTGGATCAAGGGCAGCCGCCGGAGCGGGTTGCTTTGGCGACGTTTGACCGGGCGACGCCGGTCAGCTACCGCGTGGATGCAACGCTTGGCGACGGTCAAGAAGTTGAACTATGGGGCTATTTTCAGGTGCGATCCGCGCCGGGCGAACTGCCTCTGCCCCGGAGTTCGGCTGCCCGCCCCGCCGATCCGCAGGACCAACCCCGCTGGGATGAAACGATCGACCTGCTGGCCGCCATCGACACCGCGCGGGATCGGGTCTCCGGCGCTTGGCGGCGAAGCGAGGAGGGTGTCGAATCGAACAAGCAGTTCGGCGCGAAACTCGAACTGCCCTGCGAGCCGCCCGCCGAGTACCGATTGGCCTTCACCGTCCGACCGCTCGATCAACCCAACGGCTTGATCCTGGGGCAACGCTTGGGCGACCGCCGCTTCGTTGTTCTGATCAATTTTGTCCGGCCGCCGGGCGAGCCGGCAGCCAGCGCGCTCGAGAATGTCGACGGCCGCAACGTCGGCAATGCCACGACCGTGCGCGCCGACCTGTTGCGGCAGAACGAGCCGGTATTCATTACGTGTGAGGTTCGTAAAGGCTCCGTGGCCGTCTCCTGCAACGGACGCGAGATCATTCGCTGGCACGGCAGGCCGGAGCAACTGAGCCTGTCGGACTACTGGCGGACACCCCGTGACAACGCCCTGTTCATTGGAGCCTATGACTGCCGGTACCGATTCGAGCGGATCGCTCTCACTCCGATCACAGGAGCGGCCAACCCGTTGACTCCGGCGCCAGCCGAAGACTAGCCGGCGACTCGGCAACGACGTTCAGGCAGGAGGGCCGGATGATTCATCAGCCGTTGGCCCCTTGAGGTTCCGGAGGTCAATTCCTCCACGTTGTCGGCAGCAACCGCCGGCGCTCGAGAGCCGCCGGCAGTCGTTCCGACGAGGAGGCAAGGTCTTACATCCATTCACGGATCGGCTTGCCTTCGATCAAACGAACCGGCCGGCCATCCGGTGCGCGGGCAATCAAGTCGTGGGGGATCCCCAGCTTCATGTAGATCGTGGTCGCGATATCATCGCTCCAGTATTCGTCCCTGGAGACCGTGCCCCCTTGCTCGTCGGTCGCACCCAGGACCGTTCCGGCCGGTACGCCGGCACCCGCCATGATGGCAAACCCGGCGGTCGCCCAGTGATCTCGACCACTGGCGGAATTCACGTTCGGGGTCCTTCCGAAATCGGTGAGCCAGCAGACCAGCGTCGAATCCAACATGCCTCGCTGCTCCAAGTCGATCAACAACTGGGGCAAGGCTTGATCGACGGGCGGAATGCGAGAACTCTTCAACGACTTGAAGTTGTTCTGATGGGTATCCCACCCACCATCGGTCACGGTGACGAAGCGGACTCCCGACTCGATCAGCCGCCGAGCCATCAAGCAGCTTTGGCCGAACCGATGACGACCATACGCATCACGCAGCGCGTCATCTTCTTTTTCAATCTCGAACGCCTGCTTGGTCTCCGGCGCGGTGATCATGTTCAGCGCGGTTTCGTAATGTTCGTCTACCGCTCGAAAGGCCGTTGGCTGCAGTTCCGCCTTGCGCTGCAGTTGGTCCACAACCGCCAGCATCTTTCGCCGCCGGTCGACGCGTTCCATCGAGATCCCACTGGGGGGCGTGATGTCTCGCACCGTGAACTTGTCTTTGCTGGGATCGGCATCGATCTCGAAGGGATTGAATTCCTGCCCCAGAATCCCGGCCGTGCCGCCGCCAAAGCGCCGATCGACTTGCGTCCCCAATTGGATGAACGGCGGCATCGAGGTCTTGAAACCATGGTAATAACTGGCGACCGAACCATAGGTGGGATAGCCGACGGCTTGATTGAAACGGCGCCCGGACATCACCCATTGATCGGCCGTGCCATGGCTGCCGTTGCGTGGATTCCAACCTCGCAACAACGCGAACCGCTTGGCTTCCTTGGCCATGTTGGGACAGATCTCGGTGAACTTGATCCCCGGCAAAGCGGTGTCAATCACATCGAACTCGCCGCGCACCGACACCGGTGCGTCCGGCTTGGGGTCAAAGGTATCGTGGTGACTGGTGCCGCCACGTGTCCAAATCAGGATGCAATTGACATCGTCTCGTCCTGCCGTGCTGGCCGCGGCCCGTTGGCTGGCGAGCCACGTCGGCAAGGAGACGCCCAAACCGGCCAGGGCACCGACTTGCAGGAAGCTTCGTCGGGAAACACCATCACAATCACGTGAACTTCCGTTTTGCAGGGTAAGCATGGCGGGACTCATTCGAGCATTAGGGAGGCGGGGGAGGGCGGTGGGTTCCGTAGCCGTACCGATGGCCGCAGAGACACACCGTCAACTTGCCCTTGTATTCTATCCATTGGTCGACTCATTTCAACGCGAATCGGCCCCCCGCGGCGTTCACACGATCGGATTGGCGCGGATGGAAATTCGGGTGAGGCGCCAATCGCCCGAGCGGTCCGGCGCCCGCTTCCCCCGACCAGTGTCACCCCTAGTCTTGCTCTCCACCCCTCGACCGCCGCCACGGTGGACTAGGCCCTTTGCCAAGCGTGCGAGACCGGTTCAGACGCGTTCCTCTGGCATCCAGAGATCACATGGGTCATAATCACAGTTGTCGATAAGTGCTTCGGGAACGGTCGGCTGCAAATTGACGAAGGTAGCCGGCGAAGGTTCGATTGACTTGCGGTCTGTTGCCGGAGTCACCGAGATCGGGGCCGCGTTCCTGCGTTACCTCGCACACCGCCTGCCAGCCCAACCCAACCCGTTCGACCTACCTGACTTCGACCTGCCTGACAACGGGCCGCGCGACCCACCTGGGAATCCTGGTGCCGCCGGTTGTCGGAACGTTGACGATTCGAAGTCTCGAGCCGCCGCCAACGGCGGCAACCCACCCTCAGTCTCACCCGCGATTCCTGCCGGAGGCACCTCGTGAAAGAGCGAAGTGGATGTCTGCCTGGTCGTTGCCCAATTCCTGGTCTGCAAGCCAGGTCCGGTGCAACCGTACTCCCCATTCTCAGCCTCGTCCTGGTTAGCCTCTGGAGCGCCACGACGCACGGCTCGACGTTTACGGTCACCCCCAGCGAGATCGATCTCGCCGGCCGCTTCGCTCGGGCACAGGTCGTCGTTGCGGACCAGCCCGAGGGCGTTCCTCCCGAGCGTGCCGCGGACGTCACCAGGGCTGCCAAGTACGCCGCATCGAATCCGCAGGTCTTCACGGTGAGCGACCAAGGAGTTATCGTGCCGCTCGTCGATGGCGAAGCCTATCTGCAAGTGACCGTCGGCGGCTCGATGAAAGAGATTCCGGTCCGGGTAAGCGGAATGGCGGAGCCGCGGCCAGTCGACTTCTCCACCGACGTCCGCCCCGTGATCGCCAAAGCGGGCTGCAACATGGGCGCCTGCCACGCAGCCCAACATGGCAAGGGCGGATTGAAGCTCTCGGTGTTTGGATTTGATCCCGCCAGCGATCACCGCTCCATTGCCCGCGATCGCCTGCAACGCCGAATCAATTTTATTGACCCGACCGAAAGCCTGTTTCTCCAGAAACCGACGATGCAGGTGCCCCACGGTGGCGGCATGCGGCTGCGGGCCGGGTCCCGCGACCACGCATTGCTCGTTGCCTGGATCCGGCAAGGCGCGCCGGGCATCAATCAGGACTCACCGACGGTGACCAGGCTGGACGTTCACCCGAACCACCGCGTCGCCGGCGAGGGCAGTCCGCAGCAATTGCGGGTTGTGGCATCGTACAGTGACGGCGCCTCGCGCGATGTTACTTCGTTATGTAAATTCGATTCCACGGATGACGGCGTCGTAGCGGTCACCGAAAGCGGCCTCGCCACAACCGTCGGCAGAGGTCAGGGCAACGTCATGGTCCGGTTTGAAGGCCACGCCGAACTGGCGACGTTCGTCGTGCCGTACGCCGATTCAATCGAATTGGCAGGCTGGGTCAACAACAACGATGTCGATGAACTGGCAGCCCGGAAGTTTCGTGAACTGGGAATCGAACCGGTGGGACTCAGCGACGACGCCACCTTCATTCGTCGGGCGTTCCTCGACGCGACCGGGTCCTTGCCGACCGCGGCACAAGTGCAGGCGTTTCTCGATTCCAAGCAACCGGACAAGCGAACGAACTTGATCGATGAACTGCTGGGCCTGACCGGCGATCCCCAGCGTGATATTCACAACGAGCGATACACCGCCTATTGGACGCTGAAGTGGTCTGACTTGATTCGCAACACCAGCAACAAGTTGGGTGAGCAGGGCATGTGGGCGCTGCACAACTGGATTCGGCAGGCCTTCCGAGAAAACATGCCGTTCGATCAGTTCGTCCGGCACCTGGTCACCGGTACCGGTTCGATTTATTCGAACGGTCCTGCCAATTATTTTCGCATCAATCAGAACTCGACTGATCTCACCGAAGCGACGTCACAGTTGTTTCTCGGCGTCCGCCTGGAATGTGCCAAGTGCCATCACCACCCGTTCGAGAAATACAGCCAGGACGACTACTACGGATTTGCCGCGTTCTTTGCCCGAGTGGGAACGAAGAACAGCGAGGAATTCGGGCTCTTCGGCCGCGAACGCGTCGTGCTGGTCAAGCCTTCCGGCGAGGTTCGCAATCCGCGCAGCGGCAAGAATATGCTGCCAACCCCGCTGGGGGCGGACCCGGTCGACCACCCGCTCGACCGCCGCATCGCGTTGGCCGATTGGTTGACTTCCCGCGACAATCTGGGGTTCGCCAAAGCCGTGGTCAATCGGTACGTACGCGCCCTGCTGGGCCGCGGCCTGGTCGAACCGGTGGATGACTTACGCTCGACGAACCCGCCCAGTAATCCGGCCCTGATGAGTGCACTGGCGGAAGAGCTTATCGCCAACGACTTCGATCTCAAACAACTGATGCGGACAATCATGACGTCGCGACTCTACCAGTTGGACTCGCAACCGTCACCGGCAAACGCCGCGGATGACCGCTTCTACAGCCACTTTCAAGTGAAGCGGCTCGCGGCGGAGCCGCTGCTGGATAGCATTGACCAGGTCACGGGAGTGCCAACGAAGTTCAAGAGCCTGCCGCTCGGCACGCGGGCCATCGATTTGCCGGACGCGGAATATCCCAACTACTTCCTGACAACGTTTGCCAAGCCGCGACGGGCCAGTGTCTGCGAATGCGAGCGGTCGCCGGACGAAAGTCTGGGACAAGCGTTGCACGGGCTCAACGGCGAAATCATTACCCAGAAGATCGCCCACAAAAACGGCACCATCGCCCAACTGGTTGCCGAAGAGAAGCCGGCTGAGGAGATCATCTCCCAAATCTACCTGAACGCACTCTGCCGGCCGGCGACCACGGACGAACTGGACCAGTTGAAACCTCTCCTGGAGGAATCGCCTGCCCCAACAGAGTTCTACCAGGACCTGTTGTGGGCCTTGATTAACTCGAAACACTTTCTCTTCGTCCACTAACCCACCATCATTCATGAACGAACAACGATTCAGTGCAGGTCGGTGCGTCCCAATCGTTTGTGGTGAAGTTCTGCCAAGGGCTGCGCCTCTCAGCCGGCACGCGCCAGACTCCGGTTTCCTCGGCGACCAACGCAACCGGGGCGAACGCCCCACGGCTGATGAATGATCCTGGCGAACATTCGCGAGCTGATCGTCCGCTCCCGTCGGTCGCACAAACCTGAATCGAAATGAACGACGGCCGCCTCACAACAATCAAGCTTCACAACAATCAAGCTTCACAACAATCAAGCCTCACAACAATCAAGCCTCACAAGCAACCAAGCCTCACAAGCAACCAAGCCTCACAAGCAATCAGCGTCGCGGTGTACCGCCGGCCGCACGTAACGTCCCACGTTCTCACGCCGCCGCCCTAACAGGCCACCGCCTTCCTTCGCTCGGACCGTCAGCGAGAACCTGTCATGATCCAATCCTATCGACCATTGATCACCGCCACGGCACTGGCCATTGCGGCCGCGACGAGCCTGACCGCGCCGGCCGTCGCGCAAACCGGTTATCCGATGTTGATGAGCTTGAAGCCGGTCGCCGCGCAACGCGGCCAGGAGTCCGAGCATCTGATCAAGTCGCGGTACACGATGTTCGGCGCTTACCAGGTGCTCGTTTCGGGCGAAGGAGTGACCGGGGAGATCGTCCACCCCGAAGTGAAAGAGGGCGAAGAGCCCAAACTGCAAGAGATGCGTGTTCGCTTCCGCGTGGCGGACGGGGCCCTGCCGGGCGTCCGCGACTACCGGATTGTCGCTCCCAACGGCGTCAGCACCTTGGGGCAGATCGTCATCGTCGAAACGCCGGTCGTTGTCGAAACGGGCGACAACAATGGGGCGGACCAGGCCCAAGAAGTGGCCCTGCCGCAGACGATCTGCGGGGCAATCGAGAAGGCCGAGGACGTCGACGTCTACAAGTTTTCGGTGCGGGCGGGCGAAGCTTACTCGTTTCACGTCCGCTCGCAGCGACTACAGGATCGCATCCACGACCTGCAGCAGCACGTCGATCCGATTCTCACGCTTCGTCACGCCAACGGCTCAACATTGGCCGCTTCGGACAACTACTTCCATGGCGATCCGTTCATTCACCACCAATTCGAACAAGCGGGTGAGTATTTCCTGGAGATTCGCGATGCGCGCTACCAGGGAAACGCGTACTGGGAATACAGCATTGAAGCGTCCAGCGAACCGTTTGTAACCAACGTGTTTCCCATGGGTTTGGCCCGGGGCCAGGCGGCCAAGCTGGAGTACGTTGGCCATCGCCTGGATTCCCAATCGGAAAGTTTTCTCACGGTCGCACGCGACGCGCAGACGGGCCCACGGTGGAGAGGACTTCCACTGGGCGAGAAGCGGACCAACCCGGCCCCGGTCGTCGTCAGCAAACTGCCGGTCGTTGTCGAGCGGGCGGATGCGAACGAGACGGCTCAGGCCGGCCAGCTGGTCGCGCTGCCCACCGGAATCAGCGGGCGAATCTCCGCCCCGAACGACATCGACTGCTACCGCTTTGCCGCGATGAAGGGAGAACGATACTCGTTCCAAGTCGTCGCCCGCCGATACCAGTCGCAGCTCGACTCGCATCTCCGCATCCTGGACGACTCGGGCAAGCAGTTGTCGCTAAACGACGATATGAAGTTGGGAAAACGTACGTTTTCGGACTCCTGGATCGAGAACTGGCAAGCGCCGGCGGATGGCATTTACGCTGTCGAGATTCGTGACCTGCACTTGCGGGGCGGGCCGGAGTTTGTCTACCACCTGCAAGCGACGCGAGCAACTCCCTACTTTGAGCTCTATGTGGACACCGACAAGACGCAGTTGACGCCGGGAACCAATGGTGTGATTTTCGTCCGCGCCGTCCGCAAGAATGGCTTCGCCGGTGAAATCCAACTCGGAATTGACGGCCTTCCGGCAGGGGTCGTGGCCCAATGCGGCAAGATCCTGGCTGGCAAGGGACAGGATGGCTGCATCGTCCTCCAGGCAGAGCCGGAGGCGCAGCCGGCGGCCGCCAACGTCACGATCCTCGGTACCGGCACCAGCGAAGCGGGCGCCTCGCTGGCCGCCACCGCTTCGCCGTACCAGGAGACGTATCAACCGGGAGGCGGCCGGGGTCATTGGCCGGTGGAAATGCACACGGTCGCCATCGGCAGCCCCAGCGATGTGCGGGCCGTTCACATCGACAAGGCACAACTCACGTTGAAGCCGGGTGAATCGCAACGGATTGGTGTGACGATCGAACGCGCTGAGGGCTTTGAGAAGAACGTCTCGCTCGACGTGACCTACAACCACCTCAACAGCGTCTACGGCAACCCGCTGCCGCCCGGTGTCACTCTGGACAAGAAGAACAGCAAAACGCTGCTGACAGGCAAGACGACCGAAGGGCATATCACGCTGACCGCCGCCAAGGACGCCCAACCCGTGGAAGCTCAGCAGATTTGCATCATGGCCCATATTTCGCTCAACTTCGTCATGAAGGCAACCTACACGTCCGAGCCGATCCGCGTGTCGATCGCTGAATAGCTGCCGCTCCTGGAGAGTCTTGCCTGTGATTACGCTAACGCCGCTTAGCCGCAATACCGTTCACTCGAATCGCGTGATCGCAGTTTGAAATGTCATGCAAAGCATGACCTACGGAATTGCGGAAGCCGGTGCATGCATCCTCAACGTGTTGAATGACTCAAAGATGTCTCGGAGCCAGATCCTGGTTCGCTCCCCTCGTGACTGTGGCACTGCCACGCTAGAAAGGAGACCACCATGCCCTGCACCCGTCACGGTTGGGTCACCGCACTCTGTCTTTTCATCGGCCTTTGCCTGCTTGGGGTTCCCGTGGCTGCGCGTTCCGCCGAGCTGCGAATCGCTCCCTTCGAAGTCGACATCTCGCCTCCCATCGGCAGCCCGGTGGCCTACGCGCCGACCCGCAAGATCGTCGATCCGATTAGCGCCCGCGGGATCGTGCTCAGCGGTGCCGGCAAACCGATTGTCCTCTGCGCTGTCGACTACATCGGGATCGGAAATGGTGGATTTTCAGCGTGGCGGGAAGGCCTGGCCAAGGCGGCCGGGACAAGCGTTGAACGCGTGGCGGTGCACACGCTGCACCAACACGACACCCCTCGTTGCGACTTCACTGCATCGCAGATTCTGGCGGAACGGGGTCGCGAAGCACAGCATTTCGACGATGCTTATCTCCGCCGTACCATCGCCCGCACCAGCGCGGCGATCGAAGCGGCGATTCCCCGGGGCCGCGCCGTGACGCACCTGGGTGTCGGCAGCGCCAAGATTGAGAAAGTCGCATCGAACCGCCGCTTGCTGGGTGACGACGGACGAGTGAAATTGATGCGGTGGAGCAAATCGACCAACGCCGCCGCAATCGCTGCCCCTGAAGGCGTCATTGACCCGCTGCTGAGACTGGTCGGATTCTTCCAGGATGACAAGCTGATTTCCTGCCTGACCTACTACGCCACGCACCCGCAAAGCTATTACGGTCAGGGTGATGTGACGTGCGAATTTGTCGGGTTGGCCCGCAATGCCCGCCAACAAGCCCTGCATGGCGCGCTGCACGTTCATTTCAGCGGCGCCGGCGGAAACGTCGCCGCAGGCAAGTACAACGACGGCTCGACCGGTCGCCGACCGGTCCTCGCAGCACGCCTGGAAAGAGGGATGCAAGCCGCCTGGGAGAACATCGAACGCGTCGCCCTCTCGGCCGACGAAGTCGAATGGCGTGTCGCGCCGGTCGCATTGCCGCCCGCCGAACATCTCAAAGAACAACAGCTCCTGCAAATCCTCGATCAGTCCCCGACTGAGCAAACCAGCCTGTTGTCGGCAGCTTCGCATCTTGCCTGGCTGCGGCGATGCCGGGCCGGTGATACGATCGACCTGACCTGCCTCAAGTTGGGAACGACGTACCTGTTGCACATGCCGGGCGAACTGTTTGTCGAATATCAATTGGCGGCCGCCAAAATGCGACCCCGGGACTTCGTCTGCATGGCCGCTTACGGAGACTATGGTCCAGGCTACATCGGAACCGAGATTGCCTACAGCCAGGGCGGCTACGAGACAAGTCCGCGGGCGTCGAGGGTCGCGCCGGAGGTCGAACAGGTGATGATGACCGGCCTGCGCGAGCTTCTCAAATGACGGGCCACGAGCTGGCAGACGGGGAGGTTTTACTGAGCCCGACGCATCCCCGCTGAGCAACGAACCGGGCCGATCAATTGCCGGTAAACCTCAGCGAGTAGAGATCCGCATCGGACATCGCGAACCGCACCCGAACGGGCGTCCCGGCCAGTGCGCCCAGCTCGGACTTGCCGTTCCATTTGACGGTCCGCGCAATGTGATCTCCGTAGATCGGGTCGCAGTCCTCGAGCGAGTAGCCGTCGATGGCGCGGCCCTCCGCGTCCTCAAGTTGGACGCGCATCTCTCCGGCCGCGCTGGTTGAATAGTTGATCTCCAGCATCGTCCCACGAAAGCTGACCGGTTTGGTTACGAACTGTCCCGTCTCCAGCGGCGCGTTGACGGACACAAAGCCGTCGATCCGCAGCACGTAACGTCGTCCGCCGGTCAGGAAAATCGACATCTCCGTGGAGCTGGTGGGGTGAATACCAATCGCAGCGTAGTTCGCTCGATTCGCCCAACCGGCGCTGCCGATGCCTGGCCGAATGAATGACTGCGTGAACTCTCGATCAAAACGGTTTCCTCCCCGCGTCGTCATCAGCAGGATGTCGGTCGCAGCGCCCCGATTGGCCATGAACCGAGTTGGCAGCGCGACATAGATGTGTGGCGCCCGGTAGTAGGGCTGCGTGCAGGGTGTGTAAAGATGTTCGCCGGGGAGATTCGCTTCCATCTCGACAAACGGCGTCCAGTTGACGAAGTCCTGAGACGTCGTGCGGGCGATGCCCCGATAGCCCTTGATGAAGCGGCGGAAATAGCAGACGTAGGCCTCTTCCGCGTCTGACCAGAAGGCGTAGTTCTGCGAATCGAAGTACTTTCCCCAGTCCTCAGGAATCACGGGTTCATCACGCAGTCTTGTCCAGTGGATGCCGTCGGGGGAAACATAGGCCTTGAGGCCGCCTGGCCCGCGCCGGCTGCGGACTTCGAGGTGTTCCTTGTGCGGCTGGTAGGCCAATCCTCCCAATCCCTTGTAACGCTCGGCGGCCGGTACCCCCGGGCGTGTATCAATGAAGGGCGTGAAGTTGTG
Source organism: bacterium (assembly GCA_030430075.1). Classification (GTDB taxonomy): domain Bacteria; phylum Planctomycetota; class Planctomycetia; order Pirellulales; family Pirellulaceae; genus ARS98. Next base: position 25,077 of record JAUIGN010000022.1, read on the forward strand.
GTTCACCAGGAACTCGTTCATCAACACGACATTTCCCGCGGGAAACGTCGGATGGTCCTGATAGATGCCCAGCCGCGGCAAGACCCATGCGATTCCATCGCTGCTCTCTGCGTAGAGCGTCACTTCACCTTCGTGGTACTGCTCCCAACCCTTCTTCCAATGGTTGCCGGGAACCGTGTCTCCACGATAGTAGAACTGAAATTTCGTACCGTCCCTGAGGACGGTCGCATAATGACCGTGCGGTCGCGGCGGAGAGACCGGCGGCATGAGCTGTGGCGTATGCAATTTGAGCGACGTGCCTGCCAACGTCCCGACCAGGTAGCGGTCGACGAACAATTCTCGCCTCGAACCAATCTCGATGACGGCAGGCGTCTCCTCGGCGGACGCGGGCGCGGATCGGCCGAGCGAACCCGCTGAGAAAATCACGGCGGCCACGCACAGCCTGACGAACAGGTCAACGATCGCGTCGCCCTTCGCTCCGGCAACGTAACGTGAGCTTGGCGAGCACAATCGATCCGACACCGTGGCAGTGATTCGCCCGTTCGTTGATCGGCGACATCGACCCATAATTTCCTCGCTGGTACAACGTGAACTGCGGTGGCTACAGGCGAATCGAAGCAGTCGTTTTTCCGTCATTGCATTTGCTCTGCGGTGCCTGTCGTAATCCGGTCTGGCATGAGGCCGGAACGTGCGATCAATCCACTTCCGCACGCCCGCGCCACTGAATCTATCTTGCTTCGCTCCTCGGCGATTCGCCCAAGTCCGCTCGGCCCCAACCCTGATTGATCGCAGTCGGTCGGCGGACGTTGAGCGGTTGGTGGACGGACAATCGTCACATTCCCAAGCACGCAATCAACCGATCGAAATCCTGATTGGCGGGGAAGAGGGCCGAGGACAAGAGGACCTTGCGGCGACCATGTTTGATCTGTAGCTGCTTGACAAACCCCATGCTGAACTCGGCCAGCTTGACTTCCGACAAGGGCAATTCCAGCTCTGCGCTCGAATAGATCCCCTTCGGAACAATGATCGTCGCCTTGGTCAGAACGACGCGCTGCGGTGACTTCCGGCGCATCCACGTCGTCACGACCGCCGAAACAACCGCCGCCAACGCGCCCACCGAAAATATTTCAATAATCACGGTCGCGGACCATGGTTCCAGCGGGTGACCATTCATTTCCCAACCTTCGTTGAAGAAGATACCGACCGGGACCCCGATGACACCAATGGTCGCCGGCAGCAGCAGCATCCAGAGAAAGCCCCGCCGAAACCTGCCGTACTCGGATTGAAAAATCGGCGGTTCACCCGCCACGCTGGGTTGGTTCGACCCCATTCCTGTCGTCCTTCGTCTCTGTGTGTCCCCGGTTCACGAACGTCGCCAGACGGTAGCATAACGTGCCGACCGGCTGGCGACCTCAGCCACAAGCGAAAAGCCGCAACGATTGCGGTCAACGAATGAACAACTCAATGATAACTTCGGTATGAGAGAGGGGCACGGTCCCGAGTTAATCTCGGCGATCGACGGCACCGCTGCGAACGCCTAACGGCTGATGAATCATCCGTGTTACCGTCAATACCGGTGAACCGGAATCCGGTGATCGTACGGCATGTCATGCGAAGCATGACCTACGGAGGTGCGGAACTGCGTCATGCCGCGCCGACCACACCGGCTCCCCTCGCCCCCAACTGGTCTGGGGGCGAGGGGCCGGGAGTGGAGGGGCCGCACCATCCTTGCACCAACGTTCAATCCTCCAGCAAGCGGCTGCCGTCTTTCTGTTGGAGGCTCTCGTCGCCAAGGGCGGCAAAGAACACATCATGGACACCGTCGTCGTCGTCCCGATCGACGATCCCGGCCTCGCGACTCAAGAGACCATCATCCACTTGCAATTCCAAGGCCGATTCGATCGCGGCCAATCGATCCGCTGGTTGCAGCAGTCGCCCTGGCAGTTGCTCATGCCGGTTTGGTGCCGGGTCAAGTAGTGCGGCGAACCGTCCTGGCAGGGCCGGGTAGGGAGCGAAGTTCCTGTCCGCCCCGACAGGGTCAGCAGCCATCAGCCCAGCCGTCAACACGTCCTCCGCCGCGTATCCCGGCAGGCGCCGCAGCCCCACGGGCAGCGTACCGGCCATCACGTTGTCGGTATGCAGTCCAGGGTCGAGATCGGGCAAGCCGAGCACATGGCCCAGCTCGTGGGTAATCACCGTCAGCAGATCGACGCCCGTCGCCCGACCCTGGATGGACCGGGCATCAACGTGCCAACCCATGCCGGCAGCATCCGCGTCAAGCCAAATCGTGGGGCTGGTGAAAGATCCCAGTCCGAGCACGGTGGGGGGCAGGTCGGTCACGACTGCCTGCACACCGGCCAGTTGGTCCGCGGCGGCTGGATCGACACTCGCCCAATAATCGACCGCGGTCTCGACCAGCCGGTCAACCTCAAACGAGGCAATCTCGCCAGGCACGACCTGGAAAGTCGGGGAGGTGGAACCGGCTTCGGCGTGGAGCGGCCCGAGCCGTTCTACGCGGACGGCATCAATGATGACATTACCGTTGGCTCCGGCGTCCGAAAGGTCGACGGTGATCGTACCGCCAATGGGCGTGGCCGTAACCGACAGGTCGGCGAACCATGCCCCCGAATCCAAGACCGACGTTCCTAGCGTGGTGGCCGAAGGATTATTGGGAGCCAGTTTCTGGTTCACCGAAACCGAACTTCCATTAATCACGTACGGTGCGTTACTGGCCCGGTTGGAAAACGGCGTCCATGTCGCCGAAACTCGATAGGTTCCAGCGGCCAGGCCGGAGAAAACGTAACTGGCGTCTTGCGGGGTACCTCCAACGACGGCCTCACGGACGTCGTTCTGGAAGCCCTGCGCCCAAACCGTCATGTTCGCCGAATCCGTGTAGCCCGGTGCGGGATCTCCGTCGTCGATAATCAGTGCGTTCGACACGTCGGCCGCGAGCAGAAAGTTAAACGGACTCTCGTCACCATCGTTGTTGCCGAACGACACGCTTCCCGACTTGCTGCCGGTCGTGGACGTATCCAAGGCCACCTCGAACGATGTGCTCATTCCCGCGGGGAGCACCTGGTTCGGACTGAAATTGGCCGACGCCAGCGTGAAGTCTCCCGTCAGCGAGATCGGCTGCAGGATCAAATCGGTTGCTCCGATATTGTTGACCGTGAACGTCTGCGTCACCACGGCGTTCTGGAGGCGCGAACCGAAGTCGAACGTACTGGAACCTGACGTGATCGAATCCATTCCCGCCAACACCTCAATCTCCGGATCGGTCACCCGTTCCAGGCGGACGGCGTCGATGATGACGTTGCCGGTGGTGCTGCCGGAGAGGACGACGGTGATCGTCGACCCGCTGGCCGTAAACAGCCCCAATTGCTCCCAACTGGCTCCCGCGTCGCTAAAGTCATTCGGTGCGAGCCGCTGGTTGATGTTCACCGTTGCCGGCGCGGTGACGCCGCTAATCGCGTAGGGCGCCGCCGAAGCACGGTTGCCGAATGGAGTCCAGGTCGTGGCCAGTTGGTAAATCCCGCCATCCACCACGGGGAACGTGTAGGTTGCTGTCTCCACGGCGCCACCGGCCGGCGACTCGTAGACATCGTTCTGGAAGCCTTGCGCCCAAAGCGTCATGCCTCCCGACTGGCTGAACGTCGTCCCCGCCGGATTCGCAGGCCAGGGCGAGTTGTTCGGCGTGTTGTCGACAATCAAGACTCCTTGACTGACCGTCCCGCTGATCACGATCTCGAACGGCGACTCGTCCGCGTCGTTGTTGTCGAACATGATCGTCCCGCCGTAGCTGCCCGCCGCGGCGGCATCGAGCGTCACGACAAACGTGGCGGAGGCGCCCGGCGCCAGCGGAGTGCCGGGAGTTGCCGCGGGCGTGAAGCCGGTGGTCAACGAAAAGCCCGGAATACCGGCCAGTGAGCTCGCCAGCGAAGCATTGTCCAGCGTGAGCCCCGACGTGCCGGCGTTGTAGACGGTAAATGTCTGATCGACCGGCGTCCCGACTGGCGTATCGCCAAATTCAAAGCTGTCCCCATCCGCCAGATGCGGCGGGCCGGATACCAGGATCTCCGGCCCGTGGCCAACCAGTGCCTCCACACGGATGGCGTCGGCAATCACGGCGCCGTCGGCCTGATCGGTAAGCGTGACGGTCAGGGTTGGACTGGCCGTGCCGTCCGTGCGGACAATCGTCAAGTCTTCCCAGTCAGCACCGTTGGCGCTGAAATCACCGGGAGCGACCCGCTGGTCCACCTCGAACGCCAGGGGACCGGCAATCAGATCGCCGTCGATCGTAAACGGTGCATTCGAGGCACGCGTTGGGGCAGCCGTCCAGGTGGCGGCGACACGGTATGTGGTGTTCGGGTCGAGCGTGAAGGTCCAGGTCGCGGATTCGGCAAGCCCCCCCGGTGTCCCTTCGTCGACGTCGGTGATCCCGTCGCCCGGATCGGCAAAGCCCTGATTGTTCCAGTCCGTCAACGGCCCGACTTCACTGTAGCCGGTGTTGTCGTTGTCGACGATAAAGACCGGTTCAACGACGCTGCCGGCCAGGTTGAGCTGGAACGGGTTCTCGTTACTGTCGCTATTGGCCAGCCGCATGGCACCGGTGAACGTGTCGACGCGCGACGGCTGAAATTCGATCGTGAACGTCGTCGAACCGCCTGGTGCAACGGGCGAGCTGGGGCCGGCCGTCAACACGAAACTGGTGGGCAGACGCAACGTGGCCAGTGTCAAATCGACTTCGCCCAGGTTTCGCAGCGTGAACGTCTCGCTGCTGGTGCCCCCGGCTGCCACGCTGCCGAAATCGAACGTGCCCCGGTCCAGGAGGGACGCGCCAAGCGAATCTTCCAGCGCGATCTCAGGCTGTCCCGGCAGCCGTTCGACGCGCACCGCGTCGGCCACCACATCACCGTTCGACCCTTCCGTCAACTGGACGGTCAGCGTCGTACCCGAGATCCGGATGATATCCAGGTCTTCCCAGGTCGAGCCCTCGGTGGTGAAGTCATTCGGCGCCAGCCGCTGATTGACCTCGACCGTCCGCAGAACCGTGCCCCCGGCCGTCCCGTCGTAAATCGTGTAGGGGGCGTCGGTGGCCCGCTGCTGGAATGGGACCCAGGTGGTCGAGACGCGATACAGACCGGGCGTCAAGTTGGTAAACGAGAAGGTGGCCGCATCCGTGCCGCTCGGCACAAAGCTCCCGTCCACGGTTCCCAGCCGACCCAGGTTTGCATAGTTCAAAAAGCCCGTCTGCCCATAGAACGGGCTGGGATCTTCATTGTTGATAATCTTCAACGTCTCAACTCGAACCGCATCCGCCACCACGACACCGTTGGCGGCGGTGTCTGCGAGCGATACAGTCAGCGTGCCGCCGCTCGCTTCGACAATATCAAGACCTTGCCAAACCGCGCCCTGGTCGGTGAAGCCGCTGGGGGCGGCCTGCTGATTGACGTTGACCGTTGTCGGTCCGCCAACGATACCGGCAATCTCGAAGGGGGCGTTGGTGGCCCGGTTGCCGCCTTCGACCCAGGTGGTCGAGACGCGGTACAGCACGCCGGGAGTCACGTTGAACGACCACGTCGCTTCGTTGCCGGCCGCGGCCGTCGAGGTCCGATGATCGCCGGCAAAGCCGCCGGCGGCAACGGCAAACCCGGGGCCCGTCTCGCCGAAATCCAGGTCACCGTCATCGACGATTGCCGGGGCGGAGACGACATCGCCACTGAGCCGAATCTCAAACGGATTCTCGTCCAACTCGTCCGCCGGCAGGATGAGCGTACCGTCATACGCGCCTGCCAGGTCACGTTCGAGGCCGATTGTCAGCGTGGCCGAACCGCCTGCCGGAATGGAGGCCGGCAAACCGCTCACGACGCTGAAGCCGGCCGGTAAGTGTGGGGTGCCGATCGTCAGCGGCCGGGCACCCTGATTACGAATAGTAAACTCCCGATCGACGGTACCTCCGGCGTTGACCGTCGCCGTCCCGAAGTCGACGACGCTGACGCTGTCGACCAATCGGTTCGAAACCGGCTGTTCGACCACGATTTCGGGATCGACGACCTGCGCGATCCGCACCGCATCGGCAATCACCTGTCCGTTCGCGCCGACATTGGTCAGCGTGACGGTGAGCGTCGTGCCATCGACCACAAAGTTGCCGAGATCCTCGAACTGCGTGCCGTTCACGCGCAGATCATCCGGCGTCAATCGCTGATTGACGGGCGTGGGCACCGCGCCGCTGCCCGGATCGACACTGAAAGGAGCGTTTGTGGCACGATTCGGAAACGGCGACCAGGTGGCCGACACGCGATAGGCGGCCCCGTCGGTCAAGTCGTCGAAAGTCCAGCTTGCCGTCGCCACCGGTACCGTAGGCGGATTGGCGGCGTCCGCATAGTGGACCGCTCGATTGAACCCCTGATCGCTGCTGAGACCGCCGTCGCTGGACAACTCGAAATTCGACTCGGCGAAGCCCACGGTATCTTCGTCGTCAATCAGGTCCCAGCGGCTGACCTCGCCGGTGAGGCGGAAGTTGAACGGTGTCTCGTCCGGATCGACGGTCGCCGGCATCGCACTCAGCGTGTCGCCGGTCGGGAACGAGATTTCGCCGTCGAAGTCTCCCGGATAGCCGGCATCGAGCCGCACGCGAATCGTCATTGACTCGCCCGGCTCCAACGTGAATTCCTCACTGCCCGTCGGCAGCAACGGCGCCGTACGCGGATCGCCGGCTGGCAGGGCAGGGAAGTCCAACAACGTAAAGCCGGCCGGAATCGCAACGGGCTCGCGCACCACCAGGTCGGCGCCGCCGTCGTTCCGGATCGTCAGGGTCTTTGTCTGCGGCATCCCCGGCCACGTACTGCCGAAGTCGACCACTCCCGTATCATCCGCCACGTTCTGACCGCCGTCTTCAACGGTGATGTCGGGACGATTTGTCGTGAACGGGATGGAGGCGTCGTCTGCCAAGAGTCGCTCGACCCGCACCGCATCCGCCAATACCCAGCGATTCGGCAGGGTTCCCGTGTCTAACAGTTCGACGACAATCTTCCCACCGGTCACCGCGTAGGGCCCACCGAGATCGACCCAGGAGACCCCCGCGTCCGCAAAGCTGCCGGGGGTCGCCCCGGTCGTCACGGACTGATTGAGCGTGGTTCCGCCGATCGTGCCGTTGATGTCGCTCACCAGGTAGGGAGCGACAGGGTCACCAACGAACTGCGGGGTGGCGGCCCAGGTGGTCGACACGCGATACGTACCATCAGGCAGGTTGTTGAAGGTCCAGCGGGCTCGATTGCCGGACGAGTCGGCCTTGGTTGCGACCTGGTCTCCCTGGTAGCCATTCCCCGACACCCCGGGCCAGGTTCCGATTAGCTGGAACCCGCTGTCGCCGTTGTCGATAATCGAACGGTTGCTGACCACGCCCCGCAACTGCACCGTGAACGGGTCGATCGCGGTGGCGGGATCGTTGTCCGGATCCGGGTTCAGCCCCTGGCCCGGCTTCGCCATGACCGCTTCATCCAGGTCGTTGCTGAAGATGCGGAGTTCCGCCGGGAAGTCGCCATGACCGTCCCGGTTCGGATCCCCACCGAAAGGATCCTGTAGCGCATTGAGGGTGACACTGAACGTGTAGGTGCCGCCCGGAGCCACGACTTCCGGCGTCCCGAAGCTGGGACTGGTCGGCAGAGACAAGGTCATATTCGGCGGAGCCACGCGGGGATCGCTCCCCGGCACCGCCAAATCGATGTCGTTGATCAGCAGCGGCATGTTGCCGGTGTTCTTGATCGTGAATGCCTGCGTCCGCGCCTTACCGACCGTCGTTTCCAGGTTGACGAAGCTGACACCGTCGTTGACCGCCGTTGACCCGCTGAGCACGGTCAGTTCCGGCCCGGGAGTAAACCGCTCCAATCGCACCCGGTCGGCCAGCACTTGCCCGTTGGCCCGATCACTGAGCTGGACCAACGCGGTATGACTGGTGAAATCGAAGACGCCCAGCGTCTCCCAAAAAACGCCCTCCTGCTGGAAGTCGTTGGGAGCCATCCGCTGATTGATATCGACCGTCGACAACTTGAACGTGTCGTCAAACACCGAGAATGGGGCATCGGTGGCAACGGCGGCACCCCCGTTGCCGGGATAGGTAACGGACACCTGGTACCTGCCGGGCTGAATCCCGTGGAAGTACCAGCTTGCCGTATTCGGCGTCGCACCAATCTGAGGATAATGGAACAGGTAGTCGCCGCTGGCGGCCGTGGCTGGAATCCAATGGCTGTCGGGACCAATATTGTCGACCGCCGTAATCGGTTTCTCGACGAAGGATGCACTGGCGCTGCTCACGGTTCGCGGTGCCTGGTTGACCGCGTTGGGCGTTTCGATGCTCTCGTGCGTCACGGTACCGATCCCGGCCGCGGTAATCGAGAAGCCCGTGTCGAGGATCGTGTTGCCGAAGGCCTCGAAATGCATCGCGTCACCGGGCGGTATCGGTTGCCCCGGGTCCGGCGCATGACCATCATCCGGTCCGCCCACGAACGGATCGTTGCCGTCCACGTGGCGAGCGACCGGTGAGCCGTTTTCGGGCGAGTCACCACCGAACGCCAGCGGATCGATGTAGATAATGTCGTTGAACTGGCTACCGACCACGTTCTCGAACATGCTGGGACTGATCTGTACCTGATCGGCCCGGTGCGCCAGGGTCACAAGTTGGCCGGACGCAATGGCACCGAAGACGTCCATCGGCGTATCCAGCAGGTCCAGGTCGATCATCACATTCGAATCCGCAAAGCGGAAATCGACCGTGTCGTTACCGTTCAGATCGGTCAGCACGTCGCTGCTCGGCCCGCTGCCGTCAGGCGCCGCACCCGGCTCCAGTCGGAAGATGTCGTTGCCGGAGGGATCATCCTCAGGCGCGGGATGCTCGGGACTCGCCACACCGGTTTCCCACCAACCGCCGTCCAGCATGTCGTCGCCGGGCCCATCGCCCAGGATGTTGTCCGCCTGATCGCCGACAATCGTATCGGAAGCAACACCGCCAAACACGTTTTCAATCGAATTGCCCACGTCACTTCCGACGCCGGGCACGAGGTTGCCGACGATGCCCAGCGCGCTCCGGGCCGACTGATTCGGCGAGCCGAGATTGACCACGACCGCGGAGACATAGTCGCGCAGATCAAGGCTATCACCGTGGACGTCGCTGCCGCGACCGTCGAGATCGCCACTGATCGATGCTCCGGCGCGGAAATCGAAGCGGTCGTCCGCACTCTCCGCACCGATCAGGTTCTCGAAACTAGTGAATGCCAGGTCATCCTCGATCGGTGCATCCGGCACGATCGGGTTGGGCTGCGGGGGATTTGGGGCGAAGAGCGGATCGTTCTCTGCCCGCCCGATCAGGTTGGCGTTGCCCGTCGGACTCAATCCCGCTTCGTCGGAGATCAGCACACCCGCATCCGCGAGACTGTCGCTCAGCACCAAGCCGCCCGATCCAAACGGGCCATAGCCGCTGACCATGCCGCCAATGTCCCAATGGGTACGATCCGCGGCGATATTCTGTTCGAGCGTATCACTGGCCGCCGTCCCGCGGATGGCGTCGATATTGTGAAAGCCGTCGGCCGCTCCGCCTTGGGCAATGGTCGTGGTTTGATCGCCGCTGAAGCCATCCAGGGCACCGTGGGTGTCCAGGGTGACCGTCAACGGCCCCGCCACGGCCGACCAGTCGATCAGATCGTCCTCGGTCCCTCCGTCAATCGTGCCGGTCAGCACAACCGCATCGCTGAAGACGAACAGGTCCTGTTCCTGGTTTCCGTCCAGCACGGTCACCACGTCCGCGGGTGTGCTGGCCTGAATATTGAACGTGTCGTCGCCAACCGTCGCGTGATTGGCAACGGACATGTTCAGCGTGTAGCTGTCCCCGCTCGCGGGCGGCGTGCCGGCAACCGAGCCGCTGCTGTTGAACGAGTCGAACTTGCCGACGCCGATGACGAACGTGCCGCTGCTGCCGAACGTCACGTCAATCGAGCTGGAGTCGCCCGCCAGAAGATTTCCATCGGAATCGAACAGGAAGATCTCCGCTGTGAAGTTTCCACCGATATCGAAGATACCGCGGTCGCCGCCCCAACGTAGGTCTCGCGGGCGTCCGTCGGTTGGTAAATCCAGGGGCCCCAACCACCGCCGTCTTCGTGAACCTGGACCATGAAGCCATCCGGCCCGGTCGGGTTGCTGGACGACGAATAGATGACAAAGTCATTGCCGGCGGTATTGGTCAACGTCTGGCCGCCCGACCAGGAGAACTCAATCCCCGACCGCACTTGCGTGCCGTTGTTGCCGGTCGGCAGGTTGACCGCCACGGTCCCGCTGCCGGCCAGCCCTAACTGCCGTCCCACGGACAGCGATTCGTCGAATCCCGTATCGTCCAACGGAAACGCCACCGACCCCGTGGGGCCGTCGTGGCCGCTATCGATCGACACGCCCTGTCCGCCGACCAGCGGACCGGCAGGCAGCAAGGTCGCCTGGTCCGGCGTAAAGGTTTGATTGAAACTGAATCCGGCAAACGTGAAGAACGGGTCCGCCGCCACCACGTCCGCAGTGTTCGTGGTTAACGCATCGTCGCCGGTTCCCATCTCCACATCAATCTGGGCGACTGCTGCCAGCGCCACTTGGATGCTGGTCCCGCTATTGGTGATCGCCCCCGCCCCGGCGCCGGTCGCCGGATTGAATGTGATCCCACCGGTATCGGCAATCGTATAGATCCCGCCGGATTGTGAGATGTCGAGCAGCCCATCGTCGCCGGGCGTCGCTTCGCTGATCGTCAATAGCCCGCTTCCGTCCAAGGACACGTCATAGGCCAGCAATCGACGATCTTCGAGTGACTCGACGTGCAGAAAACGACGACGACGGGCCTTACGCAAGGCAGTCTGATGACGACGGTGCATACGTTGGTTGCGTGTCATGTCGCGCGCAGTCTTCATGGCAGGATCCTTGATCGGTTGGTGCGTTCGTGACGGCAAGCAACGACCCCCGTGATGGCTTGATCGACGGGGCGCAGACACGAACCGGGTTGGGAAGAACAGGGGCGTGGGGAAAGCATAGAAACGCCGGCAGCGCGAGCTCGCGGCGAGCTGGTGTGGCCCGCCGTCGCCAAATACGGCGGGCACCGACACAAGACGTTGGAAGCGGTGACGATTCCACGCGGTGTGTTACTCTGTGTTGGAGTCAGCCCACTTATAACCCCGACAGCCGGCACAGACTACCATTTGCGGGGGGAAGATTCCAGCCCCCCACGGGCGAACTAAATTGTCTAGAAAAATCGTGACGAATCCCCCTGAACCAAACGGCCTCCCACCACGCAACACCCTCCAGAAGAGGGTAACATTACGCAATCTGGCCGTGCTGGCCGGCAGTTTGAGGGCACGGCGGCCCCTCAGTCGTCCATTTCCAACGCCTTGACGAGGAATGCCAGCACGTCCGTGGCCGCCTCGATTCGCTTCGATGTGGGTGTCCCCGCGCCGTGTCCCGCCTTGGTTTCGATCCGGATGAGCGTCGGCTGATCGCCCGCCTGGGCCGCCTGCAGCGCTGCTGCGAATTTGAAGCTGTGGCCCGGCACCACGCGATCATCGTGATCGGCCGTCGTAACGAGGGTTGCCGGGTAAGCGGTCCCTGGGCGGAGCGTGTGCAAGGGTGAGAACTTGATCAAATTGGCAAACTGATCGGGATTGTCCGAGGAGCCGTATTCGCCGACCCACGCCCAACCGATGGTGAACTTGTGGTACCGGAGCATGTCCATCACGCCCACGGCGGGGAGGGCGGCACCATACAGATCCGGTCGTTGCGTGAGGCAGGCACCGACCAGCAAACCGCCGTTGCTGCGGCCGCTAATCGCCAACTTGGGCGTCGACGTGTAGTGGTTTTCAATCAACCACTCGCCCGCCGCGATAAAGTCATCGAATACGTTCTGCTTGTTGTCCAGCATCCCGGCTTCATGCCAGGCACGGCCGAACTCCCCGCCTCCACGCAGGTTGGCGACGGCGTAGATGCCGCCCATCTCCATCCAGACCAGGTTGGAAACAGAGAACCCGGGTGTGATCGGGATATCGAAACCACCGTACCCATAAAGAATCGTCGGTCGATCGCCGGTCTTCTTGAGTCCCTTGCGGTGGCTGATGAACATGGGAATCCGCGTCCCATCACGGCTGGGCAGAAAAACCTGCCGCGTCACGTAGTCGGCCGGATCGAAGTCCACCTGCGGTTGCCGAAAGATCGTGCGCTCACCTGTTTGCACGTCGTATCGATAAATGGTTGACGGCGTGGCATAGTTCGTGAACGAGTAGAACGTTTCCCGATCGGCCCGTCGTCCGCCGAAACCATTGGCCGAGCCCAGGGCGGGCAGCGGCACTTCGCGAACCATCTCACCATCCAAGTCAAACACCTTGACCTGGGTCGCCGCGTTGCGGAGATAACTGGCCAGGAAGTGGTCTCCAACCAGGCCGACGCCGCGCAGCACAGCGTCATCTTCGGGAATGACCTCCCGCCAATCCGCCTTCTCCGGATGGTCGAGATCAATGGCGATGACACGCCGCATCGGCGCTCCATCATCGGTGTTCAACCAGAAGGTACGTCCCTCATTGCCGATAAATTCGTATTCGTATTCAAAGCCTGTGATCAATTCGACCACCGGCGAATCCGGCCTGCTGAGATCTCGATAGAACAACTGGTTCTTGGATTCGGAACCGCGCCAGACACTGATGATCAGGAACTGGCCGTCTTCCGTGACCGAGCCCCCGAAGCCCCACTCCTTCTGATCCGGTCGCTCGTAGACAAGCTGGTCCTGCTCCTGGGGTTCGCCGATTTTGTGATAGTAGAGTTTCTGAAAGTGATTGACGCCGGTGAATTCGTCACCCTCCTCCGGTTCATCGTACCGGCTGTAATAAATGCCGGAACCATCCTTGCTCCACGAGACGCCGGAGAACTTGACCCAGCGAAGATGGTCTTCCAGGTCCTTGCCGGTCGCGACGTCCTTGAATTTCCACTCGCGCCAGTCCGAACCGGCAGCGGCGAGCCCGTACGCCAGCAGCTTGCCGTCCTCACTGGGGACCCACCCGGCCAGGGCGACGGTGCCGTCGTCGGCCCAGGCATTGGGGTCGATCAGTTGTCGCGGCGTGGCCTGCAGCGATTCGGCAACGTACAGCACACTCTGGTTTTGCAGGCCCGAGTTGCGGGAGAAGAAGTAACGCCCCTGACGCTGCACCGGCAGCCCAAACGACTCGTAATCCCAGAGCTGCGTCATGCGTTCCTCGATCGCCTTGCGCTGCGGGATACTCTCCAGATAGCGATTGGTCACGGCGTTCTGCGCCTCGATCCACGCCTTCGTCGCTTGACTGTCGGTCTCTTCAAGCCAGCGGTAAGGGTCGGCGACGAGCGTCCCATGGTAGTCGTCGGTCTGATCGACACGTTTGGTCGGAGGATAGCTCAGGGGAGTCTTTTCCTGTGCTTCAAGGAGCCCACATAGGAGGGATAAAAGGAGGGAACCAATGACGAGTTGCAGCAAGGGATTCGCTTTCATGACCTTCCTTTTCGGACGTTGCGACAACGAAGACGGTTGGCGGCGGCAGCGCGGGCGCAGGTCGCCCAGCGGTTGTCGCCAGCAGGGCCTGCCGGACGGCGACGGCTTGCCCTCAACCGCGGCAGACGCTCGGGCCCCGCCGCAGGCATTCCAAGGACGCAGCGCTGCCAAGGAATGGGGCTCTCCGGCGACGCAGACCACGCTCCGGCCACCTGCTCACTTACCGGTAAGTGAAACTGTAACGGCCTGCGTCGCCGACGACCACCCGGTACGTTCGTTGGCATGGATCGATCCTTGCCATCCTCGCCACCGCCCGTCGCTCGGCAACCCCTGGTACTGTGCTGCCTGGCAGCAGTATCCGGAATCGTGCTCGACCGCTACCTGGCGTTCCCACTGTCCGGCTGGCTCGTGGGTGGAGGCGTCGCAATTTCTGCCGGCCTACTGTGGAGCCGCCGCGGTTCGGGACGCCACGCCACGATTTGCGTCGTGATGGGTGTCATCGCGGTCGGTGGGGCCTGGCACCATTTCCGTTGGAGCCTGTTTCGCGGCGACGACATCGGCTTCCAGGCGACACCGGAACCAGTTCCGGTCTGCGTCGTCGGCGTGGCGGCAACGGCGCCCCGGGTCCAGCCCGCTCCACCGCCAGACCCACTGGAAACATTTTCCAAGGGTGACCGCTCGCACCTCGCCCTGCGGATCGAAGCAATCCGCGACGGTGCCGATTGGCGTCCAGCGAGGGGGCGGGTTCGGCTGACGGTGGCGGGTCACCTGCCGGGCGTGCGGCCCGGTGACCGCCTGCAGATCTGGGCCGCCCTCATGTCCACCACGACGCCGCGCAACCCGGGCGAGTTCAATTACGCCGCCTGGCAGCGCAGTCGCGGCAGCCTCTGCCACCTGCACGCCAGCCACCCGGCCTGCGTTCAGATCCTCCAACGGCGATCCGGCGTGTCGTTGCGGGGTTGGCTCAATCGCCTCCGCCATGCGGGCACCCGGTTGCTACGGCGCCACATCGATCATCGCAATGCGGGGCTCGCATCCGCTGTGCTGCTCGGTGAGCGTGAGCAGGTCGACCGGGACCGGGCGGACGAGTTCTTCCGCACCGGAACGGTCCACTTGCTGGCGATCTCCGGGCTGCATCTCGGCATTCTGGCATTCGGTTTCTGGGTCGTCGCTCGCGCCTGCCGACTTCCTCGGCGGCGAACGTTGTTGGTCGCCATCGGACTCACCCTGGTTTATGCCCTCGTGACGGATGCTCGACCGCCGGTGTTGCGGGCCGCGATCCTGATCTGCACCGCGTGCGGGGCGCGACTGGGCGGTCGCCCGGCGAGCGGTCTGAACACGTTGGCGCTGGCCGCACTGGTGGTGTTGGCAGTCAACCCCGCACACGTATTCGAGGCGGGTACGCAACTGTCGTTTCTGGCCGTGGCGACGCTGGCTCGGACCAGCCGCATTTGGCTTGGTGGTGTCGAACCGGTCGACCCGCTGCGGCGGCTGATCGCCCAGGCGCGGCCCTGGTGGCGGCGCGGGGTACGGCGTCTGATACGGAGCGCCGGCCAGCTCTGGCTGACGTCGGCCGCGATTTGGGTGACGGCACTCCCCTTGGTCATGTACCACTTTCAGCTCGTGACACCCATCGCGCTGCTGGTGAATCCCGTCGTCTGGTTGCCGATGGCGGTAGCGTTGTTTGCCGGCTTTGGCGTATTGATCTGCGGATGGCTCGTGCCGCCGCTCGCTGCCCTCTGCGGAACGATCTGCGACATCAACCTGGACCTCATCCAAACCTGCATCGAGGTGGCAGCCTCCCTGCCGGGCAATCATTTCTGGGTTCGCCGGCCGCCTCTCTGGTGGGTCGTCACCTTCTACGTCGCCCTGTCGCTCGTTCAGATGCGCCCATCCAGCCGACCACCTTGGAAGTGGACGCTGGCTGGGATGCTCGGATGGATCACCCTGGGATTTTGCCTGACCGGCGGCCGCAGCCTGCCAGCTGACGGTTGGCTCGGGAATGGGCCCCCGCACGGCTCGCTGGTCTGCACGTTCATTGCCGTGGGGCACGGCACAAGCGTCTTGCTTGAGCTGCCGGACGGCCGCACGCTCCTCTACGACGCCGGTTGTCTGGGTCGCCCGGCGGGAGCCAGTCTGCCGATCACATCAACCCTCCGCGCCCAGGGCATTCGCCGGCTGCACGCGATCATCATTTCGCACGCGGATGCGGACCACTACAATGCGATCCCCAAGTTGCTTGAAGAGTTCCCCGTGGGATCGATCCTGGTCTCTCCCACGATGTTTCGGCAGCCGTCCGCGGCGCTGGCAGCGCTGCAAGGTGCGATCAACCGGGCGGGCGTCCCATTGCAGGTCATTGCGGCTGATCAGCAGATCGAGACCGACGATGGCGTCCGGCTTGAGGTGTTACATCCGCCCCGAACGGGTGTCGAAGGCACCGACAACGCGAACAGCATCGTGCTGCGGATCGAGTACGCCGGACGCTCGATTCTTCTGCCGGGTGACCTCGAGTCTCCCGGCCTGGAACGGCTGCTCGCCGGCCCACGCTCAGACGACGACCTGCTGATGGCGGCTCACCACGGATCGCCGCGCAGCCGACCCCGGCAGTTTGCCGCCTGGTCGCAACCGGAGTGGGTCGTCATCAGTGGTGGCCACGCGCATGAGAGCGCCGCAGTCTGCCAGGAGTTCGCCGCCGCGGGTGCGCGTGTGCTCCACACCGATCGCGACGGCGCGATCCGGGTCACGATGGGACCGGGCGTGTTCGATGTCAGCAGATGGCGCGGTCAACAACGGCCTTTCGCTCTCCAGACGGAACGGCCAACGTCCCCGCAACGTTGACCGGGACCCACCGAAAGATCCAGGGATCCCGGGGGTGTGGCGAGCGAGGCGGGTTGCTGGCGACCGAAGCAGGATCGCGCCAGGATTCATCAGCCGTCGGGCGTTTGCCCCGGTTCCGTTGATCGCCGAGCAATCCGAACACGAACGCGTGCTGGCTGATATGCGAGGCGCTTTGCGTAGGGTCACCACAAACGATTGGGCCACAGCGACTTGGACTGAATGGCTGTTCGTTGCTGGATCATCCGGACTACCGCAAAACGAAGCTGAAGAAAACAATCAGCCCCACCGTCACCGCGACCAGCAAACCCAGCACGACAAGCATCCGCAGGTTCAGTTCTTCCGGTTCGGGAGCCTCGATGACCACGCCCGATGTGAAATCGTAGCCACAGTGTTCGCACCGCTCGTAAAAGTTGGGTGCGAATGCTTCGTCGCAGGTCGTGCACATGAGCATCAACGGCGGTGTGCCCACGACCTCGTCTTCCTCGCCGGCGCCGCCCAGTTGAATGAGGGGCGCCGTCGGAATCCATTCGGCCAGCGGGAATTCGGTTCCCGCCGTCTCGCAGATCGGGCAGACCGCCTGGCGACGTTCCCTGCAGTTCGGGCACGCTGGCCACGCTTCCCAATGCTCCGGTTCGTCGTCGTGTTCGGCTGCATCCCATGCCGCCCGTTCGTCCGGTTCCATCATCGCGTTTCCATCGTGGCGAGAACTTTGGTCCAGAAACCCGTTGAGTGTCAATTTTCCCTTGGTACGCTGGAGCATCTCCGGTGCGGGCTGACTCCTGCTTGCTGACCGGACGGGGCGATCTCAACGGTCGCCACATCATAGACCCTGCGACTCACTGGATCGAGGACCCGCCAATGATCGATTGTACCCTCCGCCGCCGATTCGCTTTCGGCGTGCTCTACCTCAGTTGTCTCGGCCCGAGTTGCCTGGGAGCCCTCTTTACGGCGACCGCGGTCGCAGCCGAGCCCCCCCGGGTGTTGCCGGCGGGGCAGGTTCCGGAGGATCAACGGCTTCAACCTCTACGCGATCTGAATGGCGACTTCCCCTTCACGCCGGCCGACTCTACCGCCGCCTGGCAGCGGCGTGCCGAGCGCGTGCGGCGGCAGATTCTGGTCTCGCTGGGACTCTGGCCCATGCCGACGCGGACTCCGCTCAACCCGGTCATCCACGGTCGCGTCGACCGAGACGACTACACGGTCGATCGCGTCTACTTCGAGAGCATGCCGGGGTTCTTTGTGACGGGTAGCCTGTACCGGCCCAAACATGCGACGGGCCCGGGGCCGGGAGTGCTTTGCCCCCACGGACACTGGGCCAACGGACGGTTCTACGATACCGGGGTCGACAAGGTCCGCCAGGAGATCTCCCAAGGCGCCGAACAGTTTGAAGAAGGAGGCCGCAGCCCGCTCCAGGCGCGGTGCGTCCAATTGGCCCGGATGGGTTGCGTCGTCTTCCACTATGACATGATTGGCTACGCCGACAGCACCCAGATCAGCTACCAGGTGGCGCACCGGTTTGCCCAACAGCGTCCGGCCATGAACCGGGCCGAAGGCTGGGGACTGTTCAGCCCCCAGGCGGAATCACACGGCCATTCGGTGATGGGACTGCAGACCTGGAATTCGATTCGAGCACTTGACTTCATCAGCCAACTTGCCGACGTCGACTCGCAGCGGCTGGCCGTCACAGGGGCCAGCGGGGGCGGCACGCAGACGTTCATTCTGGGTGCCGTCGACCCGCGCGTGGACGTCGCCTTTCCCGCAGTGATGGTCTCCACCGAAATGCAAGGGGGCTGTACCTGCGAAAATGCCTGCGGCTTGCGCGTGGGGACCGGGAATGTCGAATTCGCAGCCCTCTTCGCGCCGAAACCGCTGGGGCTCTCCGCAGCCAACGACTGGACCGGCCGGATGGCCACCAAGGGCTTCCCGGAATTGCGCGAACACTACCGCCTGGTCGGCCAAGCGGACGACGTGATGTTGATCTCGAGGACCGAGTTTGGACACAACTACAATTCCGTTTCGCGACACGCCATGTACCACTGGTTCAATCGTCACCTGGGGCTGGAGA
The DNA here is from genome assembly GCA_030430075.1 of bacterium. Classification (GTDB taxonomy): domain Bacteria; phylum Planctomycetota; class Planctomycetia; order Pirellulales; family Pirellulaceae; genus ARS98. The sequence goes on from JAUIGN010000022.1 coordinate 43,508, forward strand.
TCGACGAGCCGATTGTCGAGCGTGATTATCGCCGGCTCTCGACCGACGAAATGACCGTGTGGGCCGGCGCCGACGCCCGTCCCGCCAAGGGCCCGCAGTTCGAACGGGAACTGCTGGCCTGGTGGCACGCCGATACACAGCGCCAGTTGCAGGCGCTGGTTCCCCGCGACGCCGAAACGGGACGCAAATTTCGTGAACTGGTTGGCGGGGCCCTCGACGTCCTCATTGGACGCGAACTGCCGGACGCGGCCGACCTGGTTTACGATCAGAACTACAAAGAGGATGAGGGCGACTACTTGCACATGATGGGGTTGCTTCGGAACGTGCCGCGGGGCGAAGCATTGCCCATTGCGTTCCTATACCCGAAGTCGTGGGAAGGGCAGGTCGTCATCTGGCTGACGGACCGCGGCAAGGCCGGCTTGTTGGATGGTCAGAATCAACCGACCGCGCCGGTGGCTCGCCTACTGAGCGGCGGCGCGGCGGTCGTCGGCGTCGACCTGCTGTACCAGGGCGAGTTCCTGGAAGACGGGGGACCGCTGCGGCAAACGGGCCGTGTCAACAACACGCGCGAAGCGGCCGCCTATACGTTCGGCTACAACCGGACCGTCTTCGCCCACCGGGTGCATGACGTTCTATCGGTGATTGGATTTGCCCTGAACCATGAAACCACGCCCCGCCGAGTCGACCTGGTGGGGCTCGGCGCCGAACCGGCCGCCTGGGCGGTGGCCGCACGCGCTCAGGCGCGTGACGCAGTCGGGCGGCTGGCGGTGGCGACGGACGGGTTTCGCTTCGCCCAGGTCCAGCAGATTCATGCGCCGGAATTCCTGCCGGGCGGGGCCCGCTACTTCGACCTGCCGGGGATGTTGGCCGTGGCGGCACCAGCCCCTGCCTGGATCGCCGATGAAGGCGAGACGGGCCCGGACGTAGTCCGGGCGGCCTATCAGGCTGCCGAGGGCGAAGACCATCTCACCCTCTTTGCCAACCAGGCCGGGCAGGTGGAAGCGGCGGTAACCTGGCTGCTGGGCCCCTGAGGAACGGGGCCCCTGAGGAACGGGGCCCCTGAGGAACGGGCCATCAATCGCTGCCCCAACGTCGCCAGACGGTCGCGACCGACGCCTCGGAGCCGACGTTCGTTCGTCGTTCCGAACATCGTGCTGAACCTGCCGTCATGCGGTCTGGCAAACGGCGGAACCAGGCCGGCGACGACATCCCGCGCGTCTGAGCGACGGCATTGGTGGAACGTGTTCCGGACACGCGCAAGACCACGCCACCGGCCATCGCTTGGCCAGCAAAGCGACGTTTGACAATACAGCGCCGGGTCACGATACAGCGCCGGGTCAGACGGGCAGGCCTTGCCGCGAGGTTTGGTGGCGACCGGGTTGCGGCCCGATGTGTGCCCAGCGGGCGACCAGGTCTTCCAGTTCCTCCGCCAGCCAGAAGCTGAGCTCGAAGAACGCTTCGGTTTCGACGTGAATCCGTCCTGCCGTGTTCACGCCGGTCAAGATGAGCTTGTTTTTTTGATTCTGGGATTCGTTGGGCATGGGATACCTCCCTATCCGGAGTCCAAGCAATTCCCTGCGTGTCCAACGCGGCCCGTTCCCTTGCCCGCGAACTGACGCATGTCAGCTAACCTTAGGACGCGGGTCGGGGGCAATTTGTTCGCCAAATTCGGCCCCAATTCGAGCGGCCACTAAAGGTGCCGACGTAACCGCTTTAGAGAACACGACTTGACCAACCTCACCCGGACCGTTCCGGCGCACCCGGCGGCAGCGCGCGGACGAACACCGGTCTTAATTCGACCTTGCCGCGGGTTGCCCGATTCGCTACCTTCCGCCGCGATTCGCCGTGCACTTCTTTCTCAAGCGGCAATCCCCCGGTGGTCATTCGCGCAACGTCGTCGGATGCTCGGCGCCGGGCAAATTCGTCACCTCCTCAATACATGCGAGGCATTCCGCTGTGGACTGCTGGACAAAGATCGCGACTTCGGGCCGCTGTGGCATGGCCATTCGGAATCCCCATCCTCGCCCGATACAGCTCCTGGTGGTGGGTCTACTGTTGTCAGTCTCCGGCTGCCAGATGGCTGCGGACGGCCAGAATCAACAGGGAGTACGTCTGTTTCAGCAGGGGCAATTTCAGCCCGCGATGGAGAAATTCCAGCAAGCCATCGTAACCGACCCGACCAATGCAGACGCGTATTACAACATGGCCGCATCGATGCACCGGATGGGAGCGTCGAAGAAAGACAAGAAGATGCTGGCGGACGCAGAGAAACTGTACAACCAGTGTTTGGATATTGACGAGAACCACGTCGACTGCCACCGCGGACTCGCCGTACTGCTTAAAGAAACAGGCCGCACCGACCGGGCCTTCGCGTTCCTCAACAACTGGGCAACAGCACAACCAAAGCTGGCCGACGCGCAAGTCGAATTGGCTCGCCTGTACCAGGAATCCGGTGACCTGGAGACGGCCAAGCTGCATTTGAACCAGGCCGTCGGGCTCGATCAAAACAACTACCGGGCCTGGGCTGCGTTGGGCCACATCCGCGAAGAATCGGGAGACATCGAGCAAGCATTGACGAACTACCAGCGCTCGCTTGATCTGAATCACTTCCAAACGGCGGTCGCGGAACGTGTCGCGGCGTTGAGCCAGCAGGCGGGCGGGGCACTCAGCGGACCCACGGCTCCTGGTGGCACGCGGACCGTCGCCAACCCGGCCAACAATCGGTACTGACATCGGCCCCGGGCAACATGACACGGACGTGTGAAGCGCACGTTGAATCGCATGCGACCAGCGGAAGCAAACCGGATGTCGGGCCGTTCCTGGACGGTTGCAGACCGCACATCGTCATGCACGGCATGACGTTGGGAAGGGCGAAAGCACGATGGTCTCAATTCGCCTGCGTCCCGGAAGTTTTTGATAACTCGTTCCTTCGTCGCTCGCCACAAGGAGCAAAATGATGAAACAACATATTCCCGCCGCGACACTCGGCTGCCTGATCGTGGCCACGCTCTGTGCCCCGGCATCCGCGGATGGCTTCAAGTTCCCCACGATCCCCAACCCGTTCAAGAAATCTCCGGCAGCGGACCGCGCCGAGCCTCCCGTACGGGCTACGCTGAGCGACCAGCCGGCGGAGGATCGGCCGAGTTCGTTTTCGCTTCCCAAGCCGAAGCTCCCCAAGTTTGACCTTCCCAACCTTGGCGGCGACGAGGACGGTTCGGCAACGACGGAGCGATCCGCAACGGGTTCACGTTCCCGCACCGCGCAAACGTCGCCACAGCGCCGTTCCTCGCGTTCGTCCGCCTCGTCCGTGTTGGGCCGATTCAGTCGCGGTACCAAGAGTTTCTTCGGGAAGGCCAAGTCAACGCTCATGCCGTGGGCCAACGAAACGGCTTCGGTGCCGGTCGCCCCAGGTCCGCCCAGCGGTTCCGGATCGCGGCACGCGGCACGCACCAACCGCTCGCGGTCGAGCACGCCGGTTCGCGAGGCATCCGCCAGCAATGGCTTCAGCTTTCCCTGGTCGAAGTCGAAGCCGGACGCCGAGGAAAAGAAAGAGATCAACAGCGCCAGCGACTTTCTCCGGCTGGACCGGCCGAGATACTACTAGCGAGGCAGGGCCTCGGACCAATAGCGAGCTGACGCTCGCGGCATGTTAGTCCGCTCCCGTTGGTCGCTCAAACTTGACTCATTTGTAAAGCGACATCTGATCCAAGCCTTGTAGCGCGGATGATGCAGTAACGCGGATGATTCATTAACGCGGATGATTCATTAGCCGTGGGGCGTTCGCCCCGGTTCCGTCGATCGCCGAGCAAACCGGACGCCAACGCGTTCCGGCGGCGCGGCGCGTTGGGTAAGTTCACCGCAAACGATTGCGGCACAGCGACTTGCACTGAATCAAATCGGGCTCATGAATCATCTGGGCTGGCTACAATCACAATGCTGTTCAAGTCGTATCGGATGATCGCATCCGATACGGGTCGACTGACAAGGCGTTAACGAAGTCCACGAGCATCCGCAACGTTTCTGCCAGGACGGAATGTCACGCAAAGCATGACCTACGGAAGTGCGGAATCCAATTGAACGGTATCGGGGCTCGCTACCGTTGCCGGACGGTGGCTCTGCGAACGCATCGTTGCGTCTCGCCGTGGAAGCGGGTCGAGTGCGCAGGCGCGATCTTCTTCTCGCTGGCCCCGTTGGATTCTTGATGCAGGCCATGCCAGTTCTGTTCTGGGGGCTGGCTGCCGTTGCGGCTCGGGCCGCGTCGATCGGCTGGGAAGGCATCTGGTGCTCGAGCCGAGTGGGCGCCAAACTGTAGAGTGCTCCCAGCCGGCCGGGTTGTTGGCCGCAGACCGGTTCCTCACCGTCCGAGTCGACCGTCGCTGGGAATCCGCTCGAGCACCGCGCTGAAAGGAGGGGAACCTTGGAAACACGGAACTCGGCGTCGTCATTCGCGCCCACGCTGGACTCCTCTTCGCAGGTCGCTGAGAGCCCGCGTCCTGCCGCGCCGCACCATGCAGTCGCCCTGGTGCAGGGCAGCACGCCCGAGCTGACGGCAGAGACCAACGAACTGCTCCGTGATCGCCTGCGGATCGCCGCGCTACTGCTGTTTGCCGCCTTTCTGACGTTTCTGGTGCGTAGCCTCTGGCAGCTCGATCAGTTCCAAACACGGCTGGACTGGTCCCTCTTGACGGCACACGCGACGGTGACGGTGCTGACCGGGCTGATCGGCCTCCGCCTGTGCACCCAGTGCACCACGGTCCGCAAGCACGTACGGGTCGCCGAGCTTTTGGTGTTCGGTGGCTCCGGCGTCTTCTTCCTGTTTCTCAGTTGGTCGTTCCTGACTGAATCGTCGCAAGCCGGTTACTTGAGATCGATCGTCCCGATGTGGCTCCTGCTGATCTTCACCTATGCGCTGTACGTCCCCAACACCTGGCGACGGGCGGCGATCGTGATCGGCCTGATGGCCCTCGGTCCGGTGGTCCTGCTGATCGGCTTCTGGCTGGCCTCTCCATCGTTTCAGGCGGTGATTCAAGCGAATGCGGATTTCCAGGGATTCGTCTTCGAGAACGCGACGGTGATCCTGATCAGTGCTTCGATCGCGGTGTGGGGGGTTCACACCATCGGCTCGCTCCGCCGCCAGGTCTTCGAAGCGAAACAGTTGGGTCAATACAAACTCAAGCAGGAGATTGGCGCCGGCGGCATGGGACAGGTCTATCTGGCTGAGCACGTGCTGCTCAAACGGCCCTGCGCCATCAAGCTGATTCGTCGGGAAAAGACGGGCGACTCGCGCGTGCTGGCGCGATTCGAGCGGGAGGTGAAGGCGACTGCGAAATTAACCCATTGGAATACGGTCGAGATCTTCGACTACGGACGGGCCGACGACGGGACCTTTTATTACGTCATGGAATATTTGCCCGGAATGAACCTCGGCGAGCTGGTCGAGATGAACGGGCCGTTGCCGCCGGTCCGCGCAATTTACCTCTTGCTGCAGATTTGCGACGCCTTGGGCGAAGCCCACCACGCCAACCTGATTCATCGGGATATCAAACCCGGAAACATCTTCGCCGCTCACCGGGGCGGTGTGTATGACGTCGCGAAATTGCTCGACTTCGGCCTGGCCAAACCGTTGGTCGAGATGGACGGGGACTCGCAGCTCACACAAGAGGGCGGGATCACCGGTTCTCCCCTGTTTATGTCGCCCGAGCAGGCCTTCGGCGACCAGGCCCCCGACGCCCGCAGCGATATCTATGCTCTGGGCGCCGTCGCCTACTACCTGCTGACCGGAAAGCCTCCGTTTGATGGAGTCAACCCAATGCGGATTTTGGCCGCCCACATGAGCGAAACGCCTCAGCCGCCAAGCGACCTGGACGCCGACATTCCGGAAGACCTGAGTGACGTGGTCCTGCGTTGCCTGGCGAAGAAGCCCGAGGATCGCTTTCAAACCGCCGCCGCCTTGTATGTTGCGCTGGAAGCGTGTGCCGAGCAGGCGCCGGAACGCTGGACGCGCGAATCGGCACGGGCGTGGTGGGAGAATCACGGCTGCCCCCATAAGAAAGCCCTTGATGCTCGCGTGCTGGCAGCCAGTCGTGCTTAAGATTGTCGGCTCGTCAACAACATCACGGACCGGCCGCACGGGCGTTGGTCAGTCTCACATCATGCGCAGCATGATGGCCTTGGGAATGGCGCCCGCATGCCGGCTCGCTTCACCCGGCGCCACCTACCACAATCGGCTTCCCGGACAGTAGAATAGCCGGTTATGACGACGGATCTCATTCTCGGCACCGCCGGCCACATCGATCACGGCAAATCGAGCCTGATTCGCGCGCTAACCGGCGTCGACCCCGACCGGCTCCCCGAAGAAAAACGGCGGGGGATCACCATTGAGCTCGGTTTTGCCGAACTGCTGCTGGATGACTTTCGCCTGGGTATTGTGGATGTGCCGGGCCACGAGCGGTTTGTGCGCAACATGCTGGCGGGAGCGACCGGCATGGACATTGCCTTATTGGTCGTCGCTGCTGACGACTCGGTGAAACCGCAAACGCTGGAACATCTCGAGATCTTGCGGCTGCTGGACCTGGATGCGGGCGTGATCGCCCTGACCAAGTCGGATCTGGTGGATCCGGGCTGGGCCGATTTGGTCGAAGAGGAGGTCCGCGCCCTGGTTGAAGACACCTTCCTCGCCCAATCACCGATCGTTCGCACCAGCACGGCCACGGGCGCCGGCCTGGACGAATTGAAAACGCACCTGCTGGAGGCAGCTCGACGGGTCGCCGCCAGCGGTCGCATGGCGCGCCGGCACGGACCGTTTCGGATGGCCATCGATCGCACCTTTTCGATCGCCGGGCACGGCACCGTGGTCACCGGCAGCGTGAGCAGCGGACGGGTGGCGGTCGGAGAGGAACTGGTTATCGAGCCGGGCACGGTCAAAGCGCGTGTCCGAGGCATCCAGAATCATGACCGGGCTGTCGAGGAAATCCAGCGGGGTCAACGGGCGGCCATCAACCTGGGCGGCGTCCACCACGACCAGATTCGGCGGGGACAGGAGCTGTGCGCGGCGGGCCACCTGGTTCCCAGCAAGCTGCTGACCGCCGAGCTGACTTTGCTGGATTCTGCGCCGCGGCCGCTAAAGACCCGCTCGCGAATCCGAGTCCATGTGGGCACGGCAGAACTGCTCACCTCCGTCCGCCTGCTCGACAAGGAACAACTGTTGCCTGGCGAAACCGGGTTCGGACAACTGTACCTCAGTGAGCCGGCGGTGACCGTCTGGGGACAGCCTCTGGTGATCCGCACCGAGTCGCCGGTGTTGACGGTCGGCGGGGGACGAGTCGTCGACCCGACGGCCGAACGGATCCGCAGGCCGACCGCGGAAACCTTGCAGATGCTGACCCAGGCCAAATCGCCCGATCTCGCCGCACGAGCCTCGGCGGCGTTATATCTCTCCGGATTGCGAGACTGGAAACCGGAGGACCTGGCCCGCACGGCCGGGATCGAAGACGTCGAGGCGGCCGCGGAAACGCTCCGGGCGCGAGAGGATCTCTGTGAGATCCGCGTGTCACCGACGCGCAACCTGCATGTCCATCGACGCGTGTTGCAGCAGCTTTGCGACCGGATTGCTGTCGTGCTCGACCAGTTGCATGATGAATTCCCGCTGCGAACCGTCTTCGCGCGCGGCGTGGTCGCCAACCGATTTCGGTATTTGGACGATGCCATCCTGCAGGCGTGTCTCAAGCAAATGGCAGCGGACCAGCGGCTGAAATTCGGCCCCACCGGTGTCGCCCTCGTCGGTCGCGGACCGAAGCTCTCGCAGAACGAACAGAAGCTGCTCAATGAACTGGTCGAAACCTTCCGGCAGGCCGGCCTCCAGGCACCGACCCTCAAAGAGTGCCAGCAGCAGACCACCAGGAACCAGGCAGCCGTTGAACAACTGCTCGCGCTCGCCGCGGCCAATGGCGATCTTGTCGAATTGACCGGCGAACTGTATCTGCACGCCGAGGCGGAACGCGATGCGCGAGAGACGTTACGCGACCCCCTGGCCAATCCGACCGGCTTGACGCTGAGTGAGATTCGAGAAATCCTGAAGACGACGCGAAAGTATGCCGTTCCGCTCTGCGAGCACTTTGACCGCGTCGGCTTCACGAAGCGACAAGGCGACGTCCGGGTGCTGGGCGAGAGTCAACAAGTCTCCCATTGATTGGGCCGGTTGAGTCGATCGCCCCGGTGAGCTCAACGTCTGCCGCAGAGTGGAATGAATTCCAAGTTCGATCACGGTGGCAACGCAGAGAGCTCGCAAAACCCGTTGCGGGAAAATGAAATGGGCTGGGAACGGACATCAACGGCGAACCGAAGCTGCCGATCACAACAAGTGGATCGCCGGCTGGTACCTTCCCTGGCTGCTCGGCGGCCGTGAGCCGTCTCGCCCACCGGAGACTTTCCGCCACCATTTGCCTTCGCCTCACGCAACCCCCGGAGAGGACGTCTCAGCCATGCAAAACCCCTTTCGAAATATCCCGTCGGTCAACGAGTTGCTGGAAAGCCCACCGCTGAGAGAGATGGTCGATCAGGTCAGCCACAGCGTGGTTGTCTCCGGAGTGCGGAAGTTCTTGAGCGACTTGCGCCACGACGTTCAGAACGCGGCCGCCGAAATCAATGTCCCCTCGGCCGCCGAGTTGGCCGAACGGATTGCCGAATGGATCGAGAATGACGAGACACCGGCGCTGCGGCCCGTGATCAACGCAACCGGGATCCTGTTGCACACGGGCCTGGGCCGTGCGCCGCTGGCCGGCGAAGCGATTCAGGCGATGAGCGACGTTGGACGGGGATATGCCAGCGTGGAAGTCGACCTGGCGAGCGGAGAACGGTCGCAGCGCGTGCTGGCGGTGGAGAGCCTGCTCGTGCAACTGACCGGCGCGGAGGCGGCGGTCGTGACGAACAACAACGCGGCCGCCACATTGCTGACGTTGACCGCGTTGGCCCACGGCCGCGAAGTGATCGCCTCCCGCGGCCAATTGATTGAGATTGGCGGCAGTTACCGGCTACCGGACGTGATGACCGCCAGCGGCGCCCGACTGCGTGAAGTGGGAACCACCAACAAGACGCGTATCGCGGACTACGCGTCCGCAATCGGAGACGAAACCGCTGCGCTGATGAATGTTCACACCAGCAATTACCGGGTCGTCGGCTTTACCGAATCGGTAACGACGGCCGAACTGGTGGCACTCGGCCGCAAGCATCATTTGCCGGTAATTGACGACATCGGTTCCGGGGCCCTGGTCGATCTGACAAAGTTCGGAGTTGCCGACGAACCAATCGCGGCAGACAGTATTCGAGCGGGCGCGGACGTCGTGCTGTTCAGTGGAGACAAGCTGCTGGGCGGGCCGCAGTGCGGAATCATCGTGGGCAAGCGCGCCATGATCAAGAAAATATCGCAGCACCCGATGATGCGCGCGATGCGGGTCGGCAAGCTGACACTGGCCGCCTTGGCGGCGACCTTGCGCCTGTATCGTGATCCTCAGACCGCCGAGCTGTCCGTGCCGCTGTTGATGCTGCTCGGCACGCCCATCGAAAACCTCCGCCAACGGGCCCAACGCCTGGCCCCCCAGATGGCCGCCTGCGATGGGATTGCCACCGCCGATGCGGTCGATGACGTCACCTTCCTGGGAGGCGGCTCGGTACCCACGCAGAAGATCGACACCTGCTGCGTGGCGGTCACACCCACCAAAGGGAACGTCTCGGAATTTGCCGCCAGGATGCGGAACGGGTTGCCGGCAATCTTCGGACGCGTATCGCAAGATCGGTTTCTGTTCGACCTGCGGACGGTCTTCCCGCATCAAGACGCCCAGTTGATCAAGGCCCTGGATGCGGCCGCGGCCAATCCACCGGCCGGCGAAGGCCCGACGGCGGGTGCCGGCGACCAGCCACCGGCGCCGGACGGGGGAAGCCAGGAATCGCCGTCTGGCGACGGTGCCTGGCGGTAATGTCGTCGCTCCAGGTCACGTGCCGCGCGCGTTCGCTCGCCATCCCGCAGGTCACGCGGTCCCCGAGGCAATCCGGCCGGGCGGCAAGGATCGACCAACCAACGTCCGGCTGCCTGCCGACGGCGGGACCTGGGACAACCTGCTGGTGGCCCTCCGCCGATCGCTGGGCCCGCATCGGCGTCGGCGCCCGAACGTGATATACTCCCCGCCTTGAATCAAGATTTTTCACCGCAGTTTTTCCCATAATCCACATCTTGGGCGGGTCGCTGAGTTAAACTCGTAACCATGGGTTCGTTCTTTCCACTTTCCGCTCTCTCCGCGATCCGGCGTTCCGGCCGCCTGATTCAGCTTGTCGTTCTCTGCGCCGCGCTTTGCGGTGGATCGCCTTGGGCCGGGGCGCAGGATGCCGAACCGCCCGTGCCGACCGGGATTGAGGATCATTCCTGGTCCCGCTTCGGGATCGGATCGTGGAAGCGAGTTCGCATATCGAAGGAAGTATTTGGCGGCGACGGGAAACTCGAATCGATGACCGTTCGCGAGCGCAAGACCACCCTGACCGCGGTCACGGCGGACCGTTTCACGCTCCACGAAGAAGTGACGCTCGAAGTGGCTGGCAAACTCTTTCCGCCGTCAAGCCGGCAGATTGAACGGGGCCTGTTCAACGAGACCGAGGACCAAGTCGTCAACACCCGGCGATTGAGCGACGGCAAAGTCGTGATTGGGGGCCACGAATTTCCCACGCAGATTCATCAGGTAACGCTGGCCGACGAAAAAAGCGTCTGGACCAGTACCGTGCATTTCTCGCCGAATGTCGAGCCGTTTGTGCTCAAGCGCCACACGATCTCGACCGATCCGACCGGCAACCATACGAACTATGAAGCGCATGTCGAGGTCGTCGCATTCGACATGCCGCATCGCGTGCTGGCGGAAATCAAACCGACCGCCCACCTGAAGACGGTGCACCGCCAGGGTGATGTCACGACCATCACGTTGGAGGTCTCCTGCCCCAGCGTGCCCGGGCACATCGTAGCGCACTCGACCAAGATGGTCTCCGCCGAAGGGCGTCTGATGGAACGCAGCATCCTTGAATTGCTCGAATACGAAGTCGGTAGCAAGCAGGTCGAACACCACGGTCTGGGGCGTACACGGCTCTTCGGCAAACGGCGGCTTCGTGGAAATCCACGCTGACGTCCTCTGCCCGGCCGGGGCCGTCATTTCTCATCCTTTTTTTCGCGCAATTCGCCTCAACCTTTCTCGCTGTATGGACTTGCGCTCCCGAGATCAATCTTGACTAGGAACCACAGGCCGCTATAATTCTTTCAAATGTGAAGATCGGTAGTTTCGGAAAGGCTCGAAATTGCTTACGGTTGGAGCGGTCTAGGAAGATGTGCGGTTTGCGTATGCCGCGAAGCCTTGTTAATGAGGGAGCTAGGGATCGGCGTAACGTGGGAGGGCCACGGAGGTTTTGAGCGATTGGCGATCGCCGCCGCTCACGAATCTCGAACCGCCGGTCCCACCATCGGCCAGGAAGGGTGGTACTACACCATGACGACAAAGACTGTCTTTACGACGGGAGAAGCTGCAAGGATTTGCAAGGTCAGCCAGCAGACGATCATTCGCTGCTTTGACAATGGTAGCCTGAAAGGATTTCGGGTCCCAGGCAGCCGCTTTCGTCGCATTCCACGGGATCAGCTATTTCAGTTCATGAAGGAGAACGGCATTCCGACAGACGCTCTGGAGAGCGGCAAGCGGAAGGTCTTGATTGTGGACGACGATGTCGAACTGGTCGAATTGCTGGTCGACGTTTTTCAACGTGACGGACGATTCGACATCCGCACGGCGAATAACGGCTTCGATGCCGGCATGTTCGTCAAGGAGTTTCGCCCCGATCTGGTCGTGCTGGACGTGATGCTTCCCGATATCAACGGGAAAGAGGTCTGCCAGCGGGTGCGGAGCGATTCAAGCCTGGATACGGTGAAGATCATTTGCATTTCGGGCATGGTCGAGCAGGACAAGGTGGCCGACCTGCGAGCCGCGGGTGCCGATGACTTCATGCAGAAGCCGTTCGCCGTCGACAAGCTGCTGGAGCGATCCTGTGACTTGTTGGAAATCGAACGCGTTGTCCCAACCTAGGAACATGACGACTGTCGCGACCGCGCGTCCCCCTGGGGCGCGCGGTCCGTTCGTTTCTTGACGCGTAGCGCACGGACGGGGCCATGGCCTGGTTGCCAACACTCGCCGCGGGCTCATCCCGCTGGCGAATCCCACTGCTCGAACCGACGGCGATCGCCATTGCCGGCGGTCTCTTTCCTCGTTCCGGCCAAGGACCCGATCAAGTCATGGCCCGGACCGTGGCGGATGATCCCGGCCTGGCCCTGTGGCTGGCGTGCAGGTTCCCCGCCGATCGGATACCGACCGGGTGCGACGATTTGGCTGCCTGGTTTACCGGTGCCTGGCACACGGCTGCATCTCCCGGCCTGTTGGACTGGACGCCCGCTGATGGCGAAGATGAGGCCGAAGCTCTGCCGCCTGCCGCCGCCGCTTCGTCCGACTGGTTGCAACTCACGACATCGAGCCTGGCGGTGTCGCGATATGTGGCGGCGACCATGGCTGGGCATCCGCGAGTCACCGCTGCCACGTTGATTGGCCTCTTGCACGCCAGCCTGGAGATGCTCGCGGCTTGCGGCCCACGGATTCGGCTTGAGGAGATCGATCAGGCCGACCACTGCTTGCCCGCCTGGCTGGTCGCGGCCCTCGTCGAACTGGATCGCGATGATGCCAGCGACGCCGTCTACGGCAGCATCCAGAACGCCATCCGGCAGTCGGACGGTCCCTCCCCGGCGCCGCCTGCCGCGTCGCCGGCAACCGAACCGGCCGGATATGCCGCGCTGCTGCCGGAACTGGTCCGTGCCGCCGCCCGGTTGCGGATGCTGGAAGAAGAGTTTTCCAGCGCCGTCGAGGCGGCCAAGATGAACGCCATGCGGGAACTTGCTTATGGTGCCAGCCATGAGATTAACAACCCGCTCGCCAATATTTCCACCCGCGCACAAACGTTGCTGATTGACGAGACCGACCCCGAGAGGCGAAGAAAGCTGGCCACGATCAACAGTCAGGCGTTTCGGGCTCACGAGATGATTTCGGACATCATGCTCTTTGCCAAGCCGCCGCGGATCGAGGTCGCAGAGTTTGAGCTTCGCGAACTGGTCGCGGAGGTGCTGGCTGAATTGGCGGACGACGCGGCGGAGCAAGGTACCGAGTTGCAGTTGGACCTGCCGGACCCTGACATGACGATCGTGGCGGATCGGGGGCACCTGACGGTTGCCGTCAAGTCACTCGTTCGCAACGCGCTGGAAGCGCTGGGCCTGGGAGGCCGCGTCGAGTTGCTGGGGCGGCGGGTCGCCGCCACCGCGGCGGACCAGGGCGCGATCGAGATTGTCGTCCGGGACACCGGCCCGGGAGTCCCCGCGGAAGCCCGGCGCTCCATGTTCAACCCCTTCTATTCGGGCCGTGAGGCGGGCCGCGGCCTGGGGCTCGGGCTCTCCAAGTGCTGGAGGATCGTGACACTCCACGGAGGTACGATTTCGCTGGACGACTCCTATCCAGATGGGGCGTGCTTTGTGATACGCTTACCCGCGCCGGCAAGCGTTGTTCTCGATTCGCCCATTGCCGCTCACGGTTAGTCGGAACGACTCGAGACCGGCGTCCTCTCAGGAAGGATTGCGCCAGAACCGGGTGTCGTGTTCCTCGCCGTTCGCATCGCGAAACGAGCGCCGCAACGCCCCTTATTCGGAGCGAAAGGCGACACGCATTGAGTGAAATTCTGTTTCCGAACGGTCACGCGTACGGCTGCCTCAGCCTGCTTCCCCCCCTCTGTGCCATCACTCTGGCCATCGCCACACGCCGCGTCGTGATGTCGCTCTTGGCCGGGGTCTTTGTGGCCGCCTTGATCCTGGCGGGCGGCAATCCGCTCGTCGCCGTACCCGCCATGTGTGAGGAGCACCTGTGGGCAAGCCTGAGCGATCCGGATCATCTGCGGGTGTTCGTTTTCACGCTCACGATGGGAGCGATGGTCGGCGTGATGCAGCGGGGCGGCGGCATGGAGCGGGCGGTGGGTCGGCTCGCCGTCTTGGCCCAGGGACGCCGCAGTGGCCAACTGACGGTGTGGCTGCTGGGACTGATTGTCTTCTTTGACGACTACGCGAATTCCTTGCTGTTGGGGCACACGATGAGGCCTCTGACCGATCGTCTCAAGATTTCACGCGAGAAACTGGCTTACCTGGTCGATTCAACCGCCGCGCCCGTTTCCGGCATCGCGCTCGTCTCAACCTGGGTCGCCACCGAGATTGGGTTGATCGAGGCGGGCTTCGCCGGTTTGCCTGCAGGCGAAACCGACGTGGATGGCCTGGCCATCTTCCTGGCGACGATTCCCTACCGCTTCTATGTTGTGCTCGCCCTCCTGTTCGTGCCGCTCGTCGCAATCCTCGGCCGCGACTTTGGCAGCATGCTGGTGGCGGAACGCGAAGCAGCCCGCGCAACGGAGCGGCCGGCAGTCACGTCGGCTGCCCAGAGCAGGGCAGGGGCCGGCTGGCAGGATGCGTTCTGGCCCGTGGTCGTCATGGTTGGGGTCACGGTCGCGCTGATCCTGGCGACCGGCGCCCCGGAAACGGGTGCGCCGCCTCAGGACTTGCTGACAACATTCGGCAGTGGCGACACCTATCTGGCGCTGGTCTACGGTTCGCTGGCCGGTCTGGCAACCGCCATCGGCTTCTCCTGGGGCCGCGGGGTCATTGACTGGGATGATGTTCAGCAGGCGAGCGTATCGGGGGCAAGCCACGTTGTCGGCGCTTTGGCGATCCTCTGGGTCGCATGGGCCCTCTCCGAGTCGACCAAGGCGAATTACCTGGGAACGGGCGAGTACCTGGGGGGACTCCTGCAAGGCGCGCTCGATGTCCGCCTCCTGCCGACGGCAGTTTTTATCTTGGCGTCCCTGATTGCCTTCGCTACGGGTACCAGTTGGGGAACCATGGGAATCCTGATGCCCCTGGTGATCGTCGTGACCCACCGGATGCTCTCCGACTCGGGCCTCACGGCGACACCGGACAACACGATCATGGTCGCCGCCATCGGCAGCGTGCTGGCAGGGGCGATTTTTGGCGACCACTGTTCGCCCATCTCGGACACGACCGTCCTCTCTTCACAATCGAGTGGATGTGATCACATCGCCCACGTCCGTACCCAGCTGCCGTATGCGGCCGTGGTCGGCGGCTTTTCCGTCCTGCTGGGCACGCTGCCGGTCGGTTTCGGAGCGCCCGTCTGGATCCTGCTACCCACCAGCCTGGTGGGGCTCGCCCTGTTCCTATTGGGGATCGGCAAGCAAACGGCCCCCGGTTGACGACCTCTTGCCGCAACACAGCGTGACATCGCAGGGGATAGACAATTCCACCCCCGGACGCAGGGAAGGTCACCAGGCTGCACGCGCCGCCGGTCAATCACCGCCGGAACGGTTGTTCCCGCATTCCGGCGGACGCTGGGTGACGGACCGACGGAAGGAACGGACGTCGTGGCCATGGTTGCCATGGTTGAGTGACTGGCGTGGAGCGGCCCGCCGTTTCGCTCGCCGGTTTCCGCCCTCGGACGGGGCAAGATTCGGCGGGTCGCAACGAAGATTCGTTTGCAGACCTGCGGGAGCTGCCGATAGACTAATGAGGTGTCAAGACAACGCCTTGGGCTTGGTGGTGAGCGGGGTGCGACGGCGACAGGGGCTGCCCCTGGGCCGCTCATTGCGCTCGGCCTGCCTTGAAACAAGATACGCGGTTGACGGACACGGGCTTGACGCCGGTGCCCAATTTGCCCGCCGGGAGGATACGACATGACCGCCATGAATCGCCGCCAGCTCCTGCAGACCGCTGGGATGGGAATCTTGGGCTATAGCGCCAGCGGCTGGCTTCCGCAACTGGCGGCGGAAGTGGCAGACAATCCGCAACGGCGGCGGCAATGTGTGCTGCTCTGGATGAGCGGCGGCCCCTCGCAGACCGATACCTTCGACATGAAGCCCGGCCATGCCAACGGGGGTGAATTTCAAGAGATTGCCACCAGTGCCTCGGGGCTCCGCTTCAGCGAACATCTCCCCAAGCTGGCGCTGCATGCCGACAAGCTGGCGCCGGTGCGAAGCTTGAGCACGCAGGAGGGCGACCACGATCGCGGCACGTACATGATGCGGACGGGTTACCAGCCGCGGGGCCCGGTCCGGTACCCGTCGATCGGTGCCTCCCTGGCGAAGGAACTGGGCGACACGTCAGAGACCTCGTTGAACTTCGTCAGCATCTCTCCATACCGGACGCTGAATCCGGCAGCCTATGGCTCCGGTTTTCTCGGGCCGAAGCACGCGCCCCTCACCGTCGGCGCCGTGGACAACGGACCGGTCGAGGCGCCGGGCGAAGGGTATGCCGAGTTGCGGGTCGACGATCTCGAACCGGCACGCGGGGTTGGCAAGGCACAACAGACAAAGCGGCTGGAGCTGTGGCGGATGATCCAGAACGGCTTTTTGGCCACGCATCGGACGGCGTCTCCCATCGCCCACCACACCGTCTATCGCAAAGCGTTGAATCTCATGGACAGTGAAGTTTCCAAGGCTTTCGATGTGAGCCAAGAATCAGATGCGGTACGTGACGCGTACGGGCGAGGCCGCTTTGGCCAAGGCTGCCTGATGGCCCGCCGCTTGATCGAACGGGGTGTCGCGTTCGTGGAAGTCAGCTTGGGTTCCCTCAACGCTGCCGCCGCCGGATGGGACACTCACCAAAACAACTTCAACTCGGTGAAAGCCCTCTCGCAGCAACTGGATTCCGGGTGGGCGAGCTTGATGACCGACTTGCAAGATCGTGGCCTGTTGGAGAATACAACGATTCTCTGGTTGGGTGAATTTGGTCGCACGCCCGTCATCAATAACAACGGAGGGCGGGATCACTTTCCGCGCGCCTGGACTTGCGTCTTTGGCGGCGGTGGGATTCGCGGAGGCCAAGCCTACGGAAAGACGAGTGCCGATGGGGGTGAAGTGGTTGACGGCAAGGCCCAGGAAGGGGACGTCCTGGCAACCCTCTGCGCCGCGTTGGGCGTGCCCCCGGATCACGAAAACATCTCCGAACAGGGGCGGCCCATCAAGATCACCGAAGGGACGCCGATCACGGAGATCCTGGCCTAGCTGGCCCCACCGTGTTTTGTCCGCGCAGCTTCTTCCCAATTCGTCTTGGAGATGCGTCCCGCGTGTTGGCGGCGTTGGCCGGCGCCGTGGTCGCCAAACCCTCTGAACCACTCGATGGCAACTCATGATTCTCCGCTGGCTGGTCGCGAACTTCGTCCAACAACAGGCCAAGCAACATCTTTACGAAATGGTTGCCGACGCGGCGCGGGGTGCCGGTCCAGCGGCCGGCCGCGATTCGCAAGTCGACGAGGACGGTCAGCCGCTTCCTCCCCCGCCCGCCGCCGAGGTCGTGTTTGTCTTCGCCTCCGCGGTCGAAGCAAACGGGCTCGTGGATACCCTGACCGAAGCTGTCCGCACCCAATGCCCGGGCTTTGTCGAGCATGCCGGATACCTGGCTGGGCGCCGAGTCGCCGTGCTGGAAACGGGCATCGGCGACCGGGCCGCCCGCCACGCCACCGGGGCGGCGATCGCCATGCACCAGCCGCAGTGGATCGTTTCTACCGGGTTTGCCGGCGCGCTTTCGAGCACCCTGCGCCGCGGTCACATCGTCATGGCGGATCGAATTGTCCAGGCAACGGGCCAGTCCTTCGACCTCGGTATGCGGATGGATCAGGCATCGGTCGACGCTTCCCCGAGCCTCCATGTGGGGACGTTGCTGACCGTCGACCGGCTGATTCGGACCCGCCGCGAGAAGGAACGCCTGGCCGCCGAGTTCGAGGCCATCGCCTGCGACATGGAAACCGGGGCCGTCGCAGAGGTCTGCCAGGAAACGAAGACTCGCCTGATTTCGGTTCGCCTGGTCAGCGATGCCCTGGACGACGAGCTGCCCAGGGAGATGGAACGCCTGCTGGAGCAGAAAACGATCGCCTCAAAGCTGGGCGCGGTCGCCGGCGCGATCGCGAAACGCCCGTCCAGCGTCAAGGACATGTGGAAGCTGCAAGAGCAAGCCTTGGTCGCCACAGACCGCTTGGCCCGTTTTCTCAACAGCCTGATGGGCCAACTGCAATAGCACGGCCACGCATGGCCGATCGTCAGCGGGGCGCGATCAGCAAGCCGCCAATTGACGCTGGTACCGTTCGTATTCAATCTTCAAGTCGGCGGCCAACTGTTCAATCTCTGCCGACACCACGGCAGGCGTCACGACGCGGCCGGTCGGCTTGATCTCACCCGACGCGGTTGGCTCGAAGATGCCAGGACCCGGCGCAAAAGGGTGCAGCGCGTGAGGGCGCAGCGGAGCCCGCAGTTGAAGCATCAGCTCCGGATGCGCATCCACATCCAGGATCCCGACGACGCGATGGCACGTTGCTGGCATGCAACTGATTTCCTATGAGATGGCGACCCGATGGATCGCGGCGGCATTGGGGGGCTACGGTCCACATCGACAACGCCATGACACGTTGGCCAACTTCGATTGGCAGCAGGCAACCATTTTCGGCGACCGGGCCAACGGTCATACCCGTCGGGCAAGCTGGGTAGTCTGCGAGCGGCGTGCGGGAACACGGCAACGGATGCCAGCGACCACCGACGACCAAATGCCGCCGCCCATCCGCGCGACGCGCGCATGATGCCAGGGACCGAATCACGCCGACCTATGCAAACGGTGGCTCGCTGGCAAGACAGGCGACAAGATGCACCCGGCGAACGGCGACTCAGATGTCGCTCAATTGCCTGACAGCCCCCGTGGTTAGGCTCGCTTGGCGACGTGAAGTTGTGCCCGGGCCTGGACCACCGCTTTGTCGCGAATTTCTTCTAGTTCAGGAGACGTGGCGGGTTTCTTCTGGGCCGCCGCCAGCAGTTCGGCCGCTTCGCTCGCATCGAGTTTGCCGGCCGGCACGGCACGATTCGTCAATACGGAGACCACGTTTTCATCAACCTGAACGAATCCGCCGTCGACGTAGAATCGCTGGACGTTTCCGCCGCTGCGAATGCGCATTTCCCCGTAGCCGAGCCTCCCGATCAAGGGACTATGACCGGGGGCGATACCAAGTTCGCCGTCATACAGCGGGAGGGCAACAAAGTCGGTTTGTTCATCCACGGCCGTTTCTTCCGGCGTGACGACGATACAGTTAAGTTGTGCCATGATAGGGGGCCAATCGTGGGGGCCTGGGAGGCGGCGATGAATTGCAACCACCGCCGGACGTCATCGGTTGTTCGGTTGGAGTCGAAGGTTGTGAGATGCATGCACGGTGCACTCATGTCTCAGCAGCGGCCAACGGGAACGAGCCAGACTCAGGCAAGCCCCCTCAGTTGGCGGTGGCCGTGCCGGGTTAGGCTTTGGCCGCCATCTTCTTGGCCTGTTCTTCGGCCTGCTCGATCACGCCAACGTACATAAAGGCAGACTCGGGCAGGTGGTCCCACTTTCCGTCGCAGATCTCTTCAAAACTGCGGATCGTGTCCTCGAGCGATGTGATTTCGCCCTTCTTGCCAGTAAACACCTCGGCGACCAGGAAGGGCTGCGAAAGGAACCGTTCGATGCGGCGAGCGCGGTGCACGATCAAGCGATCCTCTTCACTCAATTCATCAACACCCAGAATGGCAATGATGTCCTGCAATTCACGGTACCGCTGCAAGGTTGTCTGCACGCGGCGTGCGATTGTGTAGTGGCGATCTCCGACATACTGGGGATCCAGAATACGACTGTTCGAGGCCAGCGGATCGATGGCGGGGTAAATCCCCTTCTCCGAAATCGATCGTTCCAGGTAGATGAAGGCATCCAACTGGGAAAACGCGGTCGCCGGGGCCGGATCGGTCGGATCGTCCGCCGGAACGTAAACCGCCTGGACCGAGGTGATGGCTCCTTTGCTGGTCGACGCGATCCGCTCTTGCAAGGCTCCCATTTCCGTGGCCAGTGTCGGCTGGTAACCGACGGCCGAAGGCATCCGGCCGAGCAACGCCGAAACCTCACTACCCGCCTGCGAAAAACGGAAGATATTATCGACGAACAACAGCGTGTCCTTGCCGGTCGTATCACGGAAGTATTCGGCCATCGTCAGCGCCGACAGGGCGACCCGTAAGCGGGCCCCCGGGGGCTCGTTCATCTGTCCGAACACCATCGTTGTCTGCTCGATCACGCTCCGACCGGTATCGCCGATCTTGGCTTCCTGCATTTCCAACCAGAGGTCGGTTCCTTCACGCGTTCGCTCGCCGACACCGGCAAACACCGAGTAACCACCGTGGGCGCTGGCAATCCGAGCGATCAGCTCGGTCAAGATCACCGTCTTGCCCAGACCGGCCCCACCGAACAGCCCGGCCTTACCACCACGCACAAAGGGCGTCAGGAGGTCGACCACCTTGATTCCCGTCTCGAACAGCTCCGTGCTGGTGGAGAGGTTCTCCAGCGGCGGCGACTCGCGGTGAATCGGCCAGTGATCGTCGGCAGCGACATCGCCCCGGCCATCCACCGGATCCCCCAGCATGTTGAAGACGCGCCCCAGGGTCGCTTCCCCGACGGGTACGGTCACGGGAATCCCGGTATCGACGCATTCCTGACCTCGCATCATGCCGTCGGTGCTTCCCAGCGCCACGCAACGCACACGACCGCCGCCCAGATGCTGCTGCACCTCGCCGGTGAGGTTGACCTTAACACCCTTCTGCTCACTCTCCACCTTGACGGCGTTGTAGATCTTGGGCAGTTGGTCTTCCGGGAACTCGGCATCGAAGGTCGAGCCAATGACTTGGGTGATGTGACCGATATTCGCGTTAGCAGTTGCCATCTATAGGGTCCTTTGTCTGATTCACACCATTCCCGGCGGGCCGGGAAGGCGATCGCGGCCGACGCGTGTCCGTCGGATCCGCCGAATGGTTGTCTGTCCCGGAGGACGCTGTCTGGTTAACCTAATGCCTCCACACCACCGATGATCTCCATGATCTCGCCTGTGATTTGCGACTGGCGAGCACGGTTGTAGGTCATCGAGAGTTGCTTGATCATTTCACCGGCGTTTTCAGTGGCCGACTTCATGGCCACCATTCGAGCGATCTGCTCACTGACGGCGGCGTCAAGGAAACACTTGAACAATTTGACGCGGAAGCTGGCGGGCACGACCTCTTCCAGAATACTTTCGGCCGACGGGAGGAATTCGTACATCGAGTCACCGTCGCCCGCCGCCCCGCCGGCGTCCTTGGCAGCGTCACCCGGCTTGGCTTTGGGATCGTCGTCGGTTCCGTCCAGTGATCCGATCGGCAGCAGCGTCTCCACCGTGGCGACCTGCCGAGAAATGCTCACGAATCGTGTATATACCACATCCAGGCGATCCAGCCTGCCGCTGGCGAAGTCCTCCAGGTAGCGGTCGGCAATCTCTTCGACTTCCACGAACTTGGGCTGATCCTCGAAGTGCAAATACGATTCATCTGCCTCCAACCCGCGAAAGCCGAGTGCGTTGATGCCTCGCTTGCCGGAGACCTCGAGCGCCACCCGGCCGTACTCGTTCCGCAAATTGGTCAAGTGCGGAATGGCCAGCCGGACAATCGAACCGTTGTAACCGCCACACAGGCCGCGATTGGCAGTCAACACCAGCAACAGGGCATTTTCCTTGCTCTCCCGAGCTTCCAGCAGCGGGTGCGAGACTTGCAGCCCGGCCTGGGCGAGGTCGGAAACGACCTGGGTGATTCGGCCGGTGTAGGCGGTCGCGGCCGTCGCGCGGTCCATCGCCTTCTTGAATCGCGCCGTGGCGATCAATTCCATCGTTCGCGTAATCTTGCGGATGTTGCGAACCGACTTGCGGCGTTTATCGAGAGCTCGAGCGTTGGCCATAAAACTGCCGTTAGTTAATCATGCGAAAGGTGTAAGGATACCGGTAAACCTCGCCCCGATTGGCCGCCATGCCACCCGTGATCCCGTAGACGATGCCGCCGACAACGACCACCGGCACCAGCACCGCGCCGACACAAGTGACGCTCAGCACAAGCACGGCGATCAGGGCCGACAACTGGAAATTCAAGGCCTCTTTTGCCTGGTCTTCGACAAACTCCGAACTGTCTTTCTTGATCACCCAGATCACCAGCGGTGCAATGCAAGAGACGCCGATCACAAACGTCAACAGATACGACAAGTGGGCCAACATGCCCCACATTCGCTCTTCTTCCGTCAACTCACCGGTCACGACCGGCGGCATTTTGGCATCGGCGTCACCCATGTCTCGCATCTCCGGGCATTACGTGGCGGTGTCGGTGCCTCCCGACTTGAACTGGGCGTTGAATTCGTTGAGCGCCTCGACGACCGCCTGCGTCGCCGGGTTGTCGGGGGACTTGAAGGCATCTCCCTTGTCTTTATTCTCGTCAACGATCTTCGCCACGTCGCTCCGCCGATCCTTGATGAATTCCAGGAACTCCTGCTCCCAGCGCTGGACGTCGGCAATGGGCACTTTGTCCAAGTGACCCTTCGTGCCGGCGAAGATGACCATGATCTGTTCAACGACGCTCAACGGACGATACTGGGGCTGCTTCAACAGCTCGACCATGCGGTATCCGCGATCCAACTGCGATTGCGTTGCCGCATCCAGGTCCGTCCCCAGTTGGGCAAACGCTTCCAGCTCGCGAAACGCAGCCAGGTCCAACCGGAGACCGCCGGCCACGTTCTTCATGGCCTTGACTTGAGCCGCACCGCCGACCCGGGACACGGAGATACCGACGTTCATGGCCGGACGAATCCCGGCAAAGAAGAGGTCGGGCTGCAGGTAGATCTGGCCGTCGGTGATCGAGATCACGTTCGTCGGAATATACGCGGACACCTCGCCTTCCAGCGTCTCGATGATCGGCAGCGACGTGATCGAGCCGCCCCCCAGTTCCGAGGACAGTTTGACCGACCGCTCCAAGAGTCGGCTATGGCAGTAGAACACGTCACCGGGATAGGCTTCACGACCCGGCGGTCGACGCATCAGGAGGGAAAGTTGCCGGTAGGCTTGGGCCTGCTTGGAGAGATCGTCGTAGACGACCAGGGCGTGCTCGCCCTTCCACATGAAGTGCTCGGCCATCGATGTGCCGGCGTAGGGCGCGACATACTGCAGCGGGGCAGGGGAGCTGGCTCCGGAGACGATCACGGTCGTGTACTCCATCGCGCCGGCTTCTTCCAGCACCTGGACCACGCCTGCCACCGACGAGTCCTTCTGACCAACGGCGACGTAGAAACACTTAACGCCCGACCCCTTCTGGTTGATGATCGCGTCGAGGGCCACCGCCGTCTTCCCGGTCTTGCGGTCGCCGATGATCAATTCCCGCTGGCCCCGCCCGATCGGCGTCATCGCGTCGACCGCCTTGATTCCGGTTTGCAGCGGCTCCGCTACCGGCTCACGCTCGGCCACCCCCGGCGCCAAGACCTCAACCACTCGGCTCTCGGTGGCATTCAGCGGTCCTTTGCCGTCGAGCGGATTCCCCAGGGGATCAAGCACGCGACCGATGACCGCGTCGCCAACCGGCACCGACAACAACTGGCCTAGTGCCTTGACCTCGTCTCCCTCCTCAATGGCGAGGTAGTCGCCGAGGATAATCACGCCGACGCTGTTCTCTTCCAGGTTGAACGCCAGCCCACGCACGCCGTTGGGAAACTCGACCATCTCGGTCGCCATCACCCCGGAAAGGCCGTGAACCCGAGCGATCCCGTCACCAACTTCGAGCACCGTGCCAACTTCGCGAACGTCGATCTGGCTCTCGTACTGTTCGACCTCGGCCTGAATCACCGATGCGATTTCATCCGCGTTAAATTTCATGTTCGTTCTTTCGTAGGATTATTCCGCTGGTTCATTCGACCGTGGCGAACCGGTCCAGCTCGCTACGGATCTGGTGAGATGACTTGGTAACCAGTTCAGCACGAAGCTGCTTGAGCCGATTGGCCAAACTACCGTCGTAGACCGTATCACCGACGCGAACGACGAGCCCACCGATCACTTCCGGCACGACGTTAACCTGCAGATCGACCTCTCGCCCCAAGGCAGCTTGCAGCTGGTTCCCGGTCGCCTCGAGCTCCGCCGCGTCGAGCGGTTCGGCAGACGTGATGAGCACTTCAACACGGTTCCGCAGTTCGTTGTACTGTTTGCGGGTCGCTCGCAGGATCGCCTGCAGGCAATCGAATCGCCCCCGCCGGCAGAGGACTTTCAGAAACTTCAGCAGCGTGGGGGCAACCCGGGCTTGGAGGGCCTTGTCGAGCATCCGCTCTTTCGCCTCCAACGGCACCCGCGGCGAGACCAGGGTCGACTCAAACCCGACCGCCTGCTTGAGCACATCGTCGACCAGGGCCTGCATGTCGTCGAGGACGGCATCGGTTTCACCAGCTTTCTCGCTGGCCGCCAGCAAGGCTTTGGCATAGACCGAAGCCAGGTACTGCTGACCGGTGTCAAAGACCGTTTCGTGTTGAGTTTCCGCCATGATTTGCCAGGGTCGCCAGCGTGGGTGGATTGACCAAATTTACGGCTATTCGGGCTGCTACGATTAGTTTTGGCTGGGGAGCTGATCCAAGGCCTCCCGCATCAGCCGCTGCCGATCATCGGGCGTCAACTGACGCTGGATCATGCGGCCGGCCATCGACACCGCCAGGTCGACACTCCGTTCGGTGATGTCGGCCAGGGCCGCGTTCTTGGCAGCAGCAATATCGGCAACCGCCTTGTCGCGCTCGCGCTGCGCTGCTTCATGGGCCTCGGCAACGATCCGCTCGCCGGTCGCCTCCGCATCCTTGCGAGCCGCAGCCAGCATCTCCCGAGTCTCCTCGGCAGCCGCCGCCAGCTTGGCTTCATACAGCTGCAACTGTTCGGCTCCCTTCGCCGCCGCTTGCTCGGCTTCTTCAATGGCGGCTGCAATCGATGCCTCCCGCCGCTCCAACCCCTCCATGATCGGCCCCCAGGCAAACTTCGCCAGCAGAGCCAACAGGCAGAGGAAGACGACGAGCGTCCAGAGGGCAAGATCGGACTTGATCTCCGACGCGTCCGCAATCTTCTCGCTCGCATTGATATGCGACAGATCGTAAGGATCGTGGTGCTCGCCACCATGATCGCCGCCGCCATGCCCATCACCGGCGTGCCCATCACCGGCGTGATCATCGCCGCCATGATCGGCACCGTGATCGCCGGCGCCCGCATGACCGTCGCCGGCCTTCGCAGCGTCACCGCCAACTTGATGCGCACCGTCCGGATCAGCATGCTCCGTGGCCGCCTTCGCGTCACCATCAGGCGCCGTCTCGGCAGCCGGCTGCGATTCCGCAGCCGGCGTCTCTTCTGCCGCCGGTTTCTCCTCCGGATCGGCCGGCTGCGAGTCAGCACCGTCCTCAGCAGCACCGTCCTCAGCAGATTCATCCTGGCCAGCGGCAGCCGCTGCCGGTGCTTCGTCCGCGAAAGACGCAATGGGACTGAGGGCGAGCCCGCCGACCACCAAGCCGATCACCAACAGAAAATCACGAATGCCATAGCGCATTACGATCTCTCACACTCAATAAAAGGGAGCTTCAAATCCGACCAAACAGACAAACGGGCGAGGGTGAGATTGCCTGGCCGCCGGTCAACTCGAACCGACAATCAACTCGAACCGGCAATCAGCTCGAGCAGATAAACAGGGCGTAGAACGTGAAACCTTCGATCAGAGCGGCCGCGATGATCATGGCAGTTTGAATGCTGCCGGCGACTTCGGGCTGGCGAGCCATGCTCTCCAGGGCACTGCAAGCCAACTTGCCGATACCGTAGGCAGCACCGATCACGGTCAACCCGACACCGAAGTAATTTGAAAACTCAATCGACGCCTGCCCCTCTTGAGCCATTGCCGGGACTGCCAAGACCAAGACCAGGGCAGCACTCGAAACCAACATCGTAACAATCTTGTTCACGGATCCATTCTCCTGTCTACAAATTGAAGGCTTGCCTACGCAAGTAACGCGACCACGCAATCAGTGATGGTGAATCGCCGCGCCAATAAACAGCGCCGACAAAAAGGTAAAAATGTAAGCTTGCAAAAACGCAACAAACAACTCTAAGCAACTGAACAACGTCGACCCGACGACCGAAATCGGAGCGGCGATGAACCACGAATCGCTGGCCGCTCCCTGCACGCTGAAGGCCAGGGTCATAATGCCCAACAACACCACGTGGCCGGCAACCATGTTCGCCAAAAGCCGAACCGCCAACACGCCGTGCTTGATGAACAGGCCCAAGAGCTCGATCGCCAAGATCATGGGCTTGAGAATGATCGCCAACGCCAGCGGCAGGTCCATGCTGGGGACAAGGTTCAAGAAGAAACCGAGCGGCCCAAACTTCAACATCCCGAACACGATGACGGTTCCGAAGGTCACCAAGGCCAACCCCAGCGTCGCGCCAAACGCCCCCGTCGGCGCGCCGGCCCAAGGCAACATCCCGAACAGGTTGCAACCCAGCACGAAGAAGAACAGGGTCAGCAGGAGCGGCACGAACCGATCCGCATCGTGCTTGCCGATCGCCGGTCGGGCCACATCGTCGCGAATAAAGACCACGAACGATTCGAGCAAATTCCAGAGCCGACCCCGCGGTCGACCTCCGTCGCCAACCTGCCGGCCGAGCCAGCTAAAGGCGGCCCACAGCAACAGGGCAACCACGACCTCGATAATCATAAACTTGGAGACACAGAACCCCGATTCGCGCTCATAGAAATTACGCAACTGCCCGAAGGGCTGCGGGATCAAAATCTTTCCACTCAGGTGGTGGTTGTAGGCATCCAGCTTTTCTGTCGACCAGGCGAATTCGTCACGCGAGTTTTCCACAAACGCCGCCACGTCGCCCGCCTGCTCCTTCGCATCGCTCCACCGCTGGCGGAAACCGCTGCTCTCCAACTTCGCATCAAACCAGGCTTTGTCGTAATGCTGTTCCAGAAACCGAGCAAACGGCTTGCCGGCATTGGCGTGGTCGTCATGCTTCCACGCTTCATACTCCCCCATTAACTCGGCAAACGGAGCCACCTGAAACGGCTCGCCGTCACGCATGCTCCCGGCCAGCTTCGCATAGTCATCGTACAGACGCTCAGCCTCCCAGGCCTGAAACTGGTCGTCCAGACGAACCCAGAGCTCAGGGAAGTCCGCCTTCGACCCGTACTCGACCGGCCAGAGGCTCTTCGGCACCTCGAAGTAGTAGCTATCTTTGATGTGCAGGATGGGAGACGCCATAGATCTACGATGCTTTCGCCACGCGTTGCGAGGATCCCAGGAGACGCACGGAAAGAAGGGTCTCCACCAGGAGACCGACCAGATAGAAGATTAGAATCATCCCAAACAGCCCAGCTTCCGCAAGGGGCCCTCCGGTACGATTCATGGCTAACCCTGTCACCAACGGCAGCCCGGTCCGAAACAACATACCCAAAAGAGTGGCACTTACCATCTGCTCGGACGAGCCCCGGAAGAACGAAACCAGCAGGAGAGCCGCCGTCGCGCCAAACCAGACGACCGCCGCCGCCACCGCCGCAGCGGCAATGCCGTTGCTACCATGCCGCCCATACCCGAACCAGGCGACTGCCGGAAAAGCAGCGACCAGAGAGATCGTCAAGAGAGCGCACGCCAGCGGGGCACTCAATCGAGACATCGCTGGAGCATTGGTCGAGTCGTCCGTCACGGTCGTCACACTTTTGGATTGCTGCTGGGGCGCCACAGACTCCGAGCCCGCCGACCCCCTATCCGAACTTCCAGACCCGTCGCCAACACACCGCTCGGGAGAGGTATCATCCGAGGATCGTTCCACGCGAGAATGCCTCAACTAAAACGCCAACCTCTGAAAAATACCGAGCTACGGCAAACGATCTCCAGGGCGGACTCCAGCGCCGCCGGCGGGAAAGGGACCGTCGAAGGCGACGTCGGCCGCCGTTTTCTTGCCACAACTCCCTTGATGGCCACAATTTATACCAGCTGACTTTCTCGGGTCAACCGACCGACGGGTGAGATTTCGTGCTTTTTTTCACAAAGTCCACGAAATCCCATAACCTACTGCACATATTACTCTTAGGACACGCCATCCAGATTCCGTTCCCGCCCCACCTGCTCGCACCGAGCCACCACGGGCCGTCCTGACCGGCCACACAACCCCTCTAATGGGGATTTACCCGGGAATTACGGCCGCCGCACCGCAAACCAAATCCCGAACAGAACTTACCTCGGACAACCGCACCATGAAATACCCCAGTCGAGCTATTTTCGTTGCAATTCGGGAACAAATCGATTAGAATCAGCTAGATCGATGCGACCTGCACGAGTGACCTGGGGAATCGGGCTCCCCGTAGAAAGGCCAGCGCGGCTTCGGCCAGCGCAGCATTAGGCAGCTCGGCAGTCGCAGAGTCAGAAAATCATTCCGAGCAAGCTGGGGTGGCGCTCGCGACTCCAGGCGAAGCGCGGGTTTTATCGGAGAGCTCAGCAGTAGACGTGGTTCACCCGGTGGATCACTGAGCGTGTTAATTGTGTCAGGGACGGCACCAACCACACAGAACACCGTTTTTCGGTGTCGCGTTGAATCGTGGAGGAGAGTCTCTTGTACACAGCAGCCGCTTTAAAGACGCAGACGGTCAAAGACCTTGGCAAGCTGGCCACCAAGTTTGGAGTCCAGGGTTGGCGAGGGATGCGGAAGGACGAATTGGTCAAAGCCCTGGTTCGTGCCGCCAAGCGAAAGGCCGCCGCCGGCAAAAGCAAGACCAAGGCAACCGCCGCGAAAAACGGCAAGCCGAGTAGCAAGAAGGCGACTGGGCGTGCAGCCACGACCACGGCAAAGCGAGGCAACTCGAAAAAGCCTGCCGCCAAGACGTCACCGAAGAACCCGCGGGTTGCTCGCAAAATCCAACGAGCCAACGCGGATCGGGAGCGGGACAAGAATCTGGCCGTCCCCTCCGTAAACGGCTACTCGGCGGACAAGGCCAAGCGCCGCAATGGCGGCCCGCAGGGCGGGTTACCCAAGGCGAAGCGCGACAAGAACGGCGCCAAGCGGGACCGCGTGGTACTCCTCGTACGTGACGCGTATTGGCTGCAGGCCTGGTGGGAACTGACCCGGGCCAGCATGGACCGAGCGAAGGCGGCGATGGCCGAGCAGTGGCACACTGCCAAACCGGTGATCCGCCTGGTGCGTGTCGAAGGGGGAGGGACGACCAGTTCCGCCGAACAGGTCGTGCGGGACATTCCCATCCACGGCGGCGTGAAGACGTGGTATATCGACGTCAAGGAGTCACCCAAGAGTTACCGGGTCGACATCGGCTTTCTGGCCAGCACGGGAAAGTTCTTTTCGCTCGCCCGCAGCAACAGCGTCACCACGCCGCGCCCCAGCAAAGGGAGCATGGTCGAGGAAGACTGGTCAGACATCGCCGACAACTGCGAGAAGATCTACGCCCTCAGCGGTGGTTACACCGAAGAGTCGAATCCGGGCGAGATCCAGGAACTGCTCGAGGAGCGGCTCGGGAGACCGGTTGGCCTCCCCGTCGGATCTCGCTACGGGGTCGGCGCCGAGAAAATGCTCAATCGTCAACATGACTTCGAGTTCTCCGTCGACGCTGAGATGATCATCTTCGGGACCGCGAAGCCCAATTCGCACGTAACGTTGGCTGGTGCACCCGTCAAACTACGGCCCGACGGCTCCTTCTCAGCTCGACTGAGCATGCCTGACCGCCGTCAGGTGCTGCCGATCGTGGCGGCGAGTGCGGACGGTGTCGAAAAGCATACGGTCGTGCTGGCGGTCGAGCGGAACACCAAGGTCATGGAGCCCCAAATCAGCGACTCGACCTCATAGCGAGGCAGGGTAGCGGGACCCAGGCGATCGCGCGCGACACGCTCATCCGCCGTGGGGCGTCCACGCGCGGTTTCGTTGCAGAATGACGTCATGCACAGCATGACCAACGGATCAAGCTCGCTCGGCGAATCATGCATGCTCGGCGCGGGTCTCCGACCCCGCATGCTCGGCGCGGGTCTCCGACCCCGCCGAAACGGCCGACCGTAGGTCTCCAATACCTGCATTCCCAAACGTGCAGCCCAAATGCACGTGCCGCAGAAGACACCTGGTTCCAAGAACATGGCAGGCCGAGCCATCTCATGCGCGCCGTGACCTATCGAACTCTGCTATGGAACTCTGGCGGTTCGCCGCCGCCTGCTGCCCAGATTCGCTTAATGCCCACCTGAGTTCAGCCGCTCAGCAATCCTCAGCAGTTGGTTGTACTTGGCCAGACGTTCGCTGCGGACGATCGAGCCGATTTTGATTTGCTCGGCGGCCACACCGACGGCCAGATCAGCGATGGCCGTGTCTTCGGTCTCTCCGCTTCGCGCAGAGACGACCAGCGTGTACCCGGCATTTCGCGCCACGGCGATCGTCTCCAGGGTCTCCGTCAGCGTGCCGATCTGGTTGACCTTGATCAGCACACTGTTCGCGGCGCCCAACTCGATTCCGCGGCGCACGCGGTCCGGATTCGTGGTAAAGAGATCGTCACCGACAACCTGCACGCGATCTCCCAGTCGCTGCGTCAGTTCCTGCCAGCCACCCCAATCTTCTTCGGCAAGTCCGTCTTCGATACTGGCGATCGGAAACTGGTTGACCCAAGCTTCCAGCCGATCGACCATTTGGCTACGGGTCAAGCGAGCATCCGCTTCCGCAGCCAGCCGATAGTGGTCGCCGTCGTGGAAGTGCGTTGCCGCGACGTCTAGGGCGATCGTGACATCCCGGCCTGGGACCAGTCCAGCCGCTTCAATCGCCCGCACGACGAACTCAACCGCCGTGCGGTTATCCGGCAGCCGCGGACCATAACCGCCTTCGTCGCCGACCAGCCGTCCTTCGTAACCAGCGGCCTGCAACAAGTTCCCCAATCGTCGGTAGATCCGGACAATCCACTCCAGTCCGGTGGCATAGTCTGCTGCCCCCGCCGGGACGACCAGGACATCCTGAAAGTCGAGGTTACCTCCGGCATGCAATCCCCCCGAGATCATGTTGGTCATCGGCACCGGCATGGCCGGTGAATGCTCGTCGGCCGCGCCCGCCTGCCCCACCGCATCGCTCGCGGGCATCGCGTGTTCTGTCAGACATTGGGCGAAGTACTCATAAAGCGGGACGCCCTGCGATGCGGCCGCTGCCGTGGCCGTTGCCAAGGAAACGCCCAGCAGGGCATTCCCTCCCAGGCGTGCTTTCTGGTCCGTACCGTCGAGTGCGATCATGGCCTGGTCGATCTGGCGTTGAGCGAAAACGTCACGGCCGACGAGTTCTGGGGCGATTTCATCTCGAATCCCGCAAATCGCCTGTTGAACTCCATCCCCGTCGTACCGTAACGTCCCTCGATCCCGCCGTTCGACCGCCTCCCATTTGCCGGTACTTGCTCCCGACGGCACAATGCTCCGTCCCCAGGCACCGCTGGCGCAGACCAGTTCCACCTCGACGGTCGGTTTCCCGCGGCTGTCCAGCACCTCACGGGCTCGGATTGTGCGAATTTCGTCCACGACTCATTCTCCCGCCTGCTGAATTGTCTGCAGGGCTTCCTCCCAGCGACGCGGCTCGCCTTCCAGCAATCCGACCGCCACGCGCCGCACTGCAGCTTGCTGGTTCGGGTCCAGATAATCAACCGGGCTCTTCCCGTCAACTCGCGCCAGCAGACAAGCCGCCAGATGCAGGATCGCCCGGCCTTGCAGGATTGCAAACTGGTCGTCGTCAACGCGTGGCATGATCCGGCTGGCGTAGGCGAACCAGAACCGCCGAGTCAACTCCAACAATCGACCGCTTGCCCCGGATGGATCCGACCGGGCCCGCAAGGCCTTGAGCACCAGGTGGGTAAGGTAGAAGCCGATGTCGAAGGCCGGGTCGCCGAAATGGCCCACCTCGAAGTCGATCAACATGACTTGCGAATCCGAAACCAGCAAGTTCTTGGGGCTGAAATCACCATGCACCAGAGCAAGGCGATGCTCGTCCATGCTGCGGATCAACTGTTCCAGATTTGCCTGCAATGCAGGGTGGGCGGCCGCGACATGACGATAGTAGGGCGAGACTCTCAGGTCTTCAAAGAAGGTGCGGTCGCCAACCGCTTCGGCAACTTCCCGGTCCTGCCATGTACCTGCGTGGAGGCGACCCATCAAGTCCGCGCAGGCGGCGGCGACTCGAGCGTCGATATGCCCGGCCAGCAATTGTTGCTTCCAGACCTGGTGGGGCGGGGCGGCCGTCATGGCAAACAGGTAGTTCGGCTGGTCCACAAACAACAGCCGGGGCGTCGTCGCACAGAGGTCGGCCGACGCCGGATCGCGGCCGTTGGCTGCCAAGACACGCTGGCAAATCTCCAGGACGTCAATCTCCCGCCAGATCCGCTCGACGCTGCAGAACCAGGGCTGGGCAACCCGCAATTGCGCCCGCACCTGCTTGAGAACAAAGTCCTCCCTCGCACCCTCACGGCGAACCCAGAGCACAACGTTTGATACGCCGCCCGTGAGTTCCGTAATGCGCACGGTTTCGCCAGCTTCCACACGGCCGGTGTCACGCAGGTAGGCGGCGGCCGAGTTCGCATCGACGAGGCGCATTGGTTCGTCTTGGTGATCCGACACCACGGTGCCTACCGCCGTCGCCGCGCCGTCCGCGCCCAGATCTGAGTCACCTGGGCCGGGCTACCACCGTAGACGGCAGAGAAGGCCTTCTCGAATTTTTCGCCCGCACGCAAGGCATCGAGCAACGCGGCAGTCCGTTTGGAGTCCTTCATCAGAAAGCGGACATACGAATATCCGGCAATGGCGGCGTCCTTGGGAGGCAGTTTCCCGGACAGAAACGAGTCCGGTTTGGCCAACGAGGCCAGCACCCCGGAAATGTCGTTGTTCCAGGCAACCACACGCTCGTCCTTCGGTGCGACGCGGGAAGCAACAACCCGCCCCACGCCGTCGGCATACCATTCGGGCGTATCAGACAGGCTGGCGACGTAGGTGGCCGCCAGTTGCTCGCTAAGCAAACTCTCCAGCGAATACTCGTCCGTGCGTGGCGGGATCATGGCGCCGTATGCATCGACAATGTCGTAGACCCAGTGCCCGCGCCAGTCTTTGGGTAGTTCGCGCTTCTCGACCATTTGACCGAATTCGCTGTAGTCGTAGCGCTGCGCGAAGAAGAAGAGGGTCATGCGGCCCTTGATCAACGCCTTATCGGACGGCGCGCCCACCATGGAGGCGATCCGGGGAGCCACCTGCTCGGCGACTTCACCGTACTCTTGCAAGGCCGCCTCCCCCATACTGCCCACCAGCAGGAAGTTGGTCGTCTTGACGGAATTGGCGTCGAAGCCGGGCATCCCGAGCCGCCAATTCTGATCGGCCAATTCGGCACGCGCCTCGCTTAACTCCTCGTGGGTCGAGGCCTGCGCCTTGGCCAGTGCGGCGACGCGAACAACATTCTGTTCAGGATCAGGGCCGTCAAACGTCGCCCCTTCGGCAACCCACTTTTCGATTTTGGCAATCACGTCATCGGCTAAGGGAGTCCGCCCCATCGGCATGCGTGGTTCACCGTTTTCGCCCTTGATGCGCTGGATCAACAGGCTGGCGGCCGGCTTGCCTGGTGCGAGCACCGGGCCACTATCACCGCCCCGGAGCAGCCCTTGAAAGTTGGACATATTCAAACCACCCCGGACCCGCTGCGCATTCACGTGGCAGCCGTTGCAGTTGCTAGCCAGGATCTGGGCGATATCACCGGCGAAGCTGACCGTCTCTTTGCCGGTCGACTTGGTAACGGCCAACATCGGACCGGCGCCTCCGGCCGCGTCCGGCGCGAGTGTATTGAGGCCGACTTGGGGGTCGTCGCCGTCATATTTCGCACCCTGTACAATCCAGTCCTGCAGTGTCTTAAATTCAGCGGCGGTCAGCTTGCCGCCACCTCGCGGCATGTCACCACTCTCGATGACTTCGATCAGACGGCTGCCGGAAGCATCCCCCGGGAAGACCACCACACCGGCCGACGAACCCTTCATCAACGCGGTGAAATTAACCATGCTGAATTGCCCGCGGGCGTTGTTCACGTGGCAGTTGCCGCACTTCGCGACCAGGAGCGGGGCGACCTGCTTGACGAAGCTGACGCCACCGGCAGGCGTGCCGCCCGGCATCGGGGTCGGCTTGGCCTTTTCCAAGGGCACGATTGCCGGCAATTCGATTCCCTCCAGCTCGAGCAGCGCATGTGCCCGGACGACCCGATTGTGGGTCGGCTCCAACAGCCGCATCAGGGCGGCATCCGCTTCCTTGGCCAACTCGCCCAACTTGGCCTGCACCGCTTCGACGACGGCCGCCGAATCTTCATACTTGCCGTTAGAATAAAGAGCGCCCGCCTTGCGGATCTGAATGTTCAATTCCTTCGCCGCGCGAACCTGCGCGGGCGTCGCGGCGGCTGCGAACGAGCCGGTTATCACCCAAATGCAGGCGGTGGCGATCGCCAGGAAACCGGAAGCTCGAGAGGACGTCAACGGGCTCTTCATAACCAGAATGCCTTTCAGATTGGTTCGCAAAACGCAGGTCGAGGCCAACTGGGGCCTCGCTTCGCCGCCTGCCGTGCCAGCCGGCGGCAGCCCGTCCGGCGGACATCGAGCACCGTCGCGATGCTGCGGTCGTAATTATACGGGGTGGCAGATTAAGACGGTACCGTGAAATCCAGCCACCTCGCCCTAGAGACAACGAGCGAGCGTCCTGAAAGTACTCGCCGACCAGCTCCACTTTTGGCCGCGGCGCCGCAAGCATCGGCCGCCGCCTGCGAGCCGCCGGCGAACAACCTGCGCCATCCTGCAAACCCTGCCTGCCGACGACCTTGTCACGCGCCCCGCCGTTGTCGCCGACGCTTGCGGGTGGGGCGATGACCGTACTCGATGGCAAACCACTCGGCGTAGCGTTCTCGGTCGCGGTAGCTCGTATTGCGGTCATCCAGAAGATGCCCCAATTCGTGGATCAGGATGTTGTTGAGGAAGAAATCGCGGATGGTCGCCTCCGTCCAGGTGAGGGTCCATAGGGAAGCGCCTTGCTGGCTCCAGCGTCCTCCGAACTGCTTGGCTTCGATGTATTCCGCCGGGCGTGGCGGACGCCCGAAATACTCGACCAACTCCGACTCGATCGGGTAGAGATAGAGCGTCGGTCCCCATTGCATGCCGTAGCAGGGAAACGACTTCTTCTTGCGTGTCATCCGGCTCAACTGAATCGTGTTCAGCGGGTGCAGCATCCAGTCCGGCAACTGGGCCAGGCGTTCCCGAATCTGCCCTTCGGTGACGACGTGCGAGTAGCCGGGGCCCGCCGCTTGCACGATAACGCGGTAGTCGGTCGTCCCTTCCGTCTCGCCAACGCCGTGCCAATCCTCGGGCGGCTGGTAGGCGTTATGGTTGTTCAAGCCGGTGCCCCGTGCGCGCATGCCGAGCTTGGAGGCGGTGCGGGTTGACTTGGGCAAGCGGTTTCGCGCCTTGCTGCCGGCGTGCTTCAGCGCGGAACGTTGCTTACGATTGGCCAGGGGTCGTCGCGACATGGGAACACCTCAAGCTGCTGGTAAACTCGCCGCGTCTCCGCAGTGACTTCCAGTCCGTTGAGGAAACCCGTCACCCGCTGTTCGATCCGTCACTTGTTTGGAAACGCCAAAGATGAATCTGCGGCGTCGTCTGGATTCGCACGACACCGGAATTCACTTTAGAGGGGCTCACCCTGGACAGCCTAGTGAACACCACAAGTCGTTACAGAGAAGCACATTACGGAAACGACAAGGCAACTTACGGCGATTGCCAGAGGGCCCACGGTGGCAATTCCAGCGCCCGGTCCCCCTTGAAGGTGTGGCCCGAAAGACGCGTCCGCGCGGCTCGATCGTGGGCTTCTGTCGAGCGAGCCGAGGCAACCGCCGGCGCCTTGCGGCAACCGGGCGTTTATCCGCGTCCGACGCGAAACGGCGTCAGGTCGATTTCCGCTTGCTGCCCCTGCAGGAGCTGGCTCATCACGCGCGCCGTTCCGGGCGAGAGGTGGAGCCCGCTGCGGAAGTGGCCTGCCGCCACGAACCCATTGGAAAGTCGGGGAATCGCTCCCAAGTAGGGGAAGCCGTCGAACGTCCCGGGGCGGAGGCCGGCCCACGTCTTTTCGACCACCGCCTCGCGCAAGTCGGGCACGATTCGCCTCGCCAGTTCGGTCAATTCGCCGATCTCTTCGTCCGTCGTCTGATGGTTGAAGCCGACTTCTTCTTCCGTCGAGCCCACAATCACGCGGCCATCGTCACGCGGAACGAGGTAGCGGGGACCTTCGTTGAGAACGTGTGTGAAGAGCGGACGTTGGGCGTGGAAGAGGACGATCTGTCCGCGGATCGGCAGGATGCCCGTCTCGACCCCCAATTTCTCCAGCAACGCGAATGTCCACGCCCCCGTCGTCAGGCAATAGCAATTGGCCTGCAATTCGCCTGCGGTGGTGATCACAGCATGAATTCGGTCGCCCCGAACGTGAAACCCGGTCGCTTCCACGTCGTCGTCAATTTGCACCTGCCGGCTGCGACAAGCGGCGATCAATGCTTGCAAGTGCCACGGATTGCGAAGTTGGGCTTCGTCCGGCAATCGATAGGCGGCGGCCAATTCTCCAGATTGGGCAAGCGGAGCCAAGGCCGCTTCCAGGGCGGCGACGTCGGTGGCCGTGATCCGGCACATCTCGATTTCCACATCGGCCAGCGAGGCGGCCAGCGCGTGCAGCGACGCGGCCTCCCCCACGCTGCGGGCGAGATAAAGTCCTCCGCAACGGCGGTACCCGTTGTCGATCCCGGTTTCCTCGCGCAGACGTTCCGCCCACACCGGGTGCAGCGCGTGGCTCAATCCACGTAGTTGCTCCAATGGGTGAACCGCAGTCTGCTGGTTGGCGGGAGGCAGGATTCCCGCACCGGCCCACGATGCCTCGCTGCCCGCCTGCCGGCGATCGATGATGCGAACCCGCGCGCCGGAGCACGCCAGTTCGTAAGCGATCGAAAGACCGATCACGCCGCCACCCAAAATCAAACAATCGTGGGTCATTCGTTCTTCGCCAGGAGATTCCGCACGTCGCGAGACAAGTCGCGCCACAGGAGGTCGTCCTGCGCAAGCTGCCCAAGCTCGTCCCGAAGCCGAATGAGATCAGAAAACTCGTCAACATCGTACCATTCAGTCAGCTCCCTGAAACGCACGCCAGCCTGGTGCAGGCGTTGCGTGGTTTGCCGCCAGACCGCGGGTGTACTCCAGTCGATGTCCGCAAAGATGGGAGGCACCCGCCCGCTGGCCCCGACCAGGTAATAGCCACCGTCCGGCGTCGGCCCCAGGACGACCGGCGCCTCCCGGAGCGCCGCAAACGCCTCGTCAATCACCGGGCAGGGCAGGGTGGGGCTATCGGTCCCGATCAGGACGACGCGATCGCCGGCCGAGCGTACGTGGGTGGAAAAAAACGCCTCCATCCTCTGACCCAAGTCACCCTCGGCTTGGCAGGCCAGTTCCCACGCCGCGGGGGCAACCTGAGCGAACCGGGGTCGCTGAGCGGCCGGCGTGAACGCCAGGATCCGGCGATCGCCCCTGTCGGCCAGACGGTGCAGCAGGTGATCCAGGAACTGGTAGTAGAGGCGGCTCGCGTC
Source organism: bacterium (assembly GCA_030430075.1). GTDB lineage: Bacteria > Planctomycetota > Planctomycetia > Pirellulales > Pirellulaceae > ARS98. The sequence goes on from JAUIGN010000022.1 coordinate 81,166, forward strand.
GACGGCGCCGATGGACCGGGCAAGCCGAGTCTTGACCGCGCCGGGTGACCAGAATTTTGCCAACATCCCCAACAGATTCACGGCCAATCAACCTTGCTGCGAACGCAGTCCCTGCAAGAGCCGTTGCAATAAGACCGCATTGACCCGCCCACGAAAACGCTCCTGCCCGTCGATCGTGACCACGGGGACACACTCCCCGTAACGGCTTTGCAATGCGGGATCTTCGTCGATGTCCACCAACGTCGGGCGCAATCCTTGACGCCTGAGTTCGTCGTGAGCGACGTCGCACAAATGGCACCCCGCTCGGGTGTACAGCACCGATTCCGGCATCGCCATCTGAGCTCCCGTCCCTCGTCGAATTCTGCAGGTCTGACCGCCCCGCCAACCGGGGCGGCCGCCGAGCCCGCCGCGCCTCCGCCAATGTGGCTCGGGAGCAACTCGGCTCGAACCGGACGTGTCCCTGAACGAACAACAACACAGGGAAAGCCGCTGCGTTGAAGTCAATGGCGGCGAACTCACCCGCAGCGCCGGGCGGCTCGGCCGGAACGCACTCGCGTCCCGTTCACTCGGCAATCAACCGAACCGTCGCCTAACACCCGACGGCCGTTAAAAAGCCCACGTCAACGGCGATTGTCGGCACCGGGGTGAGAATCGTCAACATGTCGCGGCGCGGCGATCAGGGAAATCACAGGGCATCGGCGGGGTCCGGCGGCCTGTTTTGCGCGCCCGACGGAGGAACGATCGAAACTGGTATTTTTGGGGGCAGTGTGATAGCTTAAAGGTGGTGTGAGGCGCAGCCCCCGGTTGTTGTGACGATCCGCCCACTGACAAACACGCTGACGCTGGACTCCGCGTGGTTGGCACTTTTCTCGCGTAGTTTCCTGTCACTGGCCAGACGGTTTACGGACGTATGGCGAAGTTAGGCGTCAAAAAGTTTCTCGAGCTCGTGCAGCGCAGCGAGTTGGTTCCCGAGGAGCGGTTGCGCTCGTCCTTGCATGAACTCAAAGCACGGCAAGGCGACGCACAACCGGTCGACGCGGACGCCGTGGCCGCTCATCTGGTCGATGCCGACCTGCTTACGGCGTGGCAGGTCGAGAAGTTGATGAATGGCAAGAGCAAGGGCTTCTACCTGGGCAAGTACAAGTTGCTTGGGCACCTGGGAACGGGCGGCATGAGCCGGGTCTACCTGGCCCAGCACATCCTGATGGATCAAAAGCGGGCCATCAAAGTCCTACCGAGAAACAAGGTCGGCGACTCGTCCTATCTGGCCCGGTTTCACTTGGAAGCCCGCGCCACGGCGTCACTGGACCACCCCAACATCGTGCGCGCCTATGACGTCGACAACGAAGGTGATCAGCACTACCTGGTGATGGAGTTTGTTGATGGCAGCGACTTGCAATCCCTGGTGACGGAAAACGGGCCGTTCGCTCCCGAGACGGCCGCCAATTATATTTTGCAAGCTGCGATTGGCCTGGCCAACGCCCACGAAAACAACTTGATCCACCGCGACATCAAGCCGGCCAACCTGCTCCTCGATCCAAGCGGGACCGTGAAGCTGCTCGATTTGGGGCTGGCCCTCTTCTCCGAGTCCGACCGTGATTCGCTGACGATCGCCCATAACGAGAACGTGCTGGGAACCGCCGACTATCTGGCCCCGGAACAAGCGCTCAACAGCCACGAAGTCGACCACCGCGCCGACATCTACGGCCTCGGCTGCACGATGTACTTTCTGCTGACCGGTCACCCTCCGTTCAACGAGGGGACGCTGGCCCAGCGGATTGCCTTGCACCAGACAAGGATGCCCAAGCCGCTGCGCGAGGTGCAACCGAATTGCCCGCGCGAGCTGGCTGAAATCTGCACCAAAATGATCCAGAAGGATCCGGACGATCGTCAGGGCTCCTGTCGGGAAATCGTCGAGCAATTGCGCGGTTGGTTGCAGCGCCACGGCCACCCCGTTCCCAGCGGCGGCGTCGAATTGCCCCTCTCGGTCACGAGCCGGGAAGCGGGGCCGAACGTCGGTTTGCCCAACGGTAATCAACCCTCGGAACGTTTCGACGTCGCCATCACGCCGATTTCCACAAAGCCGCTCAACCAGCGGACGACGACCGCCAGAGCCGGATCTTCCAAGCCGCGTGCGGCAACTCCGACGCTCGCCAAACCGATCGCCATGGCGGACACGCAGCCGGTCGCCAAATCCACGTCGGACACGACGGTCCCGGGGGACGAAGATCCGCCGGAAGTGGAGATGATTGAAGACGATGAACCGCTCTGCACAGATAGCAGCAGCGTGTTCAGCATCGACGTCGCAAGCGACTCGTCAAAGTCGCGCCAACGTCGGCGGGGCGGAAGTGCGTCCGCGAAAACGACGCGAAAGCCGGGCAAGCCCGTGGGGCGCCCCAAGCCCAACGGCGCGTCGAAGTCGGTGGCCGCACCGCGGAAGACGCAGCAGCCGCCGACGTGGCTGTGGACCGTGATCGGCGTCAGCCTGGTCGTGGTCGTTTTGGGAGTCGGCTACTTTATGATGCAGGGCAACGATCCACCCCAGGTGGAGCCCGAGCCCGTACAGCGCAATACGGCCTGGGATTAGCCTTGCCGTAAGTCCCTGCCGGCCGTCTCATGGCTTGCGAATTGACGCCACCTTCAGCAGGCGCGACCGCCCGGCCTCGCGTCCGATCAGTGCGACCAGCTTGCCGTCGCGGGCCGCAACCACACTGGCCCCATGCGCATCAGCCGGCAGAGTAAACGCGGGGTCGATCGTCAATTCCCCGTCCTCAATCCGAAGTCGGGAAGCCGGCAGCGAACGCGTATCGCCAATCCCACCAAAGACAACGAGGCAGTCTTCGGGAGCTTGCATATCGCGGATCCGGTCCAACGGCCAGCCGCCGCCGTGCGACTCGTCGGTGCGGCGCACCGCCAGGCCATCCACCACGTCAACAAGCTCCCCGCGAACGGCAACTTTCTTGCCGCCAAACTGCAGCTCGGCCACGCCTGCCACCGCGGCGGAAGGCGGCAGCAACAGATCCGCCGGCGCAATCAACCGCTGATCGGCCAGCAACAATCCCCAACCGCGGGCCTGGTTATCTTGAGTCAGCCCCAGGAACCGCTGCTGCCAGAACAAGGCCAAGCGCTCTGGCTGCGGCAGCATGGCCCCCCGCGGCAGGGTTGACGCCCCGACCGGGATGCGGGGAGTCCACCGACGCCAATCAGCCGGTTCGTCCTCCAATTCGAATTCGGCACCCACCGTCGCCAACGCACCCGGCGGATCGGGAGTTCCCAACGCCACGCCCCCGGCGGCGATCGTTGCCAGTGACTCACTGCTGATCTCGAGGCCGCTGAAGCCGAAGCTGGCGTCAAACCCTCCTACGCTCCAAAACACGGAATTCTTGCGAATCAGATTGCGGTAGGCCGGTTCGACGTAAGCCCGCATCTCGATCTGCGAGGCATCGGCCGACAGGCCCACCGACACAATGTGACCGACGTCCAGACCGCGGTAGGTCAGCGGCGCACCGCGGGTCACCCCCTGACGATCCCGGCTGGTCAGGACGATCTCTAATCCCCCGGCTTGCCGCTCCATCATCGCCGGCGGTTCCTCCAGGCCATCGAACACGCGCTGCTCCGCCGCACCCGCCGGCCCGGCTACCGCCGCCAGATGCTGACCGCTGGTCAGCGTGTCCAGCCCGCTGACGCCCGTCAACTGGACGCGCGGCCGCTCGATCCAAAACCGCGTCCCGGACCGCGCCAGTGGTTGGCCGCTGGCGGCTAACCGGACGTGGACATCGATTCCGTTCAAGTCTTCGGTCAGGGCAATCTGGACGACTTCTCCCACAACGATCCCCCGGAACTTGACGACGTCGCCGATCGCCAGCCCGTGCCCCTCCACAAACCGGACCAGGATGGTCAGGGTTTCCGAGTCGCGGAGCGTCGGCGGATTTTCGTCGCCTTGAAACGTCGTCTGACGAGGCCGCCCCGCAGGACCGGGCAAGACGCCGAGATGCTTGGCGCCGACCACCGTTTCCAGGCCGCTGACGCGCGCCAGGCTGATGCGCGGACGTTCGATCCAGAACCGGCTCCCTTGCCGCGCCAGGGCGTCCGCCGCGGCAGACAGTTCAATCACGACGTTGACCTGCGAGAGCTCCGGATCAAGAGTCACCGCGGTCACTTCGCCAACGTCGATGCCTCGATGGCGCAGCCGATCGCCGGGCTTGATCCCGTGCCCTTGCTTGAAGCAAACTGTGAGCGTGGTTGTGGAGCTCCGCAGTCCCGACCAAAACAGGCCGATCGCCAGCAGCAGAGAGAGACCGGTCAGAATCCAGACGCGACTTGGCCGTTGACGCCATAGGACAACCAACAGATTCCGCTCGGCATGAATCGAGGCGGTCGGTACCGCTTCATCGGAAGCGGACGGTGGAGAGGCAGGCTGCACCTCCGGATGTGCTTCAGCGGGTAACTCGGTGGTTCGGTCGTCCGCTGCCGAATCAGGCTTCTTGTCGTTCACCTTTCGTCTCCCAAATCGCATGGGCATCGAAAGAGAGCGATGCCAGCATGTTCATCGCGACACACAATACGAACGCCCAGACCGCCGGTCCCAGTTGAAACTCGACCAGGCTGCCGAGCTTCACGAGCATCACCAGAAAGGCCAGCAGCATGACGTCCATCATGCTCCATTTTCCGAGTTGCTCCATCAGCCGGTAGGTGATCGCTTGATGGCGGCGATGCAACATGCCCAGCAAGCTCAGCTCAAGTAACAAGCCGATCTTGACCAAGGGAAAGACGATGGAAAACAGCAGCACGACGATACCGACAAACCAGTCGCCGTCATGAATCAACTCGATGGTCCCGGAAAAGATGCTCGATTCGTGCCGGCGGCCCAGCTGTTCAATCCGCAACACGGGCAGAAAGATCGCCGGCCAGAAAAGAAAGAAGGCACCCAGCGCGGCCGCCGCCGTTCGGTTGAGGGCAAGCTGGTGGCCTCCGTGCCGGGCGATCGTGGTCCGACAGCGGCAGCAGCGGGCCGACTCCGCAAGGCCCAACGTGGGCACTCGATGGATCATGCCGCAACAGTGACATGCTTTTAGATGCTCGCTTGCCATGGGGCGACCGCTGGGCTGGCAACGTGAACGTTCATACAATGACGGCCGGGGAATACGGGCAGGCTCGACGTTGTCCGGGATCGCGTTCTCTGCGATCGCGTCGTCCGGGGTAGCCGAAATCGGGCCTGGGCATCGCAGCCGCCCCCCTCTCACATTCAACATGGAGACAGGATCGCCAGTGGCCGTTGACACTCCCGCCAAAATCGCTGTAATCGGCGCCGGACCGATTGGCTTGGAAGCTGGGCTGTACGCCCGTTTCCTGGGTTACGACGTTGAATTGTACGACCGGGGTGAAGTGGCCGCAAATGTGCGACAGTGGGGGCACGTTCGCATGTTCAGTCCATTTCACATGAATCGCTCGACCCTGGGAATCGCGGCAATTGCCGCGCAAAATCCGGGCTACCGACCACCGCCCGATGAGGCCGTGCTGACCGGCGACGAGTGGTATACGAACTACCTGCAGCCGCTCTCACAGACCGACCTGCTGGCCGACCATCTCAACCTGCGAACGGCCGTAAAGTCGGTGGCCAGAATCGGCTGCCTGAAGGCCGAACTTCCCGGAGACGAGCAGCGTCGTGAGACCGATTTTCGCCTCGTGCTGGAACACCAGGACGGGTCGGAAAGCGAAGCGACCGCAGAGGTCGTGATCGACGCCGGCGGGGTGTATCACCATCCCAACTACATGGGGCAGGGCGGGGCGGCCGCCCTCGGCGAGTTGGCGCTCCGGAATGCGATTGAATATGGCGTCCCGGACATCCTGGGAAGGGACCGTGCCCACTACGCCGGTCTCCACACCCTGGTCGTTGGCGGCGGTCATTCGGCGGCAACAACGATCGTCCAGCTTGAAGAACTGCAGCGGCAAGAACCGTCGACACGCTTCACCTGGATCATCCGCCGTGCCGCAACCGCACCACAGACGATCGGCCCGCTGGTCGAGATTCCCGACGATCGCCTGGCCGGGCGCGCCGAGCTCGTGCGACGCGCCAACGCGCTGGCCGCCAACCCGGCGGCGGGTAGCGTCTGCTGGACAAATACCGAGGTCGCGGCGCTCGCCCGGCAGGAAGACCAGTTCAACGTGATGCTTGCAGGGGACCAGGCGGGCACCGTGGTGGTCGACCGCATCGTCGCCAATGTGGGCGGCCGACCCGATCTATCGGTTTTCGAGGAATTGCAGGTCCAGACCTGCTACGCGACCGAGGGACCGATCAAGCTGGCCGCGTCGCTCCTCCAGAATGCATCGGTCGACTGCCTTGTGCAAACCACCCCCGGCCCGCAAGCCCTGCTCAACCCCGAGCCGGACTATTACGTTATCGGGGCAAAGAGCTATGGACGCATGTCGAACTTTCTGACTTCGATCGGAATCCAGCAGATCCGCCAACTGTTCACGATCATCGGTGATCGCGAAGACCTCGACCTGTACGCGACTGCCATCAACTTGATGCCCACGCAACCGTGAGCGGCGGCCTTCGGTCGGCCGCCTTAACCGGGTCGGAACTTCGCGTCAGACGATGAAATCCGGAGACATGCCGGAAAAAGCCATCAATCGATTCGTGGTGCGACGGGCGGAACGAGGCCGTGGTTCTCTCGACCTTTTACGGTTCTCGTAGGTCATGCGATGCCATCGACCGGAGACTTTCCCGCAGCCGAAACGATGAACGGACCCATGAACGCTCCCACCGCCCCCACCGTCGACCTGACCCACCTGGATCACTTGTGGTTTCAAGTGGCCGGCACGCGGTGCAACCTGACCTGCCATCACTGCTTCATCAGTTGCAGCCCCAGGAATGACGCGTTCGGGTTCTTATCCCTGGCGGCGGTCCGTGAGCGGCTGGCCGAATCCGTTCGCCTCGGTGTGAAGGAATATTACTTTACGGGCGGCGAACCGTTCTTGAATCCCGACATGACGGCGATCCTGGTCGAGACGCTTCAGTACGGCCCGGCGACCGTGCTCACCAACGGCACGGTTTTCAAGGACGCCTGGTTGGCAAGACTCCGCGACGCCGAACGCGAGAGCCTGTTCTCGCTCGAGTTCCGTGTCTCGATCGACGGATTCTCGCCGGAGACCAATGACCCAATCCGGGGCGAGGGCACGTTCGCCCGAGCGCTGCGAGGCATCCGCCAACTCGTCGATTTCGAATTCCTACCGATCATCACCGCCGCACGGACCTGGCCCATTGAGGACGACCAGCCGGTGGTTGGCCGGTTCGAGCGAATGCTCAAAGCATCCGGATATACTCGGCCACGCCTCAAGATCCTGCCCACACTGCAGCTCGGCGCCGAAGCGGACCGGACCTGCGGCTACCGCAGCTCGGAACGGGTCACGCCGGAGATGCTGGCGGGATTCGACATCAGGCAACTGGTCTGCGAACACAGTCGCATCGTGACGGACCGCGGCGTCCACGTCTGCCCAATTCTTATCGAGTCGCCGGATTCGCTGATGGCGGAGCACCTCGCGGAGGCCGCCGCGCCGTTCAAATTGCGCCACGGTGCCTGCTTCACCTGCTATCAATATGGAGCCATCTGTTCGAACCCGTCGAGCGGCTCGAAGTCTCAATCGGGCGAATCTTCGGCCGGTGGCGGGTCGACTGCTGCCGCCGACAATCCGATGCCGTAGAGGTGTCGATTCGAACGGATGAAGATTCGTCCGTTGCTGATCGCCGGCGTGGCGACAAACTCTTCGCGGTTGGCAGTGACCCGATTCACGGCCAGCGGCTCGTACGTATTGCCCGGTTTGAACACGTAGGTGCTGCCGGACCGGGAAACGTAAAACAGCTTGCCATCGCCAAGCACGGGCGACGAGTAGTCACCACCGAAGCCGACACCGCTGCCGAAGCGGAGCGGCTTGCGTGGAACGGCCCCTTGGTTGCCGCGAGGGCCGGGCTCCTCACCCTCAGCGGCCAGGGGCGCGGCGAAGATGACCGCCCCGCTCCGTGCGACCAGGCAGTTCACCATTCCCCGCGAAACAAAGAAGAGTCGGCCTTCATGAACGAGCGGAGTGCCGATCCGGTTCGTCTGTCGCGTTGTCCAGAGCCGGTGCGATTCAAGCACGTCCCCCGATCCGCCCGCATAGACGGCAATGGCACCTCCCTGGCGTCCAGCGACGGCGAAGACGACACCATAGTCCGTCACAACACTGGAACAAATTGCATCGGTCGGCATCGCCGCGCAGTACCAACGCAGGTCTCCCGTACGCGGGTCGAAGCCGCGAATCTCTCCCGGGATGCCGATCGCCAGGTCGGTCCGTTCGTCGTTGACCGTCACCAACACCGGTGTGCCCCAAGTCCCCTGCAGACCTCCACCCGCCTGCCGCCAGAGAATGCGTCCGGTCTCCGCATCCAGGCCCAACAAGGAACCACTCTCGGCAAACGCGGGAACGATCACGATACTGCCGAACAGAATCGGGCTGGCGGCGGACCCCCACGCGCGCGGCTCGATGTTCTCCCCAACCGAGGTTCGCCAAACCTGTTCTCCCTGTAGATCGAAGGCGATGACACCCGTCTTTCCAAAGAACGCGTAGACACGCTGCCCGTCCGAGACCGGGGTGTGCGACGCATATCCATGTTCTGCCAGCATGCTGCCGTACGTTGTCTCCGGCAGGACCGCGGCGACCGCTTTGGACCAGCGAATGTTCCCCGATTCGGCGTCGACGCAGACCAGGTGGCGGCGGAGGTCGGTGAAGTCGCCCGGGTGGCCACGGTCGATCCCGTAGCCGGACCAGCAGGTCACAAACACGCGCCGGCCAACCACGATCGGCGACGATGCGCCCGGACCGGGAAGCTCGACCTTCCAGAGCACGTTTTCGGTCGGACTCCAGGTCGTCGGCAGGCGGTCGGCATCCGGACTGATCCCCGACCCATTGGGACCACGAAACCTGGTCCAGTCTGCCGCCGCAAGCGGTAACATGCAGCCCGGCTGCGCGGGCGTCAGGGTGAGCAGCAGGAACAAGCCCCCCAGGAAAAGCTCGGCAGTTGCTGTCCGCATTTTCAAATGCCTACCAATTGGGTGGTTCACGTCCGCATGGAAGATCATAACATTTTCGGAATGAGAGCGCCTCGCCGTGATCATTGCTGTCGACGCCGCTTCGCCTCGCGGTGAGCAACAGCCTGGAGGATCGACGGTCCGGTCGGTGCCAATAAGGCCGAGAGTCGCCGGCGGTTGCCAACTTCGCATCGACACACGGCGGCTCCCCACGCGTCTCCCTTCCAATCGGCTTCTTCCCTACTGCAGAGACAAGAGAAACCATGACCTTTGATCGTGTCGCAGAGATCTGGTCCGGCCTGGTCGCGGGCCGTGTCCCCCACCGCCATGCGTTTGTGGTCGCGACCCAAGGGGATGCCATGCTGGTCAATGGAATCGACGTTGAGGCCCCGTTTCGTCCTGACGTCGTAGGACGAGGAAAGACAATCGGATGGGCCTATATCGATTGCCCCAATGGGGATCGGATGGTCGCCAAGATCAAGGCCACGGCGGGCGAAGACGAAGTCACCAAGGTGCTCACCCGCCTGGCCGACATCGGCATGCAGTAAACTGGTGGCGGAACATGACGCGCACCGCGGCCACGCCTTCGGCCCGGCTGTCGCGGCACATCGAACAGGGATGCGAGACAACCAGTGGCGACTCAACCTGTGCTCATCCTGGGCGCCGGGATCAACGGGGCCTCGGTGGCACGAGAACTCGTCCTCAACGGCGTCGCCTGCTGGGTCGTCGACCAGCAAGACATTGCCTGCGGAGCAACCTCCAAATCTTCCCGGCTGATCCACGGCGGGCTCCGGTATCTGGAGTACGGCGAGTTTCGATTGGTCCGGGAGGCACTCCGCGAGCGTGATCGACTCCTCCGCACGGCGCCGCAATTTGTCCGACCATTGACGTTCGCCGTGCCGGTTCGCCACCGCGGCGGCGGGTGGTCGGCCGCCCTCAAGCGGCTGGTCGGATTCTCCGCCGCGAACCACTCGCCACGGGGCTTATGGCTGACACGCACCGGCCTGCGGCTCTACGATTTCTTCTCCCGCAGATCGCCCCTGCCGCGGCACACCGTGGTGCGGCGGAAACCTGGTGTGGCGCCGAACGTGGGAGGCGACTACCAATGGATCTGCACCTACGCCGATGCGCAGATGCCGTTCCCTGAACGTTACACCGTGGCATTGCTTCGTGACGCGGCAGAAATCGCCGAGCGCCAAGGACTGGACTTTCGCGTTTTGCCATACCACCTGGCCAGCCGCCAGGGCAGTGGCATTCTGATTAACGCGCAGCGGCGGGCCGGCCACCCGCCAATTGGGCAGGACACCCGGGGCGTGCAACCATCGTTACCCGGTTCAACGCACGCACTGATTGAACCGCCGCTTGTCGTCAACGCCACCGGCGCCTGGGGAGACACCACGCTGGAGGCGCTTGCGGTCCCCTCGCGCACGCTCTTCGCTGGGACTAAGGGTTCCCACCTGGTGATCGATTCGCCGCCCCTGCGTGGAGCGCTCGGTGAATTCGCTGTTTACGCCGAAACGCCGGACGGCAGATTCGTTTTCGTGCTGCCATTCGGTGAGCACGTGCTGCTGGGAACCACGGACGAACCATTTGTGGATGATCCGCACCGGGCGATCGCGACCGGCGAGGAAGTGGAGTACTTGAACGAACTGGTGCGGCTCGTCTTCCCGGATGTTGCCGTCCGAGCGGCCGACATCATCTGCCGTTACAGCGGCGTCCGCCCCTTACCGTTCTCTGATGCCACGACGCCAGGTGCCGTCAGCCGCGACCATCATATCGTCACGAGCGGGACGAGTCCGCCGGTTCTGACGCTGGTGGGCGGCAAGTTGACCACATCAAGACAACTGGGCGAGCAGGTCGCGGACCTGGTCCTGGCCCGCCTCGCGCGGTCGCGGCGGGGGTCGACGCGGGACCGAGTGCTACCGGGCGGAACCGGCCTTTCGATGGTCGCCGCAGACCGGGAGGCGCGGCTTCGCGACTTGGCACAGCACACCGACGCTTCACTGCACACCGTTCGCCGCCTGGAGTCGCTCTGCGGGAACGCGTTCGACACAACGCTCCGAACTCTCAGTAGCGACGACCGGAAGCTCGTCTCAGGAACCGAGCTCCCGCGCGGCTTCGTCCGCTGGGTCATTCGCCACGAGTGGGTTCGCGGTCTCAGCGACCTGGTGGAGCGCCGCCTGATGCTGGTGCTGGCCCCCGGCATATCGGCTGCGACGCTGGAAGAACTGGCGGAGATGCTGGCGGCGGAAGCGGTATTGGACGCAGCCGACGTCAGCCCCGAGATCGCAGCCTGCCGCCGGCGATTGAATGAGTTGTACGGCTATCGTTGGTAGATCGGCAGATAGCCCCGATCGAGAAGCAGCATAATCAGGTTGCAAGAGGTCACATAGATCTTGCCGATGTTACCGCTCCAACCTCCATCGGCATCCTGTTCGCTGGTAATTTTCTCGTAGAGCTTGTCACGAAACGGCGACCATTCGTCTTCGCCCTGCCGATAGACCACCTGTGAGTAATACAGATACGTGTAGTGCCAATGCCCAAACGAACGGACATCGTTCGTCACCTGGTGCAAGTTGGACTTCGTGTAGCTCAACATCTCCGGCACGTGTTTGCTATCGTAATCGCCGGCATTGTAGAGCGCGGCCAGCGCGGCCGCCGTGATGGCGGGACGTGAACTTCCCCGATTCCGAGAACTGTAGGAGATTCCCCCGTCCGGATTCTTGCATCGGTAGATGTACTGCTTGGCGTTTTCGATCACCTCTTCGGGAACCGCGATCCCCGCGTTGCGACAGCCACGCAAACCTTGGACTTGCGTAATGGTTGTCGAACCTTCGTCAAAGTTGTTGCCGTCGCGAGCACTGACGTAGCCCCAACCGCCGGACGGCGTTTGCGCCTTGCCACTAAACTCGACTGCCTTGGAGAGAATCTCAATCAGCTCCTCGCGCCGCTCTTCGTCCTCTTCTTCTCCCAAGACCTGAGAAAGGAAGAGCATCGAGAATCCGTGGCCATAGGTGTATCGGTTGTCGGTGAGCGGATCGCCGATCAGGCCGTTGGCCCGGCACTTGGTGGTGAGGAAATCAACCGCGCGACGGATATTGTGTGCGTACGGTCCCTGGGTGGTGGTCGACCCGGAACAGATCAGGGCGGTTCCGCCCAGGGCGGTCATCGCCGTCGGGTAGTTACCCGCCGTCCAATGCCCCAGCGCGGATTGGGTCGAGGCAACCCAGTTCAAGCCGCGCTCGATCTTGGCTTCCCAACGCGAGTTTCTCTTAGCGGCGCGGACGGTGCCGGAGGAGATCGGCAGTGCCGCCACGCCCAAAGCGGCGGCTCCACGGCGCAGGGCGGTTCGGCGGCTGACTCTTTTCATGACCGTATCCTCTGTCTGAGGCCAGGCTTGCGGATTGGCTGGTCGCCACGGCTGGCACGGCCAATCCCGTCACCGTTTTCCGAATCCTATCGCCCCGTTACCGGTAGGACAACGCGAAATCCGCCGGCTCGACAGCAACTCGCCGAGACCGGCCCCGATATCACTACCGTACCTTGCGGTTCCAGCGGGTGGAACGAACGAAACACCGTCCGGCAAAGATCGTCACGTCTGCTAACAGGAAGTAACGGTTGCCCTGCCGGCTGCGCGGCAATCATCGGCCTCCCAAGCGTCGACCCCGCAATCTATGCCCGGCGATGGTCTTCCCGGTGATCAACGGTCCGCTGTAGCACGAACTGGCACGCCCGTTACGTTACAGCTTGGGAACCGGAATGGGATTGCTCACGTTGACCGTGGGTGCGTGGTAGTCGGGACGCAAGTCGACGCCGTAACCTCGGTTCCGTTCATAATCCGCGCGGGCAGCCCAGGGAGTGCCGGGAAACTCCTTGCTGGTCGCCGCGAGCAATTCCGCTGCCTTTTGAATGTACGGCTCACTTTCGGTGGTGCGGATTGTTTTGGTTACGGCGATGTCCCAGTGCGTCAGGCGAGCGGTTCCTTTGGTGGCTGGAGCCGTCTTGGGCTTCTTGATGAAATCCTCCAGCGCCGCACCATACTCATAGATGCGTGCCTGATACGCGATCAGCTGCCCGTAGATCAGATCGTAGTTGGCCTGCCAGCGAGGATCAGGCTCTTGATCCCGCAAGTGCTTTCCTTTCTCCAACGCCTTTTGTGCCTTCGCCATGTAGTCGAGCAGAATGATGGCTTTTTGTTGGTTCGTCCGAGCCGCCCGCAGAAACTCGGGGGCGGTCAGGGGAAAATCGACCTGCAGTTCGACGATCTTCTGAGCCGCCGGGTTGTAGGGGCTGAGGTCATTGATCACGGTCCAGATGAGTGTCCGCAAGGGATGCTTGTCGCGGGCCGCCAAGACTTCGATGCGAGCACTGAGGTCGGGTCGGAAGGGTCGCATCGCTTCCATGTCGTAGCGGTGCTTCTGGGCGCTAACCAGGTTCGTCTCGACACTGGGCAGCATGAAGAAGACACCATTGGTTTCACGTGCCATGCGCGTCTGTTCGTACGGTCCGAAACCGCTGCTGAAGGCGTCGTGGCGGCGGCGAAAACCGTTCGTCTGCAACTGTTCGGGAAAGCCGGTCTCCGGTCCTCGGTCGATCCGCAACCAATGCACCCGCTTGGTCTGTGGATGCTGCCAGCGAATGTGTGCGTACGGGTAACCGAAGACGGCTTCGCGGCCCAGCACGTAGATCTTGCAGTTGCTGGACTTGGCCTCGGCGATTGCCGCCTCCAGGAAGCGATCGTTGTTTTCCCGATTGCCGCTTTCATCCGTCACCAGAATGAGTGCCATCTGCCGCCCCCGCGTTGCGTAGCGGCGATTGCCGGAAATCGTGGCCCCGACCGCCTGGCACATCATCTCTTCACCGGACGCGTCGATTGGCACGGCGTCGATCGCATTGACGATCTCTTCGCGGTTGCTCGTCGGCTTGGCCGTATGAACGGCGTACTTCTTGCCGTAGCTTGTGATCGACGTCAGCAGGGCATCGCTGTTGTTCGTGCCGACGATCCCCAACTGGTTGTAGACATTTGAAATCCGTTCGCGAATCTCGCGCTGGTCGTCCTTCATGCTCTCGGACTGGTCAAAGCACCACATCACCAGGACGGGGCCTTTGTCCAGCATCCAAACCAACTCTTGCGTGATCGCGTCAAACGCCTGCGAATAGTTCTCCACAATCGCCCGCGGATCGCCCTTCACATCGCCTTCCGGCACGGCCTCAATCAGACCCTTGGTATCCGGAATCCCGATCGTCGGCGCGTTGACAACAATCGCCGTATTTTCCGCCGTTTCAACAAGCGTCTGGTCGAAGGTAATCTCGCCAGCAGCGGCAGCAGCGGGGCCGGAGGCACCCATCGCCGCCGGACTGAAGACCGCCATGGTCTGCTCGTCGACCTGCTCGATCTTCTCGTTCAGCTCGATCTCCACCGGCGCGTCCTCCGGCCGATCTTCCATGGCCGATGCGACAATCGTGTTGATCGCATTCTTGGCCGTGTCCTCGAAGATCAACAGCCCCAGAATCACCAGCAACACGACATGGAAGATCACCGACACGCTGAACGCGCCCATGCTCATGAAGAAATTGCGAATGCGGAACCCCCCACGCCGCTCGCGATAACTTTCTTCCTCTTCTTCCTCGTCGTCGTCATCCAGCGGCTCGGCGTCGGTCGCCTCCAACGCTTCATCACCGGACACCGGACTCGCGGCGACGAACGTCGCGTCCGCATCGTCGACGGCCTCCAGCTCCTCGAGCTCTTCGAGATTGCCGAGCGGGTCGTAGTCGTCGTCATGGGGCGTCAGCGTAGCGTCGTCAGTGGCCATTCTAATTCCTCATTGGGAGGAGGATCACGTGAGTTGGTCGCAAGGCGTTACACACCCCTGCATTATATCGGGGCGACGCCCGGAATCGGCGATTTCGTCAAAAAAACTGACCAGGATCGCGGATTCACCTGGGGATGCCAAACCCATTCGCTGTGCGGAACTCTTTCGATTATTTCGATTCCGCACGGCAATTACAACCTCGTCCGGCCGCGAGTCGCCGGGTTCGCGGCTTTCGGTCAGCCCCGGATCGGACAACGGTCGTACGCCAACGCGCCTGTCAAGAGAGTTCGCCCGATCGACAGAGTCGGCCTCAACCTGACACCCTTCCCAGATCGCACGGGTAGTCCATGCAGATCACTGCAAACAGGCATATCCGCCAGTGCGTGCCTGATCGGGTCAATCATTGCCGTCCGCAAGCCGATGGAAGATAGGGTCCGCCGGATCGTACTGGTCGGGTCGAGCCCCAGCCTGCTTCCGAAATGGAGACGGGGCTGACGATTTCCGAGTGAGGAGGATATGCGAATGACAGGTCCCACGTCGAGCACTGGCAAGGTAGTTCTATCCGTCGACCTCCCCGCAGAAACGGCTCCCGGCAGTCGTCCTCGCCAAGGATTGGCCGAAAAATTGTTTCAAATGCTGGAAACGCGCCGGCTGCCCGCCAGTTGGGTGCCCCGCAACACCCAACCGTTCTCTTTGTCCCACCGGCTGGCAACCACCCCCAATGGACACGACCTGGCGTTGCTGGGCGATCCCTCCTGGGTCGGCAAGTCGGCCGGCAGAACACGCTTTGCACGCGAACTGAGCGCGCGTGTCGAAGCAGCTCGGGCAGCCAACCTCCATGTCTCCGCCATTGCCCTGGAAGACGTCGAATTGGACGATCACCTCGACCTGCTTGTCAAGAATCGCGTGGGAATGATCCGTGGACGAGCGCGGACCGGCACGAACCTGCAACCTCAGTCGGTCCGCTTCGGGGTCTGGTTCACACCGGTTTCTGCCGTTTTACCTCGCCCGGTCGAATGGTCCTGGCTGG
This sequence comes from bacterium, assembly GCA_030430075.1. Classification (GTDB taxonomy): domain Bacteria; phylum Planctomycetota; class Planctomycetia; order Pirellulales; family Pirellulaceae; genus ARS98. The sequence goes on from JAUIGN010000022.1 coordinate 97,077, forward strand.
GCAACACGTGGTCCCTCCGGCAGACCATTCGCCGCACCATTCGCTCGGGGGGCGTCGCCCACCTCGTGATCGACGGTACCCAGGTCGAAGCCAACCCGACCGCGATGGGGGACCTGGACCTGGCATTGGCACACGTTCAACGCCAACGCGACAAGGGAGCGCTGGCCGTGATGTCCCTGTCCGGTCTCGCAGCCACGCTGATTCGCCAACCAATGGCCAAGAAGGCAACCTCCATTCTCCGAGCCGCCTGACGAAGCAGCTCGCGAGAGACGACCGTTGCAAGCGACCGAATCGCGGCTCAGATTTCGGATCACGGCACCGCTTTGGATCGCAGACCACGGATTCTGGTCCGCCGCACGGTAGTGCCGCACAATCGGGCCGCACGGTGGCGCCGCACAATCGGATGGCGCCACACGATGGCAAGCAGCTGCCCACGTCCGGCAATGAGCGCTCGCCCGGACCGGTTATCCGCCCTTGAACGTCAGCGCGGATAGTCCATCAGCCGTTGAACATCAGCGCGGATAATTCATCAGACGTTGGGCGTTAGCACGGGCAGTTCATCAGCCGTTGGGCGTTAGCCCCGGTTCATTCGAAAACGACCCGAACCGGACGCGACCAGACTCCGTGCGGGATGCGATCTCCGCAGCGCAAACTCATCGCAACCTCTTGCAAGAAAATGACTTGCGATGAATAACCGTTCGTTGACGGAGGATCGGAGTTCAAGGCGAAAAGCAGCAGCGGTCCCCAAACCACTCCAGAACGGACCGCAACGGTCGGTCCCACGCGCAAACAACCACAACCACACCCACACACCCCAGACTACCTATCCTGCTCACGCAACGTCGCCCAACTTAGGTAGCCGAGCCCGGCGGCAGAGACCGCAAAGATGATATCCAGCATCGGGCTGGCTTTCTTGAAGAATGCCCAGTCGACCGGCAAGACGAGGTCCAGCAGGAAAATCAAGAAGATGAGGATGGAGACCACCATCCCCATGAGACATAACGCCTTAGGCATTCGAAGCTTCCTTGGATTTCCTGAACCGGATTTCCGTCACTGACGCACGCTTCCCCAGCTTGCCGCATGTTGGCTAGTATAATTCAAACATTTCTGCTGTCATCCGCGGTTTGAGATTCTTTCTAGCCAACGCAAATACGCCAAACCACTAAAATATCCCATCATGACCGACAATCCGTCGTCGCGGCCACCGTCCTGGGACGCATTTCGCGCACAGATGCCGATCACAGCGAAGTGGGCCTACTTTGACAATGCGGCAGTCGGGCCGCTACCGGCCGTCGCCCGGACGGCCATTCTGCAATGGGCCACCGAGGCAGCAGAAGAGGGTGATACGGTTTGGCCCCAGTGGCTGGCGCGGGGAACGAAGGTTCGCCGTCTGGCTGCACAGATATTGAACGCCGCCGACGACGAAATTGCCATCATAAATAACACCACGCACGGCATCACGCTGGTTGCCGAGGGTTTCCCCTGGAAGGCGGGTGACAACGTCGTCACGCTGGACAACGAGTTCCCCTCGAATTTGTTTCCCTGGCTGAATCTCGCGGATCGAGGTGTTGACGTCCGCCGGGTGCCCGTGGAAGGAGGGCGTGTCGACTGGGATCGGATCACTGCGGCGTGCGACGCGCGGACTCGGCTGATTACGGCGAGCTGGGTTGGCTATGCGCTCGGCTGGCGACTCGAGGTGGACAAACTGGTACAACTGGCTCACGACCGCAACATCCTGGTGTTCCTGGATGCGATCCAGGGGATGGGCGTCTTTCCGCTGGACGTACAGGGGACGGGTGTCGACTTCCTGGCGGCCGACGGCCACAAGTGGATGCTCGGCCCCGAAGGTGCCGGCCTCTTTTATGTGCGCCGTGAACACTTGGATCGGCTGCACCCGATCGGCGTGGGATGGAACAGCGTCGTTCAGAGCGGCGACTTCTCGAACACCGACATGAACCTGAAGCCGGAGGCGGCGCGGTACGAGGGCGGTTCCCAGAACATGGTCGGCACGATCGGCCTGGCCGCCAGCCTGCAGTTGCTGGTCGATGCAGGGTTGAGCCCGTCGTCTTCGCCCCTTGCCGACCGCGTGCTCGCAGTGACCGACTACGCCTGCGATCGCCTGGCGTCCATCGGAGCGGAGGTCGCCAGTTGCCGAGCCGACAACCAACGCTCGGGGATCGTCGCCTTCGATCCGCCCGCCGGAGATCCCTCCGACGTTCGCCGCCATTGCCTCCGCGCAGGGGTTGCCTTGAGCTACCGGGGCGGACGATTGCGGATCAGCCCGCACGCGTACTGCAACGAAGAGGACGTCGATCGACTGATTGGCGTCTTGCAAACCGTTGGCTGAAATGGTGTAGACTGGCGGTTCCATGCTGACGACGGAGGACTGCTCGGCCCTCCACGATCGCCCCCCCGGCAACCTGATTGGACCTTGCCATGAATGCAACCGGCCCGCGCATCGCTGTCTATACCGGCTCGTTCGATCCGATCACGTTAGGGCACTTGAGCGTGATTGAACGAAGCTGCCGTCTCGTCGACACACTGATCCTGGGCGTCGGCATCAACGTGGAAAAGACGCCCATGTTCTCGCGCGAAGAGCGCGTCGAGATGGTCGAACGGGCGACCCGTCACTGCCCGAACGTCGAGGTACGTACGTTCTCCGGCTTGGCGGTCGCCTTCGTGCGCGAGTGTGGTGCCCACGTCATGATCCGGGGTGTTCGGCCGCTGACCGACATTGCGGGCGAATTCACCATGATGATGGCCAACCGCCAACTCGACCCTGGCGTGGAAACCGTCTTCCTGATGGCCGATGAAGAATTCACCCATGTCTCGAGCTCGCTGATCAAACAGATCCTGCCTCTTTCGACCGATGACAAGCTGGCGCGGTTCGTCCCGGAATCGGTGATTCCCGCATTACGGGCCAAGGTGCCGCTCCAGGTTTCGCAGGCCCCGTGACGCGGCAAACACGAGCGGCCCGCACGGCGCCATCGACGGAGGGTCCACGGTCTGACGGCGGCCCGCCGACGTCGCTCACGTCCCACAAAACGTTCGGTAGCGCGACGTAAATTCGAGTGGAGCCGGTTCGGCGTACTCGGCGAGTTCAGACCGTTCGTCGTAAGGCCGACTTACCGCCGCAAGTAGCCTCTCCAAGGGTGCCAGGTCGCCATCGCCGGCAGCCGCCAACGATTCCTCGACCAGGTGATTGCGGGGAATGTAGATCGGGTTCACGCGCCGCAACCGATCGGCAACAACCGGACCGGCGGCGTCCCAACGCTGCTGCCAGCGAGCCAGCCAGGCCGGAACTTCCGGCGACGGCCCGAACAGGGAGACGACCGACTCCGGTGAGCCTTCTGCCGCATCCGCCAGTTTCCGCCAGGCCAGCGTCCAGTCCACCTGGTGGCGTGCGAGCAACGTCATCCAGTCCTGAACCAACCGGGTATCCGCCTCGTCATCCCGCGACTCGGCGGCCAGCCCCAACTTGCGGCGGGCGCCGGCCAACCAATGCGCCTCGTAGCGTGGCATGAACTGCTCGATAACTTCCGTCGCTTTCCCCACGGCATCCGCCGGCGCCTCCGCATCGAACAGCGGCAGCAGCGTCTCTGCGAATCGGGCCAGATTCCAGCGGGCCACGGCCGGCTGCTTCTCGTACGCGTAGCGTCCACCATGGTCGATCGAGCTGAACACGGCTTGCGGGTCGAAGGCTTCCATGAACGCGCAGGGCCCGTAGTCGATGGTCTCCCCCGACACCGCCATATTGTCCGTGTTCATCACACCGTGAATGAACCCGAGCAACATCCAACCTGCGACCAGCGACGCTTGCCGCTCGGCGACCGACGCGAGTAACCGCAAATAACGATCCCCGTCAGCCACCAGTTCGGGGTCGTGCCGAGCGATCACGTAGTCGGCCAATCTGCGAACCCGATCCTGTTGATCCCGCGCGGCGAAGAACTCAAACGTCCCGACGCGTACATGGCTGGCGGCGACACGGGTCAGCACCGCCCCGGGCAGCGGGCGCTCTCGCATCACCTGCTCACCGGTCGCCACTGCCGCCAGGGCCCGCGTGGTGGGGATCCCGCAGGCATGCATCGCCTCCCCAATCAGGTACTCGCGCAACACCGGCCCGATCGCCGCCTTCCCATCGCCGCCCCGCGAGAACGGCGTCGGCCCGGAACCCTTGAGGCCGATATCCCGCCGTCGACCATGGCGGTCGATCACCTCGCCCAGCAGCAGCGCCCGCCCGTCGCCCAGTTGGGGCGCAAAGCCGCCAAACTGGTGGCCGGCATACGCCTGGGCCAGGGGCTGCGTTCCCGCCGGCAGTTCGACGCCGGAAAATAACCTGGCGGCGGCACCCGGATCGATCGCTGCAACGTCCCATCCAAGCTCGTCGGCCAACCGCCGGTTCAGTTGCAGCAACGTCGGCTCGGGTGCCGCCGCCGGAAGGCACGAAACATAGAATTCGCCCAATTGGGCGGCATAGCTATTGTCCCAAGCGATCTGGAGTGGGAACGCCATCATCGAATTCCTGGAGCGGTGATCGATCCGGTGGTGCGAGTCGGATCCGGGGCCTCGCGCACGGCGCGGCTGCCGGCTTCACGCATTCTATCCGCGCGGGCGGGCCGCGCGGATGACCGGCTCTCCGGTTCGCAACAGCTGCAATGCACGCGCGGCGGTACCCCGCGGCGGCGAGATGCTTCAAGCCGCGCGGCGACCGGGAAAGGGCAGGGTGGTGGGGGGCGTCGCTGAGCACGCGTCGGCGGCGAGCGGCGTTGGGGAAATCGACTCGGCAGGCGGCTGATCGCAGCGAGCAGACCGGCGCTCCCTTTCCAATCCTCGCCGGCTCTCTCGGATAAACGCCAGCATTCCCGCCACCGCATCGCAATCAACGCGCTCCAGCCAACCGAGGATTTCTCGCCGGGAAAGACCGCTGCGGAACACGATTCGATACGCCTGCTTGAGTCGTTGAATGGTCGAGGAATCCATCTGGTTGCGTTTGAGGCCGACGCGGTTCAGGCCAACCACGCCACCGGAACGCCCATCAATGAGCACGAAGGGGACCACATCACGAGAAACATAAGCGGTCGCCCCGATCATCGCCAGGCGGCCGATCCGGCAATGCTGATGGACGATCGCCCCGACGCCAAACACGACTCGGTCGGCAACGTCAACGTGACCACACAGGGCCGTCTGGTTGCTCATCACGTTGTGGTCGCCGACCCGCGAGTCATGCCCGACTTGCACATTCGGCATGAGAAAGTTGCGACTGCCGATCTGCGTGACACCGTCACGCCCACTGCCGACCTGCAGTGTGGCAAACTCGCGAATCTCATTGCAGTCGCCGATCTCAAGCGTCCCGGAGGCGACGGGGTCTGCGATCAAGGGTGCGCCGCCGATCACACCATGCTCGCCAAACGTGTTGTGGTGACCAATCCGCGTGCCCGCCTTGATGATGTTGCCGTGCGAGATCGTGTTGTTCCGGCCGATCTTGACCCCAGGCTCGATCTTCACATCGTCCTGGAGACGCGTCCCGTCACCAATCGTCACGCCGTCGCCAATCCGGCAGCGCGCTCCGATCGAGACGTCGGGCCCCAGTCGGCACGTCTGACTGACGATGGCGGTATCCGATATCCGGCGCATTGCGACTCTCGCGGTGGTTTGTGGGCAGGTGCATGCGAAATCGTCAATGGTTGCCCAGAATCTTTAATCAATGCAGCCCAAATCGTCGATGCAATCGATCAAGGCCGAACACGAATCGTTATCGACCGTAACGCGGGTGAACGATCAGCCGTTGAGCGTTCGCCCCGAATAATTCATCAATCGTTGGGCGTGCGCCCTGGATCGTTCATCAGCCGTTGGGCGTTCGCCCCGGTTCCGTCGACAACGGCACAAACCGGACGAACGCGTCCCGGCTGAGCTGCGAGGCGGCCGGGGGGCACCAACACCGCAAAGAGCGACGGCACAGCGACTTGTGCCGAATCTTCGTTCGTTCCTGAATCAGCCGGGCGAACGTGAGCGGCGGATGACCGCGACCACCGACCGCCAAGCAGCGAGGAGTTGCCTACAATGCATCCCACCCTTCCGGCCGGCAATCCTCGCACGGCGACCGTGTTTGCCCACCCGGCCCACGAATGGTTTACGCTGGCCTCCGTTTTGCGCTATCAGCCGGAAATCTACTACCTTTCCCGCGGAGCGTTCGGTGCGCCCCACTTCGAAGGCGCGTTTCGGGCGGCGTTGGCGGAAGTCGGCTTTCAAGGCACCGTGACGTTTGCCAATGAACGGGAGGAAGAGGTTTACCAACGGCTATTGAGGCGGGACGAATCGTGGTCGCATCACTGTTGCGGTGAGCTGCGGGAATGGCTGAGTGCGGTCCGCCCCCAAGTCGTCTTCGTCGACGCATTCGAATGGTACAACTCGGCCCACGACCTGGTACCGCTGCTGGTCACCGCCGCCCTCCGCTCGCAGGAATGGCGACAGCCACTTCCCGAAATCTGGGAGCACGGCGTCGGTGTCCATACGATCCCGCCGGCCCAGCAACAGGCCAGCGGATGGCCGGCCATCACGCTGGACGCCTCCGAGCTTGCCGCCAAAATGCGGCTCCTCGAGACAATGGACCGGTTGATAGAAAGCTGTGGCGCCCAGGCCAACGACGCCTTGACGAACGTGACGGCGGCGTGGTCCGGCAAACAGTTTCGCACCGAGTGGTATCGACGCACGTCGCTCAGCGTCGACTACACGACACCGCCACTGACGCATGGGTGGCAGACCTACGATGAACGGGGCGTTCGTCGTGTCCTGGCGGGACGGTCTCGCCAGGCAATCTCGTTCGCGGAACACTTTGCGCCGCTGGCAGCAGCACTGCTGGGTGCCCGTTCTGCGCATCGCGCAGCATAGGAAGCGTCCCAACGACCTAGGAGCACGCCCGTATGGATCGACTGCGCGTCTTGATCACGAACTGCCGTCTGCATGGCCGTTCCGGCACGGAGATGTACGTCTATGACCTGGCCCGATCGCTGATCCGTTTGGGCCATTTGCCGATCGTCTATAGCCCGATCCTGGGCCCCCTGGCCGAGCAACTGTCAGGCGAGGCGATTCCCGTCGTGCAGACGCTGGACGGCATCTCAGATGCCCCCGACGTTGTCCACGGCCACCACACTCTGGAAACGCTGACCGCAATGCTCTTCTTTCCGCGGACCCCGGGGCTGTTCGTCTGCCACGGGTGCAATTCCTGGAACGATAGGCCCCCGGTCATGCCCCGGTTGCGTCACTACATCGGTGTGGACGAGCCGTGTGCGGATCGGCTGGCGTTGCACAACGGCATCGGTCGCGAGCGGATCTCCGTGCTGACCAATGCGGTCGATCTGGAACGCTTCCAACCCCGCTCGGCGCTACCGCCGCGGCCGCGGCGAGCGATCGTTTACAGCAGTTACGCTACGCCGCAAGGACTCCGCCCGATCGAAGCAGCGTGCCGCGCCACCGGGATGTCGCTCGACGTCATCGGGACCAAGATCGGCAACCCCTGCGACCGGCCGCAAGACCTGCTGCCGCATTACGACCTGGTCTTTGCCAAGGGCCGTTGTGCGCGCGAGGCCATGGCGGTCGGCTGCGCCGTCGTCTACTGCGATGTCTTTGGCCTCGGCCAACTGGTCACACGCAGTGCCGTCGAACGGTTGAATACGCTGGGGCGGCGCGTGATGCATGAACGAATGACGACCAACCGGCTGATCGAAGAGATTAACCGCTACGATGCCGCGGACGCGGCCGCCGTCTCGGCCTATATCCGCACGGCCAACAGCCCCGATACGATTCACGCGCGTCTGATCGATGTCTATCGCAAGGTGATCGTCGAACAACAATCGGCCAGCGACCGACCGGAAGACGACCTGCGGGCGGTGGCCGAGCTGACCCGGTGGTGGGCCGAGGAATGGAAAGACCTGGTCCGCCAGCAGGCTCGCCGCAACCGTCCCTGGGCGGTCGCCCGGCGATGGTGGCAATCAGCAACGAACCGCCTTGGCCGGCACCGTTTCAACCGCCCGCATCCGACCGGCGCGACGGAATCACGCCGCGCCGCTTGAACCGGGGCCGCGGACAGGCCTGGCGTGCCAGGGCCAACAGCCGGCGGCGCCGGTAGGGGATGAGCTCGCCGAGTCGTCGCTCAGGGGGACGCCGCCAGCGCTGCACGCACGACGGGCTCGAACGCATCGGCCATGCGCATGAAGCCGAGGTCCGTGGGATGGGAACTGTCGACCGTCGCCTCACCGTCATCGCCTAACTGGCCGGCACCTTCCAGGTAGAACAACTTCTTGACGCCGGCCTGCGTCAGCTCCTCGAAGCTCTCGCGAAGTGCCGCGCGGCTCTCGTCATGACGTTTTTGCTTTGAAGCGACAAAGAACGAATTCGAGTACGTACGGTCCTCGGCCAGGATAATCGGGACATCGGGACGTGCTTCACGGATTCTCGTCACCAGCGGTTGAACGCGTTCGCGGACCTGGGCTGCCACCATGTTGGGAAGGCAGTCAATGACATACACGGCCGCATCGAGCTCGCCCAACAACTGACCAATCTCCAAGTCCATCGTGCCGTTGCCCGAGAAACCAAGGTTGATCACGGGACGGCCAAGGCGGCGTCCCAGAATACTGGTATGAACCATCCCGGGACGCGAAGCACAACCGCCATGCGTGATCGATGTTCCGTAAAAGACAATCGGCCGGTCATTACCTTGGCCGCGCGGCAGAGGTGACAACGGTGCATCCTGGGGAAGACCGATCTCCACGGCGGAGACCCCGTTGTAAAGCGGCAGGTAGAGGCAGTATTCGTGGGTCCCCGCCGGAATGCCGGTTAGCAAACGCACCTGGTTGGTCTGTTTGCTGGGCCGCCCGTTGGCAACCCACCGCCATCGGCCGTTCGGCGTCTTCACGTACAAGTCAAGCCCACTGACGCCGGTCGCGGGCATGTGCGGCATGGCCAGATTGGCTGATGTTAATGTCCACTTTGCCAGGATGGTGGTCGCGTCGGTTGCAAATCTCGCACAGATCCCGGCGGAATGGCGACTGAGACTCCAAACCGGTGGGCGAACGACGCCCTCGGCTTTTGCCGGCAAACGGTCGAATGGTGCCTTGGTCTGCTGCCAACCTTGCCCCTCCAGGCCAAGATGCCGAATGTCGAACCAGCGAATCTTGCCGTCGTCGGAGAGCTGACCGAGTTCCGGGTCGAGCCGTGCCGGGGCAGCCTCATCCGCCGTGACAGGGGCCGCCATGAGAATGCAGACCCCGCACAAGATTGCCGCGATTTGGTTCGGTTTCCGTCTCATCCGTTGCATTGCGTCAACTCCATGGTGGGAGGGATTCGAATCCGCCTTGTGGAATCCGAGCGGCAGCCAATCTGGCCAATACGAGACTTGGTTTCCGGCGCAACTCACCAACAACTTCGTCGTCGCGGCGAAGCCGGAACCGACGAGATCACACTGAGTGCGAACCAGAAGATCGGCACGCTGGCTGTTGGGCGTGGCGCTGCCGCATTGGGCGCTAGTTGTGTTCGGCTTCCCCGTCGGTTTCACGTTTGAGGTGCTGCTGCAGGTACAGTGCCCGTTCCTTGTTGCGGTTGGCGGTGTCCAGTTCGGTGCCGCGGAGCTTCTGCAGGTGGGCCGGCTGGGTGTGGATAAACAGCTGGTTGATGACCGGAATCTCAATATCCTTGATGAGCCCCAAGTTGACGCCCATCCGCACACTGGACAGCAACATCATGGTTTCTTCGCTGCTAATCTTTTGCGCGCTGCAGAGGGTGCCATAGTCACGGCTGATCTTGTCGTGAAGATCCGTCTGGCTCTCTTTGATGAGGAATTCGCGTGCTTTTCGCTCGTAGTCGATCATGGCAGGGATCACTTCGGCAACCTGCGTGATGAGCTCGTCTTCGCTGCGGCCGAGCGTAATCTGGTTGCTGATCTGGTAGAAGTCTCCCATGGCCTGCGAGCCTTCACCGTAGAGGCCTCGGACAGCCAGGTTGATCTTTTGCAGACTGCGAAATACTTTTTCGATCTGCCGCGTGATGACGAGCGCCGGCAAATGAAGCATCACGCTGACGCGCATCCCGGTGCCGACGTTCGTGGGGCAGGCGGTCAAGTACCCGAGGTCATCATGAAAGGCGTAAGTGACATGCTCTTCGATCAAGTCGTCGATACGATTGATGTCTTCCCAAGTCGACTTCAGGTCGAGACCGCTGTTCATCACCTGGATGCGGAGGTGGTCCTCCTCGTTGATCATCAAGCTGAATTTCTCGCCCTCGTTGATTGCGACGCCGCGCGGGCCGTGGGCATCCGCCAGTTCACGGCTGATCAACTGTCGTTCCACCAGGAATTGGCGGTCCACACTGGGCAAGTCATTGACGTCCACGTAGGTAACGTCGGCCAGCCGCTTCTCGTCGTGGACCGCGTCGCAGAGGGTGCGCTCAATCGCGCCGCGATCTTTGTCATCACACTGGCGAATAAACGGAAAGTCAGCCAGGTTGCGTGCCAGCCGGATGCGGCTGCTGATCACGATATCCGACTCGGGTCCAGAGCCGCGCAACCATTCGCCGCACCGTCCAGCTAGGTCTTCAAGTTTCACAATGATGTCCTATGGGAAGGCTTATTGATCGCCTTGCTGTTGTTCAAATTTTCGGATCTGGTCCCGCAATTCGGAGGCGCGTTCATAATCTTCCTGTTCAACGGCATCCTGCATGTCGCGCCGCATCCGGATCAGTTCTGTGCGGGCGTCGGTACTCGAGTGCACTCGCTTGGGCCGTTTTCCGACATGCTTCATCTCGCCGTGAATATTCACAATCAGCGGTTCGAGCTCATTTGCGAAGCAGATGTAGTCGTGCGGGCAACCCAGGCGCCCTTGCTGGCGAAACTCGTAGAACGTGATGCCGCAGGCGGGGCAGGCCTGCTGGTCCAGCCGCTGCAAGTCTTTCGCAGTCTGTCCGATCTTCAGTTGCTGGGCCAGGACTCCGGCCAGCGTAGGCGACGTCGGTTCCTGGGGTTGGTCGTCCTTGCTGAGGTAGATCCGCGCGCATTCCTCGCAAAGATGGAGTTCCTCAGGCTTGTCACCGGTCAGCTCCGTGATGTGGAACGTGGCCGGTTTTTCACATTTTTGACAGCGGAGTGCCATCGCGTTGCCTCATGGTCGGGCCGACCGGGCACGGGTCCTGGGCCCTGGGAGCAGCCCGAACCGTTTCCCCAAGGTCCAATCATACCAAGACTTACGTTTCAGCTAGGATTCTAACGAGGGGCCCCAAAGTGTCAAGATTGGTCGCCGGCCCGTTCGTCCCCAGTCCGTAAGGGGACTCTCTCCGTAAGGGGACAGCCATACTCATGGCCGTAAAGTCCGTAAGGGGACAGCCATACTCATTGCCCGAAAGAGGGGACTCCAAAAGGGGACTCCGAAAGGGGAGACTCCGAAAGGGGACAGCCGTTCTACGCAAGGCGGATGGCCAGCAGGAACGCCAGAAGGACTCCGCCAGTAGGGGACAGCCAGGCTCTGGGCAGAGGGGGAAGCCGAAGGGGGACCGCCAGATACTTCTCCAGCGGTAGCCTTGCGGGGAAAGGCATGCACCCTTGGGCACCAGACGTACGACCGGAAGGGGACTGGCATCTTGCCGGCTTGTCCAGCGGCCTCATTCTCAGGAGTCACGCCGTTGTCGCTTGAAACCGCGCCTGATAAGCTTGGGCCGATCCACCTAGCGAGGTTGAGAGAGGCGTTCGGCCGGCTGTCACCACCATCACGCCGTCGTGACCTTGCCACCTGTCGTTTCTAGATGAAGAACAGACGCATGCCGCACTATCCTGCTCTGGCCACGTTTCAGGAACTGGCCGCCAACCATCAGTTGGTCCCCGTTTATCGGTGCTTGCTAAGTGATGCCTTGACACCGGTGAGCGCCTTCCAGCGCCTGGACGATGGTGGCAGTGCTTGCCTGTTTGAAAGTGTCATTGGTGGTGAAAAAGTGGGCCGCTACAGCTTTTTGGCCACGAAACCGTACGCCGAACTGTCGGCTTATGGGCACCAGGTTACGCTCGTTACAGCCGGCGGGAAATCGCAGTTTGAATCACCCGATCCGCTCGAAGAGATCCGCCGCCGACTCAACGAGCTCAACGCGGCGCATCTTCCCCAGCTACCGCCATTCGAGGGGGGCGCGATTGGGTACGCAGGCTATGACGTGGTCCGTTACACAGAAAACCTGCCGGATCCCCCCCCCGACGACCGCCGGCTTCCCGATCTCTGCTTCGGCTTCTATAACGAGATGATCGTCTTCGACAACGTTACGAAAACGATGTTTGTCATCGTGATGGCAAGGACCTCGGCGACCACTGGCGACCATCGGTCCGCGTACGATCAGGCGACCGAACGTGTTGATCAGTTGGTGGCCCGACTGGCGGGGCCGTCCCGCGAGTTGGTGGCAGCCGACATCGATACGTCCGGCCCCGCGGAAATCGGGTACACGTCGAACTTTGAACAATCGGATTTCGAGCAGGCCGTCCGCAATTGCGTGGAATACATTCGGGCAGGCGATATCTTCCAGGTGGTTATCAGCCAACGCTTGGAATGCCAGGTCTCCGCCAAGCCGTTCGATATCTATCGGACTCTGCGAGTGGTCAATCCAAGCCCCTTCATGTTTTTCCTGCGGACGCCGGACGTGACACTGGTCGGCAGTTCGCCGGAAATCATGTGCCGGGTTGTGGACGGCCAGGTCACGGTGCGGCCGTTGGCCGGCACGCGACCGCGGGGTAAGACCGACGAAGAAGATCATCGGTTTGCCGCCGAGCTGCTGGCAGACCCAAAGGAGCGGGCTGAACACGTCATGCTTGTCGACTTGGGGCGGAACGACGTCGGTCGTGTCGCCAAGTACGGAACTGTTGAGCTTTCCGACGTGATGTCGATCGAGCGTTACAGCCACGTGATGCATATTACATCCAACGTGACAGGCAAGCTGGCACAAGGGGCAAATGCATTCGACGCCCTGCGTGCCTGCTTGCCGGCCGGTACGGTCTCCGGCGCGCCCAAAGTCCGTGCCATGGAGATTATCGACGAGTTGGAACGTCACCGGCGGGGTCCTTACGCGGGTGCCGTCGGCTACTTCGACTTCGCCGGCAACATGGACACGTGCATTGCTCTGCGAACATTGGTCATACAGGGCAACAAGGCCTACGTGCAGGCCGGTGCTGGCATTGTTGCCGACAGCGATCCTACCGCGGAATACCAAGAGACGCTGAACAAGGCGCGTGGACTTCTCAAGGCCATTCAGATCACGGAAACGCGTGCTGGAAAGGCGGCCCCCCCGACCTAGCCGGGATGTTCGCTCTTTGGGGCCTGGATCACGCCTGAATGATCGCGTCCACCACTCGATCGTGCACGTCAGTCAACCGAGAGTCTCGGCCCGAATTCCGATACGTCAACCGCTTGTGGTCGAATCCCACGAAGTGCAGGACGGTAGCGTGCGCACGGTGCAAGAAGGTCCAAACAGGGAGGGTCCAAACAGGGTCGGTCCAAACAGGGACACCCAACCAAACAGAACCAAACAGAACCAAACAGGGACACCCAAAGTCTACGGGACCGGGAAAGGGACACCCGCCAAAGGACGGCAACCGACGCAGGGCATCCGACATATCACCATTTACGTGTAAGTGCACATACCCACCCTTCTTGAAACGACTCGTCAGGGATACGTTTGGCGGCGATCTAGTCCACAGGTCCCGTGGGTGACGGCGCCTGCCAACGCGCGTACGAATTCGCGGCGGCCTTACCCGTAGGGCGCTACCGCACGATGTAACGAGGAGCACGAGGATGCCACGCCAAGCTCGAGGAGAGTATCTTGACCCTCACACAGTCCAGGTGATCCATGGGGTGCAGCGTTGTGTTCGGCGGGCCTACCTGTGCGGGAGGGATCGCGGGTCGCGCAAATCGTTCGATCATCGCCGAGGTTGGATTCGCGATCGAATGGAATTGCTGTCCTCGATATTTGGCATCGATTGCCTGACGTATACGGTCCTGTCGAATCACCTACATGTGGTCCTTCGATCGCGCCCGGATGTAGTGGCCACCTGGTGTGATGAGGAAGTTGGCCGACGCTGGCTGAGGTTGTTCCCTCAGCGGCGTCTGGAAGATGGTTCGCCTGCCGAACCGACCGATGCAGAGCTTCAAACCGTCACCGGCACGGCTGAACGAGTGGGAGTGTTGCGTAGCCGCTTGTCGGACGTAAGTTGGTGGATGAGGTGTTTGGCCGAAAACATCGCCCGTCGGGCGAACCACGAAGAGCAGTGCAGTGGCCGATTTTGGGAAGGGCGATTCAAAGCCCAACTGCTGCTGGACGAAGCCTCACTGCTAGCGTGCGCCGCATACGTGGACTTGAATCCGGTACGGGCGGCGCTGGCAAATTCGCCGGAAGAATCAGAGTTCACAGGTGCCAGAGACCGGATTGCCGACCTCCAGGATCAAGACACCGAGACGTTGCCATCCCAGCAAGCGGGACATTCGGTTCGACAATGCGTGACGCCTCAACGAACGACCCATTCCTGGGAGAGGAGTCCAGAGAGGAAGCGCAGCGGCTGGATGAGCCCGCTGGAAATCCGTGAAGCATCCGACGACTCCGGACCAGCCGCCAGTTCGTGCGGACGGCGGGCCAGTGTGAAGGGCTTTCTTTCGTTATCATTGCCGCAATATCTGGAGTTGCTGGACTGGACCGGTCGGCAGATTCATGCGCAAAAGCGAGGACGCATACCGGCAAAACTGGCCCCAATTCTAAATCGCATAGGGATCAACTCTTCTGAGTGGTGTGACCTTGTTGTGAAATTCGGCAAACTGTTCAAACGAGCGGCGGGAAGCGTCGAACAGTTATCGTCCGAAGCGAGCCGGCGCGGACAGCGGTACCTGCAAGCGCCTGGCGCCGGACTGCTCTCTGCGGCTGCTGATTGATCACCCGCAGCCGGCTGCCAATTCGCCCGAACTGCATTTCTCGTCAATGCACGGCCACCAATGCACCCGCGAGGGTTCAGATCGCTGGCATGCGTTAGATGAGCGTCTCCTTCGTCCGTGTCGACCCGAGTTCAACGGCAACCGCACCTCGCGCGGACACTCTGATTTCATTTCGGCAATCAGCCAATCAGTCTCAGGATGTCTCCGTCCTCGTCACTCGTGGATGTTGATCGCGGTAGGGACAGCCATTGCTGGCTGCCCCCCGCACAGATCCGTACGTGAAGAATTACCTCATACGGCTCCTACCTTGAGTCGAGCGTGAAACCGTTCTTTTGGATACGGATGAATGATGCGGGCGCGGGGGAGATGTTGTCGTGCGAAACGATGCACGCGGGACCACGTCCAGCGCTGACCGCCCATTTGGCTGCGACGGCGGAGAACGTGAAGCCACAAACGTGTGACTTCGTCCACGAAGCGACAAATTCGATGACTGTTGCCCGGTACAGCGTGGTAGTTC
>JAUIGN010000023.1 GCA_030430075.1 bacterium
ACCCGCAAAAAAACTCACCCGCCGAGGAACGAAGAAAAAACGAAAGCCGCCGCACTCAAACCATGCCCGCCTCGACGCCGTCCGGAAATTCAGAGAAATGGAAATGCCTTAGTGCGGAAAGTGCGTTGCATTGCCCAAGACGATCGGATTTCGACGTCAAATTGCTCCCCGAAAACCGCGCTGCGATCCAATTGCCAGTCGCACCGTAATTTACCAGCTCGTGGGGCGGGGGGGCAATTCTTCCAGATTATTCGAGCTGGAGTACACGCCCCGGAAGACGGTAGACTACGAGGCTCGCCAGCAGCCCCCTTGACCTGGAGTTACAGGATACGCTGACCATCCTTGAACTCGAGGCAGATTTGTCAGGCGCTTGGTGATAATTTCTCGCGTCGGCGCTTTCTGAAGATTGGCGGTGGGTCGTTAGGAGGACTGTCACTTTCCCAGTTGCTTTCATGGGAGGTCCCAGCCGGCGTCGAGAATTCGCACAAAGCGATCATTATTGAGTCATGTGCCGCGAATGAACCCACGGCGACCAACGCAAGCCCGGCTTCGCGGGCTCCCTCATTGCACCAGAGGGGCTCAGTCGCAGCGCAACCATGAATCGTATCGACTTGCCGGTGGCCCATCCCATCTCGACATCGGGGACTTCAAGCCGAACGTACCGACGGAGATTCACGGCGAATTCAATCCGATCAGCGCATCCACTTGAAGAGCGAGCTCCTGCTCGTTCGTACTGACGCTGGCGCACTCAATTAGGCGTTCTCGTTGAATCGACAACAGCGGAGGTCTCTTTCACCAGGAACGCCCTCGTGGTGGATCAACGCCCCGCAGCGTTGAACGTCACGTCCGCTCCTCAGTTATGCGCTGCGGCCGTGCGTCGGTTACGCTTGGGCATCAAACCGTCGTCATTTGGGGCGTCTCACGCGCGACGAGTTGTCAGAACAAACACCGGTCTTCGCGGCACCGATTGCTCAGTTGAAACTTCGACTAACGGGCGGCGAGATTCGCAATCGGGATCCGGAGGAAGAACAATCCAGGTCCTCCCGCTTGATCTTTGTCTATGTCGTAAAATACGACGCCGACGGTCTTGTCGTCGAGCTGAGCCGTTCGTGGACAGGCCCGGCCGTTGATCGCCCGGCCGGGATTATAGTACTCAAACACGCCGTCCCACGTCTGACCGTCATTGTATGAAATGCGGTAGCGGATGCGTTCCCCGCCAAAGCCCGGTCCGAGGATCTCCGACGCCAGCAGCCAGCCGTTTTCCAGACACACCATCTCGTGGCGCCAGCCCTGCGACTTGATATCCGGAAAGCCCTCAATGGTCTGCCATGTCTTGCCGTTGTCCGTTGATCGGATGCCGGCGCCGCTGACGAATGTGCCTTTCGGAGTCTGCACAATTGGAATCAGCCCATGCACGCGGCCATCGCCGAATGGTGTTGCTTTGGAAGTTGCCGGATCGAATACAAACGTCCGGTCCCATAACGACACGAGCCACTGCTTTGACTTCAGTTCGGTGATGGGATGTCTGATCACTGTTTTGACTTTGGGATCACGCGGGAACGACTGAGGGTCACCCCACGATACTCCGTCGTCATCCGACAATGAGTACAGCACAGACCGCGGTTCTTTCTGAGTGACCGGCGTATCCCAGCGGTTCCAGCAATGCAACAGCCGACCATCGCTTAGTGTTGTCAGCGAACCCGGATAGTACGTCTTATTCACGGTATGGACGAACGGTACAGGTTCGGACCATGTCATTCCTCCGTCCGACGATCGAGTGATGCGGAGGTCCACGTGATTCACTCGACCGTACGTGACAACGATCATCCCCGTGTGACTGACACAGATCGCCGGGTGAATGTGCCCGTTCAGTGGGACAGCAATCCGGACTGGCTGTTGTTGGTTTTCACTCGTGAAGGCCGTTGAAGCA
Source organism: bacterium (assembly GCA_030430075.1). Taxonomy (GTDB): domain Bacteria; phylum Planctomycetota; class Planctomycetia; order Pirellulales; family Pirellulaceae; genus ARS98. Next base: position 1,931 of record JAUIGN010000023.1, read on the forward strand.
ACGAACATCGATAGCACAGCGAGTCGGCTCATCGGAAGTCTCCAGATGTTGGACGAAGGAGCGATTCATGAGCGTATCAGAAGCTGGACGTTGGGAGAAGGTTCGTCGCACTGGCATTGTCGTCTGGACGGGTTCAGGCAAGCGCGGGCATGGGAGGAGAGGTTTCGCGGCGCGCGATCATCTTGATTCATGAACGTCAGCACCGGCTCGCCACAACGGCAGTCGGTCAGCTTCAGTCTCCAACCGAAAAGCGGTCGTTTATTGACGAGTTCCACCGCGTATGAATATTTGGGACAATTCATGTGCTGGGCTGCTAGTGCACATCGGTCGATGTGACTTAGGTTGGTTGGTGCTAGTATTGATCGGTGCCGCTTGAAGAACTACCGCCCGGCTCGGCTTTTTCGATGCATAAGCAGCCAAGTTTGCGTTCGTTTTCACTGTGCTGTCCTCAGGCCAATCAATACATGGATGTGCATTTCGACGGTGCCAACATCGGTCCGCGGAGGGCTCAATGGCTGAATTCTCGAAATTGGCTTTGGCGGCCCGAAATGGAGACCAACAGGCGGCCGCTGACCTGTTCACGCTGGTCTACGACGAGTTGCGGTGGCTCGCCGAGCAACGTTTGGCACACGAGCATCCGGGACATACGTTGCAGCCAACAGCATTGGTTCACGAAGTATATTTGCGATTGTTTGGTGTCCGGGAAGGTGAGGCGCGATGGGAGGGGCGTGAACAGTTCTTCTCGGCTGCGGCCCAGGCCATGCGAAATATTCTGGTCGATTCCGCACGACGCAAGAAACGAATCAAGCGCGGCGGCGGAAGGATGCGCGAGCCGCTAGACGCCGAACGGCTCGCAGCGCCGGAACTAGCTCAGGAATTACTGGACCTCGACGAAGCGCTAAGCACGCTGCAGGCCATCGAGCCGCGCATTGCCGAACTGGTGACGTTGCGTTTCTTCGGCGGAATGACAATCAAGGAAGCCGCCGCCAGCTTGGGGATCGCTCCGCGCACCGCCGATGCGGACTGGGCTTACGCTCGTGCGTGGTTGCTGTCGCGCATGCAGGATGGCGGGACTGACCGCGACAAACATTGATGGTCACCAAAATGGCGTTGTCCAGCCAAGCAAAAGGTGACTATTTTTTGGAAATCTCCTGCGCGAAAATGCCAAAGATGGCGCATACAGATTATGTACAGTTCCTAAAGAACGTGGTGGAGAGGAAGACGCGTGGGAAAGCCGATGACTGAGCGTGAGATCTTTGCGAAGGCGATTCTTTGCGCATCGCGGGCTGTGCGCGACGCGTTCCTCGACGAGGCCTGCGGCAACGAGTCGTCTCTGCGAGAACGCCTGGAGCGATTGTTGAAGTCGCATGAGAGCACCGATTGCTTACTTGATCGGAACCCAGCGGAACTTCTGAATGCGCTGTCAGAGGTCGTTGCGGACCACGATCCCGAGGCGGATCGAGAAGAGACCGCCAAGCAACTCGCCTCTTTCCTGGAACCCGCCACCAGGTCCGACGCGCTGGGAAGGCTCGGGAATTATGAGGTGCTGCAGGTACTGGGGCGCGGTGGTTTTGGCATCGTGGTCAAGGCGCACGACGACAGCCTGGCGCGATTGGTCGCCATCAAGATCCTGTCACCCCACTTGGCAGCGACATCGACGCCGCGCAAACGGTTCCTGCGCGAGGCCCGGGCGGCTGCCGCCATCCAGCATGAGAATGTCGTGCGGATTTACACGGTTCAAGAGCAGCCGCTGCCGTATCTGGTCATGGAATTCATTGAGGGACAAACGCTGCAAGAGCGGATCGATGACGACGGCCCCCTCGAGGCGGCGGAAGTCGTGTGGCTGGGCCGGCAAATAGCGATGGGGCTGGCGGCCGCGCATTCGGAGGGGCTGATTCACCGCGATATCAAGCCAGCCAACATCCTGCTTGAAGCCGGTGTCGAGCCGCGTGTCAAGTTGACCGATTTCGGATTGGCCCGCACTAGCGACGACGCCAGCCTGACCCACAGCCGCGTCATCGCTGGCAGTCCACTGTACATGGCTCCCGAGCAGGTGGCGGGCGCGCCGCTCGACCATCGTACGGACCTCTTCTGTTTTGGAAGTGTGCTTTACACCATGTTGACCGGCCGGCCTCCTTTTCGGGCAGCCAACACGTTCGCCATTCTCAAGCGTGTCGCCGAGGAAACACCCAGCCCAATCCGCGAGGTGATCCCGGAGGTTCCCGCTGGTCTGTGCGCCGTAATCGAACGGCTACACGAAAAAGACCCTGCGCAGCGTTTCGAAACGGCAGCCGACGTGGCTCAGGCACTCGCGGCCAGCCTGACCGATTCCGTTCCCATGCCAGCGACGGTCGCCCGACACCTGCGGCTCACGCCAGGCAAGGTGGTGGCACTGCTGATATTACTCGTCACCGCCGTAGGACTTGCCGGTCATTTCCTGGGACCGGCGCAACACGACATGTCCTCGCTGCCGCCGGTTGATGATGAGAAGCCGGATTCACGGCCTGGTGTGAATCCGGCCAAGGCGTCAGGCTTTGTCGTCACGAGCCTCCTTGATGACGATCGCGAGGGAACGTTGCGCTGGGCAGTCGACCAAGCCAACCTGCACCATGGCGAGGACACGATCACGTTCGACCCGACCGTCTTCGGCACGCCACAAACGATCACGCTCGCGCAAGGACCGTTGACCCTAACTGATCCGGCCCAGACGTCGATCCACGGCCCGGACGCCGGGGTTATGATCAGCGGCGACGACAAATTCCAGGTGTTCGTAGTCGGGGCGCGTTTTGAGGTCGAAGAGTCTGCTGCACGCGCCTTCTTTTCCAGGCTAACGATCACCCACGGCAGCGCCAACGACGAAGTGAAGCTCGGCGGCGGCGTTTTGTGCCGCGGCGGGGCCACGCTCACGCTGACAGGATGCACGCTGCGCGACAATCAGGCGGTGAATACCGACGGCGGTGGCGGCGGCGTTTTTTGCGGTGATAGCACGATCATCCTCACGAACTGCACGTTGATCCGCAACAAAGCATTTGAGGGTGGCGCTGTAAAGAACTTCGCGGGTTCCGCGGAACTGACGAACTGCACGCTCGTCGACAACTCGGTCGAGCGCACGGGAGCCGGTATTTGGACCGGCGGTTGGGACCGAGCCCGTACGGTAGCGTACAACTGTCTGTTCGCTAACAGCGGCGGCCCAGACGTTTTTCAGATCGACGCGATTGAGGTCGCCGGGGACTACAACTTGTCACGCGACAACACAGCCCCCGGACCGCACAGCCTGCTCAACGCCGAACCTCGAGTCGGACTTCTCGGCCACAACCGTGGGCCGACCGAGACAATCCCCCTGCTTACCGGCAGCCCGGCGCTCGACGCCGGCAACAACGATCACTTGCCAGCGGGGCTGACGACCGACCAGCGTGGTCTGCCACGTATCGGCCATGGAAAGGTCGACATCGGCGCATTCGAGGTGCAGTAGGCACAGCCACATGCACCAGCCTGCAGGATTCTTTTCATCAAGGTACAGAAAAGAATCAGAATGTCATGCGCGTTTCGGGCAAGTTTGGCGCTTGATTAGAAAGGCGTTGCGAACCGAAATTCCGTGAGAACGAAATTGTCGCACCGGAACATCGCATCCCAACTCGCCGACGGCGGACTTGGAATTTACAGAATTCCAAATTTCATGTAGCCCGCCTATCAGAGACCGAGAACCGGGAAACTCGACCGTATCGGCGACATCCTGTCGCCGTTCTACGGCGGGATTCCGCAGGTACAACCGGCTGCGAAACCCTTTACATTTCAGGATGAAACCTATGCGCAAGTTGCCCCTCCTGTTCAAACGGATGGTTCGAGGCAAAGGAGCAAGACGACACGTCGCTATGCAGCGTTTACGCCGGGCGCATCGAAAGCAACTGTTCGCCGAGTCTCTCGAACAAAGACTACTTCTGTCTGCCGACGGTCTGTGGCTGTACGAGTCTTTGGACGCAACACCGTTGACGCTTCAATGGGAGGCTGACCAACTCCAAATCGTGAACTCCGATGCGCCGTCCGAAGTTCTGTCGACACGGGCGGTCGCGGAGATTCTCGACGGGGTTCGCATCGACGGCAACGGGTACGATGTGACGCTCACGGTCGACGCCAGCGTGCCACACGTACCGGGTGGAATTCTGTTCGTCGGCGGCGAAGGGAACAGCACGCTCACCGGGCCGGGAGTGGACTCCCAGTGGACCATCACGGCTGCGGGTGAAGGGAACCTCGGAGATCCGGGGTACGTACAATTCAGCGGCGTCGACAACTTGCTCGGAGCGGCCGACAACCAGGACACATTTATCATTGCGGACGGCGGGTCGATCAGCGGACGAATCGATGGCGGGTCGCGCGGCTTTGACACCGTCGTGCTCACCGGCAGCTATCAGACCGTGGACTATCGCGTTACGGCGGCGCAGGACGGTGTGATCGTTCTCGACGACGGCACTGCACAGACCGCGACGATCACCTACTTCGGAATGGAGCCTATCCAATTCACGCAAGCCGCGGGCACGTTCACTTACTCCGGGACCGGTGACGTCCCGTTCAATGGCGGCGACGACACCGTCACGCTGCGCGACATCCCCGATGCAAACGGCGTGGCGATGGAGATCTCCGGCACGGGCGAGACAGTGCAACTGGCGAATCCGACCGAGGCGTTGATCATTGAAGCGTTACGAGGCAACGACACGATCACGGTCGAATCGTTGGACCCGGATTTCGCGGCCGATCTGTTGATCTACGGCAATCACGCCGGCGCGCCGGATGCCATTGGCGACCCTGGCACGGATACCGTAGCGTTTGCCGGCGACATCAACACGCACGGCGGTTACCTGGAAGTGTTCGCCGACACGATCAACGTCGCCGCCGGCGTGACGATCACGACCCTGGATGATGACGAATCCAACGACATCGTCTTTCGCGCCCGGAGGATCGACACCGAGGAGCTGAGCAACCTTTCCCCCGTGCTGGCTCAAACGAAGGCCGTTTCGATCGACATTGGCGCGGGGGCGACGCTGGAAGGCGACGGCATCTACCTGATCGCGCAAGCCGAAGACCGCGACTTGGAGGCGCTGGGAGTGCCGCGACTGGTCAATAACTTCCTCATCGGTCCGTTGGCCGACAAGGTGACGGATCTGGTCGCGTTGCCAGTCAAGGTGTTGCACAAGGAATCCGAAGCGACGATCACGTTGCATCAGGGAGCGTCGCTGCTGGGCGAGGGAACGGTTGGCGTGTACGCCACTGCGGTGGCCAACGCATCGGGCAAGGCGGCAAGCCAGTTGTTCAGCGTCGGCTACGGCGACGCAAAATCGACTGCCATTGTCGACGTTCAAACCGGCGTGGTGATCGACTCCGGCGCCGCTGTCGTGATCACTTCGACCGCGGATGCAACCGCCAGCATCAGTACCAGCACCGCTCAGGAACTCGGCGACCCAACCGACCCCAACGATCCCACCAAAACCGGATTTGCCGTTTCGATGGCGGTTTCCAACGCGAACGCCCTGTCGCACACCACGGTGGCCGAAGGAGCGTCGATCACAGCGGCGAAAACCGCCAACATCCAAGCGTCCGGTTCGGTCGAATCCGAGGCCGAGGGGACATCGGGAACTTTCGACAACGGGGCGGTGGGTTTGGCTTTCGGTGTTCAGTTTTCAAATGCCGACATCCATACAACCGTCGACGGCAAGATCACGGCCCTCGCTGAAAATCCTTACACGGTCAAGGTCGAGATCGACCCTACGGTCACCGATCCGAATCTGCCGGGCTATGTCGATTACGTGAACAACATGATCAACGTGGGCGGCACGGGGCTGGTCACTGAAGACGGCGTGCAATACGACAATCGCCGCGGCACCAGCATCGGCGGGCTGACCGACGACACCGATTATTACGTGATCTCGGTCGAAGACGATCCGGAAACGGAGCTCGATGAATCCCAATTTATTCAGCTTGCCACCACCGAGCAGCACGCCATCGATGGCGTGGCGATTGATTTGACGGACTCCGGTCTAACCGTCGCGAACAATGCCAAGCAGTTCACGGGCGCGGACGTCGATGGCGATGCGGACAAGATCGCACTGGACAATCCCGCGTTCACCAACGCGGGGACGGTGGATTACTCGTTGCTGGGACTGACGTTCGAATTGGGACAAGCCGTTGTCTATCACGAAGGGAGCGAGCCGATCCCGGGGATCGAAGACGGCAAGTCCTACTACGTCATCACCGGCATCGACGAGTTTGATTTGCAGGGTGACAGCCGCTTCATCCAAACGCAGGTGATTCAACTCGCTGAGACGGAAAACGAAGCCCGGGCCGGCGTCGCGATCGACATCGGCGACGTACCGGACTCCGCCACCGGCTACCGGTTCGAGGCCATGCACTTGCTGGACTCCGGCTTTGCAACGGGCATCGGCATCATGTCGCATCTGGATGCGTCAGACTCGGCGTCCGCCGCGGCCGGCCTGGGGGCTCCCTCGGAAACCGAGGTGGAACCGTTCGAGGCGCTCGACAAGAACCTCTTTGACGAGATTCTGTCCAAACTGACGGAGGACACTTACGGCTCGAACGTAACGAAGGCCAACGCCACCGCCAAGAGTTCACTGACCGTCGCCGGAGCATTGGCGGTCTCGTACGCCAACCATTCGGTCAAAACCGACGTCGGCGGCTCCGCCCGGCTCAAGTCGAATGAAGACCTCGAAGCGACCGCGGTGATCGACCAGTCCACTCAGATCAGCGCCGAAAGCTCTTCCGACCCGAAACGCCAGTCGAACGAGAACAAAGACCCGGCAGCCGCGGCAAGCGTCGCGGTCGGTGTCGGCGTCTACAAAAACTCGGCCGAGACGACCATTCATTCGGGCGCGGAACTTGACGCTTTGCGGGCAACCCGCGTGATCGGCCTGATCCAGTACGGCTACCTCACGTCGCCCGACGAGTTCTTTCCCTCGACGCTTGGCGAATTTCTCGACTCCGTTCAAACCGACGGTTACGACGCGCTGAACAAGTACCTCGACGGCACACTCGGACTGCAATCGGGGCTGTTCAATTCCTGGGTGCGCAGCACGGCGTCGTCCGACAAAGTGGGGGTCGCCGGGTCGGTGAACTTCCGCCACTACGACAACAACTCGCTGGCGATGGTCGAGTCCGGCGTGCAAATCAACCAGGACTTGGATTGGCTTGATAACGTCATCAATCCGCACAAGAACCAGGCCGCGGCGGCCGACGACGGCAACGGCGAACAAACCGTGTCGATCGAAGCGTCGACCTACATGGAACTGATCAGCATGACCGGCGTCTTCAAACTGGATTTGCCGTCCGCCACGCTCGATCCACTCAGTCCCAGCTACGACCCAAAGCTCGACCGCGAGTCGGACATTAGCGACCTGGTTGGCCCAAACGCCGCCGAGGGAAAGAAAGGGGGCGTCGGCGGCGGCATCTCCCTGAGCTTCTTCAACAGTACGACTCATTCGATCGTCGAAGACGGCGCCGCCATTTACAGCGGCGCAGACGGCGGATTCAACATGAAAGCCGACGAGGCTTTCTTCAACATCGTGCTGGGCCAGTCCGGTGCGTCGAGCGGGACGTACGCCGTCGGCGGCACGGTCATGTACAACGAACAGAACAGCGACACGCTGGCCTACCTCAGCGACAAAGCGATCGTGACGGGCCGCAACGCGGTGTTGTATGCTGCCAGCCTGGGGACGCAGGTGACCTGGTCCGGAGGTGTTTCCAAGGGGCAATCGCTGGGCGTCGGCATCGGCATCGCCGTCAATCGCGTCAATCGAAAAACACGCGCGTCGATCGGCGATCCGGACGTCGATCAGGGTGACCGACAGATTCGGGACACCGATACGATCCATGTCAGCGACGACGTCAACGTCCGCGCGGTCGTGGGCGGGCAGGTTTGGTCGTTTACCGTCGCCGGCGCCGTCGCGAGCCCGGAACCCGTCCAGCCAACCTGGCCGCAGCCGGGCGAGAAAGTGCCAACGACGCCCACGGCGCGGCCGGGCACCGGGATCGCCGGCGCGATAGCACTCAACTTCATTGCCGACGACACCCAAGCATCGATCGTTGACGGGGGACGAATTGTTGCCTCAGACATCGACATCACGGCGGAAAACCGGCTGGGCCACGTGTCGGCGACAGGCGGAGCGGCCTTCGTAAAGCCGTTAGGAAACAACAGTGGCACGGCGCTCGCGGGCGCGTTCAGTCTGGACGAACTTAACGTCACGACGCGTGCCTTCGTCGTTGACACGGATGTGGCCGCCTCGTCGCTTACGCTGTCGTCGCGCCGTCTTGGCGACGTGATTTCGGTTAGTGCCGGAGCCGCCGGCGTCGCGGGTCAGTCGGGGCTCACGGTCGGCGGCTCGGTCTCCGTCAACGATTTGAACAGCACGACCGACGCCTTTCTCGACGGAGTATCGGCGACGTTGGCCGAAGACCTGACGCTGGCCGCCGAGGACCACTCCAGCATCCTGGCGATCGGCGGCGCGGCGGCCATCGGCGGAGCAAACGGATTCGGCGCGTCGATCGGCGTCAATCTCATCAGCGGCGATACGCGCGTTACCGTTGAGAACTCGAACTTGGATGTTGCGGGCGACGTGCTTGTTGCTTCCGGCAATGACAACACGCTGCGGGCCGTCGCGGTGTCGGTCGGGGCGAGCAAGGACATCGGCGTGGCCGGTACGTTCGGAATGAACGTGATCAGCAACAACAACGACGCCTTGATCGTGGGTTCCAACGTGAGCGGCGCGTCGAGCGTGACCGTCGCCGCCGTTGACGATTCGACATTGCAATCTATCGGCGGAGCGTTGGGGGTCGGCTTGCAGCGATTCGCGTTCGGTGTTTCGCTCGGTTGGAACTCGGTCAGCGGCCACGTAACGGCGCATATCGAGGATTCGAACCTGACCGGCATCGGCGGCCCAGTCGAAGTCACAGCGATCAGTTCAGAAGCAGACTCGATCCTGGACGGCAAGATTCTGGCTGCGTCGGTCGGCCTGGCCTTTTCGCTCAACGGAATCGCTTCAGTCGGCGGCGCGTTGTCGATCAACGAGATCGATGTCGACGTCGACGCGGAGATTTATCAATCGACGGTGAATGCCGATAGCTACGTGGCAGTGACGGCCGACGACTCGTCAACGATCAAGTCACTGGCCGGTGCGGCGGCCATCGCGCTGCGCGGAGCCGGCATCGGAATCGCGACGGGCGTCAATACGATTACCAGCGACGTTCAAGCCCGTATCGAAGATTCCGGCGTCCGTTCAAACAACAGCGGCGTGGAAGTCGCCGCCGCGACAACCGGAACGATCAACACGATTGCAATCGGCGCAGCCGGCGGCAACGAAGTCGCTGGAGCCGGGTCGGTCGTCGTCAACACGATCAGTTCCACGATCGACGCCGTTATCTCGGGATCAACGATCGACGCGCCGGGCGCTGTTTGGGCCGGAGCCAGCGACGCTTCGAGCGTCACAGCCGACACATTCGGCATTGGCATTGCCGTGGGAACGGAACAAGGGACGGGAATCTCGCTGGGGCTTGCCGCGGCCAGCAACGACGTCACCAGCCAGGTTCACTCGACCATCGACTCGTCGACCGTGACTGCCAGCGACCTCGTGCTGACGGCCACCGAATCGGCAACGATCTTCGCCTTGACCGTCGGCGGCGCGGTCGGTGTGGGCGGCGGTGGCAGCGGCGTGGGTGTCGGAGCGGCCGGTGCCGGGTCGGGCAATACGGTCAATAACACCGTCGAGACTCGCGTCCACAACTCGGACGTGACCGTTGCGGGCGAGGTGACTCTGTCGGCCGTCGACACGTCGGACATCGAGGCCAACGCCGGCGGCATTGGCATTACAGTCGGAGCAGGCAGCGGGGGGGTGGGCGTTTCGCTGGGCGTCGCTTTCTCGCAAAACGACGTCACCAACCATGTGCGGGCCGTGATCGATCAAGCTTCGCAGGTGGACGCCGCCAGTGTCAGCTTGACGGCAGCCGAGTCGGCGTCAGTCCGCGCCCTGTCGATCGGCGGCGCGGTGGCGGTCGGTGCCGGCACGGGCGGCGTCGGCGTCGGCGTGGCCGGAGCCGGTTCGTTCAACTACATCAGCAACGTGGTCGAAGCCGCCATCGACAACGCCGCGGGCGTCACCGCCGGGCAAGGTAGTGTCGTGCTCTCCGCCGCCGACAGTTCGACAATCACGGCTGACGGCGGCGGCTTCGGCGTGACGGTGGGCGCGGGTGGCGGCGGCGTGGCGGTAACGTTTGGTTTCTCGGCGGCCACGAACAGCATCGACAACGACGTTCGCGCACGAATCTACGGCACCAACGTCAACGCTATGGGCGGTATTTCGCTGTCGGGCAATGAGGCGGCAACGATCGACGCCTTGACGATCGGGGGCGCGGGTGCCGTGGGCGCGGGTGCGGGAGGAGTTGGCGTTGCGGGCGCGGGGGCCGGGTCGGGCAACTCGATTCACAATGTGGTCGACGCGTCGATCACAGGAGCGGGCCGGACGATTCAAGCCAGCAACGGACCGATCTCGCTGACGGCCACGGACGACTCGAACGTTACCGGCAAGGCCGGCGGTGTTGCAGTGGGTGTCGGGGCCGGCGGCGTCGGGGTTAGCGTGACCGTCGGCGCGTCGGTCGTCCGCAACGACGTGGCAAATGTCGTGCGGGCTTTCGTGGACGGAGCGAGTGTGACGACATCCGGTGGTGACCTGTCGTTGACAGCCATCGAAAACGCGACCGTCTCGGGTCTGGCCGTCGGAGGCGCGGCTTCTGGCGCCGGTGGCGAGGGCGGCGGCATCGCGGCCAGTGGCGCGGGCGCCGATGTCGACAACGAAGTCCACAACACCGTGGAAGCGTTCGTCAAGAACGGAAGGCTGGTTACCAGCGGCGGCGGCGACATCTCGCTGACCGCCACGGACAGCGCGATCGGCGATGCCCAGGCGGAAGCCGGCGCGTTGTCGGTTGTGATCGGATCGCCCGGCGGGACGTTCGCCGTTGGCGCTTCGCTTGCCGACAACAGTATCTCGAACACGGTTCGGGCCCACAGTGAAAACAGTACGTTGACCTCGGCCGGCATGCTCGATCTGGCCGCCACCAACCAATCCGAAGCCAGCGCTCTGGCGGTTGCCGCCGCGGTTTCCATCACGGTCGCTCCGGCGGGCGTGAGCTTCACCGGTGGTGGAGCCAGCTCATCCAACAATATCACCAACACCATTGACAGCTTGATCGATCGAGGTTCGGCCACCGCCGCCGGCGACATTGCCGTTGTCGCAGCTGAGACCACGTCGCTGGACGCCCGCGTCGGGGCCGGCGCGCTATCAGGCGGCGGTGTCGCGGTTTCCATTGCCGTGTCACTGGCCGACAACTCCTCGAACAGCACAGTCGACGCATACGTCCAAAACGCGAACGTGACTTCGAGCCTGGGTGGCATTCAGATCGAGGCGTTTTCGGACGGTGATGTCGTTACCGACGTAATCGCCACGTCGATCGCGATCGGCGTTTCCATTTCGGGCGGGATTTTGGGGTTGGCTGGGGCCGGTGGCAAAGCCGTATCGCAGCTCACCCCAACGATCTCGGCTTCTTCCAATGGTTCAACTCTGCACGCCGCGGGGCATATCGCGCTTCGCGCGGCGGCCGACCCGGACGTCCAAGCCAGTAGTCAGGCGGTGGCCGGCGCGACGTTGGCGAGTGTCGGTGTGTCTCTTGCTCAAACGACCAACGCGCCGACCGTCGTGGCGTCGTTGGGCGGCCATGCTGCAACCGGCGGCGGCGACGTGATTGTCGATGCCCACGTCGACGGGCTTTCCAACGTCGCCGACGCCAAAGCCGTAGCGGCCGCGCTCGTAGCGGCCGGCAGCGGAACGCAGGCCGATGCACTTTCGGGGCCGGTTGTGCGGTCGACGATCTTGCCGGCAGCGAACGTGCAGACCGCAGGGGCGGGGCACGACGTCATCGTGCAAGCCAGTTCGACGGGCAACACCAAGGCCAATGGCTTTGGCGTGACGGCGGCGGGAGTGCTTGCTGTCGGGCAAGTCATCGTCAACGCCTCGGTTGGAACGGCGCCGCTGGCAAACGTCGCTTCCTCGCGGTTGAAGCTAGCCGAAACAACGGCCTCCATCGGAGGCAGCATCGAGGCCGGCGGAAGCATTGTCGTCGACGCCGAGTCGAGCCAGCGGGCCGCGTCGAACGCGACCGGCGGCCAAGGCGGTCTGATCGCCTATGGTGGAGCCACAGCCAATTCGGGCCGCAATGATCCGGTGGTGGCGGCCGCGACGTCCGGCGCGCGACTGACCGCCGGAAGAGACATTTCGATTACAGCCGACAATGGTTACGACGACACCATCGTTGCCAGCAACGTCACGGCTTCCGCAGACAACACGGTGGGCGGCCTGATCGCCGCCGGTGGTCCGTCCGCCAAGGCAAACGTCGCCGACTCGACGACGGCGCGGCTGGAGAACGGCGTGCGAGTCGACGCCCCGCGCGGCAGCTTCACATTGCAGGCGACCGCGGCCGACTATGGCATTCGCTCGTACGCCAAGTCGAACGGCGGGGGCGGTGTCGCCTTGCCCAAGTCCGAGGCGCTTACAACGATCAACAGCGCCGCGATTGCATCGGTGGGCGAAGCGTCGATCGTCAACGCGGGTGTCAACATCCTGGTCGAATCCACGTCCGGCGCGATCGATTCGGCCGGAGCAGACACATCCGGCAAGGGGCTGGGCACAAACTCCGACGCGACCGCGAAATCGAATGGCAACGTTACTTCGACGACGATGCTCGGGCCGTCGGTAGAAATGAACGCCGGGCTGAACCTGCAAATCCTGGCGGATAAGGCCCCCTTCAGCTTCTCGTCGGTGGTGGCTGAGGTTGCAGGCGGAGCGTTGGGCGTCGATTCGACGGCGGTTGCCGAGCAAAACAAGATTGACAATGCCGCGATCGACATCCAATACGGCGCGAACCTGAACGCGCCCGGCACGCTTCAAATCAGCGCTACTGCGAATGCGGGCTTCGACGACAATTACGTGAGGGCGACATCAAGGACCGGCGGCTTTGCCGGTGCGACGTACGCCGACGCGACGGCCAACTTGACGAAGCAGGCGGAGGTGACGGTAGAGAAAGCTTCGTCCGGACAAACGACGACACGCATGAGGACTTCCAACCTGCAAGTCACCGCCGACAGCCTGAACACCTCGGTGACGACCATCGCCGAACGCCCCGGATTTGTGTTGATCAACGGCGGTTCTCAGCACAAGGTAGAGAACGTTTCCCGGTCGGGAGACGTCACGTTCTACGCCGACGTAACGATCACCGGCCCCGGTGCTTATCTGTTGATCGACGAACTCGGCAACGAAATCGCGCGATCCGGCGTGACTTACACCGACAACGGTTCGCAGTACGTCGTCGATCCGATTATCAATTCGGGCGGCGGCGTGGCGAACCTGCGGGCCGATGCCGGCAGTCGCAGCATGTCCGGCGACGCGACGTTCACGTTCGAACAAGGCACGGGGGCTGTCACGCTGATCAACGACTACGCCGCCCGGCAACTGGTGGTAGATGACATCACCGTTCTCAGCGAACCCGTCCGCCGGCTGTACGTATCACCTCCTTACCTGATCGATCCACCGCCGGCCGAGAACCCGCCAGAACCGGAAGCGTTTCGAACCAACGTGACCTACGTGGGCGACACGCCCGTCACCATCCACGGCGCTTCGCAGGTGATCCTGGGCGGTGTCATCAGCAACCCCAAAGGCCACACCTCGGTGACAGCTCCGCTGAGCACCATCACCAGCAGCAGTCGCCAACTGATTTCCAGCCGCGACGTGAAACTGGCAGCACTCTCGATCGGCACGGCTGCGAACCGCGTCCGCACGCAAGTGGTCAATGCGTCGAAGCTGACGCCCAGTTTCGATGCCGCAGCGACTGATGGCGACAATTTCCTGACGCTTTCGACGCTCGATTTGCCCGCGTTTAACAACGTCACCGTCGGCGGTGACCTCGTCGACATCGTCTTCAATGACAGTGGACTGGCCAGTAGCTACTCCGTCAACGTCGTGGCGACGACCGCGGTGAATGCCGACGCCGGCATCAGCACGCCGGTGAACGTATCGCTCACGGCAGCGGGCAACTTGCGTGTCGGCACAATCATTTCACGACGAGGCAACGTCAGCCTGACCGCGGGCGGTTCGATCACGGCAGCGCAACCGGGCGGCGCGACGGACGTCACGGCCAACAACATTACGCTGGCGGCCAATGGTGGAATCGGGGCCACGGACAGGCTGACAATTAACTCGTCCTACTTCGGCCCCGGCGTGGTTACGGCGGCGGGCGGCGGCCTAATTGCGCTCGACGAAGTAGCGGGCAACCTGCTGCTGAACCAAGTCCGCTCGACCGGTGCGGGCATCGTGGTCGAATCCGCCGGAGGCATCTACGACGGGCGGACTGGCACGAGCGCTCCAGCGAACAACGTTCAATCGCCCGTCAGTGCCGTGTTGCTGGCCGGGCAGGGCATCGGGACTTTATCGGCTGGCCTGGTGACCAACATTTCAGCGTTGGAAGCATCGGCCGACGGCGGCCTGTTCATCGACAACACGAGCGGTTCACTGCTTATCGGCGATGTTGGTCCGACCGTGGGGCTGAGCGCTTCGGTCATGCGGCTGACAACCGGCGGCACATTGACCCTCCACGAAAACATCACAGCACCGTCTGGCGTGTTGCTCGCCAGCGACAGCATCACGGTTGAGAATGGCGCGGACATTCAGAGCGGACTCGGTTCGGTGAATCTCACCGCAGCCACGGGCAGCATTCTGGTGGATTCGGGCAGCCATGTGACCGCGGACACCGGTGCCGCGTTGAGGGCTCAGAGCAACATCAGGCTGAAGGCCAATAGCCTCGTGGCATCGCCGCAGGGGCAGGTGCATCTGGTAGGTGCCGACACGAATCCTAACGGCGGATCACAGATTACGATTGACGGCAGCGTTACCGGACCGTCGGTGCGGATCGCCACCGACACAGCGAATTTTGATGCGATTTACCTGAACACGTTCCCGGTGAGCCCCAGCATCACCGTTGACGGCGGGACCGGAACTCAGGACTCGCTGTGGGTCCGAGGCCGTGACGGCAACGACCTGTTTTCGATCACCGCCGGTACACTGACGTTCGACGGCATTGGGTCGCTGACTTATCAGAACATCGACTTGTTGAACATCGATTCCCTGTCAGGCACGGACACGTTCAACGTCGCCGGCACGTCGGCCGGGCTGTTCACGCGGCTGCAAGGCGGCGGCACAACCACGTTGAACCTGTCGACCAACGGCAGCCTGAATGCACCGCTGCGTTTCCAGACCGAATACTTTGTTCCAACCGGCCCCAGCACGATTCATGTCGACGCTGGGTCGATCAACGACCCGCTGTATCCGAATGTGCTGGGTCTCAACAGCTATCAGGTCGTCGGCCTGGGGCTGGACCTGACCTACGACAGAACCACGTCAGTGGATGTTAACCTGAATAGCCCGGCGGCGGACCTGTACCTGCTGGGCAACTCGGCAACCACCACGGTCCAAGCGAACGGCGCTGGCCAGCACGTTTCTATCGGCGGCGACATCAGCAGTTTGGCATTCCCGTTGCTCAACGGGTCGAATCACTATTTCGGCGACACCCGGGATCTTTCATCTGTGGGTAAGCCGGTCACGGTCACCGGCATTGCCGGATCGGGCAATTCGCTGACGATCGACAACAGCGGCGGTGTGTCGCACGACGGCCTGTTGCGCGTGAACTCGATCGCGGGACTGGGCGAAGCCGCGGGCGCGACGATCCAGTTCACCGGCTTCGACACGCTGACGGCTGACGTCGGAGACGGCCAATTCACGGTCGCCGAAACGATTTCCGGCCCGGTCACCGTTCACGCGAACGCCGGGTCGCTGGCCGAGACGTACATGCTCACGGTGCTGAGTTCCGCAGCGTCGCAACTGACGCTCACCGGCGGCGGCGATTACAACGAAGTGGTGCTTGATGTATCGGCGTGGCCGTCCGCGATCAGTGCCTCCTTGGTGGACGGGGCCGTCGCCGGTTCGACAGAACTGACCGGCTTCGGGCCGATCGGCTCGACGACATTCAGCGGCTTCACCGGCGCGCAACTGCTGTCGGGCGCGGCGAACGATACCTTCGGCATCGACGTCTCCACGCCCACGATGGTGGTCGAGATCGACGGCGGCAACGGTGCGGAAACCTTCAACATTTACCGCGCAGCCGTGCCAGAGAACGCGCTATTGAATCCCCTCAGCATGAACCTGGTCGGAGCGGGCGGCAGCGACACCGTCAACGTCATCATTCCCGCGTCGCCCACGGCGGTGATTCACGATGGCTTGATCTACTTGCAGTCGGCCGTGGAACACATGATCGTCGAAAACACCACCTACGGCAGCGCGGTGAACTGGGAAACCAACAGCGGCGCCACCGTGGGCTACACCGAAGGCGCGATCCACAACCCCACGTTCCTCGACATGTCACTGGTAGACGACGTAGACATCCTCGGCGGCAGTTCGCCGCTGAACACGCTCACGGTCAATGCTGGCGGCATCCAGCAGAAGGGGACGATTGATGGCGACAGAGTGACGCTGCAATCCGCCGGGTTTCTGCAGTTCACGCGGCTCAGCGGCACAGTTGCCAGCTACAGCGAGGGCGGCTTTACGCTCAGCAGCACCACGATGGGAGGAGCGCCGAACCTGCAGGCGGACAGCAGCGTTCTGCCGGCCGTAAAGTCGGCAAATCCAGGCTCGGGCGCGCCGATCCGGCTGACCGCGACCGATGGCGGCATTTTCTCGTTGTACTCTCTGGACCTCAGTGGCGCCGGGGCGGTCGCCGTCATCGGCACGACCGCTCTGGGCCGCACGGTCACGGCGAACTTGAACGTGGCGTCGAACGGAGAGTCTCAGACGTTTGCGCTGGGCAACGACTTTCAGAACCTGGTGTCGGTATCTCTGCTGTCGGGCGATATCCTGATCACAAAAGTCGCGGCGACCGAGACGCTGCGGCCCGGCGTGGTGGCGCCGATCAGCAAGGTGGCGGGCGCGATGCCGACCGCGCCGCAGAACATCGTTATCGGAGGCAACTCGATCAACGTCGACGGTGTCTATACGCCGATTTACAGCCTCGGCAACGGCGTGATCTGGAGCTACTTCAACGGAACACCCTACTCATTCGCCAACAGCGTCGACGAGGTTGGCGGACTGTACTTCTTCGGTGACCTGAATATCCCGGCCGGATCCACGGTGACCGTGAAGAACAACCTGTCGCCGATTGAACTGGTCGTGCAGAACGACGTGAACATCGGCGACAACGTCACTTTTGATGTCACTTTCGATACGATCTTCAACGGCTTCGGCGACGGCGGACAGTCGGTTCATTATGGTGAGAACGGCGGTGGCGGCAGCATGACCTTTCAAGGAGGATCGGGAGGGTACACGTCGTACACGAACTACAGCAGCGGACTGACCATTTACCCCGTTGATGGAGCGGCCGGACCCGATGGCAGCGCCGGGCTAAACGGTGGAGCAGGCACGAACGGCAACGATGGCCAAGATGGCTACAACGCGCCCGGCACCGGTGGAGCAGGTGGCGCAGGCGGGGCGGGCGGTCTCGGTGGTGCAGGCGGAACTGGCGGAACTGGCGGCGTGACCGGTGATAGTGTTTTTGGATCCTTGGACTCACCGGGGATTGGACTGAATGGCAACGATGCTGCTGACGGCCAACCCGGCCTGGATGGCAGCGACGGCGGCGACGGCCTGACGGGCAGTGGCGGCGGGGTCAGTACCCGCGCCGACTTGACGCTGACCGCGGGTGGCGGTGGCGGCGCCGGTGGTGCAGGCGGCGGCGGTGGTGGCGGCGGCCAGGGCGGCGCGGGCGGTGGTGGCGGCGGCGGCGGCCTGGGCATCTACGACACTGGTGCGTTCTATTTAATTGCCGAGGGTGGCCAGGGCGGCTACGGCGGCTATGGCGGCGGCGGGCAACAGGGTGAACGCTCATTGGGTAACAGCGGCAAAGGTGGTGTGGGTGGCGGCGGTTTGGCCATCCGTGCGGCCGGACGCATCAATCTCGGCGTCGCTGCATTCACAGCCCGTGGCGGCGATGGCGAAGCGGGACAGCAGGCAGGTGACAGGCCGGGCAGTACGCCGTTGGGTCCCGCTCAAGGCCAGTCTGCCGCCAGTCTGCCGACCGGATGGTGGGACAACGGGTCCGATGAGACCGGGCACAATTACGCTACGAACAATCACGGCACACTCCTCGCCTATGGTGGCGAAGGTGGCAATGGCGGCGATGGCGGCGATGGCGGTCTGGGAGGTCAGGCGGGTGCAGCGGGGGCCGGCGGCGGTGGCGGCGGCGGCACGGTCCAATTGTTCGGAACGGCCGTGTATGCCGGCGCGGATGTCGTCGTTGACACCGCCGGCGGGATGCATGGCGACGGCAGCGGCTACGGTGACAACGGCCGCTTCCAGTTCGGCAGCAACACCGACACCGTCGATCCCACGCTGGCGTCCGTCGGCAACATCTACGACAACGGCGTCGGCGCGATGGCTCACGATCCGTACGTCGCCGAAGCCCCCAGCGCGTCCTATGACCTGCAGTTGATCTACTTGAATAATAACGGCGAGCTGCCCACCACTGGGACCAACCTGATTGCCGTCCAGTACGATTACTTGAGCGGCGGCGCCCTGAATTTCCGCGTTTGGGACTCGCGAGGAAACATCACAATCGACACGACGGAAAACGCGCTGCTGCAAAAGGTGGGCTACGACACCAACAGCGCGGTGTTTCAGACAATTCAGACGCTCCGCTCTCACATCATTGCGGAAGGGTGGGATCTGGAGGCGCTGACGCCGGAGCAGAAGGACCTGTTCGTATCCCAGGCCGCGACGCTAGATATCATCCCGACCCAGGCGTTGCTGCCGTTGGTCGCGGGACTGGACGGCGGGTCGCAAAGCGGCGGCCTGATCGCGGATCCGCAATTGCTGGCGGCGCTCGCCGGCGACAGTTCGATCCAGAACGCCATCACCGGAGCGGATGCCGACGCCCTGGCGGCGGTTGTGCGAGAACCCATTCCCGCGGGTTTCGACCAGTACACGGGGTACGATCTGGCGTTGTTCGTCAACCTGACCAGCGTTCCTTTGTCGATGCCGAAGTTCGGCGTCACTGTCGGTTTTGCCGACGCGGACTTTGCACCCGATCTGCATTACGACGGCCTTTTCCACGGCGACACAATCTACGACAACTACAGCTCCGCCCAGGTTCCCAGCCAGTTCTTCCGGAATTACTGGGGGCACCTGAATTCCGACACGAATCAGTGGGAAAACTCGTACACCACGCAGAACCTTGGTGCACTGCCCGCGTATGGCGTGTTCGTCACGCTGGTGCCGTCCAACGATGACATCCCACAATACGTCAACGCTTCGCTCGGCGGGAACACCACATCCCTGTCCACGGCCCAGTTCGACGATGAACAGGCGATGTACCTGAAGCTGAACCAGGTCGCCGGCCCGGGTGCTGCCAGCTTGCGGGATTACTCGGTGCTGTTCTCGTCGATGGACGCGCTGACCGTCACCGCTTCCGGGATCCACGACGACATCATCAACCAGATCCACTCGCCGTCAGTCAACACCGTGACGATCGACCTGACGGACAACACCGGCAACAATCAGGTCAATCTGCTCGAGATTCCACCCGCCGCGGGCGCGCCTCAGACACAGACGATCAACGTCTACACCGGCGTCGGCAGGGACCAGGTGACTGTGTACGCCGGCCAGCCGAATCACATGTTCGATATTGACACCGGTGAGGGCGCGGACCGCGTTGTGCTCGATGGAAACGCCGCCGCCAACGACAACAATGTCTTCACGGTGCGGCTGGGAACAGGCGACGACACGGCCCAGGTTTCCGGCGTGAATCTCCAGATGTCGCAAAACGTCCATCTCGACGGCGGCCCCGACGTCGATACACTGTTGTACGACGCCGGCGGCAACGAGTTCATCGCCCGCGACGCCAATGGAATGCAGGTCAACGCCCCGGTCTTCCCGGACGGCAGCATCACGCTCGTTCCCGAATTCAGCGTTGCCACGGTGGTTTATGAGAACTTCGAGGGAGCCCCTGGCTTTGTCGGGCCGGTTTCCGATCCCGGTGTTTACGAAATCAACCAGGGTGATTCTGTCACGTTGCTGGGCACCGCGACGGCCGCGACGAATTCCCAGATCCTGGCAATTTCGTGGGACATCGACGGCGACGGCTTCTACGGCGACGCCTTCGATCCGGCAACCGCGCCGGGCACGACAGCCAACTCGAATCCCACGGTTTCATGGGACCAACTCCGCGACTTTGGCTTGGGTCTGGCCGACACCTACCTGATCAGCATGCAAGTCACCACGTCCCGCGGAACGTTCATCGACTACACCACGCTGACGGTCAACCGAGTTGCTCCCGTGGTGACGCTCATCGCCCCGGACGTGGTTTACGTCGGTGACTACTTTACGGCTAACTTCGATGCGTTCTTCATCGGCGGCGAACGGCCTTCCGGCGTCTCGATCAATTGGGGCGACTTGTCCGTCGTGTCCGTGCCGGCCGACGCCGATTCCGCGACGCACGCTTACCCGGCGACCGGAACCTACCAGGTCCAGGTGACCTACACCGAAGGCGGCGTGCCCTACGCATCGAACGTCGAACAGGTTCAGGTGATCGTCGATCCCGCCTCGCTCCGTCTCGATGGGCCGTACACTATTTTTGCCGGCGACGGCGTCACGCTGACCGCGACCGCCGACGGAACACCCGATGTCGCACAGTGGGATTTGCTCGGGCTGGACGATGACGCCAACGAAACGGCGTTCGTGAGCAACGGTGACGGGACGTCGACCAGCACGCTGAGCCTCTCTTGGTCCCAGTTGAACGCCGCCGGCATCACCAGTCTCGGCACATTCCCCGACGTCACGGTCAAGGCCCATTACCCGAGCGGCGTGGCGGCGGGCTTCCTGATTTCCGAACCGACGTCGTTGACCGTGCTCGACGTCGCGCCGACGGCGACGTTCAGCGGCGGGCCATTCGTTGAAGGCGGCACCGGCAGCGTGTCGTTCACCAACCCCTTCCATCCGTCACCCGACGTCGCTGCCGCCGGCTTCACCTACAGCTACGACATCGGCAACACCGGCACCTTCCAGATCGTCGACAGCACCAGCACGATGCTGGCAATCCCGCCGGAGTTGCTTTACCAGGTCGGTTCGATCGCCGTCCGAGGACGGATCGCCGACCAGTTCGGCACGGCCAGCGAGTACGTCATCACGGCGCCGATCGTCGACCAGCCACCCGCGTTCGTAACGTTCGACACGAACAAGACCGTGAATGTCGGTACGCCGGTAACGCTTGACGACGTCAGCTTCATCGACCCCGGCCAAGACGTTATTTCCGCCGTGATTACTTGGGGCGACGGCACTTCGTCGGCGGGTGCGGTCACGCCAACGAACACGACTCCCGCACCGACCACGGGAACGATCGCGGGCAGTCACTCGTTCGCTTACTCGCCCACGCCGTATGTCGTTTCGGTCACGATCCAAGACATCACCGGCTTGACCGCCACAAAGTCGTTCGAGGTGTCGGTGCTCGACCCGGTTTTGTCGTCGGTCGTCGCCGGTCCTGATCGGACGATCGACGAGGGCGGCGAGGTCAGCCTGAGCGCGGCCAGCTTCATTGATCCCGCCGCGCCGGCGACTTACGAAGTCACCGTCGATTGGGGTGACGGTACGGCAGACCCAAACCCCGTGGTCAGCCCGCCGGCCACTTCTTTTGATGCGGGCCGCGTCTTCGCCAGCCACGATTACGGCCAGGACGGAACCTACACGGTCACGATGACGGTGACGAAGGCCGGGCAGGAGCCGATCGAAAGCACGTTCGACGTATTGGTTCACAACGTCGTGCCGCAAGTCGACGCTGGTCCCGACATAGCCGCCGGACCGGGCGTTCCCGTGCAGGTCAACGCGACGTTCAACGATCCGAGCTTCCTGGACAGCTACGATGCCACGATCGATTGGGGCGATGGCACGAACAGCCCGGCATCGCTCACGTTTACCCCGGGCGCTCCGGGCGCGCCGGCGACGGGCAGTGTGACTGGTACGCATCAATACGCCGGCAACGGACCGTACACCGTGACTGTGAGTGTCGGCGACGGCTCCGGCGATCGCGGCAGCGATACGTTCAAGGTCACGAACGCTCCGCCCGAAGTCATGCTCGATCAAGCCGGTATCGCCGACGATGAAGGCAGCGAAGTCACGCTCACCGGCAGCTTCAGCGACCTGGGCTTCGACTACGGCGGCACCGCGACGTCGTTCACGGCCAGCATCGATTGGGGCGACGGCGTGATTGGTGTCGGCACGGTGACGGTCACGCCCGGCAACGCGATGACGCCAACCACCGGAATGCTGTCGGCCAGTCACACGTACGAAACGTTTGGCACGTTTCCCGTCGTCGTCACACTCGTCGACGAAGGCGGAGCGGAAGGAACGGTGACGCTGGATGCCGAGATCGGCAATCTGCCGCCGGTTCTCGATCCACTGCCGAGCGGCGGGTTTGCCCCCGACATGGCGTTCGTGCTGAGCGGCACTTTTACCGATCCCGGCTTGGGCGACACGCACTCGATCAACATTGATTGGGGCGACGGCGCGGTCAGCTACTTCAACGCCGACGAGATCATCGACCTGAATAGTTCGCCGGTTGTCTCGTTTCGCGAACCGACTCAGTCGGCGGCGGGTGCGTTCTTGATGGAGCACGTCTACACCGACGTCATCGAACAAACGATCACTGTCACCGTGATTGATAACGGCGGCTTGACCTCCACTCAGTCCGTGATCTACACGCCGAAGCCGATCATTTTCAGCGTCACACCGCCGGACTCGCCCGACGAAGGCGTTCCGTTCAGCGGCCCGGTGGTCGAGTTCACGGCTCCGGGACGTACGCCGGCGTCGTTCGAAGCCACGATCCAGTGGGGCGACGGCACGTCGACGGCCGTTACCGGCACGTCCGGCGGCATCGTTCAAAACCCGGACGGCAGCTTTTCGGTGTTCGCCACTCACACGTATCTCGACAACGCCACCGATTTGCCGTTCGAGGTGACCGTCACCGATCTCAACACCGGCGTCTACGATGTCGGCACCGGCACGGTCGACGTGCAGAACGTTACGCCTCAACTGACTTTGGACGCTGTCACGACCATTATCGAAAACGGCGTAGCGACGTTAAGTGGAACGATTACCGACTCCGGCACGCTCGACACCTTCACGCTGGAAGTGAGCTGGGGCGATTCCCTGTCACCCGGCAACGTCGAGAATTACACGTTCGACGCCAGTGCGACGGGCAGTCAAACGTTCACCCTGACGCACCGCTACCTGGACGACAATCCCACCGGCAGCCCCAGCGACACGTATACGATCTCGGCAACCGTCACGGACAAGGACACCGCGTCTGCCGATGCATCCGCGACCTTACAAGTCGACAACGCCGCTCCAGTTGTGGATCAGGATTCGGTGAGTGTATCTGCGACCCGCTGTCAGGACGGCATCGCTTGTCAGACGGCCCGTCCCGGCGATCTGGTGACGTTGACGATCTCGAACTTCACCGACGTCGGCACGCTCGACACGCACAAGGCTGTGGTCGTGTGGGGCGACGGCACGACCAGCGACAGCAGCAACCCGGCGGACTTCACCAGCTTTGCCGACAGCACGGGCACCGGCGCCGGTTCGTTCACCGTGACGCACCGGTACACAACGGGCGGCATCTTCGAGATTTTCGTGACCGTGATCGACGACGATTTGGGGGTCTCGAACGTGGCGACGACGGAGGCGTGGGTTGCAGGCATGCGGCTCGAACCGACGACCGGCCAGTTGCAAATCGTCGGCACCGAAGGCAGGGACATCATCGTCATCAAGCAGGTGCGGGGTGGGTCGGACCGCGGGTGGGAAGGCGGGTCGGACGGCGGGTCGGACGGCGGGTCGGACGGCGGGTCGGACGGCGGGTCGGACGGCGGGTCGGACCGCAGGTCGCACCGCGGCTCGCATGACCCGCGGGTGAAAGTGGTCGCGAACCTCGACGTCGGCAATGGCAGGCGCGGCCACGTTAAGAACGGCGCGGTCATCATGTACTTCGATCCGTCCGCGATTCAGTCGATCTACATGGTGCTTTGTGCAGGCGACGATCACGCCCAGATCGGCACGGGCAATGACGGTGGAGACTGGTATGCAACGACGTTTGTGGACGGCGGCGACGGCGACGATCACCTGGTGGGTGGCGCGGGCATCGACACGCTGATCGGCGGCCCCGGCAGGGACACGCTAGTTGGGCGAGCCGGCGACGACATCCTTTCGGGCGGCGCTGGCGACGACGATCTGAACGGCGGCGTTGGCAACGACATGCTGGTCGGCGGCGACGGCGATGACAGACTGGATGGCGGCGACGGCATGGATGTGCTGATCGGAGGCCGTGGCGAGGACAACTTGCGTGCCGGCAAAGACGACGATCTGCTGATTGGCGGCTGGACATCCTACGACGACTACATCGCCCGCCTCACGCTGATCATGGCCGAGTGGAGTTCGCCTCGGGATCAAAGCGAGCGCATCGACAACCTTCGGACCGGGCAAGGACTGTTGTTGTCGGGAACGGCCTTACGTCTCTCAGCCGAACCCAAGGGAACAGTCTTTGACGACGGCGAAAAGGACAAGCTCCGCAGCGACAAAGGACGCGACTGGTTCTTCGCCAGCCTCAGGGAAGACTCGACGGACGACAAGAAGGATGACGTAGTGGAAGTGCCGTCATAACCGTCCGTGCCGCTGCCATTCTTCGTTCTGTTGGAGAGCGCAAGGTGAAGGTGGGGCTACTGCGTTCAGGGAACGTGCGAGTTCCGAAGCAGAAGACCGAACAGCATTCTTGTCAGCGGGTTCGGCCAGCCGGGGCATCGCGCGGATTACAGCCGGAGCGATCGCGACCATCGTCGCTCTCGCACCCGCCGCAAAGCCTTGCGACAGTCGCAGCTATAAAACCGCTGCGCCGGCGAGCGGGCTGTCTTGGAGAACACTTCGTAACAACCAGCACGGTCGCAGAGAAAAATCTGGAAATCACGCCGACCCTGATAGCCCTCGCGCCCGGGAAGCGCGGCGGTCTTGGAGTCGTCATCGGTACGGCCAACGCCTACACGGGTCCCACCTTCGTCGATGAAGGGACGCTGCTGGTCGACGGCGTCATCACGGGTGCGGGCGACGTGCAGGTCGCTTCGAGTGCCACGCTCGGTGGAACCGGCTCGCTCGCGGGCACGGTCACCGTATTCACCGGCGGTACGATCACCGGCGGCACGATCGGCACGACCGGCACCCTGACCGTGGGCGGACTGGAGTTCGACGGCGGCACCTATCACGGCGATCTGCAGGGCAGCAAATCGGACACGATCGCCACGTCGGGCCCGGTCGATTTGCAGGCGTCGGCACAGGGTGTCTTCGACCTGAACGCCTCGAATCAATCCAATGATAAGCGCCGCGCAAGTGACCAGAAGAAAAGAGACGACGCAAACTGAATTGCCATTTGAGTGGACGTTTCGTTTCTTCGCGTTCCGTGACGGCGTTGCCATTACCGGACTTCGGTTCGAAACCAGCGTCTTCTTGACCGTGACCGTCCGTTCCGCAGTGCCAGCAAACGTCGAAATTGTCATGGAGAGATTCATCACACTTCGGACAATTCCACATTTGAATGCCACGCAGCCGTCTAACGCGCTAAATGTTCGACACCGCCGTCAACCAGCGTCGAGTACGAGTTGATCCTCCTCCGGGGTGATGCGTGAAGCAAGTGGAAGGGAGTCTCGTGTGTAACGGTGGATTCTCGAGGCGTCGTACGGGTAGCGACTTCCTGGCGCTGAGAGTCTGACATGGCTCACCGAACGCGCGCTGGCGCGCTCCAGTCTTTTCGACCAGCGCCGCTACTGCTGTGCGAAGAACCGCTCCCGAAAAACGTCGCACTGCTAGCATTGGTTGATTGTGGACCCGCCGCAATTCTAACCGATAACGGAAAGGTACACGTTGTCGACCTAAGGAGACGTTTCATGTTCTGTCACGAGTGTGGGCTCCGAGTGAACGGGAAGTTCTGCTCGGGTTGTGGAACTCGCGTGCAACTCGACCCGGAAGTCAATTGCGATGTGTTCGACTGGCATCAGTCTTGCGACTTTGAACGGATCACGCGTGTGGCCGAAGTCCGTCAGCGCGTTGAGCAAGCTAAATCGGCCGCGGACACGGTCACCGGCCCCCTGATGCTGGGCTTGATCGACGCTGCGGCCTCACCGTGGATGGGTGGGCTCTCAAGCCTGGCAATCGCCAAAGTCGCACAGCCAATGACCGCGAAACTCGGCTTCAAGACGGAGAAAGAACGCCGGGAATTCGTGATGTTGCCACCCGGGCAGGTGCTGGCAAATCTCGCAGTGACACTGGCGTCAATTGAACACTCGATCACGGTCGTCACGTTTGGGGACAATGACTGCCACATTCAGGCAACCCTTCCTCCCGATCTCCGCGCGATGGAATTGCGTCTCGCGGTGGACGTTGAACGTGCCGAACAGGGCGCGTGGATCGCGGCAACCGCCGCCGTCGAGGGTCAATGGTACGATTGGGGGAAGTGCCAATCACGGCTGGAGCGATTGTTCAACGGCTTGCGGGCAGCGTAAGTTTGTTCCCGACGGACAATCAACGGTTGTCGTTCAATTGCAGTCATCGGAGGTCCTTTTCAGCAAGGGCATCTCTGCGGTGGCTCAGCGCGCCACGGCACTGAACAGCATGTCCACTCATCAATGATGGGCGGCGGTAATGGCGGCAGTTACGCCTGGCCGACAAATCGGTTGTTTCTTAAGGCGCCTCACGCGCGACCGGTTGATGAAACAAACGTACGTCTTACTCATGTGATGAACCGACCGACGCGTTGGGGAAATGGCGGCCAACGCATACGCGCCCTACGATCTCGGACCTACGTTGTAATGACGCGTCCCCTTCTGACTGCAAGCGCTGAAGTCCATAGCGTTCCCACGCAGTTGTCGCCGAGCTGCCCGCTGTGGCTAGATTCAAGGACTGTAAGGTCCGCAACAGCATTTGCACGGAGCACGCCGGAGTCGTCGAGTTTCAGGAAAGACGACGGTCTGCTCGTGACGGCGGCGAAGACTTGGTTCTCCGGCATGCCGGCGGCTCGTAGTTTGGACATCACCCGCGGTAAATCATGCCGCAACGCCTGATCGATGTGGAGACGTTGTAGATCAGTCGAGATCGTGTCCGGCAGAAATCCATCATCAATGGCCGCCCGAGCCACGTCGAAGCAGAAGGAGCTCGTGCCGTGTCCAACGTCAAACAGGATTCCACGGCTGCGAGCATCGGAAACGCACCGCAGCACCTGGCCGTTCTGGACGATGCAGTGCGGCCGGCTACGAAAGCAATACGTAACGACGTCACCAGGGCGCAGCAGGTCGAGTTGCTGATCGAGCGGCCAGTCCTCGGGGCGCCGCATTCCAAATAGCATTGGGAGATCGGTCTGCTCGGCAACTTCGATCCCGCGCCGCATCACTTCAAGTGGGTCGGTGTCGCCGCACGCGCGATCGCTCACATTGACGGCCACTGCGGGAATGAACTCGTTGAATCGATCAATCGCTGCCACACAGGCGTCGACGTCGATGTCGCCCAGATCCTCAAAACAACCGCGTGGTTCTGACTCGCCGATTCGTGACAGATTGATGGCCAGGAGTACTTTGGTCCGCGACGCAGAGATCGTGTCCTCAATGTAGTGATCGATTGTGGACGCCCCTGCGTCACCCTGGGACAACACGGTTGTCGTTCCATGCGGGACAATGTGCTCGTCCGGCGAAACGCCAAAGACCGAGCCGGAGTTCGCCGGATGTGCGTGCACGTCGATGAGTCCAGGGAGCAGGACCCCGTCCGGAAAGTCGAAGTAACGATCTGCAGTGGCAGGATCGACGTTGACAGTGCTTGACTGTTCGACTGCAGCGATCCGCTCGCCGCGGAGCGCGACACGTCCAGGACCGTCGATGCCGGAGTCCGGGCAGACGATGCGTCCGGCGCGGATGATCAAGTCGAAATGCGAGTCGCGTGATTGAACCATTGACCTCTGCGAGTTGGAAGAAGGAGAGCTACAGTTCAAGACTTCAGTAGCGCATCAGCATAGCCGACGATTGCGGTGGGGTAATACGTAGACGCGTACTTGGGAGGCTCCGGACCACAACGACACGGTTATTCTGGGTAATGCTTCAGCGCACGTCGGTCCAAAAGACCGGGGGCGTTTTGGTAAACCCCGAATCGCGACGGTGTCGTAGCTGTGCCGAGACCGACGCCGTTTGAACGGCGATACTCGGAGGGCCGGTGGGCCCACCCAAACCGTCAAGTTGGCCAAGTGCTTCATCCGACCAAACCTTCGCTTGCCGAAGCGCGAGCAGCGCATCCCCAATCATGGCAGTAACTTGGGCAGGCGAGCCCCAACAAGTCATCTCATTATCAAAATCCCGAATTGCCGTTAAATGAGACCGCACTTTCCGCACTAAGGCATTTCAATTTCTCTGACTTTCCGGGCGGCGTCGAGGCGGGGGATGGTTTGAGTGCGGCGGCTTTCGTTTTTTCTTCGTTCCTCGACGGTTGAATTGTCGCCCACAGTGCGGAAAGTGCGTTGGCTTGGGAATCGTCCATTCACTTTGCCAACTTGAATCGTCTTTATTCGCAGTCAGGTCGTATCTGCCTGCCGCAATGTCGCCAGTTGTGCTTTGAGTTCCTGAACTCGCTGTTGAAGTTGTTCGACGACCGGAGCAACTTCCCGCTGTGGAAAACGCTTGTGGATGTGCTGAGGACAGTTGATGTCCCACGCCTCGATTTCAAAGACGATGACTCGCTCGACCCTGCCGGGATAGTTTGGATCACGGAGCCTCTCTTCCAGTGCAGCATCGCCTTCTACAACGTTTGCATTGCCCCACAGCTTGATGCGTCGGCTGTTCACGTAGTCGATCAGAAAGATGAATGCCTTGGGATTCTCAGCGAGATTACCGAGCGTGATGTACTGTCGATTTCCGCCGAAGTCGGCGAATCCAAGCGTTCGATCATCAATGACCTTGAGAAACCCCGCCGATCCGCCTCGGTACTGAATGTAGGGCTGGCCCCGGGCGTTGGCTGTACCAAGATAGAACATGTCGAGGCCAGCTAGAAACGCTTTCAGTTCGGGCGTGGCTGTCGTTTGCCAGCCACGCCCCTTTTCAACTTGGGCGTAGGCGTCCCGCGAGCCCTTCTGTTTCTGGATGGCTTTGACCGCAGGCGTGAAAGCGATGTCGCTGGGATACGTTGTCATCATCAACTCCTCTATTTGACGTTGGGGAGTCCGAGGTCGTTTTCCGGCCGAGACCCCGGCGCTCTCCAATGAAACTTCCGGTCCTGTTCCTCAAACGGGGCAGCGTGCTCATGACGGCGAGCACGCTGCCCGTTGCGACCGAACGATTAGTGAGTGGCGCAGGCACCGGTGGCACAGCTTCCGGCCTCGACCGGTTCGGCCTGCGAGATGTCGAGTTCGGTGTCAGCGACGTTGTTCAGAAAATTCGTGAAGCATCCAAGCACAACACTCGTGACGATCTCCACGATCTCGTCATCACCGAAGCCAGCCGCTCTGACGGCGGCGATCTGCTCATCGCTGACCTTGCCTCGGTTCTCCAGCACGTCGTTCGCGAATGCCAGTGCCGCCTTGATGCGGCGATCCTCCGAGTCGCCCGTCCGTCCGGCGAGAATGTCGTCGGCGGAGAGTCCGGCCGTGGGGGCGACGGCGCTGAGGATCGACGTGCAGTAGTCACACGAGTTCGTTTCGCTGGTATTCAGCTTCACCTGATTGTGGAGCTTCGCTCCAATCCGGGCGTCACTCATTGCTGTGCTGAAGGCGAGGAAGCTGTCGAGAACAGCAGGTGAGTTCGCCATCACCTTGGCGGTGTTCGGAATGACGCCAAAGGCTTGCTGCACGGCATCAAACAATTCCTTGGTGCGGCCTTGGGCGAGTTCAGGATTAACAGACGGAAGACGTTGCATGGTTCTTCTCCAATGGACTTGAGAACAGGTTGGGATCGTGAGCCGAGCAACACGCTCGACAGGAAGTACAGACAGGTCTGTATATGTTGAGGCGAAAGAAGAAGTTGTTACTTGAGTACAGCCAGCCGCTCGGCGGCTTCGCTTGTACTCCACAGATCACTGGCAAGGAATCGGAAGTTTGTGATCGCCGCTTCATAGCCGTCGTAGCCGGGAATCTGGGCGGCTGCCGTTGCGTCACCAACGACGGCTACTTCAAATCCCTGTTCGAGCAGTTCCCGCAAGTGCGATTCAACGCACAGATTGGCCGACATTCCGGCAAGGATTACCTGATCGATCCCTCGCTTTCGGAGTTGAAGAACCAGGTCGTTTGTCTCCGGGCCGAAAACCTTGTGCGGGCTGCACACGACGGTTTGCCCGTCATTGATGAACGGCTTGTATTGCTCCAGCCAGTCGGCTCCCGAACCGTCAAAGTCCGTGGAATCGAGCGGTCCCGGACGCTCGAACATCTTGATGTCGTGCATCAACTTCTCCAACGCCCCTTCAAACCCCCACCTGTGGTCATGGGGAAAGTAGTAGTGAGGGCTGACGAAGAGCGGGATGTCGAGTTCCTTGGCGAGCGAGAACAACTGGCCGATGTGTTCGACAGTGCGGTTCTCGGTGACGTTCTGGCCGACAACGTCCCATGTGACTCCCTCCGGACTGAGAAAGTCGTTCTGCGGGTCGGTCACGACAAGTCCGACACGGCCCCTCCGGAGCTTGAGGCCGGGGCGAGGAATGGCGGCATCGGGCCTGCGGCCACTGCCGTAAACGATGGTTTCCTGCACGGTTTCTCCGGTTGTTTTGGACTCGGACATCACTGGTCTCCGCAGTATTAAAATGTGACGACACAATACAGACAAGTCTGTATATGTCAGGGCAAAAAAAGAGAGGCTGCTGCTTACTTCTTGGCTCTCCCCACCAGCGCCAACGCTGCGGCTTTTGCTACGTCGGCAGGTTTCGGTGACTGTTCCATGACGGCGGAAATGATGGCCCCTTCGACCAGCAGAGCAATCGCAGGTGACACGTCTTCCGCCGTCTTTTCTCCAGCCGTTTCGGCGATGGTCTGTTTCAGCATGTCATGAAATCGCTCCTTATGTCTGGCCGAGAACTTCGATCCTTCGTGGTCAGCGTCCGCCAACTCGGCACATGCGTTGATGAACATGCACCCTCGAAAACCGGAGCTTTTGAACCAGTCTTTGAGAGCGGCAAAGAACGCTTCCAGTCGGTTGTGCCCGGCCTTGACGTGCTTCGCCATCCACTTCTTGAACGAGGCGTCGAACTTCTGCTCACGGTACGCCAGCGCAGCGACGATCAAGTCATCCTTGGAAGCGAAGTGGTTGTAAAGCGACATCTTGGCCACTTCCGCTTCGGCGATGATCCGGTCGATTCCGACCGCCCGGACACCTTCGGCGTAGAACAACCGTTCGGCGGTCTCCACGATTCGCTGGCGTGCGTCGGACTTCCGTGTTCGTGTCTTGCTCATGCTTACAATATACAGACCGGTCTGTTTTGTGCAAGGGGCAATCGGTGAGTTTTTTCGGTACGAAGGCCAGGCGGCAATCTCAACCAGAAGTGATCTTGGAGACAACCGCAATGCCGATAATGGCCCCCATCGATGATCCAGTGACGTGCATGAAGTTCGTCAGGCCGGGATTCGAAGCGAGCACCACGTGGATCATCAGCGACACCAAGGCATAAAGCACGGTGAGAGTCGTGGCCTCAGCAGATCCGATGTGGTCTGCGAAAATGTTGGCCAGACAACGCTCGGCTGACGCTTCAGGAACTCCGACGACGAGAAGAATGATCGCAAGGCGCCGATGGAAACAGGGTTTCAATCGTTTGCACCTAATCACGCTCAGGATGGAGATCCAAGACGGCAAAGATCGCTCGATGGTCTGACGCGACCGCTGCGTCGAGTATGTTCACTTCAACCACCTTCCAGCGATTCGGCGGACGACTCAAAATGAAGTCGATCTGTTTTGTCGGCTTGCTTACCGGCACCGTTGCCATGGGTTTTGCATTAACGCGAGTCCACATTTTCTCGAATCGCTGAAGCGTTTCACTCGCAGGCGTCGCGTTCAGGTCGCCTGCCAGCAACGCGGGATGGTCTGGGTGGCCCGCGATCAGTTCATTGATGACTTGTGAGGATGCGAGGCGTTCCCGTTCGTCGGTTCGATGGTCCAAGTGCGTGGCCAGCAACAGCACTTTTTGACCGGACTTGGGAATTTCGATTTCCGCTTCGATGACACCGCGTTGTTCTCCGTTGTCAATGTTCGGCAGGAGATGGTTCTTGTGCCGAACGATCGGGAAGCGAGTGAGCACGGCATTGCCGTAGTGGCCTCCTTGAAGTTCGATGTTGGCACCGAAGATGACGTTCATTTCCGTCAGTCGCGCCAGTTCCGCCGGCTGATCAACACCGGCAGTCCGTTTCACGTTCTGATCGACTTCCTGCAAGGCTACGACGTCCGGCTTGACCGAGAGGATGACTGTCGCGATTCGCTCCAGGTCGAGTTTGCGGTCAACTCCTTCACCATGATGAATGTTGTAGCTCAGCACGCGCAGCCGTATCGTTTCTCCAGCTTGACTTGCTGCCACCGGCAGCAGCGTCAGGAGCGGGAGTAGCAAGACGTTGACCAATCGTTTCATGCTGTGAGTGCTCCTGCTCATGTCGACCGCCACTTCAGAATTTTCGATTCACCATTCCATTGATGCTGAGCATCGGTGGTGTGAGTCGTGAGAGTGACGCCATTTGGGGTGAGCTTTGCCGTCGTCCACCCGGTTGTCGACCGTGACCGATCGGCGACATACGACGTGGCGGGCGTGTTGAGAATGTGAATTCCCTGATGCTCAGCGTAGCTGCGATCATGGATGTGTCCGTGGATGTAGGCTTTGACCCACTTGCGCGGACCGATGATTTTCCAGAGTGCCTGCGAGTCAATCAGTCCGCCGGGAAAGTGCAGTGGGTCACCGCCGAGGCGAGGATTGTGGTGCGTTACGATGATCGCTGGTTTCGTTGTCAATCCGTCGAGGGCTGAAGCCAGCCATTCAAGTTGCAATTTTCCGATGGTTCCTTGAGTGACCATTGTCTCTTGTAACGAGTCGAGCAAAAAGAAATTA
This sequence comes from bacterium, assembly GCA_030430075.1. GTDB lineage: Bacteria > Planctomycetota > Planctomycetia > Pirellulales > Pirellulaceae > ARS98. The sequence continues at coordinate 35,206 of JAUIGN010000023.1, forward strand.
GTGTGCTTCGTCTCGACGACGGCAATGTGTCGTGACTCAACAGGCGGCATCTCCGGGCGTTGCTCGCTCAGGACTTCGTAGAACGCTTCCCGATGATCGTGGTTGCCGAGCGTGAGATGCGTATCAATGCTCGCTTCCTGAAGCGGACGAATCAGCTCGGCAAAATGCCGATAGTCTCCCGGTTGGCCATCCTTGAGCGCCAGATCGCCGTTGATTAGCACGCATGCTGGCTTTGTCGGTCGATTCACCAACTCGCTGACGACTTGACGAAGGTGACTCGGGACGGGTGAGGTCGGGGGGTGCTTCTCACCAATGTGCGTATCGTTGAGAAGGTAGACCAGATCAGCTTCGACATCCGCAGCGTCGGCGGCGTTTGTACCACGGCCGTACAAAAGCACGCTCGCGCCAGCAGCTTCCAGGAAATGCCTGCGATTCAAAGTGGCCAGATGGATGGGCATGGTGAGCGACTTTCATGGGAAGGTCTCAGATTGATTGTCCCCGTCATCATACCATCCCGTCAGTTGCTTTCTCAAAAGGACTGGCTCATCTAGCAGGCCGAGTTCAAACCGCTCGACCGAGGTAGAATGCCTGGCCGGACGAAAATCGGACACTCAACCTGAACGCTGGACGGGGGCCAACGGCAGCGGCAGACGCGATGCCTCTGACGGGCACGTTTTCCGCTCTCCCAATCGGCCAGCGACGACTCACTAGACAAACCCGGTTCGCGCCCGGCGTGTGGGGTCCACTTCAGGATGCAGGATGGTGGAGTTGGGCTTACGCTTGAGCGTCGTCTGCGTCGCTGTTCCTCACTTTGTCCAGGCTGGACACGAGCGGCTCGCCAATCCGTCGATCTCCCGATTTGGCGCCAAGCAAGTTGATTGAGTTGCCTTGGCTGGTAAGATGACCACTCGTCGCTGCCCGGGTGCATCATCCCCGGTCTCCCACACCACATCCATCAAGGAGTTCCGATGGTTACCGCCCTTCTTCTCGTTTCGATGCTTGGTGCCGATTCTCAAACGGTGGAAATGAAGTTCACCCCCAGTGGGGCAACGGCCAAGGTTGGTGGGTATCGTCCCATTCGGGCAGCGCTCCGCGACACGTCCGACGGTGTCAAGCAGGCTCCCGCAGGTTTGGTCGCAGCGAAGTACGGTGAGCTGCGGCTAGGTGACGAGCGTTGGGGGCTGATCCTTGACGAACCTGAAGGGAAGCCCGCTTCGCTGTTTGTCGACACGAACGGCGATGGCGATTACACGAATGATCCGCCAGCGAATTGGAAGTCCCGCAAGACGAACGGATTGACCATGTATAACGGATCCGCTCAGATCGATCTTGGCGACGACCGGCGAGGGCAGATCAACCTGTATCGCTTCGATCCGAACGACCCCAGGCGCGCCCAACTGAAGAACACCCTGCTGTTCTATACCGATTTCGGGTACGAGTTGACATTCAGGCTGGACGACGAATCGTTCACGACCTTTGTTGCGGGAGACCTGCAGCCCAACAGCCGGTTGTGGGTCGATCGCGACCAGAACGGTCGGCGGAGCTCCAAGCGAGAAATGATCTCGGTCGGCAAGCCGTTTAATTTCACCGGGACGACATACGTGCTTAGCACGGGCAAGGATGGTCCTTCGTTGGCGCAGGCGACCGAGAATCTGCCTGTGATGCCGTTGCCGCCCGACCTGTCGATCGGCAAAACGGCTCCCGAGTTCAAGATGGCAACGCTCGATCGCGGCGTCGTCGCATTTCCCCAGTCGTACGCCGGCAGAATCGTGATGCTCGACTTTTGGGCAACTTGGTGCGGGCCCTGCATCGCAGAATTGCCTAATGTCAAGAAGGCTTACGAGGACTGGCATGACAAGGGCTTCGACATTCTCGGGATCAGTTTCGACAGGGAAGGTATGGAGGAGAAGCTGGCGCAGTTCCTTGAGAAGCACGATATGCCATGGCAACAGATCTATGAAGGTAAGGGCTGGAATACCTCGCTGGGCGAGACGTATGACGTGAGCGGCATCCCGTTCGTCCTCCTCGTGGACGGCGACAGCGGCCAGATCCTGGCCACGTCGCGACAACTGCGAGGCCCAGGTTTGTCGGACTTCATTGGAAAAACGCTGGATGAAAAGAAAGGCGAATGAAGCCGCGGTGGTAAAGAGCACCGCCTGACCCGTTAGCGAGGATGAGTCGTGGCGGCACCGGCGACGGAGTTGTTCGTCGACGCGCACGTGTCCGCTGCCCGAACATCACCAGCCGGAGGCCCATGCACATCGCAAATAACGCGATGCCGGCGATTAGCGCTCCGATCACGGCAGCATGGCGTTCCCAGGGTTCCGGACGTATCTTGCATCCCGGGCTGTCGAATGTTGCAACAGGTTATCGGGGGACCGAAGTTCGTTGTGACTTCCCGCCACCCAGGGAACGCTCAGAACGCCTTGAGCGATAAGCACGGATGGTGCGATCACTTCGCCGGACGGCCACGTACCATCAGCACGCAGCCCCGCGATGTCATGCCGGCTGGGGCGCGGCGAGTGTTACCTGTCACCCCATCGACTCGGGTTGATCCCAGGTGCGTCGGATTTCATGTCGGGCGGCTTGTGCGGCTGGGTCCATTGAAAGCCGGTTGTGTTCGGGCTCTGCAGGAATGGCTTGGCGATCTCCGGGGCCTTCGCAACCAACTCCGGATCCCATTCATCGACCGGCTGAATCGGGCCCGCCCAAGCCGGCCGGTAGCCAAGTTGGACGAGTTCACGTGACTGCGTGTCTTTGTTGGGATGACTGCCGTGCAGTAGCAACGACGGCACCAGCACCGCCGATCCCGCTGGAACAAGCAATGTGATCTCTTCCGGATGAGACTTGTACCGGACGTACGGGCTGGCTTCGGCATGGAAAGAAATGTGCGAACGAGGAATCAGTCGAAATGGGGCCCGTTGGGGCGTGAGTTCGTCGAGGTAGTAGAGCACTCGCAGTAAACGTGGACAACTTCCTTCGTAACCGAAGAGATCGGATCCGTGCGGCTGGCCATCCGTGTGCATTGAAATTCCGGGACAACCAGGATGCGTTCGCTGAAAGAATCCCCGAGTAAATACGATATCGGGTCCCATGAGATCGGTCAGAAACTCAACCATGGGGGGATATCCAATGAGCTCCGCGACGGACGGACTACACCATTGCGGTTGCTTGACGCCCCTGGCCTGGTGCACACTGTAACTCGCGTGCGTCATCTCGACGTCGGCAAGTTCATTTTTCACTCTGGCAATTAAGTCGGAGTTCAAGATTCTTGGGAATACAACGTAACCCTCGACCTCGAGGTGCCGAATCTGTTCGGCTCGACTCATTGAAGAAAAATCCGTCTGGTCAATGGTCATGAAGTCTGGTTCGTTGGTCTGAGTTTGGGTTGGCTCCACCGGCCTTCCTCCTCATGCAATATGGTTGACACAGGCCCAGTCAGATCGTTCGAGGTCCGACGACGTGGTACGGTGGCAGAATCGTCGTCGTGCCGCGTAAGCCTGACCGTGATGCGGCGCGCTCAGAATCTACCGATGTTGCGCTGCGCTTTCGCTCAGGCCAGGATGCCCGTCACAACCTGCGAGTCGAATTGGTGCGTCAGTCGTTCATCAAGACCATTTCGTTCGAACGTCAAAGATTTGTGCTGGAAGCCCAGCAAGTGCAAGATCGTCGCGTGCCAGTCTTGAATACTGACCCGGTTCTCGACCGCAGCGTACCCGAGCTCGTCAGTGCTTCCGTAGACCGTGCCGCCCTTCGCGCCGCCGCCGGCCATCCAGGAGGTGAAGCCGTACGGGCCGTGGTCGCGGCCGGCGTTACGATACCCGCTCGCTGAGCTCCCCTGCGCGATCGGCAATCGCCCGAATTCGCCACCCCATAGCACGAGCGTCGAATCCAACAGGCCGCGCTGCCGCAGGTCGCGAATCAAGCCCGCGATCGGCTTGTCGGTCTGCTTGCAAATGCCCGGCAGCGAACTACGGATCTTGCTGTGGTTATCCCAAGCTTGACCACGGGGAAATAGCTGGATGAACCGCACGCCCCGTTCGACCATCCGGCGAGCCAACAAACATCGTCTCCCGAAGCTGTCGGTATCTTTCGCACCGATGCCGTACAGGGAGAGTGTGCCCGGCGTCTCTTGGGATACGTCGAGCGTCTGGGTTGCTTCCAACTGCATCCGCGCCGCCATCTCGTAGTTGCGCATCCGCGCATCAAGGACCGGTTGCCGTGGCCGGCGGTTTCGGTGCGCCCGGTCAAGGCGGGCAATCAGCGCACGTTTGGCATTGGTGACCGGCGAGGGCTCGTCGTAATCCGGCTGCAAGTTCAACAGCGGCGATCCGGTAGGCCGCATCGGTGTTCCCTGGTAGAGCGGCGGTAGATAGCCCGACATCCAATTCTCGACCCCATTCACGGGCAGCCTTGCGGTGGGATCGGCGAGCACGACGTAAGCCGGCAGATTCTGGTTTTCACTTCCCAGCCCGTACGCGATCCACGATCCGAACGTCGGATGCCCGGGGAACGTCTGACCGGATTGAAGCTTGTAGACGGCCGGCTCGTGATTCGGATGAACGTTGTACATCGATCGCACGATCGCCAGGCTGTCGACTTCCCGCCCGATATTCGGAAGCAATTCGGAGACCCATGCCCCGCATTGGCCATGCTGGTTGAACTGGAACGGACTGCGCATCAGCGCGCCCGTGCGATCGTTCTCGAAGACCGCGTTTTCCGTCAGTTCGCGCGGCGGTGGGTTGCCGTGGTGCTTCGTCAATGCCGGCTTCGGATCGAACAAGTCAACCTGGCTTGGTCCGCCTTGCATGCAAAGGTGAATGACAGCGGTGGCCCGCGGCGCGACATGCGGTTGCTTCGGTGTCAAGTCGAATGTGGCTGCATCGGCGGACGCCGGCTGACCCGCTTCTGCGGTTGGTGGTGTGCCTCCGAGCCCACTCTCTTGCAGCAAGTACGCCAACGCCGCGCCGCAAATCCCATCCGATACCTTGTCGAAGAATCGTCGCCGCGTCAGTCGTTCGATCGCAGTGGGATGCATCATTGATTTGGTCCAAGTGGCGGGCCGCTGCCGCGACGAAAAAAAGGTAGGAAGGCCTGTCCGTCCGCCGTTCGCTTCAGTCCACGTAGAGAAAGGCGGCCGAGTTGAGCAAGACGTGGCAAAAATCGGCCAGGCCATTGCGAGCGGCCTGCAACTCGTCCATTCCCTCGCGTTGCCAACTCTCCGTCAACTGGCGGATCACGAGCACACCCTCCCTGCCCTCGTCTTCGCTGGCCGGGCGGCCGTATGCCAGTAGCCACGCTCGCTCGACGTTGGCGCGCGGCAGGAGGCCGGCGTCGCGTGCGACGCGTTCTGCAAATGAACGGGATAAGTCGTATACCATTCTGTTGTTCAACAAGTGCAAGGGTTGCGAAACGACCGTCGAGTCCATCCGCTGAGTACAGTTCGGGTTCATCTGAGGCAGGTCAAACGTCTCCAGGATGGTCGGCATTTCTTTGCGGCGCTGACGCACATAGATGCTCCGTCTCCAACGGCCCCCCTGTTCCTTCGAAGTTACCAGGCCATCCTGGCGAACATCGACGGGTGACGGTTCACCAAACCGCCGGCCCGATAATCGGTCGGACACGAACAAGATCGAGTCTCGCACTTCTTCGGCACTCAGCCGGCGCATTGGCATCCGTGACACCAGGCGATTCTCTGGATCGAGTTGCGCTTGAAGCTCGCTCACGGTCGAACTCTGCCGATATGCGGTCGAATTTACGATCAGGCGGTGAAGGTGCATCACGCTCCAACCGCTTTCGACAAACTCAACCGCCAGCCAGTCGAGCAGTTCCGGGTGCGACGGTGGAGTACCGAGTTTGCCAAAGTTGTCGATGCTCTTGACAATGCCCTGACCGAAATGCTGGTGCCAGATGCGATTGACGATGACCCGCGCCGTGAGCGGATGGTTGGGCTGCGTGAGCCATTTGGCGAAGGCCAGTCGCCGGCCGGTCTTGGGTGTCGAGTGGTTGAGCGGTTGCGCGGCAAACGGGGTCTTGCCGTCGGTCAGCACCGCCGGCACGCCGGGTTCGACCAGTCGGCCAGGCTGAGTCTCTACGCCACGGCGATAAACGTAGGTCGGAGAAGGCCGCCCCCGGTCCCAGAGAGCGCGGATCTTGGGAGCCCGCCGCAATTCGGCTTCCAGCTGCTTGATGCGCTCACTCAACTTCTTGAGCTGCTGCTTGTCGCTCGCCGCGTCCTGTTGGGACCGCAATGTAGAGATGGCTTTCTCGAGCGGCGCGTTGTGTTCCGCGATCGCTTTGGCTTCTTCGGGCAGGATGACTTCGAGATGCCGCTGTTTGGCCAGCTTCCATTGATTGCCGAAGGGTTGGGGAGTCAGCCAATCGTATTCGTCGTAGGCACCCTTGAAGACGGCAACCAGGCGATAGTAATCGCGTTGCGGAATGGGGTCGTATTTGTGGCTATGACAGCGGGCGCATCGCAATGTCAGTCCAAGCACGCCGCGGCCCAGCACGTCGATTTCGTCGGCTATCACTTCCACGCGGTCCGACAGCCGGTTTACGGGATCCGCGGAAGTCCCGTCCGGAGCCATTCGAAGGAAACCCGTAGCCACCAGCTTTTCCAGAGCCTCAGCGGAAAGGGCCTCGCTGTTCGCATAGTCGACCAGCTCATCGCCGGCCAGTTGCTCCATCAGGAACGTGTCGAATGGTTTGTCGCGATTGAATGACCGAATTACGTAGTCCCGATACCTCCAAGCAAACGGGCGAATCGTGTCGGCGTGGCGTTTGCCCTCCGAATCGGCGTACCCGGCCAGGTCGAGCCAGAACCGTCCCCAACGTTCGCCATAACGGGGCGAAGCCAAGAGACGATCGACAAGCCGTTCGTACGCGCCTGCGGCATCGTCGGCCATGAACTGCGCGACCTCATCCGCGGCCGGCGGCAATCCCGTCAAGGCAAACGTCACCCGCCGCAATAAGGTCAGACGGTCTGCCTCGGCCGCAAACGCCAAGCCGTCGGATTCCAGTCTTGCCAACAAGAAGGCATCGACCGGCGTACGCACCGCACGGCGGCGTTTCACGCCGGGCAACGGAGGCCGAGTTGGCGGACGAAACGACCAGAAGTCGCGGTCGGCATCCGAAACGAGCAGATCACCCTGCCCAGAAGGGGCCGGTTCAACTGTTGCGACCGGAGCACCCGAGTCAATCCACTCCACCAACGTCGCGCGTTCTTCCGAAGTCATCGGTTCGATACCGGCTTCACCGATGTCGGCTTGGGGAGGGCAGAGGTGATTCCGCACGCGCAAAACCATCGGACTCCGATTCGGTTCTCCGGGGAGCAAGGCCGGCCCGGAGACCCCGCCGGCCAGCAAGCTGCTTTTGGAACGAACGTCGAAATCGCCCATTCGATATTCGGGTCCATGGCACATAACGCAGCGACGGTGCAGAATCGGCAACACGTCGTGTTGTGACAACGCGCCCGGGACGTGCGCTTCTTCCGCAAACTTCGCTCCCCCGGCGATCCAAGCGGCAATGGTAGCGACCTCGGCCTTGGAAAGCTGCTTGTCTTCTGCGGGCGGCATGTCACCGCTCAAGACGAGTTCATAGAGCAAGCTCTCGTCGGCCTTGCCCTGGGCGATGACTTGGCCAGACTCTCCTCCTTTGAGCACGCCGCTGGGGGAACTCAAATCCAGTTCGGCCTTCGCCGATTGCTCGCCGTGGCAGCGAAAGCAATGTTTCGCCAGGATCGGCCGCACCTCTCGTTCGTAAACAGGCGGTTGCTCGGCACGAGCGAGATGACCGAGACTGGCAATGACGGCAAGAGCGATCAGTCGAATGCGCATGAGCAGCAAGGGGCTGGGGATGACACAGGCGGGCAGAGCGGCTCTGTGATGATAATCCATACGTGTGGAATCGTCACGCGCCAGTTGATGCGGACGCCGGCCTGGCGGTCCGGCGTAGGGCTGAATCTGCGCGGTAAGCCCGTGGTGCGGAAACGGATTACGATCGTTCGAACGGTCAAGCAATGCCCCGGACGCCGTTTGCCAACGCGGTTGCACTGCGGTGCGAGCGACCGGGAAGGTTGCACCAGGATTGTATCGATTGACGGCGGCAGCAGCTGCATATTCTTGTGTTTCGGCAGCATTTCTTATGCGTCGGCGGGAGTGTTACAATCGGTTCGTCAGCGGCCGGCCCGCTGTCGCCTCGTACGAGTAGAAGGCGTTGGCCTAGATGCCGAGAGAGTCTCGGCTACCGAATCTGCGACTGATTAACAAGTTCAGGAGTGTCGCCCGATGAGACCGCTGATCGTCATGCTTCTCAGTTGCTGCGGACTCTCCGCGAGTCTTTGCCCAGCCGGCGAAGGTCGGCGCCCGAACATGGTCATCGTGCTGGTCGACGACCTGCGATGGGATGAGCTGAGCTGTACCGGCCATCCGTTCGTGCGGACACCGAACATTGATCGAATCGCTCGGGAGGGCGCGAGATTTCGAAACGCCTTTTGCACAACGCCCCTTTGTTCTCCCGTACGGGCCTGTCTATTGACGGGTTTGCACACACATCATCATGGGATAATCGACAACACCAATCGCAGCGAACAGAGTCACAAGCTGCAGACGTTTCCGCTGGTGCTGCAGCAGAGCGGATACGAAACGGCGTACGTCGGCAAGTGGCACATGGGAAACGACGACAGCGCCAGACCGGGATTCGACCATTGGGTCAGTATGAAGGGACAAGGTACGTCGTTCGATCCGGTGCTCAACATCAACGGAGAGCAAACCAGGTTTCAGGGACACACAACGGACGTCTTGAATGAGCAGGCCGTCAAGTTTTTGCGCGGTACAGGCCGGCGCCCTTTCTGCTTGTACGTAGCGCACAAGGCGCTGCATCCGGAACTCACACAGCGTGACGACGGCAGTATTACCGATCCCTCAGCAGCCAGGTTCCTGCCGGCGGAGCGGCATCGAACTCGCTATGCCGATGCAGCGATCCCGCGCCGGTTGAACGTCATGGATTCTCCGGATGACAAGCCCGCGCTTCGTCGTCGCATCGGGAACCTGCCGCCCTTGGGATCAGCCACAGCGACGTCCGATGCAACGATCCGCGATCGGCTGCGAATGCTGGCGGCCGTCGACGAGGGGGTGGGCCTGCTGCTGGAGGAATTGAGCCGCCTGAAACAGTTGGATCGTACCGTGTTCGTATTCACCAGCGATCACGGATACTGGTACGGCGAACATGGCCTGAGCGTCGAGCGTCGGTTGCCGTACGAAGAAGGAATACGGATCCCGCTGCTCGTCCGTTTTCCAGGGCGAATCAAAGCCGGCCGCCTGATCGACGAGTGTTCACTCAGCATTGACCTTGCACCGACGCTGCTGGATCTCGCCAACGTGAAATCGGCGCCGGCAATGGACGGGCGCAGCCTGGTGCCGCTGCTGATGGGGGAAACGCCCGTCGATTGGCGAGCTTCGTTTCTGATTCAGTACAATTCGGATACCGTCTTTCCGCGAGTCCACAAGATGGGCTACCGCGCGATTCGGACCCGTCGCTGGAAGTACGTTCGCTACCTCGAACTTGAGGGGATGGACGAACTGTACAATCTGCAGGCTGATCCATACGAGATGGAGAATGTCATCGATCAACCCAACTCGGCAGCCGTCCTCAAGCGGCTACAATCCGAGTTGGACGAACTGATCGGAAGCGAGTGATTCCATGGCCCTGGCAGAATCTCACCCCGTTACGAATGCGATTGTCTCGAGCCGGGGCAAGGTGACGTCGCTGCTTGATTCCCGCCATGTCGGCAGATGCGTCAGGTGACGTTACATTGCGTTGACGGCGCCCTCGTCAATCTGGTGAAAGCCGAGCGGCGGCGAGGCTTCCACGACGGCAGTCTGAACATGATGGCTGCCGTGAACCTTGGCATGTTCAACGATCCTGGCGGCAACACCGATTCAAGGCTCAACAAGATGACGAACCATTCTGATTGCATTCGCTTGGGACGCCGGGCGTTCCTCCGAAATGGAACGCTTGTGCTGGCAGGGGCGTCCTTCGATTCAGGGCAGCTATTCGCTGCTGATCGTGCTTCGACGCTCAGTGTGGGACTGGTGACGGATCTCCACTACGCCGACAAGCCGCCCGCCGGCTCACGTCATTATCGAGAGACGCCCGACAAACTGGCTGAGGCCGCCGAACTCTTCGGCAAACACCAACCGGCGTTTGTCGTCGAATTGGGCGACTTCATCGATGCTGCTGACAGTGTGGATGCCGAGCTCGGATACCTGCAGAAGATCAACCGGGATTTCTCTGCGATCAGCAAGAACCGGCATTACGTACTGGGCAACCATTGCGTCTATACGCTCACGAAGCACGAGTTCCTCGGCGGTGTTGGGCAGAAGAAGTCGTACTACTCGTTCGACTCAGGCGACTTTCACTTCGTTGTGCTAGACTCATGCTTCCGCAGCGACGGCGAAGCCTACGGCCGGAAGAACTTCGAGTGGACGGATCCCAACATTCCTGCCGCCGAGGTCGAATGGCTTGCGGCTGATCTGAATTGCACGGCCAAGCCGACCGTCGTATTCGCCCATCAGCGTCTAGATGTAAGCAATCATTACGGCGTGAAGAACGCTGCTGACGTGCGTAGTATCATGGAGGAATCGGGCAAAGTGCTGGCGGTATTTCAGGGGCACAGCCACAAGAACGACCATAACGACATCCGTGGAATCCACTACTGCACGCTCGTCGCCATGGTGGAAGGTACTGGACAGGAGAGCAACGGCTACACCTTGATGACCCTTGCCGGCGATGGGACCATCAGCATCCAGGGATTCCGCAAGCAGAGCGGCTACCGCTGGACACGGTGACACAAGGCCAACGGATTGTGCCCGGTTTCATGGTGACACCTGTCTACTGTTGACATTGGCGAAGGCGTACGATTCTCGGCAGCTGCCGCCGACCGGGCGATTCGCGAACTCCACGCGATTGACAAGGCCTCGGGAAACGCGGCTTACTTTGAGATTCGCAGGGGCGATGCCGGACACAGCATCTACGCCGAGTGATTGTGGCCGTTCGTGATGGACGGATTGAACGACTGATCACCTTCATGAAGAGCCAGTGCCTTGGAGAACCTGTTTGACAGCCTTCCGGATAATCTCCGCGACGAGTTTGTCGAAGTCCTCGCCGCGAACGAACATGTCCGGATTGAGCGAATCATCTCGACCGGGCACGCCAGTCCAGCAGGCTTCTGGTACGATCAAGACGAGCACGAATGGGTGGTTGTCTTGAAGGGTGAGGCACGGCTGCGGCTCGAAAACGGCGAAGGAGTTCACATGAAACCTGGCGACCATGTCCACATCCCGGCTCACGTGAAGCATCGGGTGGAGTGGACGACGCCCGATGAGCCAACCGTCTGGCTGGCCGTATTCTCGGCGAGTGGTTGAGTTGCAGCCGGTCTCGCTCGAATGATCGGCCGCAGTGTCGCATTCAGCTCGGAATTGCCGCGCAGACTCTTGACCTTGGTCTGTTGCTCACGCATCGCCTGACTGGGGACGACTCCAGCACGACTGTTGCGTCACCTGCATGTCCGACGGCATAAGAAATACCTCCGCCAGTTCTTAAAATGTGCACCTTTCCTGGTCGTAGCAGGCTTGTATCCACTGTGCGAGTCCGCTCACCATTTCAAGGCAACTATAACTTGTACGCTTGTTTCTGTGGCGTTTCGATCATTGGTGCCACCTTTGCCCGGTTGTCGCCCCTGGATGTGATCCGGAAAATTCGCGTCCCTTCCTTCCGCCGGTAATGCGGTGCCCCGGTCGGCAAGTGCCCGCATGGTCGAACGGGTGCGCTGAGGCAAGCTGATGGTGGCTCGATTCTAATCGTACGACAGCTCGAGCATCGGCTGGACTATTTCTTCGGTATTGCCATCCTGGACGTACCTTCGGACACGTTCGGCCTGGGCGGAATCGACGTAAAATAATTCTGCGATCGCGCGTTGGGCTTCAGGCTGCTGACCCGTGCGTGCGTGGCAGATCGCCAGATTGAAGAGAATCGCTCGATCACCCGCCCGTTGCGAATATGCTCTACCCAGATAAGGGAGCGCTTCCTGATGGTCGCCTCTCACCATTTTGATCACGCCTTGCAGGAAGTGGCCTTCCACCGAGTCGGGATGTCTCGACACGAGGCGGTCGATGGTGCGGTCGGCCTCTCGCTCGTCCTTCTCATAGAGTTGGCTGACTGCCAGCAGGTATTCCAAATAGATGTCCTCGGTATGACGTAAGAATGGGCTCAGCAAATCCACAAGCTTGTCGAATTCGAGCCGCTCGTGGCGGATCATCGCAGCACGAACGTGATGAGAGAGACTCGCAGGGTTGACTTCACAGGCCTTCTCATAGTTTTCGAGTGCCGCGTTGGCATCACGCCGTTCGGCGCAGAGGTCACCCAATAACTCAAGATGCAACCCGTAATACTCCCGGCATTGGTCCGGCCTGGTCCTTGCTGTGAAAGCAACTTCCTGCAGCCCGATTGCCTTGTGAATGTCTGCCTGCGCGCCATTCACGTCGCCGAGGTTGAGTCGCGCCAGAGCACGATTGTGGTAGGTCCCACCGAGTGACGTCCGAAGTTCGTGATCGTAGGACCTGGCGGCGAGTCTCGCTTCATCGATCTGGATCAGGTCGGTCAGTACCACTTGGGCTTCATCGTGCTTTTCCTGTTCGAGCAACACCATGGCGCGTGAATTAAGTTCGAGCGACTCATTGAGATCGCCTGCGGCTTGATCTAACTTCTCGACGATCGCTTCCCTGACCGCGGCGGCACGATCCTGATCACCAGCGGCCTCGAGGGCGTCGGCATAGCCGATACGTAGGTTGACGAGGTCGGCGGTAAAGGTCGATCCAAATTCGGGGGTGGTCCTGGCACGACTCAGTAGTTCGCCGGCGTGCACCGCCCGTTCCAGCCATTGGACGGAACTCTCCCATTTCTCTTGCTTGTAGAGTGCCTCGCCGTAAATCCACGCGCTGTACAGTTCGATGACCGTTGCATCGTCGCGCAACGGCGAGTACTTCCGTATCCAGACAGCCCGCTCGTAGATCGATTCGAAATCGTGCGACACAGCGGACTCGGGGTGTTCTTGAACATCTGACCAGGCGGACTGATATCGTTCCTCCAGTTCAATTCCTGCCGCAAGCATGACAGCCGAATAGCAACCGATGATGAGCAGCGTGACAACGAGGACCAATCTGAGCGGGTTCCACCGTAAACGTGTGGGAGGGCCATACTGATTAGCGTGGCGCGAGCCGCCCTGCGGGGCGGCGATCAATACGACGAACGCACCACATAGAAAGACGGTCAAGACTCCCCAGCCCGAGAGGTCCTGATCGTGCAATCGCTTGATCAACAACGGGAAGACCGCTGCCAGTGAGAGGACCATCACGACGGTGCCGACTTGCGTCGCCGCGTTCTCGTCTGCACCGAGCGGAATGGCGCAGATGCCGGCCAGCAGTGACGTGGCGTAGAGCGATCCGATGAGTAACACGCCTGTCACGTAGTCCATGCGCCCGATGCGACCAAACGGCGAGATCAACAGGGATATCAGCCCGACGGATACCGGGGTCGCGTCGATCTCCCGCTCCTCAATCCCGTCGAATTCGGTCGGCATCGCTCCCGGGCCGGCTTGTGGAGCGGGCTCCCCGCGGCCGAACGCTGCGCCGGCGTCTTGGTATTCATTGGGCGTGAACGGTCCTGGCGGCGGAGCGTGATTCGGTGCGGTTGCCGCTGGAATCTCAATCACAGCCTGCTGAAGAGGCTGGCGATCTGCCGCTTCGGAATCCCTCTCAATCGCCCCTGTCTGCGGATGCTCAAACGGAGTGTCGCATCGCGGACAGCGTTCGGTGCGCTGAGCAGACTCGAAACCGCAAGCGTCACAGCGATACTCTGACATGTCGTCGTCCTATCTCTCGTTCGGCGAGTGAAATTCCGTGCGCGCTTCTTCAAGGGCCGCCGCTCCGATGTCGTCTCCGAGCCAGGGTGCGTGTGTTGCAAACGCTGCCGCATCAGTGAAGGCCGCCAACGCCTTGTCGTCTTCGCCGAGTTGCCTCAGCGCAACGGACATGTAGGCAAGGTCGGCGGCATTCTCGCCTTGCAATTCCATCGACTTGCGAAAGAAGGTGATCGCTTCCGCGAACCGGCCTGCCCGGAAGAGTGCGACCGCATAGGTGTTGGCGATGCCGCCCGCATTGACCGCCTCGGTCGTTTCGGACAGCCGCCAGGCAGCACACGCCTGGCGGCAGGCTCGCCGCACATCGTCGACGCAACCATCTTGCGGCACAACCACTTCCCAAGCCTGACTGTTCAGGAGTCCCGAGATCGCCGCCCTGGCCAGCCTGCGCGGCTCGTCAACTTCGGGTAGCGGCAATTCGTGTGGATTTGCCGCCCGAGTGATTCGCGCCACGGTTGCCCAGGTGGCCACTTCGTCATTCTCCTCGCTCTCCAGCGTGCTCAAGGCCTCATCGAGGCCCCCGTCGCTGCCAACGAGTTGTGCAGCAAGCTGGCAAAATCGGATTCGTGAATGGGAGCTCTTCGCCGTCAGTATCGATTCAGAATCCAATCCACTCGAGCTGAGCGAAAGGTCGAAGAACAGGTCGGCGCTGGTCGGCTCCACGAGGTGGACTTCCACGGCGAGCTGATTGGAGCCGGCAACCAGGTGCTGCGGATCCAATTCGACGACCAGAGGTAACTTGGCGGCGGGACGCAATGCAGGTGTGGACCAGGAAGTCCGTCCGGGAACATTGGTCCGCAGAACGGGAGTGCCGTTGAGGTAGACGATCGCTCCGTCATCGGCATCGAGTTCGCAGATGAGCCGCGCGCACGATGATGGATCATTGAGGTGAAATGTCCGGCGAAAACAGGCCGTCGGATGTTTGTTGTCGACGTCACCGTAGTCGAGCGGCGTGTTGACGCGCGAATCGCCAAAGCCCAGGGGGGCTTCGCTTTCACGCCACGAGGAATCGTCGAAACCTGCCTGCGTCCAGTCGGCCGGCGGTCGTTCGGCACGGTAGGCCCATTTCCAGGGCGACCCCAAGGGAAGGACGTCCCGAGGGAGCTGGACAAGGTGTTCCTCCAATAGTGCGTGGACCGCATCTTCAAGTTGCTGCTCCTGAACGTCGGCGTAACGAATGACACCGTGGGAATCCAAGACAAACATGGTTGGTAGATCTTCCACCAGCCAGGCGGCAGCGATCCGCCCTTGCGGACCGTCGTACACGCTGTTCCAAGTGATTTCACCGGACGTGATCAAGGATTCGAGACGCCCGGAGCTCTCATCGCAGTTTACTCCCAACACCGCGAACGGGCGGTCTTGCAACTGTTCCGCGAGCTTACGTTTCCGGGGATACATGACCCGGCATTGCGGGGACCCGTCTGACCAGAAGTCGAGAAGCACGACCTTGCCCCGCTGGTCGGAGAGTCTCAACGGTGCGCCAAGATGATCGCGGCCCGCCAAGGATTGGGCAGGCGATCCGACACTCAGCGATCGCAACCGAATCAGACGTTCCTCGGCCCAGACGTCCAAGCGAGTTCCGGCCAGCCCTTCGTCGGGAAACCGCGACTGCAACCGCTCGAGAATTTCGAGCTGTTCGGGAACAAACCGTGCCGCGCGATAATCGGCCGCCATGGCTTGAAGCAACGCCAGGCCTGCTCGAGCACGGACCGTATTCTGCGGATGCGACTTCATGACCATCCGCAGGAGCGCGGATAGCTCGGAACCATAGTGGCCGCGTCCCAGTCGCAGAATTGCCCGTCCGATCGGCTTGCTGCGCGCAACGTGTTCGTCGACCTCCTGGTAGAGCTTGACCAGATGCCGGCGACCGGCCCGCAGCCCGACGTTGCTCCAAATCTCGTGCGCCAATAACAAGGCATCCACCTTGTCAGCGACGGATTCGCTCTCCTGCATGACCGAGGCACATTTGGCGAGGTATGTCGGGCCAGGGTTGCGTGTCTTAATGAGTTCCGCAACGGCATCTTCATCGGATGCGGCCTGCAGCGTCAGAGCAAGACTCTGCAGCTCCCCCTGGTAGTCTCGCGCCAGTGACGCCACCTTGCTGCCCACGATGACCGGCGCATCGGGCAGCGGGAGGGGCTGGGGGTGCGACGAGATCTCTTGGCGAAGTTGCATGAGATGCTCGACACTCACCGCAAAGCCTAGATCGCGTTCTTCCGCGACCCAGGTATTGATTCCCACCAGGTCGCCGGCGTGGGTTAGCAGCGGCCCGCCACTACTGCCGTTGGAGATTGCCGCCGTCGTTTGCAGCCACTTGGTCTGCGGATTGAGATGCAAGCCTTGTTGGTAGAGCGCAGGCAATTCCTCAGTGCGGCGAATGGCACTGAGAATGCCGTTGGACACCGTAAACCGAAACTCGCTCGGATGACCGATGGCGACCAGGCTATCACCGGGTCGAAGTTCCGGAGGCGTCCCGAGTGTGAACGACACCATCGACTCCGGCAGCCCGTCGACCTGAATGATCGCCAGGTCGTGGCTTTCGTCCACCGCCATACATCCGCTGACTGGGAGTCGCGATCCATCGCGGAGTTGCACTCGCGCTGACACGGCGTACTCGATGACATGCCGGTTGGTGGCGACCAGCCCGGAACGATCGATGATACAACCCGTGCCGACGGCGATGTCGTTTCCTAACGCGTCGGAAACCGTGATAAAGACTACTGCGTCATCAAACCGGTCAACCATGTCGCTGAGCGACATGGGCGGCTCGGAGGGCGAGCGACCGAACTCTTGCCGAGCCGCCGCGTTCTCGAGCGGTTCTTCGACCACCTGCGCCGACTTGCGCGGCTCGGGGCGGCTTGCTTCCTGCGATTTGCATCCGCTCGTCACCACGAAAAGCAGGGCCAGAATGCAGGCAGTATTCGCAAGCCTGGCGAACGATGAATCAGCTCGGCAGAGATTGAGATCAAGTATCACGGTAACAAGTCCCGGAGGTCACCTCGTTTCGAAGCTTACCCCATTGTGGTGAGCTCCAACAAGCGGTGCGCCACTGCGTGTTGATGCGTCATCGGCCTGACGCCCATCAGTTTTGACAAAACATCATACCGAGCCGCGCTGAAAACGCTCGCCAGGCTTCTTCAAGCCTGGAATCCGGCGGTGGCGGCGAAAACGACTGCGGACCTGCGGTAGCTGTGGGAGTTTTCCGCGTAAATCGCCATTGCTGGCGGTACCGCGTTTGCCAGGGGTGCGGCGATCGGTGTCGTTGTGGGCGCATTACGGCGGGGCGTGGCATCGCATAGCGATCCGGCAAAGATCGGCTCGGAGTCTGCCGATCATGGCAGGTGTGAATATTCCGGCCGGATCGGGTAAACTCGAACATTGAACCGATGCTGACTTGTGGGCCCGGTGATGAATGACGGAGGCGGCGGCAATCGACGCCCCGATTGACGATTGGGTGTCCGCTGCCGGTCGTGGTTTGACCTGGTGGCCCATGGAGGTTGCGAGTGGCTAAAAGAAATCGCAAGCGTGCAGCGGCTCTGGCTTCCTCAGAATCATCTGCAAATTCTCCTCGCCCGCTGTCCTGGAAAAAAGTCCTGGGCGTCGCGGTTCCGCTTGCTCTGGCGTTGGCGGTCGGACTTGCATTGGTCCGTAGCGGGGGGGAGGCGGAGAGCCCAACACCTCGGTTCACACAACACGGGGGCGTTGTCAATTGGTGGGGCCCGATTCCGGATGACCTGCGCGCGGTTAGTCTTCGCCTGGTCGGCGACGAGCGACCCGCACCGGAGTCGCACGTCAGCAACATCACCCGCGCTGACTATTCGGGACCAGAGTCGTGTCGCAATTGCCACAAGCAGCAGTTCGAGAACTGGTCCCAGCATCCGCACCGATGGATGAACACCCGGGCGACGGAGTCGACGGTTCTGGGGGACTTCTCCGGCGAGCAGACGATTGAGTACCTGGGTGGACGGGCCGAGTTTTTTCGCGAGGGCGGTCAATACCGGATGCGGCTCAGCCGCGGGGAGATCGGACGTGACTACGTTGTCACCCAGACGATCGGGTCGCGCTTTTACCAGTATTACGTCGGGCGATTGTTGCGCGGTCCCGAACCTACCGACGACCGTGCTTATTCCATTGACCACGTGCTGCCCTTTGGATACTGGTTGGATCGCCGCGAATGGGTGCCAACGGTGCACGTTCATTTTGCGGAACTTCATGGGCAACCGGTTGACGAGGAAGACCTGCCTTCGGCTGAGCGGCATGACCCGTTCGCCGCGCCGGGTGAGAAGTTTTCGTTTACCGCCTATTACCAGTGCGCGCATTGCCACACCACCCTGCCCCTCGCTGACCTGCTGGTCCGCAACCCGGAAGTTCTTGGGATCCATACGCCGGTCTCATTGCATTTTGATGCAGCGACGTACTTGAAGCGCGACCACCCGGAGATTCCGCCGCCCGATCAGCTGCGCGAACTGAGCGACGAGCAGGCGTATCAGTTGCTGGTGGGCATTCTTGGTTCCGCGAAGCAGTGGGATGCGCGCGATCACGCGGTGACGCTGGGCATCAGTTGCGAGGCTTGCCACCTGGGCGCCAAGCGTCACGCGGAAGGCAAGCAGCGCCAGCCCTCCTTTTTCCCCGAAAGCCCGTATCTGGTTGCCTCTGCTAATGACTCGCCTGCAGGCGAATGGGAATTGGGGCGAACGCACGACAATCTGAACTGGGCGTGTGGACGTTGCCATGCGGGCGGCCGCCGCCTCTTGGCCGGCGGAATGGCGACCTGGAATTCCACCGAATTCACCGACGCAATGCGGGGAAGTTGTTATTCGGAGATGAAATGTGTCGACTGTCACAACCCGCACCAGGCGACAGGTGCGAAATGGACCAAGACCGAGAAGGAGAACGACAACGCTTGCCTCCGTTGTCATCAGAAATTCAAGGACGATGGAGCGCTCACGTCCCATACGCATCATGCGCCCGGGAGTGCGGGATCGAGATGCCTGGACTGTCACATGCCGAAGCTCAACGAGGGGCTGCAGGACGTTGTTCGCACCCATATGATTTTCTCGCCGACGCAGGCCCGGATGATCGAGGCCAATCAGCCCAACGCCTGCAACATGTGCCACGTGGAGCAGCCGATCGATTGGACCTTGGACTACTTGAAGAAATGGTACGGCCGAGAGTACTCCGCGGCCGCGATTGCCGACAATTACCCGGAACGGGAAGGTGCCGCGGCACTCGGATGGTTGCACAGCCCGGATCAATCGGTGCGGGTCATTGGTGCGGATGTCTTGGCGAAGACGCAATCAGCGTGGGCGCTCCCCGATCTGGTCGAGGCGCTGGACGATCCGTTTCTCATCAACCGGCAGTTTGCCCGGATCGGTCTGGAGCGATTTCTCGGGCTCAGGTTGGCAGACTTCGGGTACCAGTTCTATCTGACGCAAGCTGAACGCGCCGCACCATTGGAGAAAATTCGCGAAGAGGTGCGGCGGCGGAGCGAAACCGGAAAGCGGGAAGCAGATTAGCGGGAAGCAGATTAGCGGGACGGCGGTTCCATGCATGGTTGCCCCGTTACGTGCAAAGCCATGTATGCATGTCGTCTCGGCGGACCTTCACACACGAGCCACAAATTGGCGGCTGGCGAACTTGGGTCGACCGTTTCGACAGGGCAAGAGACGCTCGCCGAGCGGTTAAGTTGGCGGCTCTTCACGTCGCCCGCTTGCCGGGTGGCGGAATGTCGACCTATGTTGCGAGCTGAATGAACGATGGCCCTGCGAGAACTCGATGATCCGCGCTGGTCGGCGGATGCCGGCAGCGAACTCGATTCAGGCCTGCCCCACCGCGATCGGCGGTTCTGGTGGTACCGACTGGGTTGCAGCAGCGCAATCCTGGTTGCCGGATTCGCGGCAATGGTCGCCATTCTTTTCCTGCAAGGCAGGTTGGTCGTTGATGAATCCGGCCGTCTTCGCTGGCAGCGGCCGCCGCTCTACCTCTACGAACCGAATCACGGCGTGACGGGGCATCGCTACGTGTATGACGACCGCCTGGGGTGGAGAAACATTCCCAACTGGACGGCATCAACCCAAGGGCGACGGCTGACGATCAACTCGCGCGGCTTGCGCGATCGCGAGCATTCGCCGCAGAAGCCGGCCAACGTTATGCGGATCCTCGTACTCGGCGACTCCTTCGCGTGGGGTTACGGCGTGGCCGACGATGAAGTGTTCGCACACGTTCTGGAGCAAGACCTCGGTGAACGTGCTGCGGGCATGCCGCACGCTGACAAGTCGGCTTCGTGGGAGGTAATCAACACGGGAGTCTCCGGGTGGGGGACGGACCAGCAACTGCTGTATCTCGAACAGGAGGGGTTCAGCTATCAGCCGGACGTGGTCGTTTTGGCGTTCTTCGTCTTCAACGATCCGGCCAACAACGCCTCCCCGTTTCAATACGGTTTACACAAGCCGGTGTTACGTGAAGGCGACCTGGCGCCCCGCAATGTCCCGGTGCCCCCGCCCGGCAATCGTCCGGATTCATCACTGAAAGTCGCGGACCGGAGGCAGCACACGGCGGCCATCATTCGCCGCATCGCGGAACGATGTGACGCTCGAGGGGCCCCGTTCGTCGTGATGAAGTTCGGCATGTTTCTACCGCAGGCGGCCGACTTGCGGGAGGACGATCAATGGTACTGCCAGTCGATCGAAGCCATGCCGAATACGCTGCTCCTGGATCTTGACAAGGCGTTCGAAGCGGAAGAAATTTCGACGCGCCGGCTTTTGGAAGGCAATGATGACGGGCACTGGAACGCCTTTGGACACCGGGTCACGGCGCGGATCTTGCGTGAGTTCCTGATCTCAAACGGGTTGGTGTCGCCGGACGCACGGCCACACCATGCGATGAATGGGGACCAGGTGCGTGCCAACCACAACGTACCGCTCGCCGAGTCCCGGCCATGGCGATCATGACGGTTGCACGAGCTGGCATCAGTGGGCGGCCGTGGTACGCGATACCGTTACGTGTAGAACTGCTTGGTTTGAAAGATTCTCAATGTCACTTCGGCGTCGCGTTTCCATTTCGTCGAGCGTGAATAGTAGGTCACCAAGGCTTCGTCGCCGACGAATGTGACGGCGGGGTAGGCGGCGTCGCGGTCTTTGCGATTGTCGATGTCATTCACATGCCGCCATGTTTTTCCATCGTCGGTGGAGATGGCGGAGCACAGCGGAATGCGAGGCCAGTTCGACTTGGAAGCGACATTGTTCCAGAGGACGAGCAGGTCACCCGTCGTCGGAATCCGCTTGAGAAGCGCCGGTGATTCGGGCGACGTGAGCACGGTCGGTGCCGGCTCTGTCCAATGATCGCCGCCGTCCTCGGAAAGACTGAAGTACTGAACTTGATTCGTATTCCGCATCAGGCAGAACAACCGGCCATCGTCCAGTTCGACCATGGTCGGCTCATGGCATCCGCGGCCGGGCGCCGTCATTGAGTCGGCGCTTCGGTGCCACGTCCGGAAGCCGTCGTCCGAGTAGAAGACGAAGGAGTGCAGCTTCGAACGACCTCCGCGGTAAGGCTGACCACCGACGTAGTCTTCGGCGAACGGGCCATGCGCGGGAAGGAGCACGCGCCCTGAACTGAGCCGCAGGGCACGGTCGGCGTTGTTGCAGTACCAGCCCGGTTCGGAGATCTGGACCTGTTCTCCCCAGCGTTGACCATTGTCGTTCGAGCGTCGCATGAAGACGTTTCGTTGCGATTCTGAATCCCAGCCGACGTAGAAAAACAGAATCTCCGAATCGGACAAACGCACCAGGTTCGGATGCTTGACGTTGTGCTTCCACCGGTTCGGTTGCATCACGCGGCGATCCCTCCAAGTCCGACCGCGGTCGCGCGACAGCAAGGACGAAATCTGGCAGGAGACGGCGTCGGTAACGCCGGTTTGCCCGATCCGCTGTTGTGCCTCCGGCTGTTTGGAATAGTACTCGGACCAGACCAACAGGAGGCGTTTGTCATCGAGTGGAAAGATTAACTGATGATCATGGCGCGGATGCCGAGGCGACCACGGGCAGACAATCTGGTCATGAACCGGCTGCAGCAACGTGCGGTTGTCCCCCAACGACTCGGCGCCGATCCCGAGGGCTGGCAGGCCGAGCGTGGCGGTCGCGCCGGCCAGGAGCAAACGTCGACGCGATACCTGGCTGGGAATGGGGGCGTTCTTCATAGGCCGTCCTCCCGTGTTCACTGCTGATAGTCCGCTCCGGACCAACTGGCCAGCACCGACCGCTGCCATGCTTCCAATTCACGCTTCATCGATGATAGCCGCCCGGATTCGGTCGCACGGAGATCGTCTTTCTCCAGCGGGTCGTTTGCAAGGTGGTAGAGCTCGAAGCTCACCTTGCCGTTCTTCTCGATCCGGTGCAGCTTCCACGGCCAGGCATTCCAGGCGGCATGGCCCCGCATGGCGTCCGCGCCGAACCGGGGGAATTGCTCGACGTTCTTCAGAATCCGCTCAGGGTGAGGATTTGGCTGACCGGCTTCCTTGGCTTCCAGCAGCGCTTTGATGATCCGATCGCTCCACGTCCCCTGGCCTTGCGTGTGACCGTGCCAGAATCCCATCGGCGGGCGTTCGGTGCGTTCTCCGGTCATCACCGGCGTCAGGTCGATGCCGTCGAGCGGTGGTTGGTGGCCGGCGGTCGCCCCGGCCACGGCGAGCAGCGTCGGGTAGAGGTCAGATGCGAATGCCGGTGTGTCGATCGTTGCTGCCGAATAGCGAGCCGGCCATTCCAGCACGGCAGGGACCCGCAAACCGCCTTCGTAGATGCTCCCCTTGCGAGCGCGACCGCCGGATGATTCGGCGACCAACCCGCCGTTGTCGCTACAGTAGAAGAGCAGCGTGTTTTCTGCGATGCCCAGCTCCCCGAGGGTCATTCGCAATCGCCCGACCTGCTGATCGAGGAGAGTAATCTCGCGGAAGTAACCGGGCTTTTTCGTCTTTTCATCATTGTACATCGTCTTCGCATTCGGCACTCCCTGAGGCAACTCGGCCTGGGGGTCGTGTGGCGACGGGAACCACGTCACGGCAAAGATCGGCTTGTCACCCGCGGCGTGCTTCTTCAAGAAGTCGAGCGTCGCGTCCATGGTGATCACCGTCCCGGGCCCCTTCAAATGTTCGTAGTTGCCGTTGCGACTCAAGTACGGATCGTTGTCGAAGAAGTTGAGCCCCGAGAGCCATTCGTCGAAACCCGCGCCGCCCGGGCTGGTGGGACTGCCAGGCTGAACCGAACCGATGTGCCACTTGCCGAAATGCCCCGTGGCGTAGCCGGCGCGTTTGAGGACTTCCGCGATGGTGGTCTCCTGAGGCCGCAGGTAGTGCCCGTGGTTGGGAACATTCACGCGAAACGGGTGGCGCCCGGTCATGACGCTGGCGCGAGTTGGCGAACAGACGGGCGCGCTGGCATAAAACCGGTTGAAGACCACGCCGGCCTCTGCCATGGCATCAAGATGAGGCGTCTTCACAAATGGATGGCCCGTGAATCCGGTGTCGCCGTAGCCGTGGTCGTCCGCCATGACCAGGACGATATTCGGCGGTTGCTCGGCAGCGACCGTACCCGGCAGAATGCAGATCATGAGGCTCAGTAATGCTTGCTTCATCGTCATATGGTCCCAGGGATTCTTCGGTCGTGTTCGGTCGCCCGAACCGGCTTCAGCTTGACGCATCATGTGGCCCTCTGCAAGCGCGACGCCGCGCCGCGCTGCGGTGGGGCATACGCCAGCATGGTGCCGATCCACCGCCGTTCTGAACGGGCATCTCGACCAATGTCCAAGCGAACCGCCTGCGACCCGGGTTGCGACCAGCTATGATATGAGCAGGAAGAAGGAGAGAACGGGATCGGATGGCAAAGTGCATTCCCAATCTGGCTGACGAGCCAGGCGGCCTGCGGACATCACGCGCTCACGCAGGGTCAAGCCTCGCCTTCCTCAACGCTGTCGCTCTCGTGTTCCTCGGATATCGGTGATTCTCAAGACGGTGGCCAGCTCAATGAAGTTGATGACGTGTGCCAGATTGTTGGTCCTGCTGACACTAATGGTCTGGGGACCGCGCCGCAGTGCTGCACAGGTCCCCGAGCAGCCCATCGAGATGGATCGCGGCGTACCCCAGTTCTTTGTCGATGACTGGCTGGTCGATAACCGGTTTGCGATCAAGTACAAGCAGCAGGCGGTCGTGCATGCGGTCCATCCGCCGCAGAAGCATCCGGCCAACCCGGTGTATCTGGGCGATTGTGGCTACGTCAATGTGGCGCGGCAGCCGAAGACCGATCGGTTTCAACTTTGGACGCAGGTCCATCGATGGGTGGAGAAGCCGAGCGGGCGGAGTAGCCGATACGCGATTGCGTACGCCGAGTCGGCCGATGGCTTGCGGTGGCATGCGCCAAATCTCGGTCTGTTTGAATGGCAGGGATCCCGAGACAACAACATTGTCATTCGCGGACCAAACAACGCTCGCGCGAGTGGGCCGCAGCTTCTACTGACGTTGCCCCCGGAGCAGAGACGCGGCTACGAGTACGTCATGACCTACCGGACAGGTGGGGCGGGCAAAGAGCACGACGGGATACGCCTGATCGGTTCCCAAGACGGTATTCATTGGGATACCGATGGCGAGATTCGGCTCAAACATGTTCACTCCGACACGCTCAATAGCATCGTCTTCGACGCCTCGCGGAATCGCTACCTGATGACGTTGCGGGCCAAGGATCGCTACCGCCGATTCAAGGGCCAGATGATCGATACCGGGGCTTCGCGGCGCATCGCGTTTCTGACCAGTGATGAGCTGTGGAAGGCATGGGAGGGGCAGCCCCGCGCTCTGTTGACGCCGGACGAAGTGGACGCCGAAGGTCATTACAACTTTTTCTACGGCATGCCGATGCATTACTACGCGGGCATCTACTGGGGCTTCTTGTGGGTGTTCCGCATGAATGACCCGATTCATACCGAACTGGTTACCAGTCGCGACGGCGTTCACTGGCGCCGTTCCCCGCGACGCATGCCCCTGATTCCGCGCGGCGATGACGGGACATGGGACGACGGGATGACGTTCGGCGGCCCGCATTGGGTCGAAGTCGGCGACCAGTGGTGGTTCTATTACGCCGGCCATGATGGCGGCCACGACTCGAAGGACCGGCAGGCCGCCATCGGGTTGGCGACCTGCCCCAAAGAACGACTGGTCGGGCTGTACGGTCCGCCGCGAGCAGGGGGCGTCGTGGTTACACGACTGATTCGCTGGCCAGGCGGCGATCTGTTCATCAATGCTGCCGCGCGCCGATCAGGCGCCGCACAGCTCACGGTCCGTGTCAGCGACGCAATTCGCGAGCCGTTGGAAGGTTTCGACCATGCCGACTGCCGACCATTCCCCGGCGACGCTGTACGGCATCGGGTTACCTGGGCGGGAGACCGGTCGATGGACGAACTTGTGGGCCGGGTCGTCCGGCTGGAGATCTTTCTGCAAGACGTCGATCTTTTCACGATCGTCGCCGAATGAAGGAGGAACGTGATCGCAATGCTGGGCAAGCACCTCGCCAGGAATTCGACGGAACGGATTGGTCGCCTGCAGAGTCGCCAGGAGGTGTGGTATCACTCGATTCAAGGCGACACTGGGGATGATAGTGAGTTCCAGTGCGATCCTTGATTCGAGAACAACAAGATCTTCGACAATGACATCACATGGAGTGAACCGATGAAAAGAACGCTTCCCGTCACCCTGTTGCTTTGCCTGTTGCCTGCGATCGCCAAGGCTGACAACGCCGGCGAGGCTGCAGGTATGCAACTCGTCGAAGCGCGTCGCATCTGGGATAAGGCTCGGCATAACGCCTTTACGGACCTGATTCGCTTTAACGATCGCTGGTTTTGCGTGTTTCGCGAAGGTCGGGGGCATGTGTCGCCGGACGGAGCATTACGGGTGATTACGTCGAAGGACGGCAACAAGTGGGAATCGGCGGCCCTGATTACCTCGGATAACTCGGATCTGCGGGACGCCAAAATCACCGAAACTCCTGACGGTCGACTGATGCTCGCGGGGGCCGAGGCCATGAACGAACCAGTGTCGTACAAGCATCAGTCTTTGGTTTGGTTCTCCGATGATGGGCGGACGTGGAGCGCGAAACACGAAGTGGGCGACCGGGACAACTGGTTGTGGCGGATCACCTGGCACCAGGGCAAAGCGTATGGGCTCGGGTATGGTTGCCGGAGAGACAACTACGGTGTCCGGCTCTTCCACAGCACGGATGGGCTGTCCTTCGACACGTTGATCGACAAGATGGCCGTCGAGGGGACCTACCCCAACGAGTCGTCGATGGTGTTCCTGGCGGACGGCACGTGCTATTGCCTGCTGCGGCAGGACGGCCGGCCCAATTTGGGTGTCGTCGGCAAGTCGAGCCCTCCGTACACGGATTGGAGCTGGAAGAAGCTCGGCATGCGCATCGGTGGCCCGCACATGCTCCGCTTGCCGGACGGTCGCTTTGTGGCGGCTGTCCGTTTGTATGACTCGCCCGTGCGTACGTCCCTGTGCTGGCTGGATCCCGAAACGGCGACCCTGACGGAAGCACTCAAGCTCCCGTCAGGTGGCGATACGAGCTATGCCGGGTTGGCCTGGCACGACGACCTGTTGTGGGTCAGTTATTACTCGTCCCACGAGGGAAAGACGTCCATTTACCTGGCGAAGGTCAAGGTCGCGGCGCCGTAACGCTTGTTCCCGCTACCCGTCGGCTGGCAGCCGTCCAACAACCGACTGGCGGCGGTGCGGCGCATGTTCCGCTCACCACGCCGGTCACGGTCGACTGGTTGGCTATTCGCTGCCGATGACCAACCACGAAGGCGACGCGTCGGCCGTTGTTGCAAGAATGCCGTTAGCCGCATCCCCAGGAGGACGCATTTCAATGGTCATGATCCCGGTATCCCAATCCACAAATCGGCGAGAGATGCTCAAGGCGTCACTGGCCGGCGCGTTGCTGGCTGGTAGCTCCTTCCGCCGCCCGGCACGCGCACTCGAAGAAGAGACCAACGAGAAGATCGACGAGGCGCGACAAGTCGCCTTGGAGGTTCTCAAGCCAAGCCGGCGAGATCTCGAATACGGCTTGGGGTTGCATCGCGAGTCGCTCGTTTTCGATGCTTATGGCTTCGCTCCACGCGCAGCCATTGATGGCGACGCCATGGCTCAGTTGGTACTCGACGGCGCGTCCTCGATCGAGATCCAGGACGCTCGCGAAGAGATGGGAATGACGCGACAGGTTACGGATGCCATCGAGCGCGCCGAGTTCATGCAGGCCTGGCGCGCATCGGGAGTCACGTGTATTTTTCAGAACGCCGGCGAGGAAGGGCAAAGCCCGATGCGGTTACTCAAACGGCTCGCCCGCTTCACCTACCTGACCGATATGATGCCCGAGTTCGTTGCGAAAGCCGCCACCCCGGCGGACGTCGCCGGTGCCAAGGAGCAGGACAAGCAGTGCCTGTACTTCACGGGAAATGGCGTTCCCTTGACGCAGCAGTGGGTCTCTGTCGAAGACGAGCTGCGTTACCTGCGAATCTTCTTTCAGCTTGGCATCCGCATGATGCATATGACCTACCAGCGCCGCAACATGATCGGCGATGGATGTGCCGAACCCGCCAATGCCGGTTTGAGCGACTTCGGCCGGGCGGTCGTTCGCGAAATGAACAGGATTGGCGTGATCGCGGACGTCGCCCACAGCGGGTGGCGAACCAGCCAGGAAACTGCGGAAGCGTCCGCCAAGCCGGTCGTCGCGAGCCACTCGACCTGCGACGCGCTGCACCACCATATTCGAGCAAAACCGGTCGGTGTCATCAAAGCGATCGCCGACTCGGGCGGCTACATCGGCATTTGTTGCATCCCCAGTTTTCTCGGCGGACGCGCCGATATCGGCGTCATGATGGAGCACATTGACTATGTGGCTCAACGGTTTGGAGCCGAGCACGTCGCCATTGGAACCGACGTCGCGTACACGTCCCGCCAAAGTTCGGCCGAAAGCCGCAAAGTGCCCAAACGTGGACCAACACGGAAGCAGTGGCGGTCACTCTGGCCGGAAGGGTCGCTCGGAGCACAAGGGGCCGCTCCGCTCAGCCTGGCCTGGACGAACTGGCCCCTGTTTACGGTCGGGCTCGTCCAGCGAGGCTACCAGGATGACGACATCCGGAAGATCATCGGTGGCAACGTGATGCGCGTCGCCCGCGAGGTGTTGCCGGAATCGCTTCGCGATCGCTGAAGACCGGTCGGCGGTGAGAAAGCACGCCAAAGCCGAACAGTGTCCAAGGGCCACCGCATGAAGACCGTGCGAGCAGCCATCATGGAGACGCGAGAGCAGGAAAAACCACGACGCGCTGTGGCACGCCGTGGTTCGTCGGCTGCGTTGCAGTCATCGTTGACTGGGAAAACTCGGGACGCCACGACGGCCCGTGCTGATCGTGAAGCCGTCGCATCCACCAGTGAAATGGCGTGAACCGAGGAAACCTGTCAGAAGTACTTCGCGTTCGCCGGTTAATCGCTCGGCAACGAGTCAGAAACACGTTCCGAAAAGTCAGCGGGATCAACAACGGACGTCCACATGCTTTCCGGGGCGAACCCGCCGCGGTAGAATCGGGGACGTTGTCAAACACGAATCCTGGTGGAGAACTTTCGACGCATCCAGCCAGTTATTTGGTGTCGATCTGAAGAAACTTGACGAGCTCCCGGAAGACAAGTACCGGCTGTTCGAAGAGGTCTCTGCGTTAACGCATTTGACGAAAGACGATCCGCCGGAAGCCCTTTTCTATGCAAGTAGGCTGGAGACGCCGATCATGAGCCAAGGAGTCGGGATCCATCATCCCCGGTTCGGCAACGCGCTCAAGGAGAAGATGGACGAACTGAAGATCGAGTGCGAGCTTCATGCCGACCTGCCCTGCGGCAACGAGTGGACCATCCGGACGGTCGAATTCGTCAAGCGGCATCTGGGAGTCGATTGAGCCTGATGCAGCATGATGGTGACATGACGCGGCGCTACATGACCAAAGTCGATTGGTGGATCGGCCTGATCCTGATTTGTTCTGCGGCCGTACTGGTTGGCAGTGCCCTGCCCTTCTTCTTGGGGCCGCCGGCGAGGTCTCCCTGGGGCCTGCTGGTCGGCGCGTTTTGCCTCGCGGTTGCCGCTTGGAGCTGCAGAATCCCCTTCAACACGAATTACGAGATCGGCCCGTCGGCGCTGGTCATCCGGTCCGCCGGGTTTTGCTGGCGCGTTCCACTCGACGCGATCACCGGCGTGGCCCCGACCCGTAATCCGCTCAGTGCACCAGCCTGCTCGCTTGACCGATTGCGAGTGAACTACCGCAATCACCGCGGGCGCCTGCGATTCGTGTTGATCTCTCCACGAGAAAAGGACGACTTTCTAAGAGATCTCGGTCAGGCGGTGCCGGGGCTGGAAAGGGTTGACGATCGGCTTGTCAACGCAGCATCGGAAGCGTGATCCGTCTACTTCCTGATCAGGCTCGGGCAGTTATTCGCCAGCCATTCGGCCGCGGAACCGGCGGCGGAAGATCCGTATGCTTCGCCCTCGATCTTCAGTTGTGCCTGCCGGATACGACGAGCCACCATCTGAGATTCGATCGCCTGATCGTCGCTCATGCCGAGTCCCCGGAGGATATCCCGCACCCATTCGCCGCCGAACGTTTCCATCACCGCATCGTCCAGCGAGAGGTGGTGGGCGAAGCGGCAACGGCAAGGCAACTCGTCGGCGAATGCCTCAAGTCGATCGTCTACCGAAGGCAGCGGATGCCGTTCAGCAACGATGACGTCAATGGTATCTGCTTCGCTCGCGTTTAGACCCGCAGCCAGCCCCGTGTTCAGTTTGCTGGCCGAAACGGCCTTTAATGGGACGCGCCAAGTGCGGCGGTTGGCCACTTTTTCCAGGCGGGCCAGTACGTCGGGAAAATGTGCGACAAGCAAGATGGCAAGCGGTTCGGACATCGAGCGATCCTCGGCTTCCGCGGCCAATCCGGCATACTTGGCATCGGTCGTCATCCAGATGCGATCCGGAACGACTTCCAGGTTGGTCGGCTGCTTTTTGCCGAACAGGGAACTGAAGAATCCCACCACGCGTTCTCCCGCAATTGGTCTCACGGCTGCGTTGTTA
Organism: bacterium; assembly: GCA_030430075.1. Classification (GTDB taxonomy): domain Bacteria; phylum Planctomycetota; class Planctomycetia; order Pirellulales; family Pirellulaceae; genus ARS98. The sequence continues at coordinate 65,329 of JAUIGN010000023.1, forward strand.
CGTGCTCGAACTCAACGCAAACCCGGCCGTTGTCACGACGATGAATCACGGCGGGAGCGTACATTGCAACCCGCTTCTACCCGCTGCATTGTAGCTGTGCGCGAGTTGCGTTGCATTGGTCGGACGGACACACTCCGGGGGCCGTCATTGCCGCGTCGGGAGGAGATCGATTGCGACGATTCCTTGTTTGCTGCCGCCGTTTGGCGGCCATTCGATGCAGGCAGCATGCCAACCGACTTCAGCGGGCGACTGTCGGATGATCGATGGATTGTTTCGCCCTGTTCGCGTATCCTGCGGGTCGTGGACCTTGACGTGTCTTCCGTCGGCCGAAGTCGCCACGTCACACGCAATGCGGATATTGCGGATGGGCCGTGGTTTTTGACGGCGACGGTCGGCCAATGCATCGCGAGGAATCAGCCATGATCGATTTTGGTTACCTTTACAAAGGCATCTGTGGACTCGCCAATGCCCATCGAGCCGGTACGATGGCCGGGCATTTGGGGGCTGCCGTCGTGACAGGGTACTTTTTCGGCGAAGACCAGAGTGATCTGCCGGATGCCGTGTTCAAGGGTGTCGAAGCCGAACTGAATCGAATTATCGCTGGCGAAGAGGCGATCTGGTTCAACGCCAAGAAAGCCGGTGTCACGCCCACCCAGTTGTTCGAACCGTTTTCGGGTGAGGAGCCGGGGCCGGATTCCGTCACGTCGATTGTGGCCGCGCTGCGGAAGAATATTGGTACCCTCAAGCAGTCGGGGCATAACGCCATCTTTGCCGCTGCCGCTGTTCGTGCGCTTCAAGATCACGGCGAATTCGCCACGCCAAGGGTGGTCACCGGAATACGTAAGTTGACCGAAGGGTTTGATCGAGCGTCCCCTGGCCGAGGTTACTACGGGAAGGAGAAAGGCTGGCTACGGGGGAATCAGGTGTCGCTGGACAACGCGGGTGATTTTCCCAAATACCGTTCGGTGCAAGAGATGGCGGACGTTACGATCGCAGAGTTGATCGCCACGGCCACGATCAAGAAACAGGGCTTCGGAGGCCTGTGGCACATTATCAATCATGCCGCGGCGATCAGCGAACTCGACCGGCTCGGTTACTCTGACGTAGCGCGGCAAGGCCTGCCCGCGCACCATCAGCACATCCGGTTGTGGCGGTCGTTGCCCGATGTGGAGGGTGAACTTGGCGCCGTCGTGAAGGCCGAGCATGACCCCCGGGAAGCGGCTTACTGGGAAGGGATGCTCAAACGCGACCAGGCTCGCCTGACACACCGGATCAAGACCTTATACGGGTTTTACACGCTACGGCGATTCATCCAAGACGACGTCACCAGGAAGCAGGCCGAGGATTCCTTGCTCTACTTAATGGCCTGACCGCATGATGGCCTGACCGCATGTCCCCGCTCGTCAAGACCGGACGTCGCATGCAACGACTTCTGCCTGGGTCGCCATGAGGACGTTCACCCGCTAACCCCAATGCTTTTCAAATCGTATCCGGCAATCGTATCCGCAACGTGCCGCCTGGCGAAGGGTTAACGGTTCTACCAGGCATCCACGGTTTTCCCGCTATCATGATGGCAAAACAACGGCCTACGAGATCCGATGAAGCAGTATTGCAGAGAGGGAACTCGGGAATGTCGGCAGGTCATGCGGAATCCCGAACTGAAGCAGTGTCCACTTCAGTGAGTATTCGTCTCTTGGAATCGTACTGAAGAAGCGGACAGTTACTGAGTCAACTATCCAGAGAAATTTCACGAAAGGACGACACCATGGCAAAGGCAATCCCATTCATCGTTGCGGCCGTTGCCTTGATCCACGTCACGGTTCAAGCAGAGGTCCCGCAGTTTTCGCCGGAGGAACTCGCGAGCGAGTCTTCGCACATCGTCACGGGTACCGTGAGCGCGGTTTACTCGATGACGGAAAAAAGCAAGAAGTGGGAAGATATTCGCTCGGTCGCCGAGATCCAGGTGGCGCGTGTCGAGAAGGGCGAAGGGATCCGCCAGGGAGATGTCGTCTATGCGCATTACTGGAACAAGAAGTGGATCGGCGAAGGCGATGCCGAACCGCACTCGGGCGGGCACGGCGGCGTCAGCAAAGGCGATCGGATCAGGGCCCATCTCAAACGAAAGGGCGGAGCATTCCATGTACTGCTGCCCAACGGCTTCATCGCGGTGAAGCCGGCAGAAGCCAAGCTGGATTCGAACGACCGAGACAAGGCAGACGGCGCGCTTGCGGCGGTGCAGGGAACGTGGGAGCGAACTGTGGAAAGCGACAGGGGAACATTCCGGATCGTCAAGGAACACCGGGGCCATAAGACGACCGTCACCGTCATGGATACCGACGGCCGGGTGCTCGAGGCAAAGCAATCGGAATTTCGCCTCGAGGCGACCGGTAGCGTGCGGGTGTTCACCTTCTTCAATAATCTGTTTACGGCCGGGCCGAATAAGGGACGCAGGGAGGAGGCGCCCAATTCTTACATCTACCGGGTGGCGGGTGACACGTTCGTCGAAGTGCGAGGCATGCTGCTCGGCGACGACGACCGCCTGTCCGCATTCACGTGGAAGCGCGTCAACCAGTGACACCCGGGCGGTCGCTACACGCAGAACGTTCTGGGCGGCGCGTTGCTAGGCGAGCGCGGTGCTGAACAGGTGCAGCAGCCGACTCCAGGCTTTCTCTGCTTGAGTCTCGTTGTGGACGCGGGTGTCAGGCGGGCACCAACCGTGACCGGCTGGGTAGACTTCGATTTCGGCCTTTAGCCCGGCCTGCTGAAAGGACTTCGCGAGCACGCCTTTCGCGTCGGGATCGCGCTGGTCGTCGTTCTCTGCGATTGCGATCAAGAACTGGGCCTTCATGTTGGGGATCAGCCGGTGTGGGCTGTCCGGCCGATCGGTGACCAATCCGCCGCCGTGAAAAGTAGCGGCGGCCCCGACCCGGTCGGCCGCGGCGGCCGCTGTGCGCATGACGATAGGACCACCCATGCAATAGCCGGTTGTGCCCATCTTGCGGTCCTTGTCGACTTGTTGTTGCTTGTCAAGCCAACCGATGAATGCCTGGGCGTCGGTTGTGTGCTTGGTGGCGTCAAGCGATCGGGCAAGCGGAATCACATCAGAAATCGGCGTGTTGGCGCCTTTGGCGGCGGTCGGTGCCTTCTGCGTTCGGTAAAACGGATTGACGACCAGCACGCTATATTGCGACTCGGCCAGCCTTTTCGCCATTTGCCGAAACGCGGGACGAAGACCGAAGATGTCCGGCCAAATCAGCACACCAGGATGGCGACCTTCGCTCGGGGAAACGAAAAAGGAGTCACATTCGCCGTCGGGCGTTGTAATCGTCACATCGCGGTCGGTCACTTCGGCGGCATTCGCGGCTCGAGGCAGCAAGGCCGCCGCACCCAGTCCGGCGGCGGCGAACGCGCCAAAGTCCCGTCGCGAATACTTCTTCAGATCTTCTTCAAAATGGTCTTGGTCGCACATGAGCGAGTTATTCCTCAAGGGTGGTGGGACAAGTTGCGTTGCCTTGGCGCCGGTCATCGATAACATCTTCAGCGTAGCCAATGCCCCCGGACGGCGGAAGCCAGAAACTACCGTTCGGCGATGGTGGCTACGGTCAGAAACGAACGGCCGGCAACAACGGTCCTCCGCACGGCCGAGGACTCGTCCCGACGCCCGATAGACGCACAACCTTCAGTCTGACGGCGATCCGCCTTCCGCGAATCGCTTGAGCCGCTCAACCTGCGTCGTGAGAACTTGATTCACGGGAGCGGCAAGTCGATCCAATCCGGATGGCGCAAAGCCGCTTACGTTGTAACGAAGTGTCAGGTTCGTGCCGTCCGTTGCCGACGGGGCGAAGCCGAACGTCATTGCGCCGGAAACCCCCATCGATTGCAGTGGGCCAAGACCACCGGTAAGGCGAATCGCCTTTCCCGGCTGAACCAAGACCACCTGGAGGTGGCGGACAAATCCCCCTTGGGGAAACTTCTCGATCATCCCGCCCTGGGGAGTGGCGTCGATCGAGAGATTGCCGGCATCTCCCGAGTAGGTATGGCTGGAATCCCACCATTCCCCGATCTGCTCAACAAACGCCTCGTAGACGCGTGCGGGCGGCTGTTCGATTCCGGACTTGATTTCGATCTGAAAGCCGTTGGGGGCCGACTCAACCACCTCGGCTTTCAACGGGGATCTGCTGCAGGCCAGTGCAAATACAACAGCCACGGTCGTGAGGATCCAGTGCAGGCGAGGCATGCGGGCGCTCCAGTGAGCAGGATGGGCAGGGAAACATTCCGCCCGTGCGGAACGCTCACCGACTATGACAAGCGAACGCCGGTACTTCAAGGGGCGAATCGCGAGCGCGGATCCCTCAGCGCCCACCAGCGGCGTCTGGCAGGAACGGGGTGCACCGTGGTGAGGAGGCGGCAAGACAGGTCGCGGCCACCCATTCCCCGGCGATCTCCAAGAAAAGCGAGTTTTTCTGAAAGGTTGGGCACCTCGCCGCCATTTCTTTAGTGCCCATCACGTGGCCGCACAAATGAGCTTTCCCCAGCCGCTTGGCGAATTCACTCGAATCGATCTCTCACAGAAGGAACCGAACCATGATGACCACCACACGTTGCCGAAAAGACCGCGGATTCACGCTGATCGAACTGCTTGTCGTAATGGCGATCGCCGGAGTCGTGGCGGGCCTCGTCCTGCCCGCCGTCCCCCGGGTCCGTTTGGCCGCGGAGGAAGCGAAAGCTCGCCGTGAGTACAAACAGTTGGCGATCGCCATCATCAACTACCAGAACTCAGTCGACGTCGACGGTATTGCCATCATGGATGTCCTGACGGCGGCCGCGGAAGGTGGCGAACTGGACGCGCTCCGCGTCATGCAGTTGCGAGCCGCGTGGAACGACACCATCGATCGCCTGGCCGAAGCGTCGACGGAATTGCACTGGACATTACAGGATGTCGCGGATCCCGAGGACCGGCAGGTCCTGCAGGTTCTCAAGGACGAAGTCGATGCCGAATTGCGGGCGATGCAAACCGTCAGCACCCAGTTGGAATCTCTCGAGATGGTCGCGGACATGCGGTTGACCGCCGCGCAGCAGTCCGATGTCTCCGCCTCGCTCGACGAGATCATGAAAGCAAGTCCGCAGTTTGGCGACTGAGCCCTTCCACCTGGTAAAGGTCGTCTCAGCCAGACGGTTGAGCGACCCCATCTCGCCGGCAACCGGTCCTTGCGAGGGCCGGTTGTCGGCGTTTCTTTGTTGGCAAGATCGCCCCATCCATCGCTGGAAGACGAACTCGCTGTCGGCTTCCCTGCGATCGCTTACACGTCTCCCGCCATGCACTGCATGCCCCTCGCTTGCTGCCCAGGACGGCAGCCGGTAGGCCACGCTGTGCATCGCGGCAGGCCGGTGACGCATTGGCCGGCGGTCCGTCTGCTCACGCTCCATCACTTGGCAAACAACTGGTCGACGGCGGCGGCGAAGGCCGCGGGTGAGAGTTTGTGTCGTGTCCCCGCGGTCAGCGTTTCGGCCATCAGTTCGTTACCGCCGTCGGCATTTGTCCCGACGTGCGGAAGATCGAGCACATGTCCTAACTCATGCAGGACGACCGTCAGCAGGTCCATGCGGTCAGCCGCCAGGCTGTCCCGTTCGGCAACCAGGTGATTGTCCGACCTTCCCTGGTAGAACGCTTCATCGCGGGTCGGCGTTGGATCGACAAACCAGCCGTGACGGGCGGCATTGATGTCCAGGTAGACTGTGTTCCGGCTTGCGGCCCCCAGCATGTTGCCAGGCAGATCGACCACCTTCAGGAAGACATCGTCAAAGCGAGTCCGTTCGACACCGAGCCCCACATAGAGATCGACGGCCGCGTCCCAGGTCGCTTGGGCCGCGGCGACCGACAGGGATGCCACCGACCAGGGATGGTCCGCGACAACGGGCGCCCGCAGGGCGAGCACCCGGGACAGCTGCAATTGATAGGACGTGTTTTGGGTCGTACTGCTGGGACTCACTCGAAGGAAATACGTGCCCGCGTCAACGTCGTCTGTCAGCGTGAATTCCGAGCCGCTCACGCGTGACGTCAGTCGTTCTCCGGAGTCAAACTGGCCGTCTGCATCATCATCGCGGTACAGTTCAGCCCGCAGCCCCTCATGCAGGCGGCTGAAGTCGGCTGCGAAGGCGGCTGGTTGGGTGAGCTGAAACTTGTAGACATCGGCTTCGTCGCCGCCTCCCACGACGTCGACAACGGTCTGTGGGGCGGCCAGCGTCCCGAGGTCACGGGCGGTTGCGATCGTGTCTCCAGGATCCAGCGGATCCGTCACACCGATTGCCGCCGTTGACAACTGGACGGTGTATCGCGTGTGGGAATCGGACGCGGAAGGTCTCAGGTAGAGGTGGTACGTGCCGGGTGAAAGATCATCGGTCAGGGTCTCCGGCGAATCGAAAACGGTGTCGTAGTTGAGCCGCTCGTTGGAATCGAACTGGCCATCCGCGTCGTCGTCATGGTAGAGGGCGATGTTTAACGTATCGGTGACGCCGCTGACTTCGCCGGTCAGCGTCACCGCTTGATCGACTTGGAACGTGAAGACGTCTCCCGGATCCGGTCCACCGAGTACATCCATGAGGGATTGCGTCGTGCCTAATGTCCCCAGGCTGCGGGCGGTGGCAATCGTATCGCCCGGATCGGCCGGATCCGTAATGGCCAGCGCCGCTGTCGAAAACTCCATTCGATACCGCGAGTTCGCGGAATCGTGGGACGGGTAGACGCGGATAAAATAATCGCCGGGCGGCAGGTCGTCGAGCACTTCGACGGTGGGAGCTGAACTGCTGGCGAAGCTGCGACGCAATACTTCGCGCGAGTCGAATTGGCCGTTGGCGTCTTGGTCGTTGTACAACTCCACACGCAACGAGTCATTGACGTCGCTGACCAGCGTGGTGACGGCGGTCGCCTGGGAAAGTTGGAAGGCGAAGACATCGCCGCTGTCCTCGCCCCCGATCACATCGACGATCGTCTGCGGGGACGACAGCTCACCGAGGTCTCGCGCAGTCGCGATCGTGTCGCCCGGGTCGACGGGATCGGTCACCGGGATCGACGTCGTCGCTAGTTCGAACGAGTACCTGGTGTTTGACGAGTTGTTTCCCGGTTCGACTTGAAGGTGGTACGTTCCCGGCGGCAGGTCATTTGTCAACTCGACGGTCGAGGAAGCCGTTCCAAAATCGTAGTCCAGATCTTCGTCGAACTCCAACTGGCCGTTGCCGTCCGTGTCGCTGTATAGGGTGACGCGCAGGGTGTCATTCAAGTTACTGAACTGTGCATTGACCAGGGCGGCTTGGGTTAGATGAAACGTGAAGACGTCGCCCAAGTCGCGCCCGCCCACGATATCGGAAATCGTTTGCGTCGCATCGAGGACGCCCAGGTCGCGGGCGGTGGCCACGTCGGCGCCCGGGTCGGCTGGGTCGGTCACGCTGATCTCGGTCGGTGTCAACACCACGCGGTACCGTGAGTTGGCGGAACTGTTGGTCGCGTTGACATGGTAGTGGTACGTTCCGGGAGGGAGATCGTCGACCAGCGTAAATGACGAACTGGATGAACTACCGGTATCGCCGTTGAGATCCTCGGTGTACTCGAACAGCCCATCGCCGTTGACGTCGCTATACAGGTCGACGCGGAGAAAATCCGTAAAGCCGCTGAACTGTGCCTCAACGGCCGTTGCCTGGTTGAGGTGAATCGTGAACACATCGCCCTCGTCCGGGCCCCCGACGACGTCGTCGGCCGAGTATTCGGTGGTCAGAACGCCCACATCGCGGGCAGTGGCGATGCTCTGGCCCGGATCGACGGGATCACTGACCGGCAGCGCCGACGCGGTCAACTGTAGGGCGTACTGCGAATTGGCGTAGCTAATCGTCGGGAGGATCCGCAGTAGATAGGTTCCCGGAGGCAGGTCGTCGTCCAGCGTGATCGTCCCGTTCGCCGACGTGCCGGTATTCAATTGCTCGCCGGAATCAAATTGTCCGTCCCCGTCGCCGTCATGGTAGAGCTGGGCCCGCAGCGGATCGGAGATCTCAGTGAATTCGGCCACCACGTTGGCCGCCTGGTCGAGCGTGAAGCTCAGCACGTCGCCCTTGTCCGGGCCGCCCACCACGTCGGTCACGCGATGCGTCGCGCTCAGGACGCCCACGTCGCGCGCCGTGCCAATGGTGTCGCCCGGATCGGCCGGATCGGTGATCGGCAGGTCGGTGGTCGAGAGATGGAGGGCATAGCGGGTGTTCGAAGTATCGCTCGACGGCGTAACACGCAACTGGTACGTCCCCGGCGGAAGGTCGTCGGCTAGCGTGAAGGGAAGACCGAACTGCGTCCCGGAATCCGTGTTGAGGCGTTCCGCCGAGTCGAACTGCCCGTCGCCGTCGAGATCGCTGTAGAGTTCGGCGCGCAACGAATCGGTTAGCCCGCTGAACTGGGCCATCACCGTGCGGGCCTGAGCGAGCTGAAACGTGTAGACATCGCCCGCATCGGGTCCGCCCAGGATATCGGCGATCGCCACCGGCGCATCGAGCTCGCCCAGGTCCCGGGCCGTGGCAATCGTGGCGCCGGCTTCGGGGCCGTCGGAGATCGGAAGCAGTTCCGGGGTCAGCGTCAGCAGGTAGTCGGTCTGGGCGGTTCCAAAGTTGCGTTCGATCAACAGGTGGTAGGTCCCCGGCGGAAGATCCGTGAAGTCGGCGACCTGCGAACTGGTGTAGAAATTCTGGGAATCAAGACGCTCGAAGAAACCCAATTGACCGTTGTCGTCAAGGTCGTGGTAGAGTTCCAGCGAAACCGTTTGGCCGATGCCGCTAATGAGCATCGACACGGCGGCGGCACGGGTCAGTTGAAACGTGATGACATCCGCCGGGTCGGGATTGCCGCCGGAGTCGTCACCGATCTGATCTTGAAACACGATCGGCCCATCGAGAATGCCCAGATCGAGTGCCGTGGCGATCGTATCTCCCGGATCGCGGTTCTCGATGATCGTGAACGTGCTGACCACGTCAGGACCGACGAGGCTGTTGCCGGCCACATCGGTGACCGCGGTCGTCTTGACGGTAACCACGTAATCGCCGATCGCCAACGGCGGCAGAATCAGCCCCAATTCGCGACCGCCACGACGTATTTGAACTTGTTGCGGCGCGAGTGGCGCGTTCGGCGCGTCGGCTCGAGCAACCTGGATATTAGCTGCCGTCAGTGTCGCTTCATCCATGGGCTCGGAAAACGCGACGCGAATCGACTGGTGTCCCTCCAAACGCCGTGATGCATCCCCCGGCGTGATTTGCACGAGCTCGGGTGGAAACGTGTCGGCGACGGAACTCAATGTGAGCGGCGCGGAGAGCCGAGAATTCCCGCCCGTGTCGGTCGCCCGGACGCGCACTTCGAGCACCTCGGGGGGGCCCGCAATCGGCGGCATGGGTACCAGGAAGTCGTATGGAAAGGAGACATCGGTGGCGACCACCTGCCCGTCAATGAGGAGTTCAAGCGAGCGGACTTGCACATCGTCGGTGGCGGTGACGCGGATCGGCACGGATAGGCCTTCCAGGGCCTGCACGCCGGCCGTGGCCCCGTCCAGATCCTCGATACCCGCCGCGATGGACACGGAGGGGGATTGGCCCAACGTGTCGAACGGCATGTAATTGACCACCTGGAGGCCGCCCGTACCGGCGGCGACGAACGCGATCCCCGCCCCGGCCGTGACGCTGAACGGAGCGGTCGGCAACAGCGAGCGGCTGAGAAACTCGTTTGTCTCCGACGGGTTGCCGGCATCCATGACGTCCAGTGCGTCAACGCCGCCCGTCGTACCCACCAGCAGGGCCAGACCTGAACCGTTGGCAATCACGTCGGTCCGCGGCGCGATCAACGGCGACTCGACGTCCGAGCCGCTAATCAAGACCGGCAGGTCGGCGTCGCTGACGTCGACTGTCGAATAGCCGCCCCGCGAGTTGGAACCGGCAGTGACGTAGGCGACCTGGCCGCCCACAAAGAGCCGCCCGCCTCCGTGCGCCAACTGAAGCGATCCGCGGCGGACCATCTGCAACTCGCTGACATCGACCACCGTCAGGAAGTTGTTGCCGTCCATCGTATAAAGGTTCGTCCCTTCGCGAGCCAATCCCGTGAGCGCCGATTCACCGAAGGTCAACGATCCCAGCAACTCACCGCTCTGCAGATCGATCGCCCGCAAACTGCTGCCGTTGCCGGCGTAGGCGGTTTCGCCGATGATCTCGACGTGGGCCACCTCCATGGCGATCGTTTGCAACAGCGCCGGCATCATCGGGTCCGTGACGTCTACCAGGTGCAGGCCGCCCGCATTGGCAGCCACCACCGCGATGTTCCGACCCAGGTCGACGGCCACATCGGTTGCGTCGCCCGGGAGATCGAGCTGGCCGAGTACGATCGGGTTGTCGAATTGAGAGACGTCGACGACCGCCAGGCCATGCGAGCCCGTGGCGACGAAGGCGGTCTGCCCACTCCCCGTCAGCGGCTGCTCAACAATCACCTCTTTGGCTTGCCCCGCCAGGTTGACGCCCGCAATCACGCCCACCGGAAACGCGATGCCGTCCAGCGGATTCAACCCGTTCTCCAGTTCGGCAAAATCGTCGACGCCGTCGTCATCCGAGTCGGCGCGATCCAGCCGCGTACCGATCGTAAACTCGATGTCGTCTGGCAGCCCGTCACCGTCGCTGTCCGGTGCGACGCTCGCCGCAAACCCGGGGGCCGGCAAATGGGTCGTTTCACCGGTCGCCGCGGCGGTCAGGGTCCGCGTCCCGATCAGGCCGGTTGCGGGATCGAAGACCTGGTACTGCAGGAACGAATCGCCGGGGATCTGGGCATCGAACCCACCCACCAGGTTGCTCCGCAGGCGCATCACCGGCAGCGCCCCGTTGTCGGGCATGATCAGCGCGACGTAGTCGTCGCCCCAGGCAGGCGAGGTCACGCCGTTGGCGGGGACGCCCGTGCCGACCAAGCGGAGCTGGACCGTGTCATCCGTCGGATCGTCCGTACGCAGTTCCAACAGGCCGCGGCGGAGTCCGGTCGCGGCTGGGTGGAACGAGATCGGCACGGAGATCGACTCGCCTGGCGACAACGTCAGTGGTTCGCCCGGGGTAACGGGGACGCCCAATTCGAGCGAAAAATCGGCGCTGGCGGCACTGTTGACTTCGAGGCCGACGATATTCTGGCCGGTGCCACTGATGTTCTGGATGGTGAGTAGCTCTGCGTGCGTGCTACCGGAACGCACGCCGCCAAAATTGCTCGGGCTGCTGACGGCGAACACGTCGAGGGCATCTTCGCCCGCGCCCTGGGGCTGCCCCGGGTTGGGGTTGAGGAGTTCCCCATTGTCGAGTGACATGCCCCAACTCCACGCGTCAAAATAGCGGCTGACCGGCTTTGACACCCGGTACTCCAGGTACATCGGACCGCGGGGGCCGGAGGTGCCGAGGCCGTTCTTTTCGCCCCACAAGCCGGGATAGAATACCCAGTCGGCACGTTGGGTGAATCCCTGATCGACGTTGTTCTCCACCATCGCGTATTCGTTGGAGGCAAATCGTTGGTATTCAAGTACCGAGAGGTCGTAGTCATCGGTCGCCCAGCGGATACCGCCGCGATGAACGTCGTCCTTGTAGCCGGATGGTGTCAAGATGGAATGTGAACCCGGAAACGGGTAGCTCGCATGCGCGCCGCGGGCAACGAAGACGTGAGGGTTGACGGCCCCAGGCATGGTGCCGACCGCATTAGCCCAAGTCACCACTTCGCCCTTCAGGTGCTGCGAGTAGCCAACGGCGATCGGTGCAAACGCCTCCGAGGCGGAGGGGCGTCTGAGGAATACGGTGATGTTCTCCCAGTCGCCTTCATGGTCATTGTGGCCTCCCTCTTCCGCCCAGTTGCTGAACGAATAGTGAAACCAGTAGTGAATCGCGATCTGATTCGCCTGGTCCCACTTGACGGAGGAATAGATCGTCGGGGGCTTGGGATCCGCGGCGGTCAGCAAGCGAAAGCGAGCCGGATCATTGTTTCCTTCCAAGTCGATGGCGCCGTTGTAGTCGGCATACCGGCCGACGTCCTCGCGGGTGACGTTATCGGGGCTGCTGACCGGTGTGTCGAGCCGCAGGTCGCCGCCGTTGATGACGGCGTCAATCGTGGCGTCGACCGATGTCGGCATGAATCGCTCTTCGACGGCGCACGACTGCTGGCTCGTGCAATTGGGATCGCGGTCAAAGTGCATGATCGGGCGAAAGTGATTGGCCAGTTCCCTATAGCTCGTAATGGGAACGGAGCTTCCACTGCCGTCATCCAGAAAGAACGTATCCAACGAGGCGGGGGGACGCTGATCGGCAACCAATGCGGTGGTGAACTCGGCCTCGTGCTTTCCCTGCTCCAACCGGACCGTGACCCGTTCGTAACGGGCAACATCGGGGACGCCGACCCCCTGGATCGTGATCTGATGCTTGCCTCCCGGAAAATCCTCCAAGGTCACTTTGCCGCGGAAGGATATGGGGACGGGAGGGATGTCGACCCCATCGATCTGAACGACTTCCGCATCATTGAACGGGAACTGGTCGGCGCCGGCGTTGTCGAAGTTCAGCGAAATGTCGGCCGGTTCGCTGGTGGCGTCGCCGGGCACCACGACGGTGACCTGGACGGACATCGTGCCGTCGTCGGAAAAGGCGACGTTCGAAAGCCCTTCGCCCGCCCCGGGAGTCGCACTGCCCACAAAGTCCGCCAGCGTCACGCGCTGCGAGACGGTGAGGATGTCCAACTCGCCCGTCGGTTCGCTCGGGTCGTCCACAATTTCCGGGTCCAGTTCAGTCCCTGGAACGGTCAAATGCCAACCGGGTGCGCGGATCACGCCGCCCTCGGAAACGACGGCCATCCCGTCCTCGCTGACCCTCCCCGTCCCCACCACGGTCCAGCGGCCGGCGTCGTGGTCGAACGAAAAGATCAACGTCTTCTCGCCGGGTGGCAGGCCTTCCAGATTCGGAAAGGTGATTGGCGCCGGGACATCGAAATTGGTCGCTCCGGCGGCCTGGATGGAAATGACGAGCGACGGGTTGAGGTTGGCGGGCAGGCGGCCTGGAATCCGATCCGGTGGCACCGGGACAATCACCGCCTCGGTGGCCGGCACTCCCTGTTCGTTGACCGCCGAGCCGGCAGCGAACGTGACCGCCATCCTCTCGAACATCTGCGAATCGAGTTCCGGAAACATGCGAACCAACTCCGCTTCGCCGACGTCACCAAAGCCGACGTCCGTGTCCGTCGCGTCCGACAGCGGCTGCACGTCCGCCATGGCGACGGGCGGCAGGAAAATGTCCATCGGCGCACCGTCCATCGATAGTTGCACCGTCTGACCGGGCACCGTGTGGAAGGGCTTGCCGACATTCGGGTAGACGAAACCGGCCGGAGCGTTGGTCGCCGTCGACCCGTCGACGTGAACGAACACTTCGGGGGCCGGAAGGTCTTCCAATTCAAACCTTCCGTCCGAGTCGGTGACGACGTTGGCGGCGGGGAAGGCATCGACGCGAATGGTCGCTCCGGCAATCGGATTGCCGCTCAACGAGTCCCGGACGTAACCAAAGACATTGGTGCCGGCGATTCGGGTCAGCGGTAGCGTACGAAAGTCGGTCTTCAAAACCCCACCCGGCTCGAGATCGCCGTCGGCGTCCAGCAGGAGTCCGTCTCGGCCCCGAATCTGGGTGCCGTCGATGACGATTTGAACTTCGGTCGATGCCGGCAGCGGGTCGTCATAGAAGTAGGTGGCGAACCGTTCCGTGCTGGAGACCACGATCCGCCCCGGCACGGGAGCTCCGTTGGCGATCACCCGAAAGCTGGCCGGCGTTAAGGTCGCCGGGTCGATGCGATCGTCGAAGCGGATCGTCGTCTCGCGCGTGACGTTGACCATCGTCTCGCCGGCAGATGGCGACACGTCGCGAATGCTGACCGGATCGATCACCGTAAACTGTTTGCTGGTTGACCCGGTCGCTACGGGATTGCCGGCCGGATCCGTCACGGGGACCGTCGGATCGAGCTGAAAGACTTCATCCGCCAGCGGGCTCTTCAGGTGCACCCGCGCGACGAACCCGTCGACCGGTTCGACCGATTCGATCGGCACGGATTGCCCGTCTTGGGGACCTCCGACGATCTCCAGGCGGAAGCTGGTGGGAGAAAAGACCCCGGCGTCGATCGCTTCGTCAAACACAATGTCGAAGGAATCGAGGGTCGTTCGCACGGTATCGGGAAGCTGCACGGTTGCCGTCGGGGCAACCCGATCCAGCGTGAATTCGAAGTCGAGCGGTTGCGCGGTGCGCGTGCCGTCGGCGGCCAGCAAACGCAGCCGATGGGTACCGTCGGCAAGCGGTTCGCCGTTAAGCGATGCGAGCAAGGTCTCGTCGAGGCGAAACTGGCCGCCGGCGGCCAGCGGCACGTCGACGAAATCTTCCACCGCCGTTTCGCCAAAGCCGGCGCGAAGGGTGGCCTGACCGCCGGTCGCGACCGTCACCAGTGTGGTCGCTTCGTTGGTCAGGCGGTCCTGGTTGACGCCATTTGCCGCGCTGTCGTGTTCCAATTGGGCGGAGACCAGCAGCAGGTTGGCATTGATCGCGTTGATCACCACCAACACATCAAATGGTGTGTGGAGTTCGTCGCCATTGGCATCGTAGTAGGGTTCGGTCGAGTCTGGTGCCCGTTCGCCAAACGGGCCTGCGCCCGCCGCATTCAAGCGATTGATGCCGGCCAGGGCGTCAAACGGAGAGACCAGGCGGTCGTTGTTGACGTCCAGCGATTGCCCCGGGTTCTCCCAGTCTGCATTCAACATCAGACGCGATTCGAGCGATTCCACGTTGCCCAACCGTTGCCGGCGTCGACGGCCGCGTGGGGAAGATGGTTTGCGGCGAGTCCGCTGTTTCATCGGTTGCTCCAAGGCAGTTCTCAGGGAAGAATTTTCTCTCAAGGCACAGGCGTGTGATTGACCGCCGGTGGTGGATATCGTGCCCTCAGGGATCGTCGTTGTTGACGATGCCGGGCACTGGTGCCGCGATCCGCGGGTCGGTTGCCGCGAAGTCTTCTCCCAGAAGTGCAGCGACCGTGGCGGCGACCTGGGATTGGGTGGCCGCCAGCTTCGGTCGCTCCCCCAGCGGCTTGGTGTCCGGCCCGATGGCGGCCAACCAGATCAGCTCCGATCCCGGAATCGACTTGCCATGGCTTTTCCAACCGTCCCGCACATCGCCGCGTCCGTGATCGGTGGTGATGAGCAAGGTCGTACGGCCCCTGTACTGAGGCAGTTCCTGGCAGGCGTTCCAGAGATCTTTGATCGCCTGGTCCGAGCGGTAGGCGGCATCCAGGTAGAGGTCGTAGCGGCCTTCGTGCGCCCAGTCGTCGGTTTCACCGAGGGCCACATAGAGGAGCCGCGGTTGCTTGACACGGAGATACTCCAATGCGCCGCGGGCGGTGAATGCATCGTAGCGAACTCCGGCCCACACGCGCGGCAGTTGGTTCGCCAGACCGTTCCAGTGCTGCGCGTCAGCCGGATTGGCGAATACTTCCAGAGGCTGCCATCCGGCATTAACGGGAATCCCACTTCGTTCCTCGTTGAGAATGAAGGGAAACACATCCCAGGATCCGAAAGCAGCGACTCGCCCTTGGAAGGCCGGCTTGCGATGCAGCCATTCGAGCACCGTCACGTTTCGATTGGGGCGCTTGGCGTTCGAGTCGATCGTGTCGTCGCCGAAGCCGCAGAGCAGCTCGTTGTAGCCGGGGTAGGAGAAATAGCGGCCATTGGTCACGCGGATAACGCTCTCCTCGGCGGCGTTGCCGAGCACCTGACCCTGCACGGCGACAACACTCCAGAAGAACGGCATCAGCCGCTCGCGACGCACGTCCGGCGACTCGTCCCAGAACCGCGTTCGAGTTTCCTCGACGTCACGCACGCCGCCCACCTCGCGATTCAGGAGCCGTTCGTCAGCACCCGAAAAGAGTTCTTGCCAACGCAGACCATCAATGGTTACCAGCACGACATGGTCGGTCCGCCGTTTCGCAGCCTCGCCAGAAACCGGTTGTCCAATCGAGACCAACGTCAGCAATGACAGAGCAAGCAGCAGGAACGTCTTCATCGCAGCATCCGAGGTAAGAGGGATTCGCACCCTGATTGTACGAAAAAAACACCACGACGGCGCGCCGCGAGTTGCTGCTTGTTTGCGGCGGCGCACGTCGCGGTGTCCGCTACGCAAGCATCAGGCACGACGAAAGCTGCCCGGTTGCGCCCTCGTTGCCCTCCGTCGGTGCCTGCTTGGTGCGTGGCCACCGACGATCAATAATGGGCTCATGAACATCCTCTTTCTGCATGGTTGGACCAGCGTGCCGGGTGGCCGCAAGCCGACCTACCTGCAAGACCATGGCTACCAGGTGTTCAACCCGGCCCTGGATGACAACGACTTTGACGCAGCCGTCCGGGTAGCCGAGCAAGAACTTGCAGCGCATCAGCCGGACGTGATTGTCGGCTCGTCGCGCGGTGGTGCAGTCGCCGTTAACATGAGATCAGGAGAGACGCCCCTGGTGTTGCTCTGCCCGGCCTGGAAGAACTGGGGCACGGCCACGGTGGTCAAGCCGAAGACGGTGATCCTGCATTCTCGCCAGGATGACGTCATTCCGTTTGCGGATTCCGAGGAACTGATCGCCAACAGCGGACTCGCGGCCAACCGTTTGATCGAGGTCGGCCGCGACCATCGGTTGGCGGACCCCGAGCCGCTGGCGGTTATGCTGGCGGCGAGCGAGCGATTCGGTGCCGGCCGCTGAGCGACCAGAAATCGAGCCGCCAGGAGCAGAGGTCTGCACTTTCGCCACCCAATGCCGCTGCGAGGTGCGGGACTGCGCGGAGCCAGAGGTGCGTCGCGGTGTCACGCCATTCCTTATCGGCTGCGTTTTTGTGCACGCATCCAAGAGAACAATTCCGGGGTGGCATAGGTTGCTGACCAGCAGTTATGCCCAATGTGTTCCAAAGACGTGAAGCGGATTTTCGTTCCGCCTGCCGCCTTGATCGCCTCGACCATCTCGACAGACCGCTGAAAGGGCACGGCTCGGTCTTGGTCGCCATGGAAGACCCAGATCGGAACGTCCTTAAGGGCGGCTGCGTCCGCCGGATCGCCGCCCCCACAGACTGGTGCGACCGCGGAAAACCGACCGGGGTGATCCGCTGCAAGCCGCCAGGAGCCGTATCCTCCCATGCTCAACCCAGTCAAGTTGATATGTTCCTCGTCCACGCTGTACGTCGCCTGGATATGATCGAGCAATTCGACGAGCCGCTTCTGCTGTGTCGGCTTGTTCCAGGAGTCGTCCCCCGGGCATTGGGGCGAGACCAGAATGTAAGGCAAGTCGTCCCCCCGCGCAGCGAAGCGGGGCGGCCCCCACTTGGCGACGAGTTGCAGGTCACCGTAGCTTTCTCCCCGTCCGTGCAAGAACAGGATTAATTCAAACTTCTCGGCCGGATCGTAGTTGGCGGGCAAGTAGAGCAGATAACCGATGCTGCCCCCGTCGCTTGTCTTAAGCGATTGTTCGACCTGGGCCCCCGGTTTTGCCGTTGGTTGCTCGGCGCTCTCCGCGCGTCCCGTCACGGAATGTGCGGGAAGAAGCAATGAGAGAATTGACAATGACAGGCAAGTCGCGATTCGTTTCATGATCATTCTCGTCAGGACAAGGGAGAAGCCGTGAAGGTATATAGGTGGCAGCGGCGCGAGCCGGCTGTCAGCACCGCGCGGACGTCTCACCGCGGCTGCCACATAGCGACTACCTTAGACCTCCGCCCAGCGAATGTACAGTCTTGTACCGTTCAGGAATTATCGTGCAAAGCATGATCTACGGAAGGAGAGGAAAATCACTTTTGCGGCTCGCCAGAAGCAGATACCTGGAGGGCATGCTGTGCATGCCGTGCTTCCCAGGCCCACTGCCGCCCGGCGCGGGCAACCGGAGCGCTCCAGGCAGCTTGGCCGCGCACCCGGGTTACGCCGTTGCCGGCCTTTGGCGTATCATAAGCATGGGTTGCTGAATGAATGCGCGGCGGGCGCAACAAGGTTGACTGTGGGGAGAAACGGCGAGCGAACAGGACGACCGTGGAGGGAGGATTGGATGGAGCGACCAACGATTGTTTCCTGTGGTGAGGTGCTCTGGGACCTGTTCCCGGAAGGCCCCAGGTTCGGCGGCGCACCGGCGAATTTTGCCTGTCATGCAGCGGTCCACGGAGCCCGGGTGTACATCGTCAGTGCGGTCGGGGACGACGAGCGGGGCCGCGATGCCGTGAAGATTCTGGCCGGGTACGGGATCGATGTCGACTTGGTGCAGATCGTTGCGGGAGCGAAGACTGGCACAGTCGGCATTGAACTGGATGCGCGGGGCAAACCGACGTTCACGATCCACGAAGACTCCGCCTGGGATCAACTCGCCTGGGGCGCCCAGATCGAGTCGCGCGTGGCGAGTGCCGACGCGGTCTACTTCGGAACACTCGGCCAACGCGACGCGCGGTCGCGCGCCGTGATCGGCCGGGCCATCGATGTGGCTGCTGCTGCCGGCACGCCCCGGATCCTCGACGTCAACTTGCGGCCCCCATTCTACGACGATGGTCTGATTTGCGAGTCAATCCAACGGGCCAGCATCCTCAAGCTCAGCGACGACGAACTGCCCGAAGTCTGCGCTGCCTGCGGTGTTTCTGTTGGCGATCCGGTCGAGGAAGCGTTGCATCGACTTCTCGACGCGTTTACGTTGGACTGTGTCGCGATGACACAAGGAGCCGAAGGCGCTACCCTGGTCACCGCGGCAGAGCGGATTCGACAGCCGGGGATTGAGACGACCGTGCGCGACACGGTCGGGGCCGGCGACTCCTTCACGGCGGCCTTGCTGCTGGGCATGTTGCGCGGCGAGCCACTCCAGGACGTGCTTCGTCAGGCCTGCACGACGGCGGCTGAAATCTGTGCCCAAACCGGAGCGGTCCCTTCCCCGCCGTGAACCAAGCCAACGGTCAAGCAAGCATGCCGAGGATGGGTCGCGAACGCCACGCTGCAGATTACCACGCTTCGCGGAGCCTCATTTTGCGGATCGACGAGACAATTATTGATACTTGCGCAGCGAATGGACCAGGACGACCAACGGGAGTCCGCAGATTTCTCGGCCGCGCGTTGCTTGCCGAAGGCTCATTTGCCGCGCAGCCGTCAATAAAGCGTGGCAACAATCGATTCACGTTTCGCTCTGCGAACATTGGGATGCTGGGCGAAACAGGACGGAACGGTCACCACGGCGATCGGTCCCGCCTATTCTATCCACAGGTCTGGGAGCTTGCCCATCATGTTATTGCGAGCCGTCATCCGACTTGGCCTTGCATTCGCCATCGTTTCAGCAGGGAAGCCTCGGCTGATCGCGGGAAATGAGCAAGTGCCGACGCAGTCGCCGGCGCGTTCAGCCGGGGCGGTCGACTTTGGTCGGGACGTTTTTCCAATCTTGCAGCGATCCTGCTTCGAGTGCCACGGAGCGGATTCGCAAGAGGGCGGCTTCCGCTTGGATCGTCGCCAGGATTTGCTGCAATCAGGGACGATCGAAGCCGGCCGCGCCGCCGACAGCGAGTTGCTCCGCCGCGTGGCGTTGCCCCGCGGACACGAAGAGATCATGCCGGCAGTCGGTCGGCCGCTGGCCTCCCAGCAGGTTGACGTGATACGACGTTGGATTGACCAGGGCGCCGAGTGGCCCGACGATTTCCGGGCCGGCAAGCATTGGTCCTACGTTGCACCTCGGCGGCCGCCGCTGCCCTCAGTGAGCCAGCCCGGTTGGGCCACTTCACCCATCGACCGATTCGTTCTGAAGCGGTTGGACGAGGCCGGGTTGAGTCCGTCGCCCAGGGCCGAACCCGCAAGCCTCGTTCGCCGTCTCTACCTGGACTTGATCGGGCTGCCCCCGACTCCCACCGAAGTCGACCAGTTCCTGCAGGACCGGTCTTCGCAGCGCGTCGAGCGGCTGGTCGACAACTTGCTCCGTCGCCCGCAGTTTGGCGAACGGTGGGCCCGACCCTGGCTCGATCTGGCCCGTTACGCGGACTCGCACGGATTCCAAAAAGACAATTTGCGCGACCACTGGGCGTATCGCGACTGGGTGATCCGGGCACTGAATCACGACATGCCGTTCGACCAGTTCACGATCGAGCAGATTGCGGGAGACTTGCTACCTGACGCGACGGAATCCCAGCGAGTGGCGACCGGGTTCCATCGCTGCACGCCGAGCAACGTTGAAGCCGGGTCGTTGCCGGAAGAGACGCGGATCGAGCAGGTGATTGATCGGGTGAACACAACCGGCGCGGTCTGGCTGGGTACGACGCTGGAATGTTGCCAATGCCACGATCACAAGTACGACCCGTTCAGCCAGGAAGACTACTATCGCCTCCTGGCATACTACAACAGCACCGAGCGCGAAGCGGATCGGGCCGACCCCAAACGTCCCAGTTCAATCCAATTCAACGGTCCATCGATGCCCCTTTCCAATCCGGAGCGGGAGGCGCGACGTAGCGAATTACAGGTCCGGTTGCGCGACGCCAATCAGCGACTGCAGGGACGCCGCGCGGAGCTCACGTCCGACCTGGACGCGTGGGCGACGGAGATGCGCCGCCAGATCGAACAGGCGCCGGTCACGGCTGTCCTGGATGTCGTCTCTTTCGAATCGGAAGGGGACACCGACACCTTCGAGAAGCTCGACGATGGGTCGATCCTGCTGGTCGGCGGCGATCCACCAGAGACGGACGTCTACCATTTGCGTCTCCGCAGCGATGGCCTGGAGGACATTCGGGCGATTCGCATTGACGCCCTGCGGGACGATGCGCTGCCGGGAGGCGGACCAGGACGTGGGGACCCCGCACGCCGGAATTTCGTCTTGAATGAATTCTCGGCCGACGTGCAAAGGGCAGTTCCGCCGGCAGGGGGTGAATCACCACAGGGCGAAATGCACCCGCTGAAGTTCACGTCCGCACAGGCCAGCTTTTCCCAAGCCAACTGGGACGTCGCCGGAGCGTTGCAGCAGGGCAAAAAGACAGGTTGGGCGATCGCCCCCCAATTCGACCGCTCGCATTGGGCGACGTTTCTGTTGGCCGAACCGTTGCGGTTAGCAGGTGGTGACCATCTGGTCGTGACCCTGAAGCAAGCGTGGGGCAATGCCCGGACCATCGGCCGCGTCCGCGTCTCGGCGATCAGCGGGGGAGTCGAACGGGAATCGGTGCCCGAAAAGGTGGTTCAGGTCGTGGGCAAACCGCTGGCAGAATGGTCCCAGAAGGATCGCCAGCAGGTTGTCGATTACCGTGTTCGAGAGGACGCCAAGAGCCAGCAGCTAACGAAAGAGATTGCCGAGTTGAAGCGGCAGGTTGAAGAAGTCGCCGCCGACACGACATTGGTGATGATCGAACTGAAAACGCCACGCCCGTCAACCGTCTTTGAACGGGGCGACTATCGAAAACCGGGTGAGACCGTAACGCCTGCGACGCCGCCGATTCTGCACGCGGCGCCCGAGGGTCCGGAGAACCGGCTGACGCTGGCCCGCTGGTTGGTCGCTCCGGATAATCCCCTGGTTGCTCGCGTGACCGTGAACCGGCTGTGGGCCGAATTGTTCGGTGACGGTATCGTAACGACGTTGGAGGACTTTGGCGTCAAGGGAGACCCACCGTCTCATCCCCAACTGCTCGATTGGCTGGCCGTGGAATTTGTTGAGAACGGGTGGTCGATCAAGCGGATCTTGCGGACTATCGTGCTGTCGGCGACGTACCAACAGTCGTCTCACGTGACACCTGAGTTGCTCGAGCGGGACGATCGTAATCGGCTGCTGGCTCGCGGCCCGCGGCTGCGCATGGATGCCGAGATGATTCGGGACAACGCACTGGCCATTGCCGGGCTGTTGGATTTAACGCAGTTTGGCCCCTCAATTCGACCTTTCCAGCCCGCCGGCATCTGGGTGAAGACCGGCGGCACGGCCTACCAGTACAAGGTCAGCCCTGGAAGCCAGCGGTATCGCCGGGGAGTTTATGTCGTGCTCAAACGGGGCTCACCTTACCCGAGCTTCGTCAATTTCGACGCCACCGCTCGCCTGGCCTGCACGGTCAAGCGGTCACGGACGAATACCCCGCTGCAGGCCCTTACGCTGCTCAATGATCCGGTCTACGTGGACGCTGCCCACGCACTTGCCGACCGGGTGCTTGCTGAGCGGCGGCAGTCCTCGTTCCCGGATCAGCTCGACTACGCCTTCCGCTTGTGCACGGCCCGGATGCCGACGCCCGCGGAGCGAAAAGTGCTTGACCAGCTTTTCCGGGAACAGCTCGAATTGTCCGGGCGGCCGGAAGCGGCGAGCGATTCGAGCGAGCGCGTGAGGGAGGCCTGGCGGAGCGTCGCTTCCGTGTTGCTCAATCTTCACGAGACGATCACGAAGAACTGAAATACCGAAACCCGGAGGCGGCGGATCTGCGCATTTCGCCCCGGCAACTTGAGAATAACGACATGACCGCAACCCACCACGTACGCATCGATCGCCGCGGCTTCTTGCAGAATACCGGAATTGGGTTTGGCGGGATGGCGCTGGCCAACTTGCTGGCGGACCCGTCGCAGGGAGCCCCGCGACGGCCCCATTTCACCCCGCAAGCGAAGCATGTGATCTACCTGCACATGATCGGTGCCCCATCGCAACTCGATCTGTTCGAAGAGAAACCGGAACTGGTCAAACGGCACAACGAGCCGTGTCCGGAGGAGATCACCAAGGGCCGGGATTTTGCTTTCATCGGGAAGACCTCGACGCTTGCCGGATCCCCCTGGAAGTTTGCTCGTCACGGGGAATGCGGCCACACGTTTTCCGAGTTGCTGCCGGAACTGGCCGGAGTGGCGGACGAGGTGGCCTTTCTGCATGCCTTGCATACCGAGGAGATCAATCACGCGCCTGCGCAGATGTTCTTGCATTCGGGATTTGGTCGAGGGGGACGACCCAGCTTCGGGTCGTGGGTCACGTACGGGCTCGGCTCGGAGAACGAGGATCTACCCGGCTATGTGGTACTGTTGAGCGGCCCGGCTGGCGGAGCCGGGACAAGCCTCTGGTCGACCGGATTTCTCCCCAGCGTATATCAAGGAATCCAGTTCCGCTCGCAGGGCGATCCGGTGCTGTTCCTCTCCAGCCCTCCGGGCTACACCAGGGGGCGGCGACGTCGTGAACTCGATGCCCTGGCTAAGCTGAATGGCCAGCAGTCGGAGGCGACTGGCGATCCGGAGATCGAGACCAGGATCCAACAATACGAAATGGCGTTTCGCATGCAGGCATCCGTACCGGAGTTGATGAATATTGAGGGCGAAACGAAGGAGACGCTGGCACTGTACGGTGCGTCGGCCGGGAAGGGATCGTTCGCCAACAACTGCCTGTTGGCGCGGCGGTTGGTTGAACGGGGCGTGCGGCTGGTCGAATTGTACGATTCCGGATGGGATCACCACGGTGGCCTGGAAAAACGGCTACCACAGAAGTGTCGCGAAACGGACCGGCCCATCGCGGCGCTCATCAAGGATCTCAAGCGTCGTAACCTTCTCCAGGACACGCTGATCGTCTGGGGATCCGAGTTCGGTCGGACGCCGCTCCGCCAGGGAGGCAACAGCAACGACCAGGGACTGTCGGGCCGAGATCATCACAAGGATGCCTACACGATGTGGCTTGCCGGAGGCGGCGTACGGGGAGGCGCCAGCTATGGGCGAACGGACGACTTCGGCATGGACATCGCCGAGCAAGGTGTCCATGTGCACGACCTGAACGCCACCATCCTTCACCTCTTGGGGATGGATCACGAACGGCTCACCTATCGGTACCAGGGACGGGAATTCCGGCTCACGGATGTTCACGGCCGCGTGGTGCGCGAAGTGTTGGTCTGATCGCTTCCGGTGGCGAATCGTTGCGGTGGCTTCCGATACGGCCGCCGAGCGGAATACAATACATGGTGGTCGCGCCGGCGCTCGCGGACTCCGCGGGCGCGTCTTGCCCCTTCCCGAATGTGATCGATGGTGATGGAAAGTCCAAACCGCAAAGTTCTTGGCGGATTGTTGTTGTTGCTGGCCCTGCTGCCGCAGATGACGCGGGCCGGCGCGGGGCGCGAGGCGATTGCGTCTCCGCGAGAAGCTGGCACCCGAATCCGCTTTGAAGCGGATATTCGTCCTATTCTGGCCTCCAAGTGCTGGAACTGTCATGGGCCGGACGAGAAGACGCGCGAGGGCGACTTGCGGCTGGACGGCCGCGACGAGGCGGCCCACGTGTTGCAGGCCGACGGCGAAGGGCCTGCGGTGCTCATCGATCGGATTACGGCGAGCGACCCTGCAGAGAGAATGCCGCCGCCAACCAGCAAGAAGCCGCTCACCGAACAGGAAGTGCACCTCTTGCAGCAATGGGTCGCCGAAGGGGCGCCCTTCCAGGCGCATTGGGCGTTTCAACCGCCCCAACGGGTCGTCCCGCCAGCCGTGCAACGGGCGAGCTCGGTTCGCAATCCGATTGACAGGTTTGTCGTCCAACGACTGGAAGCGGCTGCCTTGGCCCCGTCGCCACCCGCGGCGCGTGAGACGCTGATTCGACGAGTGAGCCTCGATCTGACGGGACTGCCTCCGACGACCGCCGAAGTGAACGCCTTCCTGGCCGATCGGTCCGAAAATGCTTATGAGCGTCTGGTGGATCGGTTGTTGCAGTCGCCCCGTTACGGCGAGCACATGGCCGTGCCATGGTTGGACGCTGCCCGCTACGCCGACACGGACGGCTACCAGAACGACCGATATCGCTACATGCATGTCTGGAGGGACTGGGTCGTGATGGCGCTCAATGCGAACATGCCATACGATCAGTTTCTCATTGAACAGATCGCCGGCGACATGCTGCCCGGCGCCACACTGATGCAGCAGATTGCCACCGGGTTTTGCCGCAACCATCGGATCAACTCGGAGGACGGATCGATTCCACGTGAATGGCATGTCGAAAACGTGGTTGATCGGGTCGACACGTTGGGCACGGCGATCCTGGGGCTGACGGTCGGTTGCGCCCGGTGCCACGATCACAAGTATGACCCGCTCACGACGAAGGAGTACTACCAGCTTTTTGCCTACTTCAACAACGTCCCGGAGTGGGGTGTCGGGCCGAACAACGGTAACAGTCCTCCGTTCGTCAAGGTGCCCGATTCGTGGCCCCACCTGACGGACGCGGAAAATGTCGCCCAGGTGCCCGAACCGCTGAAGCTGCGCCGAGCTCGCAAAGAAAAGGGCAACGGCCTCCAACGACCGCAGCCGGGCAACGACAAGACCGTGATGGTCATGCAAGAGATGGAGACGCCGCGGCGGACCTATCGCTTGGTGCGGGGACAATTCGACTCGCCGGACCAATCCGAGGTGCTCGTGCCGAACGTCCCGCAAGCGTTGGGCGCGTTTCTGAATGAGCCGCCGCACAATCGATTGGAACTGGCCCGGTGGCTGGTCGACCGTCGGCATCCGCTGACGGCCCGCGTGGCGGTCAATCGCATGTGGCAACAGTTTTTCGGCGTTGGGCTTGTCAAGACTTCAGAGAACTTTGGTGTGCAAGGCGAGCTACCCAGCCACCCTGCCCTGCTGGACTGGCTGGCAGTCGAGTTGATGGAGCGTGGTTGGGACGTCAAGTCGTTGCAGAAGCTGATCTTGATGAGTTCCACTTACCGCCAGTCTTCGCAAGCCACTCCGGCGGCATATGAGGCCGATCCGGAGAACCGGTTGCTCGCGCGGGGACCCCGCTTTCGAATGCACCCTTTCGTGCTCCGCGACGCGATGCTGGCGACCGGTAACTTGCTGGTTGGGACCATCGGCGGGGCACCCGCCAAGCCGTACATGCCACCCCGCATCTGGCGAGCGATCTCGAACAATACCTACCAACAAGACACCGGGGCCCAACTGTATCGGCGCAGCCTTTACACCTTCTGGCGGCGTACCATTCCGCCGCCCAACATGGTGAATTTCAACTCGGCCGAACGGGAAGTTTGTGTCGTCCGGAAAGACCGCACGAATACGCCCTTGCAGGCACTGACGTTGATGAACAACATCACGTTTGTAGAAGCGTCCCGCTGCCTGGCGGAACGGATGATGACGCATTCCGAGGAGACCGCCGAAGCGATTGAGTTTGGCTTCCAAGTCCTGGTCGCACGGAAGCCGACGCCGGGCGAGGCGGAGCTGCTGCGGGCGGCGTACGAGTCATTTCGCCAGGAGTTTGATCAAGATCCGGACCGTGCGGCTGACTTGCTGAGCGTCGGGGAGAGCCCGCGCAATGAGGCGTTGGAGCCGATACGATACGCGGCCATGACGATGGTCGCTTCACTGATGATGAACTTGGACGAGGCGATCACCAAGGAGTAGGCCGGCATGCTGCGACGCGGCTGCTTCGCCCAACCACCTCTGCGAGATCCCCGGGGAATTTATGAATCCGCTTAGCGAGTACCACCGTCAAATGACCCGTCGTCACTTCCTGGGCAAAGCCGGCCTCGGGGTGGCGGCCCTGGCGGGATTGCTCGAGCAGGAAGCTGCCGGACGTACCACCCCGGATTCGACACGCGTTGGTGGGCTCGATCATCTGCCCCATTTTCGGCCGCGGGCGAAACGCGTCATCTACCTGTTCCAGTCGGGAGGTCCGTCGCAGCTGGATTTGCTCGATGACAAGCCCATGCTGCGAAAACGATTCGGCGAAGAAGTGCCCAAGTCGGTCTATCCGGACGATCGCAAGACGACGATGAGCAACGCGCAGAGTTCGTTTGCGACGGCGCCCAGTATTTTCAAGTTTCGACGCTGCGGCGAAGCCGGCTTGCCGATCAGCGAACTGTTGGCGGAAACCGGCAAGCTGGCCGACGAGCTTTGTATTGTCAACTCGATGCATACCACGGCGATCAATCACGATCCGGCGATCACCATGTTGCTGACCGGTTCACAAATACCCGGCCGGCCCAGCGCCGGCGCCTGGCTGAGCTACGGATTGGGTTCCGAAACGACGGATCTGCCGGCGTTTGTCGCGATGAGTTCGCGGGGAAGCGGAAAGGCCGGACAGCCCCTTTACGACCGACTTTGGGGTAGCGGCTTCCTGCCTTCCGTCTACCAGGGGATCAAGTTTCGCAATCAAGGCGCACCCGTGTTGGACATCTACGATCCGGCCGGTGTGGATCGCCAAACGCGGCGGAAGATGCTCGACTATCTGAGCCAGCTGAACACGCTCAAGTTTGAGGAAGTGGGTGATCGGGAAATCGAAACCCGCATTGCCCAGTATGAACTTGCCGGCCGCATGCAGGCGTCCGTTCCCGAGTTGCTCGATTTCAACCGGGAGTCACGGCATGTCCTCGCCTCATACGGCCCCGACGTCGGGCGGCAGGGAACCTACGCATACAATTGTCTGTTGGCGCGGCGGCTGGCGGAACGGGGCGTGCGGTTTATCCAGCTATTCCATCAGGGGTGGGATCAGCATGGATCGCTGCCGAAGCAGATTCGCCTGCAAGCGCGTGATACGGACCAGGCAACGGCCGCCCTGCTGCGGGACCTCAGGTCGCGAGGCATGTTGGAGGATACGCTGATTGTCTGGGGTGGCGAATTCGGACGCACGGTCTACTCGCAAGGCAAGCTGACCAGCGAGAACTATGGTCGAGATCACCACGGCCATTGCTTTTCAATCTGGCTCGCGGGCGGCGGCATTCGCGGCGGCATTCGCTATGGCAAGACGGATGACTACAGCGTCAACGTGGTCGAAGATGGAATGGAAGCCCATGACCTCAATGCAACCATTCTGCACCAGATGGGGATCGACCATGAGCGGCTGGTGTACCCGTTCCAGGGCCGCGACTTTCGCCTCACCGACGTTCATGGACGCGTCGTGCACGAGATCCTCGCCTGAACGCTGCTCGGCCCGCACCCGCCTCTGTTGTGCGCGGGTCTGCTGACCCCGCACCCGCCACGACCGCAAGGTCTCCCCCGCTCCCGCATCGTCGCCAACCAGTCGCACCCCCACCCCAGCAGACCGCTCACGATCACCCAAACGCACCATGCGGCCAGATACGCGCCGCACGGGTTCGCTCGCCACCAGGTCCAACGCAGCGCACATGCCCTGCCCGATGCTCGCTGTTGCTCGACCTCGTCCTTACGGCTCGGTCAGTTCGCAATCCCAGTGGCAGTCAATGCAACCCTTGACGCTTTGATAGGCGGGGCATTTTTCGGCATAACTGGCCAGGACACGTTCGACTTTCTCGCGGCTGCTTCGATCGGCTGTCAGCCGGAAGTGGAGTCGGATGCTGGTGATCCGGAGTACGCCATCGACTTCGCCAATGTCGCCTTCGGCATCAGCGACCAGATTTTCGGCGGATTTGATGCCCCGCACGTCCAGTGCGGCCCCGAAGGTGCCGAGCAGTCAGCCGGCGACACCGGCGATCATATGGTCGAGCGTCGCCGGGTACTCCGGACCGGAAATTTCTCGACCATACTTCTCTTGATAGAAATGTTTGATGCCACCGTGGATGCCGAAGTGGAGCGGCTTCTCGAAGCCCTCAATCAAGGCCGTGCGGTGAGGACCTTCATGTTTGGCGAGCCGGATGCGGCTGGTGTGGGCAACGGGCATAGGGAATCGAGCTCAAGAGGTGGGGGGTGGACGCCTGCAATTCTCAATTGTCGCCCGCGGCTTGTCAAACCGCGATTCTTGCTCACGCCATGTTCGACCGGTCTTCACGCGAAACCGAGCCGTTCATCCCGAATTACCGTCAGTCTCCGCTGCGAGCAACCGGCCGGCCGCTTGCAGTGTGGGCTCCGCCGAGTCCGCCTGTTCCCATCGCTGGAACGCATCCAGGTCGGATTGAATCGAGCGAAGCACGAACGCCAACAGGGTCGCATCGTCCAGCCAGCCAAGGAACGGGATGGCGTCAGGGACGAGATCGAATGGCCAAAGGAAATAAAGCAGCCCAGCCACGACCAGTAACAGGCTTCGTACCGGAAATCGGTCGTACGCCCCCGCACAAAGCTGGCCGAGCAGCCGGAACGTCACGGACAGGTCCTTCCAAATTTTGGTCAGAGCACTCTGCTTTCCCAGCGCTGCGGCTTGCAAGGACGCCTGCCGTGTGAGTCCTCGCAGCTTCTCCGGGCTACCTAGATAAGCATGGGCTCGGGCTTGCGCCCGCCTAAAGGTTCGGCTCTCTTGGGGGGCACTCATTTCGTTGCCTCCTGCCAATTCATTGTCTGTTGAACGTGATATGTGAGGCTATTCGTCCGGGCGAGCAGCTTCTTGACCAGGCTCACGGGTTGATGCCTGTCTCAACATTCTCTTCGGCTTCCTTCGCGATTGACGCAACCGGGGCTAACGCCCGCCGGCTGATGAATGAACCGGGTTTGTGCCTGTCCCCATGGTTTCCTCATGATTTCCCCGCGGTTTCTCCCATGGCTGGCTGGTCTTTCGCTGCTTTCCCATTCGCCCCCCCCCCAATGTTGTGGAGCCTGAGGACGTGCCGTCTTCCGGTCGACCGATGATCCATCCACGAATTCACCCGCCCGGGTGGGTATTTCGGGCGAAAAAAAATCACAAGAAGTGCCTTTCGTGGGTAGCACGACGACCTCGGGAACGATTACACTGCTCATCTGGTTAAACAAAAAGTATAACCGGCGTCGGCGATGGCAACGTGAGTGCATCGTCGGGAAGCTTTTACCCCATTGCCAGAACCATAGGAACGAAAAGACCCATGGCACAACTTCTCTTTTACGAAAACGTCGCACCTGTCTCTCCCCAGCGTCATGGCGATCTGAGCATCGACCGAGCCGATTTTGGCTTTGCCGCAAATGTCAATTCGGTCCCCCTGATGGCGGTCGAAATGACGGCGGCCTCGAGCGAATACACGATCGTGTTCGCCGGCAATGAGGACGCAGTCGCTCCGGTGGTAATCTTGGGGATTGAAGGCACCAAGAACCAATATGTTGACGAGGATGGGAGTTGGGCGGCCGACTACATCCCCGCCTTCGTCCGCCGCTACCCGTTCGTGTTCTCTGAGAAGGACAATACGTACACCCTTTGCGTCGACGAGAGTTGGGACGGCTGCAACAAGGAAGGCAAGGGGCAGCGGCTATTCGACGACAAGGGCGAGCGGACAGAGTATCTCAGTCGGATGCTGAAGTTCCTGGAAGAGTCCCAGGCGCATTTCATGCGCACGCAAGCCTACTGCAAGCGGCTGCAGGAACTGGAGTTGCTCGAGCCGATGAAGGCGGACTTCACGCTGCCTGGCGGCGAGAAGAAGTCGATCGGCGGCTTCTTCGCCGTGAGCCGCGAAAAACTGAAGAACCTGCCCCCGGAAAAGTTGGCAGAGCTCGCCAAGTCCGACGAATTGGAGCTGACCTACATTCATCTCCTTTCGATGAACAACTTCCGCCGCGTTCTCGAGCGGACCGCGAAAGCTGCCGCCCCCGCCGCCCCCGCGGAAGACTCGGCAGACACCTCGGCTGCAGCCGAGTAATCTCGCCTGTTCGGCGGTCAAAGCACCCGCCTGAATTGCACCACATCCCCTTGATCGAGCCCGCTTGACCAAGGGGATGTTTTTGCGCGCTGCTCGCCGTGCGGGGTGCGTAATCGTTAATCCACTCAAGAAATGCGCGGACTGTTCCGGGGATGTAGAGCGCCCCCAATCACGGTTGCCCCGACGTGTTGACAGGGCAGCAAACCGGCCTGGACCGATCATCAGCCGCTGGGCGTCAACCCCGGTGCCGTTGATCGCCGAGCAGACCGGACGTCAGCGCGTTTCGGCGGATGTGCGCGGCGCGTCCGGGGTGCTCAGCAAATCGGGCAGCTCGTCGAGCCCACGAATGATGGCGGTCGGATTAGACGCGCGCAATTGCCGTTCGTCCTGCGCACCCGTGGTGATGCCGAAGGTCATGCCGCAGCCGGCGTTCTTTCCCTCTTCGATGTCGATCTGCGAGTCGCCAATTTTGGCGACGGCGGCGGCCGAGCGGATGCCCAACTGCTCCATGGCCAGGAAGATCAAATCGGGGGCGGGTCGTCCGCGGCTGACGTCGCTGGCGGTGACCAGGCCGTCGATTTCCTGGCCCACCTTCCAACCGATCTTCTTGACGAGGTCGACGGCGGTCGACCGGTCGTAGCCCGTGTTGAGCACCACACGGATGCCGCGGTTTCGCAGCGTGGCGAACACCTGGGAGGCGCCCGGTTGTTCCCGCACGGCCAGGTCTGAGTAGGCTCGCGCGAGACGCTGTTTGAAATCCGCGAAGATGGCCTCTACTTCGTCGGCCGGGTGCGGCTTGCCGTCCAGGGCCAGCACGTCGCGAATCGCTTGCGACTTTTCTTTGCCGGCACCGGCCGCCTGCACCTCCAATTGTGAAAACCCGTAGCCGGCTGCGTTGACGGCGGCGCGCACTGTCTTGTACACGACGTTATCTTCGTCCACCGTCGTGCCTGCCATGTCAAAGACGACGAGCTCAATCATGGTAAATCTCTTGCAACGAGTGATGGGCGTATCCGGCACTGCTGGTCATGCCTTTACCGCCGATTCCGGTGACGACATGAATGTTGTTGTCGATTGTCGTCGTGAAGATGCCTGAGGGATCGTTCGTTTGGCAATACACGCCGTACCAGGCCGCTTCCACGTCCCAGGAGGGCAAGTCCAGGATCTTCCGGCCCTCCGACACAAAAAACTGGTTGATGTCGTTACGAATGTCGAAGTCGAGTTGGTCGACCCGGTCTGCCGGCGCATATTCGTGCGAATCGCCGAGGATAATCCCGCCGTCGACCTCCTGCTTGAAGAGGATATGGACGCCCCATTGCTGCCAACATGGATCCTGGGGTTCCCGGGCCTTGATTTCCGCCCAGGAGGCGCACTGGGAAAAACTCTCGTAGCGGCGAATGGACCGGCCCGTCAGGATATTGCCCGGCAGGGAAATGCCCGGTTGGGGCGTCAGCCGCAACATCTGCAGCTTGACCGCTTGGAGTGCACCGGACCGGAACATCTGGGGATAGAGCGTCTGAAACTCGCTGCCGCAACAAACGACCGCTTTTTCCGCCTCGTAGAGGCCACCGTCGGACGTGGTCGCCACCACCGGTCCGTGCGCTGTGGCGGACAACGAGACGACTGCCGTGCGAAACCGGCTTTGGTACCGCGGCTGCTCATTGAGGTATCGATGCAACCGGTGAATCATGACCCGCGGGTTGACGGAAACCTCTTCCGGAAAGAACAGTCCGCCTCGGCAATAGTCCGGCCGAAGCTGGGGGTAGCGTTGCCGGCACTGCCGGGCCGTCCATAACTCGCACGGATAGTCAGCCGCCGCGTTGATCTGCTGCAGCTCCTCGATCAGCGTCGCTTCATCGTCGTCGGACGCCAGGTAAATGCTCCCCAACTGGCGCACGGAGATGTCAAACTCTGCCTGCAGGGACTTGTAGATCTCGAGGCTGGCCCGGCCGTGCGGCTGCCACTGCCGGTCCATGCCCGACGGAACAACCTGCCCAAAATTACGGACCGTGGCGCCGCGCGGCGCCCCGTGCCGCTCGAGCAACATGACGCGCAGACCGCGACGGACCGCGTGCAAGGCATGGAATGCGCCGAGCGCTCCTCCCCCAATCACCAGCAGATCGGCTCGACAGGCGTCAGGACTCAAAATCATCAATCCTCAGGCAAGTGGTGCGTGGGGGCGACGGTCGAACGTTGGCGGGGAAGCGTGGCAAAAAAATGAACCGTCAACAAGGCGGTCATCAGTGCGGCCAGCAGTGAGACCGTAACGGAGGCGACGAGCAAGAGGCTCAAAAAGTCGAACTCTGCGGAGCTGCTGTTGCGCACGACCATCACCCCAATATAGCCCAGATAGCCGGCCGAGTCGGCCAGATACATCAAGTAGCCGATCGTTCCCGACTCACGGAAGGCCGCCATGAACCTCTCGAAAACCGTGGTATGAAAGGCCACGTAAGGGATGTACATCCCCAGCCCGAGCAGCACCATGAACGGCATCGGGGCCAGCCGCTCGGAAAGATGGCCGCCGACGGCCAGCAGGACAACCACAAATCCGCCACACAAGAGGCCGATCGATGAGAGAAAGGCAGTCCGATTGTCGCGAATCAAGATCGTCAGTCCGTTGATCAGGACAACGCCGATCATGACCCAGAATTCCGAACGGGCGAACACGGCCGGCCTGTCGTCGACGCCGAGCTGCTGCCAGACTTCGACGGCGAAGTCATCGCGAATGCTGCGGACGATGGTGAGCAGCACATAGATTCCCAGCAATCCGGTCAGGCCGACCGCATGACGGCGATAGAACATCAGCCGCTGATCGCCGTTCATCGGTAGCCGCTTGGACCGCAATGCCTCGTCCTGGGCCGACGGCGGGGGGATTTGGGCCAGTAGCCACACAAACAGCAGCAGCGGGAGCAGGAACAGGAGGCCGGTTAGAAACGGCATCCAGTACGGGTCCACCCGATAGTCCTGGATCAGGCCCCGGCCCACCGACTTGACGAACCCGGAGGCCAGAATGAAGCTGGCACAGAGCCCGGCTGACAGCGATTCGGTTACTTGACGCCCCTCCAGAAAGCCAAGCACCAGGCCAAACACCATCCCCAACGGCAGGCCGTTGACGAAGAGCCAGATGAAATTCCACGGTGGCGGTGTAACGGCGAACAGCAGCAAGGCGCATTCGGCAATGGCAATCAGACCGATGATCGTCGCCGCCCGATGCCGCGACGGCATCTCAGAGACCACCTTGATCCCGATGAATTTGGACAACGTGTAGCCTGAGACTTGTGACGCGATGAGAATCGTTTTGAACCCGATCCCCAGCCACACCGTGTCGTCATACGTGGCGGCGGTGAACGGCTTGCGAAATGCGTACATGCAAAAGTACGTGCCGAAGGCCGCCACGATGCAGTAAGCCGAAAAGGTTGCCGGCGAGGCGCGGGTTAGTCGCTGACTGACCCAGCTCGACTGCCACCTCGACTGGTTGCCCATGGGGATCCGCTCGAAAAAAAGGTGCATGCGAAGAGGGCAACGGACGCCGGTATTGGGGCGAGCGGGGCCTCCGGCGAGCGGAAAATGCCCGCGGGAAAACCAGCTTGAACCGCTTCGCTCGTCCCGGTCGCGAAGCGGCACGCCACTGGGCCGGTTTCCTGCCCCGCACATCGACGAAGTGCGATGCTGTGCAGCATCGTCGACAACGGCAGCCCAGGCGGGCTCCGATTGTGCATGCTTCTGCGAACTCCGTCAATCGGCGCCGACTGCGCACCGGCAGCGACCAGGATCAAGGCCGGTTGCCGCGCGGATCCGGATGTCCAGGCGGGTCCGAGCGGTTTGGCAATTCCGACCGTTTCCCGTTAAAGTAAAGGCTTCCCACGATTGTCAGAGTGCCGGCAAGAAGCAGGATCGCCGTTGGTTAAGAGTTGACTCGGTTTGGAACGGCTTGGGCTGCAGAAGCAAGCTTATGCGATATGAGTTGGAGACCTGCGGTCGGCCGTTTCGGCGGGGTCGGAGACCCGCGCCGAGCGACCAATGAAGACCCGCGCCGAGCAGTCGGCCGAAACCTGTGCCGAACAGCGGGTGGAGACCCGCGCCGCATCGACTTGAGTCACCCCTAAGGAGTCCACACCATGCGATTTTTCTTGGCTGTCCTGATGCTGATCGGCGCAGCGACTTGTTCTGCCGCCGCCGAACCGGATGGCTACCCGCAGACGATCGACCTTGACGGCCAGACGTCCCGTCAGGTGGTCGTCGATCGAGAAGCCGGCCAGTACCTCGGACACCCGACGACGTGCTTGCTGGAAGACGGCAAGACGATTCTGTGTGTCTATCCTCGCGGGCATGGTCGCGGTGCCATCGTCTACAAACGGAGCACCGACGGCGGGCTGACCTGGAGTGAACGCTTGCCGACTCCCGACAGCTGGGCGACGTCCCAAGAGGTACCGACGCTCCACCGTGTGATCGGTCCCGACGGCACGAAACGGATCATCATGTGGTCCGGCCTGTACCCGGCGAGGCTCGCCGTGAGCGAAGACGACGGCGCCCATTGGAGCGAACTCAAGCCGGTCGGCGATTGGGGGGGAATCGTCGTGATGGGGTTCGTCGAAGCCCTTTCGACCGGAAAAGGACACTACCTGGCGATGTTTCACGACGACGGTCGATTCTTCACGAAGAACGGTAAGCGAGAGTCGACGTTCAAGCTGTTCAAGACGTTTTCCACCGACGGAGGATTGACTTGGTCCTACCCCGAAGTCGTATTTGAGTCTGCGGAAGTCAATCTCTGTGAACCTGGTTGTATTCGCTCGCCGGACGGCAAAACGATGGCCGTGTTGTTGCGAGAGAATGCCCGCCGGAAGAACTCACACGTGATCTTTTCACACGACGAAGGACAGTCCTGGTCGGAGCCACGTGAAGTCCCCCTTGCCCTGACCGGCGATCGGCACACGGGAAAGTATGGACCGGACGGACGGCTCTTCATCAGTTTTCGGTGCATTTCGCCCACGTCCAAACGGAAGGACCGCCCGTTTGAAGGAGACTGGGTCGGCTGGGTGGGAACCTGGGACGACATCGTTAACGGCGGCAATGGCCAGTATGCAGTTCGCCTGAAGGACAACACCAAGGGGTACGACACCACGTATCCGGGAGTTGAACTGCTGCCGGACGATACGTTTGTGGTTACAACCTATGGGCATTGGGATCAAGGTGAATCCCCCTACATCTTGAGCGTCCGATTCAAGCTCGACGAACTCGATTCGCTCGCTGAGGCCGCACAAGCGAATGAGGGTGGGGCGAAATCCGTATTGAACCCGGTCCGATATCAGGGCACGGAGTCGATCTCGCAGGGAAAGCACCTGGTCTTCATTGCCAGTGATCACGAATATCGGGGCGAAGAAACGCTGCCGGCGTTGGCCAGAATTTTGGCCAAGCACCATGGCTTCGATTGCACCGTCCTGTTTGGGCTCGACGAAAACGGTGAAATCAAAGCCGGAGCTTCCAACATCCCCGGTCTGGAGGCACTGCGCTCTGCGGACGGCATGATCATGTTCACCCGGTTTCAGGCGTTGCCGGACGAACAGATGAAATATATCGACGAGTATCTCAATCGGGGCGGTCCGGTGATGGGCCTGCGAACCTCGACACACGGTTTCCGCTATGGAAAGCAGCCCAGCAAGTACTCCAAATACGACTTTCAGTCCAAAGTTGCCGGGTACGAACGAGGGTTCGGTCACCAGGTGTTGGGGCAAACCTGGGTCGGCCACTACGGAAGGAATCACCAGCAGAGCACGCGGATTACCGTGGTACCTGAACAAGCCGAGCATCCGATTCTGAAGGGTGTCAGCAAGATTCACGTCATGGCGGGCGGCTACAACGCCGAACCGCAGGACGATTGGACCATTCTCACGATGGCACAGCCGTTGCTGAGCATGGAGGCGGATGGCTTGGTGGATGCATCCAAGCCACCCATGGCGTCCGAATGGACACGTACCTACACGTCCGCCAGCGGCAAGCAGGGGCGGGTATTCACGTCCCTCTACGGCGCCTCCGAAGACATCCTGAATGATGGCTACCGCCGGATGTTGATTAATGCGACCTATTGGATGCTTGGCTTGGAAGACAAAATTACGGCGAATTTGCCGATCGACTTTGTCGGGCCCTACCAGCCGAACACGTTCCGTAATGGCGGCTACGCGCACGGCGTCAAGCCTGCCGCCTATCTCGGATTCGAAAGTCCCATTCCCGCAAATCACCAGACCAGCGCGAAGAAGCAAGATCGCTGAGCGTGTTCGATGGCGACGACACGGCGCTCAACGAGCGAGCCGCTCGACATGTCCGTCGCCCGATCAACCTACCTGACACTCAATCGTCCCAACGCGAGAATTTTCCATGCAACAACCAACGAAGTCTCGACGCCGATTCCTGAAAACGACTGCAGCAGTTTGCGGCGGCTATTGGCTCGGCGCCGCAACCGCCGCGCGCGCCGCCCTGCCGAACGAGAAGCTTAACATCGCCTGCATCGGCGTCGGTGGTCGCGGTTCTGCCAATGTCGGCGGCGTCAAGCGAGAGAACATCGTCGCGATGTGCGACGTGGACGAACAGAAGGCCGGTTCCCGGTTTCAGCAATTTGACAAGGCACGCAAATTCCAGGACTACCGGGTGATGCTTGACAAGCTGGACAAGCAAATCGACGCGGTCGTCATCAGCACGCCGGATCACACGCACTTTCATCCGGCCCATCAAGCGATGTCCATGGGCAAGCATGTGTACCTCGAGAAGCCTCTGGCACATTCGGTATGGGAGACGCGCCAACTGACCAGGCTGGCCAAGAAGATGGATGTGGCCACGCAACTTGGCAACCAACGTCACGCCAACGACGGGATGGCGCGCACGGTGGAAGCTGTTCGTTCCGGGATGATTGGAGAGATCAAGGAAGTCTATTGTGCGATCGGCGGTTCACGCGGCATGCCGGCCAAACCGAAAAACTTCCCGCCGGTTCCGAGCCATTTGAACTGGGAACTTTGGCAAGGCCCGGTTGCCGCACGGCGTTATTCGCCCGAGTACTGTCCCTACAAGTGGCGGTTCTGGTGGGACTATGGAACCGGTGAGACCGGTAACTGGGGCTGCCATATTCTCGACATTCCCTTCTGGGCGCTGCAGTTAAAATACCCCCACCGGGTCGATCTGGATCACGTGCCAGCGGCGGCGGAGATCGATCCTCAACGGACGCCGAAATCGATGAAAACCCGGCTCGAGTTTCCGGCGGAAGACGGCCACCGTGCCTTGACGCTCCATTGGTGGCACGGATCCTTGGATTCGGTCTTCAACCAGCATCGAACAAAACCGCACGGCAATACCCTGTTTGTCGGCGAGAAGGGGACGATCGCCGCCGGCTTTAACGGCTACCAGGTGACGCTCAACGATGGCAGTTCCGCGGAAAAGCCGCCTCAAACGATCCCCAAGTCGCCCGGCTTTTATCAGGAGTGGATCACGGCCTGCAAGGGCGGCGAGCGGTCATCTTGCGACTTTGTCGACTACACCGGCCCCCTCGCCGAGTCCGTGCTGTTGGCGAACGCCGCCTTCCGGGCGGGAGGCGGCTTCGACTGGAACGCCGCCAAGTTTGAAGCAACCGGCAACGCCAACGTCGAACAGTTCCTGGTACCCGAATTCCAAGCCGGTTGGAAAGTCGAAGCGATTTAGAACGAAACCGAAGCAAGCTGCAGCATTTCAGCGCTCAGCAAGTACATGGACTTGTTGGTGGCACGTCCTGCCGGAGCGGCAGGCCACATTCCGTGATGCACCGGATGACGGACGGAATGGCTCGAGAACGGTTCCCCCCGTCGCTGATCGCGACCGTCGCCATGCGGTCGTGCTCGGCTTCCATTGTCGGCTCACGGTTGCTGCCTCCAGAAAAATGTTCGTGCCCCGTCGCGTCGGGCCGAAATGAACCATCGCACCAAGTCCGCCTCGCCCCCGCGGCGGATCGCAAAGGAAGACTCATGAATCATCGTCTTGTCGTGGCTGCAAGCTGCCTTACGCTCGCCATCCTCTCGCTCCACCTGTGGTCGTCAACCGGGACCGTTTCGGCGGAGCCGGCCGCGCAACAAGGCACCGCCCCGCAGGCCAAAGGTCAGGCCAACAAACAGGGACAAGCAAAACAGCGCCCCGCTCGTCGCCGGCCGCGGCCTCGCACCGTGGGGCCGGCCATCGGAGGCAACAAGGCCACACCCATCGATCGAATCACCGCGGCGCCAGGGTTTCAGGTCGAGTTGCTCTATTCGGTTCCAGGGCAGGATCAAGGTTCATGGGTGAATCTCTGCACGGACAACAAGGGTCGGATTCTGGTCAGTGACCAGTTCGGCGGGATGTACCGGATCACTCCGCCACCGGTCGGGGAAGCGGTGCAAGCGGCGGACGTCGAGGAAGTGCCGGCGAAGATTCGAGCCGTCAACGGGATGGTCTGGGCGTTTGATGCGTTGTACGTCGGGGTCAACGACTATGAACGAAAGATCCCGTCCGGCCTCTATCGGATCACGGACAGCGACGGCGACGATCACTTGGACAAGGTCGAAATGCTGCGCGAGGTCCCTTCCAGGAGTGATCACGGTGTGCACGCCGTGGTCCCGACCCCCGATGGCAAGGCCCTGTTCTTAATCACCGGAAACAACACGACTCCGCCGGAACTGGCCGACAGCTCTCAGGTACGACGTGTTTGGGGCGAAGACCATCTGCTGCCCAGCATGCCGGATGGTCGCGGGCATAATCGGGGCGTTCTGGCCCCGGGGGGGATCGTCTATCGCGTCAGCCCGGACGGCAAGAAGTTCGAGGCATACGCCTCTGGATTTCGCAATATCTTCGACGCCGCGGTCAACCGGGACGGCGAGCTGTTTACATACGATGCCGACATGGAATACGACTTCAACACTCCCTGGTATCGCCCGACACGGATTTGCCATGTCGTGAGCGGGGCCGAATTCGGTTGGCGCAACGGTGCGGGTAAGCGGATGCCGTTTTATGCGGACAACCTGCCGGCCGTGCTCGATATCGGTCCGGGTTCGCCAACCGGCATGACCTTCGGGTACGGT
Organism: bacterium; assembly: GCA_030430075.1. GTDB lineage: Bacteria > Planctomycetota > Planctomycetia > Pirellulales > Pirellulaceae > ARS98. Next base: position 104,885 of record JAUIGN010000023.1, read on the forward strand.
GCCCGTTTTCCGGCCCGCTATCAGAACGCCCTCTACGCACTGGATTGGAGTTGGGGCAAGCTGTACGCCGTCCATTTGACACCGAACGGATCCACGTACAAGGCGACGAAGGAAGAGTTTGTCACCGGCGCGCCGTTGCCGATAACCGACGCCATCATCCATCCGAATGATGGCGCCATGTATTTCACGATCGGCGGACGCCGGGTCCAGTCGGGCCTTTACCGCGTGACCTACGTCGGGGACGAACCCACTGCGGAAGTCGAAGCAGGGAAGGATGATTCGGCCGCGCGCCGCACGCGGCATAAATTGGAGGCGTTTCATGGCCGCCAGGATCCACAGGCCGTGGAGGTTGCCTGGCCGTACCTCTCACACCGGGACCGTTTCATTCGTTTCGCCGCGCGTACTGCCATCGAGCACCAACCGGCGGAAAGCTGGTCCGATAAGGCATTCGCAGAGAGCAATCCCGCCCGGCAGGTTGAAGCGTTGCTGGCCCTGGCCCGGATCACGGGCGTCTGCCCCCAACATCGGACCGAGCAGACGCCGCCCGCTGATACGGCAATGCGGACGCGGCTCTTGGAAGCAATCCTGGCGATCGACCCGGCACAGCTCGACCGCACATCGCAGCTCACGTTGCAACGGACGACCCAGATTGTCCTCAACCGTTTTGGCCGGCCGGACCAAGCGACGGTCGATCGGCTGATCGCCAACCTTGACCCGCTCTTCCCCTCCGATTCTCCCGCTCTCAACTGGCTCCTCTGCGAGACGCTGGCCTGGTTGCAGTCTCCGACAGTGGCGGAGAAAGCACTGGCCCTCATCGAATCCGCGCCGACGCAAGAGGAGCAAATGCAGTACGCGCGGTCGATTCGAATGCTCGAAAACGGCTGGACTCCGGAGTTGCGGGCCGCATATTTCGAGTGGTTTCTCAAAGCCGCCAACTACCGGGGAGGTGCCAGCTTCGAACGGTTCATTCAGTTTATCCGAGATGACGCCGTCGCGTCGCTCAGCGAGGCAGAGAAGACCGCCATGGCCGAATTGCTGGCAAGAAAGCCCGAACGGAAATCTGCCTTGGAGAACTTGGGCGAAGTGTTTGCCGGACGACCCGTCAAGGAATGGACGCTCGATGAACTTTCCGCCGCCGCGCGGACGGAATTGCAGGGCCGAGACTTCTCCAACGGACAACGGATGTTCGCCGCTGCCGGGTGCTACGCCTGTCATCGATTCGGCAACCAAGGCGGCATGACCGGCCCTGACCTTACGTCCGCGGGTCGTCGCTATTCACCCCATGACTTGTTGGATCAGGTAATCCATCCCAGCAAGGTCATCAATGAGCAGTTCTCGGCGATCACTGTTGTCACCGAGTCCGGGCAGGTGCATACGGGCGTGGTCGTCAACCTGAACGGCGACTCCATGACGCTCAACACGGACCTGACCGACCCGAACCAACGGGTTAATATCGATCGCAAGCAGATCGAAGAGCTCGTGGTTTCGAAGACCTCCCCGATGCCGGTCGGCCTGTTCAAGCAGATGACGAAAGACGAAATCCTGGATCTGTTAGCCTACTTGATCAGTGGCGGTGACGCCGACCACGAACTCTTCAAAGGGTAGCCGGATGCGCCAACGCGCACCGTCGATCATCCTGTACATGTCGTAGGTCATGCAGTGCATGGCGATGACGGCAGGTCATGTAGGTCGCTGCGGTTCGCTGCGGCCCTTGCTTCCAGACACTCACGCAGGTGGCTTTGAACAATGAACAGGCGATCATGGAACACTTGCTTGCTCGGTTGTCTCTCGCTGTGCCTGGCCGTGGCGGCCGCGGTCCTCGATGCCCAGGACGGAGCGCGACAATCGGCAATTCGCTTCAACAACGATATTCGTCCGATACTTTCGGAGCACTGTTTTGCCTGCCACGGCCCCGACTCGGCCAGCCGCGAGGCGGATCTGCGTTTGGATCAGCGGACCGGGGCGCTGGCGTCCGGCGCGGTCGTACCCGGCGCGGCTGACGAATCGGAATTGATCGAGCGGATCATGAGCGACGATCCGGATCTCGTCATGCCGCCGCCGGCGTTCGGAAAGCCGTTGGACGTGCGCGCCAAGCGGCTCTTGACCGAGTGGATCGATGCCGGCGCGCCGTGGGAAGCGCACTGGGCGTTCATCAAGCCGCGGCGTCCCGACTTGCCGCAGCCGGAAGGTGTCAGGGCCTGGGCCCGCAATCCGGTTGACCACTTCATCCTCGCCGAGTTGCGTAGGCGACGATTGGAGCCCAACGACGTTGCGGACCGCCACGCGCTGGCACGTCGCGCAGCGCTTGATCTGACCGGGCTTCCCCCCGACCCGGAGTTGCTGGGGTCGTTCATCGCGGACGAATCTGCCGGCGCCTTTGACCAGTATGTCGATCACTTACTGGGTTCCAGCCACGCCGGCGAACATCGGGCCCGGTTCTGGCTGGATGCGGCTCGCTACGGCGACACGCACGGCATGCATGTCGACAACTACCGCGAAATCTGGCCGTATCGTGATTGGGTCATCGACGCCTTCAACGCCAATATGCCGTTCGATCAGTTTGTCGTCGAGCAACTCGCGGGTGACTTGCTGCCCAACCCGACGCGCGCTCAACAGATCGCGACCGGGTTCAGTCGCTGCAACATCACCACATCGGAAGGTGGAGCGATTCCCGCCGAGCTCGATGTGCGCTACATGGTCGACCGCGTGGAAACGATGTCCACCGTCTTTCTCGGGCTCACGGCGGGCTGTGCGGTTTGCCATGACCACAAGTTCGACCCGATCTCGCAGCGAGAGTTTTATCAACTGGGCGCCTTCTTCAACAACACGACGCAGCCGGCCATGGATGGGAACAAGAAGGATACGCCGCCGGTCGTCGCCTTGCCGCCCGAGCCGTTCGCTGTGGAGTGGGAAGCCTTGCAGGCGAGGCGGCGTCAATGGCGATCGCAACTGGCTACAACGGAAGTTGCGGTTCGCGAGTGGTGGGACGCTCGCCCGGCCATTCCACAACATCCCGTCAAGGCGACGGACGAAGAACTCGTCTTGTGGCTGCCGTTGTCCGAGGGAGATTCGGATGGTGTTGCCCTGCCGTCTTCCGCGACATGGGCCACCGACCATCCAACAGCGGGACGAGGTATGCGGTTTGGCGGCGACGGCGAGATGAAGGTGGAATTTCCGCCGGGGCGTACCGATCAGGCATTGACGATCAGTTTCTGGTTCCGCACCCCGGACCGCGTCTTGCCGGCCAAAGATCTCTTCCAACGGATGACCAAATCCAAGGCCGGGAAGAATCTGGGCTGGAAGATCAATAGCAACAGCCGCGGAGACGTTCGGTTTGAGATTGCCGACGGCACGGGAAAACGTATTCAAGGGCTTCTGCCGGACAACGAGGCGCTCCGGCCGAAGTCATGGCAACATGTCTGTGTCCGGTACTCGGGTGGTCAGTGCACCTCGTCCATTAGCATCCTGGCCAACGGAAGGCCGGCGTTTCTGCGGAACCCGAATGAGGAGTTGATTGATGCCGTCGACCTGCCCGACACTCCTCTGACAATCGGCAAGGGCCTTCCGACCGCCGGGCTCAGCGATGTCCGCGTCTATCGCCGTTTTCTCAGCGACGAGGAGGTGCAACTGCTGGTTCGCGAGTTCGAGTTGAATGACGTGGTGCAGTCCGGCGCAGCCTGGGCCGATCTCTCACCGGACCAGCGTGACTTGATCGCGTTGTATTACCGCCTGAACCTGGACAAGGAAACGAGTCAGGTCGCGCGGGAATTGGCGGAGTCCGAACTGCGGCGAGATTACATCTACGGACGATCGACCACGACGCTTGTCATGCAAGAGCGCCCATCGCCGCCACGCGCCTGGGTTCTGGAACGGGGTGAGTACGACCAGCGGCGGGATCAGGTGAGGCCGGATGTACCCGCGGTTCTGCCCGCTCTGCCGGCCGGGCAGCCTAGAAATCGACTGGGGCTGGCGCTTTGGTTGGTCGATCCGGATCATCCGCTCACGGCCCGCGTCATGGTCAACCGGCTCTGGCAGTCGGTGATCGGCAGCGGCCTGGTGCAGACGTCCGAAGATTTCGGCGTCATGGGATCCCGACCGTCGCACCCCGAGTTGCTTGACTGGCTGGCGGTCGAGTTCGTGGAATCGGGATGGGACGTCAATCACATTCTCAAGTTGATTGTGACGTCTGCCGCCTATCGTCAAAGCAGCCGGGTGACGAAGGAGAAATTGGCTGCCGACGCCGCAAATCGTTTTCTGGCCCGCGGCCCTCGGATGCGTCTGGATGCCGAAGTGCTGCGCGACCAGGCGCTGGCGGTGAGCGGCCTGTTGGTACGGCAGGTGGGCGGTCCCAGCGTCAAACCGTATCAGCCTTCAGGCCTGTGGAACGTGGTGGCGATTACCGGCAGTAACACGCGTGTTTTCAAGCGGGATTCCGGCGACGCCCTGTACCGACGAAGCTTGTACACGTTTTGGAAACGGACCTCTCCGCCTCCATCGCTGGCTGCCTTTAACGCGCCGACTCGCGAGCAATGTACGGTCCGTCGCGAGCGGACCAACACGCCGATTCAGGCGTTGGTCTTGATGAATGATCCGCAGTTTGTCGAAGCCGCTCGGCGGCTTGCCGAGCGGACGCTCGCGGCGAGAAGTGATGCGGTCGAACGGGCCGGCTGGATGATCCGCCAAGTGCTCTGCCGTCCCCCCAGCCCGGCGGACATTAACGATATCACAGCAGCGGCCGCCGAGTTGGAACAGGTGTTTGGCCACGACAAGGCGGCAGCCGAGGCGTTGCTGCAGGTCGGCGAGAGTTCTCCGCACGGCGAGCTCGATCCGGCCCAACTGGCCGCTTGGACCATGATCGCCAATATGCTGATGAACCGAGACGATTTCCTTAATAAGTAGCGTTGTCAATCAATATGAACGTTCATCCGATCGACGAGTGGATTACGCAAGAGACGCGGCGCCAGTTCTTTGGCCGAGCGGGTAAGGGGCTGGGAGCGGCTGCGTTGGCCTCGCTCACGGGATCGCGGCAGGAAGCGTCGGCGAGCGGCAGGCCGGGTCTGCCCCACTTCCCGCCCCGGGCCAAACGCGTGATTTGGCTCTTCATGGCCGGCGCCCCTTCGCAGCTTGATACGTTCGACTACAAGCCGACCATGACCGACTGGTTTGATCAGGATCTGCCACCGTCCGTACGGAAGGGACAGCGGCTGACGACCATGACGGCCTCGCAACCGCGATTTCCCATTGCCCCGTCGATGTTTCAGTTCGAGCGGCATGGAGCCTGCGGAAAGGCGGTCAGTGAACTCTTGCCCCGCACCGGTTCCATGGCCGACGACCTGGCATTTATTCACACGGTGTGGACCGAAGCGATCAACCATGACCCGGCGATCACGTATATCCAAACCGGGAATCAGATTCCGGGAAAACCTACGCTGGGGGCCTGGATCAGCTACGGCTTGGGGACGTTGAACCGCAACTTGCCGGAATTCATCGTCTTGAATTGTGCGCCCCGCGGCCAGGCGCTCTACTCGCGCCTCTGGGGCAGCGGGTTCTTGCCCTCGATCCACGCCGGTGTCGCCTTCCGCGCGCAAGGAGACCCCGTCCTTTACCTCTCGAATCCCAACGGCGTCAGCGACAAAGCACGTCGCCTGATGTTGGATCGGCTCCAGGCGATGAATCGACGAATCTTCGAGTCACTCGGTGACCCGGAGACGCAAACGCGGATCGCGCAGTATGAGATGGCGTTCCGCATGCAGACGGCCGTGCCCGAGCTGGTTGATATCTCGGCCGAACCGCAGCACGTGCTTGACTTGTACGGTGAAGACGTCGCCAAGCCGGGCACGTTCGGACACAACTGTCTGCTGGCTCGCCGCATGGCAGAACGGGGTGTGCGGTTTGTGCAAATCTTTCATCGGGGCTGGGACCACCATAGCGGATTGCCCAGCAACCTGCGGCGGCAAACCAAGGAAGTTGACCAACCGGCCTGGGCACTGATCCAGGACCTGAAACGCCGCGGTATGCTGGATGACACGCTGGTGATCTGGGGCGGCGAGTTTGGGCGAACGATCTACAGTCAAGGCACCTTGACCAAGACCAACTACGGCCGCGACCATCATCCTCGCTGTTACACGATGTGGATGGCGGGTGGCGGAATCAAGGGTGGTGTCACGCACGGCGAGACGGACGAGTTCAGCTACAACATCGTCCGCGACCCGGTCCATATCCGCGACCTCAATGCGACCATCCTGCACCAACTGGGGATCGACCACGCCCGTTTCACCGTCCAGCATCGGGGACTCGACGAACGCCTCACCGGCGTCCAGGAAGAGGCCCAAGTTGTTCGCCAAATCCTGGCTTGATCCGGGATCGAGGAAGCCCGCGATTACCAGCCCTCTTGAGGTAACGACGGCAGGGACGCTTTGCCCCTTCCGCAGGTCGCGATGTGCATGACGGATTGCGATCTGGCATTGCTGCAGGAACATGCCGTCACCACATACCCGCACATTGCCTACGCACGATTCATCAGCCGTTGGGCATTCGCCCAGACCATTCATTAGCCCGTACTTGAACCAGATTTGGGCCGTTTTTTTCGAGGATCCCCTTTTCGGCATTCGCTTTAGGCCGATTTTTGTAGTGCATAAATGTAGCCAGAA
>JAUIGN010000082.1 GCA_030430075.1 bacterium
TGCTAGAATCGTTCTGAGACGCAAGTTGGCGTCAAACCGACTCGCCTCCATCGGCTGCGGCGAGCGACAAAGTTCAACGCCCGATCTATACGTACACGTACCGTGCCCGCATAGATCGCATTTCGTTTCGTTCTGTTCGCCGCGGTACTCGGCTTGGGCTTCCTGCGTCCCCGCTTCTGGTGCAAGTATGTCTGTCCGAGCGGCGCCGTGTTTTCGGTGGGGAATCTGTTCCGTGCGAGCGAGCGGAAGGTGGAATCGACGTGCATCCATTGCAACAAGTGCGTCGAAATCTGTCCTTTTGATGCGATCAAGCCGGACTTCACCACGCGCGTTACGGACTGCACGCTCTGCCAGACCTGCGGCGGCGTCTGTCCGACGCACGCGATCAAGTTTGTCGAGCGTTGGAATGTGGTCGAATTGAAAGCGGTTGGCGACCCACCCACAGGAGAAACGTCGCTCGGCAGACGCGGCTTCCTGTCACTGGCGGCCGGCGCCACGGCAGCCGTCGTGGGCGGGGCCACGGTCGCGCTGGTCACCAAGGCGACCGGTGCCCAACGGCCAGGCAATGAGTTCAACCTGCCGGTGCGTCCGCCGGGCAGCGTTCCGGAAGCCGAATTCCTGCAGCTCTGCATTCGCTGCGGCGAGTGTTTCAAGGCCTGCCCCAACAACGTTCTCCAGCCGGAAGGTTTTCAACAGGGCCTGGAGGGGCTCTGGACGCCTTTGGTTGAGGCGGATTGGGCCGGCTGCGCATCCAGTTGCAATGCCTGTGGGCAAGTCTGCCCGACCGGCGCGATCCGCGCGCTTCCGTTGGAGGAGAAGCGAGTCGCCCGGATGGGTCTGGCGATTGTCAATCAGGAAACCTGTTTGCCATTTGCCAATCGCGAGGCGTGCCAGTTGTGCGTTGACGAATGCGTGGCGGCGGGATACCACGCAATCGAATTCACGCGCGTGCATACGCGAAGCGACGCCGACGGGAATCCGATTCCGGGGTCCGGGTTTCTGGCACCGGTTGTGTTGCCGGATCAATGTGTCGGCTGTGGTCTATGTCAGATGCGTTGTCATCATAGCAACGTCGGCCACCAGCGGCTGTTGGAGGCATCCGCGATCGTCGTCGAGGCCGGTCCGGGTTATGAGGACCGTTTGTCCACCGGATCGTATCTGGAACTTCGTCGACGGGAAGCAGGCCGGCGTGTCCTGTCGTCGCCGGATGCGTCCTCCGGCGACGCCTACTTCGTGCCCGACCTGGATCCGGTTGCACCTCCTGAAGAAGCCCCTCCGCCGAATACGATGGATGATGACAATCCATTCGGCTTGCCGGAATGAGCTGCGGACGGTTGCTGGAGCGCCGAACCGAGCACGGGGCGCGGAATGACGTTGGCGCGCTGACGGGGCCAACGTCATTCAAGTGGCGTCAGTTGCCGGCGACCAGGCGGAGCGTAACAGATTTTGGACCGCTCCCTTTTTCACTGCGGCCCTGCCACGTTAGGATGGGACCCTTCCAGACCACTCGCTTGCTACCCCAGCACAGGAACCTTTGACCGACATGAACATCGAAGCGATCACCCCCGCCACGCTCGCCGCTTCCGTGATTGCCGTGCCCCCGTTGGCTCGGAACGCCGACCTGTCGCTGAATGCGGCAGAGAACGCGAAACAGATAGGTCATTTGGAAGCAGGTGGGGTGCGGACCCTGCTGTATGGCGGTAACGCGATTTTGTACCACGTGGGGCTGAGCGAGTACGCTGACCTGGTCGACATGCTGGCGGAAACAGCCGGCGAGGAGACGTTGGTGATTCCCTCGGTCGGTCCGTCGTTTGGCATGATGATGGACCAGGCCACCATTCTTCGCGACATGCCGTTTCCCACGGCGATGATGCTGCCGACGCGGGACGTGGTAACACCGGCCGGCGTGGCCAAAGCGGCACGGCATTTCGTCGAAAAGATTGATCGTCCTGCTGTTCTATATATCAAGCACGACGGCTACATCGACGTCCCGCGGGTCAAGCAGTTGATGAATGATGGAGTGCTGGCTTGGATCAAGTACGCGGTTGTCCGCGACGACACGTCCATCGATCCCTACTTGCGTGAATTGGTTGATGAAGTCGGACCATCGCGGATCGTCAGCGGGATCGGCGAGCAACCGGCGATCACCCACCTGCTCGAGTTTGGCCTCTCCGGCTTCACATCCGGTTGCGTCTGTGTCGCCCCCCGGCTGTCGATGCAGATGCTGGAAGCGATCAAGGCCGGTGATCGCGATCGGGCCGAAGCGATCCGAGGACAGTTTGCGCCGTTGGAAGACCTCCGCAACGCGATCAACCCGATTCGCGTCTTGCATACCGCCGTCTCGCAGGCGGGGGTCGCCGACATGGGGCCGTTGCTACCGCCGCTTTGCGAGGTCACGCGCGACGAGGCGGCCGAAATCGGCACGGCGGCGAAGCAACTTCTGACGCGGAACGATTGACGGCTGCGCGGCAAATGCGCCTTCGGCAAGCAACGCGCGGCCGTATATCTGCGGACTCCCGTTGGTCGTCCTGGTCCATTCGCTGCGCAAGTATCGATAACTGCTGGATGGGGCGGATATCAATAACTGCTGGATGGGGCGGAGCCGGCACTCCTGGCGACCTTCAGTTCGTCTTCCATGTCGCGCGGCTGGGTCGGGGTGAGTACGATTTCTTCGACGAGCGTTCGATGGGGCATTGTGGCGGCCAGCAGGATCGCGCTGGCAATGTCTTCCGGCTGCATCATCGTCGCCCGCGCGTCGGCACTAGGGGGCTTGGGCCGGCCCTCCAGAATCGGCGTATCCACTTCACCCGGGATGATGGTCGTGGCCCGGATTCCCTGCCCGCGCAGCTCGCTATTGAGGCCCCGCATCAGGTTGTAAGAGGCGGCCTTGGCGGCCGAGTATGGGGCGCCGCCCACAATCCCGGGAGTTAGTGCGGCCATCGACGAAGTCGTGATCACCGTGCCTTCGCCCCGGGCAAGCATGTCGGGCAGGCAAGCCTGGGTGAGACGAAACACGGCGTCGATGTTGATCTTGAAAACGGACTCCCATTCGTCGGGCTGCACCCAGCGAATTGAGCGAACCTTGGAGGCATGTCCGGCGTTGTTCACCAGCAGATCGACCTGTCCGTAGGTATCGATCGTGAACCTGGCGACGGCGGCCGCCGCGTCACCGTTTTCCAAGTCGGCCGAGTGAGCGGTGGCTTCACCGCCGGCCGCCTTGATTTCCTCAACGACCTCCTGCAAGGGCTCGAGCCGTCGCCCGACGACGACCACCTTGGCTCCCTCCGCCGCGATCATCTTCGCCGCCTCGCGGCCGATTCCCGTTCCAGCCCCCGTCACGATGGCAACTTTGCCGTTCAACCTGTTCATGCGCAGATTCGCTCCCGTCCGTCGTTCATCGTTGAGTTAAATTGGCACCGGCGCCACGAGCCGCCTTGCCTGCCGGCAGGCGACTCGGAGCGGTACGGCGGGCCTGTCGCACGTATCGGGATCGTCGGACTTACGGCGCTTCCTCGCCGGCAGGCGCGCCAAAATCGCCCCCTTCCATGCCGAAGTCGGTTCCCTCCATGTCAAAGTCCGCACCTTCGATTTCGAACGACATGCCCTCCGGATCGATGTTGAAATCGCCCGGATCGGTCGTCGCGGCAGCTCCAAACGCCAGCCCCATGGCGGCAACGACCAGCACGATTTGCAATACGAAGGCAATCGTCCAGTACTTCATGATGTTCTTCATGTCCCATTCCGCGGCCTTCGTCCATCCATAAATGAACGCGATGATCGGTCCCAGGCCGGTACAAAAGGTCAGCACGATGCAGACGATCCCCATCGTCGATTCATCGCGTTTGAACATCTGTGCGACGACCATCACAAAAAAGACCAATCCCGCCAGGCCGCATGCGAGGGCGAGGAGATAGAGAAGCATGGCCAGAATAGCTAACATCGGAGAACTCCTTGAAGCGAGGTGGTTGTGATTGGGTGCGCCGCCGAGCGAACAAAGGCGAACTGGACGATTGCAGGACGCCCGTCGATCACCCTGCCGGATGCCTGCCGAGCGGCATGCCGATTCTTCGAGTGATCAAAGGCGCCCCCGTCGTCCCCCGGGCGACCAACAAAATCCTGGCTGGGCAGGCTCCCTCGGCGCACCGAAGTGGCTTATTCACAGCACCGCCTTGATGCATCCCGGGCTGCCGACGGATCGACCCAGCGTTAACGCACCGCTAACATGGCAGCAGATGCGCGTTACCGCAAGTCCCGGTTGACATTCTCGAGCGGCGAATTGCGGTCCACCACGTCTGCCGGCGAGGTTTTCGGCGGACGACCCTGCGTGACACGTCGAGCGGGCTGCCACCGCCTGGTGGCGGACCGGAGCAAATGATGGCCATGAGAAACCACTGGACGATTCTGTATTTACTGTTCATCTTGGCGGCGCTTTGCGGCCGCGGACGGGAGCTGGCGGCAGCCGAGCCCGCTTCGACCGAGCCCGCGTCGACCGAGCCCGAGTCGACCGAGGTGGCGCCGACCAGACACCTTATTCTGATTGCCGGTCAGTCCAACGCCGTCGGGTTCGATGCGAAACCGGGTGAACTACCGGCCAGCGAGTTGGATCGGCAAGTGCGATTCTGGTGGCGCTGTGGGGATCCTCCACCCGATGAACATGATTCGCTCGGCAGGCGATGGAGCCATCTTCAACCTCAGCCGCTGGGCAGACCCAAGTTGCCGCGGGAAAATCGTCAGTACGGTAACTTTGCACAACCGGAAGGCGGGTTCGGCCCAGAGATCGGACTTGCCCGCACGCTCCTCACAAAGCAGCCGTCACAGCCGCTGGCGATGGTCAAGGCCGCGTTCAGTGGCACCGGGTTGCGCACCGACTGGGATCCCGCCAGCGACGGAGAAGCGGGGAGTTGCTACCGGGCACTGGTCCAGGAGACCCGCGCGGCAATCAAGGCTGCCCGAGAAGATGGCGACCCTGTGCAGCTGAGGGCCATGGTCTGGGTCCAGGGAGAAAGCGATGCGAATGCCGAGGATGCGTCCCGGTACGAGGAACGCCTCCGCGCGATGCTGACCTCCCTGCGGCAAGATCTGCAGGCACCGGGGCTCGTCGTTCTGCTCGCGGTCAACACCCGCTTTCACGAAGACCGCAACGAGTTTGTCCCGCGGATTGTTGCTGCGCAGACGGCTGTTGCCGACGCAGATCCTCGTGTCGAATATGTCGACACGTCGCAGGCGAGCATCGCAAACCCGGTTCACTTTGACGCGGCCGGGACGCTTGAAGTCGGCCGTTTGTGCGCCGATCGATTGCTTCAGTTAGAACATGACAAGCTGGCAGCGCGGGCCAAACCTGCCGACCAGGTGCTGGCCGTCTGGCCGGACGCGCCTCCCGGTGATTCGCGAAAACTTGCCAGCGAGCGCGACTTCACGAAGCCGGCAGATCGGCTGATTGCCGGACGACGCATCATCAAGCTGGGCAACGTGGCCCAACCCGAAGCCCACCTTTATCTTCCACCCGCTGAGAAACGCAATGGCGCCGCAGTGGTGGTCTGCCCAGGCGGCGGTTTTCACATTCTGGCCTGGGACCTGGAAGGGACGGAGGTCGCGGAATGGCTCAACTCGATCGGCGTTACCGCGATCGTGCTCAAGTACCGCGTCCCGACTCATGGCGTCGAGCCCCCCTGGCTACCGCCGGTCCAGGATGCGCAGCGAACCATCAGCCTGGTCCGCGCGCATGCCGACCAGTGGCAGATCGACGTCGAGAAGATCGGCGTGCTCGGCTTCTCCGCCGGGGCCGTCACCGCGGCGCGAACCGCCCTGGCCGACCGCCGGCTGTACGTGCCGCAGGACGAGGTCGATGAATTGCCGTATCGCCCCAACCTGGCCGTCCTGCTTTACAGCGGCGGTCTGGTAAACGATGCCCGCACGGCCTTACGGGAGGACGTCAAGGTCACCGCGGACGCCCCGCCCATGTTTCTCACCCATGCCTTCGATGATCGCGTTCCCGCGGAGAGCAGCGTGCAACTTTTTTTGGCGCTGAAACGCGTCGAGGTGCCGGCGGAATTGCACGTGTTTCATGCTGGCGGCCACGGCTACGGGCTCCGCAACCATCCCCAGTTTCCAGTGACCCGGTGGCCGCGGCAGTGCGAAGCATGGTTGCGTCAACACAAGTGGTTGGAGCCACCGGCGGAGTGAGCTGCGCTTGAATTCGACAAGCCGCGTGCTTGCCGGTCCCCACGCCATGCCGGGTGCGATCTCTGAACTAGATACCGATCGCCGGATCTAGCGAGCAGCGTCGGGCGACCATGTCGGCTTCTTTGTGGCCCTCAACGACGACCTGGCGGCGGCGGTGGTGGTGGATGTCGTGTCATCCCGCCACGGGCGCGACATTAAGGTAATCGATGGCCCGTTGCAGAACGGGGTCGTCCGTAGCGTCGGATTGTTCGGCAGGTGGTGTCGTGGTGGTCTCGGTTGCACGCAGCGGAACGTCGCGCCACCGTCGTTGCAGCCAGATCTGCTGCAGCTCCTCGTCGGTCAGTTCGACAACAAATTCCGGTTCGGGCGTGACGCCCCACACGTCGGCTTCGTCGGATTCACGCGGCCGCTGGATATTGACGCCGCTGGGGCGCCAGTAGGTGGCGACGGTCAGTTTCATCACGCCGCCGCTGTGCTTCAATTGGAAGACCTTCTGCACACTCCCTTTTCCCCAGGTTCGTTCGCCGATGATGACCGCCCGGCGGTGATCTTGGAGGCAGGCCGCTACGATTTCGCTGGAGCTGGCCGAGTATCGGTTGACCAGCACGACCAGCGGGATTTCTGCGGGGACGGCAAGCGCCGGCGTCGCTTCGAATTGGTCCTGGACCTGGCCGTGGCGATCGCGCGTGCTCACGATTTCGCCCTCTGCCAGAAACAGGTCACAGATGTCGACGGCGGCCTGGAGGTGGCCCCCTGCATTGTCCCGGAGATCGAGGATGATCCCTTTCAAAGACAACGTCGTTTGCTCCTGGAGGATCTTCTTGAACTCGGCGGCGCTGCTTCGCCCAAAGGAGACGAGCCGTACGTAGGTGATCTGCGGTTCCTGGTGCAGGCGAAAGTCCCACGAGCCGTCCTCGGCACGGGAGTCGCCGATCAGCGACGGCAAGGCGATGGGTTGCCGCTTGATCGTGACTGTCTGAAACTGTTGCTCGCCGGGATGCCGGACCCGTAGCGCGACCGGCTCGCCCGCTTCGCCGCGAATGCGCATGACTGCGTCGTTGCGGGGCATTCCCAACGTCGGCGTCCCGTCGATTGCGTAAACTTCATCGCCGGCGCGCATCCCGGCGTGGTAGGCAGGGGTGTCGAAGAAGGGGCTGAGAACGATCAGCGGGCCGTCCAGGCTGCGCTTCTCCACCTTCATGCCGATACCGGCGTACTCGCGTTCGAGGACGACTTCGAGTTCCTTGGCCGAGTCGGGCGGCAGGTACGTCGAATGCAGATCGAGTCGCGCGGTCATACCGCGCATGGCATCTTCGAACAGCTCACGCCTGCCGACTTCCTCGACATATGAGGACTCGACCAGGCTCAGTACCTCGGCAAACTCCGTGGTAAACGGATCTCTCCTCACCTGGCGGTAGGCCATGATGGTCAGGGCCACAATGGCCGTCAGATAGAAGGCGATCCGCAGTCGGTACGACGCTGTCTTCATTGGTGCCTCAGCTTCCCCGGTCGCCGGGCGACCGGACGAGTTGCAGGATCGTCTGGCTGGGGATCGCCATCCGATTCACCATCTGGTAGTTCACGTTTGCCGTCGACGACACCATGCCGGCGACATTGCCATGCGAATCGAACAGCGGCGCCCCGCTGGACCCGCCGGCGAATTCGGCGGTCACACCCATCCGCAGCGTGACGCGCCCGTGTTGTGTATCGGCCCAGTAGCGGGTGATGCAGCCGTCGGACAAGCTGAAGTAGCTTGAGTTCGGATGCGAGATCAGCGTCACCCGGGCGCCCTCGACGGCGGCGTCGGCAAGCGGTGCCGCGGTAAGGCCAGTGGCGTCGGTCTGAAGGATCGCCACATCGCCGGCGCGATCGGCGGCCAGCACGCCGGTGATGGGAAACATCCGCCCGTCGGACGTCAGGATCGCGCGGACCACGGCGTCCGGCTTGTCGACCACGTGATAGTTCGTGGCAATCACGCCGGAGGAAGCGAGCACGAATCCTGTGGCTTGCGTTTGCTGGCCGTCGGCCAGCAGGTGGGCCACGATCACCACGGTGTCTCGCCGCTGTTGAAAGATCTCCTCGGGCGACAGTTCCACCGCCTCCTGCCGCGTTGGCAAAGCCAGCGTGCAGGATCGCCGATCAAGCTGCTCCGCGAACTCGGCGGCGGAGACCGCACGACCCTCGCCGCGAAGCCGGGCCAGCCCACGCGAGATTGTGGTGCGGGTATGGCCGTCGTAGTTGACGTGAAACGGCAGGCCGGTCGTGTTCAGCTTCTCCTCCGGTTCGTAGGCGGTGCCGAGCGGGAAGCTGCGCTGCCGGACCGTGTCGTAACCCGGAGGGACGATCAGTGTGAGGCCTGCCAACATCGATTCGGTGAGCAGGAATTGAACGACGCCGGTCTTGCCGACCAGCAGGCGGTATTCGCCGTCATCCCAACGAACGATCACGCGGCTTTCGACCAGGTAGTCGCCACGCTGGTTCTGAAAGGTCAGCAGAGCGGGAAAGTTGTCGACATGCTCCTGAAGTGCGAAGTTGGCGAGAAACTCGGACAATTCATCGCGCGTGATGCCGGTCGCTGCGAAGAAGTCGATCTCCTGTTGCGGCGCGCTGCTGGCTTCCGCCGGTGCCGCGCTGGCGGCGACTTCCGGCGCCTGTTGTTGCATGGCCGCTGCAAGTTGCTTGACGACGAACCAGGTCGAGAGGATGGCGGACAGCCCGACACAGAGGATGAACGCAAAAAGAAAAATGCCAACGCGGACAATCGAGCCGCGGGTCACGGTCATGGTGAAGCCCTTTGTTCGCCTGAGGGTGGTGGGATGCATCGCTTCGTGCCGTCGGTGGGGCGAGCCGGTCGCAGCGGATGTGGACCCAACTGCTTGCTTGCTGCCCGTCGGCGCGCATCTTTCAGTCTAGTTCGGCCCTTGGCGGTTTGCGAATCACCGCCTTGACGCTCGGAAACCGGTCGCCGCGGCGAGCCGACGACGTTGCATTGTTCCCCCAATCGGCGGACGTCTGGTCCCCCCGCGCGTTAACTGCAGCGGCGTTTGGTACGCCCGACACGGTAGGGCCAGAGCCAAGCGGGAAGCGAGCCCAGACCTGGTTCGCTCCCACGGGTCGGTCCCGATCACGGACTTCCGAGAGGTTGGCGGTACGTCTGTTGCTGATCCCAGGCCGCAAATCGCCATGTACAGCATGAGCTACGGAATGACGAAAGGACGACGGCTTCGATTCGCCTGAATCCACCGTCTGGCAACGTAGGCGAGGCTATTGATGAGCCGTCGCCGAGGGCACACCGACGGGTTGGCGGTCGCTGCTGTCGAACGGCGCGGACAACGCGACCGGGGTCGCCGCGCGGCAGGCAAAGGTGGCCAGCCGGCGACGATCGGCGTCGACTCGCCCCGAGAAGTAGTCGCAGGCGCGGTAGTAACGGACGTCCTCCCACCAGTGGCGGGCGTAGACGCGATCGTGCCAGAAGCGAGCCGCAGTTCGAAAAGGACTGCCGGGGAACTCAAGCAGCGGGCCGGCCAGTTCGGACGGATCGCGGAAGCACTCCCAGTCACAGTCGGTGCAGTGCCGGGCCGTCTTGCGCTGGCCCAGATCCAGGTCCCAGAATTTTCCCAAATTCTCGTGACCGCGGTAGCCGCACGGGTAGGCGTTGCCATCGGTTGAGTTGACAAAGAAGAAATCAATTCCACCGCGGCATCCATAGGCGGGCGCATCGTCTTCACGGCGATACTGGCGAAGGAGCGAGAGAACCGACGTCAGCGGGGTGAATATGCGAATCTTGTCCCGGTATTCCGGCACGGTGTCGAGCAACGCGGTGAAGAGCTGAACCTTCTCCTCCCGCGTGAAGCGGACGATGCGATCCGCGCTGGTTGCTGCGTAGACGGCGAGCCCTGAATCGGACTCGACGGGATCGACGCTCATCGGATAGCACATGTTGATGATTGTGAATCCCAGGTCGGTCGCCCGCTGGTAGAAACGGCCAAAGCTGCGGCGAAAATGGTCGTAAAAGCGTACCGCGTCGAAGTCTTGCGGGTTCCGTTCGAGCGGTAAGAGCTGACGATAGTCGCCGCCCATGTTGCGATTGATGCCCAGGTTTGCCGACGGGAAGATGCCGTATTGCTCGAAGATCGGCAATGCCCTTTCGATCCCGTCCATAACGCCAGGAAGGCCGCGCATCGTCTCATGCACCTCGGGCTCGACCGAGTCGATGCTGATCCAGAAGGTATAGATCTTCGTCTCAGCCAGGCCTTGGGCGAACTGATGGACGCGGGCTTCCCATCCTGGCTTATCCGCTCCCATCAACATGAAACCGTTCGTGCCGGTGCGAATGTAGGGAAAGCCGAGTTCGCTGGCGTGACGGACCAGTTCCAGGATATCGTGCCTGGCCAGGAACGGTTCTCCCCCGGTGAAGCTGACGGCGGCGATCCCCCGTTGTCGTGCGGCGTCGAGAATTCGCTTCCCGGTCTCGACGTCCAAACTGGTCCGCGGGAAATCATTCTGCCGTCTCATTTCACACTGCGGGCAGGTTGCGTTGCAGCGATCCGTGTATTGAATCACGACTTGGCCGGGCATTCTGCCGCGGGCAAGACGCCAGACGTTTTGCCAGGAAAAGGGAGTCGACTTCATGGCTTCCTCCGTGCGACATGTGGGGCGAGTCCTCTGCGTGAGCAATCTCTTCACAAGAGTTGAACGGCCTATGAAGATCGCGTGATTTTCCCAAGTTGATCACCGCGGCTGGGTGGTCGAATCTGGCGAGAAAGGTAACAACGTGCCATTGCAACGTACGCGTAGGGAGCGATCGTTTCACAGCGGCGGCCCTCGATTTCCGTCTCGAACAACTATGACGCAAACGCCCAACCTGCTCATCATCGATGCGATCGGTCCCTTCTTGAGGCATTACAAGAAGAAGCGGGGCAACTGGTCGAAGGTCCCGTTCAGCGACTTGGAAACGGAGGACGGACTGCGGTCCAGGTGTGTCCGGACGATTCCGCTCGACTTCCGCAAGTTCGTCCAGGCGGCCAGACGGGTTGGTTACAACGCGATCACGCTGGACGACGTTGCTCATCTAATCATCGATCCTCAATACGCGCCGGCACTGCAAACGAAGCTCGCGGCTTACCGCGCGCTGTTCCGGGATCTATTTCAGATCGCGACGGACGAGGGGATGCGGATCTTTCTCACCACAGACGTCATGTTCTACAACGACACGTTGTCCCGGCAGCTTGGTTCGAGCCGACGGAACGCGACGCTGTGGTTGAAGCGCGGGTTGGAGCAGTTGTTCCAGGACTTCCCAGAAATCGCCGGTGTGATCATGCGTTTCGGCGAGACCGATGGACTGGACGTTCGCGGTGAATTTCGCAGCCGCCTGCTGCTTAAGCGGCCCCGCCATGCGCGGGACTTTCTCTCCGAACTGCTGCCCCTGTTCGAACGCACGCAGCGGCTGCTGATTTTTCGCACCTGGTCCGTCGGCGCGCACCCGATCGGCGACTTGACCTGGAATGCCCGCACGTTCAAACGCGTCTTTGCGAAGCTGACGAGTCCCGCTCTGGTGATCTCCATGAAGTATGGAGAAAGCGACTTTTTTCGCTATCTTCCGCTCAGCCGACAGTTCTTCGCGTCCGGGCACCAAAAGGTCATCGAGTTTCAGGCGCGCCGCGAGTACGAAGGGTTCGGCGCGTACCCGTCGTTTGTGGGCTGGGATGCCGAGCAGCACCTGCGGGAACTGGCGGCTGCCGAAAATGTCGTCGGCGCGAGCGTCTGGTGCCAGACCGGGGGTTGGGGAAAGAGACGCCAGTTGACCTACATTCGAAACTCGTCGCCATGGGTGGAATTGAACGCGTTTGTGTTGGCGAAGCTCATGCAAGGTGCGACGTGTGAGGGTGCCATTGATGCCTATCTGGCGGCTGAGCTCCCCCACGTTCCACCGGACGCGATGCACAGCTTTCTGCGTTCGGCCGACATCGTGATCAAAGAGCTGCTCTACGTCCGCGAGTTTGCCGAACGGCGTCTTTTCTTTCGCCGTTTGCGACTGCCGCCGCAGTTGTTTGTATTCTGGGATCGTGTCATCGTGGACCATCCGATGAAGAAGATGATGTCCTGTCTGATTCAGGAACCCGATGCCGCGCTGCGGGAAGGCCGCGCCGCCCTGCAACGGCTCCGAGAGATGATTCAGCTTGCCGAGTGTCACGGGGTCCCCACGTCGGGACTTGAATTCCAGTGGGCGACATTCGAGATCATCGCGGAGGCGCGAGAGTACTTCTTTCGGCCTTATGATCCGCAGGTCGCGGAGCGCCTGCAGCGGTTGAAGACGGAATACAAGAGGCGCTTCAGTCGCAACTACTCCATCATGTTGAACTTCAATGAAGCTCCTGTCCGGAAGGTGCACCTCCGCTGGCTCCTGGCCCTGATGCTTCGTGACCGGAGCCGGTACCGTCTCCTGGACGAAGTCGTGACGATTCGCGTTTTGGCCTGGGCCTATCCGATCGCCAGCCGGTTTCTGCGGAAGGTCGGGCCGAAGTTTGCGCACAAACAGGCCATGGGGTTGGACGCCCTCTTCAAGTGATGGCGGGTGGCGGCTGCTCGGACCATGCGCTGAGCAACGTCTTGCACCACGGGGGTTGGAGATCTGCGGTCGGCCTTGTTAACGAAGTCGGAGCCCCGCTCCAGTCAGTGCGATTGGCAGATCCCGGGCAGGTGGTTGGGGCCGGAGTGTCGGGGCCGGAGCAGGCATCGCGGCGGGCAACGTGCCTGTCCCGCATGTGACCGCCTGATCCGCATTCGATGAACAAGCGGTTAAATGTCCATGAAGTCTTCGGCGGACCCGCCAAACGGGCCAATCATGAGCTTGACTTTTTTGCCGGGGCCAAATTAGCCTGCCCCTCGAACATTCAGACAGAACCCTTGAGCGGGGGTGCCGATGCCGAAATTTCGTGCGACCGAGACGCGTGCCAAGACCTGCCGGATCACTTGTTTTTCCGACACATTTGGAGTGGAATCAAACAACGGCGTCGGTCGCTTCCTGGACGATCTGAGGACGCTCGCCGCGCAATCGCGCCTGCCGCTCGAATTGGTCGTTCCCGGCAAGGGCGGTGAGGAAGAGGGCGTCCATGTCATCAAGGCACCGTCGTTCGCCCTGCCCGGCTATCGAGACTTGCGGATTTCAATGCCCTTGGAGCACCAACGCAAAACGGTGATTCACGAGCTGAAGGGTTGGCGACCGGATGTGCTGCACGTTTCGACTCCCGGCCCGTTCGGCTGCTTTGGAGTCAGTCTGGCACAGCAACTTCGCCTTCCGCTGGTTGGCGTCTACCATACGGATTTTCCAAGCTACGCGCGGACAATCGTTCAGTCGGAACTCGCCCGCTGGATTGAGCAGCCGCAGTTGCTGCTCGAGCCGCTCATGCAATCGCTCGGTTCCTTCCTGAACAACTACGTTGATCCGTATGTCAGGGAACTCCAGGAAGCGAATCCGGAATTCGACAGCGACCTCGAGACGATTGCCAGGATCGCCCACAAGAATTATCGGGCGGTCGGCGGAGGCACCGACGCCGCCGAACTTGGAGGGCGGCTCGCGTCCGCGGCCACCGCCCGCGCCTTGCGCCGTTTTTACGCGTACTTCACGCTCGTGATCGCCCGTTCGCCTGCCCAGCGGGCAGAGCTCGAGCACCGGATTGGGATCGCGCCCGAGCGAATCCGTTGCCTCACGCCGGGTACCAACATCATCCGTTTTCATCCCGAGTATCGGGACCGCGAACTGTGGGAAAGTCATGGCATCCCCCGGGAGGCATTTGTCGCCCTGTATGTCGGTCGAGCGACGCGGGAAAAGAACTTCGATTTCGTTCTGGACGCCTGGCGTCGAGTCCAGGCGGGCAGGAATCTCAGGGATCGCGACATGCGGCTCGTCGTGGTCGGCCGCGGGGAAACGGAGACGCTCGAACGGGCCGCCGAGTTGCCGGGCATTCACCTGATTGGTGCCCAGCAGGGTCGTTCGCTGTCGGCCCTCTATGCATCGGCCGATGTGCTCTTGTTTCCGTCCGTTACCGAGACGCTCGGCCAGGTTGGCCTGGAGGCAGGCGCATCAGGGTTGCCGGTGATCGTTTCGGCCGAGGGCGGGCCGCGCATGTATGTACGCGACGGCCAGACCGGCTTCGTGATTTCTACCCGGGATGCCGAAGCATGGGCGGATTGCGTCTTCAAGCTTTCGCGCGACCCGGAACTGCGGGATCGGCTGGCCAAGGAGGCCCGTCGCCATGTCGCGGAACACCACGCGCTCGACGCGTCCCTGCGAAGCTACTGGGGGATTCACCGGGAAGCGGTCGAACTGCAACCCCGCAAGCAGACGCGTCCTCCACGACGCAAGGGATTGGCGCGAGGACGCGGGGTGGCCGGCTCCGGAGCATCACGTGCCGGTCTGCTCGTGATCACCGACTATCACGCGGGAAAGCGATTCGGCACCGCCAAGCAGCGGAAGCAGAAAGAGGCGGCCCTGGAATGCATGTTCCGGCTGGCAATCGACGAGAACCTCGACATCGTCTTTGGTGGCGACTTTGGGGATCACGGAGCGCGGCCCGAACGTGCTCAGGCAGATTTTTCCATGTTGCGCCAGGTCCGCTGCCGGAGCGGTCTGGCCACGACGCCCGTCTTCGTCCGCGGCAATCACGACTACGGTTACAGCGACCGGCAGCTCAGCGATCTGGTTGGCGGCTGCCGTGTTCACGACAGCCTGGTCTACACGCACAAAGCGTCCGGTGTGACGGTCACCCACGGTCACATCCTCGGGCTGCACCGCGTGCAAGACGTGATACGCACGCTACGCGGGAGTGAAGAGATTGAGGCCGCGTTGCGTGAGGATATCCTGGATGAGGAGCTCACACCGTCCGTCATTGCGTACGACCTGGCGAACCTTGTCGAGTCCTACACGCGGCGCAAGGGACTCAGCGGCCTGGGAACATTCTGGGAGGGACTATTCGAAACGCGGGGCCTGTTTGCCGACAACTTGCTGGCCTGGGGACAACGGACCGGCGCCAAAGACGAGCGGACCTGGAAGCTGATTGCCAGTCTTGTCGGTTCGCAGAACGACATCGAGACTGCCGGTGCCTTGGGGACGGCATGCGGTAGTTGGGCGACGATCTTCGGTCATACGCACGAGCCGCTGGCACAAACCTGGCAAGGCTCGTCTCCGGAGCTCGGGCCGCCGGCGCACGTGGTCGGAAATGCCGGCAATATCAATCGGAAACGACCGTCCTGCGTTGTGGCTCGATTTCCCGACGTCGGCGTCTATCGATACTGCTTTGAAACCAACAAGCTGAAGGTCTCGCATCATGCGGCCGGCGAGGAAACGTCGCGACAAAGGACGCTCGACAAAGGGCGGATCGCCCCGCTCAACGCTGAGGCGGTCTCGCCGGGGGCGTTTGCCATCGAGCCGTAAGAACGGGCCACAATCAACGCGGCGTTGGTTGGCTTTCGTCTTGTAACGGGTCAACATTCGCTCTGCGCGAAGCGACTCAATGGTTCCTTCGATCATTGGGGGAACGTGTCACGGACGGACCCTCCGCATGCCCTGACGGCCGAACCGCGGGGATGACGGCCCTGCGCAGCACGTAACGACCTGGACCAAAGCCCTGCAAGTCGGTCCTGTTCGGATCTACAGCCGCCGAAGCTCGCCGGGTTCGAGCGTCCGCAGTTCGCGGTGGGAGCCCAGCGAATGGCCGCGGAAGAGGCACTCGAGGATCTGCAGCGGATCACCGTGCGAAACGAGAAGGATCGTGGCGTCGTTGTATTTCTCTTCGCATTCCGCGATCAGCACCGACAAGCGTTCGGCAACATCCACGACGCTTTCGACATTCCAGCGCCGATGTCGCGCGTCACGCCGATCCTCGCGCCACACACGCCGATAGTTGCTACTCGACGTTCGATCCCAGTCGCCGAAGAATCGCTCACGCAACAAGGGCGTCAGCTCGACATGCTGACCGCGGATTCCGGCAACGATCGTGGCCGTCTCCCTGGTCCGGAGAAAGTCCGAACTGTAGATCGCAGCGACTTCGCCCATCACCTCCCAGTATTCTGCGGCTGCTTGCCCGAGTTGAGCTTTGCCGGCCGAGTTCAGCCCGTAGTTTTCCACTCCCAGGTCCGGGTGGCTGACGATCAGCGCCTGCTCATTGGCAACGCTGGTCCCGTGACGCAGGGCGTAGTACGAGTTATTGGCAACGGGCCGCATGATGCCGAGCATTGTGGGCGTCTGGAACGTTTGCGGGTGCCGTGTCGCGGCCGCTTCCACGGTCATGTGAGCAGCGTCCACCCTTGCCCTCGAAGACGCTCGCGGCGGCTTCGCTCCTCATCCGTCCATGACGCCTGGATCCGCAAACAGGCGAGGCGAATCTCAAGGGGCGTCGGATCGTCCCATCGGCGATCTTTGCTTTCCTCGGCGTGTTCGTCGTTGCTCTTCAACAGGGTCATCGTACTGATTGTCCTCGGTTCAGGGGGCAGGTCGGTGTTCGCTTCAGCCGCGATGGTAATCCGTTTCGCCAGGCAAAAAAGTCGCCTCACGCAATCTTAAGAAATCGATCGCGGGTGGAGATGCAGCATCCTCTTGCGGCCACGTTACTTTCGCGAAATCCCGGCCGCCCGGTGCCCGGCGCCTTCACAAAGATTTCGCCGACCGGCCTGGGACAAAGTTAGCTGATTCATGAACAGACAGAAACCGCGGCGCCCATCAGCCCTGACACGCCAGCGTCCGGTTCGCTCGGCGGTCCATGGTACCGTGGGCGAATGACAATTCCGTTCCATTGGATTCCGCACTTCCGTCATGCCAGGCCGCAGGACGTCATGCACGGCATGACCTGCGGAATCACGATTGCTACGTTGAGAAGGTTATTGTCGCCCCGCTCGTTGGGTGCCCTACCGCTGCCTGATTCAACCGCAGTTTTTGATTGGTAGCCGACCTGTTCAAGTTGCCTTAATCGGCAAAAATACTGGCGATGGGGTTTCGATGTGCTTGGCGTATCCGTCGGCAGGGGAGATGGTGGGAATGCGAAGCTCGGGAGAAATCGGGCCGCTCGGCAGGCAGCGACGGCGAGAGACCGTCGTGCTGATTCACGGGCTGGCTTCCCACCGACTTCTTCTCCGGCCCTTGGAGCGGTTCCTTCAGAAGCGCGGATATGACACGCTGAATGTGGGTTACCGGAGCGTGTGCGGCGACCTGGACTCGCTGATTCGTCAGTTCTCCGCAAAGTTTAGCGACATCAATGATGACGCGGCCATCGATCGGTTCCACATCGTCGCTCACAGTATGGGGAGTGTTATCGTGCGTGGTGTTCTTGTGCGGCAGGAATTCCCACACCTGGGTCGGGTCGTCAACCTGGCCCCGCCGCACCGTGGCTCGCGAGTCGCCACGCT
>JAUIGN010000083.1 GCA_030430075.1 bacterium
GCGGTGCCGACCAGGCGAGCTTCAGCATCGGCGCTGCCACCGGAGTCCTCACTTTCAACGCCGCGCCCGACTTTGAGAATCCGACCGACGCCGGAACAAACAACGTCTACGACGTCCAGGTCACCGTCACCGACAACGGCGCACCCAATCTCGCCGACGTACAGAACATCGCCGTCACCGTCACCGACGTTGCCGACAACAACACCCCGCCGGTTGCGGCGGCACAAACCTACACTGCGACAGGCAATGTCCCAATCGATGTTCCGGCCGGCAGCGGGCTCCTCGTCGGCTTCACGGATGCAGAGGGCGACGGAATCACCAGCATTCAAGTCGATGACACGACGACCGATGGCGTTGTCTCGGCGGTGATGAGCGATGGGTCGTTCACATTCACACCCGACCCCGGATTCACTGGAGTGACGACGTTTACTTACACACTGACCGATGACGGAACGCCGAATGAGACGAGTGCTGCGCAGACGGTTACGATCACGGTCAGTGACATGATCTGGTTCATTGACAATTCTGCGGCTGGGACAAACGTCGGGTCACTCAACGACCCCTTTCAGTCCATCAGCGCTTTTTCCAGTTCGTTGATACCCACGGTTAATGACGGCATTTTTGTCTTTGAAACGGGATCGGACTATTCATCGGGGCTGGTCTTGGAAAATGGGCAGCAATTGATCGGCCAGGGAGCGACGGGGACGCTGGCCGGTCTGCTGGGAATCACGCTCGCGCCCCACAGCCAGACGTTGCCGGCTCTGACTGGCGGAACGAATCCAGAGATCGCCTCCACGGGAACGGCGATCACCCTGGCGAGCGGCAACACGATCCGGGGGATCGACATCGGCAACAGCGGGGCAGCCGGTACCGGATTGGTGGGCTCTAGTTTCGGCACGTTGACGATCGACGACGTTTCGATCACCGGCACCGGAGGCCTACTCAACCTGGTCACTGGAACGGTTACCGACCCGACTGGCGGTACCACGTTTCCTAACTTGTCCACAACCGCAACACCCGGCGATGCCATCTTCCTGGACAGCGTAAGCGGCGGTTTCACCGTCGGCGGTACGACCACCTTGACTGGGGTCGCGGCTGCTGCCGCCGCCATCAACATTGATAACTCAAATGGCACGTTTGAATTTGGAACCACGTCGATCAACGCCGCCGAAGGGATCAACATTAGCGGCGGCACGGGAACATTCACCTTTGACAGCTTGGCGGTTACCACAACGTCCGGGGCTGGGCTTGTCGCAACCAATACGGGAACCGTTAACATTGGCGGGACCGCATCAACGATTGCCTCCACTGGCGGCGCGGCCGTCGATGCGACCAACACGACATTCGACAACGGGGCAGGTGGCGGCGGCGTGACCTTCGCCAGCCTGTCGTCCACCAACAGTTCCGCGGACGGCATCCGCCTGAACGCCACCAGCGGTGACTTTACGGTTCTCGGGGCGGTCGCCATCGCTGACGCAACCGGCCGCGGCATCCAGATCGACGACACGGCTGCAAGTGTCGACGTGAGCATCGGTTCCAACTCGGTCCCCTCGACGATCATCGACCCCGGCGAAGACGGGATTGACCTGGTCAACGTCGCCGGCAGTTTCACGTTTACCAGCCTTGGTGGCCGCATCGACCACAACGGCGCCAACAACAGCCACGGCGTGCGTCTGATCAACTCGGAGAACGTCGTCATTCAGGGCGTGACCGGCGGGGCAGCCAACCTGCTGACCATCGAAGGCTCGGGGAACGGCGGGATGCACGGTAGCGACGGCGCCGACTCGGACGGCGGCAGTGCCGTCTTCGCCCACGCGTCCGGCGACGTGACGTTGAGCTTCCTCAACATCAATGACATCGGGCAACAGGTCGCCTCACCGACGGCGAACTCTCGCGGCGTTCATTTTCATGATACGGATGTCGGTGCGACGCAGTCGCTGACAAACAGCGTGGTGACCGATGCCATCTCGGAATCCGTCCTGATCGATCACGCCAACTTGACCGGCGCCGTCTCCTACAACATCAGTGACAACACGTTGACAGGCACCGATCCGGTCACGACCAACCACAACGACAGCGGCGTGCGCATCCTCGCCTCCGGCAGCAGTGCCGGTTCGTTGAGCGCGACCGTGCACGACAACACGATCACGCATTCGTCGTCGCGAAGCGTGTCGATCGAGATTAGCGGCGACCTGGGCGAGAACACGGCCAGCACGATCAACATTACGGACAACACGATCACGAACTTCGACAACCACGGTATCTTCGTCGAGGCAGAGAGCACGGCCGCGGACAACAACAGTAACTCGGTGACCAATGTCCTGATCCAGGGAAACGCCATCGTCGGTGATGATGGGAGCTTCGGCGGCGCGTTGCTGCCCGACAACGGAATCAGAATTCACTCAGAAACCAAGGACAACGACGCGACGAGCGGAACCGAGTTTCACAACGGCGTCCTGAACGTCACGATCGGGGGCGCCGGCGCCCTGGGCAACACGATCACCAATGTGGGTGAAGAAGCCGTCACGATCGAAGCCTTTGGAGACGACGGGATCGGAACCACCAGCGTGACGATGAATGTCCTGATCAACAACCTGACGGCCTCCCAGGTGGGTACCGACAGCAACACGGACGAAGTGATCGCGATCGACAACGACTTGAACTCGGTCATGAATATCCGCATCCTCAACTCGAATCTGACCGCGGGTGATACGAGCGACGATGTGATCCGGCACGAAGTGGGCTCGACGGGAGGCGCCGACAGCCCCGAATTCAGCATCTACATCGCGGACACGGTCGCCATCGGCACGGGCGAGTTTTTCAATTACGAGCGTAACGGCGACATGGGCGCGTTCAATATCGGAGCGGAAAGCGGCGATGCGAACATTGGCAACACCAACGCCAGCACGGCGGTGATCGCCGCAGTCCTGGCCGCGGCCGGTACCACCGGCAACACCTTCAATGGCAACGCCATCACCGCCGCCAACCTGGATGAGGACAGCAGCGGGATCAACGTCGCCATCGTCAATGAAAACACAATCGCGTCGCCGTTGCTGGCGGCTGACAATGGGGCCGCCGAATCCGGTGTTCCGACCCTGACGGCCCACGATCTGAAGGCGGTCGCGGAGGCGGCCATCGCCCGCTGGGCCGCCACGGGACTGACCACCGCACAACGCTACCGGCTTGGCGTAACCGAATTTCACCTGGGCAACCTGCCCGGCGAGATGCTGGGTGCGGCCTTCAACACGCAGGTGACCATCGATCTTAATGCCGCCGGCCAAGGCTGGTTCGTCGATTCCACACCCTCCGATGACATCGAATACCTGCGCAGCGGGCTCGCCACCGGCCGTGTCGATCTTCTCACCACCGTGATGCACGAGTTGGGCCACGTGCTCGGTTTCGAGGATCGCTATGAACCGGAATATTCAAACCACCTGAGCTACGGGATCCTCGCAGCGGGGACACGAAGACTGCCAGGCAGCCACCAGGCACTTCAGGTGACGCCCCGACGCACCGCCCCGCGCTCGCCGTTCGCCGAATACGGGCTGGACTGGTTTCAGGCCTCCTCCGCCGATCAGCCGTTGCAGTGGGAATTGTCGAGCCGCTCGGCTGCTCGTCGTCCCTGGGAAGAAAGCGCTAAACTGGAGATCGGGACCTTGCAAACGATCCCCGCCCTCGCCACGACCCCGGCCCGTGGACGCGTCTATTGGAAGACCGCCGACCAGGTCTTGGAAGAACGCGAAGGCGACGATCTGGCCACGCTGCCGACCTCGGTCGACGAGGGGCTACTGGAGCTACTGGCTGAGGCCCGGTAGCCAATCGTTCGCCCAGGTACTGGCACCGTACCGGGGCGTCAGACGGTCTTCTTTGCGCCAGCTCGACAGGCATGTCGCTGGGTCGGTCGAGCCCTTTGCCGGGATGTGATGCGACCTTCGTCACCATGCCCGGGCGGAGGATCAGGACTCGCCCGCGGTATCCGAGGGTGTCCACTCCATCAACCAATACACACCCTGCTCCTCGATTTTTCTAAACCCCAGCCGATGGTAAAGTTTCATGGCGGGGTTGCTGTGCTCGACGTGAATCCGCACCATCCTGCCTAACTCGGCCGCCTGGTCAAGTATATCCTGCATCAGCCGGGCCCCGATTCCACGTCCCCGATGGGTGGGAAGCAAGGCGATATCGATCACCCGCAATTCGTCGTCTCGGTGCTCCAGGTAGAGCCGTCCGATCGGCTCGTCCCCCTCGACAATCAGATCGTATTTGGCGTCCGGGAACATCTGGTGATAGTACTGGTGCTGCGCATCAAACTGCTGCTTGCAGAATGCAGCCTTCTGCTCCTCGGTCCAGCCGGTCACTTTGAGTTCATCTTCGCGCGTGCTGGCGTAGATGCGCTCGAGCAGGGGGAGGTCGTCGTCCGTGGCGGGGCGCAGAGTGATGTCGGACATGTCGGGATCATTCGTAAATAGTCGGACTTATTCCGAATCGAGAGTGAACTGGTTCGTTCAGGAAGGCAGGCCCTGGCAACTGGAATGCAGCGAGGCCCAAGGGGGACGGCCCGGCGATCGGGCGACGTGGTGCCCATTTTTTGAGGGGGCGTTTTTCATGGCGTGGCGGTATGTTCCTGGGGGAGGGGAGACCTGCGGTCGGCGGTTTCGGCGGGGTCGGAGACCCGCGACGAGCAGACGGTTGGCGACCCGCGCCGAGCAAACAGTCGGAGACCCGCGACGAGCAGACGGTCGGAGACGTGCACCGAACTGACGGTCGGAGGGGTACGCCGAACGGCCGCGCTCACCGAACTCAGGGTCCCACCGCACAGCCACGCTTACAGGCCATCGGCTCGTATCGAACTCAGACCCACAACCACCGCCGGAATGCCAAGAACAACTCCCCGGGCCCCATCGGTCCGGGGAGTCTCTTTGGCAAATCCATTGGCGTTCGTCCGGCTACGATCGCGAGGGGTAAAGACCGACCAGGGCGATGATGTAGTTGAGGGCCAGGTACGGCTGCAGGTTGTTGTGACTCTGGCCGCCGCCCTGGTTCTGCACTCCGGCGGGAGACATGCTGATGCCTTTTCCAGCATGGTCTTCTGGATTCGCATAGAAATCCTCGCTGGTGTTCCCCAGCATGCGTCCTGCCGGATCACCACTATTGGCATCGCGGTCGACACCGTGGGTGGAATGGCCATGCGACGCGATTTGAGTGGCATTCAACGTGACTGCCGGCGCTCCGACCTGTTGGCCCAGTCGACGCGAGGTCAGTCCCGGTCCATTCCCCGGGTGCATCGGCGTTCGCCCCTGCAGGTTCGGCAGGGCCGTCGTGGTCCGCCCGTCTCCGCCGTAGGTCGTTCCAATCAGCGAGAAAAGGGCCGTGTTTTGTGAGATGGGAAGCAGTTGCCCGTCGCAAAACGACCAACCGCGGGGAGCAAAATTGCCTGCGAAGATCCTGACTTCGGCAACAAATGGTTCAGACATTGGTTGGTTCTCCTAAGTTCTCGACGGATAGATGCCGTACAGTGCGATAATGAAGTTGATGCAGAGGGACGGCATCATGTTGTCATGCGGCTGGCCACCACCGGCGTTCGACGTGGGTGCACCCATATCGGTCAAGCTGAAGCTCTCGCGCGCCCGATAGGTACTTTCGTCCGTCTTGGCGAACAAGTTGTTCAGGGCCGCTTGCGTCGTTGCCTGAGCACTCGCCCCCATCGCCGTATGGCGGTGAGCTGGAAGCTGATTGGCCGTTATCGTAACTCGCTCCTCGCCGGTCTTCTGGCCAAGGCGTCGATTCGTCAGGCCGGGCCCGGAACCTTCATGGACCGGAATGCGTCCGCGCAGGTCGGGCAAGCCGAAGGTTGTCCGGCCGTCCCCTCCGTAAGTAGTGCCCAACAGCGAAAACAGGGCGTCATTCTGACTGACTGCCAAGAGCTGCCCATCACAAAAGGCCCAGCTGCGAGGTGCGAAATTCCCTGCGAACATGCGGATTTCGCCAATAAATGGTTCTGACATGAGTCTTGCTCCTTAATTCCGCGACGGGAATAGACCTTGAAGGGCGATGCAAAAATTGAGGACGGTCAGCGGCTGCATGTTATTGTGTCCCTGCCCGCCTCCCGCATTGCCGATCGTGTCCGCGCCCATCGCAACCGGCGTGAGACCGCTGGCGGGACGGTAGGCGTTGGATTCGCCCGTGGCCGGCAGCTGCTCCTCTGTTTCCGAATCCTCGCCGGCCACATTCAGGGCCGGCATCGTGTGGCCATGCGCGGGCATTTCAGTGACGTTAAGTGAGTGCATCTCTTCACCGCCCTTCTGTCCCAGCGGGTGGCTACTGCTCTTATGAATGGGCGTCCGCCCGCGCAGATCAGGCAGCCCAAACGAGGTACGTCCGTCGCCGCCGTAGGTGGTTCCGAGCAGGGAATAGAGCGACTGATTCTGGTTGATCGGCAAGATCTGCCCATCACACTTTGCCCAGCCGCGGGGTGCAAAGTTAAAGCCAAAGATTTTCACTTCGGCGAGGAACGGTTCTGACATGGAATGACTCCTTGGTCGATGATTGATTGACCCATACCTAGTTGAAAACTGCCTCGTAGCACATGCCGTGGTCATCCGGTCCAATGGGTACTAGAAAGATCTCCAGGTCGCCCAGCGACGCGTGCTTCATCCGACATACCTGTTGGGGCAGAAATGCATCAACCGGACCACCGCGAAACGTCAGCCGAAATGGCTCCTGGCGGACCTCCGGGTCACGATGCGGATCCTCGCATGCGAGACTCTCCGCAGCGACCAGTTCCAACTCGAGCGGCTGGTCACGATCTTCGCAATCGACACGGAATGTTGTTCCCGCTTGTTGCGAGAACGTTGTGTATTCGAGTTCCGTAGGCATATCGGACTCCCGTTGGAACTGTCGGACGCTTACGAGCGTTTCAACAGAGATGCAGCGGGCCGGACGAACCGGCGTCAACGTGGCCGGCTACCACTCGCAGACCCGGCAAACTAATTGAAGACGGCCTCATAGTAGCGGCGACCGTCGTCGCGCTGATCCACCATCTCCTGCAGGAAGACAGCGCAGGCAGACCTGTTCCCGCCGCGAATGCGGTGGCTGCCGTCGGCCAGGGCGACGTCGCGTGCCTCGAAATGCAATGCGAATGCCTCCCCGCGAACGTGGGCCGGCCGTTGATCGGCGGCCGCCTTGCGCTCCGCGACCACCCGCCGCAACACGAGTGTCCCCCGTTGAGGCAAATCCTGTTGGTTCGTGCCCTCCACGGCAAACGACTGGCCGACCAATTGGGCGAAGTCCGCCGCGGTCATGCCGTACATGGAGTTCGAATCACGCGCCAAGGCATCAGAAGAAATCGCCATCCCCGCCGCGGCAGCCGTCGCACCCGCGACAAACTCACGCCGACGGATTGAAAATTCGGACATTCGGAATCCTCCCTGCAATTGTGATTGCTGTTGAAAACGTCAAAGCAGAAAAAAGCTGGCCGGGCAGAGTCCGGTCAAGACAGATCGCAAGAAGCGTGCTGGAAACTTCGCGGCGAACGAATAACCTCGCAGCACGCCAGTGAAGATCAATCATTCGAGGTGTAAACGATGCTTAAGCCCACGGCCCGTCCGCCACGATCGTGGCGTGATTATAGCAATCCAAGGTCACATAGCAAGCTTTTGTAACTTTCCCCGAATCTTCACGAATCGCAGCGGCTTTGACCCCACAACGTGATCCGCGACGCCATTGGCGACGGACGGCAGGCTATACTTGCTCGAGCACCACGATCCACCTGCCGGAGAGAACCGAATGCGCCACTTGACCAGATGCTGCCTGCTGCTCACGCTGCTGACCACGACAACCTCGCTGGCGACCGCCGCGGATCAACGGATGACACCGGAGCTTCTGTGGAAGCTGGGCCGGGTCTCGGGCGGAACGGTCTCGCCCGACGGTGCGCGTGTCGCCTACGCCGTACGCCACTACGACCTCGGGGAAAACAGCGGATCCAGCCAGATTCACTTGCTGACGCGGAACGGCAAGCGGGACCACACGCTGGCCCAACGCTGGAAGCAAGTTTCCGACCTGCAGTGGGGTCGAGGAGATGCAGCCGATCTCCTGTTTCTTGTCGGTCTACCCCTCGCTGCCGACTCGGATGCAACACCGCAAGTCTGGAGCATCAATCCAGCCGACGGCCAGGCCAGCCAGGTGAGCGACGTCCCGGGCGGAGTGGCCAACCTGAAAATCGCGCCGACCGGGCAACACTGTGCATTCACGGTCGACGTCAAGCTGGACCAGACCGTCAACGACTTGCATGCCGATCTTCCCAAGGCCGATGCACGGATCATCGACTCCCTGATGTTCCGGCACTGGAATGCGTGGCACGATTATGCGTACAGCCACCTGCATGTCGCCAGGCTCGTCGAGGGGCGCGCCGTCGACGTCGTCGACCTGATGAAAGGTTTGCGTGTCGACTGCCCGCTGCAACCGTTCGGCAGCGCCGAGGCGTTCGCTTGGGCGCCCGACGGCCGCGAGCTGGCCTACACGGCCAAGATCGTGAATCAACCGGCCGAATCCACCGACAGCGACGTCTACCTGGTCGATGTGGAGGGCGGCCATGCCCGCTGCATCACGCCTGGGCGACCGGGCTACGAGACGGCCCCCGCCTATTCGCCAGACGGCAACTACCTCGCCTTCCATTCGATGCAGCGGGGCGGCTTCGAGTCGGACCGCAACCGGATCATGGTCTATGCACGGTCGACCGGTGCGATCGAGGAACTGACCGTCGGCCTGGACCAGACCGCGCACGGTGCGACCTGGCTGCCGGACTCAAAATCCCTGCTGTTTGTCTCCGAGTGGCGCGGAACCAACCAGATTTTTCGCATCGGCTTGCGTGACCGAAGGACGACGCAAATCAGCCGCGGCCGGTACAACTGGGGACTGGCAGACCTTTTCCCGGGCGGAAACGCCGCCCTGGTCACACGGCAGGACATGCTGCGTCCCAACGAACTGGCAACCCTTGATCTGTCCGCGGGAAGCGCCGACATACTGACCACGATCAATGACAAACACTACGAACCGTTGGCGCTGCCGACCGTCGAGCAACGCTATGTGACGGCCAGCGACGGCGCCGCGATCCATAACTGGGTGATCTACCCGCCCGACTTCGATCCTGCCAGAAAGTGGCCGCTGATCACCTACTGCCAGGGTGGTCCTCAAGGGCAAATCGGCCAGTGGTTCTCCTACCGCTGGAACTTCCATTTGATGGCCGCTCGAGGCTACGTCGTGGTCGCTGTCAATCGGCGCGGCCTGCCCGGATTTGGTCGAGCCTGGAACGACCAGATCAGTGGCGACTGGGGTGGTCAGGCGATGCAGGACATCCTGGCTTCAACCGATGACCTGTTAGCCGCACCGTACATCGACCGCTCGCGCACCGCGGCCGTCGGCGCCAGCTTCGGCGGCTACACCGTCTACTGGCTAATGGGAAACGCGGAAGACCGCTTTGGCTGTATGATCGCCCACTGCGGTGTCTTCAACCTCGAGTCCTGGTACGGTTCGACCGAAGAACTCTTCTTCGCGAACTGGGACTTGGGCGGCCCTTACTGGAAATCTTCGGAAGCTCAGCAGAAGTATGATCGCTTCTCGCCTCACCGCTTCATCGGGCAGTGGAAGACCCCGCTGCTGGTCGTGCATGGCGAGAAGGATTTTCGGGTCCCGGTAACCCAGGGGATCGAAGCGTTCACCGCCGCCCAAGTGCAAGGTGTGCCGTCGCGATTCCTCTATTACCCGACCGAAGGCCATTGGGTTCTCTCACCGCAGAACGGCGTCCTTTGGCATCGCGTCTTCTTCGATTGGCTGGACCGGCATTGCCAGCCGCAGTGATCGTCGCCACTGGCTGGCTCGGAAGTGTTCGCCTGGATCATTCATCAGCCGGTGGGCGTTAGCCCATGGTTCCTGTGACGGCCGAGCAAAGCGGACGCGAACGCGTGCCGGCTGATCTGGACGGCGTCGATCGGAGGTTGGCCTGCCGGCGTCGATTGTCGACGTCCTGCTGAATGGCTCCGACCTCATGCCTGCGCGGCAACTCCCTTGTGATGCACCGCACTTGATTCGACGCGCTCTCGCTGCAGATAGCAACCGCTACCCGCGGAACAACCACCGCCAACGGCGGGAGGGATTCGCCAGCAGCCGCGCGTCGAGTTTCTTTTCCTCAGCACGCTGCAAATGTTACGCTATTCCCGTTCCGGGTGGGTATTAAGAGAGACGGATACGTCTCCGCCCGATGCCCGACAGGATGCTTCCCGCAGTCTGAGGTGAATGCTCATGTCTCGTCGACCATTACGCTGCTCGTCTCGTAGGCAATCCCTTCGTCGTCTGCAACGCGATCGCCAGCGTCGCCGGCATCTGCTGCTCGAATCACTGGAATTTCGTTTACTGCTGGCCTCTGACTGGCAAAACCCCTACGTAAGCCGCGACATCTCGGGAGACGGGATCGTCATCCCCAACGATGTCCTGCTGGGAATCAACGAAATCAACCGGCAGACCTACATTGACGACCGCGGCGCCCTGCCCGACCGAATGGACCACCCGGACGCGCCGTACTATGACCCCAACGGCGACGGATTCCTGACGCCCAACGATATCTTGATCATGCTAAACGCGTTGAATCAAGACGCGGAAGGGCCCACCATTAGCGCACAGTTGGCGAATGATTCGGCGCCGGACGGCCAATCCAATTCCGATGGCCTAACAAACGACGCCACCATCACGGGAACCGTACAAGACGTACTGACCGGCGTGTCGTCCATGTTTCTGCAGCTTGACGGCGCCGCGCCGCAGCCCGTCGCACCGGAAATCGACGGTCGTTTCACACTGGATTTGAACCTGCCGCTGGACGGGACGGAGGACGGGATCCACGCCGTACAGTTGTTCGCTGTTGACGCGGTGAATAATGCCTCGCCGGTATTCGAGTTGACATTTACTCTGGATACTTCCGCTCCGGACCAGCCGGCAGACGTTGCGTTAGCAACCGAAAGCGATTCCGGGGCCAGCGATAGCGACGGCGTGACAAACGACTCCAGCCCCACGTTTCTCGGCGACGCGCAACCCGGCTCGACCATCACC
The DNA here is from genome assembly GCA_030430075.1 of bacterium. Lineage (GTDB taxonomy): Bacteria > Planctomycetota > Planctomycetia > Pirellulales > Pirellulaceae > ARS98. Next base: position 11,095 of record JAUIGN010000083.1, read on the forward strand.
CTGTTGGCCAACGGTCAGCCGGTCGGGCAGACGGTCGCCAACAGTCCGTGGGAAATCACCGCCGCGTCGTTACCGGACGGCGACTTCGAGTTTACTGTCACCGCGCAGGACGAAGCCGGCAACATGAGCACTGCGGCCGGGCCGATTTCCGTCACGATCGATACGCTGAGCCCCGCCAGCCCAACATCGGTGCGCCTTGACGCGGCCAGCGATACCGGGGCCAGCGATAGCGACGGCGTGACAAATGTCGCTTCTCCGACGATCACCGGCGAAGCCGAACTCGGTGCGGCCGTCACCGTCTTCGTCGATGATCAAGCGGCAGGCACGACAACGGCCGGCAGCCTCTGGCAGCTTCAAGCGCCGCAGTTGGTGGACGGGCAGCACGCCATCACGGCGATGGCAACCGACCTGGCAGGCAACGCCAGCCCCCCATCGGCGGAATTCTCGGTAACGATTGACACCGTTGCCCCGGGCGCCCCGACCGGCCTCCAATTGGCCCCTTCGTCAGATACCGGGACAAGCAGCAGCGACGGCATCACTCGGGACGACACACCGACGGTCACCGGTGGCGCCGAACAAGGAGGCCTGGTGACCGTTTCCGTGGACGGGCAAATTGACGGTACGGCGAGTGGCGGCAGCGACTGGACGTTCACCACGTCTCAACTTTCCGCCGGCACCCACATGATTGCCGCCCGCGTCTCCGACCTGGCCGGCAATGCCAGCGACCCATCCAGCGATCTCACGGTCACGATCGATACTTCGCAGCCGACGATCAGTGCAGGCGTGTCAGGCACACTGCGGACGACGGTCATGTCGATTCCGGTTTCCTTCGACGAGCCTTTGGCCGCCAGCGCGTTCACTCCCGCCGCCTACACGTTGACGGTAACACGTGGGACGGGAACCGGGACGACGATCCCCATCACATCGGTCGAACAGACTGGTCCTCAGTCCGGTCACATCCATCTGGCAGCGCCACTGGCCGATCGCTCTTACCGATTGACGACCAACGCCGGGGCAGCGGATCTGGCCGGCAACCAGGCCATATCATCGACGCCAATCGAGTTCGAGGTTGCCGACCCGACCGGCATCACCCAGATATCACCTGCTCACGGCGAAGGGTTGGTCAACGTGACACGTGAGACGATTGTCCGCTTTGACGAAGCGATCGATCCGGCCACGATCCATGCCCAATCATTTTATCTCGTGGCCAACGGGAAGACGCTGGCGGGGCGGCGCGTCGTTTCCAGCACGGAGCGATTCGCAACCTTCTTCTACGATCAGCCGCTACCGCCGTCGACTGAGGTGCGGGTCGTGGTTGTCGGCGATCGAATCAAGGGCCGCGACGGCTTGTTCCTGGACGGCGACGGTGATGGCGAACCGGGTGGCACACAGACTGCAGATTTTCGCACGCTCCCGCTGACGCGCATCGACGGCACAAACGTCTTTGGGTTCGTCCGTGATTCCATGTCCGGTGAGGCGATTGTCGGTGCCACGATTCGCGTGGACGCCTTTCCAGAGGCCAACGCCACCACCGACGCCACGGGGCGATTCGAGCTGATGAACATGCCTGCGCCGGACTTTTTCGTGCACATTGACGGCTCGACCGCGACCAATGCTCCGGCCGGTTTCATGTATCCCAATGTGGGCAAGCCCTTCCATAGCGTCCCCGGGGAAACCGTTCAGCTGGAAGCGAATGGCGTCCCCTTTGACATCTATCTCCCGCCCATGGCGACGGATGATATCCAGAGTTTGTCGTCCACCGAAGAAACATCGATCGGATTTGGCGCCGCGGGCAAAGCGGAACTCGAACAAATGTTCCCTGAGATTGACTCTGATACGTGGGACCGAATGAATGTTCGCTTCTCACCCAATTCAGCGGTCGACGATCAAGGCAACCCGGCAACGGAAGCCGTGTTGATTCCCGTGCCCCCCGATCGCATTCCGGCGCCCCTGCCGCCTAACCTCGACCCCAGCCTGGTGATCTCCATCCAGGCTCTGGGTGCGACGAACTTCGACGTTCCGGCCCCGCTGACCTTCCCCAACCTCGAAGGTCTGCAACCGGGCGAGAAGAGTCTCTTTTTCGGTTTTGACCACGACGCCGGACAGTGGAAAGTGGTCGGCACGGGCACCGTCAGCCAGGACGGCCAAACCGTGATTTCTGATCCGGGGGTCGGCGCTCCTGCACCAGGTTGGTGGTTTACCCAACCGGGCTCGCCTTCGCAGGGGAATGGCGGCGGTGGCGGAGGCTGCGGTGGCCTGGGGAATGGTGCGGCTGGTGGCGCCATCGGCGGCGCCGTGGGGAATGGTCTTTCCGCGGGCGGCAACCTGGTCGGCGTTGTCAACGGGGCCGTGACGTTTATCGGCAACAGTCCGCAAACGCACCTGATTACCGGTATCGGACTCGGAACCGATCTGGCCGCCGCCGTCAACAATGGGGACTGGCAAAGCTGGGCAAAAGTGGGCCTTGACTTCGTCGGATTCGTACCTGGTCCCTGGGGGATCGCCGCGCGGCTGATTCGTGCCGGGATTGGTGTCATCGAACTACGTCAGAACGTGAACGATATGCTGGACAGCGCCAATCGCGCGCGCGAACTGCAGGAACAATGCTTCGATGAACTTGGTGGCGAGGGAGAAGACGGCGATTCACTGGCCGCCCTGCGGGACGCGGTGCAACGTTTCAACGATCTGTTGGATGTTCAAGGTCCCGCATTCCAGTGGCTCGATGACACCGCACCACGGCTCGACGAGCTGCTGACCAAGGCAGACTTTGCCAGCCAGGACCTTGGGTTGACCCCGGAGGAGATGACCGAGTTAGCTGATCTCGCCGAGGGATTCGACGACCGCTTGAGCCTGATCGTTGATCCGTTTATCCAGCACGAGGCAGAGGCCTTGTACGAGCTCTACTCGGGGACCGCCGACGACTTTCTGGACGCACCGGTCCAACCCATTGGTCAGGCGTTTGTGTCGCTGGAATTGAACGACTTCAGTATTCGTCTCAACACCGATGCCAACGGAAACTGGGGTACCACGCTTCCGGAAGACGAACTCGTCCGGATCACGATGTTCGACCCGGTTACGATGACGGTCGGATTTCTCGCCGACACGACGAGCGGCGGCGGATTGCCGACGACATTCGGCCTCGTATCGATGGTGAAGGACGAATTCTTCGTCGATCAAGATGGCGATGGACTCTCCGACTTCGCAGAGAAGGCCGTTGGCACCGACCTGATGAATCCTGATACCGACGACGACGGAATCAGCGACGGGGCGGAGGTTCAACAGGGCCTGAATCCGCTCAACGGTCGCGGTTTCCCCACCGGAGTCATCGCCTCGCTGCCGCTGGACGGATCAGCCAAGGCGGTCGTGGTCGAGGGATCGGTTGCCGACGATCGAGAACGCATCGCTTACGTCGCGACCGGTTCCTTCGGCCTGGCCATTGTCGACGCCTCTCAATTCAATAATCCGATCGTCCTGGGACAGGTCAATCTGCCGGGAAACAACGCCGACATCGCGGTGGATCGATGGCTGAACCAGGCGGTGTTGGCCGGTGGTTCATCGACATTGAACGTCGTGGACATCTCCGACCCCATGCTGCCGACGCTCCGAACCACGCTGCCGGTCCATGCGGAACGCGTCGAGATTGCCGACGGTTTTGCCTACGCGGCCTCCGGATCGGAAATCGTACTGGTCGATTTGATCACGGGCGAAATTGCGGACCGTCGCTCCTATAGCGGAGGTGTGATTGACGATCTTCAGATCTCAGAAGGTTTCCTGTATGCCGTTCTGGCAACCGGCGTCGCGCCTCACACGATCGCCAAAATTCCGTTGGCCGAATTTGGCCGCCTGGCTGCTCCCCTGGACACGCTGCAAATTGACGGCCACCCCCGCTTCGGCCGCTTCAACCTCACGGCAGGGTCGGGGTTGATCTATGTTGCCTCACCTGACGAGAGCTTTGCGCGCCAGATTCCAGGTGTCGAAGTGATCGAAGATGGTGCCGACGGCCTCAAGTTGATAGGTCCCTCGACAGGCATTACCGCGTTCGATGTCGGCCTCAACGGTTCGGGCGTCGGTATCTTTACCGGCGCCAATCCCGGGGGACCGAGTGCCGCGGATATCGGATTGTTGGATCTCAGTGATCCAACCGACACCGGACGTTTCTTGACATCTTTTCCTACGCCAGGAGCCGCCACCGACGTGGCGATCGCCTCAGGCATCGCCTTCGTGGCCGACGGAAACGGCGGCTTGCAAGTCGTCAACTACCTGCCGTTCGACAACCTGGGACAGCCGCCAACGGTCGACGTTACCACCACGGCACTGGACCTTGATCCGAATACGTCCGGCATCCAGGTGCTGGAGGGCACGCGCGTGCCGATCCAGGTGCGGGCGCTTGACGACGTGCAAGTGCGCCGCGTCGAACTGTTTGTGGATGGCGAGCTGGTTGACGCCGATGTTTCGTTTCCGTTCGAATTTGCACCGCTCGCACCGGCCATCGTCAGCCTGCCGCAGACGACGCAGATCGAGGTGCGCGTCATCGATACGGGAAACAACGTCACCGTGTCGACCCCGCTCGTTGTGGACCTGACCGAAGATACATTTCCCCCATTACTGCTTGAATCGTCGCCGGCGGCGGATGCACGTGTCTACTTCGCACCCTCGGTGGACCTGCACTTCAATGAAGGTCTGGACACCACCCTGCTGAACCTGGACGACGTGTCGATCGATTCCGCCGGCGCGGATGGTCAGTTCGGTACGGCGGACGATCGCTCCATCCCGCTGGCGTCGATCACCTCGCGAGACTTCGGCCGCACCGTTTCGGTACGGCCTGCCGAGTTCCTCGAGACCGGCACGTATCGATTCACGGCGACCGGCTTCACGGACGGCGGCGGCAACATGCTGACTGACTCGATTGAGTTCGACTTCAGCGTACGGGAAGCGAGCGATGTCAAAGCGGCCAGTGGCCTGGCGGCCATCGCGCGCGCGCCATCGGCCAATGTGGGGCAGGCCATTTCCCTGCAGATTCCTGGCGGTGACTTGTCGAGCGCCATCACTTTTCCCACGTTGGATGCCAACGGTAACTCAAGCACGCGCGAGGTCATGCCGCTGGCCCTGGATGCGGAACGCGGAACGCTCTCCTACGTGGTTCCCCTGGATGCAATCACGGGTGAAGTCGAATTGCCCAACGACGAACGCTTTCTGCTGCAGATCGTGCCGATCCTGTCGCTGGTCGACTTCACGTCGTACTCGTCGGACGGGTCGAGCGCGCAGGTGAGGCTCCGCGGCAGCGGGTTCGTGGAAGGCAACAACAGCCGCTACCAGTTCGGCAACGTGAACCTGACCGACGCCAGCACCTCCGGCAGCGGCATCGACGTGCGGTATTGGTTCGCCCACGAAAACGACGCGGTGTTCCTCACGCTGCCGACCGACGGCGACTTTCACGGCGCCGTCACCGTCACCACCGAAGGAGGCACCAGCGCGCCCTTGACCGTCGACTTCAGCAGCCTGGCCAGTGTCGCCGCCAGCGGCACGCCCGCCGATCCGGGCCAGGCGTCGGCCAACCCGGGACAGGTCGTGACCATTGCCGGATCAGGATTGAGTCTCCAGACCGACATCCTTACCCAGTTCGTCGACAGCGGCGGCACCATGACCTACCGGATGTTGAACCCCGATTTCGTCAACGCCGAAGGCACCCAGGCCACCTTCCAGGTGCCCCAGGAATATAACGGTGCCTTCGCCGTGAATGTCGTCGGATCCGACTTCGGACCGCTGTTGCAGGTCGTGCCCCTCCTGGAGTCCGTCGACGTCACCGGCAGCGACGCCTATTCCGTGCTCCGCGGCAAGGGCTTTCTGGAAGGTAACGACAGTCTTTACAACTTCGCCGGCAGCGAACTCGTCGATACCAGCACCTCGACCAGCCCGGTCAACGTACGCTACTGGTTCGCGCATGAAAATGACGCCGTCTTCCTCAACCAGCCGGTCCACGGCTGGGGCGAGCTGACCGTCACGACCACCGGAGGAACCTCCGCGCCACTCATTCTGAACACGCTCTATCCGGGCCAGGGGACCCTGTACGACGTGGCCCGGGGAAGTGTCTATGTCGCCGACGACACGGACATCCACCGCCTGGACCCGGACACGGGACAGACGTTGAGCACGTTCTCCCTGCCCGATGGATTCAGCAACAGCCTGGGGCTGCAGGTCCTGCCGGCGGCAATCACCCTCAACAGTACCTCCGTACCCGCGG
>JAUIGN010000024.1 GCA_030430075.1 bacterium
CTCACGGCCACGCGCTCGCGCGGCCACCGGAGACTCTGCGCCCTGAAGGTGGCCAACCGTCCCGCTACGCAACTCTTACCCCGCTTCGCGGCTCGCCGTGGTACCGACCACTACGCAACCGGCTCCCGGGTGACGGCCCTGACCCTGGCGCGCGGTTGGCAGTAGAGACGGCTGATTTGAAACGGCGTCGTGCCCAACGGCAGATGAAGTATCCGGGATAGATCTTGTTTAGACATCAAAGTCAATCCATTCACCCCGGATTGCACATCACCACAAGCCACCCTACAATCCCCACCTTTGCAAACTCGGCCTGTGCGCCGAGCTTCACCAGCCACCCAAACGGGTCGAATGGGCCACTCATGAGGCCTCCAAAGCCCGCCATGAGAGGAAGCAAAGACAACAATGAAGACCGGACTGCTCATCGCCGGGCTGCTCGCCCTGTCGTCCAGCGTTACCGCTGCGGAGCTTGGATATTTGACTCACTACGGATCGGCACTCGAAGCGACCCGCAGTGCTTCCCGACCGCTGCTGGTCGTGATCGGCCGTGACGCGAACTTCGCAGATTCCGACCTGCTGCCTTCGTCAAGCGAACCGCTGAAGAATTACACCGTCTGCACGATCGACGCCAGTTCGGCGTACGGCGAGCGGGTTGCCAAAGCGTTTCGGGTGAGCTCGCTGCCTCATGCGGCCATTATCGACAAGACGGGCAAGACCATCTTGTTCAGCCAATCGGGTCCCATCTCCGAGCAAGCCTGGGACGCCACCCTGGCCCGGTTTGAACACGGTACGGCACGCCGGGAAGTGGCAGCCCGCCAGCCGGTCAGCCAGCCAACGAACCAACCGACGTCTCAACCGTCCAGCCAAGCGTACGGAGGCCAGCCCGGGTTCGGCGGCCTGCCAAATTACCTCGGCAGCGGCCTTGGTTCGTTCGGACGGAGCCGCGTGTTCTGCCGCACGTGACGATAGTCTTCACCTGATGCCGGTCGGCATCAATTGAGATACTGAGATTCTGTGCCAACCCGGTGCCAGCATCAGCGCGGCACCGGCGACGCCACACTCACCCGCCCTTCGTCATCCGCCAACAGCGGTGGATGCGCCGGTTGCGAAAATCTTCGGGAACCGTCTGCTTGCTGATTTCGCGGATTTCGGCCGCTTCGATTTGTTCCTCGGCGAGCTTGAAGCGGCGGAAGTTGTTGGAGAAGAAAACGACTCCGCCGGAATCCATCCGCCGCAAGACGCTATTCAGGAGTTCGGCGTGGTCGCGCTGGACGTCCCAATCTTCGCTGGTCCGCTTGCTATTGGAAAACGTGGGCGGATCAACCACCGCCAGGTCATACGTCACGTCGTCCGGCAGCTCGTCCAGGAACTGCCGAGCGTCTTTGCGCACGTACAGGTGCTGGCCGCCACGGAACCCGTTTAACGCCATGTTGCGGGCGGCCCATTCGAGGTTCGACCGTGAAAGGTCCACCGTCGTCGTCTGGCCGGCGCCTCCGCTGGCGGCGTAGACGGTAAACGAACCGGTGTAGCCGAACAGGTTGAGAAACCGTTTTCCGGCGGCCGCTTCGCGGACCATTTGGCGTGTGATCCGGTGGTCCAGGAACAGGCCCGTGTCGATGTAGTCGGAAAGGTTAACGATAAAGCTGAGCCCCCCTTCGTGGACCGTGCGTTCATGGCGGCTATCGGCGACCTGTTCGTGCTGCTTGATGCCCCGTTGTCGTTGGCGCGTCTTGAAGAAGACATGCGATCGTTTGACTTCCAACACGTCGCTGGCGGTCTGCTGCATCAGGTCGAGCCAATCGGCGTGCTGTGCCGCATCCCGCTCGTGCGGCCGTTCGTATTCCGTAATGTGCAAATGGTCTTCGTAGCGATCGACGACCAGGGGGATCTCCGGAATATCCCGCTCGTAGATCCGAAAGCAAGTGATCCCTTGTCGGGTCGGCCAGCGGCGCAGGTGCCGGGCCCGTTTGCGGAGCCGGCTGCGGAACAGCTCGGCCTGCTCCTTGGCTTTCGCATCGAGCCCCCCGAAGACCGGTTTGGCAGCAGGGCGAGCCGGCTCCCTGGCACGTTCGGCTCCGGACTTTGAATCACGCTCATCGCGCTCAGCTTGAACCGGTTGCAGCTCGTCACCGATCGGCTCGCTGGCCGCATCTGCTGCCTGTCGACGGGGCGGTCGCGGTCCGTGAAACTGATAGTAGGTGCACTCGATCCGTCCGTTGTAGAGTTTGCGACGCCGGTCCGCCGGCCGCCCGATCAGCGACTCGAACTGCGGGTACGCCGTAAAGACAAAGTGCGACCAGGTGGGCAGTTTGCGCAGGACCAGCGGCATCGATTCATACAGGTCGCGCCACGCTTCGTGGTCGCCCAGCCGTTCGCCGTAGGGCGGATTGGTGATCACGCAGCCGTAAGCACGCTTGCTGGTCAGGCGGTCAAACGGTCGCTCCTGAAAATGCGTCTGTTCGCTGACTCCGGCCGCCGCGGCATTGTGGCGGGCGATCTCCAGGACGCGTGGATCGAGGTCCGTCCCCATAATGCGGACGGGGAGATCGGGCTGTGCCAGATCGCGTGCTTCGGCCCGTGCTTCCTCCCAGAGTTGCGCGTCGATATTCGGCCAGCTCTCCGCCGTGAACGTGCGATTCAACCCGGGCGCCAGGCGGCGTCCGATCAGGGCGGCTTCAATGGGAATCGTGCCGCTGCCGCAGAAGGGGTCGATCAGGGGCCGTTCGGGACGCCAGAAGCTCAACTGAATCAGGGCGGCGGCCATGGTCTCCTTGAGTGGCGCGGTGGCGGCCAACTGCCGGTATCCGCGTTTGTGGAGGCTGGGGCCGGTGGTGTCGATGGTCAGCGTCGCGACGTCGTTCAAGAGGGCGATTTCGATCTTATAGAGCGGCCCGGTTTCGGGGAGCTCGCTCACGCGGTGAGCGGCCAGCAGGCTCTCGACCACCGCCTTCTTGACCGCTCGCTGACACGCCGGCACGCTCGACAACTGCGATCGAATCGAGCGGCCGATCACCGGAAACGCGGCGTCGGCACCGATCCACTGGTCCCAGCGAGTGGCCCGGGTGGTCTCGAAGAGTGCCTCGAAATCTGGGGCGGGGAACGTAGCCATCCGGATGAGCACGCGGTCGGCGGCACGCAGCCAGAGGTTGGTCCGGCAAATGGCCCTCGCGTCCGCCGTGAAGAGGATCCGCCCCGGCCCGACAATCGTGCCGTCGTAACCGAGTTCCGTCAGTTCGCGCCGTACCACGGCTTCCAAGCCAAACGCGGTTGTTGCAATCAATTCCAACGGAGCATTCATGCGAAGTCCTGCTGGCGAACGAGTTCGGGAGCGTGCCGAATCGGCCGAGCCTGCCCGCAATCCCAGGATCGGCAGGGGTCGCTCGACTTGTTGCGCCACGTGTAGCGGCGGATTCGATTGCGGACGGACGAGTCAAGGCGGAGGCCGGATCGTGTCGAAACGACAGATCTGGACGGCAAACGCTCCTGACAGGTCGCGCCGCGGGCAAGTGCCCGCGTCGCATCCGGTCCACGGTAACCCAAGCGGCCAAACGGCTTATGGTGCCAGCGCGGGCCCAAATCGGCAACCGTTGGGGGCCAGAATCGCAAAAGGGGCCGTTAATCCGCACCGTTTTCGCCCCTTTGACCGGAGGCTGTTTACTGCCACAATGACCGTTTGCGTAGTTTTGAGAGGACGTGGACGTTGGAGCCGAATGCCGGTGCCGAGGGTCTGGCGGGGCCGGCAGCGCATCGGCAACGGCGGGCGGCTCCGGTTCGCTCGGACTGCGGCCTGTGCTGCCAATCCGCTGCTCGCTTTCGACGTCCCACGCTTCCCTTGACCGGCGGCCCTGTGCCCTGTGCCCTGTGCCCTGTGCCCCGGGCAGCGGGCAGCGGGCTGGCGGCGGACGGCATGGCCTCCCACGGGCCGGTCATCACAAATCGTTTCTGACTCTCGCACGAGGTTTGTACATGTCTGATGTGAATACGGTCCGGCAAGATGATGCCATGGATTCCGATCCGTTTGTCGAGCACGTTGTCGACGCCGATCCGGCGGAGACGCAGGAGTGGATCGACTCGCTCGAATACGTGCTCAACAGCCGCGGACCCGATCGGGCCATGTACCTGCTGTCGGTGCTCGAACAAAAAGCCAGACTGGCGGGCGTCGATCGGCCGACCGCCATGAATACACCGTACATCAACACGATTCGTGCCGACAGGCAACCCCGCTATCCGGGCAACCGGGAAATCGAGCGCCGCATCAAGAGCATTATCCGTTGGAACGCCATGGCCATGGTAGTTCGTGCCAACCGTCAGGCCAGCGGGATCGGCGGGCACATCTCGACGTTCGCGTCGGCGGCCACACTCTACGAAGTTGGCTACAACCACTTCTTCCGGGGCCGCGGCGAGTCCGGGTATGACGGCGACCACATCTACATCCAGGGTCACGCCTCGCCGGGCATCTACTCACGCGCCTATCTGGAAGGGCGGCTGACCGAAGAAAACCTGGTCAACTTTCGCCGCGAACTTCAGCCGGACGGCGGTCTCTCTTCCTACCCGCATCCCTGGTTGATGCCCGATTTCTGGGAGTACCCGACGGTCTCCATGGGCCTGGCTCCGATCATGTCCATCTACCAGGCCAGGTTCAACGAATACTTGCTCGACCGCGGACTCAAGGACACGTCGAACCAGAAGGTGTGGGCCTTCCTGGGAGACGGAGAATGCGATGAACCCGAAACGTTGGGCGCCATTACGCTGGCCTCGCGCGAAAAGCTGGATAACCTGATTTTTGTCATCAATTGCAACTTGCAGCGTCTGGATGGCCCGGTCCGAGGCAATTCGAAGATCATCCAGGAACTGGAGGCCATCTTCCGCGGTGCGGGCTGGAACGTGATCAAGGTGATCTGGGGAGATACGTGGGATCCCCTCCTGGCGGCTGACGAAAAGGGGCTGCTCGCGAAACGGATGGAAGAGGTCGTCGACGGGCAGTATCAGAAGTATACGGTCAGCCCCGGCTCCTACATTCGCGAACACTTCTTCGGCCACTACGAAGAGTTGAAGCAATTGGTCGCGAATTACTCGGACGAAAAATTGGAAACCATGCGGCGGGGCGGGCACGATCCGGAGAAGGTCTTCGCGGCCTACCAGGCGGCCGTGAACCACAAGGGCCAGCCGACCGTGATCCTCGCCAAGACGATCAAGGGGTATGGTCTGGGTGAGGCGGGCGAGGGCCGCAATATCGCCCACAACCAGAAGAAGCTCAATGAAGAGGAACTGCTGGAGTTCCGCAGCCGGTTCGGCATTCCGATCTCCGACGAAGAGGTGGTCAAAGCGCCCTTCTATCGGCCGGCCGACGACAGTGTCGAAATGAAGTACCTCAAGGAGCGCCGCGAGAACCTGGGCGGGTACGTCCCGAGCCGCCCCACGACCTCGCCGCCGATGGAGGTGCCCCGCTTCGACGACTACCGCAAGATTGTCGACCGTGACGCCGGGAAGGACATCTCCACGACGATGGGCCTGGTCCGTCTGCTGGAGAAGTTGTGCAAGGACAAAAAGATCGGCAAGCAGATCGTTCCGATCGTCCCGGACGAATCGCGCACGTTCGGCATGGAGGGCATGTTTCGCCAGGTCGGGATCTACGCCCACGCGGGCCAGCTGTACGAGCCGGCCGACTCGGACAAGGTCTTCTACTACAAGGAAGCGCAGGACGGCCAGATCCTGGAAGAGGGAATCACCGAAGCCGGCTCGATGGCTTCGTTTATCGCCGCCGGCACCTCCTACAGCCAGCACGGCATCAATATGATTCCGTTCTTCATCTACTATTCGATGTTCGGCTTCCAACGCATCGGGGATCTGATCTGGGCGGCGGCCGATTGTCGAGCGAAAGGGTTTCTGATCGGCGGCACCGCCGGCCGCACGACGCTCAACGGCGAAGGGCTCCAACACCAGGACGGCCATAGCCTGTTGAATGCGATTGCGTTCCCAACGGTCCGAGCGTATGACACGGCATTCCACTACGAGACTGCCGTGATCGTCTTCGAAGGCCTGAAGCGGATGTACGAAGACGGCGAAACGGCCATGTACTACCTGACCGTCGAGAATGAAAACTACCCGATGCCCGCCATGCCGGACGGCTGCGAAGAGGGCATCATCAAGGGGATGTACAAGTACTCCAGCCGTGAAGCGGTGGGCAGCAAGGGTCGCGTGCAATTGTTCGGCAGCGGGGCAATCCTCCGCGAGGCGTTGCGGGCCCAGGAGATCCTGGCGGACAAGTACGCTGTTTCGAGTGACGTCTGGAGCGTCACCAGCTACACCCAACTACGCCGCGATGCGCAAGCGTGCCGCCGCTGGAATATCCTGCACCCGGACAAAGCGCCTCGGCGGTCCTACCTGGAGGAAACGGTCGAAAACCTGGCAGGCCCGTTCATCGCGGCTTCCGATTATGTGTGTGCCTTGCCGGAACAGCTCACGCCATGGATTCCAGGAGAATATCGCGTTCTGGGTACCGACGGCATGGGACGTAGCGAAACACGCGCAGCGCTGCGCCGCCACTTCGAGGTGGATGCCGAATGCATCACGCTGGCAGCACTCTACGAACTGCAACTGGCAGGCAATATGGAGGCCCGGGAAGTCGCCCAAGCGGTGCAAGACCTGGGTATCAACGCCGACAAGATCGACCCCGTCATGGCCTGACGCGTGCGTGTCGAGTGGTTTGTCACGACTTAGAATAAGAGGACGCAAAAAGGGGGCGGAGCCCAGCAGGCGGAAAGGCCCTTCCGCTGCGTTGCTCTCGCGGGGTCCGATCCCATTTCGCCGCTAACCGAACCGTCTCCCGCGTCGCGGGCAGGTCGAGAAAACAGGAAACCAATTGATGACCATTGAAGTGAAGCTTCCCGAACTTGGGGACGGCATCGAGTCTGGAGACGTGCTGGAAGTGCTGGTCCAGGAAGGTGACACGATCGAGAAGGAACAGGGCATCGTCGAGCTGGAAACGGACAAGGCGACGGTCGAAGTGCCGTGCTCGGAGTCGGGTCGCATCGTCAAGGTTCATGTCAACGTCGGTGACACGGTTCCGATTGGGGGAACGTTGATTACGGTCGAAGCCGCATCGGAAGCGACAGCAGCCGAACCCGCGGCGCCGGCCGAGCCTGCGGCCGGCAAGCCCGCGCCCGCCCCGCCGCAACCGGAGCCACCTCAAGCGCCGCCCGCGCCCCCAGCCGCGGCAGCCCCACCGGAGGCGCCTGCGCCCCCGGCACCCGCAAAATCGGCCGCTCCCCCACCTCCCGCTCCGCCAGCCCCAGCCCCGGAGGGTCCCGCTGCGGCCGAGCGAGGTGACGGCGGCGGCGCCGTTGCGGCAGGTCCGGCCATCCGCCGCTTCGCTCGCGAAGTTGGCGTCGACCTGGCGACCGTGGCGGGATCCGGCGAAGGGGGCCGGATTACCCGCGAGGACGTGCTGGCGGTCGTCAAACAGTCTTCGAAGTCCGCGCGCGGGAACCGGACGGCGGCCGATGACAAGGACAAACAGACCGATGACTGGGGTGTGGTGCGCGTGGAGAAGATGCCCAAGATCCGCCGCACAATCGCCGATCGCATGCACGCGTCCTGGACGACCGCGCCCCGCGTGACCAATTTCGATGATGCCGATGTGACCGAATTGGATCGGATGCGACAAGCCAACAAGGAAGACTACGCCGCGCAGGGCATCAAGCTGACGACGATGCCGTTTCTGATCAAGGCCTGCGCGATGGCGCTCCGCGACCACCCGGAGATCAACGCTTCGGTCGACATGGAAAATGGGCAGATCATCTACAAGGAGTACTACAACATCGGAATCGCGGTCGACACCGATCGCGGACTGGTTGTGCCTCCGCTCCGCGATGCGGACAAGCTCTCGATTCCGGCAGTCGCCCGCGAACTCGGTTCGCTGGCCGAGAAAGTTCGCACCGGAAACTTCGGCGTGGATGACTTGCGTGGCGGAACGTTCACGATCAGTAACTTGGGCGCCATCGGCGGGACGTATTCGACCCCCATCATCAATGTTCCCGAAGTTGCCATTTTGCTGGTTGGCCGTTCACGGAAGATGCCGGTGGTCATGAATGACGAGATTCAGATTCGCTTGATGATGCCGTTGAGCTTGTCGTACGATCACCGGCTCGTTGATGGTGCCGCCGCCGCCCGTTTTCTGAATGCCGTCATCAATTACCTGGAAGCACCCGGACGCTTGCTGTTGGCCCTGTAGGGGCCCGATGGCGAGGTTGGCCTGGCAAGCCCCGCAGCGAACACAACGGTCGCTTGCCTTCGCCCCGGTTATTCATCAGCCGCTTGCCTTCGCCCCAGTTATTCATCAGCCGCTGGGTCTTAGCCCCGGTTATTCATCAGCCGTTGGGCGTTAGCCCCGGTTTGTCGAAAGCTGCACCAACCGGACGGCAACGCGTTCCGGCTGATATGCGGGGCGCCTGGGACAATTTCACCATGGGACAATTTCACCACAATCGATTGCGGACCAGCGACCTGCGCTGAATCGTCGCTGGTTCATGAACAATCCGCCTGAGCACCTTGGCGAACACGCAGGCTGGCCTGACGGCGTTCCTTCCATGACATGAGCTCCCAATGACACCATCCGCTGCAGACGTCGAGGCTGGCCAGGCGGTCTACACGCCCGCCACGCTCAGGAGCTACGATTGGTTTGTCCTGGGACTCTCCAATCGCTTGATCTGGCGTTGTTCGACTCCCCGCCTGCTGGCAATGTACAACCGGCACGTGACGTCAAACCATCTCGATGTCGGCGTCGGCACGGGCTATTTCCTTGACCGCTGCCGCTTTCCCAACGACCGCCCGCGAATCGGCTTGCTGGATATGAACACCGACTGCCTGGCGGCGGCGGCCAGGCGCATATCCCGCTACCAGCCGACCGTCCTGCGGGCGAACATTCTGGCGCCGCTCGAGATCGACGAGCAGCCGTTCGACTCGATCGGGATGAACTACCTGCTCCATTGTCTGCCCGGTACGCTTCCCGAAAAGGCCGCCGCGTTCGACCACGCAACGCATTTGCTCCGCCCCGGTGGCATCCTGTTCGGTGCGACACTACTGGCCGACGGCGTCCGGAAAAACTGGGCGGCCCGCCGGCTGATGGACCTGTACAACCGGCGTCAGATCTTCTCCAATCGAGACGACAGCCTCGAACAACTGGATGCGGCACTCGCCCAGCGATTCACGACGCACGCGATCGAGGTCGTGGGTTGCGCGGCCTTGTTCAGCGGGCGAAGAGCGTCACAATAGACTGGCGTACCCACCGATTCATGGCGCGGGCTGGTCGTGTGCATCGACGACCGTGGTCGCTCCTGAATCGCTCCGAG
The DNA here is from genome assembly GCA_030430075.1 of bacterium. Taxonomy (GTDB): domain Bacteria; phylum Planctomycetota; class Planctomycetia; order Pirellulales; family Pirellulaceae; genus ARS98. The sequence continues at coordinate 9,348 of JAUIGN010000024.1, forward strand.
AACTCGCATCAAGGGCCGCAGCGCAGCCCTTCACCGCCCATGAATGGCCCCCAGCATCGGCCCGCCAGGCACCGCAATCGTCTTCTCTTTCTGGTCGGCGCGATTGGCGGGCTGTTGCTTGGCTCCTACGTCTACTACGCCAACCAGTCGGACTCGGCAAACGAATCCGACCCGGATCAGACCAACGGAGTCGACAACGATTCGGGTCGATTGGATCCAGCCGCCTTTGCGCAGATGCAGCGCGAAACGCATCTTGCCACGGGCCATCTGGAGAACATGGACCTGGATGCCGCCGACGCGTTGTACGCCGAGCTTACCCGGCTGCTGCCCGACGAACCGCTCCCCATTCGCAATCTGACGATTGCCCGCTACCTGGCGTTCGAGGCCGGCAAGTCGGAACGGGAGCCGGTTGAGGAAGCACTGGGCCAGTTGCAGCGTGTCGAACCGGAGGCCGCTTCGACTTCCTGGCTGGAAGCTCGCATTGCGCTCAAGGCCAGCGAATCGTTGTTGGGGGTGGACCCCGAAGGGAGCGCGGCCATGCTCTCCCGGGCGACCGACGCGCTGCGAGCGGCCGAACGTCAGGACCCGAGTTTCGCGGGGGCTCCTTACGAACTGTTCGAAGCCTTGCGGTTCGCCGAGTCACCGGCCGACAGGGAACGGGGCCAGGCCGCCTTGGGGCGGGCCTACGATCGAGCACCCGACAACCTGTTTGTGCTTGGCGAGTGGCTGCTGGTGCAGATCGATCAGCACGATCCCGCTGTCGTCGAGACGCTGCAGCGATCCAAAGAGACCGTCGCGCCGCTCCACAAACAGATCCTGGACAACGTCCGCGTTGACGTCTTTGCCATGATCGACGAAGCACTAGCCGCCGTCGGCGAAGAGAACTGGAACCTGGCAAAAGCCCGCGTGCGGGCCGTCTTTGTCAATTCGATCCGTAGCCACGAATTCGCGCAAAACGACCTCCGGCGTCTCAAACCACATGCACTTGAGTTTGCGCTCCACGAATATAGCCCTGCGTTTCGTGTCCACTACGACAAGCCTCCCTATCAACCGTCGCTGCCACCCGGCATTGATGTTTCCCTGCCGGCGGTCGATGGAGACGGGCAATTCCCAGCGCTCGCTGATGTCCAGGACCTGTTGGCGGTCGACTTTACCTTGAACGGCACCCAGGACCTTGTCGTGTTGCGGCCGACATCGGTCGAAGTTTACGGCCAAGACACCGCGGCGGGCGGCTGGAAACAGGTCGCCGCCGTGGAAGTTCCCCAGGGGATGCGCGGGGTGATGGCAGCCGATCTTGACCATGATCGAGATCACGCGATCGCACACGAGACATTGCCGGACGGCACGGCGGGCCCGCAGAAGTCAGAGGTCTGCTTCGACGCGGATGTCGATCTGGTTGTCTACGGCGAGCCGGGGCTGCTTGTGCTGCGGAACGACCTGAACGAGGACCAGCAACAGCGGTCGCTGGTTCCGGTGGGGCAGTCGGGCGATCTGCAGATTCCACCCGCCCACCGCGGCGTGCTGGTCGACTTTGACCACGACAGCAACCTGGACATCGTGCTGGCAACGGACAGCGGGTTAAAGATGTTGCTGGCAGCCGGCAACCTGACCTTCTTCGATGCCACCTCGTACTCGCACGTTCCGCCCTCCGAACATCCGTTTACCGACCTGGTCGCCGTCGACTGGGATCGTGACGCAGACATTGACGTGTTGGCGACGGCGCCTGAGGGCAACCTGGTCGGTTACCTGGACAACAAGCGGCACGGCAATTTTCGCTGGGTACCGTTGGGCGCACCGTTTGAGAAGCTGGCGGGTTCGACTGAACTGGCGCTCGTCGACTGTGACGGCAACGCTTCCTGGGATTTGATCGGGAGTGGCGCCGGCGGATTGCAAGTCGTCCGCACGCACGCCTCTCCAGACGGCGCGCCGTTGGCGACCGGCACGGCGCAAGCCGGCGCAGCACCGCTTGGCGGCCACCTGCTGTGGGATTACGACAACGACGGCTGGCAGGATGTGCTGGCTTGGGGCGAGCGGAGCACGGCCGTCTTCCGCGGCGCGCCGGGAGGACGCTTTGCGGTGGCTGCCGAGTTGCAAGCGGAGTTTCCCGCCGCGATTCGCAAGTGCGACGTCGCCGACTTTGACGGGGACGGGGATCAGGACGTGGCCATCCTGACCGCGGACACGGTTATTCTTTATACCAATGAGGGCGGCAACCAGAATCATTGGCTCGACATCCGCACCCTGGGCCGTGTGGATAACAAAGGCAAGGCGAACCACAACGGGATCGGCGGCCTGGTCGAGATCAAGGCCGGCCCCCACTATCAGGCCCAGGTGGTTGCCAGGCCCGTCACCCATTTCGGCCTGGGCTCGCTGGAACGGGCAGACATCATTCGCTATCTGTGGCCGAACGGCGTTCCCCAAGCCCGGCTCGAACCAACCACCAGCCAGGCGATCTGTGAAACGATGGTCCTGAAAGGATCGTGCCCCTACCTCTATACCTGGACCGGTGAGCGGTTCGAATTCTTCACCGATCTGTTGTGGGCGGCACCGATCGGTCTTCAGTTCGCCGAAGGCGTACTGGCGCCGGCCCGTGAATGGGAGCATTTGCTGATCCCCGGCGATCGGCTCCGTCCGCGCAACGGGCAGTATGCCCTGCAAGTGACGGAAGAACTGTGGGAAGCAGCTTACTTCGATTCAGTGGAACTGTTTGCCGTCGATCACCCGGCCGATGTCGAGGTTTACACCAACGAGAAAGTGGGGCCGGCCTCCATTGCCGCACCACAGATCCATACGGTGCGCCGGCGCCGGCGTCCCTTGGCGGCGCGCGACAAGCACGGACGCGACGTCCTGGACGTCGTGGCGCAGCGGGACGGAGAATACCTGCGAGGTTTCGACCGACACCACGTGCCCGGCCTGGTCGACGCGCATTATCTCGAACTGGATCTGGGCGACTTGCCGAACGTCGAACAGATCAAACTGTTCCTGACCGGTTGGATCTATCCGACCGACACGTCGTTGAATGTGGCGCTGTCACGCCACCCCGATTTGGCCGGTCCGAAACCGCCGGCAATCCTCGTCCCCGATGCCGACGGCCGCTGGCAAGAGACCATCCCCTACATGGGCTTCCCCGGCGGCAAACCGAAAACGATCGTCGTCGACCTGTCACAGGCATTCTTGACCGATGATTACCGGTTGAGAATTGTGACGACGGCCGAGATTTATTGGGACGAGGTATTCTTTACCGTCGGGGATCAGCCGGCGGAGATCCGCCAGACACGGTTGACGCTGACCGCGGCCGACTTGCACAATCGCGGATTCTCGCAAGCCTTGCCGCCACGCGAAAACTGGCCTGAACTGTACGACTACGAGCTGGTCAGCCGGCTTCCCAAGTGGCCTCCGATGAACGGCCGCTTTACCCGCTTCGGCGACGTGCGCGAACTCCTGCTTGCCGAAGACGATCGCCTGGTGGTGCTTGGCGCCGGCGACGAGATGACGTTGACATTCGCCGCGCCTGCTACGAAACTCCCTCCCGGTTGGACGCGTGATTTTGTGATCCGCAACGTCGGTTGGGACAAGGATGCGGATCTCAACACGGTCTACGGGCAAACCGTCGAACCGCTCCCGTTTGTCGGCATGGAACGTTACCCGTTCCCCGTCGACCAGCGGCCTCCGCAGGGTCCCGAGTACGATCGGTATCTGCAGGAGTACCAGACAAGGACCCAGCAGCGGGCCGGTTTTTGGTACGGGATTCGTGACTTTGGCACCACGCCACAGTAACTTCGTATTCGTCGTGCCAGTGATGCCCTGCATGACGGAACGGCGTTACCATGGGTATCGCAACGGCCCACGCCGACCGTGGCAACGCGCAAAGAACGGAATGTCGTGCACAGCATGACCTACGGAAGTGCGGAATCCGAACGTGTGGAATCACCACATGCCGCAGCGACCACACGACGACGTTGATTGACGATCTTGGCAAACCGTCTTATAGTGTACGGGAGCCGTCGGCAGTTCGCGCGACGGCTGATTCCTTCTCGGCGACGCATTCCCGCGTCCCTATGACGACAATGTCCACTAAGTCCCAGCTCCGGCGTTCGACTGCTCGCGCGTTCCAGCGTGGTGGGATGGGATTGCTACTGTTCGGCCTGGCGATTTCGTGGTCTGCTTCGGTCGAGGCCAGTTGCGGGGACTACGTTGTCATTGGCAATCCGCGGGGAGAATCCAAGCATTCGGTTGCCGCGGAACCCCACATGGCCGCCGAAGCGTCACCCGACATGCCGCCCGGTTCTCCCTCCCATTCGCGGCCATGCCAGGGCCCCGGCTGCCAGCAGGACCAACCGTTCCCGCCGCTGCCGGTCCCTGCGATGGTAAGCTTCCATCCCGAATTCGCTGCCATGCTGCAAGCAACCCCGCACGGGGTCGCACCGGACCACACGATGTGCGTGTGCGAACGTCGCCAGCACGGCGTTGACGGCGCCTTGGACCGCATCGAGCGGCCGCCACAAGTCTTGGATCGCTAGCCGTCCCGTCTGCCGTCCGCGACCAGGAAACCACGACAGCGCCTCCAGGCGCAGATCCGGTCCCAGGTCCTCGCGCGGACTGCATGTTGGATCCTCGACCGGCTGGGCCTGCGCCCTGCCGACACCCTGGATGAACCGGTGGCATTGCGGACACCTGCCGCAATCCGCCACGGTCATTCTTCTTCCTTGGGAGTTCCGCGATGACTGCGGAGAATTCAGCGACGTCGCGCCATGCGCACCTACTTACGCCGTCCAGCAAGACGTACGTGCGGGCCGTTAGCCCGCGTCTGCGGATCTTGTTGTACGTCGTGTTCGCGTTGGTCGCTGCGATTGGGGCCAATTCTGTTTATCTGGCCTCCGTCACCGGCCTCGAGTGGTGCAGTGTTCAATCAGGAGAGAACGTCACTTACCAGAACCAGTTTTATCTAGGCATGTTCATGCTGCACCTGGCCCTGGGGCTGGTCTTGATCGTGCCGTTCCTGGTGTTCGGCATGATGCATATGCTCGCCTCGTGGAACCGGCGAAATCGGCGCGCGGTACGGATCGGCTATGCCCTGTTCGGCGTGGGCATCGCGGTGTTGGTTACCGGTCTGCTGCTGGTTCGGATCGAGGGCTTCTTCGACCTCAAGCAACCCGCCGCCAGATCGATTGTGTACTGGTGTCACGTCATCGCACCGCTGGCGGCGATCTGGTTGTACTGGCTGCATCGGCTTGCCGGCCCCCGCATCAAGTGGCGCGTCGGCCTCAGCTACGCCGCAGCGGTCGGCGTGATGGTCGTGGTGATGGTGATTGTGCAGGCCCAAGACCCACGGCAATGGTATGCCGTCGGCCCCAAGGAGGGCACAAAGTATTTCGAGCCCTCCTTGGCACGCACGGGGAGCGGCGATTTCATTCCGGCCAAGACGCTCATGATGGATGATTATTGCCAGAAGTGTCATGCGGACGTCTATGACGGTTGGTTCCACAGTGTGCACCGGATCAGTTCGTTCAACAATCCGGCCTACCTGGCAAGCGTGCGGGAAACCCGCCAAGTGGCGTTCGAGCGTGATGGCAATGTCAAAGCGGCACGCTGGTGCGCCGGCTGCCATGATCCGGTGCCCTTCTTCAGCGGCGCATTCGACAACCCGGATTACGACGACGTCCATGATCCGACGGCCCACGCCGGGATTACCTGCACGACCTGCCATGCAATTACGAACGTCAACAGCACGCGCGGCAATGCGGACTACACGATTGAAGAACCGCTGCACTACCCGTTTGCGGCCAGTGACAAGGCATGGCTGCAGTTCGTCAACAACACCCTGGTCAAGGCGAAACCATCATTTCACAAACAGACGTTCCTGAAGCCGTTTCACAAGACGGCCGAATTCTGTTCGACCTGCCACAAGGTCCACCTTCCCGAGGCGTTGACCAAGTACAAGGAGTTTCTCCGCGGGCAGAACCACTACGACAGTTACCTGCTGAGCGGTGTCTCCGGCCACGGCGCACGCAGTTTCTACTACCCGCCCAAGGCACAAACCAACTGCAACGGGTGCCATATGCCCTTGCAAGAGTCGGATGACTTTGGAGCCCGGCGGTTCGCCGGCGCCACCGCACCCAGCGTGCACAATCATCTGTTCCCCAGCGCCAACACGGCAATCGCCTGGCTGCGCGATCAATCGGACGTCATCGAGGCGCATCAGGAATTCAATCGCGGCGTGATGCGGGTTGACATCTTCGGAATCAAGGAAGGAGGCACCATCGACGGACCATTGCACGCGCCGCTCAGACCGGACGTCCCGACACTCGAACCGGGTGGCTCGTACCTGCTGGAAACGGTGATTCGCACATTGAAGATGGGGCACCTGTTTACGCAAGGAACCGTCGACTCGAACGAAATCTGGCTGGAAGTCACGGTCACCAGCGGAGACCGCGTGATCGGTCGAAGCGGCGCACGCGACGCTACCAGCGAGGTCGACCCATGGTCCCATTTTGTCAATGCTTACGTGCTGGACAAACACGGTCAGCGAATCGCTCGCCGCAACGCACAAGACATCTTTGTGCCGCTTTACAATCACCAGATCCCACCCGGTGCCGGTCAGACCGTCCACTATGGGCTGCAGGTGCCAGCCGACGTCACGGCGCCGGTAACGGTCGAGTTGAAGTTGAACTACCGCAAGTTCGATCAGCAATTTGCCGAGTTCATGGCGAAGGCGGCGAAACCGGGCGACCACCCAATCCGCGGACACCGCCCGGGACAGCCCTACCGGAACGAATTTCCCATCACGGTGCTGGCCGAAGATCGGGTGACGTTCCCTGTCGCTGGTGTCGACCAGCAGGTCGACAATCCCGACCGCGACGTCGCCGCCTGGGAACGCTGGAATGACTACGGCATCGGTCTATTCTTGAAAGGCAAAGCCGAATTGCGGCAGGCGGCCGACGCGTTCGCGGAGGTCGAGGCGTTGGGCCAGTACCACGGACCGTTAAACACGGCCCGTGTCCTGCATCGTGAAGGTCGGTTGGACGAGGCGGTCGAGGCGATCAAGCGGGCGGCCAGCTACGATGCTCCGCCGGCGCCCCCCTGGACGATGGCCTGGTTAAGCGGGCTGGTCAATCGCGAACAAGGCTACCTGGAAGAGGCTGCCGCCAGTTTTCGCAGCGTGCTGGAGACAAGGATTCCGGACCGCAACTTCGATTTCAGCCTCGACTACGTCGTCATCAACCTGCTGGGGATGACCCTCTTCGATCAGGCCAATCAGCAGATCGGGCCGGAACGCCGCGGCATGCGCGACTCCCTGCTGCGAGAGGCGGTGGGTCAATTCGAGCGGACGCTGGAAATCGACGCGGAGAACGTGACCGCGCACTACAACCTTGCCCTGCTGCAAACGCGCCTCGGCAACGAGGAACAGGCGGCCGAGCATCGTCGGGCGCATGCCCGTTACAAGGCGGACGACAATGCGCAAGACCAGGCAGTGACGATTGCCCGGCAGAACAATCCGGCCGCCGATCATGCGGCCGAGGCGCTGGTGATCTACTCGCTGCAACGCCCTGGTGCCCCGGAACTGCCGCCGGACGAGGCAATCGACGACCCAGCATCGACCGCCGCGCCAGAGCAACCCGCGGCGGAGACCGAGCCAACCGACACGGAGACGAAGCCATGAACTACCAGAATTCGAGCGATCGCCGGTCAGCCTCGGCGGATCCGGAGGTTGCCGTGCCGGATGACGCGGTGATCGGTGTCGCGCTACGCCGCTCGCTGATCGTGATCGTCGCGTTGGCGCTCATCGTCGGATTCGCGGTCTACCGCTTGACTCGCCCACAGCAGCAACCGGTGGAAGTCAAGACCGTCGTCTCCACGCCCAACGTGCGGTCTCCTGCCGCCGTGGATGCTCCCGAGGTGCCCTTTGTCGATATCACCGCGGAAGCCGGGATCGACTTTGTTCACGAGAACGGCGCCTATGGCGACAAGCTGCTCCCGGAGACCATGGGGGGCGGCGGCGGGTTCCTGGACTATGACGCCGACGGCGATCAGGATCTGCTGCTCCTCAACGGCACACGGTGGGCCTGGGATCCGCGCCCCGAGGCGGCGCCTGCCACCATGCAGCTCTACCGCAACGACGGCGCGGGTAAGTTTGAGAACGTCACGGCGGCGGTCGGACTGGACGTCCCACTCTATGGCATGGGGTGGGCCCGCGGTGACTTCGACAACGACGGCGACGTCGACTTGTTCGTGTCGGCAGTCGGCCCCAATAAGCTATTTCGCAATGACAACGGCCGCTTTACGGATGTCACGGAGCGCGCCCAGGTCGCGGGCGCAGCGGACGGCTGGGGCAGTAGCTGTGCCTGGCTCGACTACAACAACGACGGGCGGCTCGACCTCTTCGTTTGCAACTACGTGCAATGGTCGAAGGAAATCGACCTCAGCCAGGACTTCCGCTTGACCGGGGTGGGACGAGCGTACGGCCCACCGACCGCCTTTGAGGGGACCTTTCCCTACCTCTACCGGAACGACGGCGACGGGCGCTTTACCGACGTCTCGGCCGCCGCCGGGGTGCAGCCAAAGAACCCTGCCACCGGTGTCCCCGTCGCGAAGTCGCTGGGAGTGACCGTGATCGACTTGGATCGCGACGGCTGGATGGACCTCATCGTTTCCAACGACACGGTGCAGAACTTTCTGTTTCACAACCAGCGCGATGGCACATTCACTGAGATCGGCAGCCTTGCGGGGATCGGCTTTGACTCCGCCGGCAACGCTCGGGGAGCGATGGGAATTGACGCCAGCTATTTTCGCAACGACGGCACCCTGGGAGTGGCAATCGGCAATTTCGCCAACGAAATGACCTCGCTGTACTGCGCGCACGAGGATCCGCTCCAGTTCGTCGACGCGGCAATCGCCACCGGGCTCGGCCCTCCCACGCGATTGGAACTGACGTTCGGGCTGTTCTTTTTCGACTATGACCTGGACGGGCGGCTGGATTTGCTGGCCGCGAACGGGCACCTGGAGGACGAGATCAACAAGGTGCAGGTCAGCCAGCATTACGAGCAACCGCCACAATTGTTCTGGAACTGCGGCCCCAACCAGCGGAGCGAGTTCGTCAAGGTGGATGCCGCCAAATGCGGCGGCGATTTTGCGCGCCGCATGGTAGGTCGCGGCGCGGCCTACGCAGACATTGACACTGATGGAGATTTGGATGTCTTGCTGTTGGAAGGCGGCGGTCGTCCCCGCTTGTTACGCAACGACCAGCAACTTGGTCACCATTGGTTGAGAGTCCAACTGGTTGGAACGGATTGCAACGCGGACGCCATCGGGAGTTGGGTCGAGGTGAACTGCGGCGATCGGACCCTGAGACGGCAGGTCAATTCTTCCAGCAGCTACCTCTCTCAATCGGAACTGCCGGTCACGTTCGGGCTGGGCACGAATGACCTTGTCGATCGTGTCCGGATTCAATGGCCGGATGGATCGACGCAGACCTTGACGAACGTTGCCGTCGATCAGTTGCTGGAAGTGACTCAGGAACGGGGCAGCGGCCAATCCGATTGACGGCCGTTGCCGAACAAGGCAGCGACAGTCGCCGGTACCGGCGTATACGGCCGACATCACGGGCGAGCGCTCCGCCGCCCAATGCGGGAGATTCTCGTGCGACCCGTCCCGTCGCTTGCCCGAATGCCTGACGCCAAGCGGGCCGGACTCGAATTCGCACCCCCCGGTGCCCGGATGCCTGCCAGCCGCAACACGGTGCTCGGCGGCCGGCGACGGCTTCCGACCGCGCGCGGGTCGAGGGTTTTGGTTGCTTCGAGACGTTTACCAGCCATAATGACATGTTGAACCGTCAACTGACCGGCCCCCAGCAAGGAATCGAGGCACGATGCGCGGACACCTTCTGATCCTGATCGCTGCCGTTGTTGCGGTTTCCGACCTCCCCCTGCATGGTCAGGAGGCTGTGATTCAATACGCGCCCGCCCAGGGTGCCGCGGCCCAGCCGGTGATTGTCGGTCCAGACGGCCGGCCGCGTGCGGTTCCGGGGGGAGTGAAGTTGCCCCCAGGGGCGACCCCGGGCCGCCCAGGTGGCCCGATGCCCCCCAAGGCAGGGCCCGATGCGGGCAAAAAGGACCAACCGGCAGAGGGCAAAGATGCCGAGTCGGAGAAGAAGGACGGCGATGCCAAGGTGCTGAAGCGCCCCGATCAACCGCCGATGCCGGCCGACCCTGCCGAATTGAAGGCAGAACCCGACGCGGACGGGCTGGTGCAGTTCAGCTTTCGCTACCAGTCCTGGCCCGACGTCCTTGATTGGCTGGCCGGGATTTCCCGGATGAATCTCGATTGGCAGGAGTTGCCGAAGGACTACCTGAATCTGACGACTCAACGGCCGTTCACCGTCGTCGCAACCCGCGACTTGCTCAACCGCCACCTGCTCGCCCGCGGATTCACGATGCTGGAAGTCGGCGAGGATCTCTCGGTCGTGGCGGTGGCCAAGTTGAACCCGGCCATGGTACCGCGGGTTCAAGCGAATGACCTGGAAGCCCTGGCGGCCGAGCAGCCTTACAAATTCGTCAAGGTCTCGTTTTCGCTCGATTGGCTACTGGCCGAGCAGGCTGCCAAGGAACTGGAGCCGATGCTGAGCTCCAACGGCAAGCTGACTCCCCTGTCCAACACGAACCGCCTGGAGGGGATGGACGCCGCCATCAACTTGCGAGAGATCCATGCGCTGCTCAAGCAGGAACAGTCCGAAACGGGCGAAAGCCCCTTGGTTCAGGAGTTCGTTCTGCTCAACGCGCGTGCGGCCGATGTGCTGGCGGAGTTGGAGACACTGCTCGGTCTGCAATCCAAGAAGGCGCCCACAACGTCCATGTCGTCGAGCCAGATGCGGGCCATGCAGCAGCAGCAAATGCAGATGATGCAACAAATGGCGCAGCAACGCGGCGGCAAGGCACCGGTCGCCGCGGCGAAGAAGGAAGCGGCCGTGAACCTGGTGGTCAACAAGCGAAAGAACAGCATCCTGGCGCACGCACCGCCGGACAAGATGGCGATTATCGAACAGGCCATTGAAGCGTTGGACGTCAGACCGAGCCATTCCGACTCGCTGCTGGCCCGACCAAACCAGATGGAAATCTACCGGCTCAACAACCTCGATCCGGCGGCGCTGGCCAAGACGTTGGAAGACCTGGGCGATCTGCAACCGACCACCAGGCTGGACATCGACGAAAAGAACAACGCCTTGATTGTCTACGGGGCACTCGTCGATCAGGCCATGATACGCCAGTTGGTGCAGCGACTTGACGGCAGCAGTCGCCACTTCGAAGTGATTCGCCTGAGGCGACTGGCGGCCGACTATGTTGCCGGCACGATTGAATTCATGATGGTCGGAGACGAAGAAAAAGAAGAGCGACCACGCTACTTCGATTACTTCTCGAGTCGCTATGGCGGGCGGAATCAGGACAACAAGAGCAACGACGCATTTCGAGTCGACGCGGACGTCCAGAACAACATGCTCCTGCTGTGGGCCAACGAACAGGAAGTCGAAGCCGTCATGCAGTTGCTGGAGAAACTGGGCGAACTGCCGCCCCAGGGTGGCAACCCGGATAAAGTCCGCGTCCTCTCCGGAATTCCCCCCGAGGCGGCAGCCGAGTTTCTCGAAAAGCTCCGCCGCGCCTGGCCGTCGCTTGCGCCCAACGAACTGAAGCTGCCGCAGCTGGAATCCAAGCCCGAGAATGATCCTGATGAAGCCGGCACGGAACCGCCGGTCGAGGCCCGTCGGCCAACACCGGCCAAGGAAGCCCGCGGCAAGGCACGGCAACCGCAACTTCCATTGCTGACGGTTGCCATGCGCGGCGGAGACGATCTGCCGGCCGCCGAGGACGGCACCGCAGCCAGTGAAGAGGCGGCGACCGGACGCCAACCGGCGGCGACTTCTCCACGCCCGCCGGCGGCACACTCTCCGCAGAACGAACCGCCGCAGCAGAACCGTACGGGTGACGAACCAAGTCGAAAAGGAGCACCGCCGGAGGCAAGGACCATGCCGCCCGAACGGTCGCCGCAACCTGCCGGCGAATTGTCCAATGAGGAGCTACTGCGCCGGCTGCTTGCGCGTCAGCAACAAGAGAAAGCGGGCTCGCCAGCCTCCCCCGTGACACTCTCATTCGCACCCGACGGCAGTCTGGTAATCACTTCGGACGACACGGAAGCCCTGGATGTGCTCGAGGAGCTGATCAGTCAGACCGCGCCCCCCACACCGGATTACAAGATCTACAAGCTGCAGTACGCCGACGCCTACTGGGTCATGGACAACATTGAGGAGTTCTTCAAGGAAGACGAAGAAGAAGAGAACCCCTTCGGCCGCATCTTTTTCGGTTTTCCGTCCCAGCAGAATAACGAGCCCCGCAGCCGGCTGAGTCAGCGTCGCAAGCTCAAGTTCATCTACGACCTCGACACCAACTCAATTCTGGTGCAGGGAGCGAATGCCAGGCAGTTAAAGACGATCGAAGACTTGATCGAAGTCTACGACCAACCGGAACCGACGTCCTCGCAGTCCGCCCGTGTCTCCCAGTCGTTCGCGCTGCAGTACTCGAAGGCCACGATTGTTGCCAATGCCATCAAGGACGTTTACCGCGATCTCCTCAGCTCGAATGACAAGGCCTTGCAGACGAACAACCCGGAGAGCAAGAACCGCGAGTCACGGGAAGCGACCTACATTTTCGGTGGGGCAGGCGGCGACGAGCCCGAACGGACGCAGGTCAAATTCAAAGGCAAGCTGTCGATCGGCGTCGACGAGATCTCAAATACGTTGCTGGTCTCTGCGGAGGGCGAGAACCTGATGTTGAACGTCGCTCAGATGATCGAGACGCTCGATGAAGCCGCGAAACCGCTCTCCAGTTACTCGGTTGTGCACCTGAAAGGTTCGACCAACGCCGAGCGGGTGCGACAAGTCTTGGCCACATTGCTGAGCGAAGGCCAGTCGTCATCCGGTACGCCATCAACGTCATCGCCGCAGGGACCGCCGGGTGGACAGCCTGGCGCCCGAGAAAACCGCCCCGGACGTGGCAATGGCAATCGCTCCGGGGTGGTGGCGGCGCCGGCCGTCGCTCCGAATTAGGCGCCGGTTCGCGTTCGCCGCGGCTGTGCCCCGGGTGGGTGAACAACACGAGCCGCAACAGAATTGCTCCCATTGCGGCTCGTGAAGCTACGCGTTGTTCGTTTCGCAGATCTTGCCGGCCGCGCCGGCGAAATTCGACCGTTCGTCCGAACGTCAAACCGTGCATGACGGATGCTTGTGACAACGCCGCGCACATCAACCGGGGCTAACGCCCCACGGCTGATAAACGACGCGGGTTAATCCAGGGTCGCGACCTCACCTCCGGCTCGCGATCCGTACGCACGCCAGGCAGCCAGGTCGACGGTCTCTGATACGAATCGCGTCGAACCATCACACAGCACACCCTGGGCGCCGCCGGGGTGGTAGCTGCTGTAAGCACACTCGCGTTCGCTGTTATTCTGAGCGGACGTATTGATCTGGTAGAAGGTCGAGCCGAGAATCTCGGAGAAATCGCTACCGTTACCGCTATCGAAATTCATGTGATAGAAGAGATAGCGGTCGCAAATATTGCATCCCTTCGCGCTGTCCAGCAGGTAGATTGACTCGGCAATCAAAAGCGAGTTCGATGTCCCGTCAATGATATCTCGAAAGGCAAACGGCGGCCGCGTCCTCGAATCACGTGGTCCGTAAAACAGGCTGGCCAATAGCACGCCATTGGAACGGTCCATGCCGTCTGTCGTCGCATTGTCGTTCTGGGCATCACCGCCGGCGTTGCCCAAGTAATTTCCAATGGCCCGGCCTGTCAGGCCATTGACGTCCTGAGGCTCATGAGACGGCCCTGGCTGCGAGGGGCAACGAAAGACGGGCACAGACGTGCGAGCAATGGCGATCAACCCCAGGCTCCGCGCGTCGCTGGCACCCCACCAACCCGAATCATTCAGCGGCTGGGGAATCAGTTCATACACCGCATTTTGCTCGATAAACGGCAAAACATGTGCCGGCCACGAGTGGCCCCAGCGGGCGTTCGCACCGTACGGAAACGACTTGTAGGTGTCGTGGTAGTTGTGCATCGCCAACCCCAGCTGCTTCAGGTTGTTGGAGCACTGCATGCGTCGGGCCGCTTCGCGTGCTGATTGAACGGCGGGCAAGAGCAACGCCACGAGGATGCCGATAATTGCGATGACGACGAGTAATTCGACGAGCGTGAAGCCGGACTTGGGTTTTCTCCGTAACATGAAATGCGCTCCTTGGTTCAATGGAAAGTAAGCAATGATGGAATGGTCAATTTCAGCTTTGTGGCGGATGGCCATTGGGTTGTTCCACAGCCACGGCAACGCTGCCCGGACGACGAATCCGCCGTTGGACATGGGAACCCGGTTGCGCTGATTGCCGAACCAACCAGTCGGAATCGGGTTCCAGTCAGGCGAGGCGAATTGCAGTGACTCATTGCCAACGAAGGCAACTCGGCGCCTGGAGCGACTCGGCGAGCCATCCATGAATCATCCGGAGGTAGCGTCAACCTCCGCGAAGTGCTCACCGAAGACCGCCGCGCATCGACCGGGCACAGCGATTCGAACGGACGCCGCTTCGCCAGAGGCGTCGGGGGGAGATTAACTTGGGGGAGCGCGGGACGCTTAAGGGCCTTCCTCGGCCAAGACCGGTTCCGCGGTGGTGGGGGCTTCCGACGTCGGTGTCCCTGTATCGGGGATTTCAACTTCCCCCCCACTCCCACCGCAACCGAGGGAGGCGCTGAAAACGCATGCGAGGATGGACGCAAGAATCAACGAAAACGGCTTCTTCATCATCTGTTCCTGTTCACTATCATGATCGCGCTTCACCTGCCCTCCGGTCACACAATGTAGGTGCCGTATGTTAAGAAGCTGCGCCGAATCGATGTAGTTGCTGCGTCGTTTGCGACGCATTTCGACGTCGTCTGGAATATCGCCACCCAGTAAGGCGGGTCCCTGGGTCACAGGCCGTTGCGGTGAAGCGAGCCACAGCGATCCGCCTTTCAGCAGGAACGCGTTCGCTTCCGGTTTGCGCTGCAATCAATGGAACCGGGGCGAATGCCCAACGGCTAATGAATGACCCAGGCGATCGTCAGCACGGCGTGCGGCAGGGGCAAGTCAAAGAACAAGTCAAGAACATCGTCCGCAGCGCGCCCGCGGGTACGTCCAGGCGGTGATCGATGACTCGCGGCTCAATACCAGATCCAGGCGGAGGGGATCGACTGTTGCAATCGCTGGACGGCCGCTGCCGTGACGGCCGTCTTGCGGACCACCAGAAAGCGCAGCTTCTTGCGGCCCTTGAGGTGGCTCAAACCGGCATCCGTGATCCCGGCCCCTTCCAGGTCGAGAACCTGGTATTTCTTGAGATGCTCTAACTGCCCTAGTTCGTCGTTTCCGAATGCGGCGTCCCTGCGTGTCAGCACCCGCAGCTTCCCGAACGGCGGCTCCAAGCCCCGCCAGCCGATCATTCGTTGGACGGCAAGCATTGCGGACCAGAGAATTGCGGCCACCGGGTCGGGTTCGATTTGCGCGTCCGGGTTATCCTCCGCCTTGATTCGCAATTGGGCTCGATAAATCAGGTAGGCGACGACCACCACCAGGCCAATCAGCAGTCCCCATCCACCGAGGCAGACGAAGCAGACCAGAACCAGGAAAAACAGGCCGCCCATCTTGGCCCACAGCAGCATGCCGGCCGTCGATTCGGCTTCGTCCAAGTGCTTCTTGACCACGCGTTCAAAGCCGGTCGACGAATCCGGGCGCTCGATCCCCTCCATGTCAATGACCTTCTTGAGGATCAGGTGATATCCGCAGGCCGTACAGAGGTCGTCGTCGCGCTCCATCTCAGCGTTGCATTTCGGGCATCCAAACGGGAGATCTTCGCGGTCATCAAAGTCGTCGCTATCAGTGAAGGACGACGTCGGCCGGGTGGTGGCTGGAGGCCGCGCAGGGTTGGCAACCGGCGATTGGGGGAGCGAGGAAGTGGGAGACACCGGCGTGCCGCCGCCTGATCGACCGCCGGGCGACGGTTGATTCCCCGCGCCGGGAGGCGTCTGCCGTGCCGGCCTGGATTTCGAGCCGACCGGATTTGCCGAGTTCGACGTCGCGCCGGTCGACGGGGGCGTGGCCTGCGAAGCGCGGCGTTTTGGCGCGTTGCTGCCCGGTGTCGGCCGAGCTGCTTCGGGGGGGCGTGGTGAAACGGGCTGGCGTGCCTTCGTCGGCGGATTTGGACGCGACGCCGGTCGATTCTCGTCGGCCTGCCCGCCGGTCGGCGCCACGATCATCGACTGCCTACATTTGGGACATTGAACCGACTTGCCGACCAGGTCGTCCCAGGCGGAAAACGCCTTGCCGCAGTGTTGGCACGTTATTCGAATTGGCACGTGGTGTCCTTACAGACCTGCGTAGTGATGCGGATCGGTTGCGACCTCCCCGTCAGGGGACGGGATCCGATTCGCCATCCTGTTGGACCTCCAGCTTCGGTCCCAACACAACTCCGCGGAGCATCAAGGCGAGCGTCGCAAACAAAACCGTACTAATCACGGTGGCCAGCGTCAAACAGGCGGCGAAATGATCTCGCATCAACAGCACCGTTGGCGCCTCCGTCGCCGCCGGGGCGCGTCGTGCAACGGGACCGTCCCCGACCGCCTGGCGGGCCGCTTCCGTCCGCCATTCCTCCCAGTCCTGGCGCGACGATTCCGGATCCGTCTGTCGCAAGACCCGCGACCGCACGGTCAACAGGCCGGTGACCATTGCCGCCATCAACAGGGCATAGGTCAACAACATCAGGGCATCGATTCGGGACATGCCGCCTTTCCTTCGCTTGCCGTCGCGGGAAATTCCCAGTCGCCGCGACGGGCCAACGTGAGTATCTGAGGAACGATCCGGCGCATCGCGCGGGCCCGATGACTGAGGACGCGTTTGACGTGCGGGCCCAATTCGGCGAACGTCCGGTGATATTCGACAATCTCAAACAGGGGGTCGTAACCGAATCCGGCCGCGCCGCTGAGTTTGCGCCGGATACGCCCGCCGCAGGTTGCCTCACAGTTGGCACGCACCGCGCCGCGGGGATCGGCCAGCGCCACGTGGCAGACATAGAATGCCGTCCGCCGCTCGTCGGCCACGCCCGCCAGTTCTTCCAGGAGAAAGGCGTTGTTCCGCTCATCGGTGGCATCGACTCCGGCGTAGCGGGCCGAGTAGATCCCGGGGCGGCCGTCCAGCGGGTCCACGCAGAGCCCACTATCTTCGCCCAGGACCCAGGCGCCCAGGTGGCGTGCCTGCTGGACAGCTTTTAGCGCCGCATTTTCCCCGAACGAATTGCCCGTCTCGTCAACCACCAGCGGGTCTGGGACATCCGCCAGGGTCTGCAGGGCAAACCCGAACGGTGCCAAGAGCTCCGCCAACTCGAGTCCCTTCTTGCGATTGTGTGTGCCCAAGATCAGTGGGTACATGCCAACACTCTCCCCAATTCGCCAAGCCTCCCGGTAATCGTCTGAACATACCAGACGCAGGGAGGAGGCGTGAGGGTGGCAGCGTCCAGCCGGCGGGCTGCGACCGGCGCGGGGTTGATCGGGCACGGGGTTGATCGGGCACGGGGTTGATCGGGCGCGGGGTTGATCGGGCACGGAGCCGCGAATCGCTGGGGAACGACTCGATAATCACCTCCATCCATGCAGCCGTCAGGATGTGCGGAAGTTCGTTGCCCGCTCGTTCCTGCCTCATCCCAGACTGCCGGCTGTCATGCATCGCATGACCTACGGCATCACGAATGTGACGTAGAGGAAATTATTGTTGACCCGATTCGTCAGGGAAACAGCTTCTTGGCGTAGTCCATGCCGATCGAACGGCGGGGGACCCTCATCGGGAGCGGTTGTACGTCGAAGTTCACCCCGTTCAGTCGCCGCGGCTGCAGCCCAATCCGCTGCTGCCCGGGGATCCGCTGCTGCGTTGCGCCGAATTGCTGCATGATCCGATGAATGGCCGGGTTGATTTTGACCTGACCGGTTTCTAATTCCTCGCCGTCGGTCTCAAAGCTGCCCACGGTCACCAGACTTTCGTAGCGATCGTGAAACTCATACGCTTCAATGCCCTGTTCCCGCAGGGCGACAGTCAACCGGTGGGCCCGGTCGGCGGCCAGTTCCAATTTGTTGCTGATCTTTCCCGATTGCTCGATCTGTTCGATCTCACGTGCGTTGGTTGTCTCGTTCCCCTTGAACGTCGCCACGCGTACGGTGAAGACGCCGGGGTTTTTCAGGAGGCTGTATTCCACGCGTTCATTCATGCCGATGACGAATTCGTCCAGCCCTTCCGGGGAGAAGTACTCTTCCGGAAGCAGCGGATTGCGCGTGGCAAAGGCGATTCCCATCGGCCCTTTGTCACGCTTCAGCGGATCACCGTTCATCTTGCGCTGCAGGGCTCGCCAGCCGACGAAACGCTGCGTCGATCGACGGTTTTTGCTGATGTCCAGGACCTGAGGCCGCATGTACTTGACCTTATTGAGCGTCTTTTCCAACTGCGGATCCGCTGTCGACTCGTAGTTCCCGATCAGGACGGCGAATGAATCGTAGCGATCGGCGTTGTTGGCGTACCGCATTTTCGCTCGCTGGCCATACTTGTTGAGCGTCAGTCCGTCGAGCCGCTCGGTGTAGTCATACGTCTGTTTGTGGATGTACGCCGGCAAGTGATATTCACGGCGCAATTCAAGCACCAGGTCATGTGCTTGCTTCTCTGCACCGGGGCCGGCAAAACTGGCCGCCAGGATGTGCCACGGTCCCTGGTTTTCCGTGAGTCGATACGATTTGTTGGGATCGGTGTCGACCCGCTTGAAGGGGATCAACGCCGTCCACGGCGGCGCGGCAAGCGCTGGGGCGGTCAACAACATGAACAGGAGGGACCAACGGAGGGCAAGCAGATTCATCGAGTTCTCCTACCAACAACAGGTCGGCGCGCAGGCCGAAACCGGTGGACATGGTGCGAAGGTCGCGAGCCCAGAGTTGGGCCATTCGGTGACAAGCGGGCGGGAAATTATCAAATCCGCGACCGTCACGCCAGAGCGAATTCCTGCTAGCAGACGAGCCATTACCGGTCGAATGTGAAGGTCCCTGGTAGCGAGGCGGGGCAGGCCGCTTGCTTTTCGCGTACTAGAGGAAAAGCTCGAACAGGACGCTTGCCTTGCCGCGGCAGGCGCGTGGGCCGCGTTGCATCACTCCTGCACGACGGACGGAACCGCGTTCGCAACGCAAGATCAACAAACCGACGTCGCGGCTCGCTCACTCACTAGATGGCTTGTATCAGGTTTCGCTTTACGAATGAGTCAAGTTTGAGCGACCAACGGGAGCGGACGAGCATGCCGCGAGCGTCAGCTCGCTATTGGTCCGAGGCCCTGCCTCACTAGCGATAGAATTCATGGCATTCCGTGCAGGCTTTGCGCACCTCGCCCGCCGCCTGGCGGGCCTGATCGTAGCTGTTCAGTTTTACGGCATTGGCAATTTCCATCCCGGCTTCCTTCATCCGTTTGGCAAAGCCGGCATAGTCTTCATCGTCCCATTCATCCATGCCCTCCTTGACGAGGATCTCGCTGAGCGCGGTGACCATCTGCGCCTCGTGCAGAATGTCCTCGGAATTTTCCTTAAACTCCGCTTCGCTGCTCATCCACCCGTTCAGCTTCTTCTCGAAGGCGGTGTCCAAACGTTGCATGAGCGGGCCGCGGTCGCAGATGGCCGACCAGTCGGCCTCGACATCGGTTACGTCGACGGACAGGCTCGCACCGCTCAACAGGTCCTGCAGATCCGCCTTGCGTTGTTTTGATTCGTTATACGTATTGGTGTTCCCACCCGCCTTGGTGTTGCGTGCCGTACGTGCGAACACCTCGCGCGCTGCCACGCCGTTCTTCTTCCAACGAACGTCGCCGTCGTATTCGCCAATGATCGCGAACATGGCGGCGAGGATGGAGAAATCTCGCCGCACTTCCTTGTGGCCGCGTCCGGCAAACTCGCTAGGTGTCGTTACGGACTTGTCGACGTTCATCTTGATCGACTTGATTTCGTCCTCGATCGTGGTGGAGGAGATCAACTTCGACCAGGCGTAGGAGCTCGTTGCGGCACCACCAACGGCACCACGGTCCGCGGGCGCGGTGGCCACCACCACCGCCCCCGGATTGGCCGGCCGTTCGCCCTGCAGTTTGGTAAAGACGTCGTCGAAGAAAACCCGGCTGACCTCCCGCCCGAAGCGCGGCGGTTGCGCTCGCTGCTTTTTCGAGCTCGACGTCTCCTGGGCCGCCACCATCAGGTTGAAAATGGCCAGCGAGAACGCACCGCAGCAAAGCCAGGTCGCTAGATGTCGCATTTCCGGGAACCTCCGGAGGAAGGAAGGGGACGCCAGACGTGGCCGGTCCACGTTGCAAGGCAGGCTGAGACAAGTCACATACACCGAACCGCCGACGCTCTTCACCCGGTCCGTCGAAGCGTAAACGAGCGAGAACGATACGACGAACCCGGCGATGACACCGGGAGTGCCCGGGAGGCGGGAAAGCGACACACTTCACCCGCCGCGTCGGTCATCTTATTATCGGCGGGCCGGCAGGCCCTGACAAGCGGAACGTCGGCGACTCGCGGACCGCATCGCGGTGCGGTCAAGACAGTTGCGCCAAACCGCCGAATGGCACCTATAATGGGGCCATGAGCTCTCCACGCAAGACGACCCGCCGCGATTTCCTGGCCGGCCGATCAGCGGTCCGCGCGATTTCCGACCTCCTTCCGGATGAAACGCTGCCCGATCCCACGCTCCAATCGGTCGCCTCCACGTCGGGTCGACCAACCTATCTTCTGCAGGTGGGCCGGACCGCGATGGCGTGCGAATTCCAGATCTTCCTCAATGCAGGCCAGCATGAAGAGGCCACGGAAGGAGCGCTTGAGGCCCTTGACCTGGTCGACGACCTGGAAGATCAGCTTAGCGTCTACCGCGATCAAAGCGAATTGTCGCGTCTCAATCGCGATGCAGCGTGCACGGCGGTCCCTGTCGAACCTGGTCTATTCGGATTGCTGGAGCAATCGGTCCGACTGTACCGTGAAACCGCGGGCGCCTTCGACATCACCGCCGGTCCACTGACCAAAGTCTGGGGGTTCCATCGGCGCGAGGGCCGGTTTCCCGCCCCAGAGACCCTAGCCCAAGCTCGGAACCATGTGGGCAGCGATCAGATCGACCTGGACGAATCGACCCGGTCCGTCCGCTTTCGCAAGACGGGCATCGAGATCAACCTGGGAGCCATCGGGAAGGGTTATGCCCTGGATCGCTGCGCCGAACGGCTACGCAGCCGCGGTATCGAAAATTTTCTCATCCACGGGGGGCAAAGCAGCGTGCTGGCGGCCGGCGCGCGGCTGGATCCAAGCCACGCCGGACGCGGCTGGTCGATCGCCGTCCGGCACCCCTTGCGCCCCGAGCAATACCTGGGTCAGCTCTGGCTGCACGACCGGGCCTGCGGCACGTCGAGCTCAGGGAACCAGTTCTTCCATTTCGAGGGCCGCCGCTATGGGCACGTGATTGATCCTCGCAGCGGCTACCCTGCCTCCGACCTGCTTGCCGCTACGGTACTCGCCCAGACAGCCGCCGAAGCGGACGCATTGGCAACCGCCCTGTTCGTGATGGGATCCGATGCCGCCACCGCGTTTTGCCAGCAGCGACCTGAGCTGGCGGCCGTCCTGATCCGCGGCGGCTCGCGGACCGGCGCCATCGAACTGCGCACGATTGGGCTGTCGGATGCCGAATGGGAACCGTGCCACGCGGATGGACCTGACAATTCGGAAGCTTCCTGACACAGCCCGCGGCATGACCGTGCGCGGTCCGTCGTGTCACCGTTCGCTCCACCAAGCCAGACGCAGCCATGCCACTTCCGGCAGGCGAAAGGTGACTCTCGTGAGCGTCCTCGGGCGATGCGCCTCAAGACCACCCCGCTGGGAGGTGATCTCGCCTCCCCATGCGGGCATGCCAACGGCAAATGTCATGAAGTTGGCTGCCCGCCCGCAGACGGTCAGGCGTCACCCCTACGACTCGCGACCGGCCGTCGGACCGCTTCCGGGCGAGATCGGCTTGGTGTCGTTGGGGTCGAGCTTACCGGCGCGCTGGTTCTCGCGCTTGATGGCTTCGTAGACCTCCTGTCTATGAACCGGAATATCTTGGGGAGCGGCGATTCCGAGCCTGACTTTGTCTCCACGAATGTCGACGATCGTTACGACCACATCGTCGCCGATCATGATGCTTTCATCGCGATGTCTCGACAGGACTAGCATCGCTGGCTCCTTCCTCTTTGGTTAGTTGTCCGGCCCATCGAATCCAGGCGCCGTTTGGACAAGACTGTACGATTTCCGTCGCAAGCACGGACCCGACCGGCTCATCGAAGGCAAGACCCCACCCTGACGTCGCACGATCGGCGAACAACCCTGTTGGGGACCGAGTCACCGCCAACGAGAATCGAAACCGGCCGTGGGAACGGCAGCACGTCTTGCCATGCCTGAAGTATCGGAAAGCGGCGGCGGCGGAAATCACACCGGGAAGAAATGATCAACGATTTTGCCCTGAGCGGGGCAACGTCACGCCGACTTGCGCAGTTGCAGGGGCTCGAACGATAGCGCGTGCTGCAGTGGTTGTTCGTCGGAGGTAACCACCTGGCGTCCAATTCGCCGGTCGAGGTTGATCAAGAGTGGTGCCTTCAGATTGACCGTCAGGCCGTTGTCATTCTTGGCCACGACGTTGAGGATAAAGGCGCGATCCATGTCGTCGAGTTCCAGGGAAGCAAGCTGGGCGGCAGGAATGCGGACTTTGTAGTCGGAAACAAACCGCCGCGGACTGACCACGGCTAAGGCAATGTCCGGATGCGTCGCACTCTGCAACCAGCCGACGGCGTCGTTGTTGACATCAGCCAACAGAACCCATCTGCGGCACTCTTCCAGACCGATCAGGCCGTGTGAGAATAGGAAGATATCGTCAGACTCTAAACGAACAGCTCCGAAGCGAGTTGTACTGAGAATCATCGGAACCGACCTTTCCTGTTAGTTCAAAAAACTGACGTGTTCTAGTTATCGGCATCACCGCCGGCCGGCGCCAGCAAAATCGTCACGACTGGCCCGAACGTTTTTTTGGTTTCTGGCTGGAGTGCTCGCCGATGGACCAACCGTTCCATCCGCTGCGCGACGTTCAGCATCGTTTGCAGCCCGGCAATCCACGCTTCGACAGCGTGCTGCTGCCGCCCCACTGCGAGGGACGCCGGCACGGTACGCGTCTCACCCACCGACCACGCCGCACTGCCGGCGGGACGCTGGCGAGCCGGGTGCCGGGCGGCCGACGTCCGACAGACGTCCGCTTGCTGCACCCATGATGCGGACGGTGGCCGGGCACAACCGGCCGGGGACCGGTTGCGGCGAGACAGGACCTCCAAGCGCTCCGCCAGGACCCGCGGAACCTCGTTTTCCGAATTCCGGCGGCACGCGTCCGGAGGAACCGGCAAAATCATCGCACCAGCGGCGATCGTTGCCCGCGTCGATTCCAAATACTCGAGCAGGTCCTCTTGCAAACACGACAGTTCCCGCAAGACGCCCAGAAACTCGACCGCGGCGTCGCCCTCCTGTGAGGCCGCATGCTGCCGGCGCAAAGCGCCCGGGATGGCTGGCAATGAAAAGTTTTCCGGCACGTGCCGATCCTCACTCAAACCCTGCCGCCAATGCGTCTCGACTCGTAGATGCCGACTCGGACAGGCACGCATGCCCAGTCAATCCGCTCGCTCGGCCAACGTGTACCCGGTGCTGGCGTTTCGGTCGCTGATCGCTCGAGCCGAACGGCCGGCGCTCATTGGCCTCTTAACCCCCACGATTGTCACCGCACGAACCGTGGGCTCGCAGCAAATGCCCCCGCGACGGGTTGCGTCCGTATGGCGATGCCACTCGGCTGCGGAGCCGGAGAATGCGGCCAGGTGAATCAAGACAAAGCATCCAAGAGTCTTCCATCGCTGCGAGCCCGTCATGGGTTGCCTTCCATTGGCCTGCTGATGTTGGCTGGTTGATTATGGACCGGTCGATTCGAGGGCGCGGTCTGCCAGGCCCGGAATACGGGCGGCCGATTCGTTCCGTCCCCCCGTCGTCCAGCCGTCACGGGTCGACGTTCGTCCACGGGGCGCTTCGCGCGGTCCGTTTCTGATCTGTCTGCAGTCGTGGTGCGGACGTAGCAACGTGCGTGCCGGTGACGCAGTATGGTCGGGCATTCCGGCTGGGCCGGCGGCTTCAAGCCATGGCGAGTGCACGGGTTACGGTATCTCGCAACTGCCGGCGCGAATACCGCCGGCGATGCGACTCGACCTGCCGCTAGCGGCAGTTCTTGCCGGAGCAATCCGCAGGATTCACCGATCGGCAGGCGGCGAGTGCAGGCTTCAGAAGAGCCGCAATTGTCCATGTTGCGGCCGTGGCGGCACGAACTGACCGGGATCCAACGGAGGCAGATCGGCGAAACCATACTTCTGACGAAAGACGCGAAACATCGATTGAATCTGGTCTGCGATCACTCCAGAGCCAACCATCCGCCGGCCCCAGGTCGACTCGCTGAGCTTTCCGTTCCGCGTTTGCCGCAGCAGGTTTTCAACTTTCTGCATCTTGGCCGGCTGCGTGCGCCCGAGCCACTCGCGAAAGACCGGCTCGACCGTCCGCGGCAGCCGCAGGAGAATATAGCGGGCGTCACTGGCGCCCGCTTCCTTTGCGGCCTGCATGATCTCGGGGGCTTCATGGTCATTCAGCCCGGGAATCATGGGTGCTACCATGACGCGAACGGGAACTCCGGCTTCAACCAGGGCCCGCACGGCACGCAACCGAGCTGCCGGGACGCTCGTCCGCGGCTCCATGACACGTGCCAACTCGGCATCGAGCGTGGTCAACGAGAGGTTGACATGCACCAGATCGCGTGCCGCCATGTCCGCCAGCAGCCCGATGTCGCGCAGGACGAGCGCATTCTTGGTGATGATCGCGATCGGTTGATGGCACTCGTTGGCCACTTCCAGGCATTGCCGGGTCAACCGAAAATCCCGTTCTGCGGGCTGGTAGCAATCGGTGACGCCGCTGAAGATGATCGGTTCGGGAACCCATTTGTCGCGAGCCAGAAATGCCCGCAGCAACTTCGGGGCATCGTGCTTGACGAAGATCTTCGTCTCAAAGTCGAGCCCCGCATTCAGGCCCAGGTACTCATGCGAATTCCTCGCGTAGCAATAAGGACACGCGTGGGCACATCCGCGGTACGGATTGACGCTGTAACGAAAAGGGATATCGGGGGAGTCGTTCTCCGAAACGATGCTCTTTGACACGTCAGGAAGGTACTCGACCTTCCGGTCCGCGCGTTCCTTCAAATATTCGTCGTCCCACTCGAGATGCTCGAAATCCGCCTCCGAGTGAATTCGTTGAAATCGATTCGGCGGGTCAAGGTTCGATCCATGTCTCATGCGTCACGCTCCGCGGACATTGTAAGCCATCGGTGCAACAGAGCCGAGTCGCCCGGTCGGCACGTGCGGATACTGATCGATCGGCGGCGTCCTGGACATTTGCGCCGAAACAGGGGATAGTAATTGACACGTCAGACGCAGTCCGCAGTGCGATCTGGCCAGCCAGGATCCCAGGCAGATTACCAACTCAGCCCCACGAGGCAACCATGACGGTTACGCATCGGCACATCACGGGTCTGACGCGTCGCGAGTTGCTGCAGGTCGGCTATTCTGGGCTATTGGGGATGAGCTTGCCGTCGCTGATCGCCGCCCGCAGCGAAGCCGCCAAGGCATCCGTGCCGGCGGTGGATCTTGCCCCCAATCCCAAACAGATCTTGATCGTCTTCCTGACCGGTGCGGCCAGCCACCATGATACGTTCGACATGAAGCCGGATGCGCCGGCTGAGGTTCGTGGCGAGTTCAAGCCGATTGCAACCAGCGTCCCCGGTCTGCATGTTTGTGAGCACTTGCCCCGGCTGGCGGCGCGGGCCGACAAGTACGCGACGCTGCGGACGCTTTCTCACGGCGACAACAACCACTTGATGTCGACCCACTACGTTCTGACGGGAGAACTGCAGCCGGGCGGTTTCTTTGACAAGATCGCCTCGCGCGACGATTGGCCGAACTACGCCGCGGCCAGCGCCTACTTGCGCCCTCGCACTGACGGCATTCCTTCCGGGGTGAATCTGCCTACCTTCCTGATGTCGGGCCCGCTCACCTGGCCCGGTCAGCACGCCGGGTTGCTGGGCCCGAAATACGACCCCTGGCAGATCACCGGCGACCCCAATGCCAAGGACTTCCGTGTCGGCGACCTGACCCTGGCGGACGGTCTGGACGTCGCTCGGCTGGGAGACCGCCAATCGCTGGTCGGAGATCTCAACCGCCAACAGAGACGGCTCGCGGAGATGGCGGTCGCCCGCCGTTTGACCAGCGAACAAGCGTTGGCGTTTTCCATCCTCACATCCAGCCGCCTGGCTCGGGCCTTCCAGCTGGATCGTGAGACCGAGGCTGTCCGCGAGCGCTACGGTCGCAACATGACCGGCCAGTCGCTCCTCTTGGCGAGGCGTCTTGTCGATGTCGGCGTTCCGGTCGTGCAGGCCAACATCGGCCGCGTGCAGAACTGGGACAGCCACAGCGCCATTTTTCCAACATTGAAGGACCGCCTGCTGCCCCCCTTGGATCAGGGCATGGCTGCCTTGTTGGACGACCTGGACGCCAGCGGCAAGCTGGACGAAACCCTGGTCATGATGCTGGGCGAATTCGGCCGGACACCCAAGATCAACAAGAACCAGGGGCGGGACCATTGGGGCCCTTGTTTCTTTGGCCTCTTTGCCGGCGCCGGCGTCCGCGGCGGACAGGTGATCGGCACGTCCGACAAGACCGGCGCCTATCCGGTGACCAAGGCATACTCACCCATCGATCTCGGGGCCACGGTCTACCACCTGATGGGCATCCCGCCGGAGACCGTGGTGCGAGATCGTTTCAACCGCCCGCTGAGGCTCAATCGGGGCGAGGTCATCGAGCCCTTGTTTTCCGGCGCTTGAGCCGCCTTTCCAGCGACGCGTGACACAACCGTTCGACAGATCGCCCGAGCGGATCGCTCGCTTGCTCCTACCTTTGTAAACGCCAATTGAGGATCCGATGAGCACTCCCCACCAGTCAGACGCCCAGCCACAGCCGTCGCCCGAACCCCGCGACGCGACGTTGACCGACGCCCAGTGGCGGGAACGGCTGACCGACGAACAGTACTACGTGACCCGCAAGAAGGGGACCGAACGGGCATTTACCGGTCAGTACTGGGATAGCAAACAGGACGGCGTTTATCGTTGCATTGGCTGCGGCACGGCGCTGTTCGATTCCTCGACGAAGTTCGATTCGGGCACGGGGTGGCCCAGTTTCTGGGAGCCGGCCAAGGAAGAGCATGTCGAGACGGAAGTCGACAACAGTTGGTTTGCCCGGCGAACCGAAGTCCACTGCCGTCAATGCGGAGCCCATCTGGGCCATGTTTTTGAAGATGGTCCGCAACCGACCGGGCTCCGCTATTGCATCAACTCCGCCTCACTCCAGCTGCAGCCGCGCAATCCGTCTGATCCGGATTAGCCTCCGGTTTGCCGGGCAAAGGGCAATACGCCTTCATCGACCAATCGTTACACCTCCATCGATGGGCCGCTCAATTCGCACCATCGCTCTTCGGCTCTCGCCAATTCGGCAGCCAATTCGGTAACCTCGTTGTGGAGGCGGAGCGCTTCTTCCGGGTCGGTGGCGGTCAGGAGCTGCTTGTCAAGTTCCCGCCGCCGCTCGTCCAGTTGCCCGATCTTGCGTTCGAGGCTATTGATTTCCTTGCGGACCTTCCGATGATCCCGTTCGGTCTTCTGCTTTTCTCCGCCCTTCTTCCCCTTTGCCTGCGGCGGACGTGCCTTGGACTTGGCCGCATTGAGTTGACGCTCGCCTTCATCAATTTCGCGATTCATGGCGTATAGATAGGCGTCGTAGTTCCCCAGATAATTCTTGGCGCTCCCGTCTCGAACCTCGACGACCGACGTCGCCAGCCGCTGCATGAAGTAGCGATCGTGACTGGTAAAAATGACTGTCCCGCGGTACTCGATCAATGCCTGTGCAAGTGCTTCGACCGTCTCGACATCCAGGTGGTTACCGGGCTCGTCCAGCACCAGAATGTTGTACGTTCCGAGCAGGAGGCCTGCCAGGCACAGCCGAGCCCGCTCGCCGCCGGACAGGACGCCGATCCTCTTTTGAACATGAGAATCGCGGAAGAGGAGCGCGCCGGCCTGGGCCAGGATCTCCTGGTTCGTCGTGCCGGCGTTGGCCTGGTATTCCAGGAATTCAAGCACCGTCTGTTGTTCGGGCAGTGCGGTGTAGACGTGTTGCGCGTACACGCCGATTTCACAACCATGGCCCCACCGGACTTCACCAGCCAAGGGTTCGAGCGACCCGACCAGCGTGCGCAACAAGGTTGTCTTTCCCTGCCCGTTGTCACCCACAATGGCAGCTCGTTCTCCGTGTTCGATCTCCAGCTGAATATCGTCCGCGACCTTGTAGTCCGGATAGCCCATGGACAGTTCTTCACAGCGGACCGCCGGACCTTGACGCGGATCCACCAGCGGCGCCCGAATGTGTGCGGTCGCTTCGTCCACCGCGATCTCGCTCAACTTCAGCCGCTCTAACTGCTTGGCCTTGGAGCGTGCCTGGCTGGCGGTATTCGCGCCGGCCCGATTCTTGGCGATAAACTTCTCTAACTGCTTTTGCTTGGTCCGGACGGTCTCATTGACGCGGCGGTCGTGTTCGATCCGCTCGGCCTGGTTCGCTAGAAAGGCATCGATCTTGCCTGGAAACATGGTCAGTTTACCGCGCGTCAGATCCAGCGTCTGGGAGCACGTCGCTTTGAGAAATGCCCGATCGTGCGACACAATCAGGCACGCCTGGCGAAACCCCCGCAGAAAATGCTCGAGCAGAATCTGGGTTCGCAGGTCGAGGAAGTTGGTGGGCTCGTCCAGCAGCAGCAAGTTGGGCTCGTGAAGAAGGAGCGCTGCCAGTTTGACGCGCGTCTGCCAGCCACCTGACAATTCGCTCACCGGACCTTCGAGGTACGCCCCTTTGAGCTCGAATTGACCCGCGACCTCCCCGCATTTCCACTCGGGCTGTTCGCTGTCGCGCATCAGGAAGTCCAGCACGGTCTCACCCGGTTGAAACGGGTCGTGCTGACGAAGATAGCCGATGCGGAGGCTGGGGTGCGGCACCACCTCCCCGGCATCCAACTCTTCTTCCCCCAACAGGATCCGCAACAGGGTTGATTTTCCGGCGCCGTTGCGGCCGATGAAGCCTACCTTCACATCCGCCGTCAACGTCGCTTCCGCGTCGTCCAGCAGCGTCTGGTCTCCGTAGCTCTTATGAGCACCTCGAATTTGCAGTAGAACAGCCATCGGGAGCGAGTTTCCTCGAAAAATGCGGGGCGAATTGCAAAATTCTAAAACCGTGCCGCGGATCGGTAAAGGCTGTTGCAAGGGCGAAGCAACCTTGCGGGAGGTCTCCGCGTGCCGGCAGAGGCGGACTGGTCGCGACGCGCAGAAGGGGATAGGGTGAGGGTCTGGATCGTCACCCATGTACCCTTCCGGCAGGATGGCCGTGGCAACTGAACCGCGGCCGGATAGAGGAATCCTCGGCATGTCGCAAGTCGCCGCATTGCAACAGCGCGTCGTCCAACTCGAAGAACTGTTTTCGCACCACGAACATCACGTGCAGCAGTTGAACGGCGTCATTCTTGAATTGCGGGACGAACTGGATGCCTTGCGGCGAACGTATCAGCGCCAACAACAGCAACTGGAATCGCTGCGCGATCAGCAGACGTCCGCGCTGCCCCGCGAACCGGGTGAGGAGAAACCGCCCCACTATTAGCCGGCCTGCCTCCGCTGCCTGCCCCCTCCACCGGCCGGCCGGCCCTGTCAGGAGACCACGTAGCGGAGCATCGCTTTCGGCAGGGGACACTCCAACCGCAGCGCGCGGCCCGTGATCGGGTGCTCGATCGTCACCGCCGAGGCGTGTAGCGCGATGCGTTTCTTGTTCCACGTCTCGTGCCGGGACGCCCTCCCGCCATAGCGAGGATCTCCCAGGAACGGATGGCCGGCGTCCGCAAACTGCACCCGCAGTTGATGCCGACGCGCCGTCTCCAGCTGCGCTTCAACCACGGTCAGATCAGCCAACCGATTCCGTACTTCGTAGTGGCTAACCGCCAGTTGACCCTGCTTTTTCGAATGGGTGGCAAAGACTTCGAGGTTCTTGCCGGTATCCAGGTACGACCTGAACGTTCCCCGCTCGGACCGCACCTGGCCGCGGACGACACCGATGAAACGGCGATCGGGCAGGTTCGCATGGAATTGCGCCTGCAAACTGCGGCCGGCTTCAGGTGACTTGCCGAAGACGAGCAACCCGCTGACACCACGATCCAAGCGATGGGCCGCAAACACCTCGCGGCGGCCACTGGAGTGACGCACGTACTTGGCGACGCGCGCCGCCAGCGTCGTCGGGTCTCCGGAATCCGTCGCCACGGTGAGGACGCTGGCTGCTTTGTTGACCGCCAAGAGATGCTGGTCTTCGAACACCACCGAGAACGTACGATCGCTCCAGGGGCGTTTCTTCTCTGGATAACCTTGATGCGGATCGTAGCTGACCATGACTTCATCGCCGGCCTGCACTCGGGTCGCCGTCTCCGGGCAAGGATCTCCATTCACCCGGACGCAACCGTGATCAAACAGACCGCGCAGCTTCCGGCGCGACAGATCGGTCAACGACTGCACGACACGGTCCACACGCCCCGCCTGGGTCGGCGAAACTCTTACGGTTCTGGTTTCTACAGCCATCAGCCCGTGATTCTGGATAATCCATCAGCCCTTGGGCATCAGCCCACGGTTCTGATTGTCGCCGAGCGAACCGGACGCAAACCCTTCCGGCCAAGATGCTCGGTGCCCAAGTTCACTGCACACGATTACGGCATCGCAAGTTGCCATGAACCGTTGTTCGTTCATGAACTATCCCGGTTATAGGGCACCCGCCCGGCCTGCGCAAGGGGCACCCCCCACGCGCGGCGCGGGCGCATCCAAGCCGGTGTTGGTAACGTCGGCGGTCGTCGCTGACGTCGGCTGCTAACCCAGGGCAGCCTGGGTCCGGGCCACGAGGCTGCTACCGCGATCTCCGGCCGCCCGCAGGTTGAACACTCCGGCGGCCAGGAAACGGTCGCGCCACTGCGGTGAGACGTGGTAGTAGTCTTCCATGACGGCCGAGCTGAACTTGTAGTCATGCGAGCCGCTGCGTTTGAGGAAGACCAGCAGGCGGCCGGCGTCAATCACTTGTTGTGCGTTGACCTGATCGCTGCCGAGCGCGCCAAGGACCTGTCGAGCGGCCACGTCACGGTCGTTGCTGAGCGTCGAGAAGACCTCGGCGACCATCTCGCCACCCGCGGTCGCCTCCAGTTCCGCCGGTTGCAGGGCGTCGATTTCGAAGTCACGAACCCGCCCGCGTCCCGCCAAGGCGTCGCGGAAGAGGGGCACAAACGCGGCGCATTGCAGCAACATCATGCGCCGTGTATCGTCGAGCCGGCTGGTCTGGTAGGCGAAATGCAAGGCATTCCCCGTGGTCAGCGAGTGCAGTGCCACGATCCCCCGCTGGCGAAACAACAGCTCGCCCCCGCCCAGCAACAGGGCGTCCCAGACCGACTGCGGATGCACTCCTGCGTTGATCGTCGCCACCACCTGGTCGCAACACTCGTCGGGCGTCCCGGTTCGGAGCGTCGCCAACAGATCGGTGGTCGCCATCGGGTCGATCCGGCCGCCTGCCCAGTCGGCCCGCAGTTGTTTCGCGAGACGCCGATTTCGTCGCCAAGGCTGATCGGGTGCCAGGTCGCTTTGCGCCGGATTCGGCTCACCTTGATGATTCAGCAACGCATAGGCCAGCGACCGCATCACCGGCTCGGCGTGCTGCCAACCGATGCACTGCAACGTTCGGTAACTGTTGGCTACAAAGATGGCCTTGTGACCAATGCTGCGAAAATCGCGGGCCCCCAATCGAAAGAACCGTTCAAAGGTATCGTGAATCCCGGCGTATCGAGCCATCCCGGCCACGGCGGCATCGGCCGCCGAGACGTCCCATTGGTCCATCGCTTGCTGAAACGCAGTGCCGACCTTGTCCGCGGCGGGGACCGCGGATTCGTCAACCGGCGTCATGTGCCAATCGCCCTCGTTGACGTCATCCTGCTGTGAATCTTTGAAGTGGTCGAGTGCCCAGAAGATGGGAAGCCACCGATGCTCGTCAGGAGAGGCCAGGCTTGCCAGGTGGGCCGAGTTGACAACCAGGACCGCGTGAAACTTGAAGCCCACCGATGGCCGCGGCTGAATGTTGCGCACGCCCGCCAGCAAGAGGGCCGCCAGCACATCGCGATAGGCAAGCCCATCGTGAATTCGACTTCCGACAGCTTCCAACAACTTCTCGCGCGGAGTCTCTTCGATCATCCGCACCAGCGGTTCGATCTCGGGCCGCAAGGCCACCATCTGGGACGGCGTGTTCGGCTCCTCGGCTGCGGCCCGTGGCAACTGCGACAGGAAGCCCAGTGAACCGCCACCAAGCAACGCCCCGGCTGCCGTAGTGGTTTCCAAAAACCTTCGTCTGGTCGTGCGTTGGGACATGATGACCTCGAATTCGGGGAGAGGGGATAATCAGAACGAAAACGTTCCACGATGGGAAACGCGACCTAACGTGCTCGGCGCGGGTCTCCGACCTAGCCTGCTCGGCGCGGGTCTCCGACCTAACGTGCTCGGCGCGGGTCTCCGACCCCGTCGAAACCGCTGACCGAAGGTCTCCCACCCCCATCGTGTTAAGCGTTCAGCATACGAGCGACGCCAACGCCCGGCCAATATCCGCCGCCGGTGCATGGCGGGCGGCGCCATGCACCTGCCGCAATCCCTGTTCGCGGGGCGCACGTCACTGTTCGCCCGCGCACACCAGATCGCCCGCGCGCCTGAGATCGCCGTGCGACTCAATCATGGCGCCTGCTTGGCATTGTATCCGTTCGATCCGGTCGCTGCATTCGAATTCACGGCCGGCAAGCCAACCATGCGTGCGAAACGTGCCGCCAGTTCGATCTCTGCGTCTCGGGGCCATCAGACGTCAATCAAGCGGCCGCGGACGGATTGCGTGATTTGTTCGAGCACAAAGACCGTGACGAAAATCACCAGCAGCGTGGTGGCAACGTGCGAGTAGTCGGAGAGGTCGAGCCGTCCTTTGAGCTCCAGCCCGATGCCGCCTGCGCCGACGATCCCCAAGACCGTGGCCGTGCGGACGTTGCGTTCCATGATGTATTGCACGTAGGCCACAAACTGCGGCGTAACCTGCGGGAGTACGGCGAACCGAAAGACCTTGATGCGTCCGGCCCCGGTGCTCCGCAGTGCATCCTGTGGTCCGCGGTCCGCGTTTTCGATATCGTCCGCGAAGAACTTGCCAAAGAAGCCGGCACAATGGAACCCGAGCGCCAGGACGCCCGGAATCGTGCCGAAGCCGAAGAGCAAGACACAGAAAATGGCGACAATCAATTCCGGCAGCGCACGGGTAAAGCTGCACACGGCGCGGGCCAAAAAATAGGTGCCCCGATTCCAGGTATAGCCCCGCGTACTGAACCAGGCGAGCGGAATCGAAAGTGCCAACGCCAGCAACGTTCCCCAGACCGCCATCTCCAACGTTTCGACCATCTTCCAGAGGACGTGCGTCAAGTATCCGAATGGTTCGACGAGATACTCAATTTCACCGGTCTCGATCCATTCGCCCCGGTCCAGGTCATACTCGCGTTCCGGCTTGCTGATCAGGTACGAGAACGCCGGCAGGTCATTGCGATCGAAGCCTTCAATCCGCGTCACTTCACGCTCTGCGGAAAACGTCAAGGGAAACGCCGAAGCCATCACGTTATTCCACCCGGTGGCGACTTCGGCTTCGTCCGTCAAGCCGACGGCATAGGCAAGGCCTTCGGCGGTCTGGTAGATCGCCTTGTCGATTTCGGTGCGACGGGCCGACACCGCCAGGCAGACGGCGACCGCCAGAAAGGTCAAGACGAGTTTGAGACTGAATGGTTTTCGCAACCGCCAGTCGTCCGGTGAGGTGGGACGGGGTGTCTGCTCAGCCATGGTGAATCACTCTGCGGGATCGGATTCGGGAGAACTTGCCTCCGGTGGAGCCTGCTCGTGGGGCTCGCCTGGCGCGTCACCCCCACGTGGCACCCGGAGACCGTAAAGTGACCGGCGAGCGGCCTCGTCAAACTCCTCTGCAGGCCCATCAAAGACGATCCGCCCGTGGCGCATGCCGACGATCCGATCAGCGAACTCCACGGCCAACTCAACCTGGTGCAAACTGCACAGGACGGTGGATTGATGCTGTCGCGACTCGTCGCGCAACAACTGCAGGATGACGCGACTGGTTTCCGGGTCGAGGCTGGCGACCGGTTCGTCGGCCAACACGAGTTGCGGTTCCAGGATGAACGCGCGAGCAATGGCAACGCGTTGCTGCTGACCACCGGACAAATTGGCCGCCCGCCGATAGAGGTGTTCTTCCCCCAAGCCGACTTCGGCCAGCAGCCGGCAGGCTCGCCGCCGCAGATCAATGGGAAACAGCCCGCAGAGTGCGGCCAGCGTGGAGATTTTCGGCAGCGCGCCGGCCAACACGTTGTTCAACACGGAGAGGCGGGGAACGAGGTTAAACTGCTGGTGCACCATCCCGATGCAGGGCTGTACTTGAGCGAGCACTCTGCGCTGCACGGTGACGCCGTCAAATTCAACGCGTCCCTGCGACGGCTCGAGCATCCCGTTGACCAGCCGGAGGAGAGTCGATTTCCCCGCACCGCTCGAACCGAGCACGACGCAGAACTGGCCGCGTGGCACATCGAAGGATAC
Source organism: bacterium (assembly GCA_030430075.1). Taxonomy (GTDB): domain Bacteria; phylum Planctomycetota; class Planctomycetia; order Pirellulales; family Pirellulaceae; genus ARS98. Next base: position 44,331 of record JAUIGN010000024.1, read on the forward strand.
CCCGTCGACGGCGACCGCATCCTCAGCGAACGATTTCCGGACATCAATAAATCTCAGAAACATGCATCACGTCCGGAACGGGTCGGCTATTTCTCGGCAGACTTCTTCAGCATCTCGGCCTTGAGTGCCTCGGTGACGGCGGACAGCCGAGACATCGCGCGGTCGAACTCCTCGTCCGAGTATTCGGTATCATAGCGGTCCACTTTCTTGCCCCCGTAGCCGCGGATCATCTCGGGCGTCACGCCCTCCGCCTCGTGCACGTGGGCAAGTGCCTGGCGGAGCGTTTGTTTGAGCTCCGCGTCGAGCTCGACGTGCATGGCCAGCGGCGGGTTGGGAATGGGGTCGCTCTTAGCCAGCGGACGGAACTTCGTTGGATCGGCCTGACCATTCTCGACCGCCTTTTCGAAGCTCACGTACGACGCAGCAGCGGCGTCCACCTTTCCGGCCACCAGCGTCGCCAGCGCGCTGGCATGGCTGTCCATCAAGTGAACCTCTTGCAGGTCCTGGACGGGATCGATGCCAGCTTCGATCAACATGGCCACGGGAAAGTTGAAGCTGGATGTCGAGTTGATGTCGCCAAAAGCGACCCGTTTGCCGCGGAGATCGGTCAGCTCCTGCAGCTCATCGGACGCTCTGGCGAAGATGCCCGAGTAGTAAACGCTTTGCCCTTGCTTCACCGCGACGGCCAACAGTTCGGCAACTCCGCGTTCACGTGCCTGGAGGTAGGTGACCGGGCCAAAGAAGGCGATGTCAACCTTCTCGTTCGCCATCCCCTCGACGACCGCGTTGTAGTTTTGCCCGACGCGAATCTTGAAGTGCAATCCATACTCCCGAGTGATGGCGGCAAAAATCGGTTCGAAGTCGGCGATCGTACCCTGCTCGGTGCCGCCATCGGCCGGAATCAGCATCACACGCAAGGGTCGATCCGAGGTCCCGTCCGCCCGTGCGGAGGGCAGAGGCGGGGCGGGGTCCGCGAGCGGAACGCTTTCGCCGCCGCAACCGAGGAGGGGCAGCATCAGCACGCAGAGCGACAACCGGAACACGTGGTCCTTCATCGGACGGCTTCCTTCCACCGGGGCATTCACCCGGATGATTCATGAACGAAAAACCAATCAGTGCAAGCCATTGTGTCGCAATTGTTCGTGGTGAACTCGCCCAGATCGCCGCGTGTTTTCAACGGAACCGGGGCTAACGCCCACCGGCTGATGCATGATTGGGGTTAGGGTCGGTCGGATCGCAGGCAACGCCGCACGCAATCTGCGTAAGACTCGAGTGGCGGGACGTCGAGATCGCTTTGCTTGGCCAGGTCGTCGAAGCGGCGCAATTGCACGACAAACTCCAATTCCGCATGCTGTTCAAACTCGGCCCGCTCGGCGGCAGACAGCCGCCCTCCCTGAACTTGAAAGCTGCGTTTGGAAGCATCCGAGAGCTGCTCGTAGTAGTTCTCGTCGATCGTGCACAGATAGCGCTTGGCGGGGACGTGCAAGCGAATCGGCTCGGTGACTTCCGCCGGGAAGAACGCTTCGAGGAACTTCGCACCCGCTTCTTCGTGGTTCAGATCTTCCTGCAGGAAGTCGTCCTGCAAGGTGTGTTCGTCCAGCAGGAGGTGCCCAAGATCGTGGAAGAGGGCTGCGGTCACGGCCTGGTCGCCGCATCCATCTTGGCGGGCCAGATTCGCGGCCTGCAGCCCGTGGGCGATCTGGGTGACACATTCGTCATAGTTGGACTGGCCGCGCTCGCGGAGAAAATCGAAGAGCCGCTCGACCACCTGTTCGTCGGTGGCCCCCTCCAACTGTGTCCGCAATGCGTCCTTGATGGTCGTGGTCATGAACTGACGTCCCTTCCTTGAAAATGGCCGATGGTACTGATGCGTGGAGGGGCACCGTCACCCGGTTCGTGCTCAGACATCGTTTTCGCTCGATCGGAATAATAAGCGCGGCGGAGGTCTCCTTCGCTGCCGGGACTGTACGTCACGTACAGGCTGCGGCGGGCCTGCGGCGAGTCGTTGGCGTCACTCTTGTGCGGCGCGAAGGAACTGAAGAAGGCCACACCACCGGGGGCCATCGTGGCCGGCCTCCACGTTAAACTCGCGGCAACTTCTCTGGGCAGGCACCCCGTGTCGTCAGTGTCCAGCAATCCCCGACGATGTTGGGCCGGCGCAAACCAGAGGCACCCGTTGTCGACGTGATTGGCGTCGATCGCTACCAGGCAGGTGATGTGATGGCTGCCGTAGGCATAGGCACGGGCATCCTGGTGCGGTGCGAATCCGGCTCCGCCCGGCAGTTTGTAGTTGATCTTCTCCTTAAAGACGCGTGCCGGCTCGCCAAACAACTGGCCGACGGCGTCCACCAGGGTCCCAGCCGTCAATAAGTTCCGCAAGCCTTCGTGGTAGGGCAGAAAGTTCTCGGTCCGCGTCAGGGCCGGGCCATGTTCGGTCTGCTCGTGATAATGGTGCCAGCGATCATCGGTCGTCGGCCAGGCCGCCACATCATCGACCATGCCGACGATCCCGGCGTGCGCGTCGGCCGACAAGAGTTGGTCACAAACGACGAAGCCGTCCTCGTGAAAGGACCGGATCTGCGCGGAAGAGAGTGGTTGGTCGATCAAGGCGCCAGTCTACCGGGTCGGAGAATCAGTCTGCCGGGTCGGGGATATCGAGAGGTCTCATCCTAACGTGGCTGGGCCGCAGATCCTAACGTGGCTGGACAACCGCCACCCAGTGTGCGGGCCGCAATCCGGTTCGCTCCTGCATCATGCGCCCGCGGCAGGCCGATCGCACGACGTCAGACCTTACCTCATGGCAATTGCCTTCGGAAGCAACGGCCGCGGCGGGAGGGGGGAGAAGCACCGGAGTCTATCGCGCCGATATGAAGTTGAAATGAAGACCAGCTCGGCCAAGTCCCCGTCCCAGCCGCCCCCCCTTCCGTAGGTCATGCTTTGCATGACATTCCTGGCTTCACCCCATTCCGCGGGTCATGCGGCTCTGCAGGTCATGCGGCTCTGCAGGTCATGCGGCACTGCGGGTCATGCGGCTCTGCAGGTCATGCGGCACTGCGGGTCATGCGGCGCATGACAGCCCTACCTCGCTTCCCAACGCACCTTCCCACTCGCACAGCCGCCCTCCCAGCCGGTCCAACTCCGACGTTCACCCCTTGGCTGCCGGCCTGGTTTCGGCGGATCGGCAGGCAGAAACGGGTGTCGACGGAGGCCGGATTCCCCACGCCCGCAGCTCTGCTCAACATCTTACGCTTATTGACCAAACCGCCTTACGCCCCATAAACTGGTTCGTTTGGCTTGACCCAATCATGGGCGGAGGAAGCGCGACGTGTCGGGAACCTGTGTGATCGGACTGCAATGGGGAGACGAAGCCAAAGGGAAGCTCGTCGACCTGCTGACCACCCAATTCGAGATCGTGGTCCGCTTTCTCGGTGGCGCAAACGCCGGGCATACCGTCGTGGTTGGGGATGAAGTCTACAAGTTGCACCATATCCCGAGCGGTATCCTCAACCCCAAGGCGGTGAATGTCGTCACGCCGGGCGTGGTCATCAATCCGGCGACGATCCTCAAGGAAATTGATTCGTTGACGTCGCGGAACATCAAGGTTGCCGAGAACCTGATGTTGAGCGACCGAGCGCACGTTGTTTGTCCGTGGCATATTGCCGAGGACCGGTTGATGGATGGCGAGCCGGTCAGCGGCGAAAGCATCGGCACGACATTGCGAGGCATCGGCCCCTGCTACCGTGACAAAGTCGGCCGCTCCTTCGCCATTCGCCTGGGTGATCTGTTTCGCCCGGACTTTCGTGACAAGGTGGCCAAGATTGTCAGCATCAAACGCCGTCTCCTTTCCGGCCTGGCAGAGAATTCTGACCTTTCGGATGCGTTGAACGCCGACTCGATTTGCGACGAATACGAGGGCTATGGCGAGCGGCTCAAGCCGTACGTGGCCGACACGACACCATTCCTGTTGGACGCGATTGACGCCGACAAGCGGCTACTGTTCGAGGGTGCCCAGGGCGCCCTCCTGGACATCGACCACGGAACCTTCCCGTTCGTGACCAGCAGCAACAGTTCGGGGGTTGGCGTGGCCGCCGGTTCCGGCGTTCCGCCCCGCTGCGTGGATCGGGTGATCGGTGTGGCGAAGTCCTACACCACACGTGTCGGCGGCGGCCCCTTCCCGACCGAACAGGATAATGAACACGGGCAGCGGATACGTGACTTGGGGAACGAGTACGGGACCACGACCGGGCGGCCACGACGGTGCGGATGGTTCGATGCGGTCGCCGTGCGATATACGGCCCGGTTGAGCGGCGTCGACGGCATGGCCCTGATGATGATGGATGTCTTAAGCCAACTGCCGGAGATCAAGATCTGCATCGCCTACGAGCTGGACGGCAAACGGATCGACCATTTCCCCAGCCATGTCGATGATCTGCGTCGCGTCGAACCCGTTTACGAGACGTGGCCGGGCTGGAATGTTGACGTAACGGGCGTCCGTACGTATGCCGATTTGCCGGCCGATGCCCGCAAGTATCTGGACCGGGTGGCCGAGTTGGTGGGGCGACCGGTGGACATCGTTTCCGTCGGCCCGGATCGTGAGCAGACGATTTTTGTCAACGAGTAATCTCTCCAAGTCTTTGTCGGCGAATAGAAGGAGCGGAGCACTCTCCCGCGTGACCATGTCCGATCGATCCGCCGCCACGGCCGCAGCCGAGCTGAATGTGGACGCCGAGCGACGTCCGCGACACATCGCCGTCATCATGGATGGCAACGGGCGTTGGGCACAACGCCAAGATCTTCCCCGCATTGAAGGCCATCGCCAGGGGGTTGCCAGTGTTCGCCGGACCGTCGAGGAGTGCTCGCGGCTGGACATCGAACAACTGACACTGTACTGCCTGTCCAGCGAAAACTGGAAGCGTCCCCAAACGGAACTCGACTTCCTGATGCACCTGCTCGAACAGTACATGATCGAGGAACGGAGCACGATCATGGATCAGGACATCCGAGTGCGGATTATCGGCCGACGGGATGGGATTCCCGATCGCGTCTTGCGGGAGATGGACAAGACCATCGAGCTCAGTGCCGCCAATCAGGGCACGCTACTCTGCCTGGCCATCAACTACGGGGGCCGTGCGGAGATGATCGATGCGGTCCGCCGGATTGCCCGCGAAGTGCGCCAGGGGTCGCTGGAGCCGGACGCCATCTCCGAGTCGCTGCTGGCCGATTACCTCGATACGGCCGGTATGCCGGATCCCGATCTGCTGGTCCGCACGGCGGGCGAGATGCGGATCAGCAACTTCCTCTTATGGCAGATCAGCTATTCGGAACTGTGGGTGACCGACAAATGCTGGCCCGAGTTCTTCGTGGGTGATCTGCATCAGGCAATTCGCGACTATGCGGCCCGGGATCGGCGATTCGGCGGGCTGGCCAAGCAAAGGGGATCGTAGTGCTGCGTCTGCGGCTGCTGTTTGCCACGCTGATCCTCGTACCACTTCTGGGCCTGTTGATCGCGGACTTGTTTTGGAATGCGGGTGCGCCTGGAATCTGGCTGGCGCCGGTGGGCCTGGCAATCTCGCTGGCGGCTGCCGCAGAGATCCTTGATCTGCTCAAGTCGAAGGACCATGACGTGATCGGCTGGAGCGTCTACCTGGGCGTCAGCCTGATCCTGGTGGCGGCCTTCGCCCCCCTGGCTTGGCAACTGGCGGGCACCGTCTACCCGGTCGATTGCCCGCTGGCCGGCATGGGACTGCCGATGACCGCGGCCGCCGCGGCGTTGGCACTGGTGTTTGTCGCTGAAATGGGTCGGTATCGCGAGCCGGGCGGCGTGATCGTCCATGTCGCCTTGGCGACCTTTACGGTCATGTACATCGGTGTGCTGATGAGCTTCGTCTGCAAGCTGCGGATGTTTCATGACAACGCGTGGGGGATGGCGGCCCTCGTCTCGCTGGTCTTCGTAACGAAGTGGTCCGACGTCGGCGCCTACGCCTGCGGGCGTCTGTTCGGCCGTCACAAGCTTGCCCCGCGACTCAGCCCCAACAAGACCATCGAAGGGGCCGTTGGCGGGCTTCTGTTTGCCGCGGTCGCATCGGCCGTCTTTTTCTACGGGATCGTGCCGTGGATGGTCGGCGCAGACGCACGTCGCCCCGCCTGGTGGGCCTGCGTCCTGTATGGACTGGTGGTGGCCGTGGCCGGAGTTATCGGTGACCTGAGCGAATCGCTGCTCAAACGCGACATGGATCGGAAGGACTCCAGCCGTTGGCTACCGGGGCTTGGCGGCGTGCTCGACATCCTCGACTCCGTCCTCATGGCAGCGCCGCCGGCTTATTTCTGCTGGGTCGCCGGTCTGGTTGGCCCCTGAGTGGCGTGGGATCACCCCACCAACAATGGGGGCCAAGATCGCTTGAACTTCCGGCAACCTTGGCGATAGAATTAAGCGTTGGTTGATGCGATTCCTGCGGCCGGAAACGCTGACGTTCCTTCCTTGGCCGTCCCTGCCTGACACGTTCGCTCGTGGAGAACCTGATGCTTTCAATTCCCGGACGGAAGTACCGTTTGTGTGACGGAGTCACCCGGCGCGATGTCCTTAAGATTGGCGGCCTGGCGATGGGCGGCCTGACCCTGCCGGACATCCTCCGGCTGGAGGCGGCGGCGAATTCCAGGAACTCGCACAAAGCGATCATCATGATCTACATGGCAGGTGCGCCGTCGCATCAGGACATGTATGACCTGAAGATGGATGCGCCGGCGGAGATCCGCGGCGAGTTTCAGCCGATCGACACCAACGTGCCTGGCATTCGGATTTGCGAGCACATGCCACGATTGGCGAAGATCATGGACAAGTGCGTGCCGTTGCGTTCCGTCTACGGTTCGCCCAACGGTGCCCATGACTCGTTCATTTGCTATACGGGAAGGAGCACTCAGAACCAACCTTCGGGAGGCTGGCCGTCGGTCGGTTCGACCATTTCCTACCTGCGAGGTCCTGTGAATCGGGCTGTTCCTCCGTTCGTGGGCCTGGCCCCCAACGCGGGACACCCCCCGTATGGATCTCCGGGGCACCCCGGATTTCTGGGAATCGGGCACGCCGCCTTTCGACCTTCGGGCCCGGCCCGGAAGGACATGGTTCTGAACGGCGTGACGCTCGACCGCCTGGGCGACCGCCGGGGCCTGCTGCAAGACTTCGACCAGTTTCGCCACCAGGCGGACGCCATGGAGGGGCTGGACGACCTGACGGCCCAGGCGTTGAGCATTTTGACTTCCAGCCGGCTGGCGGAAGCGCTCGACATCTCCCGGGAAGACCCACAGACGCTGGCCCGCTACGGTAAGGGCGATCCGAAGAATTTCGGGGACGGCGCGCCGCGGAATCTGGAGCACTTCTTGATGGCCCGACGACTGGTGGAGGCGGGCGCTCGAGTGGTAACCCTGAATTTTGGCCGCTGGGACTTTCATAGCAACAACTTCGGCGGCCTCAAAGAGACCCACCTGCCGCAATTCGACCAGGGCCTGTCGGCCTTGATCGAAGATCTTTACCAGCGTGGCCTGGCGGACGACGTCTCGGTGGTCGCCTGGGGCGAGTTTGGCCGCACCCCACGGATCAACGGCAACGCCGGGCGCGACCACTGGCCGGCCGTCGGTGGCGGGCTGGTGGCTGGCGGCGGGATGAAAACGGGCCAGACAATCGGGGCAACCGACCGACTGGGGGCCAAGATCGCCGATCGGCCGGTCCACTTCGGGGAGGTTCTGGCAACCCTGTATCACCAGATGGGGCTGAACCCCAACGCCACCACGGTCAGCGACCTGGCAGGCCGCCCCCGCTATCTGGTCGACGACCATCCCCCACTGCCCGAACTCGTTTGACCGAGAATCGAACTCGTTTGACCGAAAAAAGGGGATCCGTCCCTTTGTTGTGACAATCCCCTTGTCAGCGGTGCCGGATTCAGCAAAAATGGGCGATTCTGCGAACTGTTTTGCATGCCCCAGGCATACCAGCCAACGATTTTCAAAGATGTTAGGAGCGGTACCGGATGGCTCGTTACCATGGCCCCAAGGCGAGAATTAATCGTCGTCTGAAAGCGCAAGTCTACGAAGACAGCGGATCGCGTCGCGCGTCGGATCGCCGCGACAATCCTCCTGGTATGCACACCCGGCCTCGCCGACCGTCCAACTATGGTTTGGCATTGGCCGAGAAGCAGAAGATTAAGCATTATTACGGGTTGGGCGAGCGTCAACTGCGGCGTTACTTCGGCCGCGTCTCCCACAAGAAGGGAAACACGGGCGAGCTCCTGTTGATGATGTGTGAGGGCCGTCTGGACAACGTGATTCGCCGTTCCGGTCTGGCCAAGACTCGACCCCAAGCGCGTCAGGGCATCACCCACGGCCACTTCTTCGTCAACGGCGTCAAGGTGACGACGCCGTCGTACCAAGTCAGCCCGGGCGACGTGATCACCGTTCGCAACAAAGAGAAGATCCAGCACCTGTATCAGTTCACCAGCCAGGAGGCGGGGACCGAGCCGCTCGATTGGGTCACGTTCGACCCGGAAACACTGCGAGCGACCGTGCAAGGTTTGCCGGGACCGAGCGATATCAGTTTGCCGGTCGACGTGAATATCGTCATCGAGTTTATGTCGCGATAGGCTCACGCCTGTCCGACAGGCAACCGTCTCGTCAACTCTGATGAGAAGGGCAGGCGGAGCGGGATTTGCGCCCGATCGCCGGAACGGCCCTGTGGATGGTTGGCACCCCAGTGGTCTCACCTCGGTTCGTTGCCGGCCGCTGACAGTTGGCTGGCATCGAGTTGACGACAGCTTCTGTAAACTCGACAGTGCGGTCGTGCGGGAAGTCGTTCATGACGCGTTCCCGCACAATGCCAGACCACTTTACGCCGTGTTTACGTCGTGCAGCGGATGGATGACGGAATTGCGAATGGACAACTGCCGCCCTTCGCCTGGTAGCCGGCGTCGCCAGACGGCGATCTCAGGCTTCCACCGCCTGGCCGCGGTAGCCACGTTCAGCAAGTTATTGATGACTCGTTTCCTAGACAAGACACTACGTCTCACCTGACGGCAGCAGCAAACGTCATGCACACTCAACTCGCCGTTCTAGGCGGTGGTCCCGGCGGCTATGCGGCCGCCTTTCTGGCCGCCGACGAAGGTATGGAAGTCACGCTGGTCGAGGCAGAACCACGCCTTGGCGGCACCTGTCTGTTGCGCGGATGCATCCCATCCAAAGCGCTGCTCCATGTCGCTCGCGTGATCAGCGAAGTCGAGGAACTGACCGCGGACTGGGGTGTTGCCTATGACCCGCCCCGCATCGATGTGGACAAGGTTCGTGACCGCAAGGATCAGGTCATCGCCACGCTTTCCGGCGGCTTGAAGCAGCTTGCCAAACGGCGCAAAGTCAACGTCATCACGGCTCGTGGCAGCCTGGCGGACCCGAGCACGCTCCGCTTGGAGGGAGATGACCCGTCGGTTCCGGAAGACGGCAAGCTGACTTTCGACAAGCTCATCCTGGCAACCGGCTCGACGCCCGCCATGCCGGCCAATTTCAAGATTGGTTCGCCGCGAGTGCTCGATTCGACCGGGGCGCTCGACTTGGCGGACATCCCTGAGACCATGTTGGTGATCGGCGGGGGATACATCGGGCTGGAAATGGGAACCGTCTACGCCCAGTTGGGTACCAAGGTCAGTGTCGTCGAGTTGACCGATGGCCTGTTGCCGGGGGCGGACCGCGACCTGGTCAAGCCGTTGCAACGGCGGCTGAAGTCCCTGTTTGAGGACCGCATCTACCTGGACACCAAGGTTGGATCGCTGGCGGACACGGGCGAGCATGTCGAGGTCACGTTCGAGGGTCCGGCAAAGTTCGGCGTCGAGCGATTTGATCGAGTGCTGGTGTCGGTTGGCCGGCGGCCGAATTCCCAGAACCTGGGATTGGAGACCACGGCGATTCAAGCCGACGAACGGGGCTTCATTCCGTGCGATGAGCAGCAGCGGACCGCCGAACCGAACATTTTCGCGATTGGCGACATCACTGGCGAACCGATGCTGGCCCACAAAGCGACGCACGAAGCAAAGGTCGCCGTCGAAGTTGCGCTCGGCAAGCCCGCCGAGTTCGACAAGGCGGCCATTCCGGCGGTCGTGTTCACGGATCCCGAAATCGCCTGGGCGGGACTCACCGAGGAGCAGGCGAAGCGGGAAGGACGGGAGTATGAGGTCTCGCTGTACCCTTGGGCTGCGAGCGGACGTGCCCAGGCGATCGGGCGCACAGACGGTTTGACGAAATGGCTCGTCGATCCAAAGTCGAGCCGCGTGCTGGGGTGCGGAATTGTCGGCCCCGGCGCGGGAGAATTGATTGCCGAGGCCGTTCTGGCCATCGAGATGGGCTGCGAGGTTCGCGACGTCACCGAGACGGTGCACGCCCACCCGACCCTCGGCGAAACCCTCATGAACGCCGGCGAAGTGTTCTTTGGTACCGCCACCGAGATCTACAAGCCCAAACGATCGCGTTAAGCGATGGCTCGGTATTCCGTCATGCACAGCATGACCTACGGAATGACTCTCCGGTTCGCCAGTGGCTAGTTTCGCCAACCGCCGGCAGCCCGGGACCGTCTCTTCGCGCTGTAAGCGTCGCCCTTCTGAGGTAAACTGGCGGCGGAGCGGATGACAGCTTCCGTTTTCCCCGTCCCGTTTGCCGAGAGTCTCCGCCGTGAACGTTCCGCCAGCACAACCGTCGAAGCTGCTCCTCGACGAGTGCTTCTCGGCCGCGGACGAACGCTTTCTGGAGACCCTGCGGACGTTCAGCTCCTACGAGTATCTACGGAGTTTTACTGAACGCTGGATCGCCGACCCGCGTCCTTGGGCGCGTGCGCAGGTCGTCCGCTACCTCCAAGCGGAACTTGACGCTCCCGGTCATGAAGTCGTGGTCAAGCGCCTATTCAAGCACTTCGAGGCCGCCGCGGACCACGAGATGATGGGGCACTTTTTGGTTGCTTGCGATCGACTGGTCCGCCGCAGCCGGCGATCCGTTGCGGTCTACGACCCGGAATCGGGGCGATGCTTTTCGCAGGAGGTGTTGTTCGCCCGGCCGAATCAAGTGCCACCGCAATCGTCGCCGCACGCTGGGGCGCGGGGCCGCCACCAGCAACCACGGCCGACGACGGTCCCTCGCGACCGGCCGTCGAACCGCCTCTTCACGCAACGCACACGCAACTACTTGCGACGCCGCACCTGGCGTTACTTCCGCCGGCTAAGCTATCGCAAGCCGGCCGCGTATGTGGCGGCGGTTTCTGCCGCGTTGTGCGATTTCACCGATGATGATTTTGCGCGGGGCGAGAACATCGTCGACAATTGGTCGCTCATGCACGCCTGCTATTTTCATCATGAATCCATCGAGTTTACTGCCGCGCATGCGAACCTGGCCGCGGGGCACGCGCTGGACGATCTGACGCCCGCGCCGTATCAGCCGGGCGCGTGGCAATCGGAAAAGGGGATGATCGGCCTCCTGCGCATCGCAGGCTCGGCCCGCAGCTCGCTGGTTAGAATCTGGGCCATCGAGTTATTGCAGCGCGACCACCGCGATTCGCTGGCCATCATCGACATGCCAACCTTGAAGCGGTTGCTTGGCCACGACGACCCGCGCGTGCAAGAGTTTGCCGCCCAGGTCTTCCAGTCGCACGTCGCCTTGAGTTCGTTGGCGATCGAAACCTGGCTGGAACTGCTGGGCCTGTCGAACCCGGCGGTCCTCACGCTGCTCTGCGACGCATTTCGCCACCACGTCTCACCGGATCGGCTCGATAACAACCAGCTCATCGAGTTGACGTCGGCGCGGCCGGTGCCAGTCGCACGGCTCGGCCTGGAACTGCTTCAAACGCGGCATGCGGCACGGCCGTTGCCGCGCCAGGAGGTTGCTCGCTTGGCGGCGTTCTGTTGCCCCCGACTCGCGGGCGAAGCCACACAATGGGCCCTCCAGCAAATCGGAACGAAGGAGGCGTACCATCTGCACGACGTGATCGAGTTCTTCGATTCTCTTCTGGTGGAGATGCGCACGTCCGCCATGCAGTGGCTGACGCAGCCGAGTTCGCCCGGGTACCACGATCCGGTCCTCTGGTCACGGCTGACGGAGACTCCGTTTGACGACGTACGGTTCGCCATGATCGAGTGCTTGGAGCGTCGAGTAACCTTGGCCGGGCAGGCGGCCTCCCAGTTGCCGTCGATCTGGGCCGCCGTGATCCTGGGTGTCCAGCGGGGCGGGCGCGCGAAGTTGAAAGCCGTTCGTCAGGTAGGAACGGCCATTTCCCGTGACCCCGGTCAAGCTGAACGCCTGCTTCCCGTGCTGGCCGTCGCCACTCGTTCGGTCCGGGCCCCGGAACGGCGGAGTGCCCTGGCAGCTGTCGCCGCCCTGGTCCGGGATCGGCCAGAACTGCGAGATTCGGTCCGGCAAGCGCTCCCGGAACTCGCGTGGCTGGAACTGGAAGAGGTGGGTTGATGCACGTCGCGACGAGCTACCAGGGGCAGAGCGGGCTGCGGCCGACAGGGCACGGCGGAAGCATCCTGGAATGGGCCCCCAACCTGGCACGCGACGCGGTCGCCTTTGACGCGCCGCTTACCGAGCCACTCCGATTCCGCGAAGCCATCAGTGCGTTGCATGACATCGTGATCAACGACCTCACGTTCACCCCCCGCGACAAGACCGCGTACCACGCTTGGAAGTCGGAACAGGCGATGCGCGAACAGGCGATTCTGCAGCAAGGCATCGCCCAGGGGCGGCAGGAGTTTCGGGAGCGGGGCGAGGCTCCCCGGGAATTGCGAGCCGAGTACAAGGAGGCGAAACGCCGCTATTGGAAGTCGCGCCGCGCCTTAGATGCGCATCTGAGGCGAGAGAACCAGGTCTTGTGGAGGCAGTTGATGCCTTTCGACCCGATCATTACGGTCGCCGATGACGTGGTGTTCTTCGAGTGTTTTTCGGCGGACGAGTCAAGCTATGGCTGCCTGACGGTCGACCGTGACGATTGCTTCGGAGCCGCAGCGGAAACCAACGCCGGAACCACCAACGTCGACTACTCGTGGGACCTGTACGACGGCTTTCAAGCGTTACGAACGTACCGGGAGACACGCTTTCATATTCGCACCGCAGGATTCCATGTCCGCACGTCGGGACGCGACGACGTGCGGGAGGAAAAGATCGACGTGCCCAACGGCTGGTTGCGGGGCTTCATGCAATTGCAGGCGGCCATGGGTTTGCCCATGCGTCGCGTAACGGTATCGGTGGCGGCCATGTACTCGTTGTTGGCCTTCATGAAACGCCACCGGCCAAGAACCAGTCCTCGAGCGTTGCGGTTCGAGTTGGCCGACGGCAAGCCTCCACAACTGGTGCTTGAACCGTTCGAGCAGGTGTTCGTCAGCAATGGCACAACCTACAACGGGCCGACCGACGAGCCGGTGCGGGTCTGGGGCAACCGCCGCTTGCTGACACTCGCGAGGGTCCTTCCGATCGCGCACCGCATTGACGTTTACCTGCTTGGAACCGGACTGCCCAGTTTCTGGGTCATTCACCTGGGGAACATGAGGTTGACGCTCGGCCTGAGCGGCTGGACCGCGAATGACTGGACACGGGGCAGCGCGGTTCAATCGCTGATGCCGTCCTCCAGTCCGGCCGACCGGGTCGTCAACGCGACCATCGACGTGCTCAGCCAACGTGTCGCGGCCAGTTTGGAGGATGTGAAGCAGACCACGTTGGCGTCCGCGCAGGACACGGCGGCGGCACTGAACGAACTGGCCTTGCGAGGGCAAGTCGTCTTCGACTTGTCCGCCGGAGTCTTCCGATGGAGGCAGCTCCTGCCGCTGGCCTTATCCGATCGGGACATTGGACCGCCGCACCCGGAACTTGCCGGAGCGCGGCAGATCCTGCAACAGCGCAAGGTGCAGATCAGCCGCCGTGAAGAGGCGCCGCGGGGTGGAAGCATTGTCGTCGGTAAGGCCGAAGGCAAGCCCTGCGAAGTGCTGGTGAACGGCGACGGGATCATCAGTAAGGGCAAGTGCGTGTGTGGTTGGCATCTCAAGTTCGGTATCCGCAACGGACCCTGCCGTCACCTCCAGGCACTGCGTGACTTCCTCTGGACGAAGGATACCGGCTCCGGCAGCAATTGGTACGACGCAAGGTTGAGGTGGTCAGGACACCGTTGACGCCCAGTGCCGCGACGTTGCGACCGGCACGATGAGGCGGAGGTCGCCAAGCGGCGGAAGCCGTGCCCCCGGTTGGCGACGGTGCTCCACGTGAATCCCTGAAAGCCTCTGAAGACCTGCCGGAGCATGCCAGCCGATGCCGCGCTCGGCCGCTCGCCCAGGATCGCACAACCGTTCATGGCAATTCTTTGTGACGGAATCGTTTGCGGTGAACTTACCCAACTCGCCGCGTCGATCTGCCGAAACGCGTACGCGTCCGGTTTGCTCTCCTGTCGACGGAACCGGGCCGAACGCCCAACGGCTGATGCATGATCTCCGCGAACGCCGAAAGGCTGAGAATTAAGCCGGGCTCACCTCCTTTTCCGCGGGCCGGGTAGGCTGGCGGTACGGCCGAGTTACAATGGGGGCGGAAGACGAAGTGGGGATCCAGGCAATTTCCTAAGACTGTTTTGCTGCGGCGTTCCGCCGCGGTTGAGCTTTGCTACCCATTCCTCCCCAAGGCCGTTGCTCGTTTGGCCGATACCGACACCGTTTCGGTCGACCAGGGCAAGCCAAGGCTTTCGACCGCAACGGTGTCGGTATCGGCCTTGGTGAACGACCTTGGTCCGCGGATCGAAGTTAGGCAGTTGCTTCCCCCTTCGTTTTCTTCTCTTACGAAAGCGCCGTGATGGGATTGCTGAAATTTCTCGCCGAGCTGTTTTTTGGGCCAACGCCGCCCCCTTACCGCCGGCGCCAACACGGGGCAACGGCCAACCGAGACGATGGCCGCGGGAACGTTCCGGCAGGCTCCGGCCCTCCGGCGATGGTGCCGCCAGGCCCGCTGGCGGGTCTGGAGACGAACAAGTTTTCGCCCCTGACCACCGACCAAGCACTCGCCGCGACCGGCCAGGCTGATTGGCAGTCGGCGTACTTCGATTCGACGTCGGTCATTCCGCCGGATTCGTTGCCTCGTATTCAGGTCATCGACCGGACGATGGTCGGGCTTGGACTGATCTCCGAGAAAGAGCTGGTGGAAATCCACGACATTGGCCGCGAGATGGACCAATATCGGAGCGAAAGTTCGGCGGCCTACACGGCGGGTCAACGAGCTGTCCAACGGTCACGCGATGAGCGCGACCGTCGCAAGTCAGAGCGGCGGGAAGCGGCCGCCGCACGGAAACAGGCCCGTGCCGAAGCTGTCGCGCACCGTCGCGCGACCGACATTGTTTACCTGGGCCGCGGCGTTTCGCGGGGCCTGGCAGATCGGCGAGCCAATCTGGAGAAGCTCCAGGCCTTGGGGCTGCCCCGCCTGGCGACGCCGGCGGACCTGGCCAAGGCGATGGGTATCAGGATTCCGACCTTGCGCTGGCTGGCCTTCCATAGCGACGCTCCGACGCAATCGCACTATGTTCGGTTTCACGTGCCCAAAAAGAGTGGCGGCCACCGCCAACTCGCTTCGCCCCACCACAAGTTGGCAGCAACCCAACGCTGGATTCTCGATCATATTCTGCGGCCGTTGCCGACGCATGACGCGGCTCACGGCTTTGTCACCGGGCGCTCCACGGTGACGAATGCAGCCCCCCACGTCGGCCGCCAAATTGTCGTCAACGTGGATCTTCAAGACTTCTTTCCTTCGATCTCATTTTATCGAGCGGAAGGCATGTTTCGCGCGCGGGGATTCTCACCGGCGGTTGCCACGATCCTGGCCTTGCTCTGCACGGAGTGTCCGCGCGACACCGTGCAACTTGCGGGTCAGACCTATTACCCGGCAATTGGACCTCGCGCACTGCCACAAGGTGCTTGTACCAGCCCGGCGATCTCCAATCTGATTTGCGTCCAATTGGATAAGCGGCTGAACGGCATCGCCAGGCGGCTTGGCTGGGTCTACACCCGCTATGCCGATGATATGACGTTCTCAGCAAGTGGGGAGGCCGGACACGCCGTCGGCTATCTGCTCGCCCGCATCCGACACATCTGCCAGGACGAAGGCTTCCAACTGAACGGCCGGAAGACGCGCGTGCAACGGCCCAACGTGCGGCAGTCGGTGACGGGTATCGTTGTCAATGACAAGCCGTCGGTCCCACGCGCGACCGTCCGCCGGCTACGGGCGATTCTCCATCAGGCCCGCCGAACCGGGCTCGCCGCTCAGAACCGGGACAGGCTGCCGCACTTCGAGCAGTGGCTGCAGGGCATGATCGCGTATGTGGAGATGGTCGATCCGCCCAAGGGCGAGCAGTTACGGCGGGCCTATGACGGAATCGCCGGCAGGTAACGCCGGCCATTCGCCAACCGGCCATGGGTCAGGCGGCTTGCAACTTCGGCGTCAACTGGCCTGCAATCCGTATCAACAGGCGACGCTTGCGAAGCGCAAGGCGACGGGCTTGCGGAGCGAAAGGCGGCGATTGAGGAGCGAAAGGCGACGGGCCCACCGGCGACGACGCGCCCGACGCCTGCCCCGCGGCGGACACACGATCCGTTAGAATTCGACCTTGTACTTCTCGACCATGTTACGACGGATCTGGGCCTGGCCGGCCTGAATCTGTCCCATAATCTGCTGGGCTTCGGCAGCGCCCTTGGCCTTTTCCTGGGCCCGGACCTGCAGTCGAGCGTTCTGTTGCTGGCGCATCTGGTCCTTCGCGGCTGCGAAGGCCGCGGACCCGGGGCTGCTGCCGGCCGCCCGCGCCGCCAGGTACGTTGTCCCGGTCCCGTAAGACGAGAGATTTCGGTAGCCGCCCCAGCCGCCGTAACCGCCACCAAAGCTCGAAGAGAAGTCAATCGATCCACCACCCGCCGCGCTGGCGGCCGCCATCTCCCTGGGGCGCGAGCGGATCCCGATCCCCTTGATGGCCATCGAGGCGTTCCGCAACTGGGTCGAGAGGAACGTTCCATAGTTCAGCATCTCTTCATCGACGTTTAACATGGGCAGCCGCTCGACTTTCCGGGCGTAGTTCTCGAACCACATGCCGTAGGTGCCGATCGACTTCCCCTGTCCCTTATGACGCCGCAAGTCCTTGAGAATCTCTTCGGTACTCTTGAAGTACGCCTGCGTCGCTTCCACCATCGACTGCGGTTCGTCCTGAGCATTCTCGTCGCCCTGGTTGTCGGCCACCTGTTCCGAAGCGATGACGTGGGTGGGCAGTTCAATCAAGCTCGACAGCCGCATCACTCCACTGGAGCTGAGCTTTCCGCCGAGCGTCATCTGTTGGCCGGAAACGGCCAGTTCCCAGTCTTCGAAATCTTCGATGATGGCCCCCCGGTGACGAAGAACGGCCAGCAGCAAAGGCTTGGCGATCGGTGCCAGGGCGCTCGCGTCCTGGCCGAAGTCGACCTTGATCTTGCCGTATGCCTGATCCTGGAAGGTGATGCCGAGCATCACGCCCTTGAGGCTGGCCAACAGCTCGGCCAGCTCCTGCGGCTTCATCGGCGACTTCTTGAGCAAATCGCCATACACGTCCATATTTGATCCCATGCGTTCGGCAACGTCGCTGGCAGAGATCGCATGCGTCAGATCGAGGGCCAGAATGACGTGGCCGGCGTGGTCGGCAAAATTGGCCGCTTCCTGGAGATAAGGGGTCAAGTCGTGGTCCGACAGACCGACCCAACGAGCGGTCTGCTGGCGGTTGGCAGGCGCCATCCCACCCCGTAATCGCTCCGAAAGTTCGACAATAAACGAATCGTCCGGCAGGCGAATCGCCGGAAAACCGACGACCTTATCGAGCACCCCGCCGAACTCGCGCGCCACCGTGGCGAGCAGCGTGGGTTTTTGCGATTCAACCAGGGCAAATTGCCAATGCGGTTGCATGTATTCCAGGTCCAACTGCGACGCGATGACCATTTTGTCCGCCGTCGGCGGGACGCTGGTCAATCCCGCCTTGAAGCGGTCTGCCCGGTTCTTCTGCCATTCTTCCGCCATGGCGACCGGGCTGGCGAACAGCTTTTCCGCGTTGACCAGCACCAGGGCGTTGGCCGATTCGGGAACGTGGCGAATCAACTGTTTGAATTCCGCCGCGAACGAGCTCGCCGAGCTGCAGCTCAAGACGATCACGAGGACCCAGGAAAATAGCGCGCATGACAACCGTTTCATCTTGAATTACTCCCGTTAATGGCCGCATCGGCTAGCCAGTTTCGTAGATCCACAATATCTAATCCTGACAGGCCGAATTCAAAATGCAACCCTTTCTGGGAAACGATCATCCGGGGCAATCGCGGCTGCCGACGGCCAGCGGCCCGTGCTGGCCCGGCTGTGGCCGGGCACGCCTCTTCCCTGCCCCGTAGCGGACCACCGATCGGCACCGAAGAGACAGCCGGCTGCGACGCGGCGATGGGTGGGGCAGCCCCCGGTCCGGCAACCACGGGACGTGACGGCGCGGGCCGTCGGGAGAGCGTGCGATCCGCAATATTCGAAGCACTCGCCGGCCGTTCCGGCAGTGAGAGTCGCATCCTCACTCGCGGCCCCCCTTCGCTGGCGGGATGGCAGCTTAGTAGCGCAGGATACACCAGAGCGCCCACAAGCCGTCGCGCCAGCCGATCTTCTTCCCTTCGGCATAGGTCCGCCGCACGTAGCTGATGGGCCGTTCGTAGAAGCGGGTCTCGCGATTCTTCAGCAGCCGAGCCGTCATTTCCAGCTCGATGCCGAACCGCTTCTCTCTCAGCCTCGGCGCCAACTCCTGAATCAACTCGCGGCGGAACAGTTTGTAACAGGTCTCCACGTCGGTGAACTTACGACCGTTGCGGAGGCTGAACAGTTTCGTGATCACCTGGTTGGCGGCAAGGTGCCACAAGGGGGCGACTTGGGTATCTGCCCCACTGAAGCGGCTGCCGTAAACGACATCGGCATAATCTTCCACGATTGGCTGCAGCAGGAATCGCAGGTCTTGTGGATCGTATTCCATGTCCGCGTCCTGCACGACGACAACGTCGCCGGTCGCTTGCTGAAATCCCGTGATCAGGGCCGCGCCTTTGCCTTGGTTCCTGTCGTGAAAGAAGATGCGGAGGTCGGCCTCGCCCTGCTCGGCCAGAGACTCCAGCACTTCGCGCGTGCCGTCCGAACTCCCGTCATCAACCACGATCAGCTCACAAGTAAGCTCCGTGTCGCGCACGCGGGCAATGACGTCGGTGATGGTCTTGGCTTCGTTGTAAACGGGAATGATGACCGACAACACAAAGTCCTCGGGCAGCTTGTAGACGCCGATCCTCAGGCAGACGTCGGCGCCCAGGATCCGGCGGAGTGAATCCACGCGTTCGTCGAGGTTGCCACCAACCAATTCATCCAACCGACGGTGCATGGTCGAATCGGGTGCAGGCTGAAGTTGAGTCGTTTCGCTCACGAGTTACTTCCGTTTGGCTGATATCGAAAAGGAATCCGCAGTTGGTTGTTGGGCGGCCGCTTGAACTCATCGCGTCGAATCCGTGGCCACGTCGACGCCAGGAATCGACCGTTGTCGTCACCTTCAATCCTACGTTGCCGTCAGGCTCCGGTTCAAGCTTGCAGGCCGGTTGATGAAACGGCTGCCGGTGACGGACGGGACCGGGCGCGGCACCATGATCACCCCCCATCGATCGACGATGGCCGTGCGGGAAGGCGAACTGATTCACTAGCAACGCTGAACCGAGCCACCAGAAATTGCAAGACAGAAACCCTGAAAATCCGACAAGTTTGGTGGATAAAAAAAAGTTGTTGCCATTGGTTGACAATTCGACGTCGCTTCGCAAAATGTGAGCTTTGAATTAAGAACCCAACAACTTCCATCACGCTTTACCACCAACGCAGCTCGACGCATACGCTGGTTGAGCAAACTGAATTGGTGTTTTATTGACCGCGCCTTGAATTGCCGGTCCGTCTTGAGTTGACCGATTTGATGAACGCGAGATTTGACGCGGTCATCACGATCAACGTTCGCCGCAATCCGAAATGAGGTCTAAGGCATATGGGGGGCGGCGCCTGAACTGGAGCGACTGTCGACGGCCTTGGTCGTGGCTCGGAGGTCCCCCCCACATTTTCTTAGCGGCTACGCAGGGATCGCGTGGAATAGAATGCGACGGCGGAAGCATGACGTTTCCGGCCGTCGATTTTTTTGAGATGGACCGTGGCTGATTGCCTGATTGGGCTCGGTGCGAATCGGGGCGAACGTGCGACAGCCATTGCATCGGCAGTCGAGCGGCTGGGACAACTTCCGGGGACCGCAGTCGTTCAACGCAGTCGCCTGCACGCCAGTCAGGCGGCCATTGGAGGCGTTGCTCAAAACGAGTTTCTGAACGCCGTGGTGCAGGTCGAGACATCGATGGCACCTCACCAACTGCTACACGCCTTGCACGTGATCGAGCAGCAGCTGGGAAGAAGGCGGCTGGAACGCTGGGGCGCACGTGAGATCGATCTGGATCTGCTGCTCTACGACGATATGATCTGTGCCGATGCGGAATTGGTGTTGCCTCATGCACGGATGGCATTTCGTCGCTTCGTGCTGCAACCTGCCGCGGAGATCGCCCCAGGCCGTCTTCATCCGCCAACCGGTTTCACGATCCAGGAATTGCTTGAGCGAATCGATGCCGTTCCGCGCCGGATCGTGGTGACCGGTGCGCCGCGTCAGCGGCTGCGCACGGTCGCGTCGATGGTCGCAACCCGCCTGCTGGTCCATTTCCAGGAACCTGACGAACTGCTTGAACCGCTGGCGGAGTGGTCTCACCTGGAAGGCCGCCCCACATGCAAGGCCGCGATCGAAATGCACCAGCGCTGGCAACGTGCGCTTTCCGGCCGCGCGCCCGCCGTGCCCCTGCAGATCGGTGTGCCCCCAACTTCGCCGCAGCAGGCGAAACCAACCGATGTCGCCACGTGCTGGGTCGACACATGTTGGCTGGGAGAATGCGAGGCGATGATCGGTTGGCTGTTGCCCACGGCGGAACGAAGGAAGTTTGAATACTGGCAGCAGCAAGTGACCGTCGATCGGGCCGTCGCGGCGCCGACGCTAATTGTCGTGCTCGTTGGCGGGTTCACCGCCCCGCACCAGGGGCGCAGCGTCAGGGAAGTCGAGATGCGGCGGGACCTGGATGCGGCACTCCGGGAGCAGGCAACCCGGCCCAGACAAGCCCCCTGGCTACTGCTGGACGACTCGGACCCGGCCTGGACAATTCAAGAGATCACCGCGGCGATTGAAGCGATGCAGTAACGCACGGGCGACGAACAGCGCAGCGCAAAGTACTTGCCCAGACCCAAGACCCGAACGATCTTAGCCGAAGGCCGTGATGGAAACCGATACGAATTCACCGCAGACACAGTCTCCCCACCCCCGTTTGCTACGCACGCTGCCGGACCTTCGCGAGCTGATGTCGGCGCTGCGTGCGCAGGGGAACCGGGTCGGCCTGGTGCCCACAATGGGGGCCCTCCACGCCGGCCATCTCAGTTTGGCAAAAAAATCTTGTCGAAATTGTGACGCGACGGTGGTCACGATCTTCGTCAATCCGACTCAATTTGCCCCCAACGAAGACCTTGACAAGTACCCCCGGACATTAACTCGCGATCTTGAACTCCTGGGTGAACTGGGCGTTCCCTACGTGTTCGCCCCGACCGAAGCCACCATCTATCCGGACGGATTCTCCACGTTCGTGCAACCACCGGACGTTGCCGGCTCTCTGGAGGGAAGTTCACGGCCGGATCACTTTCGTGGTGTGGCCACGATCGTTCTCAAGTTGTTCCAGTTGATTCCGGCGGACATCGCCTACTTTGGTCAGAAAGACTACCAACAATGCCTGGTGATCCGGCGGATGGTCGAGGACCTGGCGGTTCCCATCGAGATCGACGTCTGCCCGATTGTGCGGGAACCGGACGGACTGGCGATGAGCTCGCGTAATCGCTACCTGACAGCGGAAGAGCGTCAGCAGGCAACCGCGATCTCGCGCGCGCTTCAGCAGGCCAGCGCGTTAGCGGATCAAGGTGAGAGTCAGGCGGAGGTACTGCGCGAGGCGATGCGGCTGGACCTGGCTCAAGCGGGCATCTCGCGAATCGAATATGTTGAGGTTGCCGATGCGGACACGCTCCGCCCGCTGGAGCGGATTGAGGGACCGGCTGTCGCCTTGATTGCCGCATTCGTCGGCAAAACGCGCTTGATTGATAATTGGCTTCTCCAGTAAAGAGGGGGGCGACCCACCTCGCGTGTCGCCGAGGCGGCCATACGGGGTTGGTCATTCGCCGAACACACGGACACGAAATTGCGATACCACGCACGAGCTGGGCTCAGGAAGGCGAATCGGTGCGACAGACACTGTTCTATATCCCTCACGAATTAGCGGGCGTCCCACTCTTCGGCGTCGGCTGGATGCTGGCCGTGTGGCTGGTGCTGACGGTCGTGCTCCTGTTCGTTCTGTGGCGCCGACATGGCTGGTCCGGAGAGACCCTGGGTTACCTGCCGGTGTTGCTGGTCATGGGAGCGGCCATCGCGTTCGTGGTTCCGCGGCTCGAAGTGGACGGATTGGGGTTGCCGATTCGCGGATATGGGGCATTCATGCTTGCCGGTGTCGTCGCCGGCGTGGCGACGGCCGTCTATCGCGGCAAACAGCAGGGCATCGAATCGGACCAGATCATGTCGCTTGCGTTTTGGATGTTTGTCGCCGGAATTGTGGGCGCGCGGCTGTTCTTTATCATTCAGTACTGGGAGACATTTCAACGGCCGACCGCCATCGAGACCATCGGCCAGATGCTCAAATTCACCGAAGGGGGACTGGTGGTTTACGGCTCGCTGGCCGGTGCCCTGTTGGCCTACGCCGTTTTCTGCCGACGCCACCATATGTCGGCCCTGGCAATTGGAGACATCATCGGACCAAGTATGCTGCTGGGGCTGGCATTCGGCCGCATTGGCTGCCTGATGAACGGCTGTTGCTATGGCGGCGTGTGCGAAGGCGAGACCGCTTGCATTTCTTTCCCCAAGTACGCGTCGGTCAAGCAGGACAAGCTGAGCCCCCCCTATCACCGGCAATTGGTCTCCGGACAGTTGCACGGAATTCGCCTGGCCGCGCAGGGCGACGGTCCACCCCGGATCGCCGCCGTCTCCCCGACCGGCCCGGCCGACGAGGCACAGGTTCCCGTCGGCGCCCGCATCATACGACTCAACGGGCGCCAGGTCGCGACCCTCAACGACGCCCAAGCGATCCTCGCCCAGGGTCCGTTGGAGCTCGTTATCGAAACCTCCGAGGGAGAGCGATTCGCCTGGTCCGCCACCACGCTCCCGCCGCGCAGCCTGCCCGTCCAGCCCACGCAGATTTACAGCTCGATCAACGCGTTCCTCCTCTTCTGCACGCTCTGGCTGTTCTTCCCATTGCGTTGGAAAAACGGTCAGGTAATCTTCTTGACCTTGGCCCTGTATGCGATCAGCCGGTTCGTGCTCGAGATGATCCGCACGGACGAGGGCGGTTATCTGCACACGTCGCTGACCATTTCTCAATGGGTCAGCGTGCTCGCGCTGGCGGCGTTGATCGCGTTGGGTATTGCCGTTCACCGCCAGCCGCGGCTGGATCTCCGCACCGCTGCATAGGGGGCGCGGCCCCCCGGAACAGCTTCCTTAGATTCCGCGGGACGGACGTCCGGGAAGCTGTTGGTGTCAGGTTCCTCGTTCCCACCTGGCCGCATGCCGTCAGGCCCAGCAGGACCCGCGGAATGAAGCATGAACCGCTGCGTCACTGCCAACGATTTCGGCACAACGGCTGGCACGGAATCGTCGTTCGTTCATCAACGATACTCGCTAGCATCTTGGCGGAAAAAATACGCCTTACGGCGATCGGATCGGCCCGGTAAGATCCCGCCTCGCCAGGCCGGCAGTCCGGCCCGAACATCGCTTCATCTCGAGCCGGGGTCAGCACCATGCGTTGCGTTTGCGTTCAGTTAGGAATCGTCGCGGCAGGGTTGCTCTGTTGGAGTGTCGGTTGTAAGGTGCCGGGCAAGGACTCGAATCCATTCGCATTTTCGGCCCCGAAAATTCCCGCGGCGCCGTCCTATCAGGGGCCTGCGCTGACCTCATTCGATAAGGAATCACTCTTGAACGACACCGGCCCCGTTGACGCTGACGCACCGCAGGAGTTTTCTGAAACCAATTCGGGCCTCAAATACCGTGTCCTGCGGAAATCGGGCGGCCCCAAGCCGAACGCGGCCAATACCGTCACCGTCAACTATCGGGGCTGGCTGGACGACGGCACCGAATTCGACAGCTCGTACAAGCGAGGGCAGCCAATCTCGTTTCCACTCAACGGCGTCATCCCCGGGTGGACTGAGGGAATGCAGCTGGTTGGCCAAGGTGGCATGATCGAACTCGAGATTCCTTCCTCGTTGGGCTACGGCGCCCAGGGTGCCGGCTCGGCCGTCCCGCCCCACGCGACCCTGCATTTCATTGTCGAGCTGATCGCCATTCAATAGCCGTCGCGGGCGAACCTCGTAACGAGATTTGCCGAATGAAGTGCGGCCTCCTCGCGGTCGCTGGTTGCCGAATCCCCCTCCGCCCCGGTCGACCTCATGGCGACGGCGCCCCGTCTAGCAATCGGCAGTTGTTACCATTCGGCACAGTTGGTGGACCAAACCGCGCGCCTGCGCGCGGTCGAGCCGAAGGGGCCGGACGGCCGCCATGAGATCGCTTGCGCGGCCGGTCTCCGCGCTGCCGCCGTCATCCCCTGTTGCTCGCCGAACGTGGCACGGTAAGGCGATCTGGCACAGCGGCCCAAGGTGACCGAATGCTTCTATTGATACTTGCGCAGCGAATGGACCAGGACGACCAACGGGAGTCCGCAGATATACGGCCGCGCGTTGCTTGCCGAAGGCTCATTTGCCGCGCAGCCGTCATTAACGATCCCAGGAGGTGTCCGCATCCGGCACGCGGTTTGCAATTGCTTTGCCAAACCGTTTCGGGAAAATCAGCGTGAAGGTGAGCCGTATCGTCTCTGATCCTAATCTGGTCGCGCCCTGGCTGCAGGTTGGGTGCATGACCGGCTTCCAGGCGAGGGAAATGGCGAACAGTCCACCTGGCTTGCTTGAGAGGCGGACGTCGTTCATTTTGAGTCACGATCTCGCGGCCAACGCGAGCGGTTTACCATGTCGCGAGCGTCAGTTCGCTGTGGCGTTGCGGCGCTGCGAGTGCGGACGATTCATGAGTGAATGAATGAACGAACAACCATTCCTTGCAGGACGTTGCGTCGCCATTGTTTGTGGTGAACTTACCCAAACCGCCGCGCATATCCGCCGGAACGCGTTCGCGTCCGGTTTGCTCGGCGATCCATCAAACCCCGGGCGAACGCCCAACGGCTGACGAATTACTCGGGACTACTGCTTTTTGAAGGCAACAATCTGGGGTTGGCGGTGAAGAGAGGTGAGCCGCCACGAGTGCGAAGCACGTGCAAGGCCGTCCCGGCGCTTGAGACCACCCCGCTTCACGTGTCCTCATGTTTGATCTTGACAGTCCAATCGTTGGAAAGAAGGGAAGCAGCAGGATGTTCAATCTCCGCAAGTACGAAATCGAAGTCGACGACGTCCAACGAAACGCTTCGCCGGCCGCCTTGTACCAAGAGGCGTTTCTCATCGACAAGGGAGCAAGTTTGTCCGATACCGGCGCCTTGATCGCCTATTCCGGTGACAAGACGGGCCGTTCGCCGAAGGACAAACGTGTGGTCAAGCATCCCGAATCGTCAGATGACGTCTGGTGGGGTCCCGTTAATATCGGGTTGGATGAGTCGACATTCTGTGTCAATCGCGAACGGGCGGTCGACTACCTGAACACGCGGCAGAAGCTGTACTGCCTGGACGCCTTCGCCGGCTGGGATCCGGAATGCCGACTCAAGGTCCGCGTAATTTGCGCTCGTCCCTATCACGCGTTGTTCATGCACAACATGCTGATCCGTCCCACGGCGGAAGAACTGGAGAACTTTGGCGAGCCGGATTGTGTGATTCTCAATGCGGGCGCTTTTCCAGCGAATCGCTACACCACGGGCATGACGTCGAAAACCAGCGTCGACCTGAGTCTGGAGCGAAAAGAGGTCGTGATTCTGGGGACGCAATACGCCGGCGAGATGAAGAAAGCGGTCTTCACGCTGATGAACTACCTGATGCCGCGTCAGGGAGTGCTGTCCATGCACTGCTCGGCCACGGTCGCGCCGGAGACGGGTGAATCGTCCGTGCTGTTTGGACTCTCAGGAACCGGCAAGACAACCCTCTCCGCGGATCCCCAACGCGAGTTGATCGGCGATGACGAGCATTGCTGGACCGACAACGGGATCTTCAATATCGAGGGAGGATGCTATGCCAAGGCAATCTACCTCACGCGGGAGGCCGAACCCCAGATTTTCGATGCGCTCCGGTTCGGGGCCGTGCTGGAGAACGTCGTCTATGATCAGGCCGATCACCATGTCGACTTCGGTGACAGCAGTATCACCGAGAACACGCGGGGAGCCTACCCGATCGAGTTCATTCCCAACGCCCGCATCCCTTGCGTCGCGACCCATCCGACCCATGTCATCTTCTTGACGTGTGATGCCTTTGGCGTGCTGCCGCCCGTTAGCCGCTTGACGCCGGAGCAGGCAGAGTACCATTTCATCAGCGGCTACACGGCGAAAGTCGCGGGGACAGAGGTCGGAGTGACCGAGCCGGAAGCGACGTTCTCGCCCTGCTTCGGCGGCCCGTTCCTGGTATGGCACCCAGGCAAGTACGCTCAGTTGCTTTCCGAAAGAATCAACCGGCACCACGCCAACGTCTGGCTGGTCAACACCGGCTGGAACGGCGGCCCCTACGGCATTGGCAAGCGGATCGATCTCAAGTCCACTCGCGCCATCCTGGAAGGGATTCATTCAGGGGCCCTGGCAGACGCGCCCACGGTGCGTGAACCCGTCTTCGGCCTGGAAATCGTCTCCGAGTGCCCGGGCGTCTCGAAAGATATCCTGGTTCCGCGGAATACCTGGAGCGATACGGCGAGCTACGATGAAACCGCGAAGAAGCTGGCCGGACTCTTCCGTGACAACTTCAAGTCGTATGCCGACGGAGTCAGCGAAGGGGTCCGGGCGGCTGGGCCTGCCGAGTAGCGTTTGGCGCGGTCCCGATCGAAAGTAAGTGAACCGGCAACGCGGCGCAGAGACCGGAAATCAGCGATCCGCGTTGCCGGATGTGGTGTGTGGACGGTTCGCGGGTGCCGCTATCGACAAGAAGGCTTGACACGCCAACGGCGTTCACCATCGGTGCCTTTCGCGCCAGGCAAACTGGCAATGCTCGCGCGCCTGATGCCAAAGGCCGGGTACCAGGTCCGCGTCAGTCGATCGCGGACGTCGCAATCGCGGAAACCTCAGCCGGGGAGAGCGCCCTGTTAAAGACCGCAATCTCATCCAGGCGGCCTTCCCAATTCGCCCGCTTGTCGGACCGCCCGCCGAAGAAGAACTGTTCGCTGCCGGCCGACCGGCGTCCTCGCAACGTGAATTCAATCTCGGGCGCGGGTTGCCCGTTCAAATAGACGCGGACGGCATCGGACGTTTGCACGAGTGCCAGATGATTCCAGGTCCAACGCTCGATCCGCGTACGGCCGGCCTGGTTCTGCGAATCTTCCTCTCCCTGGCGCTGCTGCAGAATCAGTTTGCCGGACGTCTCGCCCCGGCCGCCCAGCCCCAGATGCAAGCCGTCCGAACTCAGGTCTTGGCCGCGGGAAAACATCCAACCGGAAACATCGCGGGCCTGGTCGGGCATTCCATTCCAAAACCACAGCGAGACGGAGTATTCGTCGCCCAATCCGGTCAGCCTGGCCCGCATGCGGCCCCCCGCGAAATGGGCCGCTCGATTCGTTTCCACCGACTTGAAACCGGCCGTTTGCGGCCCCTCCAGAAAGAACAGCACGCCCGGTTCGTAATACGCATCCCGACCGGCCGGACGTTGATCCCTGGCGACGGGGCCGGCAAATTCTTCCATCCGCCAATAGACGTGTGGCCTGGCAGCCTGGATGGCGGCCGGTGTTCCCTGGGTCAGTTCGAACTCACGCGCTCGACGCGGCTTTCCCATCACCCGTTCCAGCAGTCCCAGCGCGGCGGCCGTGATCTTCGGTTCGGCCTGGACGTCGAGGCCGGCAGAACGAGCGGCCCAGGTATTGTAGCCGCCCAACCGGTGTTGCTCGGGCGGCGGAATGTAGCCATCTCCGCCGTTGGCCAGTTCGATGACCATCGTCGCCGGTGTGGGGCTCTGCAGCTTTAGTTTCAGCCCCGTCAGCGCGTAAGTCTCGGTGGGCGTGGTCGCAATTGCAATGTCACCCATCCGGATCGCCTGCACGACCACTTCGGTCGATTGGCGCTCGTGAAGGATGACCTGTTCGAGTGCATAGACTTCCTGCTGAGTCTCCGGTTGTCGACCTTCCATTTCGTCAACGATCGCCCGCGCCCAGGCGAGCCGTTGCGCATCCGGCGTCCGATAATTCAACGTCAATCGCTTCTCCGCCATCGCCAGTTCGACGTCGGCCCGGTGGTCGATCTTTCGGTAGGTTGCTTGAGCAATCTCCAAGAGGCCCGCCGTGTAACTCTCGATCGTAAACTGGGGGCGATCTTCCGGGGGCAAGCGATAGTCGCGGCGCCAGATATCACCACTGCAGCCATGTGACATGATGCCCACCAGCGGCGGATGATTCGTGTTGGCGGTTGGCGTCAGTTGCTTCTGCAGGCCATCGCAAAACAGGCCGAAATAGTCTGCGCTGACACCCCGCTCCCCGGAAAAGTAATGCATGGAAAAATTGGCCAGGACGGCCAGGGGCGTGCCGTCCAGTGCTTGAAACGAAATCAGCGACAGATCAGGATCCTCCGGCCCCGACTCGCCGGTGACATCATCCCAGTTGTTGGCGGCGTGCATATTCGCGCGAACGGTTGGGTTGCCGAATGGATCATTCGCCAATCGATCCGGACGGCGCACCCAGCGCCGCAGCGCCGTGAATTCGGCCGCATTCCCGACGCCCCAACCAATCGCAGCCGGTTCCAAGTTCGCCTCGGCCGCCGCGATCGCCTCGGCAATCTTTTCGCGGAGATACGGTACATAGGTCGGATCGAGATTGGTACCGAGGCAGCTCATCGCGGCCGGCGCCGAATGGGTATGGGTTGCCGAGATGAGCATCCTGTCGGCCCGAATGTGAGTCCGCTGCGTCGCCAACTGCTTGACTTCATCCAGGAACGGACGTTCCAGCATGCAACTGTCAACCACCACGATCGCCAACCGTGTTCCGCCGCCGTCCATCACGATCGCACGGGCATGGAGGCGGGTCTTCACCTCGTCCACCGTCCGGCTCAACATGCCGCCATTGACGACCACCGGAAACTGAATTGGCGTCACGTCGACGATGGCGGCCCCCGCTCGAAATTGATCGGCCGTTGCCTGAACTACCCCCGCCCCACCGGAAAACCAAAACATGACAGACACAACGGAGAGCAAGTAAGACGTCGATCGCATGGTGAGAATTCCCGAAATACGCGTCCAGCGGGAGACAGGCCAATCCAAGGGCACTACGACGGCCGAGTATACACAAGCGATCGACCCAACCCAACGATCGCGCGTCGGCGCACCTGCCAAGCGTGCTCGGCGCGGTTCTCTCACGCACCGCTCGGCGCGGGTCTCCCACGGACTGCTCGGCGCAGGTCTCCCGCAGAGTGCTCGGCGCGGGTCTCCCTCAGAGTGCTCGGCGCGGGTCTCCGACCCCGCCGAAACGGCTGACCGAAGGTCTCCAATTCCCGCGCCATTCGGCGCCCCGAGGTACAAACCATGAGCAGCCTGAAACATCGTTCCGTGCGCCCTGCGATCCTGCGATTCATGACGTCGAGCGGTCCGGCATCGGGCAGGAAGGTGTCAACCACAACGTGCGGCACATCCGTCCCGCTGAGTTTACGGAAGCCTTTCTCGATTCGTTCCCCAGAAAGTTATTCGTACCGTTCCTCAGGGCGTCCCCCCAACCGCTTGCGCGGCAAGTTCCACCAGTTCGCTTGCCTGTAAATGAAACAGGCGAGCCTGCAGCCCGTCGATGCTCAGACCAAACCGGCCATCGCTGGAAATTGCCTCCGGCATTCCCATCGCGCAGATGCGAACTCGCACCTGCCGTGGCCGCAATTGCCAGACTTCGGTCTGCCGATCAGCCCGATACACGGCGAGCCATCGACCATCATGGCTGGCGGCAAGCCGTTGCGTGGTGGACGCCTCGAGGCGCAGCGTGCTTCGCACAATGACCTTTTCCGCAGCGACCTCGAAGCAACGAACTGTGCCTGATCCATCCGCCGTGAAGCAAGTCCGTCCGTCTCCGGAAAGGGCAACTTGCGGGCGTGTCGCACACCGCAGGGCGAATGCGGGCCGATCCAGCTTGGGCAACGCGTACAGTTCAAGCAGGCTTCGAGACGCGTCGTAGCGCGCGACCAGCCCCGCATGAATCGTGATCTCTCCGGGGAGGATCGGGTCGAGCGGCAAAGTCGGTCCGTCTTCTGAGAATGACAGGCGGTACAGCGCATGCTTGTCGTCCGTCGTATAGAGCCTGCCGTCGTTATCGATCCAACTGCGCGGGCTGATCAGGAACGGCGTGTCACACGCATCCAGCTTGCCTTCCGGCCAGTCGACGTGTCGGCGAAAAATCTTCCCGGACGAACTGAATCCAGTACAAGCGATCCATTTGCCGTCAGGCGAGATCGTCTGCATGTACCGTTGGCCGGTAAGCGATACCGAGAACCGTTGCGACAAGTGGGGCGCGGGCAGCATCTTGTATAGCTCGAAGACAAAAGTGCTGCCGTACTCGTAACTGCTGATCAAGCACCACGCCCCGTCCGGTGTCAGCGAGACTGCCATTTTCGTTCGGGTGAACCCTTCCGTCTCGCCAAAGTCGTGGACTTGTACCGGGTCCGCCTGCAAACGACCCAGGTCGTGAATCAGCATCTCTCGCCCGGTAACCGCGACCAGGCGATCACGCGCGTCAATGGTGGCCGCATCGGGCGTCGACGACAGCGGCCAGCGAAAGGGGCTGATGGATGGCGAGCGTGTGTCCCAACGACGAACGGACTCGGCCCGCGAAATCAACCAGCGCCCGTCCGGCGAGACATCCAGCTCGTCGAGGGGCCCGGTATGCCAATGCAGTTGGGACCGTTGCACTTCGTCCAAGGGCCGATCGCGGGCCGTCATGGTCACCGGTACGCCTCCCTGCGTCATCATCTGAGCAGAAAAACTGGGGACGCTCGACACGGTCGTTTCCCATAACTGAACCAGGTTGCGTTCCGCCCCCTCGACGAGCCGCCCCGCCAACAGGAGGTTTGTCTCGGTGGCATCCAAGGCCAACGCCTGGCGGCCGCGCAACGCCGGTCGAGCACGCAGTTGCAACGACGATAGTGTCCCACCCGCGCGCATCTGAGTGGGCTCGCCGGCAGGCCGCTCGGTATCCCAAAGGCAGATCAACCGATCCTCGCCGCAGGTCACCAGCCAGCGACTGTCGGGAGCAAATGCCGCGGCATTGGGACGCCTCGTATGCGCCGACAACTGCACCGGCTCGGCGGCCGGGTCATCCAGACGCATCAGGTTGACGGCGAAGTCGCCAAATTGCGAGTACCGTGCACCGACTGCCAATTTGCTGCCATCGGGACTCAGGGCGAAACAGGAAACAACATCTGCAATCGCACGCAACCCGGTCACCTCCTCTTCGCCTGCCATCGCATTCGCAATGGAGTACTTCACAATCCGGGAAGGTTGCGGCCGATCGTCATCCGGCGAAGCAAAGTAAGCGGGAATCACCGCCGCAAAGATCCCCGCATTCGAGCCGACAAACCGAAAGTCATTGTCGAGCTCGCTACGGACGAGCTCGCGCCGTTCGAACGGCGCGTCGATCGGTTGGACGGTGACCGCTTGGATTCTTTCCGCCTCGTTTCTGGCGACGGCCACCAGGCAAGAATGATCGGGGACGAGGAACAAACCGGACACCTGGAAGCCGGGCTGGACATCAAATCGACGCTCCGCCCGCGGCGGGTCCTCGGCCAGGTCCCACAACGTAATCCCTGCCGCGTGGGCCAGCGAGAAACGGCATGCATCGGTGGAGAGGGCCCACACCCCGGGGCCTTCGACGGCGTGCGCAAAGACAACGGACTCGTCCGCATCAGCCAAGCTGACGACCGAGACGTGGCCGTCGGTGATCGCGATCTGGCGGTTGGACGGCGCATGAAAGCCCGCGCTCAGCGCCGGCTCGCCCTGAATGTCAACGGCCATCCCTCCCGTTCGAGCCAGCGCATTGGCAAGTGCTTCCTGGGTCACCCGTTCGATCGGTTGGCCTGCCGCCTGCATGACCGTCGCGGACTTGACCCCCAATTCCAGGCTCCTGGCGGGCGACGTCGAAAACGTCAACTGCGATTCGACGGCCAACTGCCGGGCGCGCGCCCGCCTCGCTTCGGACTCGGCCTGCAAACGCTGATTCTCCGCTTCCGCAAAATTCGCCTCGGAGGATCGCCAGAAGACCAGGGCAAACAGGGCAACGAGTGCGAACACGATGGCGGCGATCCCGAGCAACCGAGCTCGCTTGTCTTGCTGGGTAATGAGGTTGAATGAACCGGCAATCTGTTCGACCACATCGTCGGATGGACCAACCAACTGCTGCGGCGCATCAGCCCGGTATGCCAACGGCTCTTGAATCCGCAGGATCTCCGGCTGAATGTGCGCGTGAACTGCGGAAGGATGAAGTTCGCGGTTGAACGTCCCTTGCGATTGCGCGTCGACAAATTCGATCGGAATCACACGGTTCTTTCGCGCCGTAAAGACCTGCACCTCGCGCAGCACGGCCGCGGACTTCAACGCTTCCGGCGAACCGATCAGGATCAGGATCGTCGTTCTCTCCAGACTCTCTTGGCCCGCCTCTTTCCAGTCGTCCCCTTTCAGGTAATCGTCCGAATCAAGAAAACACGTGAACTGGTTACCGCCGACGCCGGCCTCCAGTCGCTCGGCCAGTTCCACGGCGTAGTCGCGGCCGTCCGCCCAGGCGTAGGAGATGAAGAAATCGAAGCCAAACAGCGAGCCAACCAAGCGTTGCCAGGGCGACTTTTCGCTGAAGTCGGCGGTCGACACCTGGTGTCGCGAGTCGCCGGTCGGGGCGGGCGGTCGTTGCTCCTGCGCTGGCATCTCGACTCTCCGGTGTGCAGTAACAAGAAAGGTTGGCCAGCGGCGCGCAGCCGCGGCGCAGAATTCGACGACTATAAATTCGACGACTATAAATTCGACGACTATAAATTCGACGACTATAAATTCGACGCCTTTGAATTCGACGCCTTTGGGTTCGACGGGGAGGCGACCGGCGAGTTGACACGCACGGTCAACACGCCACGCCGGGGGCGGATCCTCCCGGCCCAACAACATTGCACCCGCAACGTTGTTGCCGTCCGCCTAGGCCGGCAGGCCAGGGGGCATCCGTTTGCGGCCGCGTCTCAATTGTCGCGGCGACCGGATTTCACCTGCAAGCCTTCGATCGGAAAAATGCGCGGCGGCATCGGGATTCCGGGCGACGCGGCCCGCCGCGCTCCCGAGCCGGTCGTCGCGCGGGCGGCGTCGACGCCGCCGGCCGGGCAACCGTGGCAACCACTGGTACAGCCGGTTGTCCGGGTGACAACCCGTTGCAGCCAAACGCGGCGCACGAGGTGGCAGGCGGCAACCAGGACCAGTGAAACCGCGACAACATCTTGCCAGGAAGACGGCATGATTTCCCTCCACGTCAACCGGTTGCTACGAAGTCACAAACTGCATGCCGATCTGATAGGTGGCCATGGCACCCACGTAGGCCAGGACCGTCATGTAGACAAAAGTGAACGCCGGCCACTTCCAACTGTTCGTTTCACGCCGCATCACGGCCAGGGTCGACGCGCACTGCGCGCAGAGGGCAAAGAAGACCATGATCGACAACGCCACCGGCGTGTTGAAGACCGGCTGGCCGGTTTCTTCCCAGGTCGCTTTCTTGAGCGTTTGGCTGAGCGTCTCCGCCGACTCGCTCTCCTCTTCACCCAGGTTGTAGATCACGCCCAGCGTGGCGATCACCACTTCGCGCGCCGGCAGTGATGCAATGGCGGCGCAACCGATCCGCCAGTCCCAGCCGAGCGGCTTGACGGCCGGTTCGATAAATTGGCCCATCTGGCCCAACGCACTGTGACGCAGATACTGGCCTGAAATTCGACCCTGGACTTGCGCCAACTCCCGCTCGCGGTGGTCGAGTTCGTCAGCTGCGGATGGCCCGGTAGCGGCCAACTCGGTGATTTCGCGTTGCAGGCGGGCTTCCGCTTGCATCAAGGCCGGATCGATATTGGCCGGATTGCGAGGATAGTAGCCGGCGGCCCACACCACAATGGTGACGGCAAAGATGAGGGTCCCGGCCCGCCGAACGAACGACCAGCCGCGATCGAACATGCGGTACGTCACGATATCGAGGCCCGGCAACTTGTAGCTTGGCAATTCCATCACGAAGGGAGGTGCCGAGCCTTTCACGATGGTCCGTCGGAGGACCAGCGCCACAAGCGTTGCTGCGATGATCCCAATCGCGTACATGGCAAACATCGTCAGCCCCTTCAATCCCAGGATGCCCAGGTAGCGGCGGTCCGGGATGAAGGCACCGATCAGCAGCGTGTAGACAGGCAACCGCGCGCTGCAGCTCATCAGCGGGGCGATCAAGATTGTCACCAGGCGATCCCTGGGATGCTCGATCACCCGCGCCGCCATGATGCCCGGGATAGCACATGCAAAGGACGACAACAACGGGATGAACGATTTGCCGCTCAACCCAACGCGGCTCATCAGCCGGTCCATCAGGTAGGCCGCACGGGCCATGTAACCGCAATCTTCCAGGATTGCAATAAACAGAAACAGCACGAAGATCTGGGGCAGGAAGACCAACACGCCGCCCACCCCGGCGATGACACCGTTGATCAACAACGACCGCAGTGCCCCCGGGCCCAGCCATTGCATCACCAGGTTGCTCAGGAACTCGTTCATCATGTCGATCATGGCGGAAGCCGGCTCGGCCACATAGAAGACCGACTGGAACATCACGATCATCACCAAAGCGAAGAACAGGCTGCCCAACCAGCGGTTGGTCAAAACCCGATCGATCCGGTCGGTCAGGCTGGCGGGCCGGTCCGCCGCACGTCGGCAAACGCCGTCCGTGACGGTGCTGACCCAACCGTAGCGCGACATCGCTTCGACCGCCGGAATCGGAACGCCGGCAGTACTCAGCCGCTCGCGGGCCTCCACCAGGAACGTGCGGATCTCATCCGTCACCCCGGGGAGTTTGGCCGAGTCCAGGTAGCCGCTGGTATCCAGCAACAATCGCTCTGCCATGTATCTTGGCCGGACCCCACGCTCAACCAGCAGGCCCACCTCTTCCTGAAAAGGCTCGGGAAACGGGCTGGGCAACGGCTTCGCCTTGCCGCCCACCGCTTCGGCCAACGCAGCTTTCAATTCGGCCAGCCCAATCCGTTTGTTGGCCTGCACCTGAACGACCCGAATGCCCAACCGCTCGGCCAGCACCTCCGCGTCGATCGTGACACCTTTCTCCTCGGCGACGTCCAGCATGTTCAGGGCGAGCACGGTCGGCCGCCCCAGTTCCAGCACCTGGCTCACCAAGTACAGGTTGCGCTCCAGGTTGCTGGCATCCACAATGCAAAGCACGACGTCCGGTGTGTCAACGGCGTCCTGGCGCCCCAGCAACACATCGACCGCAACCATTTCGTCGGGCGACCGCGGTGCCAGACTGTACGAACCGGGTAAGTCGACGATCGAAAACGACTGGTCGTGAAATCGAGTTTGACCGACCTTTTTCTCGACGGTCACGCCCGGAAAATTTCCTACCCGCTGCCGGACTCCGCACAGCGCGCTGAACAAGGTGGACTTGCCCGTGTTGGGATTGCCGATCAATGCGACGGTGATGTCCGGGGCAGGATTCGCAGCGGGCATGCAAGTGAACTCGACGTGCTAAGATCGCCACTCGGCAGATCAGTCCTTCGTGGCAACCAACACGCGGGCCGCTTCGGTCCTTCGCAGACTCAACCGGTACCCGCGAACCTCGATCTCGATGGGATCACCCAATGGCGCAACCCCCAGCAATCGGAACTCGGCACCCGGCGTCAAGCCCATCTCCAGCAACCGGATCGCGACGTCGTCCGTTCCCTCAATGTTTGTGACCTGGCCCCGCTGGCCAACGGTTGCCTCCGCCAACGTGCTCAACGTGCCACTCCCGCCCGCACGAGGATCCCCACGGCGTCATTCTGGCGAAAACAAAGCCGATGGCCGGCGAGCGCGACAATGCAGGGGCTGCCAGGCTGCAACATCTCGATTTCGACGCCGCGCCGCAGGCCCAGCTCTTCCAGCCGCTGGATGTCGTGGGCGCCACCGACCACCTGGTCGATCGCGGCAACCTCACCGCGGGCTAACATATGGAGTGGAATGACGTCTGACACGATTTGTTCCAACCACACTTGTACCGGCTGATTTGCCTGGCTCTTACAACGAGAATGCGAGAACAACGAACCAGCCCCAATCGCGGGAACGGCCCCGCCGGGGCTTTGCCATCATCGAGCCAGCCTCGATTTCATTGCCAACCTCGCCCTTTTCCCTTGACAACCCATTCGCTCGTCGCGGCCAAGTGCCGCTCCCTGAGCCGCATGAGATTGAGACTGCATCTCAATAACGTGATCATATCACTCGATCGTCCACATCGCAATGACCAGCCCGGGGACGGCGCGCAGCCCAGGCAGCCCAGATGGGACCCCACACGCCAAATCGATCCTCCGGCAGTAATCGATCCTCCGGCAGTAAAGGCCGGACCCCGTCCGGCGGCCGGGATTCCGCTCCGCAGCAGAGCTTGCAAGCGAACCGAACCCCCTTTATAGTATGCGATTCCGTTGAGTGGAAAGATCCAGGTGGAGCGAGCCGGAGCGAAGTTGCCTCCGCGCCGCCGCAGAATTTCGATTCGGGATAGACAGAGATGACAATCGACAAGAGTTTAAAGGTCCGGGCCGGCATGATCCGGACACGGAACGTACTGACGCGGGCCGAGCGCATCGAGAAGCTCAAGGAGACCGAGCGGTGGGCGGACGGCGACAACGCGTACGGCCTGCCGAAAGTTCGCGTCCAGAAGATCTCGCTGAAGAAGAAGAAGAAGGTCAAGAAGGAAGAAGATGAGGGCACCGACGAGAAGAAGAAGTAGGAGAATGGGGCCGTCGGGCAACGACCGTGCTGGGGCGCCGCGCGCCGGTGCCTCCCTGGCACAAACCGTGGCTCGCCCTGACTCCCACACTTCGCTCTCGCCGATCGGTCCAATTCTCCAGAATCAGGCCAGGCGCTCCATCAGTTCATGAGATCCGCTGGGCCTGCCTGAGATCGCTGGGCCTGCCTGAGATCCGTTGGGGCCCAGCTGAGATCGTTGGACCTGGTCGACCCGCGGCTATCGCCAACCGCCGGCCCTGGGCCCCGGAGTTAGATTTTCTGGGACCCGGAACTTCCCGGAACCGTGAACGTCATCCGCTTGCTTCACTCCCCAAGGGAATCTTTCATGCGCGTGCATCTCGAGTACGGTCGGACGGGGCTGGACGTCGAACTGCCCGACGATCGGCCGATTCGAAAGTTGGCCTACAAAGACGCGACGCCGCTGCCGGATCCGGACACGGTGATTCGCGAATCGTACGCCTCCCCCATCGGCTCTCCGCCGCTCGCCGAGCTGGCGGCGGGGCGGCGCGATGCATGCATCGTGATCTGCGATATCACGCGTCCCGTGCCCAACGAGATGATCCTGCGGCCGATGCTTGAGACGCTCGAAGCCAGCGGGATCGCGCGGCAAGATATCTTGATCCTGATTGCGACCGGCCTCCACCGTCCCAACGAAGGAGAGGAACTGGTCGAGATCGTGGGACGGGAGATTGCCAAGAACTATCGGATCGAGAACCATCACGGCCAGGTGCTGGAAGAACACACACATCTGGGCGACAGCCCGCGCGGTGTGCCCATCTGGATCGACTCCCGCTACGTCGAAGCCGACCTCAAGATCACCGTCGGCTTGATCGAGCCCCATTTGATGGCCGGTTTTTCCGGCGGCCGGAAATTGATCTGCCCCGGCATTGCTGCCTTGGAGACCGTCAAGGTGTGGCATGGTCCGGATTTTCTGGAGCATCCCAACGCCGATTGTGGCATCCTCACCGACAATCCGGTCCACGAAGAAAACACCTGGATCGCTCGGAAGGCAGGCTGTGATTTCATTGCCAACGTGGTCATTGACGCCGAGCGGCGTCCGCTGGCGTTCGTTTCCGGCGACATGGAGGCGGCCTTTCTGGAGGGCGTCGAATTCGTTCGCGGCGTCGTCACGGACACCGTGCCGGAAGCGGTCGACATCGTCGTTACGAGCTGTGCCGGCTACCCGCTCGACACGACGTTCTACCAGGCGGTCAAAGGCCTGACCGGCGCCCTGCCGATTGTCAAGAAGGGTGGCACCATCATCCTGGCCGCCAGCCTCAGCGAGGGGATTGGCAGCCCGGAGTTCCAGAGCTTGTTCGAAGACAATCCGAACCTGGATGTCTTTATGGAACGCATCCTGGGCGAAGACTATTTCGTGATGGACCAATGGCAGCTGGAAGAACTGGCCAAGGTCTGCCGTAAGGCGAAGGTGAAGATCGTTAGCGACGGCCTGCCGGCCGAGACGATCGACAAGCTGTTCGTCGAATCGGCTCCATCGGTCGAAGAAGCACTCGCCCGGTCGCTCGAAGAACACGGCCAGGATGCCACCGTCGCCGTGATCCCCAAGGGCCCCTACGTCCTCTCCCAAATCGCGTAGTCCAGTCGCGGGCCATGCTGAGCCCGGCACAATCCGGGCCACTTTCCCGCCGGAACAGCTGACGGCCGAACAGCTGCCGGCCGAACAGCTGGGTTCAAGGACCCGTTAGAGAATCTCCAGGACCTGTTCCGGCGGTCGGCCGATTCGAGCCTGCTTGCCGTGCACCACGATCGGTCGCTGGATGATCTGCGGATGCTCGGCCATCCGGCGGATGAGCTCGGACGCATCGGAAGCGTCGGGCAAACCGAGTTCGCGATGCTCCTTGGGGCGGATCAATTCGTTCGGCTCCATGTCCAAGGACTGGAGAAGGTCGCGAAGCGTCTTCTCGCTGGGCGGGCTCTTCAGATACTCGATCACGTCGATCTGGTGCCCCTCGGCCTCCAACAGTGCCAACGTCTGGCGACTCTTACTGCAGCGCGGATTATGATAGATCGTGACGGTCGCCATGTTCATGCTCGGATTAACGGTTCGGTGGATGTCTAACACCAGCGGCTGCCTGCAGCACCAGCCGGATTCCCTGTTTCCATGCCGGCGACCTATAGTCTAGAAGACAGGCCTCGGCGTGAACATCTGGCCATCCGGCAGCGGCAAGCCGGCGGGAAACGGCCGAGTGCCCCAGGAATCGTTCCTTTTCGGCAACCGGGTTCGACGGAATTTCGCAGTGCACGATAGTCTCGGCATGTTGGAAACGACGGGCTACACACCCGCCATGGTGGCATTGGACACGATGGAAAAGACGGCCGGCGTGCGAGTCGTTCAGGCGGAGATCAACGACTTCCTGGGGATCATCATCAAGCTGGCGGGCTCCCCCGAGCAACTTTCCGCCGCCCTGGACGCCGGATTTCGGATCGCACACCAGATGGGTGGGCAGCCCGTCCGCGACCTGATCAACCGGCCGGATCAGGAAGCATGGCGGGCGATCGAAAGCCCGGCCGAAAACAACCCGTTGATTCAGCAAGACGTCGTTCACCTGCCTGTCGCGCCCGCAGGCAACTCGATACCCGCATCGGAGCCTCACCCCATGTCGCAAACCACGTCCTTCGCCCTGGGCTTTATCGAGACGCAGGGATTCACCGCCGTCTTTGAAGCCATTGATACAGCCTGCAAGGCCGCCAACGTCGAGGTGGTGGGCAAAGAAAAACTGGGGGGCGGCTACGTGACCGTGGTCGTCAAGGGCGACGTGGCTGCCGTCAAAGCGGCCATCGATGCCGCCCAACCCAAGGTGGACAA
The DNA here is from genome assembly GCA_030430075.1 of bacterium. Classification (GTDB taxonomy): domain Bacteria; phylum Planctomycetota; class Planctomycetia; order Pirellulales; family Pirellulaceae; genus ARS98. Next base: position 84,499 of record JAUIGN010000024.1, read on the forward strand.
CCTGGGGAAGCTGATCGCCGCCCACGTAATTCCTCGCCCCAGCCAATCCGTCCTCGCCCTCCTGCCCAGTCTTTAACCGGCAGCGCGTCTCAGCGGCAGCACGACGTTAGGGTGATGTTACCCACCGAACGGTGGCCCGATGCCGCATCGGCCGACGAAGGTTACCGCCAGAACTGCTGCTGCTCCCTGCTTGCGTGCTGCGGTCGCGTCGTATGACGTCATGCCAAGCACGACCTGCGGAAAGAGCCCGACAACGGCGCCCGCGATTCCATCTCGAATTCTCTCGAGACGCGACGAGTCTCAGGCCGAGTTGCGACTCCCCGCGCGCTTCGCCTATGCTGTCGCACAGCCAAATCAGCCGCGCGTGGGCTCGATGCGAAGGTCCTCCACGTGCGGGTTGAGCTCACAGGGGGAAGCAGCCAATGAAGATCACCGACGTTGATGTGACGATTGTCGAAGTGCCGCAGATTCCGCCCATTGCACCCTACCGGTCGCATCTTCGCACCAGTTCGACAACATGTAGTGCCATCGTCCGGATCGACACGGACGACGGGTTGACCGGTTGGGGTGAACACAACGTCAATTTCCTTGACGGCGAAAGCGGCCCGCGGATGCGGGCGGAGGCAGTCGAATGGCTGCGGGGCAAGGACCCGCTGAACATCAATTTATTTCACCGCGATTGTCCGTTCGGATCACGTCTGAAATCCGGGATCGAATTGGCGTTGTGGGACCTGGCCGGCAAGGCGCGCGGTCTGCCGGTCGCCGAATTGCTCGGCGGCGTCATCCGTTCGCGCGTCGCCGTCGCGGCCTGCATGGGCATTCAGACCTATGAGCGGGCGGGCGAAATCGCCGCGTATTACGTCGAGCAGGGATTCGGCACGCTGAAGACGAAAGCGGGTGCCGACATGGAAGAAGACCTCGCCATGGTCCGCGGCATCCGCGACTCGGTAGGCGACCGCCTGAAGTTGCGCATCGACCCCAATCGTGCCTACTCGCCGCAGCAAGCGGCCGAGCTTTGCCGGCAATTGGAGCCCTATGATCTGGAGTACCTCGAGCAACCGATTCCAGCCGAGCCCCTGCAGGATGCGGCCTGGCTCCGCAGGCAAAGCCGCGTGCCGATCGCATTGAACGAAAGCGTGATCGGCCCCGCCAGCGTGCTGGAGATTCTTCAGGTGGATGCGGCCGAGTTCATTTTGCCGGACACCCATATCGCGGGCGGCCTCCTTCCCTGCGTGATCATCGGCCGCATTTGCGAGGCCGCGGGCGTTCCCTGCATCATGCACTGCGGACACGACCTGGGACCGAAAACGGCCGCGATGGTGCATGTCGCTGCCGCCTGCCAGGCCTATTCGTTGGCGAACGACACCACGTATTTCGGATTGGAAGACGACATCATTACGCAACGCTGGGAGATTCAAGAGGGCCACTTCACCGTTCCGCAGACACCGGGGCTGGGGATCGAAGGAGACCCCGCCAGGATCGCCAAGTACCAGGTCGACGATTGAGCCCGCTATGCGCAAACAACAAGCGCCCCCCGAACCAGTCGGCATGCGCCGTCGCCACCTGCGCTCTGCTCGACGCGGGTCTCCACCCACATACTCGTCACGTGCCACGCGCCCTTGCTCGGCGCGGGCCACGACGACTTGCTCGGCGCGGGTCTCCAACCCCTTGCTCGGCGCGGGTCTCCGACCCCGCCGAAACCGCTGACCGCAGGTCTCCCTTCCCCCCAACAACTGCGCACTCCACCCCGACCAAGCACCCAACACAACCCCCACCCCCATCAACGCCGATTCCTTTCTTCCCCTCCCCTCGCTTCCCCACGGAACCGATGAACAAGAAACCAGGCCGCCGCACCTTCTCCGACCCGACCTGCTTTGAAATCACGGCCGCCGATCAGCGGCTGTTCGAGGAACAGATCGGGGACTTTGTCCCGCCCGACGCCTTCGATGCGCACGCCCACTGGTATGATCTGCGCCACCTCCTAAGCGACGACGAGGGACTCGCCGAAGTCAGCCAACCGGCGGTCGGTCACCAGGCGATGGTGGAAAGCATGCGCCGCTGGATGGGCGAACGGGTGATTCAAAATGGCCTCTATTTCCCCTTCCCGATCCGGGGCCTCGATTGCGCAGCGGCGAACCGGTTCCTGGCCGACCAACTGGATTCACAGGCGGAGTGCCGCGGGCTGATGGTGATCCGGCCGGAAGACGACCCTGCGGCCGTCGAACGCACGCTGATCGAGCATCAGTTTGCCGGCTTCAAGGTGTATCACGTCTTCTCGGCACGTGAAGATTCGTTTCATTCGGAGCAGGGCGAGTTTCTCCCCGAGTGGGCCTGGGAACTGGCCACCCGGCACGGCCTCTGGATCACGATGCACATGGTCCTTCCCCGTGCCCTGCGTGACCCGCGCAACGCCACCTACATTCGCGAACACTGCCTGCGCTACCCCAATGCGCGGCTGGTCCTCGCCCACGCCGCCCGCGGCTTCAATGCGGCCGACACGGCGGCAGCCATCGACGAACTGCGCGGGCTCGACAACGTCTTTTTTGACACGTCGGCGATCTGCGAACCGACGGCCTTCGAGGCCATCATTCGTGCAACCGGCACGACACGGTTGATGTACGGTAGCGACTTTCCCGTCTCGGAGATTCGCGGCAAGGCCCTTTCGCTGGCCGATGGGTTTGTCTGGATCTACCGGGACAATGTCGACTGGGAACCCTGGGAACACGGCAGCCCCAATCTGGTCGGCCTGGAATCGCTGCTCGCCCTCCGCCAGGCGAGCCGCACGATGTGCCTCAAGGACCGCGACCTGGAACGGATCTTCCGCACCAACGCCCGGCAACTGCTGGGCATCGACGCGCCTCCCGACGACACCGTGGTGCAAGAACAGTATCGCCGCGCGAAGCAGTTAATTCCGGGCGGCACACAACTGCTGTCGAAGCGTCCCGAGCTGTTCGCGCCCGGCCACTGGCCGGCCTACTACGACCAGGCGATCGGCTGCGAAGTGGTCGACACCTCCGGGCGCCGGTTCATCGATATGTCGTTCAACGGCATTCTGGCCTGCATCCTGGGATTCGCCGACCCGGACGTCAACGAAGCCGTAATCCGGCGTGTCCACCTCGGTTCCATGGCCACGCAGCAGACCCATGACGAAGTCCGGCTGGCCGAACTACTCTGCACGATTCACCCCTGGGCAGAGATGGCCCGCTTCACCCGGACGGGCGGCGAATCCATGGCGGTCGCCGTCCGCATTGCGCGGGCCGCCACGGGCCGCGATAAGGTGGCGATCTGCGGATACCACGGCTGGCATGATTGGTACCTGGCGGCGAACCTGGTTGCCGGCCCGGATGGCCTCAGCCGACATTTGCTACCCGGCCTGGAACCGGCCGGCGTGCCTGCCGGCCTGGCAGGAACGACCCTGGCATTCGAATACAACAGGCTGGACCAGTTGCAGAAGATTGTCGCCGAACATGGCGACGACCTGGCCGCCATCGTGATGGAACCGACCCGTCATGTCGAACCCGAGCCTGGATTCCTGGAAGGCGTCCGCGAGTTGGCGGCCGGCAGCGGCACCAAGCTGATCTTTGATGAAATCTCGATCGGATGGCGGCTCTGCCTGGGCGGGGCGCACTTGCGATTCGGCATCGAACCCGACCTGGCCGTCTTTGCCAAGACGATCAGTAACGGCTTTGCCATGGGAGCCGTGATCGGCAACCGGCCCACCATGTCTGCCGCCCAAACGACCTTTATTTCCAGCGCCTACTGGACGGAAGGGATCGGCCCGGCTGCGGCCGTCGCCTGCGTCGAAAAGATGTTGCGGATCGATGTGCCGGCCCACCTGGCCCGAATCGGTGAACGGCTCGGGCAAAGGTGGCATGAATTGGGCCGGAAGACGGGTGTACCGGTTACGGTCGCCGGTCGTCCCGAAGCGGTCGTTGTCGGCTTCGATCATCCCCAGGCCAACGCGCTGCAGACGCTATTTACCATCCGCATGCTGGCTCACGGCTTCCTGGCGTCCGCCGGCTTCAACCCAACCTTGGCACACGAAGCTCGCCACGTCGATGCCTACCTGGCGGCGGCAGAAGCGGTATTCGCCGAGCTCGCCACGGCGATCGAACAGGAGGACGTGATGCGGCGAATTCATGACAAGCCCAAACACACGATGTTCGCCCGGCTGACAGGCTGAGCAGGTCCGCTGATTGTGGACTCCTCCTTGGCGCTGATTGTGGACTCCTCCTTGGCTTTGACACCTTCACGGTGTCGGCCATTTGGCGCCGGCCACTTGGCGCTGGCCGCACGGCGCCGATCGCCGGCCCGCGCCGCCGTCGGTTCAGGTGCCCAGGCGGTCGTGATACTTGGCCCGCAGGGTCTCGACCCGTCGTCGATTCGCCCCTAGATCCGAGCGCCCCACTCGCGACGCGGAACGGACCTGCACGACGCCGGCACCGTCATCCGCAAAGAACTCGACATCGTCCACAAAGCGGAAGATCAGGCTGGTGAATTCGGCGTGCAGATAGTTATCCGTCTGGCGGATGACTTTGCCGCGCGGCACTTCGGCAACAACGTCGGCCAGGTATTGGATTGCCGTCGAAGCGGGGATGGGGCCGGGCTCTCTCCGTTCCCCAGCCGGCGGCCAGGCAAACGGCTCGACCCGCTGCGATGCGTTGGTCGCCTGCGAAGACACACAGTTGGGCGAATCAGGACAGGCGCGCAGCTTGCCGTCGGCAACGCCGAGCTCTTCCGGTTGACGTGATCCCGCACTCAACATTGCCAACCCCGCAACTGGCACCACGAACATCGCCACGGTCATGACGATCCAGAATTTACGACGAAGCCTCATCCGCGGACTTTCTCTCAGCTAGTAGCACCGTATTCCCGTTTGGTAGGATGCAGGCCGGCTGGTCGTGGACCGGCTTCCGCTTCGCACCTCAGTCACCTGTCGATCTGCAAGCCACCAGCGATCTGGCAACGGCATGCGACGCCGGCATGACGATTCATCACAGCGCAGGACTCATCATGCCTGATCGCGTCGATCACTGGCAAGCACCCATCCGGATCGGAATCTCCTCTTGCTTGTTGGGTGAAGAGGTTCGTTTCGACGGCGGCCACAAACAGGATCGTTACTTGACGCAAACGTTGGGTGCGTATTTTGAGTTCGTTCCGGTCTGCCCTGAAGTCGAGATCGGCCTGGGCACGCCGCGGGAATCGATTCGGCTCGTACAAATCGGCGATGAGACTCGCCTCCGTGCGCCAAAATCCGGCACAGACCTGACACAGCAGATGCAACGCTACGCGATGCGCCGCAGTCGCGAGCTGGCGAAAGAGCAGTTGAGCGGCTACGTGCTCAAACGAGCCTCGCCGAGTTGCGGCATGGAGCGGGTCAAAGTGTATCAGCCCCGGGGGCCCGCCAAACGGTCTGGAGTCGGGCTCTTCGCCGCCGCCCTGTTGCAGCGGTTTCCCAACCTGCCGGTCGAAGAAGAAGGGCGGCTCTGTGACCCGCGTCTGCGGGAGAACTGGATTGCGCGGGTCTTCGCCTTTCATTCGATTCAAGCCCTCTGGTCAACCCGTTGGAAGCTGGGGGATCTGGTCGACTTCCATACCCGGTACAAGTTCGTCGTGCTCGCGCATTCGGAACGCGAGTACCGTGAACTCGGTCGGCTGGTGGCCAACGGGAAGGCGCTGGGCAGGTCCGAGCTGCGGGAATCGTACGAGTCAACGTTCATGGCGGCGCTGAAGAAGGTCGCCACCCCCAGGAAACACACCAACGTCCTCCAGCACATGCTGGGTTTTTTCAAGAAGGAGCTAACCGGACCGCAACGGCAGGATCTGGCCGCCAACATTGATGACTACCGGGCTGGATTTGTCCCTCTGGTCGTGCCGCTGACCTTAATCCGTCACTATGTCCAATTGCTCGACATCACCTATTTGCGGAACCAGGTCTACCTGACCCCTCACCCAAAAGAGCTAGCACTGAGGAATCATGTATAATCGGGTCCAGCGACGCGGCGCGACTTTCCTGGAAACTGTTTTCATTTGGCAAGATCCAATCGTGGGCGGCGAATAGTCGGCACGGACTGGCGTGTCCGGCCGACACCAACGCTCCAGCCGCGCACCGGCCGAACGCCTGTGTCCCCAACCTCCACCATCAACCACGTTTCAACGAGGTGCCACCGTGAGATACCTGCGACCATGCGGAACGCTTGCTTGCTCAATGGTCATCGTGATGTTCGCGATGGCCCCCTCGCTGGCGGACGATGGTGGCGCCGCGGCCCCAGCCGCGGATGCTGCCGCGGGTAAGATTGTCCCTCGCAAACCGACTCGGTTTATTCGCCTGCGGCGGGATGAGTTTGACAGCCCGGTCGCCCTGCAAACCGCCTCGGTCAAGTACGTTTTGCCGGGGGCCGACGGCAAGAACGACTTGGAGGTGGTCCTGGAGAGCGTGATCCATGTGGGCGATCGGTCGTACTATCGCGAATTCAACCGCCGTTTTCGACACTACGACGCGGTGCTCTACGAACTGATCGCCCCCCCGGAGAAGTTGATCCCCGACCTGGCTGACCAGCAACCACATCCACTCAGGATGCTGCAACGCGTATCGGCGGAAGGGCTCGGCTTTGCCAGTCAGATCGACGAGATCGACTACAAGGCGCGTAACTTGGTGCATTCCGATCTGTCTCCAGCCGAGTTGGCGGCGGTGACCGAGGGGCGCGGGGATGACCAGGTCACGATGTTGCTCGAGATGTTCACGGACATCCTGCGGAAACGCAACATCGAGGGTGGCTTGGAAGCAGACGAACCGGAGGAGGCAGACCGGACCGTCGCTCCGGACACGGTCTCACCGAGCGACAGTCCGCGCAGCACCGAGCCAACAGGTTCCGATCCGCCGGAAGCAAAGCAACCCACGCAAGATTCGCCTCCGGCGGCAGATACGCCTCCGCCCACGGAACCCGTCGGCGATCTGGAGTTTCCCCTTCCCGCCGAATCTGAAGAGACCAGGGAGCCGGTCCTGGCGAGAACCTTGCGTGTTTTGTCCGACCCGGACGGTGCGGTCAAGATCCGCCGGATCCTGGCCAAGGCCTTCGACAGCAGCCCGTCGTTGGAAGGCATGCTGAGGCCAAGCCAGCAAGCCACGCTGATCAAGGCCCGCAATGACCGCGCGCTGCACGTCTTCCAGGAACAGTTGGATGCGGGCAAGCGGCGGATTGCATTCTTTTGGGGTGCCGGACACATGGCGGATTTCGAGCGTCAATTGGTCCTTAACTACGGTGTCCAACCGGCGGGCGTTGTCTGGCGAGACGCCTGGGACCTACGCGACGGGGCGGTGGAATTCTCGCCGCTGGAAGCGATTTTGGAGAAGTCGCTGCGCGGCTCATTGAAAGATGCCTTGCAGGGCTTTTTGCGGGAAGAGGGCAACCGCGACGAACCGTAGCGGCACACGCTGCGGCACCTCAGATCGTCCCGATCCACCAACCGCAGCCGCCACGCGCCGGCGATCACTGGATTCGTTCCTCGATCGCAACATCCACGGTCCACGCTCGCCTCGCCGCACCGCGCTGCAAGGCGCGATGTTCCCTGCCAAGCACTGAATAAGTCGACCTATATTTGGGCCGAGCAGACAACCCGCTGCCAGATTCCCTCCGAAGTTTGTTGCGGGCTTTCGCCGCCCCCACGGGGGGCTTAGAATTCAGCGTTGGGTCACGAGTTTCGGCCACCAGGTCAGGTTTGACCGACCTGCCTGTGTCCTTCCAATGCGGACGCCTGCGCCATGCAAAAAGAGAGTGATCGACGGAAATCCTCTTTCCGCATTTGGCCTTATGACAACCACAGAAGCGCCTGTAGCTCAGGGGATAGAGCAACGGTTTCCTAAACCGTAGGTCGGAGGTTCGAATCCTCTCAGGCGTACTAAATTGTGACTCCACACGCTCCTATGGGACTTTTTGCCGGATTTGGGACGTATGGAAACGTAATTGGGACTCCACACGCTCCTATACGTGCTTCGGGTTGGTACTTCGCCTTTTGCCGGAATGGCTACCTGAAACCGAACCCGAAGTACTTGACGCCGCGCCGGCGTCCTGCTCTTTGAAAATCTGTGCGTAATGCTTCAAAGCAATTGACGCTGAATGGCCCATCCAGTCGGCCACTTTGTGGATTGGGTGGGACTCCAGTAGTTCAGTTTCTCGGCTGGCTCTCATGTTCTGCCACGGCTTGGCCCACAACGGCTCTCCGATTCTTCGACAAAGGCGTTGAAGCTTGCCAGTGATGGCAGAGCCGGAACACTGGTGATTCGGAAACACGAGCGGCTGACAGTCGTCGCAGCGGTCCCACCACTCCTGAAGCGGTTCGGCCAGCCCCGGCCACAGGGGAATCGTGCGATGGGACTTTCCCTGATAGCGGTTGAGCTTTGGTGAAACGATCGTCACAGTGTTTGCGCCCGCGTGGACATTGGACCACTCGAGCGGCTTCACTTCAGACGGGCAACGAACGCCCCCGATTCGTACGAGCGCTAACAGCGCTCGAAATTCGGGATCGGTCGTCACATCCATCAGACGGTTGAACAGCTCAAGACGGACGAAGTGGTCGCGAGCCCGATTGACCTCGTTCTGAGCCTTGAATTCGTCGAATGGGTTTTCGGCAACCACTTTTGACCTCATCGCGAACGCAAAGAGTTGCCGAGCCCAGCGAATTCTCCGGGAGACTGTGGCCACCGCTAAAGGACCACCCTATCTCCCTCCTGACGACTTCAGCCACGAGTGAAATTCTCGAGCGGCGGCCGGCGTAATGGCAGCGATTGGCTTGCCTCGTCCGAAGTGCTTCTCGAGATTGCCGCAGAAGACGGCGAGATTGCCAGCGGTGGTCGCGTTCCAGTTGCTTGCCGCCTTCCATCCGTCGATCAGTTCGCCCAGTGTTCCGAATGACTTTCGATCCACCAGACCGGTAGCAGCGATCCGATCATGGGTTGCCCGCGGCAGGTCAGCCAGCCACGTTGCGAGCTCGAGCGATGGAACCTGCCCCAGTTTGGCGAAACTCAGAAGGTCCAAGATTCGCCTGTTGAACGCTCGGGCCTGGTCGTCCGTGACCACGCCGAGCCTGATTGTGTGCCGTGAACCGTGTGGGCTTCGAAACTGAATCCACTTGTGCCCGTTGGGTCGGCGCACGACTGTCATGCTACATTCCTTCGTCTTTTTCTAGCTCTCGGGCGCGCCTGGTCAATTCTCGCTGGCTGAAACGGGGCGGCCCTTTTCTTGCCTTGGTTTTGAACGGATACACCGGCTTCAGAAGCCCCTCGTCCACCCAGTTGTCAATGGTGCTCAGAGACACGGAAAGGGCGTCTGCCGCTTCCTGACGGGTTAACAGCAGCTTCACCTTCGGGCTAGACGAGTCGATCTTGATACTGTCAAAGAACGCCAGGAACACTTCCTGGCCAAACGTAAATGCTGCATTTGCGATCCGGGTTCTTGCTGCCGGGCGGAAGGCGGTCGTAATGGATGGTATTGCCAGAAGCGCCTGCCCGGCCGTCGCTCTTCGCTGCGCTGTCTCCGCCTGCTCCGCGACGGCTCCGACCGCTTCGCTCCGGCTCCTCCCTCCGCGTCCCGCCCTCCGGTCCCGGCTCACTTCCCTGAACTGGAGCAGCGGAAGCCCAGGTAGTCGCCACGGCCCCCAGGGGGGTAGCCAAAGCGGTACGCCGCCCGCACGCGCCGCGCGGAGTCGCCCCAGCTCCCACCACGGATGACCCGGGCCGCTGACGAATCACCAGCCCAATGCACAGGATCAGTGACGTGGTCTGCTGCGTATTCCCGGAATGTGTTGTCGCGGCACCATTCCCACACATTGCCGAGCATGTCGAACAGGCCGGAATCGTTCGGCCGCAGCTCGCCAACAGGGTGAGTCTCGCCGTCTGAGTTGGCGGTGTACCACGCGATGTCTTCCAGTCCCTTTGCATGACCGTTTCCATCGATCGTCAAGTCGCCAATGTATGTCGATGTCTGCTGTGCCGCCCGGCAGGCGTATTCCCACTCGGCTTCGGTGGGGATAGCCAATTGCAGGTCCGGCAGCGACCCGTTGAGTGAGTCGATGAACCGTTGGCAGTCTTCCCAGCTCACGGATTCGACCGGCCGCTTAGCACCTTTGAAACCGCTCGGGTTCTCGCCCATCACCGCTTCCCACAAAGCCTGTGTGCAGGGCGTGTCGAACAACCAGAACCCACGACTGATCGTCACCGGCTGCTGCGGGCCTTCGTCGGCATCACGTCCCGCTTCCGAATCGGGTGATCCCATCAGGAATGTCCCGGGCGGAATCCACCTCAAACTCTGCTGTGCGTCTCCGACGTGAATCTCGACCCACGGTCCGTAGTCGTCCTCTCCCCACGCGGATGCCCAGTTGGGCGGAATGCCGTCTACCAGTGGGTGATGAAGTGTGGATGGGCCGAGCGCGGGCATGCGTTGTCGCCTTGGGAAAAAAGTCGGCCGACCGGCGAGCGTTCGCCAGCGCTGCTGCGGGAAACTACTGACACACCGGTGGCCATTTTCTATTTGCCAGAGAGCTTCACAAGGAAACTCGTCCGGACAGGACACGGGACTGTTCAGGGGGAAACCATCCGGTTTCCTCGTGAGCTGGAGCAGCGGAAGCCCAGGTTGTTGTCACGGTTCCCAGGGTGGTTGCCATTGCGGTACGCCGCCCGCACGTTCTGCGCGGAGTTGTCCCAGCTCCCACCACGGATGACCCGGTTCGCTGACGATTCGTCCCGTGTCCTTGAAGTGTTGACGGTGATACCAGCCGCCGACGGCAATTGCAAGGACGCCGCGGCCTAGAGTCATTCTTCGTCGTGTGAAAAGCGGATACCGATCGCGCGCTGCCGATCAATCAGGTCAGACCGGGACCGCTGCCGGACGCACTTGCCAATCCAATTGCGAGCATCTGCATCGACAGTCATTCCGAGCGTCGCATCGATACACCGCTGTAGCTCAAGTGAACTGATTCGCCCAGCCAGCCATTCCGCTTCCCAATGCGTCAAAGCCTGCGCGAACCGATCCTGCCGAGTGCGCGATAGACGGATCGTGCCGGGAAACACGCGGTATCCGCAGACGGTTACTCCGTGTGAACTGCGGTTGATCTGAGTTGGCGGCCGGGACTTTAACTTCAACGTCTGGTCGAGAAACTCATCGACACCGGCAGCACAACTCCGAACTTCGTCACGCGTCGTTCCCCAGAACACGAAGTCATCCATGTAGCGGACCATCCCGGCGACTCGCCGCTCTTCCAGCAGGAACCGGTCGAGCGGTCCGAGGTAGTAATTCGCGAACCACTGCGACGTCAGGGCTCCAATCGGCAATCCCCGACCGTTGCCATTCCCGTATGCGTCGATGATGCGATCGACCAACTTTAGCGTCCCCGCGCCTTTCAAACGACGGCGGAGCAGCGTCTTGAGGATGTCATGATCGATGCTGGCAAAGTACTGCCGGACGTCCATTTTCGCATACCACGGAAATCGTCCGACATGCCGCTGCGTGCGTCTCACGGCGGCGCGGGTATCGCGACCGGTCAGGCACGCGAACGTGTCGGCGACCAGTGCCCGTTCCAGCAACGGACCGACATGCCACATCAGAGCATGCTGCAGAACGCGTTCGCGGAAGCAGGCCGCGGTGATCAGGCGTGGTTTGGGATCGCGAATGCGAAACGTCCGGGCCTGACCGATTCTCACGGTGCCGTCAAGGATGTCTCGTCTCAGGTCGCTCAGGTTCGGCAGCAGGTTGTCCAGAAACGAGCGGACTTCGCGGCGCGTGCGTTTCCCGGCAGAGGCACGCCATGTGGCCGAGGCCAGATTGTCCCAGTCGGCAACATTCCCCAGTGAGACGTGCGTCGGGTTCATGGCTGAACCGTATCCGGCGCGTTGTCCTCGCCCGCGGCCGTCGCGTCCGAGACGCTGCTCTCCGGACGTTTTTCGGCTCGCATGATCTCCAGAAACGGATCGGCGTATTTCTCGATCCGGCTTTGGCCAACGCCGGGGATCTTTGCCATCTCTTCCCGCGTCGTGATATGCCGCCGAACGACTTCCGCCAGCTGCTCGTTAGTGAAGACGGTGTAAGCCGGAACCTTGTCCCTGTCAGACAGTTCTTTGCGAAGCACACGCAGTTTCGCATAGATGCGGAACTGCTCTTCAGTCAGCACTTCCCGGTAGTCGATTTGCTCTTTGCGTTTGATCGGAGTCCGCGGCGGATCGCCGCTCTCGTACGTCACGCAGATCGACCAGAAACTGTTGGCCCCATCTGATACAAACTGCCGTTCAATTGAGGTCACGCGGTGCGCGGCCAGAAATCGATTCAGGTCGTCGGGCTGTGAACGGTGCACGGGCACTTGAAAGAACTGAAGCTGCATGATCTGTCCGTTATTTAACGATCTTCCGAAGACTCGTCGCTCTTCGCTGCGCTGTCTCCGGCCGGCTCCGCTTTCGGCCTCCGACCGCTCCGCTCCGGCTCCTCGTCACCTGTGCCGAGCTCACTCCCTGAACTGGAGCAGCGGAAGCCCAGGTTGCCGGCACGGTCCCCAGGGTGGTAGCCATCGCGGCACGCCGCCCGCACGTCCCGCGCGGAGTCGTCCCAGCCCCCACCACGGATGACCCGGTCCGCCGACTCATTCTCGGTGTCTTCCTGACGTGCCTGATCGTAGCGATCGCACCACGTGTCCTGACACCATTCCCACACGTTGCCCAGCATGTCGTACAGGCCCCACGGGTTCGGACGCAACACGGCGACGTCGTGTGTCTCTCCACCCGCGTTAGCCGAGTACCACGCGATCTGCCGCAGCTCTTCCTGCGTCGCTAGATCGTCGGGATCGAAGCCGCCAGCGTATGTGGCTGCTTCGCTGCCCGCACGGCAGGCGTATTCCCACTGGGCTTCGGACGGCAGGCGCAACGGCAGACCGGCCACCTCACTCAGTTTCGCGACGAACTCGGTTGCCTGTTGCCAGTCCACCTGCTCCACCGGGCGGCGATCACCTTTGAATTCGCTCGGGTTGTCGCCCGTCACCGCTTCCCACAGCGCCTGAGTGCAGGGTGTGTCGAACAGCCAGAAACCCTCCGCGACAATGGCGTTCTGTTGTGGGCCTTCGTCGTCGTATCGCCCTTTTTCAGATTCTGGCGAGCCCATCAGGAACCGGCCAGGCGGGATCCAGCGGAGACGCTGGTTGACGTCAGCGGCGTCCTTGCGAAGTATCGTGATTTCGGCCCACAGGCCGAACTGGTCGCGTCCGGTGCGATTGGCCCAGCGAGGACGCGGTGTTTGGCAGAGGAACACCTCTTCCAGATCCGTCCGCAAGCGGACAATCGGTCCCCGCGGGACCGGCGCGTGTTCGTATTCCCGCTCCGTGATGCGCACCAGCCGGTCTTCGCTCGCTGGTTCACTGTCTCCGGCCGGCTCCGCTTTCGGCCTCCGACCGCGAACCGCTCGCTGCAACCTCACGACCTGCGGCCTCCGGGCACTTCCTTTTTCAGGCCTCCGGCCTCCTGTGCCGGGCTCACTCCCTGAACTGGAGCAGCGGAAGCCCAGGTCGCCGCCACGGTCCTCAGGGTGGTTGCCATCGCGGTACGCCGCCCGCACGTCCTGCGCGGAGAAGTCCCAGCACCCACCACGGATGACCCGGTTCGCTGACGATTTGCCAGCCTCATGCACCGGATCTTTGATCTCCTCCTGGGCGTACTGACGGCCCCCGTGGTCCCGGCACCACTCCCACACATTTCCCAGCATGTCGTGGAGCCCGAAGCCGTTCGGGCGCAACTCCCCGACCGAGTGCGTCTGATTCCCCGAGTTGCGGTCGTACCACGCGATCTCATCCAGCGAGCCGTCACCTGCGTACGTCGCCGTCTGAGTTCCAGCCCGGCAGGCGTATTCCCACTCGGCTTCGGTCGGCAGCGTCAACGTCAGCCCCGGACAACGCTCGCCGAGCCGCTTGTTGAACTGCTGGCAGTCTTCCCAGCTCACGGATTCGACCGGTCGCAGAGCCCCTTTGAAGTGGCTTGGGTTCTCACCCATCACGGCTTCCCACAATTCCTGTGTGCAGGGCGTGTCGAACAACCAGAACCCACGACTGATCGTCACCGGCTGCGGCGGAGTTTCGGGATAGCCCTCCAGTTCCGGCTTCTCTGCCGAGCCCATGAGAAACTCACCGGGCGGAATCCACCGCATCCGCTGCCGCGCCTGGCCGATGACAAACTCGACCCACGGTCCGACGTCATCGCGTCCCCACTGATCCGCCCACTCCGGAACTGCTCCGTCCCGCCAGAACGCATCGCCCGAGCCTTCGTCCGGCCACTGGTCGAACGAGTCGATGACGATTTCCGGATTCTTCAAACGGATCGTCGCCAGGGGAGAACTCCGCCGCAGTATCTCTCCCTGCCGGCGATACTCGAACTGTCCATCAGTCAGCGAAACCCGGATGACCTGCAGCGGAGCGTCTTTCACGCCCGCCAGCGCGGGATCGTAACCCGGGGCAACGTCCTCATCGGGAAAGAACTGCTTCCACAGAGCATGCAGTTCCGGGGCGGCTTCCCAGGCTTCGGGCGTCAACTGCAACGCGGCTTTCACAAAGAATTCGCTGCCGTATTCGGTCTCGCCGGTGCCGAGACTCTGAAACCAGCGACGCGCCTGCGCCAGCCGGTCTCGGGATCCCACCTTCACGATGTCCGTCCCCAGTCGGAGCGCTTCCAACCGGGCGACGCCCGTGTATTCGCCGGTGTGTGCGGCCTCGACCAGTGACCACGCCTGATGCCTCAATTCGTCCTGAAGCAGAGCCCCCCGCAACTCGACCGTCTGCTGCCGTGACAGAGCCGCCCCCGAGCAGTGCGTCGTTCCCTCACACTGTTGCCAGACCTTTGATTCCAGCCCCGGATCACGACGCCCCGCTGCGAGCAGCTTTCGCACGGCCCGCAGCAGCCGCGGCTCGATCCGAACGGCCGCCGACAGCAGCGCCAGAATGCGTTGGCACGCTTCCACCGTGGTGGCGTCCGCCGGCTTTGGACGACGTCGGCTGTCGCCTTCCCACGGAATGAGCGACCATAACCTTGCCAGGCGATCCGGCACGGCATCCGGTCGACAGGGCACGAGCGCCAATGCAGCACACTCCTGCCACTTCAGCCGCCTGCCGATGCGCGTCCAGCGATCTTCCGCAGCGGACGAATTCGCGTCCTGCATCGATCCCAGATCGCTGAGCACCAGCCACGTGGATCCGGGATGCAGCGGCAGTTCGTGCCCGCGTTGTTGTATTGGCCATTCAATGACCGGCGTCTCGGCTCCTTCCCGCAACACGCAGACGGTGCCGCCGCCTTTGGGCAGCAGCCGCTTCATCGCCCGCCCGATCAGCTGCTGATCCTGCCGGTATGGAACCAAACGACGAGCGAGGTCAATCACCACGTGCAGGTCCTGCCCCCAGCTTCGCCGGTTCAGCCGTGGAAACTCGACAAGCTGCCGGCCCCGGCTGAGTTCGTACACGACCCGGTTCAGATCAATGCGGTTTCCCGGACGCGTGAGGTCCGCCACCTGCCGGAGGCGCGTGACGAAAGCGGGGACAGTGGCCAGCGGATCAAACGGCTCCAGCGTGACTTCGGCGGCCTCCGTCTCCTCGTCTGGCGGAAGTTGCAGCGGCACGACCATGCGGGAGTAGAACTCCTCAGCTCGCCACCACGGCACCGGCGGACGCGGCCCGTGGGTGACTTCGATCGTGACGACATCGGCCGCTTCTTCCGGCTCGGCCACTTCAATCGGTTGCGGCTCGGGCAGAATCACTTTTCGTTCGTAACCCAGCCGCCCGGCGATGTCGGCCATGACGGCATCGCCACCGGCCAGAGCCAGCAACAGATCCGCCCGCCCGGTTAGAGGGCGACGGCTCATAGTGGCCCCCCGGCGTGTTTCTTCAGCGTATATCCTGCGACCTTCTTCAGGAGATTCTCTGCCGTATCGACGTTCTGCTCGACGAGCCGTTGAACCGCGCGAAGCAGGTCAAGGAACTCCGCCTGTCCGGGCTTTGGTGTTGTTGCGGCGCGACGGTCTTCAATCAGAAGATTCGCAGCTTCATGCAACAGGTCTTCGGAGATCTTCGGGAAATGGCGTTGCCCGCGCTGGACCAACAATTCACGCAGGGCGTCGTCATTCGAGGGCAACGACATGTGCAGGACGAGACAGCGTCGCAGAAATGCATCTGGCAGCACGCGTTCTTCATTCGTCGTGACAATCACCAGCGGTGCGGGATCGTGCATCACGACCGGAGTGCAGCCATGCGGCGTGAAACGTCCAGAGCCGAGCGCTTCCAGGAGTCCGTTGGGCAGGTCGCTGTCCGCCTTGTCGATTTCGTCGATCAGGACGACCCGGCCGTTGTCGGGATCGGCGTCCTCGTCACAGGGAGGCATCGAGCAGGGATTGTCTTCCGCGTGCTTCGTTGCTCCGTCCCAGTTGAATCCCCACCAGAGCGGCCCCGGTTCAACAAACCGCGTCACGCGCAGCTTCTTTTCAAGTTCTTCGTCAGTCAGTTCCAGAACGCCACAGACCTGTGCTTCGGCCAGCCGTCGAACGGAATCGAAATGCCAGAGCAGGTCGGTCGATTCCGTCCGGGCATTCACGACACACGGCACGAGCGGCCGCCTGAGGGCCTTCGCGGTGGCAGCGGCAAGCTGCGTTTTCCCCACGCCGGGCTCACCTCGAACCAGCAGTGGTCTGCCGGCCGCCAGAGCCGACTTCACAGCCATTCGACTGTCGTCGTCAAAGACGTGAACCTGTTCGGGAACACCCGACTCACTGACCAGCCGCACGGGCTCGTCACTATCGAGTCGGGAGAAATCAATTGCTGGTTGCTGTGTCACGTTTGCTTCTCGCTCTCAAGTCGGTCTTTCACGATCTTCAGAATCACTTCCTCGGCAGCCTTCGTCTGGCCGCGGTGCAGTTCGAAGAAGACGAGTTCTGGAATCTTCGTGCGGATGTCGCTCAGCAACTTCCTCAGCGACTTGGTCTCCGCGGCATTCTTCCGTGGATGAATCACGCAATAGTACCGGCGTCTTTTGGCGATAGCGTTCAACGCCGTCTGCATTTGCATCCGTTCCGCAAGGCGCTGAACGCGTTTGACGGCGTCCGGCTCGCTGGTGTCGTCTTCGTGCAGGATGATGCACAGCTGGTCGGCCAGATCTTTCAGAATCTCTTCGACAACAACGTTCGGATCAGGGTCACCAATGGGCGTATCGACCATCCGCAGCAGCCCATCGCCAATGACCTTGCCATCATCGCTGAGTTTGAAACCGGCCCGACGTCCGTCGGCCGGCGCGGCGGCAAGTTCAGCTCCCACATCCAGCGCCACCGACTCCGTAATGATCGCCCCCTGACGATCATCCATCCCAGATGCCACGGTCGATTTGACCGCGGGGTGAATGCACAGCGGAAACAGCCAGTCCTGGAGGTCCGTCAAGGCCCGAAAGTCATCGGCGTGCCCCGACGCGTCGGTTCGATACGCATCCAACTGAGCAACCGCCAGGCACGTTGAGCGAACGTCAAATGATGCCGGCTGCGTACAGCGATCAACCAGTTTGCGAAAATGCAACTCAATTTTGTCTCTGTTGTCATCTGCCTCAAGTTGAAACAACTTGGCAACCTCTATTCGTCGGCGATCCGTCTGCAAACGGAGAATCGAATCGGCGATCCCGGAAACGGTCAGCGCTCGCCATTCCTCGTAAGTCGCCGAGTGAAAACCTGCAAACGTAGTATCGGCTTCGGCTTCATATTCGAGAATCGACTCAGCCAGCTTCTGCTGCCCGGACGGAATTCGGTAAAACGTGGCCCCGGCGATTTCGGTCGGCACCAGATCCAGATGATCACCATCCGCCAGCACCGGGATGAACTTGTGGTTCATCGTCTTCGAGCGATACAGCTCATGGGTGATAATGCAGCCTTCCCACGTCACCCCATAGCCTTTGCCGGGCTCTTCATGTCCATCGAATCGCCGCCGATAAGTGTCGTCAATAAACAGCACCACCCAGTCCGCAGCCTCTACCTGATTTTTCATCCAGCGAGGCCATTGCTCGGGCGGCCCGGCCGGTCCTTTGACGTCCGTGTCGATCACCACATCCAGGTTCTGTTCTCGCAGATACTCCGCGAATGCCCACACTCTCTGACGATGTTCGTCACTGGAGTGTGCGTAGCTCACAAAAACACGGGGCATACTGTCACCTAGTCCGCGGGTTTACTGAAGTCGTTCAAAGCGTTTGCGGAGCAGCGGAACGACAATGTCCTCGGCCGACAATGTCCATGGGTTTTCATCCAGCCGGAAGACTCCGAGATCCGTGATCTCATCGCCGACTTGGCGAAGTAATGAAATCACCCTAGCGTTTCTCCCTGGATCCGTCGGAAGGGGACAGCAACAATAAAATCGCGAACCAGTGCGAACCCGCTCTGCATCAAACGAGAGACTGAGCTGATCGGTCCAGTATCGGATACTCTTGCCGTGGTCGTGTTCATCAATCACCTGATTATTGAAAGTGATCACACCCACGCAGTCGGCCACTTCGCTCAGAAAGTGACGAACAAGATTCAGGGGTTCCTGGTCCCCGATCGGTGCGTTTGACAAACTCAGCAGATGCCTGCCAACAATTTCCCCACGATCATTGTTCATGAAGTCGGGCATTCTCAGGTCGGCAACGGAAAATAGCAATTCCGCCCCGACAGGGTGTCCCACGAACAAGACACCGTCGCAGTTGTCGCCGATGACCGCAATATCAGGGTTGTCATTCGGGCAGACCAATGTTGTCATGAGCCAGTTCTGTATGTTCACGAGAACTGCCTGAGTTTCCCGTCCGGTCCGTTCGATCAATTCGTCAATCCGATCCAGCGTACGAGAAACCGCGTCCGAATCCTGTGTCTCGCTGTCGGAATGCGTTCGGAAGAACTCTGTAACATCTTCGCGGACAGCATCGGCGTTTTCGTGAGATTCGATCGCGAGAGCGCGGCAGACCATCGATTTTGTATTCTTCGCCAATCGATTGAACTCTTCGAGAAACTGATCCACGACAAAACTCACCCAGGAACCGAATGCACTGTATTCTCCAGACGGATCTTCTCCGTCGTGATTTTCTCTGCCTGGAAGTTCGATTCGATCCTCGTCGGGGTCATCTCCCTCTCCATCAATCCTGGACATTCCCTGTGTTACGCGCATCACGAGTTCCCGAGCCTTGTTGACCACGTTTTGATATCGGTCTCGCGGTTTCGCCAGTGAAATATGGTCCTCATCCAGGCCGATCGGATCCGGCCCAACTCCCGGATGTGACGATGAGGCATCAACGATTGTGAATCCGTCATACTCCCTAGTTTCGAAGTACGTAAAGGTCTCGATGCTGACTCGCTGGGAGTGATTTCGGTACCAGTCATACAGATCGCGAAGATGAGGATCGTGAGCCTTGAGGTCTTCCATGCTGGCGGTGGGACCAAAGATGGCTCTGAAGCGATCCGCAATTGAGGCGAGTGACGCTCCCTGATGTGGCGTTCCGAGGAACAGTACTGCCTTCGTGTTTGTCAATATGCAGTGATGGTCGTCACGCGTCTCGTCGCTCGCCCGCCTGAGAATCTGTTTGGCGAGCAGTCCCCCAAGACTGTGGCCGATCAGCAGAAGCGGACGCCTACCGAGTTGGTGCTGGACCATCAGATCGACAACCTCACGGGCCCGGTCTGGTAATGGCATCGCATGCCCGGCGTCTCTGTTGCCCGAGATAAACTTCCGAAACCCTCTGGCTCGTTTCGTCGGACTTGCCGCGTACTCGAGTGACCAGATGCCGACGTCCGGAAACTCTTCGGCGAGCCAGTGTGGCCACGACGTTGACTGGTCATTTTCAAACCTCCAGGTAGAAAACGCGTCGCCCCCGAGGCCGTGGAGGAAAATGACGTCAGCAGCGCGATCTCTGCCCACGCTGGTGGAGATTTTATGAAGCACACTCATGCGTTACTTTCGCCACCCCTATCACGAGATTCTCTCATCCTTCGCTAAGACTCCCGGCCCGATAGATCATAATGGCCCCTCTCCTAAAAGGCACCGTCGATTAGTCTAGCAGGCGCAACGGCAGTTTCGTACGGGTCGCGTGCAGAGCGGGTGCATGAGAATCTCCGCACCGGCACCGCCGAAAGTCGAGTTTCGGCCCTCGGAGGCGGTGTTCGATAGTGCAGGAGGCGCGGCGGTGATCACGACCGGCCTCGCGAACGAAATGCCAGAACTGCTCCAGTCAAATTCACCGCCGCCAGTGAATCACTTTGCGTCGCGAGGTTAATGACACTTGCGACTTAGCCAGCGTCGCGTCATCGCATTTCGGACAAACCCCTTTCGCACAGAGCCGATGCAGCGTGATGGAAATGCAGCAGGCGGACGTGTCCTGGGTTAGTTGCGCGACACCCCGAAAGCGCTCATGACAACCACTCATGAGTTAGTACGGCGGACTCGTTGCGTGCTCCGGACGTCGAAACCGAATGCCAGAATCCTGCGATTCCTTACGCGCGTCGGTCTATTTGAAGCGGCCGACAATCGTAATCCGCTAGCGCTCGCCGGTCGTCGCAGCCGAGCTCGCTAACAAAGCAGTTCCTTCAACGCTTCGGCCGCCCTCACCGAAGCTCCCAGGAAGTCATCGGCAATCCGCTGATATTGCGCAGAGCGGGTCCGACTCAGCGCGTCGTGGTGGGCGGGCTCCGTATTAGCTGGCATCTCAACTTCGATCCGTCGGTTGAAAATCGAAATATGACCGTTCGGGGAAGGCGTCACGAACCTTCTGTGTGGACGACCGACCAGCCCCTGCTCAGGAATCTCGAATTTTGACGGCGCGCAAGCGAAGGGACCACGCGTTCGAGATCGCTCCCCGACATTTTTCTTGCCCCGCCCCCAGCGTACAAGCTCGCGATCGGTATTGGTTCAGCGTGTACCTGGTCTTCTTGGTCGGCGTTTCGGTAAAGAGTTATTCCTTGTCGTATTGATGTCACAAGGGTCTTTCGCATGCGGACAATGAGCAATATGTGGCGACAAACGAAGGCGGTGCGGTGACCGCCTCAATCTTCGTCATCGGCTCAGGAACGGCCATCGGGTTGCTCCCCAGCAGAGTCCAACAGGCGGTAATGAAAGACCTGGACGATTCGGCGTGATCTCGCCACGGTCGTATGATTGACCATGTTACGGAAACGATTAGGTTGATAACTAATGATGCTGGCACTTACTCGGGCGGAAATACGGCTATGAGAACCATTGTTTTTACGAAAGTATTTGACGAAGCGATGGCACGTATTTCGTCGCAGCAGGTGACAGCCATTCTCGGTTCGCCAGACAAGGAAGTGTTTCTCGCTGATGGAATTGAAGTTGAGTTTGCTGACTGCATTTGTGGAATTCACACAAAGACGATAGGGAAAACCCTTCGCAAGCGCTACTCAGTGATTGTAATTACAGTCCCGAGCGATGATGGATCGATTGCTGTGCAAGCCGCTTTTCGACTTCCTCATAGACTAGCTGAGATAAAACCATCACATTCAGCTGTCGACGTACTTAAAGCATTTCTGTCCGTATTTGGCGTCGACGTAACACTCCCCGGAATGGGCACCGGGAGCCTGTTTCTAGGTGGTCAAATGAAAGTTCCCGAGACACTTGCGGCGTCTCATTTTATCTGACCGGAATCAGCGGCGATTGTCTCGATTTCATTGACCGTCCTTAGCCCGCCTGAAGCCCGCTAGCGCGCATAATTCATGGAAGCCCGCCTTCGTCTGGC
>JAUIGN010000025.1 GCA_030430075.1 bacterium
TGCGCGCCGTCATGTCCCCAAGATGACAACTTGCGCAATCGCTAGCTAGCCCAATTTCGAGAAAATTTGGCTAGCAATTCTCGTGCCGAACAGGATTGGGCCCGTGCGGATTTCGCTGCCAGCCCTGTCTTGTTCACGCCGACGGCCCACCCCATGCGTATTACTGCTCCCCCCGCCGCTTCCTGTTGAACGACGGTCGTCGCATGCCAACCTGGAACTCCCTGAACCGGCAGATCGTTGGCTGTGATCGCTGCCCGCGGTTGCGGGCCCACTGCGAACGCATCGCCACGCAGAAGCGGAAGGCATATCTGGATTGGGAGTACTGGGGCCGGCCAGTACCCAATTTTGGCGACCCCGACGCCCGGCTACTCATCGTCGGCCTGGCACCGGCCGCCCATGGGGCCAATCGCACGGGGCGCATGTTCACCGGCGATCGGAGTGGCGAGTGGTTGTTTCGCGCCCTCCATCGGGCCGGCTTCGCGAATCAGCCGACGGCGACGGATGGCGACGACGGATTGCAGCTCGACCGATGCGCCATCACAGCCGCTTGTCACTGCGCGCCGCCGGACAACAAGCCGACACGTGACGAACTGGACCAGTGCCGGCCTTGGCTGACAGCGACGATCGACCTGGCGGCACCTCGCGTTCTCTTGGCCTTGGGACAGATTGCCTGGAAGGCGACCCTGGATGAGCTCCAGACGCGGCAACTCCACACCGGCCGACGTCCCAAGTTCGGGCACGCTGCCCAGGTGACCCTGCATGGTGGTCGCACCCTGCTGGGAAGCTATCACCCCAGCCAGCAGAATACGTTTACCGGGCGATTGACTGAGCCGATGTTCGATGAGGTGTTTGCCACGGCCCGGAAACTGATCGCAGAACAGGCGTGAGTCGGCCACACCGTCATGCCACATGAGGTCATGCGCGGGATGGTGTCCGGAAGTGCGGAACGTCATGCCCAGCTTGACCTGCGGAAGGTCGTGCAGACCAGGATCCACGGAAGCCAGGACGAGAAAAGACGTTACTCGCGTCCTTGTTGGAAGTAGTAAACGCCCTTCTTGTTCGATGAAACGATGTCCAGCAAGTCGTCGCCATTGACGTCGGCGACTTGGAATTGGGTGCCGGGGCCGCTGTCGTGATCGAACTGATGGCGCACCCAGTCGACGTGTCCCAGGTCCCTTTTCAGCTCGAACCAGAAGAAGACGGCGGGTTGGTCGCCACCCGGATCGCGACCGCCGTGGGCCCACCAGCGTTTGCCCGTCACGAAATCCTTGAGGCCATCGCCGTTGATGTCCGCCAGGCAGACGCCGTGGGTTTGCGAGAAGCTCTTGTCGACTTCGTGCGTCTTCCATTTTCCAGCCGCCACCTGTTCGTGCCACCAGATTCCGAAGGCGTGCGGGCTGCTGGCGAGCACGTCATTGTCGCCGTCTCCGTCGAAGTCGTAGACAAAGATCTGGGCTGCCTTGCCCTCACCGCCCGGTTCGCCGAAGCCAACCGGATGAAACTTCCACGGCGTCTCCGAGAGGGACGCGGGAGCCTCCCACCAGCCCGCCGCACAGACGATGTCGTTTCTCTGGTCACCGTTGATGTCGCCCACACCCAGGCCGTGCGAATAGCGGCGTGTGCCGGGGGCGGCCTTGGTGGAGATCGCGTGACGATGCCAGGGTTTGTACGGGTCCTTGTCGCGCGTGAAATAGGCCATCTGGCGATCGGGGCCATCCGGTTGTGCCGGGTCAGGTGAGAAGGCCGCGATCAACTCGCGCTGCCCGTCGCCGTCCAGGTCAAGGAAGTCGGGGCTTTCGTTGTTCGTGACCGGGGTTAGCAGGTGCTTCTTCCAGTCGCCTTCGGCGTTCTTGGGGTTCTCGAACCACCAGGTCGGCGTGCCGGGAAAGTCGACCACGATCACGTCGACCCAGCCGTCGCCGTTGAGGTCCTCGGCAAAGTTGCAGAATGAATTGCTGTAACCCTTCGGGTCAAAGTGGGGAGGCGAACCTTGCACGGCACCCCGGCCGGAGGGAGGCTCGCCGGCGATCGTGTGCATCGTCCATTCGGGTGCTTCGTACCAGACAAAACCGGCAACAATGTCTTCTTTCCCGTCGCGATTGAAATCGCCGACCGCCACCCCTTCGCTGCGGAACCTGGCATCCAGTTGTCGTTTCTGGAATCGGGGTTGCACTGCATCTTCGCCAAGGAGATCACTGTGCAGGAGGCCGAGCGCCAGGCAGGCGATCAGTGTCTGGAGAGGAGCGATACGTTGCACGGCAGGGTTCCTCGCAAGCGGGCTGTTCGGGGGGACGAATTCAAGGCCGTCCGGCTGACAGACGACCCGTTCCATGGTACTCGATTCCGGGCGGCGATGCGCGTCGCCGTTGTCGGCGTTCGGGCAGCTTGCCGCTGGTCCGTGACGTGGAGCCCGACCCGCGGCTTCCACGGCAGCCGGGCCGCCGAGCGAGCATGCGCGCGAGACCGGCAGGAATCGTTTGCTCCGCACGACATGAACCGGCCCCAGGGCCCCGCGTCACCGGCCGGGGATCAGCAGTTTGCGAAAGGCCGGCGGATCGACTACCATCAAACACACGGCTCTTCTTCTATCGCCACCAGGCTTCACTGGTTTTCTTTCAGTAGAGAGCGACAGCCCGCTCAAGTGCGTGGCGGCCGGCGGGTGCCGCTTGTTCGATTCATTGTTTCCGGGAAGTTGTTGGAATCCTTTGCGCGCACCGATTCTCAAAACACGTTCCTATGTCGGCCTGCTGATGCTGGCGAGCATCATCGGGTCGTCGCCGACCGGTTGGGCGCAGAGCCAGCAACAATGGACGCTCGCCCGCATGAAGATGGTTCGCGACGACGTCGAACAAGCGGGGGTCAAGGACCCTCGGGTGCTGGACGCCATGCGCGAAGTGCCCAGGCATTTCTTTGTCGCCGGGCAACAGCGCCAGTTTGCCTACCTGGACATGGCGTTACCGATCGGCGAAGGGCAGACGATCTCGCCGCCATTCGTGGTCGCATCGATGACCGAGTCGCTGGAGACGAAGCCGACCGACCGGGTACTCGAAATCGGCACAGGGAGCGGTTACCAGGCGGCGGTCCTCAGCCGGCTGGTCGACCAGGTCTATTCGATCGAGATCGTTCCCTCGTTGGGGCGCAGCGCCCAGCGGCTACTGAAACGGCTCGACTACGACAACGTGCACACCAAGATCGGCGACGGCTTCCTGGGGTGGCGCGAACACGCACCCTTTGACGCGATCATCGTCACCTGTTCGCCGGAACGACCGCCTCGGGC
Organism: bacterium; assembly: GCA_030430075.1. GTDB lineage: Bacteria > Planctomycetota > Planctomycetia > Pirellulales > Pirellulaceae > ARS98. Next base: position 3,278 of record JAUIGN010000025.1, read on the forward strand.
GCTGGTCGAGCAACTGCGGGAAGGTGGCCGGATGGTGATTCCCGTCGGCGAGCGGTTTCAACAGACCATGATGCTGTTCAAGAAGGTCAACGGGAAGCTGCTTGCCGAGCCGCTGGAGCCGACGTTCTTTGTTCCCATGACAGGTCGTGCTGAAGCATTACGGGTCAAAAAGAATGACGACGGGATTCCCCGTTTGCTGAACCACAGCTTCGAAGCGACCGACGACGAAGGTGCCTTGTTGGGCTGGTACTACGTCCGCCAGGCGAACGTGATGTCCGATTACGAAGGGCCCGACGGGAAGTCCTACCTGTTGCTGGAAAACCAGACGCCCGGGCGCAGTGCCCAGGCGCTGCAGGCGGTCGGCATTGACGGCCGCAAATTCGCCAGCATGGAGATCTCGCTTTCGCTCCGCGCCACCGACGTCCAGCGCGGCCGGTCCGCTCGGGAATTGCCGCGTGTCGAGATCAGCTTCTTCGACGACAAGCAGGCGCCGTGCGGGTCCGCGTCGGCCGGCCCCTGGTACGGGACCATCCGGTGGATCAGGAAGCGAAGTACGATCCGTGTTCCACCGGACGCCAAATTGGCCGTCGTCGCGATCGGTATGTTTGGCGCCACGGGAGCGCTGGCGGTCGACAATGTCCAACTGGAGACCTCACAGCAACGTTGACGTTGACAGCGGCCGCGAAGCCGGCCGCGACACAATCACGACCCGACCTCTTTCTCTTTGCCAATTCGTCGAGGCACGCTTGGTGGCGCGATTTCTGGCAGAATGCGGAATCGCGCTATGACACGAAGTCAGATTGCCACGGTATTGTTTGCCGCATCGCTGTTGCTCCTGGACGCGCGGCCTGGCACGGCGGAGCAGCCCCAGGCCTGTCAAGCCGGTTCCCGGTCGGCCGTCCGCCCGCTTCGCAGCTACCGGACCGGCCACCTGCAGTTGCGGACCGATCTGCCGGTTGCGGATGCAGATGCCTTGTTCGCGCGTTTGAAACGTACGCTGAAATTCGCCACCCGCTATTGGGGACGTGATCCTCGCGGGCGGATCCGTTGCTTTGTGGTCGACGATCTCGACAACTGGACGGACGCGCAGCTCCCGCATCGATTGGCCAGGGTGATCATTCACGGCGTTGGGGGGGCGACGATTCCGCAGAGTTTTCATGAGGGTGGGCGAACACGCACCGAGTTGACCGTCTATGCCGCCAGCCGTCCGGGCGTTGCCGAGCACGAGTTGATCCACGCCTATTGTGCGCAGACCTTTGGGTCGGGCGGGCCTGAGTGGTACAAGGAAGGGATGGCGGAAGTGGCTTCCTGCGGATCCACGCGGTCCACGGGAATGCGGTGCAGCCCCGCGCAAAGTGCGGCACTTCGCAAGGCAAGACGGACGTCGGTCGGAGAAGTCCTCTCAGTCGGTTCGACCGGGGCTCGGCTGTCGGATGCCTTGACCGCGATGATGGCCGATCCGGTACACGCCGGCCGCCACGTCGCGCTCACCGCTTGGACTCAATTGGACACCGACAACGTCGCCCAGGCGCGGGACGAATATCTTCGCAGTTGGGCCCTCTGCTACATGCTCTTGCACAATCCCAATTACTCGAAGCGGTTCCGCAGCATCGGCCCGCTGATGGTGACCAAGCGGCACCAGGCGTTCGAAGACCTGTTCCGTCCGGTGGAGGCGAAGATCGCGTTCGAGTATCGGTTCCTCCTCGAACATTTCGTCGACGGCTTCCGGGCCGACCTCAGTTTTTGGGACTGGGACGGGCAGAGCCAGCTACTGGGGTTGGGCAAGTCGCATTCGACGCGCGTTGCCGCGGCACGGGGCTTTCAGGCATCCGGTGTGGACGTGGGCAAGGGCCACCGCTACCGCTGCCGGGCAGAGGGGCGTTGGTCGACGTGCCCCGGTCAGCCGCCGATCGACGCCAACGGGAGGGCGGATCATTCCGGCCGTTTGGTCGGCGTCATCATGCACGACTACCAGCTCAGCGCCCCCTTTCAACTCGGCACGAACATGACCTTTCGCGCTCCCATGCAGGGACGGCTGTTCCTCCGCTGCAATGATGCCTGGAATGCCTTGGGTGATAACCGGGGCACGATTCGCGTCCGTCTGAATGCCGAATGAGCATCCACCGGCGGTCTTCGCGACTGCCGGCCTGGTATGAGCTGCGCACGGGGGCGAGCTTTGCCGCCGTGGTCTTCGGCTGCCCCGCCGGCCCTGGAACGCCGCCCCGGCGACTTTCCGCCGGTACCTTCCATGCGGAGGCACGACCGGCGAGTTTCCGCTGGCCACCGATTGCCAACCTCAGGCTGCCCGCTGGAAGCGAGGAAAGTCGGCGTCCGGATCGGGAGCCGTCAGGTTCAAGGTTTCGCGGATGGCGTAGTTCTGCTTGGGTTGCGTCGTGTAGTAGATTCTCGCACAGACTTCACCCAGGAGGCCCAGGCTGAAAAACTGTAAGGCGGCCATCATCGAGAAGATGGTCAAGAGCAGCAGAGGATTGCCCGTCATGTCGACTGCCGCCAACACTTTCATGGCGAGCGTGCCGCTGCCAGCGAGACCAGCCACGGCCGTGCAGACCAGTCCCAGTTGACCAAACAATTTCATCGGGCTGGCGAAGTAGTCCAGCAGGTACTTGACGGTCACCAGGTCCAACAAGACGCGCAGGGTGCGCGAGATACCATACTTGGAGGTGCCAAATTGCCGAGCCCGGTGGCGCGTGACCACCTCGACGCAACGGGCCCCACGCTGATGAGCCAGGATCGGAATGAAGCGGTGCATCTCACCGTAGAGTTCAAGCTCCCTGGCGATTTCACGACGAATTGCCTTGAGCGTGCAGCCCAGGTCGTGGATCGGAAAACGGGTCGTTCGCGAGATCAACCAGTTGGCCATCTTGGAGGGCAGCTTGCGCGACAGCCATTTGTCCTGGCGGTTTTTTCGCCAGCCATGGACCAGGTCGTAACCCTCTTCGATCTTCTCGACCATCATTGGAATGTCGGCCGGGTCGTTCTGCAGGTCGCCATCCAAGGTGACGATTACCTCGCCGGCTGCCATCTGCAGCCCCGCCTGCATGGCTGCGGTCTGGCCATAGTTGCGGCGGAACAGGACCGCCTTGACGCAAGGGTCGCTCGCCGCCAACGCCCGTAAGTGCTCGATGCCGCCATCGTTCGAGCCGTCGTCGATGAAGAGCAGCTCGTAACTGCGGCCAAAGTCGCGCATCACCGCGTTAAGCTCTTCGTACAAACGACAAATGTTGTCAAATTCGTTGTAAACCGGTATGACAACCGAGACATCCATGTCAGGCTCCTCGACCGAATGATCAGGCAATGGCAATGAGTTTGCGGGTCGCGAGTCTACGGAAGACAGGGCAACCAGACAACCTCAGTTACGAGCGGATCGCTGTTCGTGGCGGCAGGCAGGAGACCAGACGATGGACGGACGACCGATCGATGGCGTGCTGGAGACCTGCCTGTACGTTGACGCGTTGGAGAAGGCCGAGCGGTTCTATCGCGAGACGCTTGGCCTGCAGTTCGTCAGCCGCCGCGCCGGCCGACATGTTTTCTTTCGCGTCGGTGGCAGCATGCTCCTGATCTTCGATCCGCAGCAAGCGGCCGCTGCTTCGTCCAGGTTGCCCCCTCATGGGGCAGCAGGCCCTGGGCACGTCGCGTTTTCTGTGCCGCAACGCGATCTGCCGGCATGGCAAGCACACCTGGAAGCGGAGGGCGTGGAGATCGAGCAGATCGTCACCTGGCCGAACGGTGCCCAATCCGTCTATTTCCGCGATCCGGCTGGAAACAGCCTGGAACTGGCGTCACCGTCGATTTGGGGCATCGGTGGCGGCGCGGATCGGTCCGAAGCGAAGGACACGCCGCGTGCCGAGGTCGACTCGGCCGGCGACGCAGGTGACCCCTCAGGATAGGACCGTCGCGGGCCGGATGTCGTGTCGACTGGCCCGGCCAGTGGTGGGTCGCAAATTGGGCGGCGATCAGGCGGCCCGGCGGCGAGTCGCCGTGTCGCCGGCCTCTGCGATCCTGTGCGAGGTCAGGAACTGGCCGTCGCCGGCGTAGAACTTGACCACGTTCTCTTCCGCAAACCAGATCGCCCGGATCTGTTCGCCATTGAAGCAGCGCCCGCAATAAAAGCCCTCTCGGATCAAGACCGACTCGCTGAAATCCGATTCGGACGAGTCATATTCCGCAAAAGTATTCGTTACGACATCGCGGATCAACTCAAGCTGATTCGTATGCTGCATTACGACGGGCCTGGCGAGTGCAGTGAGGATTCTTGGGGCGGGAAGAATGAGGGGCCTACCTATGCATCGGCCGTGCAGCCGGCCGGGTTCGGTTCAAACGTGGCGACCCGAAAAAGTTGCCCATCTTGCCTGAAGTCCATCTGCGCGCCGCCGCGGCGAAAGCTTGCACGATCGGACCGGCTTGGCAATCATGGACGCTCTGCCATATTCACCTTGCCCTGGCCCACCTGGATGATGCTCTCATGAAGTACCCCACGCCGAGCTATGTTTGTTTGCTGGTTCTTGTCGCGGTCGCAGCTCCCGCGATCGCCGAGACCGGCGGTGTCCGCCTCGCGTTGTTCAACGGCGAGAACCTCGATGGGTGGCACGTCACCAACTGTGATGCCGTCGTGGAAGACGGAGTGCTCGTCACGGTGGCCGGCAATGGGTTCATTCGCACCGACCATGAGTACCGGGATTTCGTGTTGGAGTGGTCGAGCCGCCCGCGGCAGGCGGAGCAATGGGATTCGGGAGTCTACTTTCGCTGCGATCTGCCCGGCAACAAGCGTCCTTGGCCACAGAAGTATCAGATCAACTTGCTTCAAGGTCAGGAGGGAAACGGCGTCGGGCTGCCGAAGGCCGTCAGTCAGGGGCTGGTGCGGGGCGGCGAGTGGGCACGATACAAATTGACGGTGATTGGCGAGCAGGCGGTGTTGGAGATTAATGGAAAGCCCGCCTGGAAAACGGACGGCATCGAGTCAGCCAAGGGGTACCTGGGCCTGCAGGTTGAAGTCCCGAACGGCGGGCAATTCGAATTCAAAGAGATTTACGTCACCGAACTCGACGCCCAATCGTTGTTCAACGGCCGCGACCTCAGCGGCTGGGAAGGGGGAGGCGCGGCCGCGGACCTATGTTGGGAAGTCACCGACGGCGAACTGCTGTGCACGGGAGCCAAAGGCCCCTGGTTACGAAGCGCCGGCGAGTACGGCGACTTTAATCTGCGGCTGGACTACAAACTGAAGGCAGGCGGGAATTCTGGAGTCTTCTTGCGCGTCGCCGAGAATGGCGCGCACCGCGATCCGGGGGAGGGGGTCGAGATCCAGGTGCTCGACGATCGGGCCGAACGCTATCGGAAGCTAAAACCCTACCAGTACACCGGCAGCGTGTATGGGGTGGCGGCGGCCCAGCAGCACGTGGGACGTGAACCGGGGAGATGGAATTCACTTGAGATGGACTGCCGCGGAACCCGCTACCGTTTGACCCACAACGGGGTCGTCATCGTCGATGTCGACGCCACCGATTTTCCGGAACTGGCCAACCGGCGGCTCAGCGGTTTCCTCGGTTTGCAAAACCATAGCGAAGAAGTCTGGTATCGAAATATCCGCGTCGGTCCGTCGCTGCTGCCGGCACCCGCCGCCCCGCCGGTCGAGAAATAACATGCGGCATCCACCGCTCCGTTGGGGCATCATCGGCATGGGCCGGTTCGGCCGAATTCACGCGCAGGCGATTCAAGGGATTCCGGATCAGCAACTGGTTGCTGTCTGCAACCGCACGCGCGAGCGGCTCGACCTGGCCGCGGACGAATTTCAGGTATCCTCTGCCTACACCGATTTTCGCCGGTTGCTTGATGACCCCCAGGTCGACGTGGTCACCATCACCACGCATTGGCGAGAGCATTTCGAGATCGCCCGAGACGCGCTGGCTTCCGGAAAGCACGTGTTCCTGGAAAAGCCGATGGCGGAGACGGCCGCACAGTGTTGGGAACTGGTCCACCTGGCGCGCGAGGTTCGCGGCCACTTCATGGTCGGCCACATCTGCCGCTTTGACCCCCGCGTGACATTGGCCAAAGCGGCCATCGACGAAGGCCGGATCGGCCGAATCGTCTCGATGCATGCCAAGCGCAACTTACCGACGGCCCCCGGTTGGTTGCGCCTCGACAAGACGTCACCGTTAATGGGGGACGGGGTGCACGACGCGGATCTCTTGATGTGGTTTCTGGACGGGGCACCCTCGCGCGTTTACGGCAAGTCAATTCGAGTGAACCAGTTTACGTATCCCGATATCGGCTGGGCCATGTTGGAATTCGGTGACGAGGCGATCGGCGTTGTCGAGACCAATTGGTGCCTCCCCGCCAACACGCCGACCGCCATTGATGCCAAGATCGAAGTCGTGGGGACTAGCGGTCAACTGACCATCGATTGCGCACAGACCGGCCTGGCCATTGTGGATCGCAACGGCCTGAAGATGCAGGACACCGCGTATTGGCCGGAGCAGCATGGCGGCATCGTCGGTATCTTGCGCGACGAGATTGCTTACTTTGCCGCCTGCATTCGCGATCAGCGGGCACCCGAAGTGATCACGCCTGACGAAGCGGCCCGTGCCGTGGCCGTGTTGGAGACGGCCGAACGATCCGCGGCGGCGGGACAGCCGCTGGCGTTCGAAGCATAGCGAGGAACGGGGTTACGCTGCCGCCGAACGCTCGCGCCGCGTCTCGCCCTGATGGAGACGCCAGCGCTGAAAGCCGCGATCCATCTGCTCGATCCGCAACGATTCGCGCGCCATCCACAACGTCACCGGCGCGTCGTCGGATGACGTCCGGCCGGCCGTTCGCAGCGAACCGGCATCGTGCTCGCGGATCACCTGCACATACTCGGCCCCCAACAGAAGCACGCCCACTGCGTAGTACGCCCACAGCATGACCGCGGAGAGTGAGCCCACCACGCCGTACGCTGTGTAGCGGTCCGCGATCAGAAACTCGGCCAAGACCAGCCGCCCCGCTTCCCAGGTCACGGCCGCCAAGAGCCCTCCACGGGCCGCGCGGCGCAGGTCGACTTTGGCGCGGCCCAGCAACCGATAGATCGACGTGAAAACACAAGCATTCAATCCCATACTCACCACGGCTTCCGCCAGCAGCCACCCCCACGGTGCGATCGGCAAGTGGCTCTCGGTGAAGCGGTGCACCGTCGTCAGTGTCATGCTTGCGCCGAAGACGACCGCCACCACCAGTCCCAAAGCGAGCAAGGTCGCCAGGGCCTTCATCCGATACATCAGCAGGTGCAGTCCACGCGACCAGAGGCTCTGATTGCGCCGCCGCTCGGTCTTCCAGATCAGCTCCAAGGCCCGTTCAAAACGCATGCAGACAACCATGGCGGCGGCGACCAGCCCGAGCAGCCCGACCGGACCGCCAAGGGTCGTATGATCCTGACACTGTTGGAGTGCCGTGCTGACGGAGTCCGCCACCTCCGAGGAGAGGGTGTCTTCAATCGCGACGATGAAATCCAACTCCACGTCGAGGCCCCACGACGTGTGATTGAGAAAGAGGCTGAAGGCGGCGATCAAGACCAGCAGGAAGGGGACCAGCGAAATCGTGGCGTAGAAGGCGACACCGGCCGCAAGCAGCCCGGCGTCGTCATCGAACCACCGCTGTGTGGCTTCGCGCAAGTTGAGTAGCACGCACCAGAGGTACCTGGCGACCGCTACCACCCACCGCCCCATTCGGCGTCCCATTCCGTCACTCCAGAGCCAATCTCAATACCGTTCAATTGGATTCCACACTTCCGTAGGTCATGCTCTGCATGACATTCGCTTATTCCCTATTCCCTGGCAGCAATACCGTTCAATCTCCATTCGTACGTCGTTGTTTTCCAATGATGCTAGCGCGAAGAACGCCGACGGCCGGTAGGACCGTCACCCCTTTGCCAGGCGACATGCCGCGGATGCGATCACCGGATCCGAATCGGAACGTACCGGGGGCAACCTGATCCAGCACGAATCTGGTGCAGTCGTTGCTAGCTGGGTTCCGTTCGAGCACTTTGCCGAGATTGAACATGCTGGTGGATGAAAGGGGACCGCCCCGTTTCATGGTCCACCTCCAATGATTGTCAAGACAATCCACTAGGTCGGCACCCAGCGCTGGGCAACTTGATGCGGATCGCCGGTCGAGGCGCGAATTCCTGACCGTGTCGTCCGCCTGGCCGTCGCGCCATCGTCGCCAGTTCGTCAGTCCGGCCTGCGGGCTGCTGCGACCGCCTCGACCAACGCCGCGACGCGACGGACATCGATTGGCTGGGAGACGTCGCCGTCTCGTTTGAGGGACGTCCCGACGATCAATCCGTCGGCGGAGGCTGCCATCGCGCCCCCGTTGTCGACGTTGACACCGCTTCCAACGAGGACAGGTGCCGGCTTGACGGCTTCCTGAACGGCTCGAAGTTCGTCCACGTCCGTCGTTGTTCCCGTTGCCTTGCCCGTGACAATCAATCCGTCCGCGCCCCCGCGGCGCACCGCATCGACTGCCTCGTCGATCAGCGGCCGGGCGGCGAGCGGCACTGCGTGCTTGACGTGAACGTCGGCCAGAATCTGGATACGGACCGCATCCCAGGCCCGCCGCTGGCGCAGCAGTTGGTGTGCGGCTCCCTGCAATAACCCCTGGTCCGCGGCGTAGGCACCCACCAGCACGTTGACGCGAATGAAGTCGGCACCGACCGCGTGAGCGACAGCCAAAGCGGCCTCGGCGTCGTTGCGGAGCATGTTGATACCCAGGGGCAAATCGACGTGCCGGCGGACCGCGGCGGCCAACGATGTCATGTGGGCCACGGTAATCGCCGGAACAGCGGCTGGGTAAAACGGCGTGTCCCCAAAGTTCTCCAGCATCAGTCCGTGGACACCTCCTGCGGCCAATGCCGTTGCATCTGCCAGGACGGCCGCACGGATGCCGTCCAGGTTTCCCGAAAACCCGGGTGCGCCGGGCAGGGCGGGCACATGGAGCATGCCAATCACAGGACAGGGAATGGATGACCAGGCAGAAAGCAGGGGCATACTGTTACAATCCTTGGCTGACGTCTTGCTCAAACTACGTGGGCCATACCCAATCCAAATGCACTCAGCGTTTCCCCGCTAGGATTAGTCGCTGAGGCGCGGCGGAAGTGTCCCCGCATCCAGCTCCCCGCATCCAGCGCGGATGCGAAGACCTACCACTCTAATCCACGTCAGCATCCCTGACGAATCCGGTTCGCGTTTCTTGACATGAATCGAGCGGTTGCCACAAACCGGTTCAGGCCGCTCGGCCCGCAGCCATTGTCCCCGGGCGGAGATTCCCGGCTTCCACGGTCGGGTGGCGGTGGCTACCTTCAGGACCTTGGTGATGAAGGTTGCGAACTGAGTGCTGCTCAGTGCTCGACTGGCGGTTCCCTGGGGGCGATGATTGCCCATTCCTTTTCACGACGATCAACGGAGTGTCCATGGCGGTTGAATATCTGGAGTCCATTGATGATCCACGGCTGGCTCCCTACCGCAAGTTGGCAGCCGTGGTTCGACCAGAGGTCACGCCGCGGTTCGTCGTCGAGGGGCGATTCCTCGTGGAGCGGCTGCTGGAAAGCCCCCTGGAGACGGAATCGATCGTGACGGATGCGGCGCGGGCGGTCGCGCTTGCGGAACGCGCCGGCGCCGGCATCGACCTGCTCGTGTTACCGCCCGCGGCGATCAATCAACTGGTCGGATTTGCCTTCCACCGCGGGATGTTGGCTTGCGGCCGCAGGCCGACGTTGCCGCAGGTCGGCGAGTTGATTCCTGCCCTCGGCAGGCCCGCACTGCTGGTGCTGTGCGAGAACGTCGTCGATCCTGCGAACCTGGGGGGCATCCTGAGAAACTGTGCTGCGTTTGGTGCCGATGCGGTCCTCTTGGGGGCGGGCTGCGCCGACCCATACTCGCGGCGCGTCCTGCGAGTCTCCATGGGGGCCGCCCTGACGATGCAGATTGGGATCACCGAGCATTTGCCTGCGGTCCTGCAACCGTTGGCGAACCTGCATCAAGTCGAGCCGGTGGCGGCGGTCGTGGATGCCGACGCCGAGCCGTTGGGCGCCGTCGAACGAATCCACCGCGTGGCCCTGGTTATCGGAAACGAAGGCACGGGCCTGTCCCGGGAAGCAGTCGCCGCCTGCCGGCGCAAGGTCACCATTCCTATTCAAGCCGCCGTCGACTCACTCAACGTCGCCGTCGCCAGCGGGTTGTTCCTTTACCACCTTTCTCAGTTCCGGTAGTTGCCGACGCGGGAGCAGCCTCGCAGGTCAGGCAAAAATCTCGTGGATCACTTCCCCTTCCACGTCGGTCAGGCGGAAGTCACGGCCGTTGTGCCGGTACGTCAGCCGTTTGTGTTCCAGACCCAGTGCGTGCAACATCGTGGCGTGCAGGTCGTGGACGCTGACCCGGTCCACCGCCGCACGGTGGCCGATCTCGTCCGTTTCCCCATAGGTGGTCCCGCCCTTGATTCCACCACCGGCAAACCAGTACGTGAAGGCGTGCGGATTGTGGTCGCGGCCCGGTTTAGCCGCTTTCTGGGCGACCGGAAGCCGGCCGAATTCACCACCCCAGATGACCAGCGTTTCGTCAAGAAGGCCTCGCTGCTGGAGATCCGCCAGCAAGCCGGCGACCGGCTTGTCGGTTTCATTGGCGAATCCCTGGTGGTTGCCCTGAATGTCGTTGTGTCCGTCCCAGCTGCGCTGGTTCTCCATGCCGCCGGAATAGATCTGCACGAATCGCATGCCCCGTTCAACGAGCCGCCTGGCAATCAAGGTCTGCTTGGCAAAATGGCTGCACCGGTCGTCATCCAAGCCGTACAGTTGCTGAATATGTTCCGGTTCCTCTTCAATCGCCAAGGCCTCGGGGGCCGCCGTCTGCATGCGGTAGGCAAGCTCGAAGCTCTTGATCCTGGCCACGAGGTCCTTCTCTTCCGGGCGAGCCGCAGCGTGGCGGCCGTTCAGTTGGGCCAGCAAGTCGAGCTGGGCACGTTGGCGGGGAGGCGTCAGGGCGGCCGGTGGCTTGAGGTTCTCGATCGGGTCGCCCGTCGGCTTCAGCCAACTTCCCTGGTAGACGCTAGGCAAGAACCCCGCGCCCCAGTTGGCCGAATATCCCTTGGGCAGGCCACGGCCCTTGGGATCCGACATGACGACGAAGGCCGGCAGGTCTCGGCTCTCGCTGCCTAATCCGTAAGTGACCCACGACCCGGCACACGGATAGCCCATCTGAGTGAACCCGGTGTTCATTTTGAAGAGAGCCGGGCTGTGATTGTTGGAGCCGGTAAAACCCGAGTGGACGAAGGCCATCTTGTCGACGTGCTGCGCGAGGTGGGGGAAGATCTCGGAGACCCATTTGCCACACGCGCCATGCTGCGAGAACTTGAATGGCGACTTCATCAAGCCGCCGACCGAGTTGGCAAAGAAGCCTGTGAAGCGATCAAAACCCTCCAGCGACTGCCCGTCCCGTTTCTCGAGCTCCGGTTTGTAGTCCCAGGTATCAACATGGCTGGGGCCGCCGTTGACGAATATCCAGATGACGCGTTTTGCCGTTCCCGGAAAGTGGGCCGCCTTGGGGGCCAACGGGTCGCTGGGCGAGTCGGTCGCGCGGCGGTTGGCCAATAACCGGTTTCCCGACAAGAGTCCTTCGTCCTGGAGCAGGGTTGCCAGCCCCAGCAGACCGGCACCACAACCGGCCCGCCTGAGGATCTCACGGCGATGCAGTCTCAAGGTCGTCGGCGGTGACTCAGGCATGGCGGCGCACACTCCACAAAAGGGGCACGAAAAGGTTCTGGATTTCGCATGTGACCAGGGATGGTGTCACTCAACAAACACAAACTCGTTCAGACTCATCAGCACCTGACAGAAGTCGGTCATTGCCAGGTGGCGTCCCTGGGCTTCCTCGTCTGCAGCGTAGCCGGCGATCTGCCGTTCAATGAACTCGACGCTGGATGCCCGCTCGGCATCGTCCGGCGGCCGGCCGATGGCCAGTTCGTACCCGGCGGTGACGGCGCCGGCCAATGACTCTTCAGCGGCAGGATCAAGCCGCCTGGCAAATGCCTCCGCATAGCCGCGGACCTGCTCGTTATTCATAAAGAGCAACGCTTGAGGCGCGATCGTCGTCTGCGGCCGCTCGCCGACACTGACCAGGGGTTCCGGCGAATCAAAGATCTGCATCATCGGCACCAGCCGGCTGCGTTTCACTTTGAAGTAGATGCTGCGTCGCTTCATCGCGGCGTCCAGGGTGCCTGGTCCGAACATGGTCGGATCCAGTTGCCCGCTGACCGCCAGCATCTGGTCGCGGATGACTTCGGCCTCCAGCCGCGTCGACTCGCGCTTCCACCACCAGCGATTGTCGGGGTCGAGCGCTGCCTGGTCCGCGACGTGCGTCGATGCTGCCCGGTACGTTGCGCTGGTGGCCATCAGCTTGTGAATCGGTTTCAACCGCCAGCCGTTGGCAACCAGTTGAGAAGCCAGCCAATCCAGCAGCTCGGGGTGCGTCGGCCGCTGTCCCTGAAAACCAAAATCATTGGCCGTCGCCACGATGCCGCGTCCGAAATGGTGCTGCCAGAGCCGGTTGACGATGACCCGGGCCAGCAGGTTGCCCGCGCCCCGGTCCGTATCGGTCATCCAATCCGCCACCGCTCGGCGACGATGCGTCGTCTCGGCGTCTTCCGGCCGCGGACGCAGCCAGGTCGCTTCCGGCGGAGCGTCGGTCGTGCCATCCGGTTGCGGCATGAGGACCTGCAGGAACCCGGGAGTTGCCGGGGCGACTTTCTGCGTGGCATCACCTCGCTTGAGGAAGTAAGACTCGGGATAGAAATGCGGAAAGCCGCGGCCGTCCGCATGATGCGGAATCGGTTTGACCCCTTCGCTGACCACCATCACCTTGGTGAGCTGGGGGCGCGGCCGCTGGGCAGCGTGTTGCTGGACGGCGTCATTCAGTTCGCGCCACTTGGGGTCGGTCGTTCGATACCAGCGAAGCAATGTCTGTTGCTGGTCGGCGGTTGGCTGATCGCCGCTCTGCCGCAGGGCCGCGACCAGCTCGACCGTCGCTTGCGGTGCCTCCGTCCCGTCCAAGGCTGCCGTTGCGGACGAGGTACTGATGGCCAGACGCGGGCGGCCAATATTGTGTTTGTTGTTGACGTTGAATTCCAAGGTGAAGGTTAGCCGGGTACCGCCATCGAACCCGACTTGTTCGGTGGTCGCAAACACGGCGGCGTGATTCTTGCCGAACTGGGGGTCGACCGCCCAACCGGTCTTCTTGTCGTCGTCGATCGAGGCCGCGATGGAGAGATTGCCGGTATTCTGTTGAAAGCTGGCCCGAGGATCTTTCAGGGCCACCTGCCGCGCCTTGCCGGACGCTTCGTCCGTCCCCAACGGTGCGACCGTGACCGTGAAATTGCCCAGCCCCATGTTGCCGTTGGAGGCACGACCGGGACCCTTCTTGACCATCGATTCGTCGGCCAGGGCTTCCAAGCGAATCGCGGTGATTCCCGTCAGCTGCGTCTCGGCAACAAAGGTGTATTTGTCGAAGTCCGGATTCTTGCCCGTTGCCAGCAGGGAACCGTCATCCTGCCGTTGCAACGTCGCGCCTCCCTCCGATTGCGCTTCGATTACATCCAAGATGATCCAGTCCGGGTCGGGCGACGGCTCGTTCCGGCGATCGGCCAGCCAGGAACGAAACCGGCCAGGTAACTCTTTCGCGGTGAACTCATCGAGCTGAGCCACCAGCGGCGCGTGCTCTTGTTCCCATTGCTGCTGGGCCACCTGGTTCTTCTTTCGATCCAGGTCAAGCTCGATGTTGCTGCGGATGGCCCGGGAGAACGCAGCAACCAGGCGGTAATAGTCACGCGATGGAATCGGATCGAACTTGTGGTCGTGACAGCGGGCACAGCCGACGGTCAGGCCTAACATGGCGGTGCCGATCGTGCCCACCATGTCGTCCAGTTCATCGTAGCGGGCCGGTTCAAACTCCTTCTCCGTCAACTGGGTCGGAAACACGCCGGCGCCCAGGAACCCGGTGGCCATCAGGGCCAGGGGGTTGTCCGCCGCGATTTCATCGCCCGCCAGTTGCCAGCGGACAAACTGGTCGAACGGCAGGTCGAGGTTGAAAGCCTTGATCACAAAATCACGGTAGTGATACGCGTGTGGTCGATCATAATCCTGCTCGAACCCGTGACTCTCCGCGAACCGCGCGACGTCCAGCCAGTGACGCCCCCATCGTTCGCCGAAGTGGGGACTCTCGAGCAGCCGGTCAATCAGTTTCTCGTAGGCCAGCGGGTCCGGATCCGCGACGAACGCCTCGATCTCAGCGGGTGTCGGCGGCAGACCGGTGAAGTCCAAGGTTGCGCGGCGAATCAAGGTACGGCGATCGGCCGCCCCATTCGGCGTCAGGCCCTGTTCGCGCTGGCGGGCGAGCACGAAGCGATCGATGTCATTTCGCACCCAGGGCGCGTCGATTGCCGGGGGCGAGGGATTGGCGAGCGGCCGGAACGACCAGAACTCGCGGCGACTGTCGTCAATCGTCCGCTGGGTCCAGGCGAGCGGGTCGTCGTCCTGGCCGGCCAGTGGTCGGTCATAGGCGGCCCCCAGATCGATCCATTCGGCCAGGTGCTGGATTGCCAGCTCGGTGAGCTTCGCTCCGTCTGCGGGCATGGCCGGTTCTTCCTGGTGGGCGGCCAGACGGTACAGCAGGCTCTCTTTCCCGTTTCCGGGAACGACGGCCGGACCGAGCAACCCGCCCCGCAACAGGGCATCACGCGTGGTGAGATCGAATTCGCTTTCGATCGACTCGCCACCATGGCACTTGAGGCAACGGCCAACCAGGATCGGACGCACGTGTCGCTTGAATCGCTCACGACTCTGGGCCATCCTGGCAGCATGCTCTGGAGATGTCGTTTTGTCGGCTGCCGGTGCGGGGGCGTCGTCTGCCGCAGGTGCAGTGAGCGCCACGACGACAACGGCTGCCGAAACAACCAAGGAAAGAGGACGAAGGTAGGTCACGCTGATGATCCTCAGGTAGGCGGAAGTCTCCCTGCATTATAGCGGAGCGCGGCTCGATCGCTAAGCAACGGGTCGTCAGCAACCGTGCGGACGGCAATTTCCCCGCCGGAACCTCGCGGAGGGGACGGGCGAACTTCAGCAGAAAGCGCCCGCCTTCTTGTCCGTCATGCCGTGGGTGGCGGGCCGGCGATCAGGCCGGGTTGCGGCCGAACGTCATGATTGTGATGTCGTCGTTCTGCGGTCGCCCATTCGCATGCCGGCGTACATCGGCCAACAGCGTCTCGCCCAGCAGGCGCGCTTCCGGCGTGCCGTCCTTGACGAACTGCAGCAGCCGCTCGCCGCCGTAGAATTCATCCTGGTAATTCAACGCTTCGTCGACGCCATCGGTAAAGACGACCACCATGTCGCCCGGTTCCAGCTTGCGGACCTCGGATTCATAGGGATACTCTTCCAGGACCCCGACCGGGGTACCGATCATCTCTTCATCAAACTGTTCGACGGCGCCGTTGGCGCGGCGGATGATCGGCGCCATGTGCCCGGCGTTGGCCAGTTCCACCGTGTGGTTCTTGGTGTCGACGATTGCCAGGACGTACGTCACAAAGCGACCTTCGACATTCGTGTCGCACATGTGATCGTTGATCGCGCAGATGGCCGGCACGACCTCATGCAGGTGGCGAATTGTGCTTTGCACGCAGCTGTGCATCCGGCCCATGATGATCGCACCCGGGACGCCCTTACCTGCGATGTCGCCGAAGGACAGGCAGACCTTGCCGTCTCCCAGATCGAACCAGTCGTAGTAGTCGCCTCCAACGGCCTGGGCGGAATCGTATGAGGCAAAGAACTGGTACCCGTCGATCTGCGGCATTTGTTCCGGCAGCAGCGAATGCTGGATCGTCCGGGCGATCTGCATTTCGTTGTCCGCTTTTTGCTTCTCGCTAAAGGCCTTCATCAGCCGGGCGTTCTCGTAGGACAGGGCGGCTTGTCCGGCGACCGTCATCAGAATGTCCAGGTCCTCCTGGGTGAACTGTCCCAGCGGGTTCTGGGAGTCGATGCTGAGGACCCCCAGGGATTCGCCGTCGAGCCCCAGCAGGGGGACGCACATCATCGAGCGGATCTTCAGGTCGGCGATCGATTCGCTGGCGGAGAACTCGGAATCCATCGCGGCGTCGGCCGACATCAGACCCACCTTCTGGTCCAACACCTTGTTGACGATCGTCCGGCTGAGTCGCACGCTGGCGTCTTCTCCTTCGCGACGATGCTTCATCGCCCGCGGCACCATGTCCGGGCCGTCTTCGTCGCGGAGCAAGATACAGCCTCGATCGGCGTAGCGAAAAATCTCGAAGAGCGTGTCGAGGATACGGGGGAGGATTGTATCCAAGTCGACCGTTCCGGCCAGGCTGTTCGTGATCTCCAGGACAGCTCTCAGCTTGGCTGCTGGATTGACGTCCAAGCCGGAGAAGCGTCCCTCGGATTTGACCTCACCAACGATGTTGTTGTCGGCCTCGGTGTCATCCTTCAACGAGAACAGATCCGCGGAGAATGTCTGCGTGGCTTGCTCGTCGATCGTGGCCGAGGAGGGAGCAGACGCCTGACCCGCCTGGCTTGGATCATCAAACTTCGCCAAGGCATCGCCGAATTGCACCATGTCGTTGTGGGCAAGCTGCACCCGAGCCGCCAGGCGCTGTTTGTTGACGAACGTGCCGTTGCGACTGCCCACGTCTTCCAGATAAAACTGCCCGTTCTCGCCCGTGATCATTGCATGCCTGCCGGAGACGCTGGCCTGCATAATCGAGATGGCACAATCGGGATGGCGACCAACCAGGTTCTGGCCGTCCTGCAGTTCAAAAGAAGTCCGTTGCACGTCTTCCTGCACGACCAGTGAAGCCATCGGCGGCATCCTCCAATTCAGTGTCATGGCTGGCCCTTCTGTGCAGTGCAACGCGGTGTCCACCGGGCAGATTGGCGCTCCGAAGCGACCATCCTAACGAGGGTTCGGATGACGACTCAACCCCTTCCACCGGCGAAAACGTCTATTGACGGCTGCGCGGCAATTGAGCCTTCGGCAAGCAACGCGCGGCCGAATATCTGCGGACTCCCGTTGGTCGTCCTGGTCCATTCGCTGCGCAAGTATCAAAAAACGCAGTCCAGCGGCAGAATTCATGGAAGTCGGGAACGGGGCGAACCGCCCGCGGAGCTCGGCACGAGCTCGATCGGCGTTGTGGCGCGACCCGCCATGCCGGTCTGCCAAGGGCGGCACCATTCGACGTACGACCGCCGCCCCAGTCTCACTCGCCGCTCGGCTCGGCCATCGTTTCGGCCATCAAGTCGGCGATCTGCTCCCGCCGATCTCCACCCAGTGCCCGCAGCCCGTTGACCACTGACGTCCGCCGGGACGCCGGATGGTGCTGGCTCAGTTTGCGGGCGCCTTCAATGCGTTCGATATCGATCGTGAAGCCAACGATGGCCGACAAGAGTCGCGTGATCAACTCGGGATCGGCCCGATCGAGGCTCCATGGCGTGCGCATGTCCGCCTCGTAAAAATCGACAAACCGCCGGACGAGATCCCGCAACCGATTCAGCTCGCGCACCATGCGGACCGTGCCGAAGGCGTGAACGGCAACGTAGTTCCATGTCGGAACCGCGTCGTCCGTCTCGTACCAGGAAGGTGAAATGTACGCGTGCGGGCCCGTAAAGATTGCCAGCACCCGCTGACCGTCCAACGCCTCCGACTGGGGATTGGCGGCGGCCAGGTGACCGATCAGTTGACCAGCGGGCCCCCGGCCGGTTTCCGTGAGAAGCGGTAGATGACTGGCCACCAATGCGCCCTGACCGGATAAGTCCGCCCCGCTCAGGGAGACCAGCGTGGCAAAACTGTGACTCACCATGAAGGCGTGAAGTCTTTCGAGATTCGTGTCCCTGCCACCAGGCGGCGTATACATGTTGCCAGGTTTCCCAATCGGTAAGTCTCGATGATGGACGTCGCAACGCTGCGGAATCAGCCGGTCGCGGTTATCCCGCCTGCTTTTTGAGATTCGTGACGGCGCGGCCGCCAAGAGGTTCGCGCCCGTTGCCGCCGAGCACTGTCCGGGCGGCAGGTCCAGCACCCGCCACCCGGCAGATTGGACAGCCAGGCGGATGTCAGAGTAGAGTACTCGACCTGGCCGATCAAACACCGGCCCGACCAGGTCGTCGTTGAGCCGGCCGTTTGCCGTTTGCCGTTCGCCACTGTCCACTGGCTGCGCCCGCCGGTTGATCGAGCTTCCGGATGTTGGCGCGTGTAACCTGGAATTCCGAACGACGCCCTTCGATCAGCAAGGCCATGCCGTGGATGATGAAGTCAGCTATCTCTGTGACGCGTGCGGCGAGGAAATCGTGATCCCTGTCGATCCGAGCGGAGGCAAGCAACAGGAGTATGTTGAAGACTGTCCCGTCTGCTGTCGTCCAAACGTGATCTGCCTCGAATTTGACGACGACGGAGACGTCCGCGTCTCGGCACACGCCGAGTGACACCGGCGGGGCTGGCCGGGTCGCGGTGATGCAACGAACCTCGGATGTGATCGGCCCTCGGATGCCTGATTGCTTATGGCCCCGGCACGACACGGGCCGCGTTGACTGGAGAATTCACGATGCCCGAGAGCCTCTGCCCTGCGTGCCGCCATGTCAAGAAAATCGTTTCCGGCACGGGTTCGCAATTCTGGCTATGCCAGTTGACTCTCACTGATCGGCGGTACCCGAAGTACCCGCCCCAGCCGATCGTACAATGCCAAGGGTTTGCCGCCGCCGAGCCGCCACCCGGGAAACCGCAACCCCAGGATCCGCGCGCCTAGAAAACGGATGCGCCGGAAGAGGGTGTTGGCGGTGCTGAGGGTTCGTCGGACGTTTCCGCTGCTTCGCTACCGAGGCGGTGGATGGTGTTGTGAATCGTACCCTGGACGGGAGCGCCGTCCGCGCCGCGGACGGAATACTTGATCTCCATGCCCCACGTCGGCTTGATGCGAGGGATTTCGAGGAACAGACGCGTACTGCCTTGGTCCAGTCTTGCTGCGGTCACATCCAGCGATTGCTCGTTGTAGTGCTTGGAGCCGTAGTTCGCAGTTCGCTTCAGATCCCATGTCTTGACCTGATAGTTGACCGCATCCTGGGCGACGCTGCGGTCGAGCGGTGCGCTGAAGGTGATCAGCATCCCGGCGCGGGTTGCCTGCAGGCCGATCGGCAGGTGGGCGTCACGACCCGTGCGGCGGATGCGATAAAAGCCGCCCGGCTGCTGTTGGTTGCTTCCCCAGGCGAACATCCCGCAGGCATACAGTTGGCCATCCGTCGGATGGAAGCGGCCGCGCATGATTCCTGTCGGCAAACGGGGCAGGGGGAGGCTGCACATTCCGCCCTGCATCTGGCCGCCGACCTCTTCGTGCGGAACGACGTACACCTGGCCATAGCCATAGGAAAGGTTCAACAATACGCCGTCCAGCGTGCCCCACTTCGAACTGTCCACCCACAGCAGTTCGGCAGGCGATCGATCGAAGGCGTTCGTGATCCAGCAGAGCGGTTGCTCCATGGCATCGTCGGAGGGGTCGGTCACGTCGTGGTAGCCAAACATGTTGCCGTAAAAACCGCCCGGCTTCACCCAGTTGATGCGGTTCTTCGGATTCCAGTGGCCCTCCTGGTCCGTGACAATAAACGTCCCGTCGGGATTGATGCAGACACCGTTCGCAGCGCGGAAGCCGTTCGCGACTATCTCCGTCCGCCGTCCGTCCGGGCTGACTTTGAGCAACGTCCCGTGATGGGGAACGATCGCCTGCAAGGCATGGCGGGCCGACTTGGCATAGTAGAAATTTCCCGCCTCGTCGACCTGCAGTCCCATGGCAAATTCGTGAAAGTGGTCGGTCACCTGGTGATCGTTGTTCAAGTTTTCGAAGTAGTCGATCTCGCCGTCGCCGTTGAGGTCGTGCAGGATGCAGATCTGGTCACGGCAGGTCACGTAGATCTGGCCGGAGACAATCTTCACACCCAGCGGCTGAAACAGTCCGGATGCGATCCGCCGCCAGGACAACCGGGGCGCGGGCGACGTCCGATCCGCGGACGCCTCGGCGAGTTGAGACAGGCCGGAGACCAACCAGATGCTGCCGTCCCAACTGCTCACGGCCGCCCGGTCTCCATCCGGAAAAAAGTCGAGGCCCGTCAGACGGAGACGGCAGAACCATGGATTGGTCATGGGGTGGGTGAGCACATCGACGGCGAACGGCCCTTCGTCGGTACCGATCTTCACGTCGGCTTCCAGCGTCTGCGCCCAGCGGGCCGGCCCGCCGCGCGTTAACGCCGCCAGGTCGTGCTCGGCGGCTTCCCCGCGGAATCGGCCCAGTTGCCCGCGGGCCTGCTCGTCGTCCGCGACCCTCGCGTGCCAGACGGAGAATTTGAGCGACCGGTCGCCGGCCGGAATCTTGAGGCGGAGGTTGCCTTCCGTCGCGACCCATTCCGCGTCCAGGCGACCCGTAACCCCGGCCACCAGCAGGCCATGCGGCCGATCGGAAGCACCAGCTGCCCGGGTCACGACGCGGGCCTCATGGCCACCGCCGCCGGCGTCTGGCACCGTCGTACCGCTTGCCGACCGGAGACTCCATTGCGCCACGAGCGGCCGCCGGCGGTCCTTCGGACGCGGTTCGCTGGCACTCGTGCCGATCGTCTCAAACTGTTCCGGCGGGAGGGCCGCCTGCACAAACCGCACGTGATCGAGGTGCCCTTCGAATGTCGACTTGGGCCGCGGGAAATTGTCGGCCGTATGACCGAGTCGGACCACGGGGTCTGCAATCGGCGCTTTGGGTTTGAGCTTCCCCCGACCGTCCAGTTGGCCGTCGATGAACAGCTGGACGTCGCCCGTTTCGTGTCGGTACATAAGCGCCACTTCATGCCAACGGCCGTCGTTGACGCGACGACGCGACTGAACGACACCGACCCAGCCGATGTCGTAGCAGAGGCGGCCGCCACGCACGAAGAGCGTCTGGCCGTTTGGCACCCACTCAGCTTCGTCCGCGGTCTTGGCAAAGATCGTCCCACCCGAGGTCGTCTTGAGGCGTGCCACAATCGTGAAGTCTTCACCCGCGAGGTCGAAGCCGTCGGGATTGGCGATCTCCAGCCAGGTGGTGCCGGAAAATGCCAGTTGCGGTGTCTCGGCCGGCTTTTTGGATGCCGAACGGTCCGGCCCGAAGAGCACAACGTTCTGGCCGAGCGCGGCAGGGAGCGGGCGAAGCGTTGGTTCCTCGTCCGATTGGTCTGCGACCTGCAGCACCATCTCCCGGCGGCGCGGCCCGATATTGAACGTCCGCTGCCACCGCGACGTCCCCTCCACATCCCGCCAGGATGCCATTTCCAACACGTCGGTCTCCCCAACGGTGTACGAGATGATGACGTCATTCCCGTGATAGTACATGCCCTTGTAATGCGCCCAGGAGCGGGGGAGGGGGCCGTAGGGGCGGTTATCGCGACCCCGCAACCGAGGGTCGTCGAACGATCCGTCTTCCGGGTTGGCCCATCCGGGGCCGGCGGAATTCGCGAGTTCGACATCGCCGACGATGCGCGGATGAATATTGTGCCGGCCGTCAAAGTTGATGCCGTGCCAATCGATGAAGCCCCGGCCACTCCAGGCGGCAGCAACGCGAAGGGTGTCGTAGTCGTAGATCATCCAATGCCGCCCGCGCGAGACCCCGCCCGGTCCGTGGTCCAGGCGAATCGCGTTTCCTTTATAGGCGAAGTTCGTTCCGTCCTGGCCGATTTCATAGGTGGCCACGAGATTCGGTCCGTAGTCCATTTGCTCCCAGGGCAAGATGGTTGACGGCTCCGGGCCTCGCGATGTGCCGCGGGGAAGTGACGCCAGGAACTCCGGAGTGATCTCGACATACTGGGTCGGATTGTGCCGCTTCAAGTAGGCTTCGCGGATGTAATGGATGACGTCATATTTCTGCTGAGGCACCATCCAGGTCTGCGCAACCATCATGCCGAAGCCCCGCGTCAACGTCTGGTAAATGGCGTAGGGGCTGGACCCGTTCTTAAACTTTCCGGAGGCGAAGCGGAGGGAGGTCGGCAGGGATCCCGGCTTGTCGTGCGTGCCGTGGCAATTGATGCAGAGGCGCGAATAGATCGCTTCACCACGCTGGAAACTCTCCGTGTCGAGGCTATCGATCAGGCCGGCATGGTCAATATTGTTTTCGTAGGCAGGCAGGGGGCGCGCCGCGTAAAGTGCGGGGGCCGGCTCCAGTTCGCGCGCTCGCTGCGGACCGCCCTCGGTAATCTCCTGCAGGTAGCGCAGGAGGTCGAGGAATTGCTGGCGGCTGGCGAGCTGATTGACCTGGCCGGCCGGCATCAGCGACGCCGTCGCGGGACGAAGCTCGTCGATCTCCGCGCGGTCGATACGAACCACCGCGCCACCTTGTGTGAGGTCGCGCAGTTGCACGTGATCCGCCGATTGGGCGGCGATGAGCCCCGTGCGTGACTTGCCGTCGCCGGTGATCACGGTGACCGCTTGATAGCCCTGGCGGATTTGTTTGGAAGGACGCAAGACGGCGTCGACCAGGTGCGTGTCACTGGTCTCTGGCGGCGCGTTCGCCAGGTTCGGACCGAGCGATTCGTCACCTTGGGGCCCGGCGTGGTGACACTTGGTGCATGCCATGTATTGCTGGTAGAAGAGAATCGCGCCGCGCGTCGCGTCGCCGTCCCGCCGAGCATCCGCAGCCAGCCGGACGGGCGGTTCGGCCAACAACTGTTGTTCGAGCGTTTGCGCTGCGGCCCATGTCGGGGCAACCAGCAGCAGGGCGAACGTTGGGCAGATCGTCAGGAGCGAGCGGGGCATGTTGATCGGGTCTCTTCGTGGCTGGCGTGTCGGTCGGGGCGTGGTCGCGCTGATCGTTCCCAGTATAACGGGCTGCACTGTACGGCGTCGGACCACAGCGAGGCGCGGGTTTCCGAATCCTGCCCGGCGCGGGCCGTCGCCCCCCCTGCTGCCTGGCGCGGCTTTCCGACCCCCCTGCTCGGCGCGTGTCTCTGCCCCCCCTGCTCGGCGCGGGTCTCCGACCCCCCTGCTCGGCGCGGGTCTCTGCCCCCCCCTGCTCGGCGCGGGTCTCTGACCCCGCCGAAACCGCAGACCGCAGGTCTCCAATTCCGATCCTGTTACAGGACCAACGACTGCACGTCGCCGGGCAAGATGTTGACGCCCCAATACTTGGAAGACGGCGGCCGTGTGATGTCATGCACGGCATGGCCGACGGAGTCACGCTGCCAATGACGAGGGACGCGTCGGCGGACGGTTGGTCAGCCGCGGGGAGCAGGCCGCGAATCGTCTGTCCGT
Source organism: bacterium (assembly GCA_030430075.1). Classification (GTDB taxonomy): domain Bacteria; phylum Planctomycetota; class Planctomycetia; order Pirellulales; family Pirellulaceae; genus ARS98. Next base: position 26,626 of record JAUIGN010000025.1, read on the forward strand.
TCCATCGCCCAACCGGGCAGGGTCACCGACTCTTGGGGCTCGACCAGCTTGCCATACAGTTCGGGCCGCCGCGCCTTGAGGTAACGTTGCCCGGACGATTGGGATATCTTGTCGGGCGTGAGCAAACCGACGACGACGTCATCTCCCAGGGCCTGGCTTTCGACGATGACTTCGCCGAAGGGGTCCAGAATCATTGCCAGGCCCGGCTTGACCGTGTCGTAGTCCCAGCCGACGGGGTTGCTGAAGACTGCATAAACGCCGTTCTCGTAGGCCCGGGCCGGCAACCACCGCATCAGCCATTCGCGGCCCTTGGGACCCCGGAACTGTTGCCGCAGGGGCACCGGATCGCGGTCGCGGCGTTCCCACAACTGGCGATCCACCGTGCCGCGTCCGGGCATGACCGAGGGCAGGCAGCAGGTGACGTGCGGCATGAAAATAATTTCTGCTCCCAACATGGCCGTCATGCGGACGTTTTCCGGCAGGTTGTTGTCGTAGCAGATCAGGAATCCGATCTTGCACCCCAGCAGGTCGATTACGTTGTAACCATCGCCGGGTGACAGGTGCGGGTTGACGAACGGATGCAGTTTGCGAAACCGGGTCAGATAGCCGTCGGGTCCGACGGTGACGTAACAGTTGTAGAGCCGCTCGTCCTCGTCGCGCTCGATGAGCCCCGCCATCACGACCACTTGATGCTTGCGAGCGATCGCTTCCAGGCGTGCCACGGAGGGGCCGTTGGGCACGAATTCGGCGACGTCGAGCAGTTCGTGGCGGGTCAGCGGCTGGAGCCACGTGTAGCCGGGGATGCAGCCTTCGTGGAAGCTGACGATCTCGGCCCCTTGGCCGGCGGCTCGGCCGGTCAATGCGTCGATCCGGTCCAGGTTGGCCCCTTTGTTGTTGTCCAGATTTTCGAACTGTGCGGTGGCGACGCGGATATCTCGCACGTAACGATCCTGTGGTTGAATGGGGAGGTTGGGTCTCCGGCTACTTCCGGTTGAGGTACTTGGTCATGTCGGAGGAACAGAGACTGATAATGGCACACACGCCACAGACGATATGTAGTGGGGAACCGCAGAGGAAGAGAATCGCAAAGAAGAACGCAATGTAGCGAGCCGGCTTGAAGCGGTTTTGCAACATGATCGACGTAGCAATCGATCCGATGCCGATGAAAAACAAGAAGACCGTCAGCACGATGTACGCGATGTAGTCGGCGCGTCCCATGTCGTCGCGGACAAACATCAAGATAATGACGACGATACCGGCAATCAGCGACAAGCCGCCGGGTGTGCTCAGGCCCCAAAAGGCCATCCCCACCTTACTGTTGTAATCGTTTTGCGGACCGCCCTTGCCATCCTGCAATTCTTCCACGATCCGCTCGGACTCTTCCGGCCCGACGCCTTGCTCGCGAAGCTCCTCCAAGACGCGGGCCGGCGTCGCGCCGCGCGCCAGGCGGTCGATGGCGTAGGACGTCGCCTTGGCGTGCGTGGGCGGCTCCTTCTTGACAGTCTCTTCCGCGTAGACCTGTTGCGGCGTCTTCTCGTCGGACTGGATCTCGTCCCAGAATCCATCCGTGTTTGCCGGGGCTGCCGGTTGGGTCGCAGGCATGGTGGCGGCTCCGCCAGCTGCCGCACCCGGCGCCGGCACCTGGATCGGGCTCTTGCAGGAAGGGCAGGCGACCTGTCGGCCGGCCAGCTTGGGTGGGGCCCCGAACCGTTGTCCGCAACGGCACTGCACGGGGATCTTCTGGGGCTGGGCCGCTGGTGGGGATGCGGCGGCAGCTTGTCCGGTCGCGGCTGGAACCGACAACGGTTGTCCACAGGAAGGGCAGGCAACCCGCCGTCCAGCCAGGTGGGGTGGAGCGTTAAATCGGGCGCCGCATTGGCAGGCTACAATCGCGGACAAGGATAGACCCTCGAAGCAAAACGGGAATCGAATCGCGGCTTGAAAACAGGCGGCTTGAAAACAGGTTGAACAGCGTGGATGTAGTCTAATTGAAAACTTCGGTCGGCACAGTCAGCGCCGGAACCAGCTGCACCGTCACGGCGCCGGGGTAGCGCACGACCTCTGCCCTGGGCCTCGACGCATGGCCATCACCTTCGTTGTCCGGGTGCCGGTTGGTGGTCGGGCGGGTTTTACCGTATCCTGCCGGCAAAGTCACGCCGCATCTCCAATCACTGATCGCCGCCGATCATCCGCTCGAGCTCGGCCGCACCTTGGAAGCGCAGATCGGCGGCCAACTGCGGGCGGGCCTGGTGCTGACAGATCTCTACGAGGACAGGTATCCGGACGCTGATGCGGACCCGCTCTCTCGACTCATGTCGACGTTCATTGCCACGCGCGCCATCCATGCGGACGGCCCGCCGGGGCAGGGTGAGCGTTAATCGCCGAGCCGGCCGGCCAGCCGCACCAGTGCGGCGCCCAGTCCCTCGGCGCGTGCGTGCTGCCTGTCGTCCTTGAGCCGTCCCTGGTCGTCGAAGGCGTCGGACGCCCGCGAGACGGCCAGTTGATCGGGAAGCACGAGGACCCCGATGTTGCTGAGGATCGACCGCAAATGAACCAGGCCGCGGAGTCCGCCCAGACCGCCCGGAGAGGCTGCCATGATCGCAGCGGCCTTGCCGTCGTACGCTGCCAGCGGTGCTTCGCCTTCGCCAGCGCGGGAGACCCAGTCGATCGTGTTTTTCAGAAGCGGCGTGAGTGAGCTGTTGTATTCGGGAGATGCAATCAGGAGTCCATCGTGATCCAGAAACAACTGTTTGAGCCGTGTTGCGTTTTCGGGCGGCCAATGGACCTGTTCGAGGTCCTGGTCGAACAGGGGCAAGGGATAGTCCTTGAGATTCAACCGCGTCACTTGCGCGCCGGCGTCCTCGGCCCCGGTTGCCGCGATCTGCAGAAGGCGGTTGTTGTATGACCCTGTACGCGTGCTTCCGGCGAACGCCAGAATTCGTGGCTGTGACATGGAACTTGATCCTTTGATTCTTGTTGGCAATCGCAGTGAATCCCGCGTTCGGGCCGGCCCCAAACCGGGGCGCCGGCCCAGCAGCGTCGGCGGACTATTCGTGAACGAATGTGAAGCAGCCGCTGAGGTACCCGGCGCCGACGGCGGGGACGGCGACGAGGTCTCCCGGTTGGATGCGCAGCGAGCCATCTTCACTGATCTCTGCCAGCCGGCCTTCACGCCGCTGCCGCAGCATGTTGCCCTGGCGCAGTCCGTAGTCCAGGGTGAGCAGGTTCGAGGCACATGAAACGTTGCCGTACCGATAGACGGTGCGGTAGACCCGTTCGTCGGCGAGCCCCAGTTTGTCGCGGAGGCCGTCAAGGATTCGCCCGTTGGCCTGATGCGGGACGAGGCGAACGCGGTCCAGCAGCGCACGGAGATCGGGGTGGTTCGATTTCAGATCCTGCATCGAGTAGCCAAGGCTGGTGACGGTGGCCTCGGTCATCGTGTTGACTGCCGCGCGGAGCACTCGGGACCCGCCTGCCATGGTGACAAACTGACGCTCAATCAACTCGCGTTCGCCACGCTCGTCGTTGACCCTCACCAGGTGATCCCGGGTCGGCGAGTTATTGTTGTCCATGGAAATGTTGTCGGGCACGTAATTACTGCCGAGCACACAGCGCGTCCCCACGCCGCCGGGGCCGGGTTCGTCGCGCCGCGAGAGGACGACCGCGCCGGCACCGTCGCCAAACAGGATGGCGGTCAACGGATCTGAGAAGTCCATCACCGACGTCAGGTGTTCGGTGCCGACAATCAAGGCGTGGCGGTAGATGCCGGCTTTCAGGAAGGCGTATGCGGTCTGCAACCCATAGACGGTCCCGGCGCAGCCCGCCGTCAAGTAGAAGGTGGGCGCCTTGCCCCCCTGGATGCCGAAATCGTGAACGAGCTTCGTCTGCTCGCCAGGGTAGATGTTCTTGGTGGTGAACGTGGCCATCAAGACGATGTCAACCTCGTCCGCCTCCAATTGCGCGTCTTCCAGGGCGCGCCGGCAGGCGTGCCTGGCCATCTCACCCGCACTGTCATCCAGGTCGAGCATCCGCCGCTCCTGGATGTGCGTGACGCGATCGACCCAGGAGGCAAAGTCACCCGATTCGTTGTCGTAGTTGGCGATCAGACCCTCGAGGGTCGCGTTGGTAACGACACGATCCGGCAGGTAGGAACCGGTTCCGGCGACATGGATGTGGTGGTCAATTTCAAGCACGTTGAGCCTCTGCACGCGAGAGTATACGCTCTGATCGAGCATCTGCAAGGTGGTGCGATCACCTAGCTTAGATCGCTTTCATGGCGGACGAACCGGGCCCGGAGGTGGCGCTGGATGTCAGGCCACTCGTGACTGAGAATGCTGTACACCACGTCGTCACGAACCGATCCGTCACGACGGCGACGGCGGTGGCGGATGATTCCATCCTGCCTGGCACCCAACGCTTCAATCGCGCGCTGGGAAGCCAGATTGAAGTTGTCCGTGCGGAAACCGACAACCTGGCAGCCCAGCGTATTGAATGCGTGCTCCAGCAAAAGCAGCTTGCAGCCCGTATTGACGTGGCTTCGCTGCCACCGCATGCCGTACCACGTGTAGCCAATCTCGACGCGGTCAATCTCCGCCACAATGTCATGGTAGCGCGTGCTGCCAATCACCGTTCCCTCATGAAGGTCGCGAACGGTCCAGGGCAGCATGACCCCCTGGTCCTGGCCGGCAAGCGCCTCGGCAATGTACTGCTCTGTATTGTCCGGCTCCGGGACGTTCGTAAACCACAGTTCCCACAAGTTGCCGTCGCTGGCAGCGGCCGCGAGCGCTTGCTGGTGCTCGGAGGCGAGCGGTTCCAGCCGCACGCCGTAACCTTCCAGGACCGTAGGGCGGCAGTCGATCATTGGTGCGTTTCCCGTCGAGAGTGCGTGTGTTGGAATCGTGTGACGAAGTGAGGCACTGGCTCAGCCAGCGCCCGGCACGGCGTGAGCCGCGGCAGGACGAGGTTCGGGCGAGCCGCATACGCAGGTGTTGCCCGCGCTCAGATGATCAGCATGGCGTCACCGTAGCTATAAAAGCGGTAGTTTTCCCGGATTGCTTCCTCGTAGGCGCGGCGCATCAGTGCGTCGCCGCCGAACGTCCGGACGAGAATCAAGAGAGTGCTTCGGGGGAAGTGGAAGTTGGTCAGCAGCGCGTCGACCGCGCGAAACGTGTAGGGAGGGCGAATGAAGAGGCTGGTTTCGCCCGTCCAGGCTTGCAGCGCGCCGCTGGCCGCAGCCGTTTCCAGAACGCGGACCGACGTCGTCCCGATCGCCACCAGGCGCCCTCCGCCGCGACGATGCGCATCGAGCGCATCGGCCGTCGACTGGTCGATGGTACCCCATTCCCTGTGCATCGTGTGGTCGGCCAACTGCGTGACCCCGATAGGGCGGAACGTCCCCAGCCCGACATGCAAGGTAACCCGGTAGGTGCTGATACCGGCGGCGCGGAAGCGGGCGAGCAATTCGTCGGTGAAATGCAGACCGGCGGTCGGGGCGGCCACGGCGCCCGGCTTGGAGGCAAAGACAGTTTGATACTGGTCGACATCCGCTGCCACCATCTCGCCGCCCCGAATGTAGGGAGGCAAGGGAACCCGTCCCACCTTCTCCAGAAGGTCCGCGGTCTCCCCGTCGCAGTTTGGTACAGCCGCCCAGATGCCGCCGCCCTGGTCGGCCACCATCTCCAGTCTCAAGGCTGCCTGGCCGCGGTGATCGACCAGCGTCACCTCTTCGCCCGGCTGGAGCGTACCGCGGGTCTTGCTCATTACCTGCCAGATGTTCCGCCCCGGCGACCGGCAAGGCGCAGACGCCCCACCACCCTGGGACGGACCGGACGGCTTGGCTGGCTGAGGTGCGTCGGCCAGAAACAGGCCGGACCACCGGCCACCCGTTCGCGTCCGGAAGCCGGTCAAGCGGGCCGGCAAGACGCGGGTGTCGTTCAGGACCAGCGCATCGCGCGGTGTTAGCAATTCAGGCAGGTCACGGATATGGTAGTGATCAATCCGTTGGCGGCCCCGATCCACCAACATCAGCCGCGCATCGCTACGGCGCCGCAGCGGCTGCTGAGCAATCAGTTCCTCGGGAAGGTGGTAATCGTATTGGTCAAGTTCCGACATGCGGGAGCCCGATCCGGACGGGATCGTGTTTTGCGGAGACGGCTTCGGCTGCGAGCTGGCCCCAGGGCGAACGTTGCGAGACGACGGTTGAGCGGCCGGGCCGCGTGGCCGGATTGGGCAGGCAGTTCGGCCAGCCAGCCGCAGGCAGTTTGGCCAGCCAGCCGCAGGCAGTTTGGCCAGCCAGCCGCAGGCAGTTCGGTCAGCCAGCCGCAGGCAGTTCGGTCAAATGGCTGCCGGAAAACCACCGCCGACCGGCCAACCCATCGCCGCAGTCGCGTCACCGCCAACAGGCCATTCACCGCCAACAGGCCATCGCCGACAGGTTACCACCAGCCAACGGGCCCCCAGTGCTGCAGCCATCAGGCCACTTTCCTGCAGCCAGGCCGCGGAATGATCCGAGTATAAGTTTGATACCCTGAACACGAAACGGCAGTTCATACCGATCTTGATGACTGAACCCACCACCCAGGACGAACGAGCCCAGGACGAACGAGCCCAGGACGAACGAGCCCAGGACGAACGCGTTCGAGTCGCACTGGTGATCACCGAACTTAACGTGGGTGGAGCCGAACGCTGCCTGACGCAACTGGCACTCGGACTCAAGCGGTCGCGGTTCGAGCCGTTGGTTGTTTCGATTGCACCCCGGCCGCGCGGCGACCAGGCGGCACTCGTCGAACGCCTGGAGTCGAGCGGAATCACAGCGAAATTTCTGGATGCCGCCTCCAGATGGCAACTGGGGGCGGCGATCCGGCGGCTCCGACGCGTACTTCGCCAGTTTGAGCCGAGCGTCGTGCAGTCGTTTCTGTTTCACGCTGACGTCCTGACGTGGCTGGCGGGCGGGGACGGCCGGTGGTTGCGGTTCATGGGACTGAGGGTGGCGGATCCCGCGCGGTGGCGACAACACCTTGAACGACGGGCGGCCCGGCGATCCGCCGCGGTGGTCTGTGTCAGCGAAGCCGTCTGCGACTACGCACGCCAGTCCATCGGGCTGTCCGCCGAGCGGTTGGTGGTGATTCCAAATTCCGTCGACGTCGCCCGGTACCAGGCGGCGTCCCCCCTGGATCCAACCCGCCTCGGTTTGGCGCCGGGCCGCCAAATGATTCTCAGCGTCGGTCGCCTGCATCCCCAGAAGGGGCTCGATTGGCTCCTGGAAAATATCTCCCGCATCTTCTCGCAATTGCCGGAGCATGATCTGGTGATCGTCGGATCGGGGCCCGAGCAAGGGCGGCTCAGGCGGCAGGCCGAACAGGCCGGCGTTGCCAGCCGCGTGCATTTCCTCGGCTGGCGCCCGGACGTCGAACAACTGATGGCGACCGCATCCATGTTCGTGCTCACTTCACGCTGGGAGGGGATGCCGAACGTCGTGCTGGAAGCGATGGCCGCCGGCCTCCCGCTGGTTGCCACCCAAACCCATGGCGTCCGTGAACTGTTGGGCGCCAATCAACCGCAGCAGACCGTCCGGTTCGGCGATTCCAATGCGCTGATCGAGCGAGTTGTGGCGGTAGGCCGGGATGCCCGGTTGGGGCGGCAGATTGGAAGCGAAAACCGGGCCCGCGTAACGGACAGGTTCTCCCTGGACGCCATGATCGCCGGCTATCAGACGCTCTACGAGGCGCACCTTCGCCGTGGGAACGGCCCCCGTCGCTGATCTGACAGCGGGCAAAAAAGTTTGCTTTTCTTGCGAATTCTCCCTCGTTCCGTAAGTCGTTTGCTTAGCGCTGTCTACGTCATTCGGCGGACGAAAAGTGCCTGTTTTTCCGGGGTCAAAATCGAGTTGATTTTTGAGCCGATGTGGATATCTTGGGGTGGAAGTGGGCCGGAGTGGTGGGGAATGGTGGCATGTTGCTGACCGGGACATTCGTCCGCACGATCGACGAGAAGCAGCGAATTGCCGTTCCAAAGCCGGTCCGAGAATCGCTGGGGTTCCCGGATCAGAAGACGTTGTACCTGGCACCGGGGACCGATGGATGTATTCAACTTTTTCCAGAAGACGTGTTTTCTGCACTGGCGGTTCAAGTGGGCCGCAATTCTCCCACGGGGCAAGATGTTCGCGCCTTTAGTCGCATGTTCTACGCTCGGGCCCAACGGGTCGAGATTGACCGCCAGGGCCGCTTGCGGGTGCCGGTCGAGCTGGCTGAGTTCGGGCGACTGGCCAAGGAAGTCGTGCTACTGGGCGTGCGGGACCACCTTGAGCTCTGGAATCGAGATCAATGGGATGCCTACTTGATGGAAATTCAACCGCGGTATGACGAGATCGCGGAAAGCGCGTTCGACGGTTCCGCGACCGTGATCCCGCCGGCGGCCGAAACCGCCACCAGAAGTTCGCAGGGTGCGGGGGACCAGACAAACGATCCAGCAGAGTTGCGGCCGTCGCGACCGCGTTGACAAGGTGAATTACGACAGGCAGCCGCTGAGGGACGTCCAGCTCGGCTGCCGGGGAGACAAGGCGAGTTCAAGAGCGACGTCCGTCCGTTAGCCAGGAGAACCAGCAAGTCAGCTTGCGGCCACTAGCTGACTTGCGGGGCCGCTTCGGCGGTCCTGGGTTTCCTGGTGTTCGTTGCAGGACGCAGCGAACGAGCAAGGCAGGTCTACTGGCGACCCTCTCCGGTAACCTGCAGGCATCGGCCCTTCTCCGGGGCGCAGGGACGTGCCCCCGGGGCGGGTGCTGTTTCGGCTGGGCCGACACGCGTCAAGCGGCGCGGCAGTCATGATTCAGCACGCCCACTCGGTTTTCGGTTGGCGCCCGCTGGGGGTTGGCCACAGCTCATCCAGGCAACTCCCCGTCCTGCGTATCAAGCCTCCGGGCTCGGCTGAGACCGTTGCCGACGCGGTTCGCTGGCGGCGACGGGTTGGCGCGTCGGCCGAATGCGGCTATCCCGGTGATATGCAACCACCTAAATCGACGCATAGATCCGTGATGCCGGACGAGGTGCTCGAATGGCTCGCTCCGGCACCCGGCGAGACGTTTGTCGACGGCACGTTGGGGGGCGGCGGTCACACCCGGTTGCTCGCCGGACGCGTTGGCCAGGACGGCTTGGTGATCGGCTTCGATCGGGACCCGGCTGCCATCGCGCGGGCCGAAGTCTATTTGAAAGGGCTGCCGGTGCAGGTGGCCCACGCCGATTTTCGCGAGATTCCAGAGGTACTCCACCAGCTCGAGCTGCCGCCGGTCAAAGGGGTCGTGCTGGACCTGGGGCTGTCCAGCGACCAGTTGGCGGACGCCGCTCGGGGTTTCAGCTACGATGCCCCGGGCGAACTGGATCTCCGCTTCGATCCCGACCAGGGCGAACCCGCTTGGGGGTTGTTGCGACGGTTGAGCGAGAAAGCGCTGGCGGACCTCATCTACCGATACGGTGAGGAGCGGATGAGCCGCCGGATTGCCCGCCAGATCGTGATGCGGCGACGGGAGCACCCGATTCGGACCGCCCGCGAGCTGGCTGAACTGGTCCGGAAGTGTGTCCCGCGGAGCCCCAATCATCGCATCGACCCGGCCACGCGCACGTTCCAGGCGCTGCGCATCGCGGTCAACGACGAGCTTACCGCCTTGGAGCGGACGCTGCGGCGGATTCCCCCCGCCATCGCCGTCGGCGGCCGGCTGGCGATCATCAGTTTTCACTCGCTGGAAGACCGCCTGGTGAAAGCCGCTTTTCGCGACGACCCGCGGTATATGACCTTGACGAGAAAGCCGATTCGGCCTAATCAGTCAGAGTTACTTGAGAACCCACGCAGTCGCAGTGCGCGCCTGCGTGTCGCGGAGCGAGTCGACGTGGGCGGGGGTTCGCCGCCACCCACGAATGGTTGACGATTCGCCCCGGGGCGCAGGAAGCGGCCCGGGATTCCATAGGTTCGGCAGGCATCTTGCGATTGACGACCGTCGTGCCTCAGGGAGGAGGCATCCAGATGAGTGCAGCAAACAAGTCATGGTTGATGGTGGGCGGACTGGCGGTGGTGGTCGCCGCAGGCATTTTCGCGACAAGGCAGTTTCAGGAGCCGGCCGCCCCGCCGGCTGAAATCCGAGCCGCCGCAGTGCCATCCGGCGAGGAGGCCACGCTGGCCGAGCGGACGCAGCTTCCCACGATCTTGCGAGCCAAGCCGGTCAGCGATACCGGCCTGTCCGCGAGTCCCCGCTATGCATCACAGGAAGGGAGCGAACCACAACCGGTTTCGCCCCAATTCGATCAGGGACCGACGCGCGGCTATCCGCCGCGCGCCGGCGAGCCTGCCGGCACTTTCGTAGCTGCCGGCGGCCCGCCAAGTGGAACAACGTCGCCGCCGGTCGAAACGCCGCCCCCGGGCGATTCCCAGCAGCCCGGCACGCCAGCCTTTCCGCAGCAGCCTGGTGCGGGTTGGTCCATCAAGGGCGACGCAGATCCTGCAGCAACGCAGCCGCGGTTGCCGGTCCATGCGGGGCCTGCCCGCCATGCGACGACGTATGTGACCCGCGCGGACGACAGCTTCTGGTACATTTCCAAGCGGGTTTACGACGGACAGGGCCGCTATTTCAAGGCCCTCTACTACCACAACCGAGATCGGATCGAGCGTCCCGACAAGATCCCGGCAGGCATCGAGATCGAAACGCCGCCGTTGGCAGATCTTCAAAGGCGTTATCCCGATTTGTGCGGAATCGGACCGACGAACTGAATGCCGGACAGGGTGGGCCGCTCTTCGAGACGAGGCACCGACGTATGCGGTGGGACGTGATTGTCGTAGGAGCGGGGGCCGCCGGGTTGCTGGCGGCGACGCGGGCCGCCGAACGTGGTCGCCGCACGCTGCTCCTGGAAAAGAACCGCAAGCCGGGCGCCAAGATCCTGATGTCGGGCGGAACCCGCTGTAACCTCACGCACCAGACCGACGAGCGTGGCATCGTCACCGCCTTCGGGCACGCCGGTCGCTTCCTCCATTCGGCTCTGGCCGCCTTGAGCCCGCAAGACGTGGTTCAACTCTTCGCCGCCGAAGGGGTCGCCACCAAGGTCGAAGAAACCGGGAAAATCTTCCCCGCCAGCGATCGGGCGATCGACGTCCTGGACGCCCTGCTCCGCCGCCTGCGCCGGAGCGATTGCAGCTTGGCCCTGGACGAACCACTGCACACGATCCGCGCCGCCGCCGGCGCATTTGAGCTCGTTACTCCTCAGCGTACCTTGGAGGCGGACAAGGTCATTTTGACCACGGGCGGGCAATCCTATCCTGGTTGCGGCACCACGGGAGACGGATATGCCTGGTGCGCCGCCCTGGGCCATACGATTGTCCAGCCGAGGCCCGCATTGACCCCGGTGACCACCAATGCGGATTGGGTGCGGGCCTTGCGCGGCGTCACGATCCCCGACGTCGCCATGCGGCTTGTTCCTGATGAGCCGGCGGCTGGCCAGCCTAGCCGGCGCGGTAAGAAAGGGCGGTGCCTGGACCAACGGCGTGGGTCATTGCTATTTACGCACTTCGGCCTTTCCGGGCCCGTGGCGTTGGACATCAGTCGAGCCATCACGGGGCATGATGCGCCGCACCGGCTGGTCCTGGAATGCGACTTCTTGCCGACCGGCGCCGGGCCCGCTCTGGACGAGCAGCTTGCCGGCGCGTGTGCCGCCGACGGCAAGAAACAACTCGCGGGGATCCTGGCACGGCACGTGCCGCGCCGGCTGGCCGAGGCGATCCTGGTGGAGCGGGGCCTGCCGGCCGACCTCAAAGCGGCCGAAGTCTCCAAGCGGCAGCGCCGTGAGTTGGTGGCGGCCCTCAAGGAGAACCGCATTGCGGTCAGCGGGACGCGCGGTTTCCGCAAGGCGGAAGTCACGGCCGGCGGCGTATCGCTGCGCGAAATCGATTCTCGCACCATGCAGAGCAAGCTCGTCCCCAACCTGTTTCTCGCCGGAGAGCTGATTGATCTGGACGGTCCGATCGGCGGCTACAATTTTCAGGCGGCCTTCAGCACTGCCTGGTTGGCGGGCGAACACGTTTGAACGCGGGTTATTGGCTGGCTCGGAGCAGGGTGATTTCCTCCGTCATACCGTGCAGGGCGAAAAGCGGCCTGGGATCGTGCGGGAACGCGTTATCAACCGATGCCGGCACGTGCTCTCTGCTGACGGTACGCAAGTTGTCTTGGCTCGTCCTGACGCGTTGCTCCGTCGTCCAACGTCGCCTCCGCGGCCTGCCTCGCACGCCTCCCAGACGCTTTGGTAAGATGCCGCCATGGCAAACTCCGAACCGCAATATGCCTTGCAACGGATTGTGTCCGGAGGACAGACCGGCGTCGATCGGGCGGCCCTGGACGCTGCGATTACGCTCGGGCTGCCACACGGCGGTTGGTGTCCGAGCGGGCGCCGAGCGGAAGACGGACCGATACCCGGCCACTACCGCCTGCGCGAAACGGCGTCGGCCAATTATCCCGTGCGGACCCGTCAGAATGTGGTCGACTCGGACGCGACCTTGATCCTCTATCGGGAGGCCCTGGTTGGCGGTACGGAGCTCACCTATCGCGTCGCACGGCAGGTTGGTAAGCCGTTCTTCCTGGTCGACCTTGCCGACCGCCCCGCCCCGGCACTGGCAATCCGGTGGCTCGAGGACGCAGCGATCGAGACGCTGAACGTGGCTGGGCCCCGCGAGTCGACGGCGCCGGGAATCGCCCAACAGACGTATGAATTTCTCCTCCGTTGCCTGGCTCCGGTTCGCGAACCGTCTTGAGCCGAGCGATCGGCAGGCAAGGCGGCGGCCTGCGGGAAGTCGCTGCCGGCCCCGAGCTCATGCAAACAGGTCGCGAATGGCCGCACCTGGCCGGACACGGTGCGGACGTCCGCCCGTGTCGTGCAGCATCAGGTCGTGTGGGACGCCGAGCAAATGATAGAGGCTGGCTACGAGGTCGGCTGGGGCGACCGGAGATTCGGCCGGGTAGGCCGCCTGGCGGTCGGACCGGCCATGCACGTAACCGCCCCGCACACCTCCGCCTGCCAGCACGGTCGTAAAACAGTTAGGCCAATGGTCGCGACCATCACGGCCGGCGCCGGCGTCGCTGTTCCGCTGGCCGACCTTCGGCGTCCGTCCGAACTCGCCCGACCAGACGACCAGGGTATCGTCCAGCATGCCGCGGTCCTGAAGATCGTCCAGCAGGGCGGAAAAGGCCTGATCGGCGGCGGGCATCAGCCGGGTCTTGTGGTCGATGAAGTTACGGCTATGCGTGTCCCAGTAAACGCTTACATTCTTGATGCCGTCGTTGGGCCAGAAGACGGTGATCAGCGGCACCCCGCGTTCCACCAACCGCCTTGCCTGGAGGACGGACTGGCCGTGCGGATTGAGCCCGTAACGCTCCCGCATGCGGGTCGATTCTTGGGTGAGATCGAAGGCCCCGCTGCCGGAGATCGACGAGGTCAAGAGGTCGAAAGCGCGCTGCTCGTTGGCCGCTTTGGCGTCGAACGCCGCGTTGCCATCCGCCAGACGATCGTTCAAGTCGGCCAGCAAGCGGCGCCGTTCGGAAAGCCGCTGCTGCGGGATGTCAGCGGGCAGTGTCAGGTCACCTACCTGGTAGTCGGCGCGATCGGGCGCATGGTCGATCGTAAACGGATCGTCGACCGGGCCCAACCACCCGGCGAACTGCCCCTGACTTTGCTCGACGAACCGCGGCACGGTGTTCTCGAGCTTCGGACGCATCGAGATGAACGGCGGCAACGGTCCGCTGCCGCGGCCCAAATGGGCCAGCACCGATCCGATGTGCGGCCACTGGGCGCGAACCTCGGTGTTGCCCGGCGGCGGCTGACCGGTGAGGAGAAAATGCGTGGCCGACGTGTGGTTGACGTCGCCGTGCGTCATCGACCGAATGATCGAGAGCCGGTCGGTGCGGCGGGCAAGCTGCGGAAAGTGTTCGCAGATCTGAATCCCGGGGACCGCCGTCGCAATCGGCTGGAATTCGCCCCGGATCTCGGCTGGGGCGTGGGGCTTCAAGTCCCAGGTGTCGTGCTGTGCCGGACCGCCCCACATGAATAGAAAGATGCACGCCTTGGCCTGGCCGAAGGTCCGCGGCACCGACGCCGCGGACGCTTGCTGTTGAGGCCGGTCGAGCCAGGTCGGCAAGGACATGCCGAGCATTCCCAGCCCGCCCAACTGCAACAGCCGGCGCCGTTGCCGGCGTTGGAGACGGCGGAGATCCGGACAGGAAGCGGCTTGCATCGGGGGACCAGGGGCCGGGATACCAGGAAAAGAGAGCCGCCCTCCGCTCCGCGAAAGGCGACATCCATCGAAGTTACGATTCCGATCTTGGTCAGGCGACTTCCCAACCCTCGCGATATTCCTTGCGCACGTATTTGTCGGCTGCCGCGCAGTTGGTCGCCTTCAGCGCCTTGGCATCCCATTCCAGCGCCTCGCCGGTCCGATAGGCGACGTTGCCCAACAGAACGGCTTCGGTCAACGCACCCGAATAGTCGAAATTGCAGGTGGTTGGCGAGCCGTCTTTGCAGGCCTTGATCCATTCCGCATGGTGCCCGATCGAAGCGGGAATCGTCTTCTCGGGAATCGCCAGTTTCGCGGCCGGGTCGTTGGGGAAATACTTGTAGCTGCCGTAGTTGGCGAACAGCATGCCTTCATTGCCGACGAACATCACGCCCGAGCCGGGGACACGCTTCTCATGAATCGCTTTCGGGATCATGTTCCCGTCATACCAGGTCAGATCGACTGGCGGCAGGCCGTCCCGTTCGGGGAATTTGTAGCGAACCGTCAGCCCCAGCGGGCAGGTTTCCGGGTGCACCTCGGGGCCTTCGGCTTCGCAGTGGGTGGGGTGCCGCAGTTTCAATGCCCAGAACGGGAGGTCCATGTAGTGGCAGGCCATGTCGCCGAGCGTTCCTTGGCCAAAGTCCCACCAGCGGCGCCACTGGGCGGGGTGATATCGGCCCGCCACGAACGGCCGTTCAGGGGCCGGTCCCAGCCAGAGATCCCAGCTCAATGTCGACGGAGGCGTTTCGCCGCCGATCGGTCGCTCGCCACCGCCCCAGCCCTTGCCGACCCAGACGTGGACTTCGGTGACGTCCCCAATCGCGCCGGCCTGAATGATCTCGACGACGCGACGGTAGTTGTCGTTGGCGTGGATCTGTGTGCCAAGCTGCGTGGCCACGTTATGCTTGGCTGCCGCTTCCGCAACCAGACGCGATTCCTCGACCGTGTGCGTCAGCGGTTTCTCGCAATAGACATGGAGGCCCTTGCGAATCGCCCGGATACTGAACGGAGCGTGCGTATGATCGGCGGTGGCAACCACGACGGCATCGATCTTCTTTTCTTCCGCTTCGAGCATCTCACGGCCGTCGGCATAGGTGCGCGCGTCCGGGAACTGCGTCTTCGCTCGATCCAGGTAGACGGAGTCAATGTCGCACAAGACGGTGATGTTCTCGCCTTTCACGCCCGCCACGTCCGCAGCGGCGCGGTTGGCGGTACCAATGCAAGCAATGTTCAGCTTTTCGTTGGGCGAATTCGATTCATCCGCGGCAAGCTGACTGAATACACCGCCTGCGACCGTGGCCGCACCGGCGACGGCCGAAGTCTTGAGAAAATCACGACGACTGGTGTTGGAACGTACGGGCATGAAAGGGCTCCTGGAGGGACGAGGCGACACAAGGCCGTCTTGGAGGGAATCGCGAACGAGGCTCCGTCAAATGGCTTCTCTAAATATGACTCATTCCAATCGATAACTCAACAAGCACGGCCACCCGCCGCGCACCGACGGCGCTTGCCGGCGGGCTCCGCTTGAGGTCCTGTAACCCGGCAGGCTACCATCCCTCCAGCTTTCGCTGCCGTGCTCGGACCTCCTGCAACAACCCGCCAGCGCACTTGCTTTGCGACCGGGAGCACCCTGCCGTGACGACCGCTGCCGCCAGGTTTCTCGGCCTGCGGAACGTCGTCGGCGACGCGCCTGAACCGGATCGCCGCCCGGCCGCAGCCTCACGATACGGGATGGCGAACCGGTTGATCGATGTTTGCTGCCGCCCTCTCTGACCGCGTATACTTGCCTCGCGGCATGCGGCGCGGCGCCGGCCGGCCGTTCCGCCGCCACGTGACGTACCTTGCCTCGCTCGCTTTCACCGCTGGAGTTGCCGAATGCCAGTCGCCAGGATTTGCCTTACCGTTCTATTTGCCTCGCTCGCGATCACCGTGCCGTCGGCAATCCGTGCCGACGACGGCGACGGAAAACTGCGGATCATCGCCTTTGGCGCTCACCCGGACGACTGCGAGTTCAAAATGGGGGGAACCGCCGTCATGTGGGCCCAGCAAGGCCACCACGTCAAGATGGTCTCGGTCACCAACGGCGACATCGGTCACTGGCGGATGGCGGGCGGGCCGTTGGCCAGGCGACGGACGGCCGAGGTCCACGAGGCGGCTCGGCGAATCGGCACAACCGCCGAAGTGCTGGACATTCATGACGGCGAGCTGTTGCCGACGCTCGAAAATCGGAAGACGATCACGCGGCTGATTCGCAACTGGAAGGCGGACATTGTGATCGCCCATCGGCCCAACGACTACCACCCCGACCATCGCTACACGGGCGTTCTCGTTCAGGATTCGGCCTACATGGTGGCCGTGCCCTTCTTCTGTCCCGATACTCCGCCGCTGGAACGCAACCCGGTCTTCATGTATTACTCGGACGGCTTTCAAAAGCCCAATCCATTCACTCCGGACGTCGTGGTTTCGATCGACGATGTGTTCGAAAAAAAGATGGACGCGGTCGACGCCCTGGTGTCTCAAGTCTATGAAGGCGGTGCGTTGGGTTCGGAGGCGACGCTCAGGCAGCGAAAGGCCGACAATCCCATCGCGCGGCGCGAGTTGGCGACGGAAAGTTGGTCACGCAGGCAAGGCCGCATCGCCGACAAGTACCGCGGCGCCTTGATCGACTGGTACGGCGAGCAAGCCGGCAAGCAGGTCAAGCACGCCGAAGCGTTCGAGGTCTGCGAGTATGGCCGCCAGCCGAATCGCGAGGAATTGAAGAAGCTCTTTCCATTCTTCGATTGAGGTTCGCTCGACACCGGGGCGGTCAAACTGCAGCCGCCGCCAGCGGATCGGCAACCCTGTGGCGAGGCGCCTCGTGCGACGCGCCTGCCGCCGCATGACGTGACTCCCGCCGCCGATCGATCAGGTGGCGGCGCCGCCGGCAAACGATCGGCCGGACGCCAGTTCGCTCTGGTTGCGATCCGCGGCGCTTTGGGACAGTGCACCGCGAATGAACGCAACACAACGATTTGCATTAAGCTGATGGTGGTTCACGAATCATCCAGCCTGGAACTCGGCCAGTAAAGGAAGGAGACCGATGATCGTCTTCAAGGGAAAGCGAATTGGTTGGCGACGGCAGCCGGATTTGACGTTCGGAGGAACGGTTGATCGGCCGGTGCATGATGCGCTGGTGTGGGCATGTTGCCTGGCCCTGTTGACGGCCGGGGCAGCCGTGGCGGATTCACCAGCCTTGAGCTCGGCGCGCCTGACGCTCCCGCGAGAAGTTGTCGCGGTTGCCGGGCTGGAGACGGCCGTCTACTTCGACAACATCGTGCTCATGGAACAACCGGGGAAATACCGATTCCAGGTCGACTGCGACCTCGGCGAAGTGGATTCGAAACGCTGGTCCTGCCGGCCCTCAGAAGGCGACCTCGGGACACATCGACTCACGCTCACCGTGCGGGACGCGTCGGGAACGGTGCTGGAATCGCAGTCCACCAACTTGCGGGTCCTGCCTGCCGCGTTCCAAGCGGACAGCCGGTTCCAACTGTTGATCGTAGGAGACAGCCTCACGCATGCTACGGCCTATCCCAACGAGATCGCTCGACTGTTTGCCGATCCGGCGAATCCGACGTGCCGCATGCTGGGGACCCATCAACCGGCCTCCGCGAAACCCGGCGTGGCCCATGAAGGCTACGGCGGTTGGACCTGGCAGCGATTCGTGACGCGTTACGAGCCGGAGCCGGACGGGACCCACCGCAAGCGGAGCAGCCCGTTCGTGTTCCTCGACGATCAATCCAAGCCGCAGCTGGACGTGTCACGCTACATTCGTGAAGCATGCGGCGGAACGCCTCCCGACATCGTTGTGTTCATGCTCGGCATTAACGACTGCTTCAGTGCCGATCCGGATTCGATCGACGCCATCGACCAGCGCATTGACACGATGTTCGGCTATGCGGATACGCTGCTGGACGCGTTTGGACGGGCCGCACCACAAGCGCGGCTGGGTATCTGCCTGACAACCCCGCCGAACGCCCGCCAGGAGGCGTTCGAAGCGAACTACCAGGATCGCTATCGGCGGTGGGGCTGGAAACGTATTCAGCATCGGCTCGTCGAGCGGCAATTGGAACACTACGCCGACCGTGCCGCCGATCGCTTGTTCGTGATTCCGACGCACCTTAACCTGGACCCGGTCGACGGCTATCCGGCCAACAATGGAGTCCACCCCAATGCCGCCGGTTACCGGCAGATCGGTCAGACCATCTTCGCATCCCTGGCGGCGGTTCTGACCGCGTCGCCTCTTCCCGGGAAGGTTCCTTAGCGCATGCTGTTCCAAAGAATATTGATCCTGTCGATCGTTGCAGGTCTCGCGGTGCACGTGGCGGTCGCAGACGACGGACCACGCGCGGCACGGTCGGTGCACCTTTGGTATCAAGCGCCGCCCGCGTTGCAGTTCCAAAACGAGATTGTGGTAGAAGCGTCGCAGAACGGTTCCTACTTCATGGCCTGCGGCTTCCAGCATGGTTATTTTGGCATGCAGCAGTTGAGTGCTCCGGAGCGGAAGGTGATTCTGTTTTCCGTCTGGGATCCGGGCCGGCAGGATGACCCGAATCAAGTCAAGGAGGCGGATCGAGTCAAGGTGTTGCACCAGGGCGAAGGAGTCAGAATCAAGCGATTCGGCGGCGAAGGGACAGGCGCTCAGAGTATGTTTGACTACCGCTGGCAGGTCGGCGAGACCTGCCGGTTTGCGATCCACGCCGAACCTCGCCGCGAAACCACGGTCTACGCGGCCTACTTCTACTTGAATAAGCAAGAAACATGGAAGCATCTGGCGACATTTGAGACGCAAACGGCCGGCGCACCGCTGAAAGGACTGTATTCGTTTGTGGAGGACTTTCGACGCGATGGCCTCAGCCCTCAGCAGCCCCGCAGGGCCCGCTTCCGCAATGGTTGGGTCAAGACCCAGGACGGCGATTGGATCGAGCTGACCAAAGTAACATTTACGGCCGACCGCACGCCGCTGTCCAATATCAATGCAGAAGTTGACGGCGACGGGTTTCGCCTCGCAACCGGCGGAACCACGGTTCAAAGCACCGAGCTAAACGGCCGGTTGGAGCGCCGGCCGACTGGGTTGCTGCGACCTGCCGTCGTCGTCGTGCCCGGTCAAGACAAGGCGGTTCGCTGATGCGCGGAACCACAACGGTTCGGCTCAGGTCGCCGAGGTCGGCGGGCATGCCCGAGGAGCCGGTTGGGTGCGGCTTGGGGCGGGTCGTGGGGGGGAGGCGTTTGGTGGTGGGGAGACCTTCGGTCGGCGGTTTCGGCGGGGTCGGAGACCCGCGCCGAGCCTGGGGTCGGAGACCCGCGCCGAGCCTGGGGGCGGAGACCTGCGGCGAGCCTGGAGAGGGAGAGCCGAACGCGGGTTGTTGGTACCATCCCGTTCAATTGGATTCCGTACTTCCGTAGGTCATGCTTTGCATGACGTTCCATCCTTCCCAAATTTCCTCGCGGCAACCCCGTTCAATCCGATTTCGCAGGTCGTCGTTTTCCAATCATGATTGCGGGAAAACCGCGGATGCGTGGTAGAATCGTTGGCGCTTTGCCAGGTGATACGTTGCGGATGCTATCACCGAATACGCAGTGAACCGTATTGAATGTAGGCGTGACACGACACGACACGACACGATCAATCCACAATCTCGAGCAAGGGAGGCACCATGCCTGACGAACCGGTTTCACGGCGAAGCTTTCTGGGGAGCACCGCGGCAACGGCAACGGCAGGTGCGGCGGTCGGGCATGTGTCGAGTGCCGCTTCTGCCGCCAGGGCGGCCAATGCGAATCAGCGGTTGCGGATCGGCTTCATTGGTCCGGGACGGCGCGGATTCGCCGCCCACGTCAAGTCATTGACGGCCCTTCGCAAACAGGGCGCGAAGATCGATCTGGTCGCCGTCAATGATGTCTATGCCGTCCATCGCGATCGGGCGGCAAGCTACATCAAGACGGAGACCGGGGTCGCACCGACCATCTACGCCAGCTATCGGGACATGTTGCAAGACGACCGGGTCGATGCCGTTTGCATTGCGACCCCCGATCATTGGCATGCCCGCCAGACAATCGACGCCTTGAATGCGAAAAAGCACGTCTACTGCGAAAAGCCGATGACGCACACTGTCGACGAGTCGCAACAGGTGATCGCCGCCTGGCGCGAATCCGGCTGCGTCATGCAGGTCGGCGTGCAGTCGTCAAGCTCCCCGGTCTGGGATCTGGCTCGAGAAAAAATCAACGCCGGGAAGCTCGGCAAGGTCTTGCAGTTCCAGACCGAGTTTTTTCGCAACGGCAGCTTGGGCATGTCCCGGCATAACGTGATCACCAGGGAGATGACTCCGCGGAATATCGATTGGAACCAATGGCTGGGGCACCAGGAGGGGCTGGCCCCGAAGATGGTTTTCGACCGTGCCGTCTATGGTCAATGGCGTTGCTACTGGCCATTCGGCTACGGGATGTTCTCTGACCTGTTCGTTCACCGGGTGACAGGCATGTTGAAGGCGACTGGGCTGCGCTATCCAGGGCGTGTCGTGGGCGGTGGCGGCATCTTCATGGAATATGACGATCGGCAGGTAACCGACGTGGCGTCGCTCATCGCGGATTTCCATGAAGGCGTCCAGGGACTTGTCAGCAGCACGATGGTTGGGGAGGGGTTCAAGCTGGAGCACGTGATCCGCGGACACCATGGTTCGTTCCTGTTCCACAAACCGGCCTACTTGAGCGGTCCCAAGGCGTCATTCGAGTTTGCTCCCGAACGGCCGCAGGTGACCGGAAACAGCAAACTCGAGAACGAGGTCTTTGAAACCGAGGCGACGCACAAGTTTGACCTGGCCCATTTCGCCAACTTCATTCAGGCCATTGAAGACGGGAAGCCGGCGTCGGTGAACAATGATCCCCTGCTGGGTGCGGCCGCGGTCATGGTGGTCAACCTGGCCGTCCGCAGCTACCGGGAGGGCAAGGTCTTTCATGTGGATCGGCAAGGGAAGGTCAGCGATGGTGATGGTAGCTGGGCCGACGGCTGGGAAGCGATGTCGGCAGCCAAGGCGGCACCGCGGCACGTCGCCGGATGGCGGGCCGGGGATGCCGGCAGCACCCTCACGCCACCGGCCTACCAGGCACTTGCCGGGCCATGGCACGACGGCCAGGATCCGGCTGGACCGCAGCCGGCGGACGGATCTCGTTCCGGGTGATTGCCGGTAACGTCATCGGGCGCCGAGCGAACGCGGCTGACGGGTGAGCAACGTTGAATTGCCCGCCGCCCGTAGCTCGTTGCCTGTCGCCAGACGGTCGTCAGGCGGTGGCGACAGGCGGTGGCGACTGGCTTCCCCATTCCGACGAAGGCGGCTGCCTCCGTGGCAGTTGTCGATGACGCGTTCCTTGATCCCTACAAATCCGCCGGCAGCAGGCCATGAACAAAGCGTTTGTGAAAGAATCCGAAGACCCGGGCGACCGCTGTCCCCGTTGCGGCGGCCTCGGCAAGACGGTCGCCCAGAATACCTTGGCAGCACATCTCGAGCCGGCTGCTCGAGCGTCGCTGGCGGAATCGGCATTCTTCTGCGATGCGCCCGCCTGTCCGGTCGCCTACTTTGATCACTTCGAGCAGCACGTGACTGTCGAGTCGCTGCGGCAACCGCTTTATCCGAAAGACCCCGCCGCGCCCATCTGCCCATGTTTTGGCTTGCGGTGCGAGGACATTGACGCGGACCTCGAAGAAGGGGGCGTCGCGCGCGTCAAAGCCCACTTGGAACTTGCCAGGTCGGACCGCGCGAACTGTGGGGTGGCGACCGGCGATGGTCGAAGTTGCGTGGCAGCCGTGCAGAAGTACTACATGCAGCGGCGCGGCGCACGATGATCCGATGCCCGGGCGAACGCCTCAGATGGGTTCGGCAGGCAATCTGTAACGACCCGCGAAAACCTCGCTGGCGGCCTGCCGCACCGGTGCCGGTCCCCACGAGTTGTGCTTGAACATCGGGGCCTAACTCGCGGCGCCGCCGCCGTGACGCCCTCAGGCGCCATCAGTCGACGGCCACCAGTGAGGCCAGCACCTTGCGGGTTCCTTCGAACGTGCGGCGACCGTGCATCGTGACATAATTGTCCACCAGCGCGACGTCGCCGGCCTGCCAGGGGACGTCGAACGTAATTGCTTCGGCCAACTCGGTCGCCAGGTCGACCATGGCCGGATCCAACGGTGTTCCGTCGCCAAATGTGATCGACTTGTGCGGGTCGTTGCGATCGTCTTTCCAGCCTTGAAACGCAGCAATCAACTGATTGAAGAAGGTCCGTCGGCCGTCCGGCAATTCCCGCACGGCATCCAGGACGGGTGTCGTCGCCCGGAGGCAGCCGTCGTCGAGCCACTCCCAATGATAACCGAGTTCGCGGAGCCGCTGTTCGGCCTCGGCCCGGTCCGCGGCCCGAAAGGTGTCCTTCCAACTACGTCCCATCCCTGATTGCCGGTCCGCGTCGAGCGGCATGACGTTGCTGTACTTGAGGCCTCGCTGCCGGCAGTCTGCAACGAATTGCGGGCACGCCTCCATCATCCGTTCGATCAGAACGTCGGACCGGCAGAGGGGCGTCGCGCCGCCGACTTCCGCCGGCTGCTCGCAAAAAAAGAACAGCCTGCTCGGATAGATGGGCGTTTGTGCCATCTCGTGATGCAGGAAGATGGTCACGTTCGGCGGAGCCTCGTTGGCGGTAAACACCCGCTCCGTTCGGTTGACTCGGACCGCATTGGAGAGCGAGTCCTTGTAAGCAAAGTTCTGCAAGCCAAAGGCGGCAACGAACGAATCGAAGTCTTCTGCCGTCTGGATCGGGAAATCGCGAAAGAGAATCGCGCCGTGGCGGCTGGCCTGCTCCAGCAACTGTTGCCGCTCCTGGGTCACCCAGTCCAGCGCAGTGCCGAGTTCCATCGCCGGGTTCTGGTTACAAAGGACCAGCGGAAAAGGGGCTCCGTCGTAAGTGGGTTGGCCGTCGAGTGTCACGGAAGCGGCGTGGCAAGGTGAGTTCATTGAATTCTGTCTGGATGATGGAAGAATGAGTTGGCAGGTCCTGATGGGGTGCGCAAATCACGAATCGACCCTCGTCAGACGCTACCGTTTGGCGGGCGGGCAAATTACGGTTGGTCCACTCCCGACGCAAAGTCGCTCGGATTGACCCACCCGGCGGACAGCTTCTCACCCCGCAGGTACCTTTCGTAGAAGTTGCGGGTGCCCGGGTTGGCGTAGGGGATCGCATCGAAATAGGATCGCTGCCCGAGCGTGCGCGGATCCTGTTGCTCGGTCAGCTCCCTGGTGAGTTGCTGAGCCAGCTCTCGTTTGACCGCCTGAAATGCTTCACGCTCGGCGAGATTATTCACGCAATCGGGGTCCTTGGCCACATCGTACAGCTCTTCGGCGGGGCGTTTGCCGAAACAGTATGCCCAGCTCGCGGCTTGACCGTTGATCCGTTTCCGTTTGAGGATTTCGGTCTTTGTCGGTCCGCCGTCGCAGTTCAAGTATCCCGTTTCCGGATTGCCGGCCGGCCAGCGCTCGACTTCAAAATTCCGCAAGTAAAGCATGTCTCCTTTGAAGATGCCGCGGATCGGATAGCCCCAATCATGTGGGCGACCGATATCGTGGCGTTCTTTCCCGACCAGCACGTGATCGCGGCGAGGATTGACCTGGCCGGACCGCTTCGCCGCGAAAAGGTCTCGCCAGCTTTGGCCGGGTGTCGAGGCCATGCCTGCGTCGGACCAGGAGACGCCGGCGACGTCGAGAAAAGTGGGAGCCACGTCGATGAAGCTTACGTAGTCGTCAACCGTCCGCCCGGGGGCTGCGATCCCGGCAGGCCACATGACGGCCAGCGGGACGTGATTCGAGTAGTCGTAGGCCTGTCCCTTGCAACGCGGAAACGGCATCCCGTGGTCGGAAGTCGCGACAACCAGTGTCTGCTCCAATTGGCCGGCCGCTTCCAGGTGGGCCAGGATACGCTGCAAGTGACGATCGAAGTGCTCGACCTCAAACGCATAGTCCAGCATGTCCTGGCGAATCGTCGCATCGTCCGGCCAGAACGCCGGCACATGTTCGATCTGCGAGATCCGTTTGCCGCCCTGCGACGCGCCCACGCCGAACTCGTAGCCCCGGTGCGGTTCTGTGGTGCCGAACCAGAAGCACCAAGGCTGGTCGGCCGGCGCCTCGTCGAGGAAATCCGCGAAATTCCCGGCATAGTCGTTGCCGGAAATGCCCTTCGCCGATGGTTTGGTCTTGCGTTTGGAGAACGGCTTGCCGGTCATCGCCCGCGGCTTGCCGGCTGCATCCTTGGCGACGCCCGGTCCCCAGCCCTTCCCCGTGTAACCAACATAGTAACCGTGGTCGGCCAGCACGTCGGTGTACGTCTTGAACTCCGGCGGAAAAAAGCAGATGTGGTTGCAGGCGTCTTTGAGTTGCCACGAGTTGCGGCCGGTCAGGAGACATGACCGTGACGGGGCGCACTTGGCGTTCGGTGTGTACGCGTGCGTGAATAGCAGGCCCTCACGGGCAACCCGATCGAATGCGGGCGTCTCGACCCACGTGCTGCCGTATGCGCCCGCGTGACCGTACGACCAGTCGTCGGCGATGGCGAAGAGGATGTTCGGAGCCCGGCGCTGCGTCGCTGCCGGCGCGGCGGGAGTGTCCGCGCCCGACGCCGTCGTGGCCGCCGCCAGGCAGGCCGGCACGACGAGCCAGAACAAGCGAAATGCGGGAGACTTCATTCGTGATTCCTTATCATGTGCCTGGCAAACCAAGCGACCCATTCACACCACCGCCGGATCTGCGGTCATTTTACTTGTCGATAGCGCGCATCGCTACGAGGTGTGGAAGCCGGCGGTACCGCGGCGCGCCGCTGCAGGGCGGAGAGTCAATCGTAATACAACGGCTGGTACGTGTAGAGCGCGCGGTCTTCGAGCGGCGGGATCGGTTTGCCCGGGGGCGGCGTCGCTTCGATCCGGTGGATCAGTTCGATCAGGACCACCTCGCGGGTCTCGTCCCCGCCGGCCTGTTCGGCATTCCAGCGTCGCCCCAGCCACTCGCAGAAGTTCAGCCGCCGCAAGGCATAGGCATCGGTGGTCAGGTTGTCGAGGTACTTCCGCCAGCGCTGCGACACGTAGGTGTCGCTGACCAACCGCGGTTTGTCCCAGGGAAGAGGCGCATCGGGTTGCCAGAGGTTGACCACGGTGCCGTCGCGCAAAGTCCCCTGCATGATCAACCAACCGTCTTCCGTACGAGGAATCGGTGAGAACATGCCCCAGTTTTGATCCAGCCCCAGCACGCGTGCGACGCCGTTGGCGGAGAGGGGCAGGATCCGCTGCTCCCAGTACGCCACGTCGCGTTCGCGCACATTCCACAACACGACGTAGGCCAGCAGTCCCAGCACGAGGCCGTTCACCAGCCAGGCGCGCAGGCCCCGGTTTCGCCAACGCACCGTCTCCGCTCGGGCCAGCCACATCGACCGCCCGTCCCGAGCCGCTTGCCGACCGCTGAGGGCCGCCAGCTGCAGGCGCCGCACCAGCCGGAGGCGACTGCAGCGGCGTATCCGCGGCGTGAGCCAGTCCCAGAATTCGGCTGGCAGAAAGAGCGTCCAGCCGACGATGCAGATGATCGGAAAAAGGCCGATGGTCAGCGTAGCGCCCAGGCCCATATGCAGCAGCCAGAATGCGCCGATCATGGCCAGTCGAATCCGGGCCGTCCAGAACGGCAGGAACAGGACCAGGGGCCCAACAAGCTCCAGCCAGAAGGTGCCGGCGGTGAGCACCATCATCAAGGTGGGAAACTCGCGAAGCCACAACCCGAGCGGCGCGACGAAGGCATCGCAGTTGAGCGCGTAGTAGACCCCGGAGAATTCGGTGTGCCAGACCGGATCCATCTTCGCGATCGCCGAATAGAAGTACATGATCGCGAGTTGCAGCAGGAGCGCCGCGGACGCTCCGCTCAGCACCCGCCGCGGAAGTCGATCCGCCGGACGATGCACCAGGCGGTCGAGACTCCACACGCCGCCCAGCGGCAAGAAGAGCGACCACAGCAGCAGGCACCGCAGCAGCACGTCGCCGCTGTTGAGGATGTCCGGATTGCGCGAATCCAGTGAGAGCAGCAAGACCCAACTGACGGCCGCCGCCAACCGCGTGCGATAACCGCAGAGCAGCCAGAGGGCGAACCATGCCGCGACCAGGATCAGCAGCAACTGGGCCCAATACTGGCCGCTGGCCATGTGCAGGGACCAGACGAAGTCGAAACCAAACCGGCTTCCCAGCTCGTTGTAGGCGATCAGGACGGACCGAGGGAGGACAC
Organism: bacterium; assembly: GCA_030430075.1. Lineage (GTDB taxonomy): Bacteria > Planctomycetota > Planctomycetia > Pirellulales > Pirellulaceae > ARS98. The sequence goes on from JAUIGN010000025.1 coordinate 53,244, forward strand.
CGGCGTCGGTGAAGAAGGGGCCGATCTCCCGATTTCGGTACCACAGGTCGAGCAGCAAGATGCCGGCGACACCGATACGAAAGGTCGCCAGGGAACGGGGGTCGATGCCAAACATCGATTGCATGGCGCCCCGCAGCCGCATGCCGAGCGTGCGGTGGGCGAGCGAGCGATGGGAGATTCCATTCATGGGCGAGTTCTCCGGTCCCTGCAAGTATAGGTCGCTTTTTCCTCGCTGCTACGGAAGGGGAAGTCAACAAGTCCCACAAGTTCGTTGCCGCCGCCAGCCAGTGGATTGACGAAACGCACCGTTCGGCTCGCCGGCCACGTGCAAGCCATTCGGCAAGTCGCATCTCGACGGCCCTGAACCGCCGTTCTACCTGGGCACAGGCACCCCATCACGGGGCGATTTGACCATCTGATAAAGACGCGTGCCCAGCTCGTCGAAAAATTCGAAGCCAATGCCACCGCTACAGTGGACCGTCACCTTGAGAAAACCACCTGAGGCCGCGGTTTGAGAATGAAGTTGCGTGATGGTTGCGTCGGGGTCGGTTGATTTCGGGTCGCCCGGGTCCCGGCCAAGACGCGCGTTGGCATCAACCAGCGCACCGCTGGAGAATTCCTCGATTCCCGTGGGATCCACCGAGTGATACTGCCAGTGCCGGTCGCCGCAAATCACGTGGAATCCCTGCTTGTCGAGCTCCTGCTGTTTGATCCATTCAAAGAACGCGCGTCCCTCGTGACGAAAGCCCCGGTGGTTGGTGTGATTGTCGATCTTGTAGGCGTCGTCCGGCCCGACCATCGGCGTCGGTGAGATCAGCAGCTTCCAGGTGGCGTCGCTGGCCAGCAGCGTTCGTTTTAGCCAGGCGATCTGCTCGGCTCCCCACAGCGTCTTATCGGGCCCGTCGGGCATCCTGTTCGGGCTACGATAGTCACGGCCTTCGACCAGCCAGATCTGCAGATGGCGGTTGACGCGATGGGTCCGATACGTCGTTGCCAGTGGATCCTGGGGATCAACGACCGGCACTTGTTCGCGAAAGGTCCGAATCCCCAGGTCACTCAACGGCGGACGTTTGCCCTCACAGTCGCAATCATTGAAGCGGTGGTCGTGATCGTCTTTTTCCCAATACGTGGGAACGTGACGAAAGAGCTCGACGAACCGGGGCTGAACGAACTGCTCGTGCCACTTTCTCCGCAAGTCTTTGAGCTCGGTGGCTTCCCGGTCGTCGTGACTGTCGTAATAGACGTTGTCGCCCGTTCCGACGAAGAAGTCCGGCTTCATTTTCAGCATCGTCGCCAACGCCGGATAGCCGAGCGGTTTATCCTTACCTCGATAGGCCCCGACTCCCGTTCGCTTCCCCTTCTTCACCTTGCCGTAGTGGAACGACATATAGTTCATTCCGGTCACGACAACGAAGCTGACCTCTCGCGTGCCTTCACGTCCCTGGAGCGTGCGGAAGGAACAGGCATTCCCCTTCTTGACCGAGTCGCGATCCGCACCATACACCAGCCGGTAGTAGTATCGGGTAGCCGGCTTGAGGCGGTCCACCTTGACTTTGATCAGGAAATCATTGTCCGGCTCGGCCCGCAGCCAATCGGTGGGACGGGCCGAGCGAAAGTCGCTGTGCTCGGATAACTCGAAGCGACCGACCCCGGCCACTCCTGCGACGTCGCCATCTGTCAAGCTTTCCACGGACGTGAGCCGCGATTGAAGAATGACGCTCGTTTGCGTGACCTCGCCGGCCATCTCTCCTTGCGCATGAAAGACCTGCGGCTCGGCCGTCAGAAGCAACGCCGACAACAACAAAGAAAATCCGCTCATTGGTAGTCCTCGCGAGCAATCGTGTGGGTACGTTTGCTAGATTTTAACGAGGCAGAGCCTCGAACCAATAGCGAGCCAACGCTCGCGACACGTTTCCCCTTGCCTGCAGTGCGACGCGGCCCTTTCGCTGCGAAGTTGCTCTTGAATCGTCCAACCTGTACGACTCAATTGATGTGTTTGGGACTGCAAATCAAATTGACCCCCGGTGGACCGCATGAATTCCTGCCTGAAGACAACCATCACCGCCATCGCCTTGTTCGTGCCGCTTGCCTGCCAAGCCCAAGCCGTCTCCGAGTACCGCGTGCTGCCGGCCGAGTTCAATGCGGACAAGGCAAACCAGATGATGCGAGCCTACCAGCGGAAGCAAGTTCATGCTGCGCTGGACGCGCGGTTGGAGGAGTTCGAGGCGGCGTTGGAGTCTCCCGCGGCCGTCGAGGCGTATCAGCGAAAGCGGCGAGCGTACCTGGGAAGCGTGTTCGGTCCGCTGCCCCAGCGGAGTCCGTTGAACGCACAGGTTACAAGGCGAGTGCAGCGAGACGGGTACTCGATCGAACATGTGTTGTTCGAGAGTTTGCCGGGGTTTCACGTCACCGCGAATCTCTATCGGCCGCCCGGCGATGGTCCGTTTCCGGGCGTGCTGTTGCCGTGCGGACACTCGGCCAACGGCAAGGCATACTCGAGTTACCAAAAGGCCAGCATCCTGCTCGCCCGGCATGGCTTTGTCGTGCTCTGCTTCGATCCGCTTGGACAGGGTGAACGTCGGCAGTTGATCGGTGATACGCCGCACAAGATCAGCCGACCACGGAGCGAACACAATCCGTTGGGCGTCGCCCCGATCCTGCTCGGCCGGTCGCTGGCCGCGATGATGGTTTGGGACGGTATGCGAGCGATGGATTACCTCTGCAGCCGGTCCGAGGTTGATCCAACGCGAATCGGCTGCACGGGGAACTCCGGCGGTGGGAACCTGACCAGCTACTTGATGGCGTTCGACGAGCGGATCGTGGCTGCCGCGCCGGGTTGCTTCATTACCACGCATCGGCGCAAAAACGAGTTCCCAGGGCCGGGCGACGCCGAACAGAATCTGCACGCCCAGATTCGCGAAGGTTTCGACCATCCGGACTTTGTTTTGGCGCGAGCACCCAAGCCGACGCTGATCCTGGCTGCCACTCATGATTATGTCCCGATCGACGGTGCATGGGACGCGTTCCGGCAGGCAAAGCGCGCGTATACCGTGCTCGGCTACCCAGAGCGGATCGAGTTGCTGGAGACGAATAACAAGCACGGGTTCAGCAAACGAATGCGCGAGGGCGCTGTGCGTTTCATGGCGCGTTGGCTCCAAGAGCGGCATGTGGAGGTTTTTGAAGATGAGGATGTGCCGATCCTCAGCGACGAGCAATTGCAGGTGACGCCGCATGGCCAGGTTCGCTGGTTGCCGGGGGCGAAGTCGGTATTCGATGTGTATGCCGAATCCGAGCAAGCCCTGGCCGCGAGACGCCCGCCCCTGAATGCGAAACTGGTCCGCCAGACAACGGGGATTCGCCCACTCGCGAAACTGCCGGAACCGCAGGTGGAAATCATCCGCAGCGAGGAAAGCAAGGCGTCCACCGAGACCACCGTCGGCGAAACAGCTGCGGACGCTTCCGCATCGCCAAGGAAGCTGGTTTTTCGCCCCGAGCCGGGGATTGTCCTGCCCGCCCTGCATTGGCCGGGTGGGGAGCGGCAGCCGATCGTGATCGCTCCGAGTGACGGGATCGCTTCCGCAGTCGAGCAGGCGCGGCGCTTGCACGCGGAGGGGCATCCGGTCCTGATTGTCGAGGTGAGGGATTCCGGCGAAACACGCACCATCAATTGGCGCTTTCCCGGAGCGGATTCGTTCATCGGCCAGATGCTGGGACGCAGTTGGCTGGCGATGCGGGCGGAAGACCTCTTGGTCACCGCCCGCTGGCTGGCCGAATCTTCAGCCGGAAAACAGGCGGCCCTTCACGCCGTTGGCGAGACCGCGCCGGCAGCCTTGCACGCGGGATACCTGGAACCGGATCTGATCGCAGGCGTGCAGACGACCAACGGTCTCACGTCCTGGCGGGAGTTGATGACCAGCCGCGATGCGTATACGCACATCCATCAGGCGGTCTTTGGCGCGCTGCGCTCCTATGATCTTCCCGATCTTCGCAGGCAAGGGGCGAAGACGCAGGCACGCCTGGAACGCCCGAACATTCTCCTGATCTTGTGCGACGATCTGGGCTATTCCGACCTCGGCTGCTACGGCGGCGAGATTCAGACCTCGCATCTGGACCAGCTTGCGGCGGACGGGATGCGGTTTACTCAGTTCTACAACTGTGCGGTCTGCGTCACGACCCGGTCGGCGTTGCTGACGGGCCTGTACCCGCGGCAGGCAAAGCGACCTCGACTGCGAACGGATATGGTGACGCTGGGTGAAGTGATGCGGCGCGCCGGTTATGCAACCTCGCTGACGGGGAAGTGGCATCTGGGCAGTCAGGCGCCGTTGCGGCCGATCGACCGGGGCTTTGACGAGTATTACGGGGTGCTCGACGGTTGCTGCAACTTCTTCAATCCGGCGAAGCAAGATCCCGTCTTCTACAACGGCGGGCGATTCCGGGCATTCGCCCATAACGACCAACGGATTACCGAGTTCCCGCCTGGCTATTACACGACCGACGCGTTCTCGGATCACGCCGTCGAGACGATTCAACGCTTTGCCAAGGGGCCCGCGCCTTTCTTCGTTCACCTCTGCTATACGGCGCCGCATTTTCCACTGCACGCGTTTGCCGAAGACATCCAGCGATACCGAGGGAAGTATTCGGACGGTTACCTCGCGATGCGCGAGCGGCGGCATGCCCGCCAGGCCGAGTTGGGACTTTTCGCGTCGTTGCCGCAGTTGTCAGCCGCAGAAAACAAGAAAGGCGACTACCGCTACGACTACGACGTGCCGAATTGGGGCAAGCTTGCGGCGGCCGAACGGCAACGTGAGGAAGCCCGCATGGAGACGTACGCGGCAATGGTGGAACGAATGGACCGCGGTATTGGACGCGTCCTCGCAGCACTCGATGACGCGGGCGTCGCGGATAATACGGTCGTGATGTTCCTCTCGGATAATGGCGGGTGTGCCTCATGGCCAAGCGGAAAAGTCGGTCAGGAAGAGGCATTCATCGAATACAATCAGGACATCCCGGTCGGCGACGGGCGCGGCTACGAGTTTGTCGGCAAGGGCTGGGGCTGGGCTCAGAACGCTCCCTTCCGTCAGTTCAAGACCTGGTGTTACGAAGGGGGAATCGCCACACCGATGATCGTCCGCTGGCCGGGGAATGTCGAGCGCGGCTCCATCACGCACCAGGTGGGCCACATTATCGACTTCATGCCGACACTGCTCGAGCTGGCGGGGAGCGACTATCCTTTTGAATTCGATGGCAAGAAACTCCTGGCGTTGGAAGGCAAGAGTTTGCTGCCCGTCCTTCGCGGTCAACGACGTGGCGGTCACGAATCGTTGAGCTGGGAATTGTTCGGAAACCGGGCAATCCGGCAAGGCGATTGGAAGCTCGTCTGGGGCGCGAGCGAGAAGCGGTGGGAGCTGTACGACTTGGAGGCCGATCGCAGTGAAACGAACAATCTGGCTCCCGTGTTTCCCGACCGCGTGGCCGCCATGGCGAGCGATTGGGAAGCGTGGCGAGAGAGGGTCGAAAAATGATGGCAGCCGACGTGTCGAGGCTGCCGAGAGTTGCTCCGTCGATCATGATCAACGAGGGCGATGTTCGCGAGATCTGAAAGCGAGGATTCATCGTGGTTCAATTTATTACCTCCCGATTGGCCGGTGACCGCCGGAAGTCCCCGCGCCGCGAGTTCCGGGGAGTGCCACAGCGGCGCAGCGTCAGGTTGCTGGTCGCTGCGGGCATCGCGGCACTCGTTGCCCTGGCAACCTGGGTGCAACCTGTGCGCGCCGAGCCAGGCGTGAAGCCCAATATCCTGATCATCATTGCCGATGACCTGGGGTTTTCAGATTTGGGGTGCTACGGGGGCGAGATCGCCACGCCCCACTTGGACCGGTTGGCGGGCGACGGACTGCGGTGCACGCAGTTCTACAACACGGGCAGATGCTGGCCGACCCGGGCCGCCGTGCTGACCGGTTTCTACCCGCACCAGGTTCGTCGCGACACGCTACCCGGTGTGCGTCCCAGCGGTGGACGGGGCGTCCGCCCGCCGTGGGCGCCGTTGCTGCCCCAGCGGCTGCAGCCGCTCGGCTATCGGTCCTATCATTCCGGCAAATGGCACTTGGACGGGATGCCGTTGGCCACCGGCTTTGATCGCTCGTACTACCTGCGCGATCAGGGGCGGTTCTTCAATCCCCAAGTCCATTGGCAGGACGATCGTAAGCTGCCGCCGGTGCAACCGGGGACGGACTACTATGCGACGACCGCAATCGCGGACCACGCGATCGACTGTCTCGTTGAACACGCCGACCGGCACGCGGAGCAACCATTCTTCCACTACCTGGCATTTACGGCGCCCCATTTCCCGCTCCACGCCTTGCCGGCGGATATCAAACGCAACCGGGAAGCGTACCAGGCAGGTTGGGAAGCAGTGCGGGCACGACGCTGGCAAAAACAGCAGGCGATGGGACTGTTGTCCGCAACGCTTTCGCCGGTTGAACGGGATCTGGGGCCACCGTACGCTTTCCCGGATGCGATTCGGCAACTGGGGCCGGGTGAGGTCAATCGGCCCCTGCCATGGACGGAACTGACGTCGGCACAGCGGGAGTTCCAGGCCGAGAAGATGGCGATTCACGCAGCCATGATTGATCGCGTCGACCGCGAGATCGGCCGCGTTCTCAAGCAGCTTCGTGCCATGGATGCGTTGGACAATACCCTGATCATGTTCCTCTCAGACAATGGTGCCAGTGCAGAAATCATGGTTCGCGCCGATGGGCATGACCCAACCGCTGCGGCCGGCTCGGCCAAGTCCTACCTCTGCCTCGGTCCCGGTTGGTCAACGACCTGCAACACGCCGTTTCGCAAACACAAGACATGGGTCCACGAAGGGGGGATTGCCACGCCGCTGGTCCTTCATTGGCCGGCAGGGCTCGGAAAAGCGGGCAGGCTGGACCAGACCGTCGGACACGTGATTGACCTGGTACCGACGATTCTCCAAGTGGCAGGGGTCGACGACCCGCCGCCGGCCGACGCCCGTGAACTCGATCCGCCGCCGTTTCCCGGCCGGAGTTTGCTGGCTGTCTGGCAGCAGGGACAGCCCGTCGCGCGAGACGACCTCTGGTGGGCGCACGAAGGTAATCGGGCCATCCGCATCGGCGATTGGAAGCTGGTCGCCGCGGGGGAAGACGGCGAGTGGGAACTGTACAACCTGAAGTCCGATCGCAGCGAAACGAACGACCTCGCCGGCCGGCATCCGCAGCGCGTCGCGGAGATGGCAAACGTCTGGCAGATGCGACATGACGAATTTCGACGTGTTGCCCTGCAAGGCCTCTAACCAAGCCGAGCTGCGGATCAAACCGGCGGCGAACCCGATCATCCATCAGCCGCCGGGCGTTAGCCCCGGTTCCTTTAATCCCTGGGCAAACCGGATGCCAACGCGTTCCGACTGATGGGCGCGGCGCTGCGGGCCGTTCACCACGAATGCCCGCGACACCGCAACTTGCACGGAATGATTATTCGTTCAGGAACAACTCGGGCTGACGAACGCAGCGACGGAAGTCGCAGCGGCAGTCGCAGTATCGGCGCGCGCATCGAGCCGTTGCGGGCTGCGCTTGGTCACTCGGTAGTCAGCGGATAACCGGAGCCGCGCCAGGCATAGAGGCCACCGGCGTAGCGGTACACGTTCGTGTATCCCAGTTCGCGCGCACAGACGGCCGCATTGTGGCTCCGGGCACACTTGACGAACCCGCAGTAGACCACAATCTTGCGGTCTGTTGATTCTCCCAGCAGTTCTTCGTAGTCTTCCCGGCTCCGGCCTCCCATGACGTCATCCTGCCAGGCTTCCATGACTTCCTTCGGAAAGGCGAAGTTGACCGCGTTGCGGATATGCCCCTTGGCGAAACTCTCGTCCGCCGGCATGGCGTCGACCAGCAGGAAATCTTCGTTGTTGTCGAGCATCTGCTTGAGCTCGCCGGTGGAAATCAGTTCGTACCCGCCTTGCACCGTTTCGTTTGCCAGCTTGAGTGCCGCCTCCTCCGTGGCAACCTCCGCTTCGAATCGATTCGTGCCGCAGCCCGACATGGTGACGAAGTAGAAGGCTACAAGTAGGCAGCAGTGGTGGGAAGCGTTCATCGGGACTCGTGTTGGGTTGGGGCGGCGGAACTCGCGGCGGCTGGCGCCGAGCCTGTCCGTCGCCTGGCGGTCAAGAGGATGATACCGCATGCCGCCAGCAATCCAAAGTCCACCAGCAACTGCGTCCGCAGCTGGATATGCACGGCGGGGCCGAAGCACCCGCAGTCAATGTCCAGCCCCAGGAGGGTGCCGTAGGTTAACACACCGATGAACAGGACAATGAGTCCACTGGCGGCCGCCAGGCTGCCGCGCCACCCCAGCACTAACGCGATGCCGATCAACAATTCGGCGATGATCACGGTCCACGCCGCGGGCACGACCAGCGCATCAACGACCAGTCCGAAGTCGGCAAGGCGTTGGGTGAACTGATGGGGGGCGGACAGTTTCGAGACCGCTGCGACCACGAATACACCGCCGACGCCTAGCCGGGCGCAAAAGTGAATGACGGTCGAGCTCAGCGCGGCGCGTCGCAGGTTGGTTCGTTGGTGAAACAGTTTAGTACCTCCAGCCTGCCGCCGTGGCGGCTGCGCCCGCTGCCGCGTCCAGGTGTGGTGGCCGAGTGATTGTGTGGTGCGCTATGCGACGAGCAAACCATCAACATCTGTTCGTCGCGACTGCGGTTCGTCAAGCGGCCGATTGGGGAGAAGCAGGTGATTCCGGCGGCACCGCGCCCGGTCACTCGAGCTCGATCTGGCGAAAGATCGGCAAGTGGCGGTAGTAGACCTCGAGCGTGCAGGTGGCGAGCGCCGTGGCGTAAACTCGACCGCCGCTCCTGTCATGTTGATGGGGCGGGTCCCAACTGCCGGCGGCATGTCCCCGTTTCCGTTGCGTCTCGACCAGGATGGTCCGCATCTGGCGGTTCCAGCGGTCCCAGCTCGAACCACCCAGATGGTGAAACGCCTGCGTCGCGTAGTACCAGTAATAGAGATTGGGTGCGGCCTTGTCGGGCAAATGGTCCCGGGCGAGCAGGTCGATGCCGCGCTGCAACCCGGGGTCCTCATGCGTCCAGCCCAAGTACATTCGGCACAGCAACCCTTCCGCGGACATCACATGATCGGGGCGGCGTCCCCGCTGATAGGAATACTGGGCCCCGTCATTATGTTGGACCGCGTCCAGGTAGTGGGAAGCGAGCGTGAGTGTTTCCGGTGGCACGGTCAGGTTGGCGGCACGTGCGCTTTGCAATGCCATCAGCTGCCATCCGAAAACACTGGTGTCACCAGCCTCGCCGGGCCGATATCGCCAACCGCCGGCCCCGTGTTGCGCTTCGACGATGAAATCGATCGCCCGCTGGGCCGGAACCCGCAGTTCTTCATCGCCCGTCATGAAGAAGGCTTCGCAGAGGACGATCGCGCATTGGCCCTGGGCATACATGCCGGCATTGCCTGACGAGTCGGCGCGGAGGTCTCCGTTCTCTTTCTGGTGTGTGATCAACCAGCGGAGACCACGGGCGACCGCCTCCTGGTAGTGGCCGACCAGGTGGGTCTGCCCCGCGCCGAGAAACGGCAACAGTGCCAACGAAGTACCGGCCGCATGACTGCGAATTCCGGTCGCCGTGCATGTGCAGCCCGACGATCGGTTGAATCGATCGAGGCTCCAGCTACCGTCAGCGCTTTGGTGCCGCGCCAACCAGCGGAGACCTCGAGCGACCGCGGCTTCGCTCAACGTCGTGCCCCCTTCCCGTTTGACCATCTCCACGCGAATCCTCGGGTCGCGCGCCGCCAGAGCGCTGCTGATCCCCGTCTTGCCGCCGACCAGTTGTTTGACCTGGCGGATATCCGGCATGTTGGGCGTCTCCGGGTCGACGCGCAACTCTTTGGCGTCCTGGTTCGCCTTGATGATCGCTTCGCGCTGCACCTTGTCGTCCACGTCAAGATCGCGCGGGAGCGGCAAGTCAAAGGCCAGCTCATTCGTTGGATCGACAACCATCGTGTCGCCGCCCGCAAAAACGTCCTTGCTGACCGTCGTCGATAACGTGATGTACGGATCCTCTTGTTCCTCGCCAATCAGAAACAAGGCCATCAGCGTCAGCACGATCAGATGAAAGATCAGGCTGATCAGCCAGGCGGGCGTCATGCCGATCGCATCGCTGAGCCAGGCCGTGACCCCGCGGCGTCTCGTCTGCCGCAAGCGGGCTCGAGTGCGTGACGCGGCCTGGCGACGGCGCGGCGAGCTCGCGGTGTCATCCGGTCGCCGGCCTGCCGGTGAGTCCTGCCTTGCGGCCGGTCGCCGAGACGGTTGGGCGGGTGCGTTGCCCGGCGCGGGCCTCGATTCAGCCGGCGGTCGGCGAGCTGCCGGCGTGCGGGCGGGGGCTGCCGGCGCGACCGGTGATGTCGCCGCCGGTATCGCACCACGGGTCCGGCGCGAACCGGGCGAGCGGCCGTTGGCGGGCCCATTCGCGGCAGGACTGCCGGTTGCCTTCGTGCCGGCCGGTTGTGGGGCTGCCGCCATCAAACGGCGCGCCTCCCGCTCCTGCTCCTCGGTCAATTCGATGCTCAAACCGCACTGCCAGCAGTCTGCCACCATCAGCCAGAGTCGGATGCTCATCGGGGCGCGGCAATCCGGGCAGGCACACATCAGGACGTCTCCGCTTCGCCAGATCCCCTTTCTCGGCGTCCCGGCGGAAGGACCATCGCCCACATGATCCGGGCCGGCAGGGAGAGGTGTCGGGGCTTGCGGCGTGCCCGTCGGGGGCGGCCCGCCGAGCAACCATTCCGGCTGCAGCGGCTCGGCGGAATCCAGGGCAAAGACCGGCAGGCCGGAATCCGCAGGCAGCGGCGCTGCTCCCGGTTCAGCATCCAACGGAATCAAGTGGCCGGAATCGTGTTCGGATGGCAACGACATGGAGGCATCACTGGGGGACAAGCGAGTCGCCCGGATGCCTCGTCTTGTGACCGAGGCCGGGGCGGATTCCAAGCACACACCGGTAGTTTACACGTCGCCGATGATCGGCAGCAACAGAAGTGTGATCGGCAGCAACAGAAGTGTGGCCGCGAATCGTCTTCCAGGACGCAACGCCCGGGCCATGGCGGGGGCGGGGTGGAATGACGCACGGCGATGGGCAGGGCAGGTGACCGTGGCGCCACGCGGCCGGTCCGGAATTCCGCCCCGCGCCGACTGCGCGCGGTCGAATTGCTTCCCCGCTTCCGGGCCTTCCACAAACCCCGCGAACTGTGTACATCTGTGGGGGATAGAACCGGCGGGGCGAATTGGACGGCGTACGATTATCTTGAGCGAAGTTGAGCGGGACCCATGAAAATTGGACTTGTAGGTTACCAGGGATCGGGCAAGAGCTCGCTTTTTCATTGGTTGACCGGAATCGAGCCGGATCCGGCGAAGGCCCATGAAGCGCAGACTGCGATGGCGCCGATCCCCGAACCGCGAGTGGCCGAATTGTGCGAAATCTATTCGCCAAAAAAAATCACGCAGGCGGCGCTGGAGATTGTGGACACTCCGGGATTGGACCGCAGTCATGAAGGGAGCGCGGCGCGGCTGGCCATGATTCGCGAAGCCAGTTGCCTGGTGGTCGTCGTGGGTGCGTACGACGGGACCGATGCCGTCGCGGACCTGACCAACTTTGAAGACGACCTGTTGATCGCCGATCTGGATATTGTTGCCGGACGTGTGACTCGATTGCGCGAACAGGTGAAGAAACCGCGGCCGAATCGGGACGAACTTCAGAAGGAGCTGGCCGCGCTGGAACCGTTGCACGAAGCGCTCGAGCAGGGAAAACCCCTCAGGGACTTGGAGTTGACCCCCGAGCAACTCAAGGCGACCAAGTCGTTTCAGTTGTTCAGCGAAAAACCGCGGCTGGTGATCCTGAATATTTCCGATGACCAGGACCCGGCGAGCTCGATTCCCGCTGCGCTGGCAGCCGCCAACACCGTGGCCGTCTCGGTGGCCCTGCAGTTGGAGCTGGCGGGATTGGACGACGCCGAGCGAACTGCCTTTTGCGAAGAGATGGGCGTTGCCGTATTCGACCGCGATCAACTGATTCGCCGGATCATGGAGGCTTCCAAGCAGATGCTCTTCTTTACCGCGGGAGAAAAGGAGGTCCGCACCTGGCTGATTCCCCAAGGCGCCACGGCCGTCGATGCGGCGGGCAGCATCCATACCGACCTGGCTCAGGGCTTTATCCGGGCCGAAGTGACGCAGTGCGCCGATCTCGTGCGACTCGGCAGCGAACGCGAGGTCAAAGCAAACAACTTGCTGCGGCAGGAGCACAAGGACTACGTGATCCAGGAAGGTGACATCCTCCTGATTCGGCACAATTGAACGGGCACCCCCGGTTCCTGCTCAAGACAGTAACGCCGGTCGCCAAGAATGCCGGGCGGCCAAACCGCCGACACGGCCCGGTAGTTGCCTCGCGCTTTTGGGGGCGAGCCCCTTTTCGCGTACACTCGCGATATTGCTTGGTACCGCGCTCGCTCCGGAGATCGACCATGATTCGCGTCTGCACCTTCACCCTCGGTATGTTGCTGGCTGCCTCCATTGCCGGCGCCGACCGACCCAACGTGCTCTTCATTGCCGTTGACGACCTGCGGCCGGAATTGGCCTGTTACGGACGCCACCAGATGCATTCGCCGAACATCGATCGTCTGGCACGCGGCGGGGTATTGTTCGAGCGGGCGTATTGCATGGTGCCGACCTGCGGTGCCTCCCGCGCCAGCCTGATGACCGGGATCCGGCCGACCCGGCGACGATTTGTCAATTACTTGACGTGGGCTGAGAAGGACGCGCCGAACGTTCCGACCATGAATATGCACTTCAAGGATCATGGCTACACAACACGATCCTTGGGAAAAGTCTTTCATCATCCGGCCGATCGGGCCGAGGGATGGTCCGAACCGGCGTGGCGTCCCCAGCGCATTCCCTGGTACCAACGTCCTGAAAACGCCGCGTTGCACAAGCGCCGGCAAAAGGAGGGGCAGCGAAAACGGGGCCCGGCCTGGGAGTCGGCCGACGTGCCCGACAATGCCTATGCCGACGGTGTGCTGGCCGAACATGCCGTCGACGTGCTGGGTGAACTGAAGCGGCAAGGCGAGCCGTTCTTTCTGGCGGTCGGATTCTTCAAGCCGCATCTTCCGTTTATCGCGCCCCAGGCTTATTGGGACCTCTACGACCCGGCTGAGATTCACCTGCCGGATAACTATCATGTACCCAAAGACGCACCGCCGGCATCGATCCATTCGTCAGGAGAATTACGGGCCTATGCCGGAATCCCCGCCAAAGGACCCGTCTCTGAGCAGACGGCGCGTCAACTGATTCATGGCTACTATGCTTGCGTCAGCTACACCGATGCGCAGATCGGCAAGCTCCTCGAAGCACTTGACCGATTGGAGCTGGCCCAGAATACCGTGGTCGTTCTGTGGGGAGATCATGGCTGGAATCTGGGAGAACATACCCTCTGGTGCAAACATAGCTGCTACGAGACCTCGATGCAGATTCCGCTCATCGTGCGGGCACCAGGAATCGCGGGCGGGCAATCCCGTTCCGGCCTGGTCGAGTCGATCGATCTCTATCCATCGCTCTGCGAGCTGACCGGGTTACCCTTGCCAGGCCACCTGGCTGGCCGCAGCTTCGCTCGGTTGCTGAGCGACCCGCGGGCCGAATGGAAAACCGCGGCGGTTGGCCGCTATCGCAATGGTGATACGATCCGCACGGACGGCCACCGATTTACCCAGTATGCGTCCGGCAGCGGTCGCCCGGCCGCTCGCATGCTCTACGATCACCGGCTCGATCCTGCTGAAAACGTCAACGTCGTGGATGACCCGATGCGTGCGGAAGTGGTCAAACGAGTTGCGGCCGAACTTCGCGAGACGCTGGAAGCGATCAAGCCGTAGATCGACCCGTAGGGACGCGACGGCGAAGCTTTCGCCGAGGATCGATGTGCCCCAGTGAACGCTCGGCAGCGTGGAACGGCGGAATCGCCCTTAGACTCGGGCGCACCTGCAGTGGTTCTGGCGACGCGTGCAAAGTATGCTAGTCTGCGTCATTCATCAGCCGTTGGGCGTTTGCCCACGGTTCCGTTGATTGCCGAGCGAGCCGGATACGAACGCGTTCCGGCTTGATGTACGCGGTGCGTTGGGCAATCGCAACGCGCCGCACATGACTGGGATCCAGCGACTTGCCCCGCATGGTTGTTCGTCTGCCAGGATTCATTAGATTCCGCATGATTCGCGTGAACACGAAATCGAGAGACCCGCGTGCCGCGGCGACGTCTGCCGGCCTGATGTTGGTTGCCGGCCTGTTGGCGGGTGTTCCGGCAGTTGGCGCCGATGTGAATTACCTGCGGGATATCAAGCCCCTCTTGCGAACCCGTTGCTACGCTTGCCACGGCGCGCGCAAGCAGGAATCCAACTTGCGTCTCGATACGGCGGCGGCGATCCGCCAGGGTGGAGAGAGCGGTCCGGCGGTCGATCCGAAGGATGTTGCCGGCAGTTTGCTGTTGGAGCGAGTGACGTCGACTGACGAATTTGATCGCATGCCGCCGGAAGGCGAGCGGTTGACGGACGATCAGGTGGCCCTGCTTCGCAATTGGATTGCGGCCGGAGGGACGGGCCCTGCGGAAGAGCAGGGTGAACCGGACCCGCGCCGGCACTGGGCGTTCCAACCGCTTGCGCCGCCGCAGCCAGAACTCGACCGATCGACCGGTGCCGGCAGTGCGATTGATACGTTTATTGATGCTCGCCTGGCTGCAGCCGGGTTGTCCAGAAATCCTCCGGCAGACGCCGTGACTTTGATCCGGCGGATGTTTCTTGATTTGCATGGGCTACCGCCGAGCGCTGCCGAGGTGGACTTTTGGGCGGACCGTTTGACGACGCCGGAGCATGATGCGGCAGGCGGCAAAGCAAGCGCCGTGAAGACGGCTGACGCCGGGGACCGCGGCGACCCGCTTCACCCGCCATCCACTCGGCTCAATCCACACGCCATTCACTCCTTGATCGACACTCTGCTGGGGAGCACTCGCTATGGCGAACGCTGGGCACAGCATTGGCTGGACGTGGTTCGGTACGCGGACACGCATGGCTTCGAGGTCAACACACCCCGCCCCCATGCCTGGCCGTATCGCGACTACGTGATTCGCGCCTTCAACGACGACAAACCGTACCGCGACTTCATCGTCGACCAGATCGCCGGGGATACGACAGGCGAAGATGCAGCGACCGGATTTCTGGTGGCGGCGGCCGCCCTCTTGCCGGGACAGATCGGCAAAGATGATGCGTCCAAGCGGCTGGCTCGCCAGGATGCACTGGATGAGATCATCGTGGGCACTTCCGCGACGCTTCTCGGAGTGACGCTCGGATGCGCGCGGTGCCACGACCATAAGTTCGATCCGTTTTCGCAAGAGGACTACTATGCGATGCAGGCCTTCTTCGCCGGCGTCGATTATGGGGATCGCGAATTGCGCGATGCGGCACGCGAGCGCCGCTTGCGCGAGGCGGCTCGGCTGGCACCGCGAATCGAAATGCTGACGGCCCGCTTGCGAGCGTTTGAACCGCTGGCCTACCCCGGTCGCACGATTCAGATCGATGATGAAGACGCCGCCCGCGTCACGTCGCTGGCCACCAAGAACGGTCATGGGACCAACCCCGCCGGGCAGGGACGCGGGTATCGGGAGGACGCGGGAGACGAACACCGCACGGCCAACCTGAGCCACGGGCGCTATACGTGGTGGCCCAACAAACCGGGTGAGGACGTGTTTACCTGGGACCCGCAGGTTGCAGGAACTTTTCGTGTCTGGATCTCCTGGGGAACGCACGGCAGCGGGGTGCATACCCGCGACGCGCGCTACGTCCTCGATCAGGACGGAACGCTCGCAACCCAAGAGGACCAACAGGAGATTGCCAGGGCGGACCAATACTACTTTGCCGGCGTGCGGCAGGGCGAGTCCGAGATGAAGCCGCTTTGGAGCGGTCTGCAGGATGTGGGAGTCCACCAATTTTCGGCTGAGAGCCGTTTGATTCTACGCGGTGGGCAGACGGGTACCGGCGTTACGGCAGACATTGTCATCCTGCAAGAGGTCGAGCCGCCGGCGGTCGACGGGGACGCGGCGAATCCGTCGCTGATCCAACCGGAACAGCCCCGCTTGAGGGCCCCCGTCAGTCCTCGCCACAACGTCGAGCGAATCGTCCCGACGAAGGCTCGGTTTCTCCGCTTCACCACGCTTGCCACCATCGACGACAACCGTCATCAGCCATGCCTTGACGAGTTGGAAGTGTTCGCGGCTGGAGAGCCACTCCGCAATGTCGCCTTGGCGACGTACGGCACGCAAGTGAGTTCCTCGGGCAACTACGCGGAGACCGGCATCCACCAACTTAAGCACCTCAACGATGGCAAGTTCGGCAACAGTTGGAGCTGGATTTCCAATCAACATGGCGGCGGATGGGCGCAGCTCGAGTTCCCCCAGGTTGAGACGATTGAGCGGATCGAGTGGTCCCGTGACCGCGAAGGCAATTTCAACGATCGCTTGGCCGTCCGCTACCGCATTGACGTGTCGCTGGATGGTACCCATTGGACGACCGTCGCCCGGTCGGATGATCGTGTCGCGGTGGGTGTACCCTACGATCGCTTGAAAAACTTGCGGCAGCGGGCCGGCATGGAGCGAGCGTCAGAGGTGCCCGAGTTGATTGCCGAGCTGGAACGACTCCAGGCCCGTCAGCAGGAACTCGAGCGCCCGAGGCTCGTGTTCGGGGGTAAATTTCGAGAGCCCGGTCCGACGCATGTGTTGATGCGCGGCGATCCGGAACAGCCGTTGGCGGCGGTTGTGCCCCGTGTTCCCCGTTGGCTGGGACAGGTCCAAGTCGACGACGGCGTGCCGGAACAGCAACGGCGGCTGGCGTTGGCACGTTGGATTGCCAGCCCGAGTAACCCGCTGACGGCGCGGGTGATGGTGAATCGCATCTGGCAGAGCCATTTTGGACGAGGCCTGGTCGATACGCCCAGCGACTTTGGCCTCAACGGCGTCGCACCGACCCACCCCGAACTGTTGGATTACTTGGCGCAGCGATTCGTCGAGGATGGCTGGTCGATCAAACGGTTGCACCGTTGGATTTTGGGCTCGGCAACCTACCAGCAGTCTGCCGCCATGAATCCGGGCGCCCTGAAGCTGGATGCCGGGAATCGACTCCTTTGGCGATTTCCGTCGCGGCGGCTGGAAGCCGAAGCCATTCGCGATAGCATGCTGGCTGTCAGTGGCCGGCTGAACCTGGCAGCGGGCGGGCCCGGGTTTGACTTCTTCAAGACCCGTGGCGGCTTGAGCGGGTTTCCGCCCGTCGAGTCGTTCACGGCAGACGGGCTGCGGCGAATGGTGTTTGCGCACCGAGTGCGCATGGAGCCGGTGCCCGTGTTCGGAGCGTTCGATTGTCCGGACGCCGGCCAGCCCACGCCCAGGCGGAGCCAGTCGACGACCGCCATACAGGCTTTGAACCTGTTCAATAGCCCGTTCGTGATTGAGCAGGCGAAGCACCTGGCACGACGCGTCGAGCGTGACGCAGGGATGGACCTGGACGCACAGGTCGATTTGCTCTGGCGGTTGACGGTCGGGCGCCGGCCGGCGAAGCACGAGGCGGAGGCCTGCCGGGACGTCGCCCGGCAACACGGTCTCTCGACGGTTTGCCGTGTCCTGTTCAACAGCAACGAGTTTCTGTTTTTGCCCTGACCGGCGTATTCCTGACGCGTTGGAATCGAGACCATGATGCCGCACGCCAACCCACTCTCCACGGCCGGCCGAGCGTTACTGGATCGGCGCAACTTTTTGAGCCGCTCAGTGACGGGCCTCAGTGCCGTGGCCTTGGCCAGCCTGCTGCAGCAAGACGGCTTGATGGCGGAAGGTGGGGCGGCGCGAGCTTCGGTCGAATTCGACCCGGCCCGGCCGCATGCGCCGCGGCCGCCGCACGCGCCACCGGCGGCAAAGAACGTGCTGGTGATTTTTTGTGCCGGTGCCTGCAGCCAGCTTGAAACCTGGGACTACAAGCCCGAGCTGATGAAGCGTGACGGCCAACGATTGGAGGGCGGACCGGCCGTCACCTTTCAGGGACCGTCCGGCAACCTGGCCCGTCCGCAATACAAGTTTCACCCGCATGGTGAAACCGGCAAGATGGTGTCGGAAATGATTCCACATCTTGCCGAGGTCGTGGACGATGTTGCGTTCATCCATTCGTTGACGAGCAAGTCGAATACGCACGGGCCGGCGGAGAATTTTCTCTCGACCGGCTTCGTGTTGGACGGCTTCCCCAGTATCGGCGCCTGGGTCAGTTATGCGCTCGGAACAGAGAACCAGGATCTGCCGGCGTTCGTGGCAATCCCGGATCCGCGCGGTGTGCCCCAGGCAAGCGTCAACAACTGGGGGCCTGGATTTCTGCCCGCCGTTTTTCAGGGGACGCCGTTCAGCAGCACGCAGCCGATCGGAAACCTGGCGCCGCCACCGGCGGTCAGCGAGTCGGCAGATCAGGCCGCCCGTGGATTACTCAGTCAACTCAATGCCGAGCACCTCCGTCGGCATCCGGGAGACGGCAGTCTCTCTGCCCGTATCGCCAGCTACGAATTGGCGGCGCGGATGCAGCTCTCCGTCCCCGCGATCAGCGATCTATCCACTGAGTCGCAACAGACGCTGACGATGTACGGCGCGGATTCTCAGAATGAAACGAAGGCGTCGTTCGCTCGAAATTGCATCCTCGCACGCCGGCTGATTGAGAACGGCGTCAGGTTCGTGCAATTGTTCAATGGCGCCTATGCCAGCGGCGGGGCGTTGAATTGGGACGGGCACCAGAAGTTGCGCGAACAGTACGATGTCCACGGGGAAATCCTCGACCAACCCGCGGCCGCCCTCTTTCGCGATCTCAAGCAGCGGGGGCTGCTGGAAGAAACACTGGTTGTCTGGTGCACCGAATTCGGACGGATGCCGATGTTCCAGAAAGGCGCCCAAGGCCGCGATCACAACCCTCAAGGATTCACTGCCTGGCTGGGAGGGGCCGGGGTGAAACCGGGCGTCAGCTACGGCGCGACCGACGAACTGGGAATGAAGGCCGTCGAGAACGTACTGTCCGTGCACGACCTCAACGCGACCATCCTCCACCTCCTCGGTCTGGATCATCTCAAACTCACCTTCCGCCAGAATGGCATCGATCGACGGCTCACCGATGTCCACGGCCACGTGATCCACGACATTCTCAGCTAGCGCGGCGAGGCGTTGCGCTGAAGTCGCTCGTTCGAGCGATCGGGCGCGTGCGGTTTCGCGCGCCGCGTGCCCGATGCCCCTTGTCCTGCGTGCTGGGAAATGTGCCCTGCGTCACGCATCACAGACCCCGTCGGACCTGGCTGCTTCACGGTCGCCCGATTGGGGTGGATGCCTCACACTGGTCATGCATGAACGAACAACAATTCAGTGCAAGTGGCTATGCCGTCGTTATTTGCGGTGAGCCGATCCTCGGCGTCAGTCATCTCAGCCGGAACGCATTGGCATCCGGTTTGGCCTGGCATCAACGGAACCGGGGCAAACACCCAACGGCTGATGGAGGGTACAGGAAAGCCCAGGCGGGCAGCTCGAGCGGTCCTGCACAATCGGCGCATGGTTGGCGGTGTTTCCAACTGCGGGCCCCCGACTTGACCGTCCGACCCCGGATTTGGCGTGCCGTTTGCAGCATTGCTAGGGCGCCTGTTAGAAAAACGCCAATTAGCCGCGGGTCGGCGGTGGTATCGTTTGCCGCCACCATGGCTCGTATTCCTGGTACGCTTGTCAAGGAGGTCGTCATGTCTCATCGACTGATTGCAGGAGTTCTCAGTCTATTGCTTGTCGCTACTGCATTATCTGCCGACGACAAGAAAGACGAAGACAAAGGGCCTAGCTTCTGGATGAAGCAGAAGCTGACCTATTCGCAGCAGATCCTCAATGGTCTGGCGTTGGAAGACTACGACATGATTGTCGAGAACGCGAACGCGATGAAAGGGCTGAACAAGCTCGAGTACTTCGTGCGTCGCAAGCCGGAGGGTTACCGGACGCAGCTCAAGGCGTTTCAGCAGTCGGTCGACCAATTGGTCGAAACGGCGTCTGCGTCTAACCTGGATGGAGCCACCCTGGCGTTCACCCAGATGACGATCAGTTGCGTCCATTGTCACAAACAGTTGCGTTAGCGCTGTTCGTCGCCTCATCTGCACATGGCACCATTGGTGGTTGATGCAGTCCCGCCCTCGCCGGAGTGCCGTTTCGGTATGCCGCCGGCGAGGAACGGTCGCTCGATGACGTTGGATTGCGATGTTGGATTCGTTCACAGCGCGGCGACGAGCACTGGTCGACAAGGTGCTTAGCCAACGGGGGATTGACGATCCTCGCGTGCTTTCGGCCATGCGGACCGTCCCCCGAGAAGCTTTCGTTGACGACCAGTTGCACGACGTGATCTACCGTGATTGCGCCCAGCCGATCGGCTATGGGCAAACGATCTCGCAACCGTTCACGGTTGCCTTCATGGTGCAAGCGGCGCGGCTCCGGCCTAGTGATCGCATTCTTGAGGTCGGTACCGGATCAGGCTACGGTGCGGCGGTGCTCGCCGAACTTGGGGAGATCGTTCACACCTTGGAACGCTTGCCGGAGTTGGCGGCATCGGCCGCCCGAACGCTGGCCGCCTTAGGCTACGGAAACGTGCATGTGCATACCGGCGACGGTACATTGGGGTTTCCTGACGCCGCACCGTACGACGCAATCGTGGTCACCGCCGGGGCTGCCGAGTTGCCTGCCTGCTACCGCGAGCAGCTATGCGACGGCGGCCGAATTGTCATTCCGCTTGGGGAGACGCAGCGGCGGCAGAAGCTGTTTCGCTTCGAACTTCGCGGCCAGGAATTGTCCGTCGAGGATCTGGGCGACTTCGCTTTTGTCCCGCTGATCGGCGAGCATGGGTGGCGCGCTGAGTGAACATGGACGCTGCCTCGCTGCCGCTGAGATTGCGGCACCGATTCTCGTTAGGTTCCTCATTGGCGTCCCAGGTTCGCGCCTCGCACCATTGCCGGTGGACGCGATTGGGGACGCGAGTGTTTGGTCCATTCCGCGTCCTCCGGCGAGTGTTCGCGCAACCAACCTCGTAGCGGCACATCGGCGTCGGTCGGGTCGTAGACACCGTTGGCGGACTGACCGGCTCCCAGCAATTGACCCTTGATGGGATCCAGGTCCGGCAGCAGGTGTGCCACGGTCATGGCGTCCTTGGGTTTCAGCCAGCGATAGCTGTAACCGAACCAAACGACCTTGCGGGTCACGTTCGATGTGTTCATGCTGCGCGAATGCCAGGTTCGACGATCGAGCAGGACCGCGGTCCCGGGTGGGACGCAAATCGGTTCACTGCCCGACGGGCTCGACTGACCGTCCTGTGGCAGCTCGATTTCGTCCTGCAAGTGCGAACCCGGAACCACCAAGGTGTTGCCGCGGTCGGTCCCGGTGACGTCGCTGAGATAAAAACCCACTTTCAGCGACAGCCTTGGGCGGGGGTGCGTTTCAATCTCGTCGTTGACGCGCATACTGTCCTGGTGCCAGGCGACATTCCACGTCGCGGTGGCAGGGTTCGCCGGTGGCGTGGTGTCCACATGCGAATGGTACAGGTAGATGTTCCAACCCAGAATTCCCCAGACCTTGGGGAAAATGCGCGGCCAGTCGAGCAGCTCGACAAACTGCCGGTCCCGGTGGATGACATCGGTCACGGAGAGCAGCGTATCGTTCCCCTGTGCCGGATCGCGTTCCTGGCGGTCGATCCGATCGACGGCCGCAATCAGCGACTCGCGCGTCTCCGCGTCCAGGGCGTCTTCGACAATCAAATAGCCGAGCTCATTGAACGTTGCCAACTCGCTGGGCGTAAGGCGATGTTGCAAGCAGTCGGCGTGCATAAGCGAATTCCTCTGGAACGGGTGGGGAAGCTAACCGCAACGGCGGCGGAGCGGCCGCGGAAAGCGACGTCGCCTTATTCTAGCTGTTGCCGCATGGGAGATGGCATCGTGCGCCGGAAACCGGGCTCTGATTGGACCGTCGCGCCTCGCACCGGTTTCGTCCTGGCAGGCGCCAGGTGCCGTCTGCGGCAGGCCGGGCGCTGGCTGGCGAAGTTTGCGATGTGACGCGATTTGCCAGAAGCCAACCCCGATTCGTATACTGGGCGTGGCGATCGAGTTCGACGGCGGCTGCCACGAAGGGCGTGGTGAACGATTGTTGTTGTTGCCGGCCAACCGAAACCCAGGGGGAGTCTTCGCATGCAAAGGACGAGTTGGGCGCATCCGACCATTTCGCGCCGCACCGCCGTTCAGGCCGGCGCTGTCGGAATGCTGGGCTTGGGGATGAACCATCTGGGGGCTTTGCGTGCATCGGCCGCAGGGTCGGCGAATCCGGCCAGCTTCGGCCGGGCCAAGGCGTGCATCTACATCTTTTTATCCGGTGGACTGGCCCAGCAAGACAGTTTCGATTTGAAGCCGGATGCACCGGAAAACGTCCGTGGCGAATTCAAGCCGATCGATACGAAGACCCCGGGGATCCAGATCTGCGAGCACCTGCCGATGCTGGCCCAGAGGAGTGACAAATGGGCCTTGGTGCGGTCGCTGACGCACCCAACCAACGGGCATACGCTGGGGCACTTCTATATGTTGACCGGGCGCAGCACGTCGCCACCCGGGTTCCGCGGGGACCGAGTTCCCCGGCCGACGGATTGGCCGTCGATCGCCTCGGTTGTGGGAGACGCCGTTCCCACGCGCAATCACAATCTGCCGCCAGCAGCCGTCCTTCCGGAACGGCTGATCCACTGGTCGGGTGGCGTGATTCCGGGGGCCTACGGCGGTCTGATGGGACGCAACCGCGATCCGTTTTTTGTCGAAGCGACGAACTACGGCGATCCGTTTTGGCGCGGTGCTTATCCGGAATACACGTTTCATCAACTCCCCAAGAAAGATCCGACCTCGGACACCCCGACCGTCTTTCAAGCCCCGAATCTCAAGCTGGCAGCCGGCATGAGTTCGCACCGCTTCGGCCGCCGATTGGGGTTGCTCGACCAATTCGACAAGCAACGCGGCGCTTTGGAGAAGTCGGCACA
Source organism: bacterium (assembly GCA_030430075.1). Classification (GTDB taxonomy): domain Bacteria; phylum Planctomycetota; class Planctomycetia; order Pirellulales; family Pirellulaceae; genus ARS98. Next base: position 76,406 of record JAUIGN010000025.1, read on the forward strand.
TGTGGAACGCTACGATCAACAGCGGCAGTCGGCCATTTCACTCCTCTCCAGCCAGGAGATCCGCAACGTGTTGGATGTCACCAACGCGGATGCCGCGACGCAGGAACGCTATGGCGCCAACAGTTTTGGGTGGTCGCTGCTGATGGCCTACCGGATGGTAAAGGCGGGCGTCAACCTCGTGCAGGTCAACCTGGGCAATAACGAAGCGTGGGACACGCACGGCGAAGCGTTTTGGCGACTTCGCGAAAAACTGTTTCCGCCCACGGACCGAGCGTTGTCCGCCTTGCTCGACGACCTTTCCAACAACGGGATGCTGGACAGCACGCTCATCGTCATGGGGGGCGAATTCGGCCGGACGCCCAAGATCTCTTTGCTCCCTTCCGCTTACAACGAACCGGGACGCGATCACTGGGGTGCCGTGCAGACACTGTTTCTTGCCGGGGGCGGAGTGCGTGGCGGGAACGTCGTCGGGGCCAGTGACAAGATCGCCGCCTACCCGGCCGATCGTCCGCAAAAGCCAGAGAACATGGCGGCGACCATTTATCATGCCTTGGGGATCCCACCGACAGCGGCCTGGTACGACGAAGTCGACCGACCGCATCACATCTACCACGGCCAACCGATCCCCGGCCTGACCTAGGCCGGCGTCACGTTGGCTGGCGACTGGCTGGTCGTGGCTGCACCAACGATGCGTGCCGCGTGACGGACCGATCCGGTGTTCGCCACCGGTAACGGTTCTGCTCCGCACGGCGACCTGACTCGCTCGGTGCTGGTTTCTGTTTTTGCTCGGCGCGGGTCTCTGTTTTGCTCGGCGCGGGTCTCTGTTTTTGCTCGGCGCGGGTCTCTGACCCCGCCGGAACCGCTGACCGCAGGTCTCCCCTCCTCGTCTGATCTCATCGAAGCAACCGATTTGCTGTGTCTGGAGACCTGCGGTCGCCGGGGGTGCGGGGTCAGAGACCCGCGCACAACAGAACGGACCCGCGCACAACAGAACGAACCCGCGCACAACAGAACGGTCCCGCGCACACCAGAACGGTCCCGCGCACACCAGAACGGTCCCGCGCACAACAGAACGGACCCGCGCACAACAGAACGGTCCCGCGCACGAAGCAACTCGCCTGCGCTGCTCGCACCAAATCAACTCGCGCCGGCCAGGCGATCACGTCCACCGTCAGGCGATCTCGTCCGCAGTACGATTTGTGAGGCATACTTGGCATGCGGACCGGACACAGAATCGCGATGCGCCGGTGGTACCGATTGTGCACGATGCAACTGATGTGAGGAGCGAGCAGGGTGAAGAAGAACGGTCTGATCCAACGGTTGCGGGAGGACGAGTTTCGACCGGCGATGGTCTGCCTGAATGTGGCCCTGACGTTTAGCTTGTGGCATGCCTACGGCAGCCCGCAGTTCTACCTGGAGAATCTGGCGGGCCAAGTTTCGGTCACGGGTGACGGGGTCTTGGATGCGGAACTCTATCGTGGCTTGGGGAACCTGCTCGTGATCGCCGTCCTGCTCGCCATGATCAAGGCTTGGTTTGGACGCAGCCTGACAGAGCACGGTCTGGGGCTCGGCAACTGGAGACAGGCGCCTGTACTCGTCGCCGCAACGCCAATCATGTTATTGTTCGGCTACCTGGGTGCGACGATGCCCGAGTACCGTGAGTTCTACCCGGCGACACCCGGACTGGCCGGCCGAGCAATGCCGGTCTTTCTTCTTCACGTGGGCGTCCTGGTCACGTACTACATTGCCTGGGAGTTGATGTTTCGGGGCTATCTGCAGGCCTCGCTGACCCCGCGGCTGGGAGTTGCCGGGGCGATTGCTGTGCAGACCCTGGCGTCGACATTGGCCCATATCGACAAGCCGTCGAGTGAACTGCTCGGTTCCATCGCCGCTGGGTTGGCCTGGGGAATCCTGGCTCACCGAACCCGTTCCATCTGGCCGGTGTTCGTTCATCACCTCTTGCTCGGGCTGACCGTCGACTCCTGTATTTGGTTCGGGCTGGCCGGCTGAATTGTCGGGCCCAATGGTCGACATGAAACGTCAAGGCTCGTACCCTGTACGCCACGTGCCCTGCGGCCGGGCGCATTTGATGGGACGCGAATCGATTTGCTAAGATGCCGACATGAATGATCCTCAAGAACCTGTAGACAAGACAGACCTCCCCGCGGCGGGCGTGGAAGGCAAGACGGGCACCGCGGATTCTTCGGCATCACCGCCGGACCCTGGTTTTGCTCAGGTGTACCAGCACCTCATGTTCGGCCTCTCGTTGCCCGAGCGGGCCATCCGGTCGACCTCGGCGGTCGTCGGCGGTGCGTTGACGGAGTCCGCGGCGCTGCTGATCCCCCAGGCCTTTCGCAATTCGAAGTCGTATGAGGTCTTCGTCCACCAGATGCTTGATTTCATGGTGCATGATGTGGGAGGGGTGCGGCAGGAGAAACGTGGCGACGCGCCGCCCGAGGTGGAGGGCTTTGTCGCTCGGAAGGCCGTCGGCAGTTTTGTTGACCTGGCGGGGATGGCCACGCTGCATGTCTCTCCGCTGACCGTTTTGGCGATCGTCAGTGACGTCGCGTATGGTTCGCAGTTCTACCTGCACGAACTGAGCCGCGAACTGAAGGCAGCGGGGGTGATCGCCGACGACACGACGATCGATCATGCAGCGGACCTGTTGGATGCGCTCAGCAAGACGTCGAATGCCACCGCGGGGGCCTTCGATACGCCGCCGATTTCCATTGACGGGCTGAGGGAGACGATCGAACAGACGCGGTCGGCCGCCGCCCAGATGGACGCGACCCGGTTGATTCCTCAAGCGGAAATCAAGCAGCTCTGGAGCGATATGAATCAGATCGCGGCCAAGGAACACGTCAGCTTGCTGGACGTTTCCAGCACGATGTCGCTCTACACGTTGAATCGAGTTGGTCAGATCGGACACGGCGCACTATCGACCGTGACGGTGGCCGGAAATATGTTTGACCGGCATATCTTTGAACACTACCGGGCGGGCGTCAACGAGATCTATGCCAAGGGCCTGTACGTGACGCTTTCCGAGAGCAGTGGGCCCTACATCGCCGCCGTGTGGGAGAACTTTTCCACGGAGAAGCCAACGCTGACCGAGGATCTCCTGTCGGGCAAGATGATCGGCCGCGTCTGGAACGGGATGCAGGATTGGTTTTCCGGTGAGTCACCGCAGGACGAGCAGTAGCGTGCCGTTTCCGCAAGCCAGCGACGGTGTTCCGCCGCGGAGCCTCCACGCCGTGCAGCAGCAGCGGGGCACGACCTGGCAAGACGCCGTGACCCGACCGGCCGGGAGAGTCGCTAGCGAGGCAGGGCCTCGGACCAATAGCGAGCTGACGCTCGCGGCGTGCTAGTCCGCTCCCGTTGGTCGCTCAAACTTGACTCATTTGTAAAGCGAAACCTGATATAAGCCATCTAGACCAGGCGGAGCTTCTGGCGTGCAAAGTCAATCGCGTCGCAGAGGGCATCAATGTCTGACTGACTCGTGTACACACCGAAGCTTGCCCGGACCGTCGCACTGACGCCCATCAGATCATGCAAGGGCATGGTGCAATGGTGCCCATGACGCACAAAGACGCCGCGCCGATCCAGCAGTTGCGCCAGGTCTTCCGGGTGCGCTCCTTCGATCGTGAAGCTGACGATCGCGCCCTTGTGGGGCGGCTCGGGGCCGTAAATCCGCAGGCCGGGCACTTCCAACAATCGCCGGTGGGCATACTCGGTCAAAGCCCGTTCGTGGTTTCCGATCGCCTCGAAGCCAAGCCCCTGCACATAGTCAATCGCGGCGCTCAACGCGACACATTGCGCGATCGGAGCCGTGCCGGCCTCGAACTTGGCCGGCGGCGGGGCCCACGTCGACTGGTCTTTCGTGACGCGTTCGATCATGTGGCCGCCGTACAGGAACGGATCCATGGCTTCCAGCAGTGCATGTTTGCCGTATAGCACGCCGATCCCACTCGGGCCGAACAGCTTGTGGCCGGAAAACGCCAGGAAATCCACATCGAGGTCGCGGACGTCGGTCACCTGGTGCGGCACGCTTTGGGCGCCGTCCACGACGATCACCGCCCCCACCTGATGGGCCCGCTGTGCCAAGGCTTTGATGGGCGTGATCGTCCCGGTCACATTCGACATGGCCGTGACGGCGACCAGCTTCGTGCGGTCGGTCAGTACCTCATCCAGCCGTTCCATGTCCAACCGCAGGTCGCTGGTCAGCGGAATCATGCGACAGGTGGCACCTGCCTGGGCAGCCATTTGCTGCCAGGGAACAAAATTCGCATGATGTTCCAGTTCATTCAGCAGGATCTCGTCACCGGCCTGGAGATGCTTGCGTGCCCAACCGTAGGCCACGGTGTTGAGTGCCATGGTCGAGCCGGAAGTGAAGATGATTTCGTCGGACCGATCGGCATTGATCAATTGCCGAACCTTGGCCCGCGTCAACTCCAGGCCATCGTCGACCTGAATCCCAAACCGGTAAACACCTCGATAGGCGTTGGCATAGTAGTTCTCGTAGACCTCGATCTCTTTATCGATCACCGCTTGTGGTTTTTGCGCGGAGGACGCGCTGTCCAGATAGACCAGCGGCAGCCCTTTGGGCAGCGGTCGAGCGAGGATGGGAAAGTCCTGCCGGACGGCTTCCACGTCGAGTCGAGATGCGGCGGCAGAATCTGGCATGAGATCTCTTTTCCGATGGTCAAGCCGATGCGGCCGCTCACATTGGGGCGGCTCGCCCGGCAGCGGCACGAAGGCCTGCGGATCACGTTACTACGCGGAAGCTTTGGCGATGTCTCGAATTCTTTCCACCATCCCAAATAGGCCGTTCCGCCGCTGCACGCTGAGGTGGCGTTCCAGACCCAGCCGGCCGAAGACCGCGTGCGGGTCGATGGCCAGGATCTGTTCGGCTGTCTTGCCGGAGTACATGGCGATCAGCACCGCGATCAGACCGTTGACAATGATGGCGTCACTGTTGGCAAGGATCTGAATTGCGCCGTGATCGTCAGGAGACGGTTCGGCAATCAGCCAGACGTTGCTCTGGCAGCCGTGGACCTTGTTTTCGTCGCAGATCGCGGCCGGCGGCAACTTTGGCAAGTCAAATCCGAGGTCGATCAGGTAGTCGCACTGGTCCTCCCAGTCACCCAGGTCGTCGAATTCCTCATAGAGTTCATCCAGCGTCAAATCGGGTGTTGCTGACACGAGTCGGGCCTTCTCAGACGGGGACGGTCTACCCAGGAGGGGTGACTTGAATCGGGCGATCGAGGGCGGGCGGCGTGCGACGCGGTTGGCAAGCCCGAGCCTCAGCCCCCGCTCCCTGTTCGCTCATTCTAGGACCGGCCTCCCGGTTTTCCAAGGCGTGGCGCCAGCGCGACGAGCACGCCATCCGGAGGTCATCCGAGACGTGCGGTGCCTGGTGCAACGCGGGCCACCGACCGCTTTTGGGCGGACGAGCGGGGCAGCTACCGCTTGCGCCAAAGTTGCGCATCGCGAATGCCGAGTCGCATTCGTGCTGGTTCAATTTCGGACCGAAAGCGCTTGGCGTCGACCGGGTAGCCGGCGGTCGGGCGGATCCCGGGCACCTGGTTCAACCAGAACGTATTGAAGCCGCTCATTGCCAATTCGCGCAAGTACTTGGAGAGCATCGATGCCAAGGCCGTGCAGAGGGCCGTTTCACCCCGCGCCGAAAAACGAATCTCACGCCGCTGACCGCCGTCTTGCCAGCGGTAGACGCTTTGCTGCCGGGATTCGGCCACGACGGTCGGGAGAATTGCGGGGAACACGGTTTGGAGGACCGGCGCGTACCGATTTCGCCCGCCGTGCTTGTCGCAGAGGATCACGGCCGGCTCGCCGTCCCAAGTCGCCAACTGTTCACGCACGAGCTTCAGGGTCTCGAACGAAAGCGCGCCCCCTTTGGTGTCGAAACGATCGATCAGGGCGTTCAGACGTGGCGGGAAGATGGCCACCGACCGCATGGCCAGCAGGCGAATGTCACACGTCGCCAGGTGTGAAGCAAAACGCCGGCCGCGCGCGACGATCTCGTCCAGGGCGGCGTCTTGAGGAACGGATGCCTGATAGCCGTCGTACCACGGCAACTGATCACGCCAGGCGACACTCTGCGGCGCGAACGTCTGCCAGACGTCGTCCCACGTGCGAACTTCGGTTCCCAGGGTTACCGCCGCGGCCAGGACGGACGTCTCCAAAGCGCCGAGTCCTCCGCCGGCTTGGTAAAGCGTTTTCGAGTCGGCAATCGGTAAGCCGGGGGACGCCGGGTCCGCGGACGCCTGTACACCGGCACCCAACAGTTCGTAAAAATCGGCCTCCAGCAGATCGGCCGGAACCTGCCACGTGGTTGCTGAAATGACCAGCGGGCCCAGGTTGGGGCCGTAGCCGGCTTCGTCAGTTCCAATCAAAATCGCCACGCCGCCCCGGCCCTTTCACGATCAATCCACCAGCCGCCAGCCAGGCAGCGTACCACAACGGCAGATCGCCCGTTAGCCGCCGCGCCAGGCGGTCGCCCACTGGACGGGCCCGGCGGGGCAACCCATGATGGGTCGATGAGACGACGGTCTGCAATTCAGACGATATGGTTCGTGCTGTCGGGGGTGGGACTGGCGGCGGTCGATGTCTATGTTGCCTACGGATCACACGCGATCAGGACCGACCCGTTTCGGCTCCTGGTGCTGTTGCAAAGCCAGCTCTGCCTGATCTTGTTCCTTGCCCAGTTCGCACGCCGGCGAAGCTGGGGTGGCTGTTTCGCCGCAGCAATGTTCGTAGCCCTGGTCGGCCTGGCGACCTGCCGGGTTGCGATGGATCATTTTCTGTTCCAACCGTCACTGGCGACCGCACTGGCGTCGGCGCTGTTGATGGTGGTCAGTTTTTCACTTCCCTGTTTCGTCTGCTTCGCCGCTGCCCGCTGGCGCACCGAGCGGCGGGTAACGCTTGCCTGGGCGACCGCCGATCGCCGACCGCAGTTTGGCCTGCGTCACCTGTTTGCCATCACCGCGGCCTGTGCCGTCGTCGCGTTCGCCGGGCGTCCGATTGTGCCGGCGAGCTTGGCGGGGCAGTCAGCGCTTGCCATCGATGGGGAAACGCTGGCGACGTTGGGGCTGCTCTGCCTGTTTCCAGGTTTGGCGGCCGGGCCCATGGCGTGGGCCACCATGCGACCTTCCTGGCGCGCCTGGTGGATCGTCCCCTGGCTGTCTTTGCTGATTGTCGCTGAAGTGATGGCCTTTACCTGGCTAAGTGGTCCGGCCACGATGGCGTCGGTGACGATCGACGGACTGGTTGCCGTCGCGTCGAGTGCCGTGCCTGGCTATATCGAGCTGGCCCTGGGAATCGGGCTCACGTTCATAGCTGCCAGATTGGGCGGAGTCCGGCTGGTCGAAGGCGAATGATCCGGCACGTGTTCTCCGCCCGGCTGCTCGGCGCGGGTCTCTGACCTCGCCGAAACCGCCGACCGAAGGTCTCCCGCCCCGCGATAGCCTTCGTCCCGGCAATCCGTCAAGGCCACGTTCGACAGATTCCGCGGGACGAACGTGCGGCAAGTTGTTGACGAACCGCTGCAAAACGAGAGGAGACCGCAATACGTCATGCACAGCATGACCTACGGAATCAGAGTAGAACGGCTGGGTCACTTCGCCAGGTGCTGCAGGTTCCAGACGGCGGCCACCTTCAGACCGTCATGGCTTACCCAGCCAGGCAGTGCGCGTTCCTTACTGCCACCAGACGGATTGCGTGGTCCGATTCGCGACGACCTCGTCGCGCACGCCGGCCAGGTCGGCGCTCTTGGTGACCTGGTCGGCAACCTGCCACGATTCCACTTGCACGCCGCCAGAGGCCGTCACGATCCACGATTTTCGTGTCCGCAGGAAGCTGACTTCCGGGGCGATCTGCTTGGCGGCATTGGACGCCGCCAGCTTTAGGGGGCTATCTTTGTCCGTCAAGATCGGTGCGCTTAGCCCGGCTTTCTCCCAAAGATGGTTCTTTTCGATGACGGCGGCAATCACGCACATATCCATCAGGTTTCGCAGCTCGCCGAAAATCACGTCGCTCGACGACAGTTCGTCGTACTTGTTGGTCATCAAGTCGGCCCAGCGCTGCGCGGGGGCGCTCTTCCGGCCGGTCCCAGTCACCGTCCCGTCCGCGGCGACGAAATCATCTTCGGTCATTGCCTGAACGCCCGGTCCCTGGAGCTGCCAGGAGAGACCGTCTTCGCTGGCCCGCAGCGGTTCGTAATTGCAAGCGAGCCACCAGCGGGGGTTCACGTTTCCGCCGCCCCGGCTGGTCTTCATCAAGTCAAGGTAACTGGGCAGGCCCTTGACCTTGGCTTCTTCCAGCTTCATGGCGATCCGTTTCATTCGGTAATCGGCCGCCACCAGGACACGGGCGAAGTGGCTGGTGGGGGGAACGCCCTTGATAGTTACTTTTTGCGGGCCAAAGGCCTGCTTCATCAGCGGTTCCAGCACCTGCGGATTCAAGCGGCCCTTCGACCGTTGGGCGTCAAGCACCTTCTGCAGATTGCGGTAGCCTTCTTCGGTGGGATCGATCGAACAGGAGATGCCTTCGGTGCGGGCGGCGTGTACGTATCTCAGGGCGACCAGCAGGTCGTCCAACTGCAGCACCGGGCGCCCCGTGGTGACGCCGACGACGTTGGCCCGGTCATCGATCCGCCACCCTTCGGCTGGGCCGGCGAGCAGAATATCGTTGGCCTCCTGGTCGACAAAGACGTATTCGATCCGCTGCAGCCCGGCCAGGAAGCGGACTTCATCCGGCAGATGCCCAAACCGATTCTTCATGGCGTCTTCGCAGGAAGCGGCCAGGCCGCGAAGTGAAACGACCCGCCGCTTGACCGGCATCACCATCTCATCGGGCGTGGCTTTGATTTCCTTCTTCAATTCGGCCAGGTGCAGCTTGAGGCCGTCACGGCTGGGAGGTCCAACCAGTCCCGAGACATCAATCGAGATACCGCCGACCGCACTGCTGCGACCACCTCGGTGTCCGGCCCAGGCCACGCTAAGCTGGGAAACCACTAAGGCGGCGATCAACACGTTCGAGGTGATTCGCGTTAACCGGCGGGGGGAGGCGCTCGCGCCCATAACAGGCTCCTTGTTGCGGTGCATTGCGTCCGCGCGGCCGCGCTGGTCAAGCGGCGGCACGGGGACACACCCGGAAGATTGTGGAGTAGGAAGCTCGTGGAGTAGGAAGATCTTCGAGAAGAAGATCATCGAGTAACAGCGGGCTCGCGCCCTGGTCGGAACCGCCCCAATCAGGCGCGGTCCAGCCTTAGCCTACAATAACCCTCGGAATTGTTTTTTTCAACAGAAACCTCGGTCGGCGCCGGGGAATCGCTTCGCGAGAGAATGGACACTAACGTATTGGCCTGAATCCTCAAAGACGAACTTCGTCAGCAGCGCCGCCTGCCCCCAACTGACCGACCGCCGTGCCACGGCGGGAACGGAAACCCGGCCAGCCGTCTCCCGTGCTGCGGACGGCCCGTTGCGACGTCAAGCGGTCGCCGCCTGGTACCGAAGATCGCCGGCGGACCGGAAAACCATCCACCGACGTCAATCTGCCCGCCGGTCACCGCAGCTGGACCAGGCATGCCAGCCAGTTTGGCCTTCCGTCCCACCTCGCGCCGCCGCTCGGCTTTCCCCCACGATCTGGTCTTGCGAGTCCCGTTCGCGGCCGCAGTGCTGGATGGGCCGGCAGCCCTCGGCTGACAGGCTAACTTGTTCGCTCGACGAGCTTTGCGAGACTTCGCCCGGTTCTTCGGACGCGGCGAACGGCCTCCCTTGCGGTCCCCATGTCCGGGAGGATAAGGTGATAATAGTCTACCCATGTTAGCCTATCTTGTGATCCGTGAAGGCACGAAGTGGACCGATGTGTTTCGGCTGACTGCCGGAAGGACCGTGACCATTGGACGTGCGTCGACCTGCCAGATCGTCATTAAAGACGAGCGGTGCAGCCGCAACCACGGCGAGGTTTTCTCGTCCGGTGGGCAGTGGACGATTCGCGATCTTGAAAGCCGCAACGGGACGGTCGTCGGCGGAGAGCAGATCCGCGGCGACCATGTTCTCACGCCGGGCGACATCATTCGCATCGGCCATTGCCAGATGGCATTCGTCCACGATCTTTCCCAGGCCTTTGTCGGCGCCGACGACGCACCGCCGGTCGAGGAGGAGACAGTCAGTGGCGTGCCCCTGACAAATCTGAGTGATTCGCAGGTCTTGGACGACGCCTACGAGCCGACGACGATCACGCACCGCCGCGGGCAAACCCGCTACCTGCAGCGAAGTGCGCCGGTCGACGCGGCGCCGCCTAAGGTTGGTGCCTCGGCTGCCCAGTTGTGTCGTTTGGCATTCGAATTGGCCAATCAGAAGAGTGTCGCCGAGGCGGCGAACCTGGCCTTGGATGGGCTCTTTGAGGGGACGAACGTCGATGCCGGCGGCATCCTTTTGGCCACCCGCGATGCCCGGCCCGAGCTGACCATCGACGAGATGGAGTTGATCGCGTCCAGAACCCGGGTCGAGTCCTCCTATCGCCGCGTGTCGGCATTCCTGGCGACGATGGTACTTAAGGAGGGAGAAGCGGTCCTGGCACGGAACATCGAAGGGGACAGTTCGCTGGGCATTCGCGACAGTGCCGGCATCTTCTCAGCCACCAGCGTGATTTGTGCGCCGATCCGCCAGGAAGGGAAGGTGATTGGACTGGTCCACCTTTATGGGACCACCAACGAAGGGACGCTGGACGCCGACGATCTGGAGTTCACCCTGGCGGTCGCGGAAAATGTCGCCTTGGCACTCAAGAACCTCAGCCTGCAGCAGGCCTTGACCGAAGACCTTTCGGCCACGCGGTCCGAAGTGGTCGAGCTGCGGAAACAGTTGGGCACCCAAAGTGAGATCGTCGGTTCCAGCGCCATTATGAAGCAGGTCCAGGAGGAGGTCCTGCGGGCGGCGCCCAGTCGAGCCACCGTGTTGATTCAGGGCGAAAGCGGTGTCGGCAAGGAGCTCGTCGCGCGCGCCGTTCATTTCGCCAGCCCCCGCGCCAACGGGCCGTTTGTCTGCCTGAATTGCGCCGCACTTTCGGAGACGCTGTTGGAAAGCGAACTCTTCGGGCATGAGCGGGGTGCATTCACGGGGGCGACGGAACGCAAGATCGGCAAGTTCGAGGCGGCCGATCAGGGGACGTTGATGCTGGACGAGATCGGCGAAATGAGCCCGTCGATTCAAAGCAAATTCCTCCGCGTCCTGGAAGGACATCCGTTCGAGCGGGTCGGCGGAAGCAAGGCAATCAAAGTCGACGTGCGGGTCATCGCTGCGACCAATCGTGACTTGGAGCGGGCGGTCGGCGAGGGCAGTTTTCGCCGGGATCTTTTCTTTCGCCTGCATGTCGTCGGGATCCAGGTCCCGCCTCTTCGCAAACGTCCCGGAGATACCGTCGAGTTGGCCCATTTTTTCCTCGAGAAATTCAACGAGGAAACCGGCCGCAAGTTGCAGGGCTTCACGCCCGCAGCACTCGAACTGATGCAGAACTACCGTTGGCCCGGCAACGTCCGCGAACTGCGAAACGTTGTCGAACGGGCCGTCCTGTTGACTCGCCACGAAATGGTTGGGGTGGACGATTTGACGTTGTCGAATCTCTCGACGGCCAGCGAGTCAGGCGAGTTTCAGTTTGACACCGGCAGCTACGAGCCGTCGACGCTGGCTGAGATGGAGCGGCGGCACGTCTCCGCGACGCTCAATTCGACCGGTTGGAACAAGAGCCGGGCCGCGGAAATCCTGGGCATCGAACGTTCGACCCTGGATCGGAAAATCAAGCGGTATGAACTCAAGGCAAAAGCCTGACCCGCGGCAGGCGTCATCCCGGTTGTTGCGCGGCCGCCACCGCCCCGCGTTCGGCCTCAGCGATCATGTCGCCGGTAGGCCCGCGCCAGCCGTTCCAGGGGAACGCCCCCGTCGTACGCGGTCACCAGGGCCCAATTGCGCACGGTCTGGCGGACGATTCCGTGACGTTGCCAGCGCCGTGGATCGACGTGCAGCGGGCCGGGCAGTAGCTGCGGCCGGCGATTGCGGCGCAACGCCCGCATCAGGATCAGGTCTTCCATCAAGGGGACCACGGGGAACCCGCCCGCTTCCCAAAATGCCTCGCGGCGGATGAAGATCCCTTGATCACCGTACGGAAGGCCGCGCCGGCGGACGCGCCAGGCATTGCCCCATTCCAGCCAACGGTAGCCGCGGCCGGTGGCAGCAATCCGTTGCTCGAACGCCCCATGCCCGGGCCCTCCGTCGCCACCCATGACGCGGCGAATCTGGTCGACGCCGCCGGGCTCCAGCCAGGTGTCGGCATGCAGAAACAGGAGCACATCGCCCGCGGCCTGCTCGGCCCCCCGATTCTGCTGAACGGCGCGTCCCGGCGGGCAACTCAGGAACCGGCAGTCCAGCCCGGCGGCAACCTCAGGCGTCGCATCGGTGCTGCCCCCATCGGCCACGATCACCTCCTGGGCACCGGCCGACCACGCGCGCTGTATGGCGTTGCCGATCCGCGGTCCTTCGTTGAGGGCTGGAATGATGATCGAGACATCCACGTCAATGGACCTCAGCCGGGATAATTCATCAGGCGCGGGGCGTTCGCCCAGCGGGGGCCGTGGACCGCCGTGCCGCCCGGTCAATCGCGCGCTCGCGCGGAGATGTGCGGCGAACCGTCGGGTGAGCGTGGCGGGTCCCGTCGGTTCGTCGGCTCTTGCCAGCCTCCGGTCGACGCCGCTTCCGCAGGGATGGCCGTGCCACTCGCGAAGGGGGCGCGGACTGACTATAACCATTTCATCGGTAGGACGCGATCGCTGCTGGACCGACGTCCGGCTCGTTTCCGCCGCTGGTTGGTCGGGCTGAGCCTGTCGGTGGACGCCGCCGCGGCCATCCGTCCAGCTTTCGTGGTTTACTTCAACGAATGACGCCCATGGTACACAACAAGACGGTCGCCTTTGCCTGGTGGTGTGCCGTGACGATCTTCCTGAGCGCTTTCCTGCTGTTTCAGGTCCAACCGATCATCAGCAAAATGATCCTTCCCTGGTTTGGAGGCGGCCCGGCGGTCTGGACCGCCTGCATGCTGTTCTTCCAGGTGACGCTCCTGGGAGGCTACAGCTACGCACATTTTCTGGAACGAATTTCCTCACCGAGATGGCGTGTCGGTCTGCATCTGACGCTGATCGTGGTTGCCGCCGCGACCCTGCCGATCACGCCGCAAGCCGCCTGGAAGCCGGCCGACGGCACGCAACCAACCTGGCGCATTCTGATGCTCCTGGCCGGCAACGTCGGCCTACCCTATTTTGTGCTCGCCTCGACCGGCCCCATGGTGCAGGCCTGGTTCGGACGTCTGGTCCCCAACCGGTCGCCCTATCGCCTGTACGCCCTCTCCAACGTCGGCTCGCTGGGCGCCCTGTTGACCTACCCCTTCCTGTTCGAGCCCTTACTGACGACTGGATGGCAGGGTGGCCTGTGGTCGGCCGCTTTCCTCCTGTTCGCCCTGTTATGTGGCTCGCTGGCCTGGGCGACGTTTCGCGCTGATCGCCGCGGAGTCGCGGAGGACGACATCGAACTCCCGGTCGACGATCGGCCATTGGCCGGTACGGAAGGAGCCACTGCGCCCACATCCTACGCGCAGGACCTGCCGCCAACCGCTGATCGGCGGCTCGCCTGGCTGTTGCTGCCGGCGTTGGCAACCATGATGTTGCTGGCGATCACCAACCATGTCTGCCAGGACGTGGCGGTTGTGCCGTTCTTTTGGGTCGTCCCGCTAGGGCTTTACTTGTTGACCTTCATCATCTGCTTCGATAGCCCGGTCTGGTACCGGCGTCGCATCCTCAGCGTGACGACGATGGTCGCCCTGCTGCTGTTGGCGATCGCGCAACTGGATACGTACGTCGAAGATCTGCTGGAGCGGGTCCATGTCGATCTGGATATCTCGGATTACACCGGCGACCTGCTGGTTGAAGCGGGCATCTACCTGGTCGTCTTATTCTTGATTTGCATGGTTTGCCATGGCGAACTGGTTCGTTGCAAGCCGCCCACACGATGGCTGACTTCGTTTTACCTGATGGTCTCCGCCGGCGGCGCCTTGGGCGGGATCTTTGTGGCTCTGATTTGCCCGCAGGTTTTCTCGACGCACCTCGAGTTGGGAATTGGTCTGGTGGCCGCCTTCATGCTGGCCATGGGCGTCTTGTGGGATGAATTCTGGACAACGTGGCCGATCGATCGCTGGTGGGGTAAGGGCATCGCGGTGGCGATCGGGTTTCTCCTGCTGCTGGCGGTCGTGCGTGCCCAGTTCGAAAGCCTGAATGCCGATGCCCTCTTCTCGGTGCGCAACTTCTATGGCGTGCTCTCCGTCGAGGAAATGCATCAAGACGATTCGTACAACCACATTCGCCGTTTGTTGAACGGACGCATCCTGCACGGCTCGCAGTTCCTCAACGAAGAGCGACGTAAGGAGGCAACCACCTACTACAATCCGGACAGCGGCATTGGCTTGTCGATCGCCCACCTCGTGACGCGCGAGCCGCTTCGAGTCGCGGTCGTGGGACTTGGCACGGGGACAATCGCTTCTTATGGCCGGCCTGGTGAGCACTACACCTACTACGAGATCAATCCCAACGTCGAGCGGTTGGCGAACGAATACTTCACGTTTCTCAGCGACAGCGACGCCGAGGTGAACGTCATTCTGGGAGATGCCCGGATTTCGATGGAGCGCCAGATACCACAGCGCTACGACATCATCGCCCTGGATGCGTTCAGCGGAGACGCTATCCCGGCTCACTTGCTGACCGCCGAAGCGTTTCAAGAGTATTTGCGGCATCTGCAGCCGGAGGGGATCATTGCGGTTCACATCAGTAATCGGCACCTTGATCTGACACCCGTGGTCGGTGGAATCGCCCAGCATTTGCAGATTCCCGCGATCAAGATCGAATGGAATGAGGACGAGTACGTCGGCGAGGCGTCTTCGGATTGGGTTTTATTGACCCGCAACGAAGTCTTTCTGCACACGCCCGAAATCGCGCTCGCCAGCACACCGCTTGAGGGCACCTACGAGCCGATTCCGTTGTGGACCGACCAGTACAGCAATCTGTTCCAGATTCTGCAATAATCTTCAATCACCGAAATCCCGCCAGCGAAACCCCACGATCAAACAGGATTTGACCATGCACTCATTCTCAATGTCGTTCGTCCTGCTCATCGCGTCACTCGCCGGCCCGCTGGCGGCAGCCGACTGGAACCAGTGGCGCGGACCTAACCGGAGTGGCGTGGCCGCGGACGCGCCGGCACTGATCGAGGGCCTGCCGGACACGGGCCTGCCGGCGGTCTGGATCGCCGACGACCAGATCGGCGGTGCCCGGGGCGGGGGGTGGTCGAGCCCGGTGGTTGCGGACGGTCAAGTTTACCTGTTCGCGCATAACAAGACGCGGCTCAAGGAGGGCGCGATCCCGAAGAAGGAATTCCCCTGGCTGCCGCCGGAAAAACGGGTTGGAATGTCAGATGCTGAATACGCCGAGTACGAACGTAAGCGGCGCGACGAAGACGAGCATCGGGCCAGTTTCTTTCGGCACGACGAATACATTTACTGCCTTGACGCGGCACGCGGCACGCTTCGCTGGACGCACCAGCGGGACAGCGTTTACACGCGTTTTGCCCAGTCAAGCACACCCGCGGTCGTTGACGGCCGCGTCTACACGTTGGGTGCGGGGCGGGTCGCCTACTGCATCGATGCCGACAAAGGCCAGGATGTCTGGGAGCAGAAGTTGCCAGGTGAGTTTCGCGACGAGTATCTGCAGGCGTCCGTCGCGGTGGCGGACGGCGTTGTCATCGTGTTGTGTGGTTCCCTGTTCGGGCTCGATGCGGACAGCGGAAAGATCCTCTGGGAAGGCGACCCGGAGGCGACACGCGGGACCCATTCCAGCCCGGCGGTCTGGAGCGGTGCCGGACGGGATCTGGTGATCGCCAACGTCGGAAGCGGCGATACCGTCTGCCTCGATCCGAAAACGGGCCAGCAGCAGTGGCGGGTCCGCAGCGAGGGAGGACAGTCGACTCCGGTGGTCGTCGGCGACCTGTTGCTGACGTACGGCAGCAGCCGCAAGCGAGGGATGCGTTGTTTTCGAATGTCTTCGTCCGCGGCGGAACATCTGTGGACGTTTCACGGTACGGCGGACCCCGGCTCCAGTCCCGTCGTCGTTGGTGAGAACGTCTTTGTCCAGGGGGATCGACGCCTGGCTTGTGTCGACTTGAAGACGGGTGAAGCGCGCTGGAACACGACGCTCGACATGGCCCGCCCCCGCTACACATCGTTGGTGGCCGCCGGCGACAAGGTCTTCTACACGTTCGACTCGGTACTCTGTTTCCGCGCCACGTCGGAAGGATTTCGGCCCTTGATGACCGCCCTGATCGATGACCAAGGCGTTCTTGCCGACGAGGCCGCTTTCCGGACGATGCTGGATCTCGACAAGCTGGAGCAGACGTCGGAAGGCCAGAAGGAGTCGCAGCGGATCTGGCGTGAGAAGTTCAACAATACCGGGCCATTAGCTTGTGCCTCGCCGGCCATGGTGGGTGGCAAGTTGATCTTGCGAACCAAGCAGGGGCTGGCCTGTTTCGATCTCTCTGTCTCCGCTGCCGACTGACGCGCGCAACTCAGGCAGCAGAAAAACCCGAACCGCAAGTCGAGGTGCCGTCGAGGTGCCTCAGTCGCCTGTGGTGAACGTGCTCGTAACGCCGCGCCGATCGGCCATCAAAGCAACCGGGGCGAACGCCCGACGGCTGATGGCGGTTGCGGACCGGGGCGGAGGGCTGATGGCGGTTGCGGACCGGGGCGGGGCGGAGGGCTGTGGCGGCGATCCGGGGCCGAGCGTCGCTATGGGTCACCAGATCTCGATGGCCGTTTCGAGCTCGATATTGAGTCGTTCTTCCACGCCGCTCTTGAGCAATTCGATCAGCCCGCGAACATCGTCGAATGTGGCGCCCGGTTCGGCAACGATAAAGTTGGCGTTCTTTTCGCTGACCTTGGCCTTGCCAACTTCTGACGACCGGAGTCCCGCGTCGTCGATCAGGCTGGCCGCGCTCATCCCCCCATGGTCCTTGAAGACGCAGCCGGCATTCTGCCGGCCTTGGGGCTCTTCCGCTTTCTTGATGATCCAGAGCTTCTGCATCCGCTTCGTCATTTCGGCCGGATCGCCAGGTTCCAACTCGAACTCGCCGCTCAGAATCACCAGTTCGTCCAGGCTGCTGCTGCGATAGGAGAATCGCAGGGCATCGCGGTCGTGGACGACGATCTCTCCGTTTTGCTTCATCACCGTGGCGCTGCGCGTCCACTGGCCGAGATCGGCACTTCCCGAATCGGCGTTGTTGCGCAACGCGCCGCCGACCGAACCGGGGATCCCGACGAGCTCTTCCAGGCCGCTCAGCCCTTCCCGAACGGCCGTCGAGATGAGATGCCCCAGCTTGGCCCCGCCGCCTGCCGTGACCACGTTACCGGCCACGCTGATTTGCGAGAACGCCGGTGCGCTGAGTTGCAGGACCAGCCCTTTGACGCCGGAGTCTCGAATCAGCAGATGCGAGCCGCCGCCAACGACGCGGATCGGGAGACCGGCACCGCTGGCGCGGCGCACGAGGTCGCCAAGTTCTTCCACCGAAGTGGGCTCGGCAAAGTACTCGGCGGGACCGCCGATCCGAAACCACGTGAAGGGGGCCAACGGTTCGTTTTCACGAACGACATGTTCAAGGCCGTCAAACAGGCTCATGGGCAACTCGATGCAACCGATTCGAAGGAGAAAGCAATGCCCCGGAACAAGATCCACGTCCTGAGGACCGAAAAGGCGGCACAGGGAGCCCGCCGAATGGCCCTCAGCAACGACTCATCAACAACCACACGACCGAAGAAGACGACTTGCGATCGCCCCAGCAATACCTGTGGCAAAAGTCGGCCGATCCGTGGCGACTCACCAACGACGTTCTGACTGGAATTCCGTCGCCAGGCGGTCCTGGTGCCGGACGTTTGGCTGACTGACCGGGACGATCTGGTCCTTCCTCCGCCGAACCTTTCCTCACCGCCTGGCATGCCAAACGTCTCGCGATGATATGCGGGCCCCCGAAAAGTGTCAACTTGCACTCGGCACGCTCGCTGTGGAACGGCCTTGCGGGAGCCTTGATCCGCTGGGGCTTCGCCGAGTGGACGGCGTCCCATCGCCAGTCGAGCTAACCTGGCTGGTGCATGAACGATCGAACATTCAGGGCAGGTCGTCGTATCGCAATCGCTTGTAAACAACTTGGCCAAAGCTCTGCGCATATCAGCCGGAACGAGTTCGCGTCCGGCTTGTGCAGCTGTCCAATGAACCGGGGCTAATGCCCGACGGCTGATGAATGATCCGGGCTCGATGGCTACTTCTTCTCGGCGACTTTGGCCCAGCTATCACGGAGCGTAATCGTGCGATTGAAGATCGGCCGGGCGTCGGTCGAGTCCAGGTCGACGCAGAAATAGCCCAGCCGCTCGAACTGGTACTGCGTGCCGGGCTGAGCACCCGCCAGGCTCGGTTCGAGCTTGCAGCCGGTGAGGACTTCCAGCGAATCCGGATTCAGATTGCTCCGCCAATCCTGATCTTCCTCGACGTCATCAGGGTTTTCCTTCGTGAAGAGGTGGTTATACAGACGCACCTCGGCGTCGACCGCGTGTTCGGCCGAGACCCAGTGAATCGTGCCCTTGACTTTGCGCCCGTCCGGTGCGGAGCCGCCGCGGGTTTGGGGATCGTAAGTACAGCGAATCTCCGTCACCTCACCCGAATCGTCTTTGGTGAACCCGGTGCAGGTCACGAAGAAGGCGTTGCGCAAGCGGACTTCGCGGCCGGGGCCCAGGCGGAAGAACTTCTTGGGCGGATCTTCCATGAAGTCGTCCTGCTCGATGTAGATCACGCGCGAGATGGGGATCTTCCGCGTCCCGGCACTCGGATCCTGGGGATTGACCGCCCCTTCACATTCTTCCGATTCGCCGGCGGGGTAGTTTTCGATAACAACGCGGAGCGGCTTGAGCACCGCCATGGCGCGGGGCGCGTGCGCATTCAAGTCGTCCCGCAGGCAATGGTCCAGCAGTGCGATGTCCGTCACGCCGTCAAACTTGGTGACTCCGATCCGTTGGCAGAATTCTCGGACCGCGGCCGGCGTGTAGCCGCGGCGCCGCAACCCGGAGATGGTGGGCATTCGCGGATCATCCCAACCATTGACGATCTTCTCGGTGACCAGTTCGAGCAGCCGGCGCTTGCTCATCATCGTGTAGGTCAAATTCAAGCGGGCGAATTCGATCTGTTGCGGATGGTAGATCCCCAGCGCGTCGCAAAACCAGTCGTAGAGCGGCCGGTGATTCTCGAATTCGAGCGTGCAAATCGAGTGCGTGATGCGTTCCAGCGAGTCGGATTCGCCGTGCGTGTAGTCGTACATCGGGTAGATGCACCACTTGTCGCCCGTACGGTGATGGGTCGCATGCATGATGCGATACATCACCGGGTCCCGCAGATTCACGTTGGGGTGGGCCATATCGATCTTGGCCCGCAGCGTCCGGCTCCCGTTGGGAAACTCACCCGCCTTCATGCGGGCAAAGAGATCGAGATTTTCAGCGACCGAACGATTGCGGTGCGGACTCTCCGTGCCCGGCTCAGTCAGCGTCCCGCGATGCTCGCGCATCTCGTCGAATGACAAGTCACAGACAAACGCCTTCCCAGCCTTGATCAACTCGACTGCCCAGTCGTGCAGTTGGTCGAAGTAGTCGGAGGCGAAGAACTCGCGATCTTCCCAGTCGAAACCAAGCCACCGGACGTCGGTCTTGATCGCGTCGACGTACTCTTGCTCTTCCTTGCTGGGGTTCGTGTCGTCGAAGCGCAGATTGCACTTGCCGTGATACTTATTCGCCAAACCGAAGTTCAGGCAAATGCTCTTGGCGTGCCCAATGTGCAGGTAGCCGTTCGGCTCCGGAGGGAAACGCGTATGCACCCGCCCGTCCCATTTGCCGGTCTTCAGGTCTTCTTCAATGATCTGCTCGATGAAGTTGAGCGACTCACGTGGTTCCGTCGTCGTTTCTTTCCCGGCATCGTGACCGTTGGATTTCATGCTGCTATCCGTGTTCAATGTCATGAGATTTGCGTCGCCGACTCATTCGGCCTAAGGTTGAGACTTCCAGACGCCGCGATGCCGCCAAGGCGCTGACGATGCCAGATTTTATCCACCTTGCCTGAAAAGGGAACGGCAATCGTCGACCGGCGCCGCCGTCCCCGTCCTCTCCGCGAGCACCGATGACCATGTTCCCTGCCAAGCTGTCGCGTCCGACCCGCCGCCACTTCCTGCATGCTTCCGCCCTGACCGCCGCCGCGATCGCCTGCCCGCGGCCGTTGCGGGCGGCCGATCGCTACGATCGAGCATCCGACAGCGACCTCTTGGGGCCCGCCGAAGTGCTCGCCGAGATCAAGGACGACAAGGTCTTTACGGAAGGTCCGGCCGTCGATCCGGCTGGCCATTTGCTGTTTACGAACGTACCGGTCAGCAAAATTCTCAAGTGGGATCCGGTCCGCCAAGAGCTTTCGACCTACCAGGAGAACAGCCAGGAAACCAACGGCCTGGCATTCGACCCGCAAGGCCGTCTGCTGGCCTGTGAAGGAGGCGCCCGCCGGGTGACTCGGACCGATCCCAAGACGAACCAGCGAGAAGTGCTGGCAGACGGCTACGACGGCAAACGGCTCGCCAAGCCGAACGACATTTGTCTGGATCGGGCCGGCCGAATCTACTTCACCTCCCGGACGGCGGTCGACGACCCGAGCGGCGAGAATCCCAAGGGCGTCTATCGGATCGATCCGGACGGTAGCCTGCACCGACTCCTGGCGTGGCCGGAGGTGCATATGCCCAACGGGATCGTCACGTCGCCTGACGACAAGCGGCTCTACGTGATCGAGGCGCATCCGGACGCCGACCACCATCGGGATATCCGAGTCTACGACCTGGCCGCAGACGGCAGCATTTCCAACGGCCGCGTATTGATCAATTTCTATCCCGGCCGGAGCGGCGACGGAATGTGCATCGACGCGGCCGGGAACCTGCTCGTGGCCGCCGGTCTGCACAAGACGCGCGAGACCAGCGAAACGCTCGACACCCAACCCGGCATCCACCTCATTTCTCCAGAGGGAAGGCTGCTGGCATTCCGCCGGACGCCGGTCGACACGATTACCAATTGCACGTTCGGGGGCGAAGACCTGCGGACCCTGTACGTGACGTGCGGCCATCTGCTGGTAAGCATCCGGACGAAGATCCCCGGCAAGCCCAGCTACCAATGAACCCAGCTACCGATGGACCTGGTTGGGGATGAACCTCGCAGACCATACCTGCGCTCCCGTAGGGCATGCTGTGCATGCCGAGCATTCATCCTTCAATTGCGGAAGCCGCGAACCGTGCTGACCGCCTGCCAGCCGCATTCCGCCATGCAGAGCATGCCCTATCCAGCGGATAAGGTGCTTGACATCATGAGGTGTCGACGCGCGACCGCTTAACCGCACCGATCGTTACTGTTCAGAACAGTGTTCGTCAGAGCAATTCCGAAATCGGTTCGCCGAACGGGAGGATCGGCATCGGCCGACCGCTCAGGTCCGGGAACGTCTGCTCCGGGTTGATCCCCAGGTGGCGATAGACGGTTGCCCACAGGTCGTTGGGGGAGAGGGGCCGATCCTGCGGGTGTTCGCCTTTGGCGTTCGTCGACCCGACAACCTGGCCGGTCCGCATGCCGCCCCCGGCCAGCAGCATCGACATCGCTTGCGGCCAGTGGTCGCGGCCCGGTTGTTCGACGCCGGTCTGCGTCCCGACCCGCGCACTTAAGCGGGGCGTCCGCCCGAATTCGCCCGTCACCACCAAGAGAACACGCTCGGCCAATCCTCGCAGGTGAATATCTTCGACCAAGGCCGTGACCGCCCGATCGTAAATCGGCAAGCGGATCCGGGCGTCGGCGAAGAGATGGCAATTGACGGCGTGAGAGTCCCAGTTGTAGGTGCCGTTCTTGAGCCAAGGGACGCCGGACTGGTATGGGTTCTCCATCACCATGGTGACGAAGCTGCTTCCTGCCTCGACCAGGCGCCTGGCGAGCAGGGCCCGCTGGCCCCAGGCGTGCCGCCCGTAGCGGTCGCGGACGGCGTCCGGTTCCAGCGAGAGATCGAACGCCTTGCGAGCGGCCTCGCTGGTCAGCATTTCGACGGCCCGGCGATGAAACTTGTCCATCGCATTCATGGCGCCGCTGGCATCCAGTTGCTGCCGCAGGCGATCGAATCCGCCCAGCAGGGCGGCCCGGTCGTCCAGCCGTTCCGAGAGCCCGCTGGCCAAGGCAATGTTCTTGACCTGAAAGTCGCCCGCGCTGGGGTCGCCCGGCACGACGAACGGATGGGTCTCCTGGCCCAGGTAGGCGCTTCCGAAACTGTAGACATCGATTCCATGCCGTCCCCGGTTGGCCCCGGAAACGTAGTTGGGGACCCCCAGATTTCGAGCTTCGCGAACTTTGGCGACAATCGAGCCGACCGCCGGGGCGTCGTTGACAAACCCGGTCGGTGTCTTCGGCGCCCGGCCCGTCAGGAACCGCTTGTGGCCCCCGCCGTGGTCGGAGAATTTGTGAGCGACGGACCGCACCAGCGTGAATTGGTCCGCAATCTTGGCGTGCATCGGCAGCAGCTCGCAGACGTCGATCCCTTCGACATTCGTACGGATCGGCCGAAACTCGCCCCGGTAATCGCTGGGCGCGTTCGGCTTCATGTCGTAGGTCTCCATATGCGGAGGCCCGCCGGGGAGCCAGATCAGGATGACGGCCGTATCGAGCGGTCCGGATTTTGCTTGGGCCGGTGCGGCTTCCGCTCGCAGACGGAGCAGATCACCCATGCTCAGCCCGGTTCCTGCCAGCGCGCCCGCTTGGAGAATACTGCGGCGGCTCAACGGACCGGGGCAGGGTTGGCGATTGGGTCGACTCATGGGGTGGTTTGCCTTCGAAAGACCGGGGGGAGGCAGGGCATCGGGGAGCGACAGCGAGGAGCTCCCATTGTCTTCACCCCCCGCGGCGGTGTCAACGCGAAGGCTGGCCCCCTAAGGCGTCACCTGGCAACGGGTTTCGTTGCCTGGGCAGCGAAACGGGCCTCGACGAATCCGCCCCCGTTTTGCTAAACTCGGCCGCTTGCAAAGAATTCACCGCGGCCGTCTGGAGTGATCGGAATGCGAAAGAAGTTTATTGCCGGCAACTGGAAGATGAACCTGAACCGCTCCGACGCCGTGGCCCTGGCCGGTGGACTGGCCTCCCAATTGGGAACGTCTGACGACGTGGACGTGGCTGTTTGCCCGCCCAGCGTCTACCTGGATGCGGTCCGCGAAGCGATTTCCGGCTCGCAGGTTGCGCTCGGGGCGCAGAACATGTACCACGAAGCGAGCGGCGCATTTACCGGCGAAATCAGTGCCGGCATGTTGCTGGACGTCGGCTGCAAGTACGTCATCCTGGGGCACAGTGAACGCCGTCACATCCTCGGCGAGACCGACGCGGCAATCAACCTCAAGGTGGTGGCCGCGCTGGCGGCCGGCCTGCTGCCGATCGTCTGTGTGGGCGAAACCCTGGAAGAGCGAGAAGGGGGCCGGACCCAGTCCGTTGTGAAAGGGCAGGTCGAAGGATCGCTGGCCGGCTTGACCGCCGCACAGATGCAGCAGACCGTGATCGCTTACGAGCCGGTTTGGGCGATCGGGACCGGCAAGGTGGCCACGCCGGCCCAGGCCGAAGAGGTTCACGCCGATCTTCGCAGCTTGCTGGAAACCGTCTACAATTCCGAGGTTGCGGCCGCCGTGCGGATTCAGTACGGCGGCAGCGTCAAGCCGGGCAACGCGGCCGAATTGCTCGGCCAGCCCAATATCGACGGTGCCCTGGTCGGCGGTGCTTCGCTGCAGGTCGACGACTTCATGGGCATCATCGCTGGAGCCAAGAGCTGACACGACCGTCGGCGCGACCGCACCGGCATTGGAGACGGAAACGGTAAGGCAACAGCCATCACAGGCCGGCGACGGATTTCGATCAACGGCTCCCGCATAAGGAAGGTTTGGAAATGCAATATCTGTTAGGGATCCTGATGTTCCTGACGGCACTGTTCTTGATTCTGCTGGTTTTGATTCAGCGGGGTCGCGGTGGTGGTCTGGCCGGTGCGTTTGGCGGCGCCGGAGGTCAGAGCGCCTTCGGCACGAAGGCGGGTGACATGTTCACCAAG
The DNA here is from genome assembly GCA_030430075.1 of bacterium. GTDB lineage: Bacteria > Planctomycetota > Planctomycetia > Pirellulales > Pirellulaceae > ARS98. Next base: position 100,686 of record JAUIGN010000025.1, read on the forward strand.
ATCACCATCGGCACGGCGGTTGTCTGGATTTTGATCGCCGCCCTGTCGGTCCGGTTCCTCAACCAGCCAAAAAGCAGCGTGCTCGGCGATGGCACGTCGCCGTCGACCATCGCACCGCGCGGTGGGGACGGCGATAATACGGACGGTGCGGCCGGCGGTGACCTCGGCACCGACGCCGGGCTGCTCGGCGATGCCCTGGAAGACAACGGGTTGCTGGGCGGAGCGGAATCGACGGCGAGCGGCGGCGGCGAAGGGTCGGCCAGTGACGCCGGCGAGGCGAGTGACGCCGGCGGGGCCAGTGACACCGGCGAGGCGAGTGACAAACCGGCGAGCGGCGCGGCGGGCGACGACACGACAGGCGAGGCCGAATCCGCCAAAGCAGGCGATTCGACCGGCGGTGACGCTGCCACCAGCGACGGCGATGGTGCTGCGGCAACTGATGGTGCTGCGGCCGACACCGCCGACGAGCCGTCCGGCCAGTAGCTGGCGCCGCCCCACGAAAGCTCGACAGGTTGAATTGGCTCCCGGTCGCGGCCGGTTTCGAAAGGTACGGTGAGACGTGCTGCTCAGCATGACAGGCCACGGAGCGGCACAGCAGCAGGCCGACGGAGTGTCGGTCTCGGTTGATGTTCGGACCGTAAACAGCCGCTTCTTTAAGCTCTCGACGCGGACCAACGAGTCGTACGGCGGGCTCGATTCTCGTGTCGACGAAACGGTCCGTTCGGTCATCCGCCGCGGAGCGGTCCAGGTTGATCTACGAATCGAACGCGAAGTGAGCAGCCGTCCGCTGCTGAACGAGGAGGTGCTGGCCAGTTACTGCCAGCAGCTCCGCAAGTTCCGAGCGGCAATGGAGGACGCCGGGCCGCTGCAGGTGGAAGCATTGCTCGAATTACCGGGCGTCGTCAACGATGCCGGGGTGGAGCAGCGTGACGCCGACGAAGTCTGGCCGCTGGTCAAGCAGGTGCTAAGGACGGCCCTGGATGGGCTGTCGACCATGCGGGAGGCCGAAGGGCGGGCGATGGCGGCGGATCTCGAGGCCAATCGGCGGGAGATTCAAGGGCACCTCGAAAAAATCGAAGCCCGAGCACCGCTGGTCGTCGATTCGTATCGCGAGCGGTTGACGGATCGGATCAACAAAATGCTCGCCGAACACGATGTGCGGATTGAACCGGCCGACGTGATTCGCGAAGTCGGCATCTACGCCGAACGCAGTGACATCGCGGAAGAGACCGTGCGCCTGCACAGCCACCTGGTGCAGTTCGCCAAGATTATGGCCATGGAGGAGAGCCAGGGGAAGAAACTGGAGTTCGTGACGCAAGAGATGTTTCGCGAAACCAATACCATCGGCTCGAAAGCCAATGATGCAGAGATCACCGCACACGTGATCGAGATCAAGGCGGCAATTGAACGAATTCGTGAAATGATCCAGAACATCGAGTAACCTGCCGTGAGCGGTTCCCTCCCCGGACAACTGGTCATTATCTCTGGGCCCTCGGGCGCCGGAAAGTCGACCGTGGTCGGCCGCCTGCTGGCCGAATCGGGGCTGCCGCTCGTGTTGAGCGTCTCTGCGACGACCCGCCAGCCGCGTCCAGGCGAAGTGGACGGCAAGGACTATCACTTCCTGACGAAGGCACAGTTTCTCGAAAGACGGGACAACGACGAATTCCTCGAATGGAAAGAGGTCTTCGGCCGCGGCGACTATTACGGAACCCTCCGAAGCACCGTGACCGCTGGCATTCAAGCCGGGAAATGGGTAGTTTTAGAGATTGACGTCGAAGGGACGATGGCGGTCGTCGAGTCTTTCGCGAATGCGATTACGATTTTTTTGCATCCGGGGAGTATGGCCGAACTGGAACGCCGGCTCCGCAGACGCGGCACCGACAGTGACGCTGCCATCGCACGTCGGCTGGAAGTGGCGCGGCACGAGCTGTCCATGAAGGACCGCTACGCTTACGACGTTCAGAATGACACCGTCGACCAGGCGGTCGCAGAGATCACCGCGATCTTGAAGAACCAGGCGATCGCTCTCGGCGCGGAACCTTCCCCGGATTCCGCTTGCTGAACGATTTCATCTGTTGAACCGGGGCGTCAGATAGCGGGCCCGCCGCCGACCCTCCCCCCCCATTCGATTCCCGTACGGAGAGCCAACGTCCATGCATGAGATTCTGAAAGAAGAAGAAATCGTCAACAAGGTTGGTGGTCGCTTCAAGTTGTCCACGCTGATCCAGAAACGGCTCGTTCAGTTGAACGCCGGTAGCCGGCCGCTCGTCGAGCCGGTTCCGGAGGACAAAATGGAGATCGTGCTGCAGGAGATCTTGAACGACAAGATTTTCCTGGACACGTCCAATGAAGTCAAAATCACCGGCGACCTGCACGAAGCCGGAAGCGGGCCGGAAATCGACCCACTGAACATCTGACTTGACCGCCGCGCCGGCGGTCGACAACCCTCCGGGAGCAGCCACAACCGATGAGTCGACACGAGGTGCTAATCGGGGTGACCGGCGGCGTGGCGGCCTACAAGACGGCTGCTCTGGTGAGCCAACTGGTCCAGGCGGATGTCGGTGTAACGGTGGTGATGACCGCCGCGGCGGAGCAGTTCGTGGGCCGCGCGACGTTTGCTGCGCTCTCCGGTCGTCCCGTCGCCGTCTCGCTGTTTGAATCGAATCGCTTCCCGCTGGGTGCCCACATCGCATTGGCCGAGCGGGTGGACGCCTACTGTGTTGCGCCGGCGACCGCGGATTTTCTCTCCAAGGCGGCCCGCGGCGCGGCGGACGACCTGGTTTCCACCCTCTACCTGTCGGTCACCTCGCCGGTCCTGGTCGCACCCGCCATGAATTGCGAAATGTGGGAGAAGGCGGCCGTCCAACGGAACGTGGCCCAGCTTGCCGAAGACGGTGTGCACCTGGTCGGACCGGACGAAGGGTGGCTCAGTTGCCGCCGCCAAGGGTTCGGCCGGATGGCGGCTCCCGAAGAGATCTGCCGAGCGATCCAGGATGTGCTGGCGCGAGGGTGAAACGGTCGTCTCCCGAGTGAGTTCGCTCAGCGCGACGAGTGTCTGCCATGACCAAAATCCTGATTACTTCCGGACCCACCCGGCAGTTCCTCGACCCGGTCCGGTATTTGACGAATGCGTCGAGCGGACGGATGGGGCGGGCCTTGGCGCAGGCGGCGTTGGACGCGGGCCACGACGTGGTGATCGTCAGCGGGCCGGTGCAAGTCGAGTATCCTGAAGCTGCCGAGGTGATCCCGGTGGTCACCACAGACGAGATGTTGGCCGCTTGTCGGCGGATGTTTCCGCATTGCGACGGCCTCATCGGCGCCGCCGCCCCCTGCGATTATCAGCCTCAGAAAGTGGCGACGCAGAAGATCGCCAAGACCGGTGATCCGTTGCTGCTGCACCTGGTGGAAACGGCCGACGTCGTCGCCAGCCTGGGTGCCGAACGGCTTCCCCATCAATGGCTGGTGGGGTTTGCCCTGGAAACGGAAGACCAGCGGTTTCGGGCGCTCACCAAGTTGCAGCGCAAGAGTTGCGACCTGATGGTTTTGAATGGCCCCGAGGCGATGGATGCCGCCGAGAATTCGGTCGAACTGATCGACCCGGCCGGGAATGTGCTTGACACGTTCACAGGTGGCAAGGACGAGGTGGCGCGAGGGATCCTGCGGCGGATTGGTACGAACCTGATCCGCTGAGAACGCGTCTCCTCGACCACTGCCCGCCCGCGCCTGCCACGGCAATGCGGCAGCCGTTTCCTCGGTCATGCCATGCATGACACAATCCGGCCTGGCGGCGGAATCTCGGTAAAGTTGACAAAAGTGGGCGTTGCCTTATAGTGATGCGCCGCGGCCGACCGATGACGGTCTCCGTACGTTGGGGTACCGCCGAAACGACTGCCTGATGTACAAATCGTGCATCACCGGACCCTGGAGCCATACTTGCTGGGAATGGAAACATGAGCATCGGAGAGGGGACGGGGATCGAGTTTTCGACCATGCGCGGCAGGGACTACCCGACGATTCGCCAGTTCACGGTCTTTCTCGAAAACCGCGTGGGGCAGTTGTTGGAGGTCGTTCGCCGCTTCGAGGGCAGTAAGGTGCGGATTGTGGCGCTTTCGATCAACGACGCCACCGAGTGCGCCTTTGTTCGCTTGCTGGTGAGCCATCCGGAGCAGGGTCGGGAGATCCTGGAACGGGCCGGTCTGGCAATGATCGAATCTGACCTGGTCGGCATCGAACTGCCGGACCGCCCGCAGCCGCTGCTGCAGGTCTGCACTGCCTTGCTGCAAGCCGAAGTCAACATCGTCCAAGCTTACCCGTTGATCGTCCGCCCCCACGGACTTCCGGCCGTCGCCCTGATGGTCGACAATCTGGACATGGCCCAGGAAACGCTGAAGGCGAAAAATTTCAAGTTGATCACCGAGCAAGACCTCTGCCTGGAAGACGAGGACTAACGCGTAGAGTCAAAAAACTCAGAGCCGGTTGCGTAGTGGTTTGCGGCGACCTGACCTGTCGGTGGGGTAGGAGTTGCGTAGTGAGTGCGGCAAGTGTCTTTTGGGCGCAGAGTGGCTGCAGGCCGCTCGGCTTGGCGGCCGTA
>JAUIGN010000026.1 GCA_030430075.1 bacterium
CCACGTGCCAGAGAAGCTGGAATATCGTGTTGCTTTCGTCGACTCATGGCAGTCTCCCCGAATGGTGAAACCTGCCACGATAGCAACGCCGTCAAAATGTGTCATACACGCTTGCCGGAAGGACACGATCATCGAAAGCATTCCGGCCACCAATCCCGATCCAGTGGACGTGTGCGGCGCTGGAGACCAGGTCCTGGCCACGCTCGGCGTGATGCTGGCCGAAGGCAACGGCTTCTTCGAGGCTGCTCGCGTCGCCAACATCGCCGCGGGCCTGAAGTGTGCAAAGCACGGCACGACGCCTGTGTCTCGCAGTGAGCTGGACGACGCTCTGAGGGCTATCCTGGTTGCGGGCTAATCGTCGCAACCAAGTCTCAGTCCAGGGCAGTGCAGTGATAAAGGAAATCGCAAGTCAAAGCTGGGTCAAGTATGCAGCGACCATCTTGAGTGCTGTCGTTCTCTTCGCCGGCATCATCGCATCCTACGCGGTCGCGCAGTATCAGATTCGTGAGTTGAGAGATGAGCTCGACAAAGTGGTCGTGCAGCAGGACGGCGATCATGACAAGATCACCGAGATTGCGAACGACGTCCGATGGATTCGGACACGACTGGAGGGGATGGGTCGTTGAAGTAAGTGTAACTGCATACGGGCTTGGTCTGGGCCCTGTCACAGAGATCATCACCTGAGCGGCAGCGGCCTCACATCGGGCCGCGAAGTCAGCTAAATTGCGCCGCAAACTGAGCACATTAAGTCGACAACATTTGAGAGCAAGATCACCAGCGACAAGAGTGTCATAACTAATGGAACAGATCTTTGGGAGCTGGCCACCGCAATTCAAGAACCTCCTCCGCGCGTACACCCGCTACTTACCTTTGGTTGAATTGTGCGCCGAAATCAGCGATTGCGTCTTCTCCACAGAAGGTACTACCAACGGGAAGATCATCTGCCGAAAAATCTCGCCGAGGAAGTTCGTAGAACCACCGTACCTACGATGGAAATGGTCGAGTATTCTTGTCAATCGGCAATAGGGTGCCGGATGGCTTCCGCTCTTGTTAGCCGTAAAGTCGTGGGGGCCAATTCTAACTCCTTCAAGGAAGACTGCTACCACGAAGAAAAGGCATGGTCCAGCAACCCGGAAATTCACATCCACGAACCCTGCCGGATCATCTGACCCCCAATTCGCGGATGCAATTAGTAGGTCCGCTGCCGCCAAGTCCGCATCGAATTCATTGCGCTGGTTCTGCCCTAGCGCTTCAACGTCGCCATACGGTGTCGCGAAAACCATCTTCGGTGCCTTGACGTGTTCTAGTAACAGGTGTGCGTACTCGTGTGCGACCACAAACAGCTCAGCCATAAATGTCAGGTTTGTCGCGAAAGTTGGTCGAGTAGAATCGGAGAGCGGAAGCCGCTTTCCAGCCCGGCAATCTCCGTGAATGACATATGCGGCCAAGGTTTTTCCAATCCACTCAATCGAGTCTTGCTTCGTCCAGCCGATTGGCTCCCAACCAAGCAGCTTGCATGCGATGGTCTCGTCACTGTCCTCGTCCATATGCACGAACTCTAGACTGTACGTCATGATCTTTGCCATTTGATACACAAGTGAAATCAGGCCACTATTCACTAAGACGATCGCGCGATTTCGCGACGTAGTGCGAGTGACGCTTGCCTGAAATTCTCCTAAAGGCCATTCGCCAACATGAACCCCATAGTTCAATTTGTGGCCACGCTCACGAATCAACTCCTCAATGTTCCAACTTAGATCATCCAGAAGTCCTTGAAACGTTATGACTTCGCCTGGCCGTGCCACAGGCTGGGGTATGCCTGCTCGCTTGAATTCTCTGGCGAATTCTGCACTTCTATCCGAGCTCATACAGTCCGGCTGATAACCGGACGTCATCAACATCTTCTTATACTCCACCCGTGCAAGCCGCTTTTCTTCGGCGAATGCTTGCTTCAGCGATATAGTTTTCTTGGGCGCAGCTTTCTTTTTCAACGTTCTTTTGACTAGTGTTTCGTATCGCTCCGTGGAATAGAAAAAAACCAAATCCGTCGTTATGGTGTGCTTGACTGGATTCAGCCGGGCGTTGCTAAGCATTGCGAAAGATTCCGCTGACTGCCCCTCCGCGAGGTGCCGCAAGTAATAGAATGATTGGCCTTCATCGTCCCGATCAAGTGTTGCTGCGTCTCAAATTATCTGTCCGACTTTGTCTCGCTTTGGCTGTCCGAACATTGGCGTATTCAGGGGAGTTTGGGCAGCGCATAAAGAACGGGCGGTGATTGCCGCCCGTGGGTGGTGATGGTTGCTGAGGGTGATCAGTTGCTACGCTTGACGTGACTTAGCAGATAGTGAACGGCCTCGATGAAGTCGCAGCGGCGGGCCGCCATTGTGAAGTCGATGGGATTGAAGTTGGTCTCGCAGTGGAAGCAGCGGACGAGATTCTCTTGCGGGTTGAGATCGGATCGGCTCTCGCCGCAACGGGGACAGACGAAGGTGAGTTGGCCGCCGCGTGACTTCCGGGGCCAGTTCAGGCTCGCCAGCAGCGCTGGAAAGGGAATCTTGTTGCGCAGCTGCCAGAGCTGTTCATCGGTAAAGTGTTTCGGCATGCTCGGCCTCCTATTGCAACTGGAACTCGGCGGTCGCCTCGCGAAACACGTCCTGATCCACGCGGGCCGCGCCCATCGCGGTTGCCTGCATCAGACAGGCGATGGCCAGATTGTTGATGGCCCGCGGCAGGCCGCCGGTGAAGTCATGGAGCAAGTCCTTGACTTCCTCGCCAAAGATCTTCACATCGCCTCCCGCCTGCGAGATTTGAAAGTCGATGTACTGCGTCGTCTGTTGCTTGTTCAGCGGTCGCAACTGGTAACGCACCGAGATGCGATTCAGCAGGTCGGCGTGTTGGGCCCGCTTCATCGTGCCGCGGAGCGAATCCTGTCCGGCCAGCAGGATTTTCAGAGGCGGGCCGACATCCAAAGCGGAACTGATCAGCAGGCGCAAGTCGGTCAGCGATTCGGAGGTGAGCAGATGGGCTTCGTCAAAGATCAAGAGCAGCGTTCCCTCGGCGCGTTGGGCGCGTTCCAGAATCTGCTCGTAGACCCGATCTTTGCCACGCCGCGGCGGCTCGCCGAGTTGCGTGACGATCAGCTTCATCAGGCCGTTGGCAGGCAGATGGGTAAGATGGCAATAAACCACCTCGCACTGTTGTGGCGTGAGGCCGTTCAGGAAGCGTTTGAGCAGCGCCGACTTGCCGACGCCGCTCGGTCCGGTGAGCATGCCGAGTTCGCCCATCGTGATCAGGAAGTCGAGCCTCGCCAGGCCCTCCTTCATGCGTTGGTCCTGCCACAAACCGGTGGCGGCGGCGTGTTCGCAGAACGGTTGGCTGCGAAGTTGGAAGTGTTCCAGATACATCATGTGTCTCCTTGAGATAAGAGGGATTGGAGTTGAAACAGAACGTGTGGAATGGTCGGCGACTCGGCCTTGGCCACGGCGGCGCGAAGCAGCGACTCGCTTACGCGGTTGTGCCGCGCGTGAAAGGCGCGGAGTGCGGCGAGTTCTTCGGGACTGAGCGCGGAGAGTCCACCGTCGCGCCCCAGCAGCTTGGCGATCAGTGTGGCGAAGCTGCTGAGCGACCAGATGTTGCGTCTGCTGGCCGACTCAAAGTCGAGCCCCGACTGCCGCCGTTGGTCGTGACTGATCTTGAGGTCGGCTTCCAGCGCGTCGAGATACGCTGGCTCGATCGGAGGCTGGTTGGGCTGTGAGGCGGGCTGCGGGTGTTGGCCCTTCTCGCGCCCGTAGAGACGACCGACGCCCAGATAGTGGCCCTCCGTACTGTAAATCTGGATCTCCTGCGGCTCGTCGCTGGTCAGAAACGGATCGAACCGCACTTCCACGCGGTCGCCGCGATGCTTGGGATCGACGGCGTAGTGACAGCCGGCAACCGTCACATCGGAGAAGTCGCGATGCACGACCCGCCGCTCGCGGTGCTGAAACATCTGCATGACGCTCTGCAACTTGACGTTGCGTTGGAATCGCGTGCCGGCTTCGTAACGATCGCGAGGCGTCTGGCGCGTCTGGCTGTGGACGGCGGCGTGATATTCGACCTCCAGCCAGGCGTGCAGCGCGCGGTTGATATCTCCCAGCGACAGCAGCCCTGCCGCGCGAATCTCAGTCTCGAGTTGCCCTTGCAGGGTCTGAAAGAACCGCTCGATCAGCCCACCCGGCGCGGGATCGCGTGGGGGCCGGTGGAGCAGCTTGATGTTCAGCTGGGTGCAGGCCAACCGCAGCGCATTGGCATGATAAATCTTGGCGTTATCGACATACAGTTCGCGGCTTGCGCCATGCGTGGTCCAGGCGCGGAGCAGGGAGTCGATGAGAATGTCGAGGTTCTCGTGGATGTAATATCTGGCTTCCACCACGTAGCGGCTGTGGCAGTCGATCCAGGCGGAGAGACGTGTGGTGACGGCGCGTCCTTGATGCAGCACGGGCGGTCCGTGCTCGAAATCGCCGACCCACAATGCGCCGGCCTGTTCGCGCGACCAGCGGCAACGGATCTGCTGCTTGCTCACGCCAAGCTTGCGGCGTGTGGCTCCTTCCCGGCGAAGGTGGCGATAGAGGGTTGAGCGAGGCAGGCAGCGACCGAACTCCTGGGCCAGAATGCGATTGATGACGACGTCGCTGCGCCACGGCTGTTCCTTCTTCAGTTCGACTGCCCGGTCCAAGAGCGCCTGGTGTTTGGCGCGAGGCCGGCCCCGGTCACTGCGAGCGCGTCGGAACGTCCCTTCGACTCCCTCCTTTCGCAGCCGCTGCCACCAGCGCCGCAGCGTGCGCACGGAGATCCGCTTCCGCTTGCCGTTGGGTAACAGTCGCTCCTCCGCGGCCAGGATCCGGAAGTACGCCTCGCGGTCCGCTTCCGGGATCTCTCCCAACAGCAGTGGACTGAGTAGCGAGCAACGGAAGACGGCCCAGGCCTGATCGTCGCGATCCATAGACTTCTCCTTCGAATTGAGCGAGTGGCAGTTCGAAGGAGCAAGTTAACTCAGGGGACGCGCGGTCTTGTTGCAAAGCGGGGGAAGAATGACTCGGCAAAAACGCGGTTCCACCGGTCGATCAGGTGAAGCAGGCGGCGCGCTGTGCGCAAGATCTCGCCGCGTTGCGCGCTGCGGTATTTATGTGGGCTGACCGCACCGACAAAGCGGTGCATCGTGGAGAGCGGATCGTGTTCGCGCCAGAGTTGCAGACCGGCCTGTAAGGCGGCGGTCTGCGTGCCGAGAAAGAACACGAACCGCCACAGTGTCGAGCGATGCAGTGCGCGCTCGTCGATCTTCTCCTGGTCCGCTGGCGTGACATAACCGATCGTCCGGCCGCTTGGCGCGACGGTTCGCTGGTATGACAGCTGATCCTGCTCGAGATAGTCACGCGCCAAGGGGAGCAGGCTGACGCTGGCGTACCGCCGGTAGGGCAGCAGGAAAGTCGGGCAGATCGGTGAACACGCAACCACAACGAGAGCACCTCCAACGCGCCACGACGATACGGCAGACTTGAACGGTCAAATCGACAATCACACGCACCTGACGTCGCCGCAGATCATGACGAGTGAACCCACCGTTCGCTTCACAACGACCGCATCGATTACGATAGCGAGCTCCCCTTGAGACCACCTGCCGATGCTGATTCAAGGCTTCCAGAACTGAAGACAGGGGCGCGGGCAAGACGATACCAAAAACATAAGTTGATGAGAGGAACGGACCCGTTGCCAACAAACATGGGGTTCGTTCCTCTTTTTTATGCGCGCGCCAGACGAAGGCGGGCTTCCATGAATTATGCGCGCTAGCGGGCTTCAGGCGGGCTAAGGACGGTCAATGAAATCGAGACAATCGCCGCTGATTCCGGTCAGATAAAATGAGACGCCGCAAGAGTCGCTTGAACAAGGTGAATCGGAGCGCCCCGATCCAGAGCGTGCGATCCGTGGGCATGTCGGAGCCAGTGACATGACACATCTTTATCAATGCCAGCCCGCTCCGACGCTTTGCGGACGATCCGCCAGATTTGCGATTGATCCAAGTGACCTCCCTTCCGACTGCGAAAGACCGGCGCATCTTCCGACGCCTCACCACGCAGCTTCATCACAGCTTTCCAGACCGACGCAGGCACGAGAACGGTGTGGGTCTTGCCGCCCTTGCCGAAGACTGTGATCTGCCCGGCTGACTCACGAGCCTGAAGGTGCCGCCATTTCAAAGCGGCAACTTCCGACACTCGAAAGCCGCCCCCGTACAGCACCATCAGGATCGCCCGATTCCGTGGGTTGTTTTCAAAAGCGATCATCCGGCAGACTTCAGCTTCATCCAGAATCCGCTCCGCCAATTCGTTAGGGAACGAAGGCAACACCAGTGGGCGAGCGGTGTCGAACGGCAAGTAGCCAAGACGGTGGCCGAAGGCAAACAGCGACTTCACCGCCGACAACGTGCGGTAGATCGATGAAGGCTTGAGGCTCTGCTCGGCCAGTTCGTCAGCGAAGGATTGCAGATCGCCAAGGGTGACACGATGCAACGGCTTTTCCATCGCATCGAGGAACCGGAACGCATCCCGCCGGTACGCCCGCACCGTATTCTTACCACGACCGTGGAGCCACAACTCGACAAGATGTTCGTCGCTCTCGGCTTGGGACGGTCGGACAAGTGCCGACTCGCCGCCGGTCGTGACCAGTTCGGTCGCAGGTTGATCCCAATGCATGATAACATTCCTTAGCTTGTGTAATTTCTCGTGGTCTTAGGATGATTAACTTTGGGAAATCAGACGGTCTTCACACCGTCTTCTTTGCCTCATCGAGTCATCTTTGAGCAGTTCTCAATCAGTCATGAACGCTCTTGGTCCGTTCATCTGCTGATCTTCCAATCACAATCACGCACTCTCCGCACGCTTGAAGTATTTGAACACTGTCCGAAGTACGTTTGCTTCGTCTTCACCTTGCGGGCCATTGGGAAAACAAGCGGCCAACGCTGCCTTGATCTGATCCGATGTGACATGCACGTTCAGTGAGCCAAGACCAGCGGCCAGAGATGAATTAGGTTCCGGTTGCCGTGCTGGCTTCGGCCTTGGAGGGCGTGGCGCACTCAATGTCGGACGCCGTTGCACGTCGGGGCGGCGCTCGTAGAAGACCACATACTCGCCCGACACGTTGATACCCGTCTCTTTGACTTGCAGGTTCTCTTGGGCCATGTCGGCGGTGTAGTAGGGCCGACCGTTGCAGGCCAGTTTCAATGGCTGATGGAAGTTGCCACGCTTCAAATGCCAGTAGAAGTGGCTTCGGGACATTTCAAGTTGGCGACACATTTCTGCCAAAGAGATCACGGCTTTGGCTGACTCTGTGGTCGTTGTTGCGTTGGTCATTGCACTGCAACCTTTCGGAAATAGGACGATGATGGACAATCACAATGGGTCATGCGGAGGCAATCGCCGATGAAAGATGATCAATGCCATTGGGCGTCAACATTCGGCCTTTGTCGTTCTTGGTGACCAGACCAAGCCGAATGAAATCCGCTTCAAAACATTCAATCGATTGACGGGGCAGACCAAGGTGTGTTGCCAGGACATTGAGACGCACCGGACCCTGGCCTTCACGAAGAAGTTGCAGGTAACGCTGCTCAACCTCATCGAATCCCAGGCAGTCAATTCCTTCGATGTCGCACATGCGTTCGACATGCTGTGATGTGATTTGGTCAACGTCCTCAGCGAGCGCACAACGCCTTGCGGCGTCCAACAATCGAACCGCCAGTCTAGGTACACCCCGACTTCGCATTGCAATCTCGTGGGCTGCATCTTCTGCGAGTTGCCAGCCGAGACGAACACCACGCTGCCGAGTGAGTTGAGCAAGTTCGGCGGAAGAATAATGAGACATCCTGCAATGAATCTTGAAACGATGAAGCATGCTGGTTTCGAGCATGAACTCGTGAGTTGTCGCACCAATCAAGCAGAATGGCGGCAGGTGGATGGGTTGTTTGTTACCGCCGAGAAACAACTTGCGTTCTTCCAATGCTCGGTAAAAACACACCTGCTGTGTCAACTCTTGAATTTCATCCAAGAACAAACAATCTCCGGGTTCCAACATCATCAGCAGGCCATGAACGTGTCCTTCCGGCAAGCGTGCAATCTTAGATTTTCGCCGCTAGCGGTCGGGTGGCTCGGCGGACCGGTTCAGGCTTCGGCAAGTTCCTGGCTCGGCTCAACGGTTTGCCGGTAATTCCATGGCAACCAGCTGTGTGGATCTTTAGCGACTCGGTCCGCGTTCCGGTGAAGCTCGGTCAGATATTCGAAGGGGCTCACATCGCACTGTTCGCAGGTGTAGATCAAGCTCATGTACATGTCCCCGATCCGAGCGCCTCGTTGCGATTTGTAAAAGAGAGCGTTCTTTCGATGGAGGATTGCTTTTTTGAGTGCTCTCTCGCAAATATTGTTGTCCAACGGAGCACCGGCGACCTGCAGGAATCGCGTCAACTTCTCCCAGTGATTCAACATGTAGGTGATTGCCTCACCTAACGCCGAGTTGGGTTCGACCAACCTCTCGTCGAACTGCCGCTTCAGCCAGTTGTGCAGTCGCGTCATGGTCTGCTGGCTCTTGGTCCGATGGAGTTGCAGTCGCTTGGCAGGCGAGAGCTTTCGCTTCCGCGCCTTGAGGTGCGCCGAGTTTTCAGGACAGTCCGACTGCTTATGCCCGTAGGGCATAAGGGGGGGGAATAGCGGCCCCCGAGGCCCTTCCCAGGCCTCGGGGTGGCCGCAGTAGCTCATCCCCGGTATGGGTTCCGTTTGATCATCCGATTTTAGTCCGACAACTTTGCGATTTTTTGTGGCGATTCCGTGGTCTTCGTTTGCGTCCCTTATTGAGACTGGACCGTCTCTGGCCTGGTCTCCTGGCTCCATCGAGTTGCCGGTCGCTCGTTAGACAGCGATTCTCGAGCTCGTTTTCTGTTGTCTTCTGACTCTGTCTCAATAAGATCGCCTTCCCGCTACGAAGTGCCTCCATGTTGCCCACCAGCGGCCTCAAACTGCTCGGGAGTCGAGTAGCCCAAAGCTGAATGGCGACGTCTCGTGTTGTAATAGCGGATGTATCGGCCGATCTCTTCGCGCGCCTCCGCTTCGCTTTCGTAGCAATCCAACTCCAGTTCCGTCTTGATCGTCCCAAAGCAGGATTCCATGAAGGCATTGTCGTAACAGCTGTCCGCGCGACTCATGCTTTGACGCATCCCGGCTCGCTTAAGCACTCGACGGTATTCCTTGCCCGCGTACTGCCCACCACGATCGGTGTGGTGGATCAGGTCGGCTGCCGGTCTCCGCAAAATGATGGCGCTGCGGAGGGCGGCCAGTACCAGAGTTTCTTTCATGTGATCACACAACTCCCAGCCCACGATCCGACGCGAATACAAATCCAGCAGGATCGCCAGGTAGAGAAAATGACTGTTTTCCAGCGGAATATAGGTGATATCGCCCACCCAGAGCTGGTTGATGACGCTCGGTGGCGGGTTGGTCAGCAGTAGATTCGGGCTGTAGCCCAAACGGTGCCGACTGTTCGTTGTCCGCGGCCGGAACGATTTTGGTTGGATCGCCTGCAATCCCATTTCTCCCAGCAAACGCCCTACACGGCCCACACCGCAACGCTTCTCCCGTGACAACAACTCCTGGGAAATCCGACGCGCCCCGTAGCGGCGCTTGTGTTCCCAAAAGATCTCTCGAATCAGTGGCTTCAGTTCGGCGTCTTCCCGCGCACGCCGACTCTGGCTTCCCCGTCGCCAGGCGTAATAACCTGAACGGTGAATCTCCAAAACCTTGCAAAGTGTCGCGGCGGCAAAGCCAGATTCCTGCAACTGTCCAATCACGGCATAAACCTGCGCTACGTCTTCTGGCTGAAAATGGCTAACGCTTTTTTTAAGATGTCGCGCTCCTGCTCCACGCGACGCAACTCCTTCTCCAACTCGTGAACTCGCGTCTCCAAAGCCGTGGCCGCGGGACCACTGGCCGAAATCAAATTCGACTTCCAGCGATAGAGAATACTCGTCCCGCTCAGCCCCAATCGAGTCGCAACCGACGTCGCCGAATGTCCATCCAGCAACATCTGAACCGCCTCGGCCTTGAACTCTTCGCTGTACTGACGACGGCCTGCACGCTTCTTCCTTTTCGGCATGACACACTCCTTTGATTGCTCAATTCTAACCAGCGAATTAAGCAGTTGGAGTGTCCTTCACAGCCAGCGCATCTCAGTTGGTCCTCATTTCGAGACGCACACGCTAAGATGAGCGAAACATCTATGTAATCTAAAAGGGGAAAGGGCGTATGGTCATCCAGAAGAACCAAGTCCCGTACGGCAACTGGAAATCGCCTATATCTTCCCACTTGGTTGCCTCGCAAACCACACCGATCGGACAGGTCGCGTTGGATGGGGCGGATATCTACTGGAGTGAATTTCGGTCGACTGACGGCGGTCGCAGCGTGGTCGTTCGTCATTTATCGACCGGCGAATGCAAGGTTGTGACGCCCGGAGAGTTCAATGTTCGTACGCGTGTCCACGAATACGGCGGTGGTGCCTACCTTGTTGATGATCAGACAGTTTTCTTCTCGAATGACTCGGATCAACAGTTGTACCAACAGAGGCCCGACGAAGAGCCGAGTGCAATTTCTCACACGAAGCAGGCCCGCTATGCTGACGCCGTCAGCGACAGAGCGCGCCATCGACTTATCTGTGTTTGTGAGGATCATGCCGGACCGCAGCCGACGAACAGTCTCGTCGCGATCTATCTTGGTGATGAATCGCATCGCGAGACGTTGGTGTGCGGAAGTGATTTCTATGCTTCACCCCGCATCAGCCCCAATGGCGATTGCCTGGTGTGGCTTGCCTGGAATCATCCAAACATGCCATGGGATGGCACCGAACTCTGGATGGCCGAATTCGATACGAACGGTTTTCCGACCAACTGTGAATGTATCGCGGGCGGCGAGAACGAATCCGTGCTTCAGCCCAAATGGTCGCCAACGGGGACGCTCTACTTCGTCAGCGACCGAAACGGCTGGTGGAATCTGCATCGGCTTGACGGTGATCAAGTTCAAGAAGTGTATGGCATGCCCGCCGAATTCTGCGGCCCCGCGTGGCTCCTGGCGGGATCGACCTACGCTTTTGAGACTGAGAGTTCGTTGCTTTGTGCATATACCAGCAATGGATGTGGCAAGCTTGGGAGGCTGAACTTATTGACAGGCGAATTGCTGAATATTCCGACGCCCTTTACTACGTTTCGCGACATTCATGCTGGCCCGGGGTTCACAGTGTTCGTCGGTGGTTCTCCGACGAGCCCGACGGTGGTGGCCAGGCTTGAAGGCTCGACGGACGAAGTGACCGTTCTTCGACGCCCCAACAATTGTGAATTCAATGCGGCCTACCTCTCTTCTCCCCAGGATATACGCTTTCCAACCGAGGATGGAGACGTAGCTCATGGTTTCTATTACCCGCCGACCCATACTGATTGCCAAGGCCCGCCGACTGATGTTCCTCCTCTGTTAGTAAAGTGCCATGGTGGCCCCACAGCTGCGGCTTCGCTTGAATTCCGGCTTGAAATCCAATTCTGGACGACCCGTGGATTCGCAGTCCTGGATTTGAACTATCGAGGAAGCACGGGGTACGGCCGTTCATATCGGGAAAAACTTCGGGGGAACTGGGGGGTCACGGACGTCATTGATTGTGTTGACGGCGCGAACTATCTTGTCGCTAAAGGCCTGGCCGATCCTGAACGTTTGGCCGTTACGGGTGGAAGCGCAGGCGGTTATACGACGCTGGCGACCGTCGCGTTTCGAGACACATTCAAAGTGGCGGCCAGCTATTTTGGCATCAGCGATTTGACATTTTTTTCTCAGGAAACTCACAAGTTTGAAAGTCGATATCTTGACTCGCTTGTCGGTCCCTATCCAGAGTGTCGCCAACTCTACCACGATCGATCTCCCATCAATTTCGTTGATCGTATTACATGTCCTATCATCTTTTTTCAGGGCGACGAAGATGTCGTTGTCCCCTCGAATCAATCGGAATCGATGGTCAATGCAATTCGTCATCGCGGTCAACCCGTTGCCTACCTATCATTTGCGGGTGAGCAACATGGCTTCCGACGTTCGGAGACAATTCGCAGGGCATTGGATGCGGAACTTTTCTTCTACTCGCTGATCTTTGGACTATCACCGGCTGATAACTTAGAACCGGTCATCGTCAATAATATGTAGCAACAAGAGAACCGCTGACCACACATATTCCCCAAGGGAGTTTTCTGGTGGACAGGTCGCACGACATTTTCCTTAGCCATAACAGCCTTGACAAACAACAGGTTGAAATCCTGGCGCATCAGCTCCTAGATAAAGGGGTGTGCCCATGGTTTGACAAATGGGAACTACGGCCGGGCCAGCCATGGCTCTCGACCATCGAGACCGCGATCAAGACTTGCCAAACCGTTGTGGTCTGCCTTGGCAACGATGGCCAAGGCCGTGTTCAGGCACCTGAGATCGAGACGGCGCTGATCGAATCGCTCGATGATCGTGGCAAATCGGTCATTCCAGTGATCCTTCCACACGTGCCACTGACCACGGATCCATCATCGCTGACGCCGACTTGGCTCAAGAGGCTCACATGGGTTGACCTTCGCCGTGACTACCTGGCTGGTCTTGCCAATCTCGTGGCCGAAATCCTGCGTCAATCACCACCCATCCTGGTACGAAAAAAAAGCGGATCCCCATATTTGGGACTGAAGTCCTTCATGGAAAAGGATGCGCCCAACTTCTTTGGCCGTTCGGAAGACGTCGTCGACTTATTGGCCAGATTGCGTGAGGCGAATTCGCTTGGCAGCCGCTTGCTGACCCTTGTTGGGGCATCTGGTTCGGGCAAGTCATCGCTCGTCCTAGCTGGCCTCATCCCTGCAGTTCGAAGTGGCCAATTAGACGGCTCCTACGATTGGCAAGTTGCAGTCGTCCGACCGGGAGTGCGACCGTGCCATAGCCTATCTGTTCGCCTGACGCAATTTGCTAATGGTGATGCCGCGAGTCTATCGCGCACGACTCAGCAACTTCTCGATCAGCAGACGACCTTGAATGACACGTTTGACCTTCTCGTGTCCGCAGATGACGGCAATTGCAAAGTACTCTTGGTGATTGACCAGCTAGAGGAGTTATTCACGGTTACCGAGGTCGCCGGCGATCGATGCAGTTTCATCCAAAATCTGCTATTCGCGGCGAACCACTCGAACGGTCGTGTCCACGTCGTAATGACGATGCGTGCGGACTTTTTGGGAAAAGCGCTCGAAGCAGCAGCCTTGGGAAAGGCCGTTAAGCAATCGACCATTCTAGTCACTCCAATGAATCGCGATGGACTCAGCGACGCGATTCGAAGGCCGGCCCTTAGGTCCGGAGTTGCGATCGAACAGGCGGTGGTGGACTCGCTGGTGGATGGTGTACAAGCCGAGCCGGGCCATCTGCCCTTGCTTGAGTTTGCGCTGGAACGATTGTGGATCGCCAAGGACGAACACAACATAACCTGGTCCACATATACGTTAATTGGAACACTCACTGGGGCGATTACTAAACACGCGGATCTTGTCTGCAAGGCGCTGGACAACGAAGGGAAGTTGAAAACAACACGGAAGGTTCTAACCGGGCTTGTACAGCCTGGCGCAGGAAATGAACACACACGGCTTCGCAGACCAAGAAACGAGATCGTCCGAATCGCACCCGATGCCGCTGATGTCCTGGAGCGATTGATCGACGAACGGCTAGTGACGGCAAACGAGAATGACGTCGAGATTGCGCATGAGGCATTGATTCGGAATTGGAAACAGTTGCCGATCTGGGTCGAGCAGGAACGCGATAGAAAACAACGAATTCGACGGAACACGATCAATTCGCTCATCGCGATGATGGTGTTTTTGGTCATTGGCACTGCCAGCGCGTCGATTTGGCGTTACGACACCGCACTCAGGAAAGCCACAGAGTACGCCAGGCGATCCAAGGAGCGTTCGCATATCGCCTCGCTTCAATCACGCGCGGACTCTTTTTGGCCCGTCGAATCCAGCCATGTCGCGGGCATCGAGCAGTGGCTGAAAGAAGCAAGCCGTGTTGCCGATCGTTTGCCTAAATATGAGCGTGAACTGGACTCGATGGCCCAAAAACCTGACAGCTCGAAAACTCGTTCGGACATCGAGCAGGAAGAATTGCTCATAAGTCTGGTCGCTCAGATTTGCGAGTTGGCTGTGGACGAGGGAAACACCGTTTCCAGCATGACCGGCCGATTGACGTTCGCAAAGTCGGTGCGGCAGGAAACGATTGATCGTTACGCAAACGAATGGAAAGAGATTATTGAGGCAATCAAGAAACAACTCGCGATCGACATTCGGCCGCAAGTTGGCTTGATTCCGTTGGACAGTTGGAAGCAAACGGGAATCTTCGAGTTTCTTGATTGGCAAACTCATGCTAGTGGCGAGACGGCCATCGACAACATTGTTTCAAGCGGCCATGGCATCGTCTTCGTTCTATTGCCTGGCGGAACGTTTACGATGGGAGCATCAAGTGAAGTTGACCAGCCGAATTATGACAAAGATGCAAGCCCAAATGAAGGCGAACCGCATGACGTCGCCCTGGCACCGTTTTTCATGTCCAAGTATGAACTGACTCAGGATCAGTGGAATCGATTCACGGGCGGTAATCCAGCGAGCCATCAACTCAAGGACGATGCGACGACGGACGCACATCCGATCGAATCCATTTCATGGCTCGAGAGTAAAACTCAACTGGAACGGATGGGTATCGATTTCCCGACAGAGGCGCAATGGGAGTATGCCTGCAGGGCGGGCACGACACAGGCGTATTGGTCTGGCGATTCAACCGAGGATTTGAGGGTTGTTGGCTGGTACGAAGGCAATGCCCAGCAATCACCACACCCTGTCGGAGAGAAGCTCCCCAACCCATTTGGACTGTTCGACGTCCACGGAAATGTCTGGGAATGGTGCCGCGATGCGTACACCGCGTATACCGTCAGGCCACAAGAACCTGACGGTCTGCGTGTGGATGACAAGTCAAAATTCGTCGTCGTTCGCGGCGGCAGCTTCGTCGATACCGCTGGCTTCGCGCGCTCGGCGACACGTTGGTATTTTACTCCGAACTACAAAAGCCACTTCATCGGGATCCGCCCCATTCGCGTTGTGGCCCCGTGAGTTTAGCGAGACTTGGCTGGGATGCGATCGTGCGCCCCAAGGTTAAACGTCAGGCGTACTTCGCGAGCATTGGATGGTTCCAACTGCACCCCCGAGAAAAAGACGGGCTCTGTTACGGCGTCGGCGTTCACGGACAGGTGTGCCGCCACGATGCCTCGCTGCCCTTTCGATTCGGGACGCAGGTGGAAAACGACGTCAGGTCCAGCGAACACGATGTCAGGCCCGCCTTCCTGCCTTCGATATCCCAATGCTTGCAACCACGCCGACAGCATCGTAAGCTCTTTCTTCGGCAGCGCGAGCGTCAACTTGGTGATGTCCGCAAACTGACGGCACGGAGCGACGTCTTCACCGAGTATCTTGGCTTTATATCGCTCCAGGACGGCTTTTCGTGTAACGCCCCCGTTCCTGGGATGCAGGTCTCCATGCCATTTCAAGAGGAACTCAGGATGGTATTGCATCGTCCATACGTCGAACCACGGCAGCTTTTCGGTCTTGGTAGGTTCAATGACGAAGAACCAGGGAACATGCTCGCCGTCAATGGCGCGATTCATCAAGTAGCTTGTACATTCAACATTGGCATGTTCCGCAATCCTTGAACCAAGCGCCTCTTGATCTTCCTCTTTGTCGTTTCCGAATCCGATTCCACAATCGCCCGTGCGCATTCCACCTAGAGATCCCGCCAACAGGAATTCGAAATAGGTGTTGGCTCCATACAAATAAAGTCCAGACCATGACTGTTGTATTGTTGATGACGTCGTGCGCTCTTCAAAAACCGCAAACTGTGAAGACAAAAAATGTGAGTCCTTAATCGCATCGTAAGTTTCCTGATTGACCACAACGTAGAAATGATTCAGATAAACAGGCATGCGGTCACCTTTTGGCTCACTTGCCGCCAGGTTACTCGAGCCATCCAAGCCGAGCATTGCGGCGAAGAGACAAACTGTCACTGTCGAAGATCGTTGATTCATTGTGACGATTTCTTCTCGGTGTACGAGAGTTGGATTCCCGAGTCGTAAATTGGTATTCTGCAACGTCAGCACTTTGCTATACGGACTCTCTCAATTGTAATGCGATATGTTCGAACGCCTTGTCAATAGTTTATCGCGAATTCGTGACCGCGTGACCCTCGCGGCCATTACCCGCACGTTAAAGCGGCATCCCGAAATCGAGGTCCGGAAGATCGACCATGACCTCGAAAGTGGGTTCTTTTGGTATCGATTCCAGATCAACGACCACCCGCTTGTTCTACCGGAAGATCGGGAAGCGGGCGAGGAAATGTATGGACTCGGCGCGGCGTTTTGTGAACCGTTAGCGATCATCTGCGCTTGGGCTGAACTGCTCGAAAGATACTCATTTTTCGTCGATGCGTCGGTTGCGACCAGCGATCTCACGACGAACGGCTATGCAACTCACACAAGCCTGCGCCGTGCGAAAACAGCAGCCAACGCCGAGCTGATCGAACGGGACGTCCTCCTCGTCAGCTGGTTACTCCGCCTGCCAGCAATTCAAATAAATCCCGAATGCTACTTGGATCAGACATCCCGACTTCGACTCAACGTGCTCAAAGACCGTGGATTCCAAATCAAGTTCGGCCTGTTGGGCAAATGCATGGAGCAGACCGTTGGCATTGCATTTGTCTCAAGGGATTCTGGGTCCGCAATCGTCACTGCCGCAAAACCGGGGATCAAGGAGCTTGTCGAACATTTGACCGTTCAGTCGTTTGCGACGGTTGCGAGTTGGCTGTCTGCGGACGCCCCCACGCCAATTGAACAGCTGCCGGTCAATGCAGTTCCAAACGATCACCTGCGGTATTACTTGGATAAGGGCCAAGACACCATCACGCGATGGTTCTTAACCCGGGAAGGTGAGGTGCACGAGTTTGGTTCCTTCAATTCAGAATTGATTCGCTTGACCGATCGAAATCCTTACGCCCTTGAATCTGGCTTTGATGTTTTTCGATCCGTGTCGCACGAGTGCCAAAACCTCTGGATCGGGGAGTCTCACGAGCGGCATGTCAATATTCCGCGGCTTACTTCCGTCAGCGGTCGGCAAGTCAATTATGAACAACTAAACACGGCACCCCACCCACTTCCCTGAGGCGTTAGACAGCTTCTTCGGCGTGGTCAACGTCGGCGTCAACCTTAGCCACTTCGGATCGCCGGAGGAAACAGGTGGCGTTACCACTTGCTCCCTGTGGCAATACACTAATGCCCGGCAAGGGCTCCGACCGCTTGCCGCCGGAGTCACTCGAAAAGAACGGAATCAAAGAGCAAATCGCAAAAACAATGACGAGAGTCTTTCGAAACATTTCATTCCTTTCCACTTAGGTACGAACAATCCTTCCGCTTTAACGACGATGCAAATGCCGAAAAAGTTCGCACGTCGGCGAGAAAAGTCACCCTAGACGAAACCGTTCGACAGGATAAGTGACAGCTGCACTTGCCGTACCGTTCTCGCTGCGTAATTCGATCAAACGTTACAACACGTTCCATTACAATGCCTTAGGAATTGAATCAAGAATTCGGGCGACGGCGAGAATACTTGCTAATCGAATCCTTTTGACGCCAACTCTGTAATCATAATGATTCGCTAAGGAACTGGCGCGGGGTCAAAAAACTCCGCCGAGCTGGAAATGTCGCTGCTTTCTGGAGTTTCTCCGTTGAATTGAGATTGAATCTCGGACGGCTTGGACCGCAACACAGTATTCGGCTTGGAGTGAGTTTGACGCCAGTAGCCGCCGAGAGGCTCGCTCACCCATCGAGACGGCAGAGAGTTCCGCTTGCGTCGAGTTTGGCGGCAGAATGATCGACCGAAATCCACGCCTCGCGAAAGTGTGGATGTACCATGAATCGCTGGGATTAAGGGTCGGCCGAGTGTTTTGACTGCACGCCACCGAAGCCGATTCGGATAATCAACTTCGATTCGTCGGTGGGCCTCAACCGAAGCGGCCAACTTGAGCGACGAACACCGTCCGATCAAAGGTTCGATAATCGGGAGAGAACACGGACGTCTCCGCAATTTCAGTCGTCGGCGCTACCATGGGTCACTCGAGGGTCGGGAAGTCGCAGTTCGGACCGAGCGTCGCGATCACGGCGCGGCCGCTTTCCCTGGCGGTTCCGGGTTCTGTCCGGACGGCCCGGAACTCGCAGCCGGCAGCCAGCCGGGCGGCATCGAGCGGATGTGCAGGTCACGCTGCGGGAAGGCGATCTCGATGCCGGCTTCGTTGAGCTGCCGGTAGAGTTCGGCATGGAGGTCGTTGATCGTGGCCAACCGCCCGTCGAGCTGCGGGATGTAGCACCGCACGACAAAATTCAATGCGCTATCGGCAAACGTGTCGAAGGTCACCGACGGGCCGGGATCCTCTAACACACTCGGCTCGTCCGTCACGACACGCAACATCACCTCCCGCGCCAACTTGACGTCGGAGCCGTAGGCCACGCCCACGTTGATGACGACTCGATTGGTCGCGTTGCTCAACGTCCAGTTAAGAATCTTGGTCGTCACGAATTCCTTGTTGGGAACGATCAGCTCTTGATGGTCCCAGTTCTTGAGTACGGTCGCCCGCATGTGGACCTGCTGCACGACGCCGGTGGTTCCGTCCACGGTCACGACATCGCCGACGCGAATCGGCCGTTCGAGCAACACAATCAGCCCGGAGACAAAGTTTCCGAAGATCTCTTGGAGACCGAATCCCAGCCCGACCGTCGCCGCGGCCACCACCCAACTATATTGCGACCATTGAACTTTGATGAAGCCAAACGCGATCACCACGCCGATCACCGCCAACAGATAGCGGACGATCGTGGTCACAGCGTAGCGGGCGCCTGGATCGAGCGGCAGTCGCTGGAGGAACAGCAGCTCTAGTAACCCAGGGATGTTCTTCACGGCAATGAACGTCAGGAGGAAGGTCAGGAGGCACATGAACAGCTGTTTCATGGTGATGATTTCGATCCGCGTTGGCAGGTTCAGTCGCCAGACTTCGAAGCTTGCCAACAAATCGAGGGCCGGCAGGACGTCATCCCAGATCCACCAGCCGGCAAGGAACGTCGTCACGATGATCGCCATCCGAATCAACTCGCGCGTTTGCCGGGTCACCTGCACCATATCGACGGCCGTCTCGGCTTCGGTCAGAAAGTCCGTCTGGGCTTCACTGGCTTCCCCCTGCACGGCGCGTTGCCGGGCCGCCATCTTCTGGGCAAATATCAAGCGGCGGCGATGAATCAGGACCCACCGCAACAGCATCCCCATTAACACGACCAGGGTCGCCACGACGGCCAGGCTGACCATCAACCGCGCCGCCAGTTGGAGCGAGGTGTAGTAGTAGCCGGATGCGGCCAGACCGAACAGCACGCCGGCCATCCCGATGGAGACCCCGAAGATTGGATACCGCATGCGATACAGCAGGATCACCGGTTCCTGTTGGCCGATGTCAGCCATCAGTCTGCCCCCCGGTCGCAGCGTCCGCACCGTCAGGATTCCGACACCGATCATCAGGATCAGAAAACAGAAGCGGCCCAGCGAATGGTCAAAGACCTCGTTCGGCTGGCTCCGCAAGAAGACCACCACAAATACCAGCGGCACGGTCAGGGCGAACCAGCGCAGGTTGCGGGCGAGTATCCGCCGCGCCTCGTCCGGCCAACCAAAGTGTGACTCGGCCAGCCCGCGCGAACGGACCAGCTGGCGGACAACTTCGATCAATAGAAAGTAACTTCCGCTGGCCACGAAGGCCCAACCAAGCGCCTCGATGGTGACCGAGCTCTCGGGAGCACTCGCCAATTGCCAACCAACAAAGAACAAGCCCGTCGGCCACACGGCGGCGATCAGGATGGTCAGGATCGTCGCCTCGACCGTCACCGAAAAGACGCGGCAGCGGCGGGGCGCCGCAATCTCGCCCACTTCTCCCAGGCGGACACGGAACTTCCACTGGCGCCAGACAAGTAACAGGAAGACAATGACGATGACGCCTCCGAACACCAACCGCTTCCGCAGCGCACTCCAGGCAATCGTCACGAGCTTGGCCCATTCGGCAGGGCTCGACAGCCACTGCAACGCGGTCAGCGCATCACGCAAATCGTTCAGACTGAGCGGTGGCACGCTGCGGACCCAGAGAATCCAACCATCGATGTAGCTGGCAAATTCATCGATCAACTGCACCAGTTCGCGTTCCGCGTTGTCCAGGGCAACCAGCGACTCGAAGTAGTCTCGCTGGTTCTGGAGCAGCGAGTCGAGCGCATCGCGTTGCTTCTTCAGTAACCCTCGAGCGGCCGTTTGCAGGGCACGATCGTTGACGTCGAGCTTCAGGTCTTCGAGCGTTTCCGTGGTCACCTGGTCCAACTGTGTCATGTCCGTCCGGACGTCTTCCAGCTGCAACAGCGTCAGGTGCAGCTCCCGGACCTTGGACCGCCGCGATCGGTCCGGCTCGTGCTCACTACGGACAGCCAGCAAGTCGGCCCGCCGAGCCCGCAGCAAGATCCCCAGGGTGTCGGTCAGGCCGACGGAGTCGACCTTCTCACGCGTCCGCTGAAACTCCTGGTCGACGCTGTTCAGCTCGCGTTCCGTCTCCGCCCGATCATCCGCGGTTCCCTTCAGGTTCTGCAGCATCGCCTGGTTCTTGCGTACATAGTCCAGCGTCCTCTCAGCGATCGACCTGAGTTGCTGGGGAGCGTCTTTCACACCTTGCAGGGCCTCGTCAACTTGTGACCGGACGTCGCTCCGGCGGAGCTCATCAATCCGCGCGGCCAGCAGTTTCTTGGTCGCTTCCGCCAGGGAGAGCTGTTCCCCTGCCAGATCGCGCTGCTTCGGCAATAACTCGGCCGTTGCCGCGTACGCCGGCAGCTCTTTCTCCAACGCCGACGTCTTGGCGGCCAAGAGGGCGGACTGCGTCCGCAGGTGAATGCCGCGGGCCTTGGTCAGCAAGGCATTCTCGTTGGCGGGCGCGGCCGTCGTGAGTTGCTTCTTGATGTCGTCAAGCTGCCCGCGGGCCGCTTCGAGCTCCCCCGGCACTTCGCGTTGTCTGACCTGTCGAGCGGACACGTCGCCGTTGAGTTTGGCCAACGTCTCGCGATGCCGCAAAATCTCCGCGTCGACCTCCGCCAGCCGTTGCTGCAGTTGAGGGAGCGTGAGTGCTGAATCGATGGGCCGCGGCTGCTTCGGGATGGCGTTCAAGGCGGCCGCCGTCTCCCGCAAACTGGCCGGAGCATCCTGCGTCATCTGCTCGAATCGCGCAGCATCCTTTGCCGCCTTGGCGGTCGCTTCGAGTGCCGACGTTGCCTGCTGGTAAAGTTGCTTGATGCTCGCCTTCAGCGCATCGTCAAGATTCGGAGCCGACTCGACCTCCTGCACGAACTCGGCGACCTGTTCGGCGGTTGGCAGCGGTTCGGGCGACGGGGGCGTCGCGTTCTGCCCCAGGGCGGCAGCATTCCAGGCCGCCAGGCACAGCAGGCCACCGGCGACAAAGGGGAATCTCATCAAAATTCTCCATTTCGGCTTCCCGCCTGAACCGGGCGACGTCGACCGCGGCGGCCAGGCCAGGGTTCGGAACTCCATTTCGTGACGGCTCCCACAGCGGCCCCCCGAATCCGGGTAGCCGTTCAGAATCAACATCCTCTGGCTGCCCACCTCACGGTAAGCCAAACGGGCAACGATTGCCAAGTCCAGACCACCTGGCCGAACGTGGCACCGCGACGATCCGTCGTCCGGCCGGCTGGCTCAGAGCGTCCCGATGTGGGCCCGAACGACCGACAGCGTCCCGCCTCGTGCGCGGCAATCCGGGCCCCGCCAATCGCCGACATCGGGCCCAGCAGACGAAGCTTCGACATCGTAGCCACACCTGTGAACCTGCGGAAGGTCCGTTGCCGGCGAGCCCCATGTCGGGTGAGCGGACATCGGAGCCACTGTCCGCTACGAATTGCCACTTACGTCGTGGGCCGCCAGGCTGAAGGCCGAAGGATGGTGGTCCGTCGACCAGCCAACGTCCCCTGGGTCGGCAGGCAGCCATCGGCAACATTGATCGACCAACGGTTTACCACGTGCGCGACGGAGTCGGCGACGCGCACGACCGCAAAAGCTTAACATTTTCGGCTTGGCTGATTGTGCCCCGGAGCGGAGAACGGCTACTTCGGCGCATCCCGCGAAGCGATCCCATCCGACGCGTCCGGTCATGCTTGCTGGTGGCTTACGGATCTGTCAGGATAAGGACCGCGTGGGCTGGGAGCCTTGTTGCGGCTGCCGCTTGACGTTCTTCCATGTTTTGCCCGTCGCTTGTCGAGTGAACCGCTTCGGGTTGGCGAAGGCCCAACGTTGGGTGAATCATCCAGGATGGCGACCCGCGGGAGCGGATGAACATGTCGCTCGCGTCAGTTCGCGATGATTTCGGGGCCCTGCCTCGATGGGGCGGCACTCGTTTTCGCGTTCCCTCATTCCAAGTCACGACAACGTACCAGGTGCCCCATGAACCTCACCCGCCGTCGCGGCTCGGCCAACTCGTTTTATCTCTTGGCAATCGGATCACTGGTCTGTCTCGGGTTGCTTTGTTTTGTCCTTTTTCGGGGTCGAGGCAACACGCCGCCGCCCGGCAAAGGAGGCACCACGAAAGTCGCCGGCGGGGCCGCTGGGGACACGGATGCGGGCTCGCTCTTGATGTATTGCGCGGCCGGGATGCGGTATGCCATCGAGCAGGTTGTCGCCCAATACGAGGACGAGACAGGAGTCTTGGTCGAACTACAGTATGGTGGTTCGAACACCTTGCTGAATCAGTTGGAAGTGAACCAGACCGGCGATCTCTATCTGGCCGGCGACGACAGCTACATCCGGCTCGCCCAGGAAAAGGGATTGGCCGTTGAGTCCCTGCCGGTCGCGCTGATGAAGCCGGTGATCGCCGTCCCCGTCGACAATCCCAAGAAGATTCTGGGCGTCGAAGATCTGTTGCGTGATGACGTGAAAGTTGCCATGGGCGACCCAGGCGCCGCAGCGGTTGGCAAGAAGTGCCGGCGCCTGCTCTCCGCATCAGGGCATTGGAGCCGGCTGGAGGAACGGGTGACCCGGAGCGGAGTTTTCAAGCCGACCGTCAATGACGTGGCCAACGCGGTAAAACTGGGGAGCGTTGACGCCGGCCTGATCTGGGACTCGACGGTCGTGCAGTACGCGGACCTGAAGGCCGTGTCCGCACCCGAACTGGATGCCGGGCTGGCGACGATCGAAGTGGCGATCGTGAAGAATTCACAGCAACCGACGGCCGCCCTCAAATTCGCTCGCTATCTGACCGCGCGCGACAAGGGCCTGGAGATCTTTCGCGCCACCGGCTTCGAAGTCCTGGACGGCGATGTCTGGGAAGAGTCGCCCGAGATTACTTTCTTCGCCGGCGCCGTGAATCGTCAGGCGTTGGAGCCGGTCATCGAGGCATTTGCCCGGCGCGAAGGCGTCACGGTCAATACCCGGTTTGACGGCTGCGGGATCTTGACGTCGACCATGCGCGGCATCAACGACGGCCAGGCGGGCAGCTTTCCGGACGTCTACATGGCGTGCGACGTCTACTACCTGGACATCGTCGAAGAGCTGTTTCAGGATGCGGTGCGCGTCTCGGACACGGACATCGTAGTCGCCACCCAGGCGGGAAACCCGAAGTCGATCCGCTCGATCAAGGATCTGGCCAAGCCGGGTGTTCGCGTGGTCCTTGGGCAGCCGGACAAGTGCACGATCGGGGTTCTTTCCAAGCGGCTTTTGGAGAGTGAGGGGCTATCGTACGAATCGCTGAAGGAGTCGGGCAACCTGGTCAATGAAACCACCAGTTCGGCCTTGCTGATCCCGCAAATCACCACCGGCGCAGCGGACGCTGTGCTGGCCTATCGGACCGACACGCGGGCCGAGTCGGGCCGCCTGGCCGTGATCGAACTCGGCTCGAACCTGGCCAAGGCTGTGCAGCCTTTCAGCATCGCCCGCGTAAGTGACCACAAGAACCTCGGTCGTCGCCTGTACGAGACGATTGCCCGTTCGCGCGACGAATTCGAATCGCGTGGATTCAACTGGCGGCTCGACCGCGTCGATCGACCGGCCGCCGGCCGCCAACCCGCCGCGCCCACGAGCACGAACTCGGAGCCGCCGCGGTGACGTCGAACGCTGAACAGGAAATGCCGGTCCACCGAATTCGGACCGATCCTCTTTTCTACGCCCTGCTGGCCCTGATCGGCAGCACGTACATCGTGTTGGTGATCGGCATGCTGATCGCCGACGCAACCTATGTCTTGACCAGCGACATGAGCGAGCGAATCGTGCTGGACTTCTCCAGCGATGACCAGCGCCGGATGCTGGCCACCGGCGACGACCCGAGCCACCGATTCGATCGCTACGGACTGCGGTTCACCACCAGCGCCCCGGACCGCCTGGAAACGCGGATTATTGACTCGGACAAGCCTTCGGCGGCCAACAGCAACCTGGGCTCGCCGCACCAGGACTTTGGCGGACCGGGGGTGGGTCGAGGCGGGCGGGCCAGGAATGGACTGCACACCACCGACAGCCGTCGTTCGTCGGATGACGGCAACAGCTACCTGTCTCCCGGTTCCGGGGAAAACGATATGCCGCTGGGCAACGTGATCGTTCTCTCGCCGAGTGACCCGGCAGCGCCAGAGGTGGAGGAGGCCGCCGAACTGGTTGCCAACTGGATCGCGCCGGTCCGCGTCCACCGGCTGCGGTTGGAGGCGCTCGAGCGAGCCGGCGGGCAGGTCGTCCTGTATGGCGCCGAAGGAGAGATCCTTGGACAGCACGCGATCGGCGCGCCGGACTCCGAGCAACGGTTGACGGTTGAACTCAATCAAGAGGGTGTCTCGCGGGCCGACGTGGCGTTGGTCGACGGCGAGGCGATCGCCCATTTGGATTACTCGGCAGAAGATCGATTTTCTGCCAGACTGGCACATCCCGCCAGGACGCGCGTGCAGGCGGGCAGCATCCGGGTTGTGCCCCGCGGTGCCGGTCAGACGCGTCCGGCAGAAACCCCGGGAGCCATCGTTTGCCACTGGGAAGATCCGGTGCAAGTGGATGAACTGCAGTTGCTCGATATCGCCGTTGACGGCGCGGAGATTCGCGCCTTCAATCTCGCTGGGGAACCCATCGCCCTGGATGTGAACGGGGCGGAAGAACCGATCTGGTCCCGGGCAGTTCCTAATCTGGGCCGCAACAGCCTGCAGAAGGTTCATCTCAATGCGCCCGGCGTCGCCCGCCTGGAGATCCACTTGCCGCAGGGCGGGGCCTTGGCCGAGATGCATTTTACGTGGCAACGTCACTTGCGTTCGGCGTGGGAGCGGGACCACCCCAATTTAGCCCGGCTGTTTTTCAACCCGATCACCGATGCCTTGGGCAAACCTGAAATCCGCTATTCGATCAAGCTGACTCTGATCTCCTGTACAATGACGGCCATCCTTTCGTTGTGGGTGGCGATTCCGATCGGCTACTTGATGTCGCGTCACCGTTTTCCTGGTCGCGATCTGATTGATGCCGTGCTCGACATTCCGATCGTGCTGCCTCCCTTGGTGGTTGGTCTGAGCTTGCTGATTTTGTTTCAATACGCGAGCGTCGGGATTCGTGAAGCGGTCGTCTACCAGATCCCGGCCGTTATTATCGCCCAATTCTCGGTCGCCTGTGCCTTTGCGGTGCGGACGATGCGGGCAACGTTCGATCAGATCGACGCTCGCCATGAGCAGGTCGCCCTGACCTTGGGCTGCAGCCGCATGCAGGCTTTTTCCCTGGTGGTTGTGCCGGAAGCGAAGCGGGGCATTCTAACCGCGGCCACGCTGGCGTGGGCGCGTTCGCTGGGAGAATTCGGTCCCCTGCTCGTCTTCGCCGGCACAACCCGGAACAAGACCGAGGTACTCTCGACAACCGTGTTTCTGGAGCTCAACGTGGGTAACTTGGGGGCGGCTGTCGCCGTTTCGTTGATCATGGTCGCCGCGGCGGTGATGGTCCTGGTATTGGCCAGAGCCTGGGGAACAAGGAATCTGGCGCTGTAGTGACGCCTTGGGGAGCGGCGAAACCGTGATTGTTGTCGACAAGATTTCTGTGCAAACCGGCCAGTTCCGGCTGGATCAGGCGTCGCTGCAGGTTCCGACCGGCGCCTACGCAATGCTGATGGGACGCACCGGCTGCGGCAAGACCACGATCCTGGAAGCGATCGCCGGGCTGAAACCGGTTCAAGCGGGGACGATCCGTCTGGGCGAACGCGATGTGACCCGCCTTAAGCCGGCCGAGCGGAATATCGGCTATGTGCCACAAGATGGTGCGTTGTTCACCACGATGTCCGTACGCGACCATCTGGCGTTCCCACTCAAGATCCGCCACGTCGCCACTGCAGACATCGCAACACGAGTGGACGAATTGGCGACGCTGCTGGAAATTGGCGACCTGCTGAAGCGGTTCCCCCGGAACCTCAGCGGGGGCGAAAAACAACGGGTGGCCATCGGCAGAGGGCTCGCATTTCGCCCCAGCACGCTGCTCCTGGACGAACCGCTGAGTGCACTTGACGACGACACGCGCGAGCAAATGTATGCGCTGCTGAAGCACGTCCAGGAAGCTACCGGGGTCACAACGCTCCACGTCACCCACCACCTGCAGGATGTGGAACACTTGGGCGATACGCTTTTTAAGCTGGAAAATGGCGTCGTCACCCAGCAGCCCATTGATCGCAATGGACGCGCGCCGGTACAACAGCAACTGGAGAGTCGGGCCGGCAGCTAGTTCGACGGCGCCACGCAGCCTGGGAGGCAACCACAAGTCGATTGCGGTGAACCGTTTACGCCCCGCAACTGGCCGCTCGATGCGGAGGCGAGGAATCACGCGACGACGGCTTCCTTGCTCGTGCCTTGCGGTACCAGGAGCATGACGGGGGCACCGGCCAGGAAGCCGGTCGCGCGCGGACGTTCGTCGTTCCAGGCAGCTTGCCGATGGCGTCGTCATGGCCCGCCAGCATGAAGGTGTGGACCGTGCGGTCACTCACTGTATTCAGATTCACGAAGAACCCCGCCCCCCGGAAGGAGCATCGATGAAAGTCGCCACGATTGAAACCGCCAAAGGAAACATCCGACTTCAACTGCACGAAGACAAGACGCCCAAGACCGTCGCCAACTTCGTCAAACTGGCCACCGATGGCTTCTACGACGGACTGCAGTTTCATCGCGTGATCCCTGACTTCATGGTTCAAGCCGGCTGCCCACATGGCACCGGAACCGGCGACGCCGGCTACAAGTTCGACGACGAATTTCATCCCGAACTACGGCACGACGGCCCCGGTGTGCTGTCGATGGCCAACGCCGGCCCCAACACCAACGGCTCCCAATTCTTCATCACGCATGTGGAGACGGCCTGGCTGGACGGCAAGCACTCGGTCTTCGGACGTGTCCTGGAAGGCCAGGACGTGGTCGATTCGATCGCCCAGGGCGACATCATGGAAAAAGTCACGATCAGCGACGAGTAATTCGTTGCTGTGCGCGCTTTCTCTGATATCCTTACGGATTGATGTTCGTTGATCTTTGGCCCTGCCAGGAACCATGCCATGTGGGCACGACCGTCTCTCGCGATCAGCATCCAGCCGTACGTCCGTCCCGTTCTCCGCCTGGCCGTCACGGCCCTGCTGGCCGGGTGGCTGGCGGCCGGCCCCGGCGCCTCCGCCTGGTCCTGCGAGACGCCGGTTTACCGGTACGCCATGTACCGCTGGCAGCCGACGCCGTACGAAGTCTATTCGTTCCATGACGCGTCCAATGCCGACGCCCACAAGGGGGTCGAGAAGGCACTTGGGGAACTTTCCACAGGGACCGAGCACCGGGCCAATGTCGTCTTCATCCCGGTGAACTTGAGCGACGATCCGGAACTGAACAGCGTTACGCCGGACATCAAGCAGGCCTGGGAGTCCCAGCAAGATCCGACCCTCCCCTCCTACTTGATTTCCACACCGTACGGCGTGCAGATCTTTGCGGGAACGATGGACGTGGAGACCGTCAAGGCGCTTGCCGAGTCACCTGCGAGAAAGCGGATGGCGCAGCTCTTGGAAGCGGGCAAGATCGGCGTCCTGATGATGCTGACCGGTGAAGACAAGGACCAGAACGCCAAGACACGAGCCATCCTGACGGGGCTGGTCGATGAAGTGGCGGCAGGCAAAATTCCGCTTTACACCACTCCGGACACCGGCCTGCCCGGTACGAGTGCAGCGGCCAGCGCGCCCGCCGGAGAATCCGCCAACGCGGATGAAGGCTTTGCCGATGGCGCAGCGTATGATGAAGCCGTTGCACCTGAACTGGGCTTCATCGAAGTGGATCGCAATGACGAGAAAGAGGTCTGGCTGGTCCGGCAACTACTGGCCATGGAATCCGATCTCCCAGAAGAGACGCGACCGATGGTCTTTTTGACCTACGGACGGGGCCGGGCCTTGCTGCCCTACATTGGAGCCGGTATTACGCGCGAGAATTTAATTCGCGAAGTCGAATTCATCAGCGGTGCCTGCTCCTGCACGGTCAAGGAACAGAACCCGGGAGTCGACTTGCTGGTTCGCTACGACTGGGAAGCAGCCGCTGCCGCACTCGCGGACCGGTTCGGAACCGAAGAAGGAAACGAAAGCCAGTTCGGACCCGCCGACTTTCTGCCCGAGTTGATCATTCCGTCAAGCACCCCGGCCGCCGCCAACGTTGTTGCGGAAACGGGCCCCGCCGAGCCCGGCTCAACGTCCGGCGAAGCCGTCGCGCTGGCTGCCAGGGAACCGGCGAATAAGGCGACTGAGTTGGCCGGGGGCGAAGCGGCCAGCGAAGACGCCGCGGTCGACGGCCCATCGGCTGCCGCCGGCGAGGTGGATCGTCGCAGCGAAGCCAGCGAAACCGTGGCCGCAGACGGTGCCGCAACCGAGACGTCCGATGAGGTCGCGCTGGTGTCCGATTCTTCCACCGCGCCGGCCACCGGCGAGACTGCTCAGCTTGGCTCCCAGCGGACTTACTTCAGCATGGCGATCGTCGGAGGCGGGCTGGCCTTGGGCCTGGTCGTGCTTTTCGGACTCACCTTCTTCGTCATGAGGCCGCATTAGCCCCGGATGCTTCATGAACGGACAACCATTCAGGGCAATTCGCTGTGTTGCAATCCTTTGTGGTGAACGTACCCCAGGCGCCGCGCCGAGCAGCCGGAACAGGTTCGTGTCCGACTTGGGCGGCGGTCAACGCAACCGGGGTGAACGCTCGACGGCTGATGAAACGCACGGACGAACGCCCGGCGGCCGATGAATTCCCGGGTGACGGTGTGGCAAGCGTTCGCTTGTTATGATTCCGCCTGCCGAGTGCTCGCCCCTTGGTCGTTCATGAATTTCCTTCCGCCACCGACCCCCGAATTTCGTGCCGCATCATGATCAACTTTGACGAGGTCCATAAGCACTACACCACGCCGCATGGAGAAGTTCGCGCTTTGGACGGTGTATCGCTGTCGATCGAGGCCGGCGAGTATGTTGCCGTGCAAGGTCACAGCGGTTCCGGAAAATCGACACTGCTCGCCTTGGCCGGCGGGTTGGCCCTGCCGACGAAGGGCACCGTCACGGTTGATGGCGCCGCCATTTCTTCGCTTCCGTCTGCCGAGCGGGCCCGTTTTCGCGCTGACAAGATTGGCTTCGTGTTTCAATTGTTTCACTTGTTTCCTTACCTGAACATCGTGGACAACGTTCTGGTTGCCGCCCCGGATGCCGGTTCGCAGGCGACTCGCGAGAAGGCCGAATCCCTCCTCGACCGGTTCGGACTCGACGACCGCCTTACTCACCGCCCGGCCCAACTGAGCGCCGGCGAACGCCAGCGGGTCGCGATGGCACGGGCGTTACTGAACGGGCCCCAGATCCTGTTGGCGGACGAGCCGACCGGGAACCTCGACCCGGACAACGGCCGAATCGTGCTTGACGCGGTCGACGCCTTTCATGCGGCGGGCGGCACCGTGCTGCTGGTCACTCATCATGCAGAAGCGGCCGAGCGTGCGGCGCGGAGCATCGCCCTCCGCAGCGGTCAGCTCGTTGACACACCAGTTGCCGCCTCGAACTAAGGCCCGTGCCAATCCTGGTGTTTGCCGCTATCCGCCGGCGACCGGCGCGATCAGCATGAGTTCGTCGCCTTCCTGCAAAGGCCGGTCGGTGTAGCTCGTGATGGAACCGAGGTGCTCGCCGGCGATCGTCACCAGGCACGATTCGGGGAGCGGGTGCTCATCGAGGGCCGAATTCACGGCTGCCAGGGCATCCTTGACGGTTGCCTCCGACGGCAGCTCGAAGTCCTCGGGAAGGGATGCAGCCTGTTGATAGCTGCGACCAAGATAAGTAACGCGAATTCTCATGGCGGGCAACTTGCGGACCGTGGTGGGCTAGCAGTGAGCACAAACGGGGCACGAGGGATTGCGGCGGAGTTTCACGACGGAGGGGCGTCCGACGAAGCCGTCGTAGGTCAAGAGTTGACCGAACAGCGGGTCGCCGGTCCCCGACAGAATCTTGACTGCTTCCAGGGCGGCCAGCGCGCCGGTAGCACACGATATGGCGCCCACCACGGGAAACAGCTCCTCAAACGGCGGCTCGACGGGATAGACGCATTGCAGACAAGCGGTCTCGCCCGGCTTGACGACGATCAGGGTCCCGGTCATGCCCCATTGGGCCGCATCGATCAGTGGAATTCCCGCCTCGACAGCCGCGCGATTCAGCCGCAGCCGCTCGGTGAACGTGGGCGGGCAGGAGAGCACGATGTCGCACCGGCGAGCCAATCGGCGGGCCTCTTCATCGTCCGGTTCGTGATCGACCGCTTCCACTTCGATCAGCCGATTCATGGTGCGCAAATACGCGGCGAATTCCGGAGCACGAGGTTTTCCAAGCACCTGCTCGGAGCCCAGCACCTGGCGATTCAAGTCGGGCGAGATCATCTCGCCGCCATGGGCGATGATCACCGTTCCGACGCCTGCCATCGCCAGCATCTGGGCGGCCGGTCCGCCCATCCCGCCCACCCGTGTTACCAAGGCAGTCGCCTGCTTCAATCGCAACTGGCCCGCTTCAGAGAGGACGCCGGGGCCCAACTGCCGATCGTATCGTTCGAGTTCTTCAGGAGTCAGTTGCAACGGTTCAGCCAAGGTCGGGTGGTGAGAATTCCGGTCGTCCGTCACCGGCGGGCAAGTTACTTCTTCGACTGCGCCATGTCGACGTAACCGTACCCGCCGTTGCAGTACGCTGCAAGCCGCTGCAAGAAATTGGCGTCACCCTGTCGCGGCCCGGATCCGAATTGAATGCAGTGGATTGCGGTGCGGTTGCCCGCCAGCTTGTCGATCCGGGCCAGGTCAACGGCAGACAGGTGAGGATAGCCGCCGTCGGTGAGCAGGAAGATCACGTCTGGTTCGATCTGCAAGGCGGTCCGCAGCCCCGTGAGGTGCTCGGTCGCACCGAACGCAGCCAGCCCGCTGAGGAACCCGCGAATCGACGCCTTGTTCTCCTCGGTGGCCGGCAACAGGCTCCGCTTGTTGAGCAGAAAGACGCACTGGTGATGATAGGCGACGACTTGAAACTTGTGGTTCGGCCGCAGCTCCTCGACGGCACGAAGCAACTCGTCTTCCGCAGCTGCCATCGCTCCCAGCCCGCCGCCCCCCATGCTCTTGGAACGGTCGATCAAGAAGACAAACGACCGGCCGCTTGCTTGTTCACTGCCAAACAATCCGAGGCTGGTGGCCGGTCCCCGGGCGGCGATGGCCCGCTTCCGTGCCGCCTCTTCGGCGAATATTGCGGCAGGATCAAACCCGGCCGGGACTCGGCTCCGCCCGCTCACCGTGAGCTGTGGCGACTGAAGCACCCCTTCTTCCGCGGCAATTGCAGCGGAATCCAGGGCGGGAAGCGAAAACGCCTCGCCCGCCAGCTCGGATGCCATCGCGGCGGCCGGCAAGGCAGCCTCGGGCGTTACAACTTCGTCTGCAGCGACCGCCGCACGCGCCTCGCTTGCGGCAAGATCCCGCTCATTGAAATACTCTGTCGCCCGGCTGGGGTCCGCACTCGCCAGCACAATGGCGACGGGCCGATCCAAACCAGGTTTTTCCACCGGCACCGGTGCTTGGGTCCACCAGAAGGCAACCAGGGTCAGGAGCACGGCATGCGTGATCGCCGACAAGGCCCAGGCCGGCATGGTCCGCGGTCGTGTGGGGAACGTGGTTGCAGTCGCCATCGTGTCATTTCGCCGCCAGCGGCGCGGCGGCCGCTTGATCGAAGATCTTCTCGTGGTTTCGCAATCTCGCCAATGTCGTTCAGCCCGTGTCGTTCAAAAACGTCCGGTGGGAATGGCATGGACGACTTGGAACTTGTGCTCGCCTCGCTCCTAAGTATGCGGGGCCGAACCGCAGGCGACAAGCTTTCACCGCTAGCATGCTTCATGCATCGGCCGTTGGGCGGGGGCCCCGGTTCCGTCATAAGCTGCACAAACCGGACGCTAACGCAGATCAATCATCAGCCGTTGAACGTTGGCCCCGGTTGCGTCGGTCGCGGAGGAAACTGGAGGCCGACGCGTTTCCGGCTGATGGACGCGGCGCCTTGAGCAGGTTCACCACCAGCGATTGCGACACGGTGATTTGCACTGAATGGTTGTTCATTCATGAAGGACCAACGCCAGCATGGTTCATTTCCGGAGAAACCAGCACAACCGTTGTAAGTCGGAGGAACGGATTGCCGATACAACAGAGACGGGTGCTCGTACCTTGAGCAGTTCGTGGGACCGACGGCCGAGCGTGTGTCGGAGATCCTTGATTGCGGCGTGCGGTTTCAGATTCAGCGATGGTCAGGGAGGACCGACGTGAACCAACTTCGATTGATGCCCCACGCCAGGTCATTTGACATCGGCAACGCCGTTGCCCTGGTTCGCGCCGCGGAACTCTCATACGCCGAGCCGGACCTGATCGAGGAAACGGTCATTCGTGAATGGGGTTACGATCGGTGCCACTTTCTGGACGGTGGCGGCACCCAGGTCTACCTGGCTTCGAGTGACGACTGTGTCGTCGTCTGTTTCCGGGGTACTGAAATCAACGCCATCGAGGACTGGGTTACGGACGCGGACCTGGCTCTGGTCAGGGGCCCCATGGACGGCATGGTTCACGCCGGCTTTTACAATGCGCTGAGCGACGTCTGGCAACTGATCGACCGGCAGCTTAACAGGCTGGACCAGCACGGGCGCAAGTCGGTGTTTCTCACGGGCCACAGCCTGGGCGCGGCCCTGGCAGCGTTGGCCGCCGCTCGGTGGCACGACCTGGGACGTCGCGTGAAAGCGGTGTATACGTTTGGTCAGCCCCGCACGGGCGACGAGACGTTCGCCCGCAACTTCAACTTCGAGTACAAAGCGGCCGCGTTTCGTGTCGTCAACCACAATGATCTGGTCACCAGAATCCCGCCCCGATCGCTCGGCTACAGCCACCTGG
Organism: bacterium; assembly: GCA_030430075.1. Classification (GTDB taxonomy): domain Bacteria; phylum Planctomycetota; class Planctomycetia; order Pirellulales; family Pirellulaceae; genus ARS98. The sequence goes on from JAUIGN010000026.1 coordinate 33,635, forward strand.
GGACGCTTCAATACATCACCAGCGACGGCCAATTGGTGGACGACATGCAGTGGTGGCAACGGTTCCTGGACGGTTGGCACGTTGCCTTGGGGCACGTGTTTCATTGGGCGAAGGACGGTGTTGCCGACCACCGGATCGGTCAGTACCGCTTGTTGCTGGAGAGTCACTTGCGGCCCACCCGCACGGTCGATCTGAAAACGAAGCTGCACCGTTTCTTGCGTCGTGCCAATCGCCTCAGCGACGAGCCGATTCGCCCCCGCCGCGCGGGGTGAATCGTGGGGCAGCGCGTTGCCGGGGGGGACCCGCCGCTGGCCGCCCGAATCGCAATTGCCGGAGCCGCCGGACGCCGCCAATCTCTGGTCCGGTCGCCAACATCCTCGGCGAACGCCGCACTTGAGTTATACTGTCGACGGCGACCCTCTACCGCGAACGCCGCCTGCGCGGCCGGGTCACCCCCATCAAGCGAGATGCTTTTCTGGTAGAGCGTGAAGACATGAAGACGACCCAGCGGTTCTGCCTGGTCTGCCAGGCGCAGTTCGACGTGGGGCAGCAGCAAGAGAACTGCCCGCAGTGCGGCAAGACCTGGCAGGACTGGACCTACGCACCAACGATCGACTCGGAGTTTCCTCCCGACGCGTCGGGGCAGGACGCGGCCGATGAGGGTCCCGACGAACTGCTCGACACGGAATTCGACAAGTACCACATCCACGAGTTCCTCGGGCAGGGCGGGATGGCCCGCGTCTATCGGGCTGCCGATTTGGCCCTGCAGCGATCGTGCGCCATCAAGGTCCTTCGCGAGACGAAGCGACACGGCGACCAGGCGGCCGATTCATTTCTGGCGGAGGCGCGGGCCGCCGCCGCACTGATGCACCCGCATGTCGTGGCGATCCATACGATTGGTGAATATCAGGGACGGCCGTTCATCGAGATGGAGTACATTGACGGCCCCTCGCTGGCAGAGCATCTCCGTGCGGTGGGCCGCCTGGCACCGCTCCCAGCCACGCGTTTCATGATGCAGATCTGTGCCGCCCTGGAATCGGCCCACGAGCTGGGAATGGTGCACCGCGACATCAAGCCGGCTAATGTGATGGTGGCTCGCGCCACCGAGGCCAAGCTGGCCGACTTTGGCTTGGCCAAGCAGATCACTTCCTCGCAACCGACTCCATCCATGCTCTCGGGGACGCCGTCGTTTATGGCACCCGAGCTCTTCAAAGGCGCGCCGGCCAGCAAAGCCAGCGACATCTACGCCGTTGGTGTGACCTATTTTTCCCTCCTCACGGGCCACTTGCCTGTCTCCGCGAAATCAGTCAACGAACTGATCAACTTTCATGACCAGGCCGAGCAGATTGACTTGGACGCCTTGGCGCCTGACCTGCCCGGCCGCGTCAGTGACGTCATTCGGCGGAGTCTGGCGCCGCGTTCGGAAGAGCGGTTTGAAGATGCCGCGACGCTTGGCCTGGCCCTGCGGGAAGTGTTCGGCTCTTTGCGGAGCCTGGCGGAATTGCTGGCCGAAGCGCTGGAGAATCAACCGGTGCAGATCAATCCGCACGAGGGGCGGTTCGAGATTCTCGTCCGCCTGGCCCAGGGCAGATCGCAACGGGTCACCGTCGAATTGATGCCCCAGGCCGGCGGCATGGAACTGGTGCGGATCTACAGTGTTTGCGGGCTGGCTGTGGCCGACCAGTACGCCCACGCACTGGAAATGAACGCGGTCATCCATCACGGCGCGTTGGCGATCGAACAGATTGGGGGACAGCCCTATTTTGTGGCGGTGGACGCCTATCCGCGGGCGACATGCGAGCCGCTGGAGTTACGCGAGAGCGTGATGACCATTGCAGCCAACGCCGATCGTCTCGAGGCGCTCTTGCACGACGACGATGTTTTTTAGTTTGCGTTCAGGGACGGTTCGGAATAGGCTATCGGTTTCACGCCGATGCTCCCCCCTCCCCAGTCCCGAAGGATCCCTCAATGCAAGCTCGTTACGCTCTCGCCCTGGCATGTGCGTTCAGTCTGATTTCGGCCGTTCCATCTTCGTCGTGTTCGCTTGACGCCGCCGAGCCCCCGGCTGGGTTCACGGCGCTGTTTAACGGCGAAAACATGGAGGGCTGGCATGCGATGGGACATTTCGACCCGCGCAAGTTGGCCGCGATGTCTGACGAGGACCGGGCTGCCAAACGGGCCAAGGACTGGGAGGAAGCCCAGGCTCACTGGACCGTCGAGAACGGGGAATTGGTCAACGACGGCCACGGTGCCTACCTGACGACCGACAAGGACTTTGGTGACATCGAACTGCTGCTGGAGTACAAGACGGTCGCCAAGGCGGATAGCGGCATCTACTTGCGGGGGACGCCCCAGGTTCAGATTTGGGACTACACGGAGGCGGGCGGGAAATGGAATATCGGCGCCGACAAAGGGTCGGGCGGGCTCTGGAACAACAGCAAAGGGGCCGCCGGCAAAGACCCGCTCGTCCTGGCCGACAAGCCGTTTGGCGAATGGAACACGTTCCGGATCATTCAGGTGGGCGAGCGCACGACCGTCTACTTGAACGGGCAACTCGTCGTCGACGCAGCCCGGATGGAAAACTACTGGGATCGCCAGAGCCCGCTATTCGCCGCCGGCCCGATCCAGTTGCAGACGCACGGCGGCGAGATTCGGTGGCGCAACATCTTCGTAAGAGAAATCGAATCGGACGAGGCGGCGAAGCTGCTGGCCGGTTACCACGGCGAAGGGTTTCAAACGGTCTGCAACGGCAAGGACTTCTCCGGCTGGGCAGGTCCGACTGAAAACTACGAAATCAGCGACGGTGTCGTACGCTGCAAGCCAGGCAAGGGTGGCACCATCTATACCGAAAAGGAATACTCCGACTTCGTGGCGCGGTTCCAGTTCAAACTGCCACCTGGCGGCAACAATGGACTGGCGATTCGCTATCCGGGAGAAGGAGACACGGCCTACAAGGGCATGTGCGAGCTGCAGGTCCTGGACAACACGGCCGACAGGTATGCCAAGCTGGACCCGCGCCAATATCACGGCTCGGCCTACGGCATGGTTGCTGCCCATCGGGGCTTCCTGCGTCCAGTGGGCGAGTGGAACTTCCAGGAAGTGACCGTGCAAGGTTCGAAGATCAAGGTCGAGCTGAACGGGACGGTGATCCTGGATACCGACCTCGCAACAGTCACGGAGTTCATGGGCAAGCCCGTGACGGGTAAGGACCGGACGAGCGGACACTTCGGCTTTGCCGGACATAGTTCGCCGGTGGAATTCCGCGACATCCAGATCCGCGACCTGGCCGCGGAATAGCGCTGCCCGACTCGCTGCGAAAATTGTTCGGCGACGCGGGCCGCGTCGCCGTTCGACGCGCGTCACGTCGCTGTTCGGCGACGCGGGCCGCGTCATTGTTCGGCGCGGGTCGCGTCATTGTTCGGCGCGGGTCTCTGACCCCGCCGAAACCGCTGACCGAAGGTCTCCCACCGTCGCACTTCCTGCCAGCAACGGTTAGTACTGAGTGGGGAGACCTTCCGGTCGACCGTCGTGCGTGGTCAGAGACCAGCGCACAGCGCGTTTCGTGCGTGGTCAGAGACCAGCGCACAGCGCGTTTCGTGCGTCGTCAGAGACCAGCGCACAGCGCGTTTCGTGCGTCGTCAGAAACCAGCGCACAGCGCATTTCGTGCGTCGTCAGAGACCAGCGCACAGCGCGTTTCGTGCGCGGTCAGAGACCAGCGCACAGCGCGTTTCGTGGGTCGTCAGAGACCAGCGCACAGCGCATTTCGTGCGTGGTCAGAGACCAGCGCACAGCGCGTTTCGTGCGTGGTCAGAGACCAGCGCACAGCGCGTTTCGTGCGTGGTCAGAGACCAGCGCACAGCGCGTTTCGTGCGTCGTCAGAGACCAGCGCACAGCGCGTTTCGTGCGGGGTCGGGAGACCCGCGCACAGCGCGTTTCGTACCAGGTCAGAGACCAGCGCACTGCGGTCAGAAACCGGTTGACCACAAGACGCCTCAGGCGGCGTTTTCTTCCTTGGTTTCGTTTGGCAAGCCGGCCGGGGTGGCGTCCCACCACCACTGGCTGTTGTCGAACGGTTCGTCATCGTCCAGTTCGTCAAAGTCTTCGGCAACCACTTCCGCCACCGGTTCCTCGAGTTCCGCCGGCGGCTGTTCCTGCGACCGAAAGAAGTCGGTCAAGTCGATCCGCGGAGTAAGCTCTTCCACTTCTTCCAACACATACTCCGGCTCGGGATCAACGTCGGCGGGCGTCTCCTGGTGGATGGCGATTTCGATCGCAGGAGCCTCTTCCTCCTCGACTTCTTCCAGCTCGTAGGCTTCTTCTTCGGCCAGTTCATAGAATCCGTCGGATTCCGCTTCGGCTTCCGCATTCGCCTCGACTTGATAGGCGTCAGCCTCTTCCTCCGCGTCGACGTCCTCATCCTCGACCTCGAACTCCACTTCCTCCAACTCGTCTTCCTGGTCGTCGACAGCTTCGACGACTTCGAGTTCCTCCTCTTCCTCCGGTTCGTCGGAGACGATCTCCGGGACGTACGGTTCGATGCGCAGACCGGGCTGTCCATGTGCGGGCAGCACGCGGACATCGACTTGGGCGTCGAGGAACATTTGCTGGATATGGTCGTGGCAGGTGAAGAACAGCAACTGCCGCCCCTCCTTGGCAAATTGGCAAAGGAGTTGCACGGCCGCGCGTGCCCGTTCGAGGTCCAGGTTGACCAGTACGTCGTCCAGGATCATGGGCAGATTCACACCTCGCCGCCCATAGGCGGCGACGAGGGCCAGTCGCAGGCTGAGGAACACCGCCTCGCGCGTCCCTCGGCTCAAGACGTCAAGCGACATGGGCTTGCCGTGGCGATCGTCGATCCGCAATTCGTTCTTGCCGAGCGGCGTCCAGATGCGTGAGTATTTTCCCTCGGTCAACGATTCCAGGTAGACCGAAGCTTCGCTCAGCGTCTCGGGTTGCCGTTCCGTTTCATACGCTTCGCGAATGCTCTCCAGCAAGCAGGCGGTTACGGCTAATCCTCGCCATTTTTCGATCGCCAGTTTGATCTTTTCCTCGACGCAGGCCAGTTGCAAGCGGGCGGCAGAGAAGCCCCGGTTCTCCGCCAATTGCTTCATCTCCTGATTCACTTCTCCGCGACGTTCATACAATTGGCTGAGGTGCGATGAGGCGTCCTGCAGACGGCTGATGAGTGTATCCCAGCGCTGTTGCAGATCGTCTTCATCGTGGCGGTCAAGTTCCCCTTCGACTTCCTCCAGTGGGCAGTGGCCGCCGATAATCGTGCGAATCTGTTCGGCCAGCGATTGGTGGCGGGCGTCGAGTTCGGTGACGCGTTCCAGCAGTTCGGCCCGTTCACGGAGCTCGGCTTCATCCGTGACTCGCGCCAATGCGAACAGGGCTTCGCGTTTTCTGTTGAGCTTGCGAAGTGACTGCAGCATGTCGGACAGTTCTCGGCGGACCTGTTTCTCTCCCGCCTGCAGCTCGCGGCGTTTCTCCACCATCTCGCGTTGCCCAGCCAGGGCGGTTGCCAGTTGGCTCAACTGAATCTGCGGATCTTCGCTGACGGGGTCGATTCCCAGGTCGGCGTTGAGTTTCTGCATGCGCTCGAGCAGTGCCTGGCGGTCCGTTTGCACCTTTTCCAGCCGCGCGCGTTGATCGACCAGCTTCGCTTCCACGGTCGCCTTCTTCTCGTGCAGGGCGCCCATCTGGCGGACATGGCGGTGGCTCAACGTCTCCGGCAGCCCCACACTGCGCAGGGCCCGCCGCCAGCGTCCGCGGGCCTCGCGCACCTGCTCGTCGACACTAAACGACGTTCGCTTGACTTCCTGCTTCCGCTGCCGGGTCTTGAGCCGTTCCTGGTGCAGCGGAGCAAGAGCTTCGAGGTCTTTCAGCTCTTTTTCCGCAATCGTCAGACGCGTGTTGAGCGTGCCGGTCGCGCTGGGCAGTTCGCGGTCGATCGCGTCCCGCTCCGCCAGAGCGACTTCCATTTCGTCGGTCAGGGCCTCGCGACGCCGCAGGCAGGCATCCAACTCGGCCTGATTCGTTCGTTCGACAACCGTCTTCCAGGCCACGGACAGGAGAACGCAGATGAATCCGAGCCCCGAGATGGCCCAGGCCACTTCGGTCGTCATCGGCATGACATGCCAGCCGAACAGGCCGGTCAGCATCATCACGAAGCCGAACACAAACATGACGCCGACGCCGCCCAGCAGGCGGATGCGGAGCAATTGGTCGTCGAGCTTCTCTTGGTGCTCTTGTCGCAACTCCTCCGCTTTACGGCGAAATCGTTCGAGCTGCTCTTCGATGGCGATCTTGCGGCGGATGTTCTTAACGTTCTCGACGGCCTTTTGCAGGGCCCCGTCAAAATCATCGATATGCCGCCCGTCCAGTTGCATGCCAAGCTGGTCGTCGGCGTTCTCGGCGTCCTGCTGGCTCTTCTTGCGGACTTTACGGCTGATCTCGCGTTGTTTGATCGCCTCACGATAGGCCGTTGCCGGCGGTTCCAACTGCTGCAGGACGCGCGACGTGACTTTGGGCATGTTGGCCAGATCGACCCCGCCCTGCGCGGCGAATTCTTCATCGTACTTCAGCAAGGCCAGTTCGGACGCGTCGACCTCAGCACTCAAGCGGCGGACATCCTCTTCCAGCGACTTGATCCAGGGGCCATGTTCACAGATGGCTTCGATCCTGGAACTGTGTTCCCAGAGCGTCTTGTTGATCGGCTGGGACGCCATTTCCTGGCGGAGGTGCTGACGCCGTTTCTTGACGGGCGCCATGGCGGCCCGTTGTTCGGCAATCTCTGCGTTGAGCCGATCGACTTTCTCCAGGCACCCGTCCGGCAGGTCCTCGATCGGGCCGATCGCATCCAGTTCGTGCGTGACCTTCTCCAGGGTCTGCCACTTGTCTCGTACCTGGATGGCGATCTCGACCGTACGTCCCTCGTACTCCAGCTTCTGAATCCGGGCCTCGAAGCGGGCGACTTCGTCGACCAGGCTCCGCTGATCTCGGGACAGTTCGGACCACCGCTGGGTTTGCCGCTTCAGCTCGTCGACATCGCCTTGCAATCGATTGCGCTCGGCGACCAGGCGGGTCAGTTCGTTTTCTTCATCCGGGCCCCAGATCGCCGTCCGTTGAGACTCCAGCGTGCGCATGACTTCCACCAGCGACACGCGATCAACGCCGCTGGCCAGGTTGTAAAGCTGCTCGGCCGCCTGGGTATCGTCCAGGGTTGCCAGCTCCTGCAACTCGCGGATGCCGACCGCGAAGACGTTGTTGAAAATCGACTCGTCAATGCCGGAAACCAGCACATTCAGCAGGTGCTGTCCCTGGCGGCTGCCATTGTTGGCTGCCGTGATGACGGGTCGCCCGAGGACGTGATCGTCGTCGTCGTCGAGCGTCCGTTCGACGACGAACTCACCGCTGTGGTTCTCCACATGCAGTGTCCCGCCGGCTTCACCGCCGAACACGGGCGGCATGTACAGCTTCTTGCGCTCCGGCGAAAAACCATACAAGACCGCGCGCACGAATTGCATCAACGTTGTCTTGCCGGCTTCATTGCGACCGTAGAACAACGTGACTTCGCCCGGCAGTCCATCGACGGACACATCGTTCCAGACGCCGAAGCCATTGACCTTGATATCCCTAATTCTCACGTCTTCATCCTCTCATTGCGTTGGATTCCCAGTGCACGACCCGCGGCTAGTGCAGCACGGCGTCGTCATCACGCAGTAAATCCAATCCCATGACTGCTGCCTGGTGCAGCAAGATGTCGCGATCTTCCAACCCAACCTCGGTCAAGGCACTCGCCGGGATCCCGCCGGGCAACCGCGTATCCTCCAAGACGTCACTCAAACGCAGGGGCCGTTCGTCCTCGTCGTAGTAGTCGCGGACAACCCGCATGAAATCCCCCAGAATTGAATCCTCGTCGCACCACTCGGCTCGCAGAGCGTGGGGCGACTCCAGCTCGAACTTGACCGACCAGCCCGCCGGCGATCCAAAGCCGAACTCCTTCCGCAGCTTGGTGAGCGTTTCCTCGCGTTGCGCCGCCCGGGCAAACGGGCTGTCAAAGCGACCGAGCCCCGACGCCAGCCAGCAGACGAGCAACGGGCGCTGGGCTTCCTCCATCAATGACTCGATCCTGGAACGCATTTCGTGCATCACGGTTTCCACCGCAATCCCTGCCGTCAGGTTCAGGCGGGGCAAACACCAACGCAAGGAATCGGTCGGGATCATGCGGGTGCGCACCCGGCCGTCCGGGTCGATATGCACCAGGGAACATCCGTGGGGCCCGCTGTCCGCCGGCTGGAACCCCTGAGGGCTGCCCGGGCAGTGAGCCACCGAGGCGTCTGCGTGGGGCGTGTCCGCGCTGATCGATCCGCCCAGTCCCCAGTAACGCACTCCCGACTGATCGGCATCGTCGATCTGGATGCTGTCCGGCAGGACCACGATCCGCGGCACCGCACCCGGCTGTCCGATGAACTCGGAAGCACGCAGCCGCCGCGACTCATGCCAACTGCGTCCGGTGATCTCCGCAATCACCAGTTCGCCCCGCCGATGCTCAAGGGACTCGACCGAGCTGTTCGGTAACACGTGAACGTTGCCAGGCCACTCCAGGGAGGACAGCCAACCGTCGGTCTGATCGAGGCGACTGGCTGCCCAGTAGACCGGAATCTCCTTCGTGTGCAACCGAGCAAACTGTTCGGTCAGGAAGGCCACGGCCCGCGGTCCGGCGTTGGTGGGGTCGAGCAGGTCGCCGGACAGAATGACGAAATCAACTTCCTCGCGGAGCGCCATCGCAAACACACGCTCCGCCGCCGCGAACGGTGCATTGACCAGCGTTTCGGCGAGATGGTCCGGTACGTCGTAGAGACCCTGCAGGGTCGCTTCCAGATGAAAACCGGCGGCATGGATAAAGCGAATTGTATGGCCCGACATGGAGCACCTCCCTGCGCTCGCTCGTGTTGGCTTCTTGCTGTGATGGCGCGGCCGGGGCCACAGCGAATCCACGCAATCCGGGCGCGCCGGCGAGAGTGTAACAACCCTGGTAATCTGAGGCCATGCCGGTTTGCCGGCGAGTGCTAGCAGGGCAGTCGCCTACGAACGATCCTGCCGGCCCTTCCTCGCCTGGGCACGGCGGGCCGACTTCTTCGGGCCGCCGGACCTGTTCGCGGTCTTCTTTCTGGCAGCCCGCGGTTGGCCGCTCTGGGAACGCGCGGCTTGCCTGGCAGCTTCGCCCTGCGCACGCCCGGAAGACGGCGCGGCCGCCGCCGGGGCGTGCGGGTTGTCCGCCTGACCGATCAGCTCGAACAGAAACCGGCTGGGAATCGTGTCTCTCGGCTTGCCCCACTTCATCCGGGTCAGGGCCATCGACAGCGTCAGCCGTTCCTCCGCACGGGTCACCCCGACGTAACAGAGACGCCGTTCTTCGTCGATGGCGTCCCCGTCGGCATCCACACTCCGATGGTGGGGCAGCAGCCCTTCTTCCAGTCCCACGACATAGACGTGGGGAAACTCGAGCCCCTTGGCGCTGTGCATCGTCATCAGGGCAACGGCGTTCTTTTTGAGTTGTTTGTCTTTTTCACTGTCGAACTCCGAGTCACCCAGCGCGACATCATCAATGAACTTGCGGAGATCCGGTTTACGGGCCTTGCTCTCGTAGGCGCCCAACGCGTTGACGACTTCTTCGACGGCCGCCCACCGCGCCTGCTGTTCGTTCTGATCGGCACACGTTCGCGTCAATTCGTCTTCGTACTTGATCGTCTCCAGCAGGCCGCGGGCGACATCGACCAGCGATTCCCCACGTTCGACGCGCTGGCGATACTGGTCGATCAATTCACAAAACGAGCGCACGGCCTGGCGAGCGCCGGGGGCCAACTCCTGTAGCGGCTCCGGCAGGTGCATCACCTCCCACAGGGAAAGGCCCCGCTTGACGGCCGCCGCCGTCAGTTGCTCGACCGTCTTGTTGCCGATACCGCGAGGTGGATTGTTGATGATCCTGCGTGCCGCGATCTCGTCGTCGGGAGACGCCAGCATCTTCAAGTACGCCAGCAGGTCACGGACTTCGCGGCGATCGAAGAAGGACATGCCGCCAATCAGGACATAGGGCAGTTTGACTTTCCGCAGTTCGGTTTCAAATGCCCGCGGTTGTTCGTTGGTGCGAAACAGGATGGAGAAATCACGCGGCTCCCATTCGGGGTTGAGCAGCAACCGCTGGATGTCCCCAACGACGCCGGCCGCCTCCTCGGTCTCGTTCTTGAACTGCTCGACACGCGGTTTGGGTCCACCCGACCGAGAGGGCTTCAACACTTTGGGGTGCCGCGTCTTGTTGAATGCGATCAGCCGGTTGGACATTTCGAGGATCTCGGCCGTGGAACGGTAATTCTGTTCCAGCCGCACGACCTTGGCATCGGGCCAATCTTTGGCGAAACGCAGAATGTGCTCGACTTCCGCGCCTCGCCATCCGTAGATCGACTGGTCATCGTCACCGACGACACACAGATTTCGATGGCCCGCAGCAAGCGCTTTGACGATGCGATACTGGCTGCCGTTGGTGTCTTGGTATTCGTCAATCAACAAGTGATCAAAGCGGCTCGCCTCCGCTCGCAGCGCTTCCTGCGATTCGCGAAACAGCTGCTCGGTCAGCAACAGCAGGTCGTCGAAGTCGACCGCGCCCAGCAGTTTGAGCTTGGCCTGGTAGCGGCGGTAGGCGATCGCTGACAGATGCTCCTTATCGGTCTCCGCCACCGCTTCGGCATCCTGCGGCCGGATGCATTTCGTCTTCCAGTTGCCGATGTGAAACAACAGGTCCGACGGTTTGAGCATTTCGCCCGGAACGCGGATCTCGCGGAGCACGCTCCGAGCCAGGCTTTCCTGGTCGCCCCGGTCGTAAATGGCAAACGTCTCTGGATAGCCCAGCTTGGGAATGTGGGCCCGCAACACGCGCACGCAATGCGAGTGAAACGTCGAGACGAGCGGCATCGTCTTGAGCCGTTTTCCCAACTGCCCGCCGACGCGTTCCTTCATTTCGGCGGCCGCCTTATTGGTAAAGGTGACCGCCAAAATCCGATCCGGCTGAATCCCCTGCTGAATCAACTTGGCGATTCGCACGGTCACGACGCGCGTTTTCCCGGTACCGGCGCCGGCGAGCACCAGCAGCGGCCCGGACAGCGTGTTGACAGCACTCCGTTGCTCAGCGTTCAATCCCTCGTCCATGTCGGATGTTCCTGGCCCTTTCTCTCGTTCTCGAATGAGGGTCCCTGAAAATCAGGGCGGACCGCAGCCCTGCGGCACTTGCGGCCCCGCGCAACAACCTCAGCGGGGACCCGAGGGTTCCATACGCGCCGTTCAGATCTCACACGCCGAAGGGGCCAATGTCGTTTGTCTTGAGTCAAACTCGAGCCCGGATGATGGTGATTGCCGCGGCGACATCTTTACCAATGAGGCAAGTTTCGTACACCGGGTTTACGGCGTGGTATGCCTCGTTGGCCTGAGGTGCGGCCTCACCCGTCATCAGCCGTTGGGCGTTAGCCCCAGTTCCTCTGTCTGATTGCAGCGCAAACCGGACGCTAACGAGAGCGTCCCGCCGAGATGTGCGTCATGCCAGGCAAGTCCACCACAACCAATTGAGGCACAACGACTTGTACCAAATGACGATTCGTCCCGAAATCATCCGGATCAGCCCGCAATTGGTGCGAGGCTCGACCTCGATAGACTCTAACGGCTGGGCGGCGAGGCCGGAAGTGGGCCGAACCGGGGCCTTCGGATCGTTCGTCCAGTGACGGTCACCACGCCGGTCACCACGCCTTCCGCGACCGTCGCGTTGCCGGACCGCGTTCGCTGCGCGAATTGCGACACCCCTCACCGTGGCTCCCTCCGCACTCCTTACTTCCTCGCCCGATTCCTGGCACGCTGTCGAGGCCGCGGCGGCGGGTACGTTGCCAAGATCGCCTTCAGCCGCTCGACCTGGCCGGGCCTGGCCGCTGCCAGGTTTTTCGTCTCCAGCGGGTCGGTTTCGTAATCGTAGAGTTCGTATTCCGCGGACGCCTCCGGTTGCCCGATCCCCCGCCATTCGACCAGCCGATACCGGTCGGTTCGCACGGCACGCCCCAACTTGCTCTTGGGATAGACGTGGTAGGCGTGGTCTCGGACCCGTGCGGCCGGATCCCTCAGCACCGGCACGAGACTCTGACCGTCGATCGGCTGCGGGACCTCGGGGGCCGGCAGTCCCGCCAACTCGGCAAGCGTCGGGAACAGGTCGACACTCTCCGCCAACTGGCTGCTGGACGAGTTGGCCTGTGTCACTCCGGGCGCCAGAACGATGAGCGGAATCCGATTCGCCTGTTCATAGTTCGTATGCTTGGTCCAAATACCGAGATCGCCCAAATGGAATCCGTGGTCCCCCCACAAGACCACGATCGTCTCGTCGCCCAGTTGCAGTTCGTCGAGCGCATCGACAACCTTGCCGATCTGTGCATCCACATAGCTGACGCTGGCATAGTAGCCATGAATCAGTTTCCGCTGCAGCGCCTCGTCCAACGGCCCGCGCGGCGGGACCGGTTTGTAGTTGGTGATCTCTCCACCTCGCTTGCCGGCGACCGCCGGGGCGCCAGCCGGCAGCGATTCAAACTCGGGCAGCGGTAACAACGACGCATCGTGCCGGTCCCAGTAGGCGCGCGGCGCGCTGAACGGCAGATGAGGGCGAGCGAATCCGGCAACAATCAAGAACGGCGTGCCCGTTTGCTGGCGGCGTTGCCTGGCGGCCCGCAGCCGGCGAATGGTCTCTTCGGCGACGCGGCCGTCCGCATAATCGTCGTCTTCAGCCTGCGGAGACTCGAATGCCGCCCCTCGCGGCAGCAACCGGATGTCCCCCAGCCGCTGGTTGGTAAAGTACGCTTCCTCTCGAGTCAACTTGCCCCCGCCGGTGCTGGCAGGGTCAAGGTACTCGATTACCTTATCGTGAAAATGGGGGACGCTGAAGGAGTCCGGATCTCCGTGGTTACCGTGCCCGATATGAAAGACCTTGCCCAGCGACTCGGTTCGGTACCCTCCCCGATCGGCGAAGTACTGCGGTAGCGTGACGGCGTTGGGGACGACCTGACGAAGCTGGCTGCCCAGTCCGTAGAGGCCGGTCGAAGTCGAGTGTGAACCGAGCATCAGGGTGAAGCGTGACGGCGCACAGACGGCCTGATTGCAGTACGCCAGGTCGAACCGCATCCCGCGGGCCGCCAGCGCGTCGATGTTTGGCGACTTGGCCAGGGCATCACCGTAACAACCCAGGGCAGGCTTCAGGTCATCGACAAGCAACAGCAGCACGTTGGGGCGCGCCGACGTCGAGCGGTTCGGGCCGGGCGCCGTTTCCGCGACGAGCGGGCCAGCCGCCGACCAACCCAGCAGCGCCAGCCCGAACAACATGCTCCAAACGATCCGGCCAACCGGTCTCTCAGCTATTCTCATCGCGGCCTCGGCAACAGGTTGGGGTGAAATGACGTGGCACGGTTGGGCGAGCGAACCACCCCGAAATGTAGCCGCCAACCCGGCCGATTGGAACAACCGCAACGGTCTCCAACGAGATCTGCTTGTTCGCCGGGCGCGACTACGCGACAATCAAGCCCTCCGTGGGCAGCCCGGCAGCCCACAGCGTGGCGCGCGCTGACCCCCTCCTTCACCAATTTCTGCCAGGACAACCGATGAGTCTTCTTCGATTCGCGTTACCCCTCTCGGCAATGATTGCGACGGCAAGTGCCGGGCTGGGTGCCGAGCGTCCCAATGTCGTTGTCTTACTTGCCGATGACCTCGGCTACCAAGACATCGGCTGCTACAACGGCCCGGTGAAGACGCCCACACTCGACCGCCTGGCTGCTGGAGGAATTCGTTTTACCGACTTCTATTCCGGTTGTGCGGTCTGCTCGCCGTCGCGAGCCACGTTACTGACCGGACGGCATCATATCCGCGCCGGCGTCTACAGTTGGATCCACGACGCCAGCCAGAATTCGCACCTACTGGAGCGAGAGATCACGTTGGCGGAAACGCTCCGAGCGGCCGGTTACGCGACGGCCCATATCGGCAAGTGGCACCTGGGCCTGCCTCACGGGGACCGCCGCAAACCGACGCCCGCGTCGCACGGTTTCGACCACTGGTTCGCTACCTGGAACAACGCGGAACCAAGCCATCGAAATCCCGAGAACTTCATCAGGAATGGTGAGCCGGTCGGCCGGATCGAAGGCTATTCGTGCCAAATTGTCGTCGACGAGGCGATCAGGTGGCTGGAAACGCGTCGCGGTTCGGATGCCCCCTTTTTCCTTAACGTGTGGTTTCACGAGCCCCATGCCCCGATTGCCGCCCCCGCTGCGATCGTCCGCTCATACGGTGAGCGGAATGACAAGGGGGCCGTCTACTCAGCGACGATCGACAACACCGACCGCGCCATCGCCCGGTTGCTGGTCACGCTCGCCCAGATCGACGCCCCGGAGAATACGCTGATCGTTTACGCATCGGACAACGGCAGCTACCGGAACGATCGCACCGGCGGCCTGCGCGGCCGCAAAGGCATCAACTGGGAAGGTGGAATTCGCGTGCCGGGAATCTTTTCCTGGCCCGGCACGATCCGGCCTGGCCGGGTCTCGCAGGAACCGGCCGGACTGGTCGACGTCCTGCCCACCATCTGCGGTTTGCTGGAACTGGCGCCCCCGCCGGACCTCCACTGGGACGGAGCAGACTTGACGCCGATCTTGACCGAACGTGACGAGCCATTCCGACGTCACCAACCTCTCTTCTGGCACCTGCAAAAGTCACGCCCCATCGTGGCGATGCGGGACGGGCGATATTCCCTGGTGGCGGACCCGGCATATTCCCTGTCGACCAGCAATATGTTTCAAGAGGCTTGGATTCCCGCCATCAAGTCAGGAACCTACACCAACTTTCGTCTGTACGATCTCGAAGTCGACCCGCAACAACAACACGACCTGGCGGCCGAACGACCGGACGTTACCGAACGTCTAAAGGCCAGCCTCCTCAAGATCAACGCCAGCATCATGGCGGACGGTCACGACTGGCACCTCCAAGCAGGGAACTCGGCCGAATAACGGCTCACTGCGGGCCTTCGAAATACGGAGCACCTGCAGCGAGCACGGTCAGGCGGCGAAATGGGTAAACCGGTTGCATCCTGCAGTTGGATGGCCCCAGCCGTTCGCCAGCCGTGCCAACCGTTGGACACGCCAGCCCCATCCTGAGAAAGCAAGCAATCGATGATTCGGAAAAAGTTTGGCGAAACGGGGCTCGAGGTGACCCAGCTCGGGTACGGCGCCATGGGGATTCGTGGTCCCAGAACTTGGGGCGTGCGCATTGCCAGCGACGCGGAGGCGGACGCAATTCTCAATCGGGTCGTCGATGCGGGAATCAACTTGATCGACACGTCGCCCGACTATGGGATCAGCGAGCAGCGAATCGGCGAATTCCTCTCAGGCCGCCGCCACGAATTTTATCTCGCGACAAAATGCGGCTGTGCGTACACCCAGCACGAGGACCATCTCCAGATAAAACACGTCTGGGAGCCGGACGTGATTCGCCGCAACGTTGAAACGAGTCTCCGTCGGCTGAAAACAGATTACGTCGACATCCTGCAGTTTCACGGCGGCGATGCTGAGACGCTCGAGCGGGCCGGGCTGATCGACCTGCTGGTCGACTACCGGAAGCAAGGAATTGCCAGGTTGATCGGTGTCTCCAGTTCGTCACCCGCCTTGGAAGGCCTGATCGAGCTCGACGTCTTCAACACGTTTCAGATTCCCTACTCGTGCCTGGCACCCGCGCACCACGGCCTGATCACAAGGGCTGCCGCAACCGGCGCCGGAATCATCATCCGCGGAGGGATTGCGCACGGCGGCCCTGATGCGGAAATCCAACGTCCCACCCTGAACGACGTTTGGACGAGGGCGAAGCTGGACGAACTACGGCCGGCCGACATGCTGCGGTCTGAGTTCATTTTGCGGTACACGTTGTCCCACCCGCATTGCCACTCCACGATCGTGGGCACTTGCAATCCGAGCCACTTGGCGGAAAATCTCCACGCTGCGGCCAAGGGCCCCCTGCCGGCCGCGCTCTGCCAGGCGATCGCGGAGCGGGTTGCGGCCCTGGAATAGGCGGCCGCAGCGACCTTCCTCCGGGGCCGCGTGCGACCGGCCGGCACCGCCACCAGGCGGCGATGCGGCACGAAAAAACGTAAGTCGTGTGCTCGCTTCCGGTTGCCCTAGGTCGACGGCTCTGTATAATCAAGCCTCCGCTAGGTCGAGCGCCCGGGTTGTGTTTTTCCGGAAAAAGGGCTCGGAAACGGTCTCGTATGTGCCGTCCGCGGTGGAAAACGAGGCTAGAATTGTGGCCCGATTGAATTCTGAGAGAAAGTTTCCCGGAAAGGATTTCGCGTTTTTTTGCCACCCAGGTCAAGTGCCCTTATCCGTTGATAACAAACGGGTTACCATCCCACGGTCAGAATCGGCATGGGGATCAGTCGGGGACGCCGCAGGCGGCGAACTCCGGTTGCTCGCGGAGTGGTTCGTCGCTTGGATCCGCGAACCGAGGCGAAAACATGGACCGTGCCCGGCGATGCGGCCGACGTTGACCAAGAAGACCCAGCGACCAAGAAGACCCAGCGACCAGGAGGACTCAGCCGAGCCGCAGCCTGGAGAAGAAGACAACACGCCATCAGAAACCCACAACGCCTTCAGAACAATACGGCAGTCGGAGCAGCAGTGACCGCCCGCCGCCAGGTTAACGACGACCTGGGCTGAGAATTCCTTTACCAACAGCAGAATCGCTGCGACACAAGTTTACGATCTTAATAGGAGAACAGATGGTTAGTATGCGTGTTCGCGACCGCGAATCGATCCAAGAAGCGGTCCGCCGGTTCCGCAAGCTCGTCGAGCGCAGCGGATTGAAGAGAGAAATGCGGCGTCGGCAGTTCTATGAAAAGCCGAGTGAAACCAAGCGACGTGCTCGTCTGCGTGCGGAACGCCGCGCCTTGAGCGCTCGCCGGGCCCTCACCAAGGGCCGGTAGGACCTCCGGTCCGATCGAATCCCGTCGAGGCACAGCCCCTCGATCTCCTGACGTTGGCCCGAACGTCTCTGCCAAACAAGGTGCAAAAACGCCTCGTTTTCTGCTGCGCGGCTGGATAACCATGACTTCCCCGGCCAGACTCTTAGCCCGCAGAATCTGCCGGCGGCCGGGAGGGCCTCTCATCGGTCATACGTCTCTGTTCGCCACCATGCCTGCTGCCTCTCCATGACGGCATGATCTGTACGCCGGATGGCGTGTCGGGCGTTGCCACTCCCGTTTCTCGAAGGCGATCCGGTCTCCGCGCTGTGCCGCCGTCGGCCCACCGCACAGTGCGCGGGACGGCACTTTGCGAGCATATTCGCACATAAGCGGTGCCACGATTCAGCCTGGATTCTTGGCTTCCGGGGAATCGCCTGTTTCGGCGCACTTTTTGCGATCGAGTTGGACTGTCTAATCCGTTAGCCCGGATTTGTTATCAGGCGCTGGGCCTCAGTGGGCTTGGGACTTTGGAAACTGGTAGGACGTGGAGACCTTCGGTCGGTGGTTTCGGCGGGGTCAGAGACCCGCGCCGAGCAGAAATGGGAACCCGCGCCGAGCAGAAGTGGGAACCCGCGTATCGCAGAGCGAGTTTCGGCGACACGCGCCGAGCAGAAATGGGAACCCGCGCCGAGCAGAAGTGGGAACCCGCGTATCGCAGGGCGAGGTTCGGCGGCACGCGCCGAGCAGTTCGGCGGGGTCAGAGACCCGCGCCGAGCAGAAATGAAGACGTGCACCGAGCGAAGGTAGTGGGCGCGCCGAGCCGTTGTGGTCGCGGCTGTTGGGCGTGGTGACGCATTGGGCCATGATCCATTCTGGTACGAATCGCGAAGCGGCTGGTGTTGAGATGACAAGGTCGTCATCGGTGAGTTGGCCGGAAGGCGGGATGCGATGAACGTGAAAGAATTCCTCGACGATCGTGGAATAGCATTCGACGTCGTCTCGGTTGCCGACAGTCAGGACGGGCGGCGCGTGGACGTCGTGGGGCGGAGCGTCGCCAGAATTGTGCTTCTCAAAGCGGATCGGGGGTACACCTTCGTGGTCGGGTTAGTTCCGGCAGGCGCCATTGTTGATCTCGCCAAGATCTCGGCAGTCATGGGGGGCAGCAAGATCGAACTCGCCACACGATTCGATCTGGAGACGTATTGCCCAGACAGTGAACCGGGGGGCCTGCTTCCCTTTGGGACCCATTACGGATTAAGGACGCTGGTGGATGCCAGCCTCGTCGATGCGGACGACATTCTCTTTGAAGGCAGCACGCCCGGCGAAGTGATTTGCATGGGTTTCGACGATTTCCAGCGTATCGAGTCACCGTTGGTGGCCGGCTTCGCGATTCGCCCCGAGGAAGTTGCTTGATGCCTGTCGGGTGCGCCACGCACCTCACATACGAAGGATGCACCATGGCAAAAGGCCTGACGAAATCGCGGACCCCTGAGAGCAGCGCCCGCCCCGGTTCTCGACACGTGTGGGAACCGAACTCGGCGACCGACGAAGTGCTCAAACTGCTTGAGAGCCCGGACACATACCACGAACGAACGTCGTCAGTGGAATGTTTGGAAACGCACATCTCGTGGCTCTTCTTCACGGATCATTTCGTTTACAAGCTCAAGAAGCCGGTCTGCTTCGACTTTCTGGATTTCAGCACGGTCGACAAACGCAAGCTGGCCTGCCGTCAGGAAGTGGAACTGAATCGACGTTTGGCGCGTGACGTTTATCTGGGCGCGGTTCCCATTGTCAGGCTGCCGAGCGGTGGTCTCGGTTTTGACCGCCCGGGTGAACCGATCGACTGGGTGGTCAAGATGCATCGGCTGCCGGCCGCAAAGTCGCTGGACCAAGTGAGTACACAAGGTGCACTCAACGCCCGTGCCCTTGATTCGCTCGCCAGTCGTCTGACGAAGTTCTATAGCCAACTGCCACCTGTCTCGCTGGCCGTCGCGGACTACCAGGAACAGTTTGAGCGGCACGTGGTGGCTAACCGGGACGAACTGCTGGCCGCATCGCACCATTTCGAACGTGCTCAAGTCGAGCGAATTCAAGAGCGGCAGCTCCGCCTGATCAGATTGGTCCCGGACCTGCTCGCGGATCGTGTCCTCGACGGTCGCATCATCGAAGGCCACGGCGACCTCCGGCCGGAACACATCTTTCTGACGTCGCCCCCGGTGGTGATCGACTGCATCGAGTTCAGTTCCGAGTTTCGTACGCTGGACGTCGTCGATGAGCTTTCTTTCCTCTGCATGGAAAGTGATTTTCTGGGCGCCAACGAGATTGGCCGGAAGATTCTCAGCCACTATTTGCGGACAACGGGCGACCAGCCGCCGCAACTTCTCTTGGACTTCTATCGCGCGTACCGGGCATGCGTGCGGGCCAAGGTGGTTGCCCTTCGCGCCGACCAGGTACCGGAACATCAACGGTCCCAGGCCTTGACGTCCGCCCAGCAGTACCTCGACCTGGCCGACCAATACACCAGGCAGTTGGGCGAACCGACCGTGGTGGTCGTCAGAGGCCTATCGGGAACCGGCAAGTCCACGATCGCCGACATGGTAAGCCAAAAGATCGCGGCACCACTTCTCCAGACCGATGCCGTGCGCCGCAAGATGTTCCCCGGTCCGTTCCCCAGCACGGCCTACAACGGCGGTTGTTACAGTCCTCCCAACCGCCGGCGGGTGTACCAGGAGATGCACGCGATGGCGGACGAGTATGTCGCACATGGACGCTCCGTCGTGCTGGACGGCACCTACTTGACGGCGCACCTTCGGCAGGAAGTACAAGACCTGGCCGCCCGCCGCCATGCCAGGCTCGTCTGCATTCGTTGCGAATGTGCCGACGAGCTGGCCATGGAACGGATCAGCAGCCGCGAACAGGAATCGGTTGCCTTCTCGGACGCACGCCCCGACTTTCCTTTGCGGCAGCGGCGCGACGAGGAGCCTGACCCGGCGGGCCTCGAAACGATCAGCGTGGATACGACCCTGAACACCGTCGAACCGATCGGCACGATTCTCGCCGCGCTCCGCGCTGCCTGCCTGCCGCCACAATAGCTTGAGTGGGCCGATCGCAACCCACCTCCCCCCGGCGCTCCAGGTTTGCGCCGGTCAACAGACCGGCGGGCGGTCGCCGGCGTGATCCCCCGCGTTGCGATTGGTCGCTTCGCGCCAGCCGTCGTCAGGCGGAAGGCCGTGGTGAATCCGCGCGTCAGCGTGGCTATAATCCAGGGGACCCGTCTAGCGGCGGACCGCACCCACACCAAGAACAGCCCTAGGTAAATCGACTGGTGCCCCGGTTTGTGGTCTCGCCATCCTCTGCCAGCCCCGCCTTCTGGACGAATTGAACATGTGGCTCAACATCGCGGGACGACACCTGCTGATTGCGATGGGACTGACGAGCGAGACGCGGTTGCGGCCGGACCGCGGGTTGCTCCCAATCATGGCCGGACTGCTCGCCGCATCGGCGACGGCAGTTGCCGCGGCGGACGAAGCGGGGGAGCTGTTCTCCCGCCAGATTCGCCCCCTGCTGGCGACACGTTGCCTCGAATGCCATAGCGGGCCGCGGCCCGAGGGCGGACTGGACCTCAGCCGTCGTGAAACGCTGGCGAAGGGTGGGGACAGCGGCCCTCCGCTGGATGCCGCGAACCCGCAGGCCGGCTTGCTCTGGCGGCGCGTGGCGGACGACGAGATGCCTCCAGAACATCCCTTGACGGACGCAGAGAAGACATTGCTCCGCCAATGGCTTGACGCCGGCGCCACATGGACCGGCGCTGCGGCGATTGACTACCTGAAGTACAGTTCAACCAACCGAGCCGGTTACGACTGGTGGTCCTTGCAGCCGCTGCACCCAACCGGCGTTCCGGCGGTGGAGCATTCTAGTTGGCCACGTAGCGACCTGGACCGCTTCGTCCTGGCGCGACTTGAACGGGCCGACCTGGCACCGTCGCCTCCGGCATCCGCCAGAACGTTGATTCGCCGAGTGACGATCGACTTGACGGGCTTGCCGCCGACGCCGGAAGAGGTGACCGCTTTCACTCAAAACCCCACGGATCAGGCCTACGCCGCATTGATCGACCGGCTTCTCGAGTCGCCGGCATACGGCGAACGCTGGGGCCGCCACTGGCTGGACGTCGTCCGGTTCGGTGAAAGCGACGGCTTTGAACGCAACCAACCACGGAAGAACGCCTGGCCCTATCGCGATTGGGTGATCGAAGCGCTGAACGCGGATCTTCCTTATGACGAATTCGTTCGGCAGCAATTGGCGGGCGACCTCCTGACAGGGGGAACCGCGGGCGCGGCGTCGTCCGGCTTTCTTGTCGCCGGGGTTCACAACACCGTCGTCGGGCAAAGCGAGCGGATGAAGCGGCTCGCGCGCCAGGACGAACTCGAGGAGATCGTGGCGACCGTCGGCCAGTCGTTCCTCGGTTTGACCATCAACTGCGCACGATGCCACGACCACAAGTTCGATCCAATCCGCAGCGAAGAATACTATCGCGTCATCTCCGCCTTGGACGGCGTCCGTCATGGAGAACGGGAGATCAGTCTTCCCGAAACGACCGCCCGCCTGCAGACCGTGCAGACGAAGATGGCAGGCCTCCGTCAAGCTCGCCGGGAAATCGACGCCGCCGCGCGGGCCGCCATCCTCGCTCGACGAAACGCGTCCGCCACGCACAACAGCCCGATCGAACGCCCGCGTCCGTTGGCGAGCTGGGAATTTGAGGGGGATCTTCGGGACAGCATCGGCAAGCTGCACGGTAAGGCCTTTGGCCATGCCCGTGTGGAGCAGGGCGCTCTGATCGTCGATGGAGTCGACAGTTACGTGCAAGCCGGGCCGCTCGACAAGGACTTGCATGCCAAGACGCTCGAAGCCTGGGTCCTGCTGGACAATTTGCAGCAGCGCGGCGGCGGCGTCGTGAGTGTCGAGACGTCGGACGGTGGCGTCTTTGACGCGATCGTGTTTGGCGAACGCGAGCCGGGACGGTGGATGGCGGGGAGCAACGGCTTTGTCCGGACCCAATCATTCGGCGGAGAGAACGAGCAGGCGGCGGCCGGCGAGCCGGTTCATGTGGCCATCGTGTACCGTCGCGACGGCACAATCACCGGATATCGCAACGGGCTTCCCTACGGCCGGCCCTACAAGTCGGGACACACCTCCTTTCCCGCAGGGACGTCGCAGGTCGTATTCGGGCTGCGTCACCATCAACCGGGAGGCAACCGGATGCTGGCCGGTCGAATTCTCCGGGCCAACCTGTACGACACCGCCTTGTCGGCTGACGCCGTCGCCGCGTCCGCGGGAGTCGAGAATCAGTATGTTTCCGCAGCAGCAATCATCAAGTCACTCTCGCCGGCGAAGCGGGCCGAGCGGGAGTCACTGTCGGCCGAATTGGCCGGCCTCGAAGCCGCCGCTCGGGAACTTGCCGGGCAGGCCAAGCGGAAGATGTACACCGTCACTCCCGGCACGCCGGCACGAATGCGAGTTCATCTGCGCGGGAGCGTGACCGATTTGGGTCAAGAAGTCGCACCTGGCGGCGTCGCGGCCGTTCGTGGTGTCGACCCCGGATTTGATCTGCCGGTGGATGCCGGTGATGCCGAGCGGCGTCGGCGCCTGGCCGATTGGATCAGTTCCGAGCGCAATCCGCTGCTCGCCCGAGTCATCGTGAATCGGGTCTGGCACTACCATTTTGGGGTTGGCATCGTCGACACACCGAATGACCTGGGTTTCAACGGCGGCCGCCCCAGCCATCCAGACCTGCTCGACTGGCTTGCGCTCAACTTTCGCGATGGCGGCTTTCGACTCAAGCAACTGCATCGTCAGATCGTCACCTCCGCCACGTACCGCCAGGCGTCGACGCTGAACCCGCGAGCACTCGCCAAGGATGCTGATAACCGGCTCTTGTGGCGTTATTCCCCGCGGCGGGTCGAGGCGGAAGTGCTGCGAGACGCGATGCTGGTTGCGGCAGGGCAGATGAATCGCCAGGCCGGCGGCCCGGGGTTTGAAGACGTGACGATTACTTACAATAGCGGCACGACGTACTATGAGCCGATCGACAGCAGCGAACCTGCCTTGCAGCGGCGGACCGTCTACCGCTTCACCCCGCGCGGCGGCCGCAGCGCGTTGCTCGACACCTTCGACTGTCCTGATCCGTCCGCCGCGGCCCCTCGACGGTCCGTCACGACGACCCCCTTGCAAGCACTCAGCCTGCTGAACAATGCGTTTGTCTTGCGCATGTCGAAACAACTGGCCGACCGGGTCGAGCGTCAGGTCGGCACGGATCTAACGCAGCAAGTGCGGCAGGCCTGGCTGTACACGGTCGCTCGCTTGCCGGACGACGATGAGCTGCGTGCCTCCCGTCAGCTTGCCGCCGAGCATGGTCTGCCGATGCTGGCCCGCGCCCTGTTTAACACCAACGAATTCGTCGTGATCGAGTAACGTGACCGACGCTGGTACTTCAGATTGTCGTCAACACCGAGTCCGGCGCAAAACGCCCTGCCGTAGGTCATACTGTGCATGACGCTCGCCCCATTACCGACGCCCTCTCGCCTGGCATTGACTATACTCAGGGCAATTGGCCTAGCCCGGATTATTCATTAGCCGTTGGGCGTTAGCCCCGGTTCCTTTGAAAACAGAGCAAACCGGACGCTAACGCGTTCCGGCTGATATGCGGGGCGTTTTGGGTAAGTTCACCACAAGAGATTGCGGCACAGTAACTTGCACTGAATCGTCGCAGGTTCATGAATCATCCGGCCTAGCGTTCCGGCACGACCGACCTTGCGCTGGGCGTACTGCGGGCCACCGCTCCTCCCTCTCCAACCGAGCATTCGGCATGAATCACCTCCGATCGATGGATCGTCGCGAATTTCTCAATTGGGGCACACACGGCCTGGCGGCGACGGCGTTGACGAGCCTGCTCCTCAACGATGGGGTCCTTGCAACCGATTCTGCCGGGGCGACTCCTTTCTTGAGTGTTGCACCGAAAGCCAAGCGGGCGATCCACATTTGCCTGGTAGGCGGCATGAGCCATTTGGACTCGTTTGACTATAAGCCCGAACTGGCAGCAATGCACGGGAAGTCGCTGGTCAGCGATGAGAAGCCTGACATCTTCTTTGGCAAGGTCGGCCTGCTGCGCAAGCATGACTGGGAATTCAAACAGCGGGGCGAGAGCGGTCTGTGGATTTCGGAGATGTTCCCGCACATCGCCAAGCTGGCGGACGAACTGACCGTCGTTCGTTCGATGGTCACCGGGTCGGCAAATCATACGCCGGCTTTGTTCTTTGAGAACAGCGGTTTCGAATTCAACGGGTACCCGTCGCTCGGAAGCTGGCTGTCGCATGGGTTGGGCAACGAGTCGGATTCGCTGCCGACGTATGTCGTGCTCGCCGACGCCCGCGGCGGCCCCAACGGCGGTGCCTCAAACTGGAGTAACGGATTCCTTCCTTCACAGCACCAGGGGGTCGAGTTTCGGGGAGGGGACCAACCGGTCCGCGACCTGTTTCCCGCCCATCGACTTGGCGCTGAAGCTGAACGTGGGGTGCGTGATTTCCTCGACGTCGTCAATCGTCGTCACGCAGCAAGGCTGGGCAACGACCCGCTCCTCGCCGCGCGCATCCGCAGCTACGACCTGGCTGCCAAGATGCAAGTTTCCGTGCCGGAAGTCAGCGACTTGTCGCAGGAGCCGGCGAAGACTCTGGAGATGTATGGCCTGAATGTCGAACCTACGGCCGATTGTGCTCGACGATGCCTCCTGGGCCGCCGGCTGCTGGAACGAGGCGTTCGATTTGTGCAGGTTTACTCCGGCGGACCGGTGGCCGGCAACCCGCGGGCCAGTTGGGACGCCCATGAGAACGTCAAAGAGAATCACGCGATCGAGGCGGCACGGATCGACCAGCCGGTGGCCGCCCTGCTCAACGACCTCAAACGGTCGGGCATGCTGGATGACACCCTGGTTCTCTTTACGACCGAGTTCGGCCGAACGCCGTTTGCCCAGTCGGAAGCCAATACGGTCGGCCTTGGTCGCGACCACAATCGTTACGGGTTCTCGGTCTGGATGGCAGGCGCCGGATTAAAGCCGGGAATCGCCTATGGAGCCACCGACGACGTTGGTTGGAAAGCGGTGGAAGCTCCGGTCAGTTGGCACGACTTCCACGCCACGGTCCTGCATTTGTTTGGCATCGATCACGAGAAGCTCACCTACTACCACAACGGAATTCAGCGCCGCCTGACCAACGTTCATGGGAATGTTGTCGAGGGACTGCTGGCCTGACCGCGTCCACGCGAAGTATCGCCACGCACCAGATACCACGGCGTCTGGATTTGAGGTGCGTTTTCTGACAGTCCGTTGAAACACACGACGCGGAGCGCCACCAACGGAACGGCTCGGCGTCGTTCCAACCTGCTCGGCGTCGTTCCAACCTGCTCGGCGCGGGTCTCCGACCCCGCCGAAACCGCCGACCGAAGGTCTCAAGAAACAAGACGATCCCCTCCGCCAAACCGGAAGAACGGAGGAGGGAGACCTCTCGGTCAGCCAATGTGCGTGGTCAGAGACCAGCGCACAACAGGTACCACGCAACCTGCTCGGCACGGGTCGTAACCTGCTCGGCACGGGTCGCAACTTACTCGGCACGGGTCGCAACCTGCTCGGCGTCGTTCCAACCTGCTCGGCGCGGGTCTCCGACCCCGCCGAAACCGCCGACCGAAGGTCTCCTCCCACCGACCATACGCTCCCATTCCTCACTTCCCAACCCATTCCTCACTTCCCAACCCATTCCTCGCTTCCCAACCCGTTCCATCGGGGTCCCAGCGACCGTTCCCAGCACCATGTCCACCAACCCAGCGAACCGCTGATGGGGAAAATTGTTGACGATACGTTCCCAGCAAATGCGAGAGCGGATGACGTCATGCACAGCATGACCTACGGAATCGCCGAAAGACGCCTGCCGTATTCCGTCTGACGGATGGGCCCGGCAGGCAGCGCGGCGCGCGGTTGCGGTTACTTGCAGAGATGCGGCGATTAGAAGAGTATGTAATTTCCCAGGCGCTGCTCGCCTGACCGCTGACATCGGCCCGATTCGCTCCGGATGTGTTATGTATTTCAAGCTCAGTTGCCCACATTGCGATAAGTCGCTCAAAGTTCGCGAAGAGCAGGCTGGCAAGAAATGTCGCTGCCCTTATTGCAAGACCCCGTTCGTCCTGCCGGTCCCGTCGGGCGTCGATCTGGGCCTGCCGGACAACCCGTCCGCCGGTGGTGGCGGCGAATCGACGGCGCCGGCCGGTTTTCCGAATATCAACGTCGGCGGTACTTCGACCTCCAGCCCATCCGGTCGTGGTGCAGCGGGCCAGGCCACGCCGGGCAACCGGCCTCAAGCAGCCGCCAACCGCGCGCGCCCCGCGGGGGCCAAACGACCAGCCGCCGGCCAGCCTCCCGCCCCGGAACTGGGCGCGAGCCATGCCAACGAAGGCACCGACATCAGTCTGGTGACCAGCGGATTGATTGGACTGGCCGGAGCGATGGTCATCTTCGCCTTGCTTTATCCGCTCTGGATCAATGATGTCCGGATCGGCAACATGTTCTGGGACAGCGTGGGAATCAACTTTCCGACCACCCTGTTGATGTGCTGGTCGTTTGCGATCCTGTTTCTCAAGTCCCGGCAATTGGCGCGTCAGAGGTCGGCCATGTTGATGGATTTGCTGCCGACAGAGATCTCTTCGGAAATAACGATTGACTCGCTGGATCGGTTTGTGGCTCACATCCACAGCCTTCCCAGCGAAGCGCGACAGAGCATTCTGGTCAACCGGGTGCTGCGCGGCATTGAACATTTTCGCGTGAGGAAGAGTGCCGCGGAAACGGTCACGATGATGGAGTCGCAGTCGGCCATTGATGCTGCCAATGTCGCAGGCAGCTTTACGATTGTAAAAGTTTTCATCTGGGCCATGCCCATCCTGGGCTTCATCGGCACGGTGATGGGCGTCAGCAGCGCGGTCAGCGGCCTCTCCGCAACCTTGGAAAATGCGGCCGACGTCTCTGCGGTCACCGATTCGATGAAAGGCGTGTTCGGCGGCCTGGGCACCGCCTTCGACACGACACTGCTGGCGCTGATCATGAGTATGATCGTGAAAATCCCGACCTCCGCACTGCAGAAGAGTGAAGATGGATTGGTCACGATTGCGGACGAGTACTGCAACGAGAATTTGCTGCGGCGACTGAACGACGGTCGCGAAGGGGGCGCCGAACGCGGCGCCGGCGGCGGCCTGGGGGGGGATCTGACCGTATTCCGCCAGGCGGTTGAAGCCGCGATGGGGACGCATCACGCCGAACTCGAGAACTGGTTGCAACGGCTCGACGCCATCGGCTCGAAGCTGACCACTCAGGTTGCCAAGGGCTGGACCGACATCAATGCCAAGATGAAGGATCAACAAGAGCAACAGTTGGCCGCTTTCAAGCAGCAGTACGCGGAACAGACATCCCGCCTGCAAGGCCAGTTGCAGGAGATGAATTCGACCGCCATGGAGATTCAGAAGGCGTTGGCTGAATTGAGTCGCCAGGCGGCCTCGATGCAATCCGACGTCTCAAAATCCGTGGCGGGCTCGACGGATGCCCTGCAATCGCACTTCGCCGGGCTGGAGCGCGGTTTGAGCGGATTGAGCAGCGTACTCGAATCGCTCGGCGAGCAGCAAGTCGTCGTGCAGCAGGTCGAACCCGAACGGCGAGGTTGGTTTGGAGGAAGAAGCAGTAAAAAGCGTAACGGGCGCCGATAGCCATGGTACGACGCAGACCGGCTGAAGACGATGACGTCTCTCTGTTCCCATTCTTGAGCATCATTTGTGCGATCATCGGCGTCCTGACGTTGATGATCGCCGCGGTGACGTTGGGACAGATGAACCAGGATGACGTCAAGGAAGCGGTGCAGAACGCGATCGCGATGGAGAAATTGCAAGAACAATTGGCCGCGGCCAAGGATACGGTCGACAAGCTGACCATTCAACTGGATCGCGAAAAGGCCAGACTGCTCACCGCGGCCGGGAGCCGCCAGAATGAACTGGTCAAGTCTCGTGCGGAGCTCGAAGCGTTGATCAAGCAGCTCGCGGACGTTCGCCAGAAGACGGACGCGCGGAAGAAGATCAAGATCGTGATCCCGGAAGTTCCTCAGGCCCAACGGGAAACGGTTGCCGACATGCAGGATCAGCTCAACGCCATCAAGGAACGGCTCGCCGTGCTGCAGCGGTCGCTCGAGGAAAAGCAGAAGCCGCCGGAAGAAGCCCAGGTTTCAATCCTGCCCGGTGGGACGGGAATCAGTTTTCAGCCGAGCTTCATTGAGTGCACCGCCAGCGCGATTGTCCTGCATACCGAAGATCCACCCCTGACCATCCGCAACGCCGAAGTCGCCGCCAATCCGAAGTTTGTTGCCCTGCTGGAAACGGTCGCGAATAGCAACGCACGGACGATTGTTTTCCTGTTGCGAAGCGACAGCCTGGGCACCTACCGAATGGTCAAGAAACTTTGCGATGACAACAACGTCCGCAACGGCAAGCTTCCGGCGGTGGGCAACGGCCGCATCGATCTGCGGCACTTCCGCAACAACCAGGTTTCTCCAAGCTCATGAAACGTGCACCACGAACGGACGAGGACGACGGCGGTGGACTCGATTCGCTGCTGGACACCATGACCAATGTCGTGGGAATTCTGGTAATGGTCCTGATCGCAACTCAGCTTGGCGTCAAGGATGCCGTCAGCCGGATCTCGGAATCCGAGGTCGTCGACGCCTCTGCCCTCGAAGCCGCTCGACAAGAGCTGCTCCTGACCAAGAGCCAGCGGGATGCCATCGAATCACAGCTCAACGATCTCCAACCGGCCGACCATCAAGAGATCGAAGTCAAGCTGGCCGACCTGCGGCGCCAAGTTCAGGAGCGGCGTACCGAACTTGATCGGGAACAGGTCGTTGCCAACCAGTTTGCCTTGAAGATCGAATCCGATACGAAGAAGGCGGAGCAGGCCCGCAAGCAGATCCAGGAGATTGCGGATGCCAAGGCCAAGCGAGAATCGCTGCAGGCCGAACTGACCAAGGCCATCGATCAGGAAGCGAGCCTTAAAGCGCTCCTTGATGAGACCCCGGAACAGGAGGTTCCGCCTGCCAAGGTCGTCACGCTGCCCGACCCGCGACCCGCACCGGAGGGGGCGCGCCAGGTTACATTTCTATGTACCAACAATCGGGTCTATCCGGTCGCCGCGGACGACTGGCGCGACGGGATTCGCCAGAAGGCAGAGTTTCTGGTGAAAGCGAAACGACTGGATCGAGGACCGGCAGTCGGTGTGGACAAGGAGCAGTTTATCAAGGAATTCAAGAAGGCCAACCGCCGTCTCAGCGACGAGTTCTTTGAAGTCGAATTGTACGACGCCGGAATCTATCCCCGCTTGAAGTTCACCCCAAAGCCGAATTCCGGAGCGACACAAGACGAAGTGCTGAAGCCCCGCTCCCGCTTTCAGCGTCTGCTGGCACGGTTGGACAAGACCAAGTACTACGCTCGATTCATCGTCCTTCCGGACAGCTTCGAAGTGTACTTGGCTGCGCGTGCCGTGGCAGACGAGGCAGGATTGCTTTCCGGCTGGGACCCGCAGGGGAGCGGCTGGGAATACACGACGTACCTGGGCGGTCCGATTCTGTTCGGCCCCAAGCCGAAGCCGGACCCGAATGCCAAACCGGCGCCTCCCAGTAAGCCGGCAAACGTCATCGACTGACCAACGCTCCGCGCGGGTCGCAACCTGCTCGGCGCGGGTCGCAACCTGCTCGGCGCGGGTCTCCGACCTGCTCGGCGCGGGTCTCCGACCCCGCCGAAACCGCCGACCGAAGGTCTCAAGAAACACAACGATCCCCAACACTCAACCGGAAAAACGGCGGAGGGAGACCTCTCGGTCAGCCAATGTGCGTGGTCAGAGACCAGCGCACAACAGGTCCCACACGCCCTCCCCAGCGCGGACCGCAACCTGCTCGGCACGGACCGCAACCTGCTCAGCGCGGGTCGCAACCTGCTCGGCGCGGGTCTCCGACCCCGCCGAAACCGCCGACCGAAGGTCTCAAGAAACACAACCATCCCCAACGCTCAACCGGGAGAACGGCGGAGGGAGACCTCTCGGTCAGCCAATGTGCGTGGTCAGAGACCAGCGCACAACAGTGGTCAGAGACCAGCGCACAACAGGTCCCACACGCCCTCCCCAGCGCGGACCGCAACCTCCTCAGCGCGGACCGCAACCTGCTCGGCGCTGGTCGCAACCTCCTCGGCACGGACCGCAACCTGCTCGGCGCGAACCACAACCACATTCCGAAACTCTGGCCCACCCCGTTTTCCGTTACCAACGTCAAATCGTCGCCTGGCCGCATCCCTACCGAAGCTGCTCGCGATCGAACACCGGGTAGACTCGATCTTGCCGGCGATCGTAGCGGACCTTGCCGCTGACCCAGGCGGTTTCGACATAGGTGCGGTAGTCGAGCGGCGGGCCGTCCAGGATGAGCAGGTCGGCGTCCTTCCCAACCTCAATGCTCCCCAGGCGATCCTGCAGCCCCAGCAGTTGAGCCGGCACGAGCGTGAGGGCGGCGAGGGCAGTCGCAGGCCGGCAACCGCCCCGGATCGCAAAAGCTGCCTCGAGTGGCAGGCTGGTCAAGTCGCGGCCCGCCAATCCGCTCATGCTGATGGAACTGGAGAGTGCGGCCACAGCAAACGGGACGCCGGCCCGTTCCAGCACGCCGGCCGTTTCGATTGAACTGCCGGAAGAATCCTCGCGCCCCTTGACCGGGGAACGACGGTTGCGTGGCGTCAAGATGACCGGCACATCCTGCTCGCCCAGGTCGCTGGCCGTCAACCAGCCTTCCGTAACGCCGTCGAGCATCAGCTTGTAGTCCAACTCACGGGCAAGGGCAATCATCCCGCGGATGCTGTCTGCCGTGTTGGCGTCGGTGCGGAGATAGGTTTCGCGCTTGACCAGACGAATCAAATCGTCGCTGACTCCCTTCTTGGGCGGCGTCGACTTCTTGCCCGCCTTAACGGCCGCCTCGTGCTCAGCCTGGTCCTTCAAGTATTCCCGCGCCTTGGCAATCGACTGCCGCCAGGAATGGCGGTTCAGCGCCCCGGTCAACGACCCGGACGAGAGCGCGAAGAACGGCGATTGAGTCACCAGCATCGGCTCGAGTTCGCCGTAGGAGAGCTTCAAGACGGCGTACCGGGTCGGGGTCACGGTACTGGAAGACGTCGGGGTGATCGGTTCGGTCGGCTGAATCGGCAAGCCACAGCACCGGCAGGTCTGGGTGTTCTCGTCCCCGAAATCGGGATTGAATTCCGGGTCGTCGCTGAGTGTCACCTCGGGTTCGAGCCCCAGAAAGCGATCATTGGGTGCTCGGGAACTTGAGCGGCCGCGGCTGGAACGGAGCGACACGGCACCCGATGTGATCCCGACTCCCAGGGCGAACTTCATGTTGCGATCGTAGGGATCAAGCGAATCGGCCAAACCACTCCCGGCGGAGGCAGACGAGCTGACCCCGACCCTCGACATCCGCATGGCGATGAACCCGGGCGTCACATGCTTGCCCTTCGCATCGATCACCTTGGCCTCTACGGGCAACTTCACGTCCTGGCCGACGGCGATGATCTTGTCGCCTTGAATCAAGACCGTCCCCCGGCGAATCACCTCGCGACTCACCGTGTGGATGTCCGCCCCAACGATCGCTGTAATGGAATCCCCCAGGGCGTCTCCAGGTGCCGCCTTCTTGGCCGTGGCGGCCGGCTTCCCGGTCGCCGGCTCCTGCTCCGCCGCACGTCGTTCCGGTTGCTGACCAAAAGCAGGTCGCCAACTTGCCGGCAGGATCACCGCCAACGTGAGGGCCATGCCGGCAAGCGCCGCCAGGGAAAGGCGTCCACGCTTCCGTTCGACAGGCTGCCGCGCAAGACCCTCCGCGGAGATACCCACCGAAAACCATGCGCGCGTCAGGTTGCGGGGGCCGTATTCACTGGTGGCATTCACAGATCGGTTAGTCCTCATAAACGGTTTCCCCTTCCACCATGACGGTCTCCAGCCGACTGCCGAGCTCCAACGGATCTCCGTCAAATACGAGTAGGTTCGCAGTTTTCCTGGGCTCGATCGTCCCCAGGTTCGCTTGGGTGCCGAGCAATTTGGCGGGAACCGAAGTGAGCGAAGCGAATGCGACATCTCGCGGCAAGCCGGCCTTGACCAGGAAGGCCAACGGGACAAGGGGCGAATCCTGCGAACCGCTCAGCGAAGACTGGCTCACCGAAACAGAAATCGCGAACTCGATGCCGGCATCATGCAAGAGGCGAGGAACGCAGATCCGGTCGCGAGAATTCGGCTTGAAATCGATCGACGGAGCGAGGATCAGGGAGACCGGTTGGCCGCGAAGTTGCTCCAGTGTTTCGTAAATATTCGGACCGTTCGAGACCAGGGCCAATCGAACCTTTTCCTCATCCTTGACCAGCTTCAAGACGTGGAGGATCGTGGCGGAGTTGCTGGCGTTGACCAAGAGCCGCCGCTTGCCGGCGACAATCTCTTTCCAGAGCGTTTGTTCCGCCGGCGAAAGGCGGCTCGACGACCGACGGCTGGAGGAAGCGGTTGATGCCCCTGAACTGCTCGCCTTGCCGGCAGCCAGCCCCGCACGGAGCACACCCAGGCTGGTCGAATCATTGGTTAACGACACGAAGGCCAAACCGTCGGCAGCGGCAATCAGTTCGCCCGGCTCGGTAATCGACATGCGGGCAAGCGCTGACTGTCCGTAGCCGGCAGCAACCAGGTTTGCCGACGTAACGCCGGCCCGAACCAACGGTCGAAAGTTAGCCTCGTAGGGGTCAAAGCCGTCGACGATGCGCTGGAACTTCGGTGCGGACGTACTGCTTGTCGAGCGAATTGTGTAGGTCCGCCCATTGATCACGATGGTCCGCGTCGCAGATCCGCCGCTGGCCGCTCCGCTGACAACATGGTAGGGGTCGATGATACCGGGCATCACGGTCTTTCCCCGTGCGTCGATGATCCGCGCATTGTCAGGGATCTTCACGTCCTGGCCGACGGCGTGAATCTTGTCGCCTTTGAGTACAACGATCCCCGTGGCAATCCGCCCTTGCTTTCCCCCCGTTTCGATTGTGGCACCCCGTATTGCGACAAACGGTTCGTAAGCGAAGGCGCTGCCTCCGTGGAACAGGCAGAGCGCCGCGCTGACCGCGATGACCGCCAACTGCCCGGCTTTGCCGCAAGTCACGGATTCGTCATCCTGCAGCGAGACGTCGGTATGAAGTCGACGGCGACGATTGGCAGCAACTCGCTGGTTCCCGCTGCGACCGACACCGCCCCGACACTCGGCTGATTTGCCCCCGGCCATCCCGCTGCCCACGCTTGCCAAGCTGCTGTGAAACATCAGAAGCGCCTCCGGTCCACGGCCGTATCGTAGGCGACTTTGCCGTCGATCAGTACCAGGGCCACATAGTTGCGGGGGTCCAGAATCGACCCCGTAGTAATGACGATATCCGCGTCCTTGCCGGCCTCCAGCGAACCGACGCGCTGGTCGATCATGAGGGCCTTCGCTGGCTCAATCGTCAACCCGCGAATGGCCCGTTCTTCCGTCCAACCGTACCGCACTGCCATCGTCGCCTGGAAAAACAGTTCTTCCTGCGGGATGACCGGCGCGTCGGTGTTGA
This sequence comes from bacterium, assembly GCA_030430075.1. Classification (GTDB taxonomy): domain Bacteria; phylum Planctomycetota; class Planctomycetia; order Pirellulales; family Pirellulaceae; genus ARS98. Next base: position 67,375 of record JAUIGN010000026.1, read on the forward strand.
TCCCCAGCTTCTCAACTCCCCGTTTGTAAAATTCGGCAACGATCCCGGCAACTTGTCCTGTCTCCGGTTCGAGCCGAAAGCCGCGCGGCCCCGCCATCACGGGAATGTCGCGCTTGATAATCTCCGCGGACAACTTGTAGCTATCGAACGTGCCGTGATCGATGACTACTCGCAAATTCATCTCATCATGCAGAATACGCAGGGTGGACTGAATGACCTGGTAGGCCTGGGTATGAACAACGACCGGGATCTCGCGGCGAAAGAGGGGTTTGAAGTACTCCAGCCTGAGGTTGGTCCGCGGCTTGGCGTCCCGTCGCCCAGCCTCGAACTCGTCCCACTCCCGTGTGTACAGCATGCCTTCCCGAAGCTGCTCGCGGATCACATGATTCATCCCCATTCGACCCGAGCCGACTTCACCGCTGCGCCGCTCCGGGTTGCCCGACTGGGCGATCTTCAATACGCCCGGAGCCCGAATCAGGACCTCGTCCAGCGTTCCGGGCCCGGTCTTCATCAAGGCACCCCAGCCGCCCATGTTGGTACCGCTGCCCGGAATGTAACAAACCGTCGTGACGCCTCCCGCGACGGCCACCTTCAACCGTTCGTTGTTGGGGATAATCTGATCCCACACGCGCAGCTCCGGATTGGTCTGGTAGACCATTTCATTGATATCGCTGATCGATCCTCCCACGTGGCTATGCGCATCGATCAGCCCGGGCATGGCGAACTTGTCACGGTGGTCCAAGATACGATAGTCCGGCGGGATGTCGACCTCATCCGCTTTCCCGACCGCGGTGATCTTTCCGTTGGCGACCAGGATGACTCCGTTAACAATCGGTTCGCCGGCACAGGTGATGACCTTTCCCGCCTGAATGGCGAACCGATCTCCCGTCCGACTCGCCGGTTCACCTGCGGTCTCTGCGGCCCGCCCTGCCGGGCAACCGGCCAGACTGACGGCCAGGCAGACGGCAAGCGCCACCCCGCTCATCGGCTGCCAGGCCAACGCTGAATTGTCATACCATCCTCTTCGTATGTCGATCACCGCGTTTGCTCCTCTTCGTGTACCCAGCGTCCATCGATCATCACGGCGAGCACACGGCTTGACAATTCGAATGGCGGTCCGCTGAGCACCACCAGGTCCGCCTCCTTACCGACCGCGATCTGCCCCAAACGTTGCTCCAGGGAAAGCAGCCGAGCGGCATTGGCGGTCAATCCGTTCAGGGCATCGGTTGCCGCCAGGCCCTTGCCCACCGAGTAGGTCACTGCCAATGGCAGCCCGCTCACACCCGTGGTGGCCCGCGACTGGAACGCAAAAGGAATCTGACGGTTGGCGAGGACCTGTGGCAAGTTGACCAGGCGACGATCGACGGTCCTCACCAACATTGGGCCGGTTGCGACGGCGACCTCCTTGCTGGCCAACAGATCCGCCACGCGCATCGCATCGTTGCCTCCGGCGATCACCAGTTTTAGCATGAACTCGTCGCGAAAGATGCGGACCGCTTCACGCAACTCGGCGGGCCGATTCGCTTCGACGAGGGCCGGGATCTTGCCGGCAAAGAGGGCTCGATACGGCTCGAGGCTGGAAGATGCTTTTGGCTTGGTCGGTTCCTTCGGCTTGGTCGGCTCTTTCAGTTCCGCATCGGCTTCCGGCTTCGCATCGTCGCTTGCCGGCTTCTTGGCGTCCGGCGCACCGGCAGACTCGGACGAAGACGACTTCTCCTCCGGCTTGCCGTCACCCTGCTGCCGGTCCGGTTTGTCTTCGGTCGGCTTTTCGTCGGCGGTCTTACCCGCTTCCGAGGACTTCTTTTTGGCAGCTTCGTCCTCCTTCTTCTTCTCGGCCGCCTTCGCCTCCGCCGCCTTCTTCGCTTCATTGTACTTGGCCAGGGCCACGGCGTACGCTTTCTTCTGCTCCTGGTAGGCCTTGAATTGTTCGTCGTAGCGACGCCAGGCGTCCGCGTAAGCCTTGGCGGAAGTCAGCGTCCGCTTGAGCGCCGGTGCCGTGAGCGTGAGGTTGCCGTCGAGCTTAAAGCGAATCGCCGCCGGATCCCTGAGGACACGCAGCGTATCTCCCAGTTTGAAAGCGACCAGCGGCGTGGGTGATGATGTGGTCGAACCAAACAGGACGGTCGTCACGCCCCCCTGTCGCGCGACGGCAACGGCCGGATCACCCGAATCGAGTTGATCGCCCAGCTTGGTTTGCACCGAGATGGTGCCGGTCAGCGGGCCGCCAATGCCGATCCCGGTATGCAGGTCGATGAAGCCGGGCACAATCACGCCCCCGGGGAATTGTCGCGACTCGGCATCCAGCGGCGCGGAAACATCCCGCCCCACCCCCCGGATCAAGCCGCCCTGCACCAGGACGGCCGCGTCCTGGATGACCTGGCCCATCCCGTCGTAGACGGCCGCCGCGCGCACCAGGGTCGACTTCTCGGAGATATCGCGGTCGAAGTGTCGTTGCCCACTGACGTAGGTCGCCAGGATGCGGGTCCTGGTCTGAAACGGCTGGTCGCTGAGAACGACGAAATCCGCGTCCTTCCCGGCTCGCAGGCTGCCCACCCGATCATCCACGCCCAGCAATTCCGCCGGCCATTCGGTCAGCATCCGCAATACTTCGCGTTGGGACAGTCCACCCTGCTGGAAGAGACCGGCTAGAAAGAGAATCTCGTGGACGTCACTGTCGTCCGCCGCATGGATGGCGACCCGCATACCGGCGTCCACCAGCTTGCGCGCATTCTCCCAGGGCAGGGGCGGCGGTGCGCGGCGGCCGTCCGGGACAGGCCGGTTATTGATCTGCCCCGGGCGAATCGACGCGTTCAGAATCACGCCCTCCACCATCGGCGCCCACTGTTCTGGATAGCGCGTGTAGGCGCCCAACTGCAGCGGATCAACCAGCAGAATTCGCAATCCGAACTGTTTGGCGACGCGGACGGCAGCGCGAACCTCTGCCAATTGGGACGCGGTCACCCGGACGGTCCGCCGGTTTTCCCGGTAGTCGGCAACCGTCCGCAGCAGGAGCCGTTCGTCGGGGTCCTGATTCTCGGCTGGCACGCCCTTCTCCGCCGCCAGAAACGTCGCGCGTAACGCCGCCACCGCTGACGCGAGGCTGCGTCCCAACTGACGTTTCGAAGGTTCCAGCGGGCGATCGACAGAAACAGCGCCCACGGGTGGCTCGTAGATCGTGGGCGGGTTCCGCGAGGCGCTGCTGAGCAGCACCCGCAGGCTCTCCGCGTCCGCCAACGTCCGCTCGTCAATCGACCGACCGCCCAACTTAACGACCGCACCCTGCCCGGGCATCAGCCGGTTGCTGCCGGGAGAAATCTGCACGGTGGTCACGCCACCGGCCAGCAGGCGATGAAAATCGGCGTAGAAGTCGAAGCCGTCGATCGCCTTGAGCTGCGGCGCAATCGTCTCTGGACCGTCGCGACTGCCGCCGGCCAGCCCCGTCTCCGCCACGACCAGCCCCGGGATGATGACTGCCTCGCCCAGTTCGTGGAGGCGAGTCCCCGCCGGCAGCGACACGTCATCGCGTGAGCCAACCTCAACAATCCTGCCTCCCTCGACCACCAGAACTGCATCGTCGAGGACGACTTCGGTGCCGGTCCAGATCTGGCCGGCAAAGTAGGCGTCAACCGTGGCAGCCAGGACGCCCGCCGCCCCTCCGCTCCAGACGCACGATGCCAGGCACCAGATTGCGGCGCCCTGAAGCGCGTGCGACCACCAATTGCAATGATTGAGTTTCATAGGTTGTCTTCTCGGTTGCCGACAGCCAAACCGACCAACGTTTCGCCGACCACATCGAGTTGGCGGGAAAACGGGTCAGGCCTCTTCTTTCATCTGTTCACGACGGCCAACGTCTCCTGCTTCACGCGCTCAATCAGCCTGCGGGTCCAGCAGCCCTCGCAGTTCCTGATCCTGCTCACGATCGTAGACCACCTCGCCACCGACGATCGTCTTCTCGACCCAGGTGTTCAGTTTGAGCGGATGTCCGCTGAGAATCACCAGGTCGGCATCCTTGCCAGGCTCAAGAGACCCGACGAACTGGTCCACACCGAGGATCTTCGCAGGCCGAAGCGTGATCGACTCGAGTGCTTCCTCGACCGAGACCCCGTACTTGACCGCGGTCGCCGCCTGGTACCACAAGTATCGGCTCCCCAATGTCGCGTTGCTGGTATCATTAATCTGGAACGTTAGGGGAATCTTATTCTCGTGAAAGATCTTCGGCACGACGATCTTCTCGTCGTCGCCGGTCCGCGGATCCGTTTTCCAAAAAACGAGCGTCTCCCCGAGGATCACGGGCAGTTTGCTGGCGGCGATTTCCTGCGCCGCGCGATAGCAGTCCTGGCCCAGGACGAGGATCGTCTTGAGCTTGTATTGCTCGGTCAAGCGGATCGCCTGGACGACATCCATGGCGTTCTGGCAATAGATGAAAGCCGACATTTGGCCGCGCAGGAGCGACTTCATGGCGGCCAGTTGCTGCTCCGCACTCGACGCCGCGTTAAACGACGCTCCGGGCTTCGCAACACCTCCCGCGTCCCTGTCAGCTTGCCCTTGGTCCGCATCCTTGTCCTCGGCATTCTTCTTTTCTACCGCGTCCTTCTTCTCGCGCTGCTCCTCGTCCTCCTTCTTGACGGCGCGACGTGCCTTGTCGAGCTCCTTGCGGAGGTTTGCCAGGTGGCTCATCCGGCTGGCATTCGAGCCCGGGCTGAGTGAGATCTTGAGGCCGGCGTGGCGTTTGAGAATCATGTCGTCGACGTAGCGGCCGGCGGTCTTAACGACCGCGGCCTGGCCGCCGATCATGGTGCTGTTTCCGGGCACCACCGCCGCCGTCGTGACGCCGTTCCGACGCGACTCCTTGAAATAAGTGCGGCTGGGGTCGATCGAATCGACGACGGAGAGAAACGGCACATTTTGATTTCGCTCATTGGCCTGCGACATGCCGCTCGGATTGTGAACATCCACGAATCCTGGCATCACCGTCTTCCCGCCGGCGTCGATCACCTTAGCGTCAATGGGAATGGCCAGCCCCTTGCCGACCGCGTCAATCTTGCCGTCGCGAATCAGAATGACACCGTCTTCAAGTGGCTTCCCTGCAATGGGGATCACGCGACCGGCCTTGATCGCCAGCGGCTGGGCCGCGGCGATCTGCGCGGTCAGCAGTCCCCACAGCAACAACGGAATGGTGGTACTTCGATGCTTCATCACTGGATGCTCTACTACGGGTTACCTGTTTGGTCGCCGGGTGCCCCGGTGGGCACCCACAGGGGGACATGGTCGCTTCGGATCTCGCGTTACGGCGAATTCGGGCCGCTCTGTGTACGTTGGGGAGCGGGGCGACTTTGCGATCCTGCCGCGTGCCGCCCCACGGTCTGATTGGCTTCGCCCGGCTCTCGCGTCCGGCGATCGGGCGGCACGACGAACGCACCGCCGATGATTACCGCCTGCACGTTCGTGGTGAACTCGAACGGGTCCCCGTCGAGTACAACAACGTCGGCGTCGCGACCGGCCTGCAGAGTCCCGACCCGCTCGTCGATTCCCAGGATCCCCGCCGGCACACAGGTGATGGCCCGCAATGCATCGTCGGCCGCCAGCCCGAAGCGGACGGCAAACCGGGCTTGCTCCAACAGGCTGGGTCCCGACATGGCGATCTGAACACCGGCCTGCCGCAACACGCCCGCTCGATTCCACACCGGATCGGTCTGTTCGGTGCCGGCGGCGACCGAGGTGCGGAGTGGACCGAGGATGACGGGCAGCTTTCGCGTGGCCAACAGTTCAGCCAGGCGATGTGACTCTTCGCCTCCGACAATGACCGGCGCGAAGTCGAATTCCTCGGCGACACGGGCGATCGTCTCGATATCAAAGTGCGTGCGACTGACGCAATAGATCCGCCGCTCTCCCTGCAGGGCTTCAGCCAGCACGCCCGAGGCACTCTCGTCGCGTCGTGCCCCTTGGATCGCTCGGCGCAGCATCCACACAACCCCCATCCGGTTCGTCGGCTGCCGGACGTAGATCGAATCAGGCCGGGACCTGGAACGATTGCGGCTGCGAGGATCGGATGCGAGCGTCATGACGAGCCCCGCGTTCGGCCGGAGGACCCGCCGGCGCAGTTCCTTTCCGTGCGTCTTCGCGGCCAATGCGATGCCCGCCACCACATTGTCCGTGCCGGGCGAAATGCCGACGGTCGTCACTCCCTCGTCGACTGCCTCGCGAAACGCGCGCGATTCCCAGTCGATCGCAGCCAGCACTTCAAAATCCGGCGTCAATTCCCGCGTCAATTCCGAGCTGCCACCGCTGATCCCCATCTGGCTGTAGGCATTGACAAAGCCGGGCACCAGGACGGCGTCGCCCAGGTCGACAACGTGGGCACCTGCGGGCAGCTCGATCTTCGCACCCAGTTCCGCAATCTTGCCGTCCCGAATCACGATCACCGCCGGCTCAATGGCGGGGCCGTGCGCCGTGTACGCCTTCGCCGCCATCAACACCAGATCCTCGGCGCCGGTACTTCCGCAGCCGAAGTGGAACGCCACCAGGAGAGCGATCGCGAATCGATACATGAAACCTGCTTCCCCAAAACGAGCTCGCTGATGCGGCAGCGGCTTCACCGCTTTGCCCCAAGTCCTATTCTGCCGCAGCCGCCGGCATCACCGATGCCAGTTTGCGCATCTTGTCGTCGGCTGCCTTCTTCCCCGCAAACGCCATCTTCCCGTCGATGACGACGTACTTCGGACGACAGGAGACATTCAGCGGCATTCCATCCCAAATCACAAAATCGGCCGGCGCCCCGCCGACCAGCGCACACGTATGGTTGGGCATGCCCAACAACTTGGCGCCCCCGGTTGTCAGACCTGCCATGGCCGCTTCCGGCGTGAGGCCGGCATTCATGGCGAGCGCCGCCGTCAGGCGGGCATCGATTGCCCCTGTCGACAAGGGATCCATCGCCGAGCCAAACGCAACGTTGACACCCGCGCGCGAGGCCTGGACGAGGCCATCAAGGTAGTGATCGTAGTCACCCACCCGAACCGGCCGGGCCACCACGCCCACCTTGAGCCGCACCAGGTCGTCAATGAACGGCCTGATGTCATCTGGATTAACGAGCGCGGCCCGCAACTTGAATTTTTCGATGATCTGAATTGCCGCCCGCACTTCGGTCGCCGTCGCGGCTTCAAACAGCGCGGTTGTTCGTCGACGCAAGACCGCAGCCAGGCGTTGCTGTTTATCGTCGCGGTGGGCTTGCCGAATCGCGGCTGGGGCAAACCGTTGCGTTGGCAGTCCTTTGTTCTCCAAGACGTCGTGGATCAGGGCAACCTGTCCGGCCAGGCTGGCGGGGTAACGTTCTGAGTTTCGAGCACTGTCGGCAAGTACGAACTTGACGGCACATGGACTCCCTTGGATGGGGTTGGCTGCCCCGATTCGCACGCGGGAAACGGCGCCAGCGACGACATTGACATTGCCGGGCGCGAATCCCAATCGCAGGTATCCAGCTTGCAGTAATGCCTCGACTCCAGGATCCTCCGGATCGTAGGCATCCGCCGCGCGCAGATGCGACGCGTCCGCCTCGCTCGGATCGTCGATCAAGGGGGCCGCACCGAGGCTGCCATGCGCGATCAGGAAGCCGGGGGTGATGCAGGCCGAACCCAGGTCATAGAGCGGGGTGCCGGCAGGCAGCTTCTTGTCGATCTTCCAGGGCGTCAGTTTTCCGTTGCGGATCAACAGGCGGCCCGGCTTCCATTGTCCGCCGCGCAGGACACGCGTCGAATGCACCGCATACCTGGCAGGAAGCTCCGCGGGAAGAAGATCAAGCTCGATAGCGTCGCGTTCCGCAACGACCTCCCGCCCAGGCCTCTCCGCGTTGGCCTCGTAAACGACCTGCCCGGCAGACAGCGTCAGCCGAACCGGCGTGGCCGGTTCGAGCGGATCGCCGGAAAAGACGGCCAGGTCTGCCCGTTTCCCGACGGCCAGCGAACCGAGGTCTTGATCGACACCCAGAACGGCCGCCGCATCAGTTGTCATCGCCCGCAACACGCTTGCACGCTCCGCACCGCGCGCCACGGCCGCCGCCGCATGCACACGAAGCAACCTCGACGCCCGCGGCTGTTCGCCGAACGTCGCCAGCGCCCAGCGGCGTCCCTCCGACGTCAGCGAGGTCAACCAGTCGTCACCGCGCCGGCGGCGGTAGGCGGGAGTGCTCTCCAACTGCACAACCGGCCCCAAGACCAGCAACGAGCGGCGTTCCAAGAGGGATCGGTGCTGGCTACGCGGATGACTGATACCTTCCAGCACGATCCGGAACTTGAACTCGTCAGCCAACTTCAGCGCATGGGCCACATCATCTTCACGGTGGGCCTCCATGCGGACCGGAACGTCGCCGGCGAGGACTTTTAACAAGAACTCCTTGGCCGGATCGGGGGTCGGTTCGGTGGGTGGCTTGGCAGTGCTCGCCGCCTTCGCTGACGACGGAGCCTTGGTGTCACTGCCTGCCTGCTTCCCGTCATCCTGCTTCCCGTCATTATTCTTGGTTGCCCCGTCCTTCGGCTTGTTCGCCTCCTTGGTGCCTTTCTTCTTCGCCTCGGCGGACTTCTTCTGCTGCGCCTGATACTCGGCGAACTTGCGTTTCTGTTCACCGTATTTCTGAGCGGCCTCGAACGCCTTCTTGAGCCGATCGTATTGGGAATAGCGAGCACGCGACGTCGAGGACGAGCCGTCGATGCCCAGGCTGGCCTGGGCACCCGCCGGTGCACAAATCACGAGTTCATCGACCGAGCGACTGGGGGCCACAGCCAGAACCGCCCCTTGGCCGCCGAGATTTCCCGAGGGCTGAACGTAGACCGCGGTGATACCCTGTCGAGCAACCTCGCGCCAGTCTTCGGCAAGTGGGTCGACACCGTCGAGAATGTTCAGTCGTCCGTCGCTGGCAGCCTCGCGCCTGGCGGCAGCGGTCAACCAAAGCGTGCTGCGAGCGTCGATCAGCCCCGGCGTGACGACACACCCGCTGACGTCGATGCGCCGAGCGTTCTCGGGCGGCTTGATCTCCACCCCGACCGCCTCGATCTTGCCATCCCGAATCAGAACATCCCCAACCAGGTCACCTTGGTCCGATTGCGTGCGGAGATAGCCCCCCTGCAAAACCAAGGGGGCTGCCGGCGACGTTGCGTTCACGACCGGCACGCTCGGCAGGCCAAGCATCACGGCCGTGCCGGACACGAGATAGATAAGGATGTGTCGCGGGCAAGTGATCGTCATCGGGGAAACTCACGAATCCGGCGTCAGGACAGCAGTCAGAAGCCACGCTACCACGCGACCTGCCCAAAATCCAGATCTTCGCTGCGAATTTAGGACGTGCTTTGGCCGGCAGTTTTTCGACATTCGGGGACGGGGCATCGACCATGGCCAGGAGGTGGCGATCGCCGGCGGGGCCCCACACGACAAGCTGTGGTTGTGCGTTGGCATCTCGCGGTGCGCCGAGCATGAGGCATCGCGGCCCGATACATTCGTCCGCCCTCGGGCTACTCCGCGCCGCCACCCTGATGGACCGCCGTCGGGACGAAGTGGAACTTGTATCCCGTTCCCAGTTGCAAGCGAGTGAGATGCACAATCTCCTGGGTGTGACCGCGAAAATGGGAGACGGAATGGATCACGGCACCCAGGCCGGTAACGGCAAACCCCTGGATCACGATTTCCGCCAGCAGGCCTTCCGGGGTGACGTTGGCCAGCGCCTGGCGCGTTGCCTCAATCGTCGCGTCGAGATGGCGGCGCAACGGTTCCCGTGTGAGCGGCTGGCGATGATCGAATTCAGCTTGTCGTTGGCGGCGGTCAGGCTCGCCACCTAAGCCCGCCACGATCCACTGGCCGACATTTCCACAGATGTGGAGGACAAGATTCCCGATGCTGTTCATGGTCGGATCCGGTCGCCACCAGATCTGCTCGACGTCCAGCTGCTGCAGACAGTGGTCGATCATCGTCGCTGCGTCGGACAGTTCGCGAACGGCCTCCGCACCAATCGCGGTGCGCAGCGCTTCCAATGACGTGTCGGGCGGCACGGACCGGTCTGACATCGTTCGGCTCCCGGTGGTTACGAGTTTCACGATCAGGAACGAGCTAGGAACTGCGACGGTCAACGAGACGTCAAGGATCCGGGGCAAGTTGCTGATGACACGCATCTACTTGCGGCCGCGCCGCAGGACGTCAGGTACCGCAGGACGTCAGGTACCGCAGGACCGACGGAACCCATGGTCGAGCGTATCGCAGTCCGTGCTCCATTCTCAAGCTGGCGGTGGGTCGAGGTCAACCGGACGGCCTGACCGGGCCAACCGGCAATGTCGTCACGGGACGCGTCGTTGGCATGGTTCGCCTGGTCGTTCCACTGCCGCGCCGGTGGTGGGAAAACCGGCTGGTTGGAGGTTGAGAATGCTTTCTTCCGTCGGGGAAGTCCACTAGAATGCTCGACTTGCAATCCGCACGTGACGGTGGTCCGTGTGCGCCATGCGGGCGTCGTCGGCGCGAGTTCGCTTCGCCTTCATGCCGCCACCCGTCCGTGTTTATTAGCCCCCCATGTTCACACCGGGAGTTCCCCATCGATGCATGACGGCACGCCAACCTCCAACGCGACAAACATCCTGATTCGACTTTCCGTCATGATGTTTCTGCAGTTTTTCACGTGGGGGGCTTGGTTCGCGACCCTGGCACTTGCACTCGGCAGCAACGGGTTGGGAGACTTTGTCGGCGCGGCGTTCGAGTCCGCGCCGATTGCAGCGATTTTCGCCCCGCTGTTCCTGGGCCTTGTGGCAGACCGTTTTTTTCCCTCCCAGTTCGTCATGGGCGGCTTGATGCTGCTGGGCGGCGGGATCATGTGCTGTGTCCCATACGTTGCCGCTCAAGGCCCGGCCTACGGACGCCTGATGGTGTGGCTGATGATCGCCCACATGTGCTGCTACATGCCGACCTTGGGGCTTAGCAATACGATCACATTTACCAATTTGCCGCCCGACCTCTATCCGAAGACGCGGGTCTGGGGGACCATCGGCTGGATTGCCGCCGGCCTGGGTGTCGGTTTTGCAGGCTGGTCGGACTCCCTGAATATCCTCTGGCTGGGCGCGATCTGCTCGCTCTTGCTGGGCGTCTATTCGTTTACACTGCCGAATACGCCGCCGCCGGCGAAAGGCACGCCCCTCGATATACGTTCGCTCTTGATGCTGGATGCGATGAAGCTGATGAAGAATCCCGGCTTCGCGGTCTTCGCCATCTGCTCGACGCTGATCTGCATTCCGCTTGGCTACTACTACGGCCAAACGTCCAACTTCCTGGGAGCGGCCGGCTTCAAGGAAGCAGGATCGACGATGACGATCGGGCAGATGAGTGAGATCTTTTTCATGCTGCTCATTCCATTCTTCTTCCGCAAACTGGGTGTCAAGATGATGCTCCTGATCGGTATGGGGTGCTGGGTGTTGCGTTACGCCCTATTTGCGATGGGCGCCCCGGAGCAGGTTTCCTGGATGTTGTTCCTGGGCGTGGCGCTGCACGGCATCTGTTACGACTTCTTCTTCGTCACCGGCTTCATGTACACGGACAACAAGGCCCCGAAAGAGATTCGCGGCCAGGCCCAGGGGTTGCTGGTCTTTCTGACCCAAGGCCTGGGGATGTTCTTCGGATTCCGCTTTGCCTTCGGTGGTAAGTTTCCGTTCACTAGCTATGTCCTGCCGAATACGATCCAGTACGGCGATGCCGTTTACGGTAAGGCACCTTCCGGAACCCTGGTTGGGGAGATCAAGGCGGCCACCGAGGGCGAAAGCCGAAGCACGCTGGAATCGCTGCTGGCCATGTTCGACCGGGGCTACCCGGAATCTGACGCGATCACGCCGGAATTGATCCGCCAGACAGGGATTGAATGGCAGCTCTACTGGGTCTTCCCCGCCATCCTGGCCGGCGCGGTCTTCTTGATCTTCGCCATCGCGTTCTGGGACAAGATGAGCCCCAACGAGGGCGACGGAAAATAGTCGGCCGCCGCGACGACTGATGAATGATCCACGGTACAGGAGGGGCCGAAAACAACTTCTGTCAATTCCGTCGTACGGACGTGCGGGAAGTCGTTGATGATTCGTTCCTGCTGGATCCCGGACCGCATTACGTGATGCGCGGCATGACCTGCGACATCACGAAAAGACGACGGCTGGGTGCGGGGATTTAATGATCACCCGTTCTCAAAGAACAACGGGGCTCAAAGAACATCGGGGCTCAAGAAACATGGGGGCCCTTGTCGCGCAGTCCGGGCGGCCCTTCGACCACCTGGTCCAGGTTTTCCGACAGCGCCACGATGGTCTCCCAGTCTGTGGTGAGGATGTCTTGCGAGTGGGCCAGATTGTTGCGCAAACGCTCGATTCGCTTGAAGATGTCTTCCACTTGTCGCCGCGACTCGAACCGCGTCAAGGCGCGCAACTGAGGATCTCTGGCGATGACCTGTCCCTTGTCGGAAAACTGAATACACGACAGCAAGTCGACCGGCTGCTGCCGCCGGCGGCGTTCGGCAAGCAGGTCGTTCGCCTTCTTGATCCGGGCTGCCGACAAGTACTGCCCCCAGGACTCGCCGGGGCAATACTCCTCGATCATGCGCGTGAAGCGCATTTCGAGTAGCGTCACCATGCCGAACAGCCACATCCTGACCGGCGGCTTCTGGAGGTCGGTGCGGCTGACAATGCCTCCCACGCGGCCCAGGATCGAAACGAACAAACGGCGTTTTTCTTTGAGCCTTGGAATCAGGTCGGCGAGGTTCATCGAGTCCAGGACGATGTCGGTCTCTGCAAACTCCTTGACGTACGGCGCACAAATGCCGTCGCCAATCTCTGCCAGTTCGAGATATCCGGCGACCCGTCCGGCGCGGCGAATGCCCACGATCTCGAACCGGCCGCCCTCCATGTACTCCCGCACGCGTGCGGTGGGCGTCTCGTCATCAAACGAGACCAGGGGTTCGGCAATGTCGTGGACACTGAAGCCCGTCCGGAAGACTCGGCGCAGACTATGCACCGTGGAAAGGTCAAGCGGCATAAGACGACGTCAATCTCACTGGGTCCAACCGGTGTCCGTTGCGATATGATCTGGCTCGGCCATTGTAGCCAACGATGGCCACCTTTGTATTCAAACGCGTTCAACGCGCGACCAACGGGAGCGGACGAACATGCCGCGAGCGTCAGCTCGCTTTTGGTCCGAGGCCCTGCCTCGCTAGGAATCGAACCGGATACTTGCCATACTGCAGCGGCGTTCCAGACCTGTCATGCTCCCGCGAGACGAGTGCTACGCTCATGGCTCCATCATTTAGCGAATTCGCGTCATCCGTGCAGGCCGAAACTGCGTTCACCGTGTTGGCCGTTGCCAGGCAACTGATCGCGGCCGGCAAGGACGTGATTGAGCTCGAGATCGGCGATAGCCCGTTCAACACGCCGGACGTGGCCGTCGACGCGGCGATTGCAGCCCTGCAAGGGGGAACCACTCACTACGGACCGTCGTTGGGCATCCCCGAGTTTCGTGCGGCGGCGGCCGAGTATCTGAACGACGAGTACGGGTTGGCGCTGACGGCCGACCATATCGTGGCGGGCCCCGGGGCGAAGAACTTCGAGCAACTGTTTTGCGAAGCGTTTCTGAATCCAGGGGACGGCGTCCTCGTTTTCAGCCCCCACTTTCCCACCTACCCGCCGAATATTCAGCGGCGTGGTGCCCGTGTCTGCCTGTCCGCTCTGCAACAGACGAACGCCTTTCGGCCCAACCTGGATGACGTACAGCGGTTTCTGGACGAAGACGCCTCGCCCAAAGCCATTTTTCTGAACAGTCCTCACAATCCAACCGGCGGAATCGCGCTGCAGGAAGATCTCGTCGCCCTGGCCGATTTGATTCGGGATCGTGATGTCGTCGTGTTCAGCGATGAACCCTATGACCGGATGGTCTGGCAAGGGAAACATCATTCACTGCTTGGCCAACCTGGAATGATCGAGCAGGTCGTCGCCGGATACACGTTCAGCAAATCATTCAGCATGAGCGGTTGGCGACTGGGCTTCGCCGCCAGCAGCCCCCCGATCATTCAAATGCTGGGCAAGCTGACCAACACCGCCTTGTCCTGCGTCGCCCCGTTTGTCCAGATGGCGGGCGCTACAGCGCTCCGCGAAGCCCGCGATGTCCGCGATCAACAGATGCAAGAGTTCGGCCGCAAGGTGCATGGCCTGGTCGAGGCACTGAACAAGGTTCCCGGCGTCACGTGCCTGATGCCCGGAGGTACGTTTTACGCCTTTCCATCCGTCGCGGAGATCTGCAATCGGCTCAACATCACGTCGCACGGCCTGGCAATGTACTTGCTGGAGGGTGCCGACGACCGCCGCGGAGTGGCTTGCCTGGGCGGCGAGTGTTTCGGCGCCGCCGGCAGCGGCTTTCTCCGGCTGAGCTGCGCCGAGCCGGATGATCGCCTGGCGGCAGCCGTCGACTTTCTCAGATCCGCCGTTGAACGCACCGACCGCGTGGCCGCCTACCTCGAGAAGAATCAACATTTTCGCCTCGCTACTGCCTACCCCCAACCCTGACGGGGTGGCAAAGGGAACCGCTTGCCACTCAACGGAAACAGCCCAGCGTCGTCACGCGGCGTGGTCCAGCCAAGGCAACCGCAGGGGGTGGGCAAACCACAAAAATGTTTCAACAATAGACTGGACAGCTTCGTTCATTCACGTTCGAACCATGGGATCGATTCGATGACACACCACACCTTCACCGTCGGCCTGATTGTTGCCACCTCGTTGCTGGCCTCCGCATGTGCTCCGACTTCATCCACCAATGTCGACTCAGCCGCCGAGGCAACCGGCGAGCCGGCTACCATGGCCACGGACGACGCTGCGGCCAGCGATGCCGAGCTAACAGCCGAAGAAGGCGACGCCAGCCCCGATCAGGCTCCGTCGTCCGATGCGACCGCAGCGGCCGCGGCGCCTGCCCCTGAGCCGGAACCAAAACCGGAACCAAAACCGGAACCAAAGCCGGAACCAAAGCCGGAACCAAAGCCGGAACCAAAGCCGGAACCAAAGCCGGAACCAAAGCCGGAAGCCAAGCCGGAACCCAAGCCGGAACCCAAGCCGGAACCCAAGCCGGAACCCAAACCGGAACCCAAACCGGAACCAAAACCGGAACCTACGCCGGAACCCAAACCGGCCCCGGCAGCTCCTGAGTCGGCTGAGCGCGTCAAGCTGGGTACGGCCGACTTGACCGCCGGGATACCAGGCGAAGGTCCACTCACGGTGGAACAGATTCAAGCCTGGATTGACAACCCGAAGAATCACGTGCCCCTGGAAGTCGAGTTGCCCGTCGGTTTGGCGGCAGGTGCCCAGTCAATCAAGATTCCGGCCGACAATCCGTTGACCCGAGCGAAAATCGAACTGGGACGTCAACTTTATTTTGACAAGCGACTTTCCTCAGACGCGACGGTGAGCTGTGCGGATTGTCACCATCCCGACGAGGGCTACGCGCGGCATACGCAATTCGGGGTCGGCGTGGACGGCCAAACGGGCAACCGTAATTCGCCGACAAGCTACAATCGGATCTTGAGCGGACCCCAGTTCTGGGACGGACGTGCCGATTCACTGGAAGCGCAAGCGGTGGGGCCGATTGCCAATCCCATCGAAATGGCCAACACGCACGACGTGGCGGTGGCGACGCTGAAAAAGATCGAAGGCTATCGGATTCAATTCGAGAAGATCTTCGGTGACGTCAACATTGATCATGTCGGCAAGGCAATCGCTGCCTTTGAACGGGCCATCGTGACGGGCCCGTCACCCTACGATTACTACGAGCCGCTGCGAGCGATGCAGCGGGCCTTCAAGGACGACCTCGAAGACCTGGACGCCCTCAAGGAGGACGATCCGGACCTCTACGAAGAGTACCAGGAGGTGCTGCAAGCAAGCCAAGCTCACCCGATTTCGGAAAGTGCGATTCGCGGCCGCGAGCTCTTCTTCTCGGATCGTGCGAACTGCAGTGCATGTCACGTCGGTGCCAACCTGACCGACGAAAAGTACCATAACCTGGGCGTCGGCATGGACGCCGAAGAGCCGGACCTGGGCCGTTTTGCCGTCACCAAGGAAGAGAAGGACCGCGGCGCGTTCAAGACCCCGACGATCCGCAACGTCGCCCTGACGGCCCCATACATGCATGACGGAAGCCAGAAGACACTGGAAGAAGTGGTCCAGTGGTACGTCAAGGGCGGGCACCCGAACCCCCACTTGAGCAAAGACATCAAGAAGCTTGACCTGAACAAGCAGGAAGAGGCCGATCTGGTCGCCTTCATGAAGGCGTGCACCGGCCCCTTCCCCGATGTCGAGCAAGGGCGATTGCCGCAATAGGCGTCAAACGACTTCGCAGCGTTGGGTACCCGGATTCGACTCGAAGCCGCCCCACCGCACTGCCGCGACCCCAGTCGGGCCGCGGGCAATGGATGCACAACGACGCGGCTCGGAACCAAGGCAACGCGGTTCCGAGCCGCGTTTTCAATGCGTCGCACAGGTCGCGGCACGACGTGCTGACGCACGACACGATCGTCCGGCAGCGGACAACGGTCGGCACCACCGTCCGGCGGCGACTAGCTCGGAAACGCGGAAGCCCATCTGGCGGTGCGTTCGCTCGATCGGCCAGCCCACGCCACATTCTTGCAGCCAGCAAACCGACCGCCGCCTATTGGTTGGCCCGATCCACCTTTTGCTGAAACTGCCCCTGGATCGCCTGGCCTTGCTTCTTGGACTCGGCCTCCGGCTCTGCGTTCGAGCTGCAGCCAACGCCAGTGAGCAGTAGCGTGGCGGCCACGACCGCACAAAACAGACCTGAGAAGTGTTTCGCTTGCATGAAGATCCTCACAGATTGCAACCTCGCTCGCCCGCTGGGCTATTTTCAAGATCACGGAAGAGAACTAATATAGGCAATCAGGCATCGGATGTGTTGCCCAAAGTTCGAGGGCAATGGTTTCGTCGACCGATTCTCGCTCCGACCTGCCCTGCAGGTCACGGATTCTCGCCATTGGGGCGAGCGACCCGGCGGGAAACGGCATGACGATCGATCGGGGGCAGGAGATTGCCGGCTCGTAACCAGGTCACAGGCTGGCCTGGCGAAGCTGCATGGTCCTTATAATTCACGCTCTTGACGCTGAGGAGAAACAACATGCCGACTGCCAAACGAAACGGATTTACGCTAGTCGAATTACTTGTCGTGATCGCCATCATCGGGATTCTGGTCGCCCTGCTGCTCCCGGCCGTTCAATCCGCTCGGGAAGCCGCCCGGCGCATGAGTTGCTCGAACAACCTCAAGCAACTGGCGCTGGCCCAACACGAGTACCACGACACGTTCAAGTCATTTCCGCCGAAGTCGATCGGCCCGGTGCAATGCTTCGACCTCGCCTGGACCGTTCACACGCTCCCTTACATGGAGCAGACGGCGGTGCGAGATCGCATGATGACGGAGCTCCAGGCCATGGCTCCGTTTGCCGTCTGGATTGACGATGCCTTCTTTGCCGATCTGCGAACCGGCGAAGAGATTGAAATCCCCAGCCTGCTCTGCCCTTCCAGTGTGCGCCCGAACAAGCAGGTTCCAGTGGCCAACCGGCTGGGACTTTCGCCCGTTCTGAATTTCGGCCGCAACAGCTACAAAGCGTGCACGGGCTCCAACGTTGACAATGAAGTCCGGACGTCCGGACGGACGTTAATCCAGAATGACGGCTTCTACAGCACCTTGCGGGGCAGCCGATTCGCGGACGCGACGGACGGCAGCAGCAACGTCTTCCTCATCGCCGAAGTGGCCATGGGGGGACGAGGACCAACGGACTACATCGGGAACGTGGCGGTCGTCGGTGCGACCATTGCACCGAACAGCCTCGATCCGTGCGTCGACGGGACCGGCTACGACTCAACAACCGAAACCTTGCTCGGAACACAACAGGTCAATCCAGGTACCTGGTGGCACGCCGGTATCAATGTGCTGGCCACGTTCCAGTCGGTCTACACCCCCAACGGTCCGGGGTGCTTTGGGAACGTCGCGGGAACCAACGGCGGCGTGGGATCAGCGATCCCCGCCAGCAGCTTTCATCCGGGTGGTGCCCTGCACTCCTTTGGAGACGGGCGCGTGCGATTCATCAACGAAACGATCGACACGACGACGTATCGCAATCTCGGTGACAAAGCAGACGGCAATCCGGTGCAGATCGATTAGGTCGACGAAGCACCTGCCCGAACCGTGAGCCGGCAAGCGTTCCAAGGTCTCGCGTGGCCGCTTCCCGCACCGCATTGGACAGCCATCGACCCCAGCCACGAATCGGCCGGGATTGATTGGGCCTTGGTTCGCGAGCGGCTCGGTGCGGCGGGACCGCCCGTCGGCAGGTGAGGAGTGCAGCACGTGAGTTGGTGGGGCTTCTACGGGTCACTGTGGGTACCGCTGCTGCTGGTGTACGCGGCGTTTATGATTCCGAGGCTGCCGCGCCGCCTACGACCTGCCCGCGAATTGCCGCGAGACCTGCCCGACGTGCTGACCTGGCGGTATACCGTCGAGATGCACCGCGCGCATTACCGCAGGATCATCGCGGATTTTCCCCCGCGCGAGATCACCATTGACCGGCAGCGCCGGGAGGTCACTTTTGCCAACTGTTTCTTCCCCGACGGCGGCGATGGGCAACCTGAGCCGTCACATACCTGCGACCTGGATGCCGTCCAGCACGTTTATCTATCGTGGGGCAACGATATCGGAAAGATCATGGCCCGGCGCGGGTTGTGGACCACCATCCTGACGAAGGAGGGCCGAGCCACCATGCCGGACTGCGGCCGGCTCGCCTGCCGCGAAGAAGCGGACTTAGCTCGAAACTATTTCGCCAGCAAGTGTGACCGAGCGCCGCAATCGCCGATCAGACGCCTGCCCAATGTTCGCACGATGCGATTGATCAGCCTCATCTTCGCATCGGTGTTGATCGTGCTGACGCTGCTGTTCGCCTTCGTCTAACCGGCCGCTACTCGATGATCTTGTTGATCGGGTACTCGACCAGCCCCTTCGCACCAGCCGCCCGCAGCCTGGGGACAATCGTTCGCACGACCGATTCTTCGACGATCGTATTGACGTCAACCCAATCCCCGTCGGAGAGGGACGAGACGGTCGGCTTCTGCAGGGCGGGCAATTCCTCCAAGAGGGCCGGCAGGTCCTTCCGAGCCACATTCATCATTAAGCCAACTCGACCTTCCGCCGCCAGGCAGGACTGCAGCATCAGGGCAATGTTGTCCAGCTTCTCCCGTTTCCACGGGTCGTCGTACGCCTCCCGATTGGCGATGAACCGCGTTGTACTCTGCAAGACCTCATCCAAAATCCTCAAGTCGTTGGCCCGCAACGAGCTGCCGGTCTCCGTCACCTCGACGATCGCGTCCGCCAGCTTGGGCGGCTTGACCTCCGTGGCGCCCCAGGAAAACTCGACCTTCGCCTGCACTCCATGGCGTTTCAGATAGCCCTCGGTCAGGCCAACCGCTTCCGTGGCGATGCGCTTGCCCTCCAGATCTTGGACTGATTGGATCGGCGAGTTGTTAGGAACGCACAGGACCCAGCGGACCGGTCGGCGGCTCACCTTGGAGAAGACGAGTTCACAGATCTCGACCACATCGGCCTGTGTCTCCACGACCCAATCGTGGCCCGTGATGCCGGCATCCAGGACCCCTTGCTCGACATAGCGGGCCATCTCCTGAGCCCGAATGAGGAGACAATCGATTTCGTCATCGTCGATCGCGGGATAATACGAACGCGACGAAAACGTGATGTTGTAGCCCGCCTTCTTGAAGAGTTCGGCAGTCGAGTTTTGCAGGCTTCCGGCCGGAATGCCCAATTTGAGAATCGAATCGGTCATGATGTTGCGTTGCTGCCTGGTTGAGTGAATCGGTCAGGAAACTCGGTTGCCGCGCCGCCACGCTCGGCTGGCCGACACCGCGGTTCCAAGCTCGCGACGGGGCTTTGCCGGCAATCGGCCGATCGGGAGTGAGAACACGTGAAAGCCGGTGCCGAACACCGAGCGAAATTCAGCACGGCCCGGGTCTTGCCAGGACCTGTACTACGACTTCTTATAAACGTCTGCCGGGTCGAAGATCCGTTCGCCGACAATCTCGACGTCACCCGTCTGCGGGTCGATGCGGCGAAAGAAACAGCTTCGATAACCCTCGTGACAAGCGGCGCCGCCAATTTGATTGACGACGGCGAGCAGCGTGTCCGCGTCGCAGTCGTAGTAAATCGCCTTCAGTTCCTGAACGTTGCCGCTTTCTTCGCCTTTACGCCACAGCTTCTGGCGACTGCGGCTGTAGTAGCAGACGCGGCCCGTCGACAACGTTTCCCGGTACGCCTCTGCGTTCATGTACGCCAGCATCAACACATCGCGAGTCTCTGCGTCTTGAGCGATCACCGGGATCAGGTCCGATTTTTCAAAGTCAGGTCCACTCATTCTTTCTTCCTTCGGGATGGCTCGAGAACAATCTTCGTCGCTTGCCCATCGCTGCGGTCACCGGCCGGCGAGCCCGGGAAACCGTCATTTGCGGGCGACCGCCACTTGGCGACGGTCGGATCGTGGGGCGGCGGTTGCCGCGTCATTGCCTGGCATCGCCCGACGGCTGGCAGCCGGCAAATCGAGGACTACGTGCAGGACAAGCCAGCCAGTGTACTTCAAGAATTCGGATTGACCAATGGTGAGCAAGCGGGCGGCGCAGCAGGGTTCCGGACACAGGCCCCACCATGCACGGCATGCCCCACGCGGTCAGCCCGTTTCCGCTCCCCACCTCCCCAGGCGGACAGAGGGCGGCTACGATACCGCGCAGGGAGCAGCGTCCCCGCTCGGACGGCCGCGTTGGCCGCCCAGGGGGAGCCGGACTGCTTCGCCTGACAAGGAATCAGAGGCTCATGAATGACAAACGCACTGCCGTTGTGTTGCTGAGTGGCGGGCTGGATTCGGCGACCGTCCTGGCGATCGCACAAGACGAAGGATATCGCGTCGCGGCGCTCAGCTTTCGCTACGGTCAGCGGCACGAACATGAACTCGCCTGCGCAGACCGCCTCTGTGCCAAGGCGGGCGTCGCCCAGCACGTCGTCCTGGATATCGACCTCCGCCAATTCGGCGGCTCGGCCCTGACCAGCGAAATGGCAGTCCCCAAGCATGCCAGCGTCGACGAGATTGGTGCGGGGATTCCGGTCACTTATGTCCCGGCCCGCAATACGGTGTTCCTGTCGTTCGCCTTGGCCTGGTCGGAAGTCTTGCGAGCTTCCGACCTGTTTATTGGTGTCAACGCGCTCGACTACAGCGGGTACCCGGACTGTCGCCGGGAATACATCGAGGCCTTCGAGAAGATGGCAAACCTGGCGACCAAGGGGGCGGTTGAGGGGAGCCTGCCGATTCGCCTGCGGACCCCCTTGATCGACTTGACGAAAGCCCAGATCATCCGCCGCGGCCTGGACCTGGGGGTCGACTACGGCCTGACGACCAGTTGCTACGACCCCACCACGTCGGGACTGGCCTGCGGCGGCTGTGATGCGTGCCTGCTGCGGCTGCGGGGGTTTGCCGAGAACGGTCTGGCGGATCCAGCGGCGTATGTCGCGTGATCCGAGGTCAGCGCGGTCTCACTTCAGCCCCCGGCAGCACGGCAACCGCGCGACGTCCGCTCATGCAACCAGCTGGAGCTCAAGCAAACATCTGGAAGCGGCCGGTCGGCGAAAAGGCATTCGGAAAATGCTCGACACTCGGGCGTTCCGTCCGGTTCGGCCAGGTCACCGCGACCACGTCGAAGCGAGCCCGCTGTTCCAGCAGATCGTGGCGCTTGAGGAAACCCAGCGCGAGCCTGGTCAAACGCCCCTGCTTGGCTTGCCCGACCGCTTCAGCCGGGTGGCCCGCTTGATGCGAGCGGCGGGTCTTGACTTCAACGAACACGACGGTCCGCTGGTCGACGGCGACGAGATCCAATTCGCCCAGCAAATCCCGCTCGCCCCGCGCGACAATGGTGTAACCGAGCCGTTTCAGGTAGCGGGCGGCGACCGCTTCGCCCCGCTTACCGAGCGGCTGCGGAGCGCCGAGACTCCGCAGCCGGTACCAGGAATCCTGCCACATGCTCATCGATTGGCCGCCGCGCACCGGGTGGGACTGACAGTCCGCCTGCCGCCTTCGCGGCAGTCAACGTGGCTATTTGCGACGGCGTTCCTTGAGCCGCACCGCTTTGCCGATCCGGTCTCGCAGGAAGTAGAGTTTCGCGCGCCGCACGACGCTCGAACGCTTCACTTCGACGGCCGCCACGCGCGGCGAATGAACCGGGAACTTTCGTTCCACGCCTTCGCCGGCGACAATCCGCCGCACGGTGAACATTTCCCGCGTACCGCTGCCGCTCCGTGCAATGACGGTCCCCGAGAAGATCTGAATCCGCTCTTTGTCGCCTTCCAAAATCCGCGTATGCACATCGACGGTGTCGCCAATGTCAAATTGAGGTGGCTCGTCCTTCAAACAAGACTTCTCCACCTTGTTCATGATTTCCTGGCTCATGGCATGGTCCTTTCTGAGTATTTCCGGTCGGCCTTACGATCGATCGGCCGACTCATCTTCTGGTTTCGCATCAAACGGTTTCGATTAATTGTCCGCGTCCGTGGAACGGCCCGCCTGACCATCATCCGTGGTCTCGCCGTCCGGGCGTGTTTCGAGCAGGTCAGCTCGCCGCTGCTGTGTCTTCAGGTATCCCTGTTCCTGGCGCCAACGAGCGATCGCACCATGGTCGCCGCTGAGCAGCACGTCGGGGACGGCCAGGCCCCGAAACTCTCTCGGCCGCGTGTATTGGGCCCACTCCAAATGTCGGTTGCCCGTCGAAAATGAATCCTCCACGGTACTCAACGGCTCGCCCAGGACATCCGGGACCAGTCGCACGACGGCGTCGACGATCACCATCGCGGCGACCTCGCCACCGTTCAAGATGTAGTCGCCAATGGAGATCTCATCCGGCTGCAACAGATCGACGATGCGTTGATCGAAGCCTTCGTACCGCCCGCAAAGCAACAGCAACCGGTCCTCCTGGGCCAATTCCTCCACTACCTGCTGGTTCAATCTACGACCTTGGGGCGTCAACATGATGACCCGCCCGGGGCCACGACCTTCTCGCTGAACTTCCTCGACGCACTCGACAACCGGCTCGACACGCAGCACCATGCCGGGACCACCGCCGTACGGTCGGTCATCCACTTTCTGATGCTTATCCTTCGACCACCGCCGAACGTCATGAACATGCACTTGCACCAACTGACGGTCAATCGCCTTTTTCAGCAGACTTTGCCCGAGGTACCCCGGGAACAGGTCCGGAAACAGGGTCAGCACATCAAAGCGCATGGGGGCTATTCGGTTTTCTCTTCTGCAGGCTTTTCTTCGCCGCTCGCTTCCGCGACGGCCGCTTCGGGAGCCGCAGCATCTTCAGCCGGTGCTTCCGCGGCAGCCCCTTCGCTCGCGTCTGCTCCGCCGCCTTCACTGGCGCCTTCGCTGGACGCATCCGCCGCCGGTTCGGCCGGCTTGGGCTTGGGGACAGCCACGGGTGCCGGGGCGGTCGGCTTGTTCATCTTGAGTCGTTCGAGGGCGGCCTGGCGCTGTTCCTGGTGCGTCCCATTGCTGCCGTACTTTTTGATCAACACGCTCATGCTGTCGCTTGGCTGGGCACCGACGCTCAACCAATAATCGATCCGCTCGGCATTCAACGTCGCTCGGGCATCCGTTTCCGGGATCATCGGATCGTAGTGCCCGAGATACTCGATAACGCGACCGTCGCGAGCACTCCGGCTGTCTACTGCACAAACCCGATAGAAGGGACGGTGCCGCCGCCCCATACGTTTCATCCGAATTCTAACTGCCATTACGTCTCCCTAGATCAGTCCTTGTTGGTCGTCCGGCGGACGGCGTCCGCGTGGATATCCGTTGAATGTTGCAAACTGAAACGTTCTCTTCTACACCACGGCTTCCGGGGCGGCTGGCACCCCGGCCGGCTCGCCCCGGGGGCAGGCGTGACGGCCCCGTGGGTCTAGCTTCCGCGTCGCCTCCGACGCCGTTCTTTCTCGCGTTGTTTCTTCATTTTCGCCTTCTCTTTGGGCGTCAGCCGCTTGCCCGTTCCCTTCTTGGTCCGAATCCCCGGCCCGCCGCCCGGGTCCATCATGCCGCTTTGCTGCAACTGCTGAATCGCCTGCATGCGACCGGCCATTCCCTGCCCGGCCATACTCTTCATGATCGGCGCCACCACATTGAACTGCTTGACCAGCTCATTCACCTGCTGTGGCACGACGCCCGCGCCGGCGGCGATCCGACCGCGGCGGGAGGGATCGATCACCTTGGGGTTGCGGCGTTCGCCGTGGGTCATCGAGTTGATAATGGCGATCAAGCGGCGCGCGTCGCCCTCGGCGTCCATGCCGCCGCCATCCATCATCTTGGCCATCTCGCCCATGCCGGGCATCAGGCCGATCATTTTCTTCATCAGGCCGGGCTTGCTGAAGCTCTCCAACTGGACTTTGAAATCGTCCAAGGTGAATTCGCCGGCTCGAATTTTCGCTTCCAGCGCTTCCTGCTGTTTTTCGGTGACCACCTGCCGGGCCGTATCGACCAACGCCAGGATATCGCCCATCCCCAGGATCCGCCCCGCCATCCCGTCCGGCCGGAATGGCTCCAGCGCATCGAGATGCTCACCGGTGCCGATGAACTTGATCGGCACGCCGGTGATGTGCTTGACCGACATCAACGCACCGCCGCGTGCGTCTCCGTCCAACTTGGTCATAATCACGCCATCCAGCTCCAAGGCATCGTTGAACGCCTTGGCACTGTTGACGGCATCTTGACCGGTCATTCCGTCGACCACGAAGTAGACTTGATCCGGGCCGACGCGTTGATCAATGGCCTGCAGTTGGCGCATCAATTCGTCGTCGATGGCGAGCCGACCGGCCGTGTCCAGAATCAGAACCTGAACACCTTCTTGCTTTGCCTTCTTGACGGCGTCCTGACAGACGCGAACCGGGTCATTGGCCCCTTTCTCCGAATAAACGGGAACCCCTAACTGCTCGCCCAGGACGTGCAGCTGGTCGATCGCCGCGGGCCGCTGAAGGTCGGCCGCCACCAGCATCGGCTGGGCGTTGTTGTTCAACAACAACTGGGCCAGCTTGCCGCACGTCGTCGTCTTTCCCGACCCCTGCAAACCGCACAACATGAGCGTCGTCAGCTCGCCACGCAGGTGAAGCGACGGGTCGACCGGCCCCAGGATGTTGATCAGTTCGTCGCGGACGATCCCGATCACTTCCTCGCTTGGATCGAGCGACAGCAACACGCGCGTCCCCAGGGCACGCTCCGTCACCTGCCCCATGAACGCCTGCACCACTTCGTAACTGACGTCCGCCTCGAGCAGCGACTTCTCCACCAGCCCCAGCGCGTCGCGCATGTTCGCTTCGGTCAACTTCCCCTTGCCGCGCAAGGTCTTGACCGCAGACTGAAGGCCGTCTTGGAGAGATTCAAACATGCAACTGCAACATCACGTGGAGCGCTACCCCCGGCAGCGGGGGAACAGGGAACGAATCCCGCATTGTACCGAGATCGCAAGTGGATTGTAAACCCGTACTGACGCTTAATTTATCGACGCGAACCCGGACGCCGGCGTGCCCCGCGCATCGGTCAGCGACCTGCTTTCGCTGCCGGCATCGTCAGCGTAAGATATTGGCCTGTTTATCTTTACCATCTCACACCGCGACCGAACGGGAGGCGTCATGGGAACTGAGGCAAAGCCGCAGGGGGGGGGCAACATCTGGCGTGCGGTGGGACCGGCGATCATTACCGCCTCGGTGGTCCTGGGCCCGGGCAGCATCCTGTCGGCATCCAAGATTGGTTACCAGCACGGTTATTCGATGATCTGGGTGCTGGTGTTCGCCTCGCTGATGATGATCGGAATGATGGCCCTTTCGGCACGTCTGGGCGTGGTCCTGAAGGGCACGCTCTGCGAAGAACTCGCCGCCCGCGACGGCCGCTGGGTCGCCGTCATCACCGGCGTTTCGCTGTTCTTGAT
The DNA here is from genome assembly GCA_030430075.1 of bacterium. Lineage (GTDB taxonomy): Bacteria > Planctomycetota > Planctomycetia > Pirellulales > Pirellulaceae > ARS98. The sequence continues at coordinate 93,429 of JAUIGN010000026.1, forward strand.
CGCGGCCTGTTTTCAATTCGGCAACAACCTGGGCGTCCTGGCCGCCCTGGGCCCATTCCTGCCCGAGCCTTCCCCGGATGCCGGCGGCGTGTCCCTGGTCGGCCTCTTCAAGCTGGCCGTGATTGTCGGCCTGAACCTGGTTGTGATCGTCGCCCTGTTGGGCTTCAAGCAGCTCTACGAACCGATCGAACTCATGATGAAGTTGATGGTGACGTTGATGATGGTTGCCTTCGCCGCCAACCTGGTGATGGCACGTCCGTCTCTGCTGGCGATGCTGGGAGGACTGCTCCCTTCCCTCCCCGAAGGTGCCGCTCAAACGCTGTTTCCACAAATCGAGGCCGCCACGATGCAGGGAGAAACGGTTGTCGCTCCCGCCAAGATGACGGACAACCTGACCCCCGTGATCGCCATGTTCGCCACCACGTTTTCGATCGCGGGCGCCTTCTATCAGTCGTACCTCGTTCGCAAGAAAGGCTGGTCGCTGGCCAACCTCCGCGAGGGTGTGGTCGATTCGGCCGTGGGTGTGGTCGTCCTGGGATCGGTGTCGCTGATGATCATGGTCACGGCAGCATCCGTCCTGCACGGCCGTGACGACGTCGGCGAACTGGGCTCGGCGGCAGACGTCGCGCGGCAACTGGCACCGTTGTTTGGAACCTGGGCCACCGTATTATTTTGCCTGGGCATCTTTGCCGGTGCCTTCAGTTCGTTCCTGGTCAACGCCATGGTCGGCGGCACGATGCTCTCCGACGGCCTGGGACTGGGCGGAGATATCGACCAACGCTGGCCCAAGGTCTTCACGATCGTGGCGCTGCTTACCGGCATGGGCGTGGCCGTCTACGTCGAGGCAACCGGCGTCCGCCCCGTGAACTTGATCATCTTTGCCCAGGCAATGACCGTACTGGGACTCCCTGCACTGGCCATTGCCATGCTCCGGCTGGCCACATTGGGCGACCTCCAGGGCAACCGGTCGGTTCCACTGGTATTGAAGCTGGTGGCCCTGGTCGCCCTGGTGATCGTCATCTTCCTGGCCGCACGGACTTGCATCGTGTTATATTTCAAGCTGTTCATGTCTACCTGACCACCCACTTGATGCCCCCTGCGGCCCCGAGGACAAGCGGATGAATGTTTTGCGTATCCCCCACCTGCTGGCCATCGTTCTCGTCATGACCACGACGCCTTGCGTTTTTGCCCAGGCGGTGCCGGACTATCGGACGTGGACCGATTCAACGGGCAAGTTTCGCGTCGAGGCGAAGCTGGTCGAAACCGTGGGGGCCAAAGTGAAATTGCAACGCCAGGCCGACGGTCGCGTCGTGGAGATTCCCTTGTCCCGGCTGAGCAAGGCGGACCAGGCGTTTGTCCGCCGGAGCACTCGGGAGCAGGCAGTCGAAGTCGACACGAAATCCGCTGCAGCGCCCAACTTCGATTGGCCCCAGTGGCGCGGTCCGAATCGCGACGGCATCTCCCAGGAAACGGGGCTCCTGGATCAGTGGCCGGAAACAGGTCCGCCTGAAGTCTGGCGTTGCCGGGGCCTGGGGCGCGGCTATGCCAGTGTGGCCGTTGCCGGCGGCAAGATTTTCTCGCTGGGAAAACTGGCGGACGGGAACACACATATTGTGGCCCTCGACGTTGAGGACGGCTCGATTCTCTGGACCGTGCCGATCGGCGGCGGCAATGACGGGCCGAATTGCACGCCGACCGTTGACGGCAACCTCGTCTACGGTCTGTCCCACGCCGGTGACTTGCTATGCGCCAACGTGGAGACGGGTGAAGCGGTCTGGAAGACCAGCTTTCCGAACGACTTTGGCGGCAAGATGATGTCCGGCTGGGGCTACAGCGAGTCCCCCCTGGTCGACGGCAACAAGCTGGTCTGCACCCCGGGTGCGCGGGACGCCGTCATCGCCGCGCTCGACAAGCAGACCGGCAAACCGATCTGGACCACTCCCCTGGTCAACGCGGGCGAACGTGGGGGCGATGGCGCCGCCTACTCGTCGATTGTCATCGGGCAAGGTGGGGGCGTCCGGCAGTATGTGCAGTTGGTCGGTCGGGGCGTGATCGGCGTGGATGCCAAAGACGGGCAGTTGCTGTGGGGCTACAACCGGATCGCCAACTCGACGGCCAACGTGCCAACTCCATTGGTCAAGAACGACCTTGTCTTTTGTTCGACCGGATACGGGACGGGTTCGGCCCTGCTGCGGCTGCGCGGGCGGCGAGGACAGATTGCCGCCGAGGAACTCTACTTCAAGAGCGGCAACGAATTGCAGAATCACCATGGCGGCATGATCCTGCTCGGCGATTACGTTTACATGGGCCACGGCCACAACAACCGGCATCCGGTCTGCGTCAACCTGCGGACCGGCCAGGACGCCTGGCGTCCGGGGCGCGGCCCGGGTCGCGAATCGGCGGCCATCACCTATGCGGACGGTCATCTCTACTTCCGCTACCAGGACGGCACGATGGCACTCATCGAAGCGACGCCCGACAGCTACCGCCTGAAAGGGAGCTTCAAGATCGGCATCAAGAACGGTCAGAGTTGGGCGCACCCCGTAATCTCGCACGGCCGACTGTACCTGCGGGATCAGGACGAACTGATCTGCTATGACATTCGCAAGCCATCACAAAGCTGAATGTAGCAACCAGCCGTCGCCCCGCTGTGCAAACCTCCGCCCACTCAACGCGGGTCTCGTCTTGCGCTCGGCGCGGGCCTCCTCTCGCGCTCGGCGCGGGTCTCCTCTCGCGCTCGGCGCGGGTCTCCTCTCGCGCTCGGCGCGGGTCTCCGACCCCGCCGAAACCGCCGACCGCAGGTCTCCCCTCCATCCCAACCAGCCCCCCAACCTACCCCACAACAACACATTCAGCGTTTCTCGCCACGCGTGCAGCGCGATACCAACGCGGTGCCACGACGCAAACGGTAGCTCGATGTCGCCCCATTCCCGATCCGGTTTGCGCATCGTCACCCGCCAATTCCACGGACCTTCACAAGATCGAGCCCCAACCATCGAATAGCCCCCACCATGTCGCTCGTCCGCCACAAGCACGGCGCGGCAGCAGAACCGAGCAGTCACCAAGGAGCGAACCACGATGCCATGCCATGAGATTGACTACGAGATTTTTGGCGACGACATGCAGATTGTCGAAGTGGAACTCGATCCGGGTGAAACGGTGATTGCCGAGGCGGGCGTGATGAACTACATGGATGAGGGGATCGAGTTCACCGCCAAAATGGGCGACGGCTCGGACCCTCAGCAAGGCTTCCTCAGCAAGATCGCCGCGGCAGCGGGGCGAAAGCTGTCGGGCGAATCGATCTTCATGACCCATTTCACCAACCAGGGGTCAGGAAAACGGCGCGTCGCATTCGCGGCGCCCTACCCGGGCAAGGTCATCGCGCTGGACATGTCAAAGATCGGTGGGACGCTCACCTGCCAGAAGGACGCGTTTCTCTGTGCCGCGCTGGGGACCCGGTTGTCCATCGCGTTTCAACGTCGATTGGGCGTCGGCTTCTTCGGCGGCGAAGGCTTCATTTTGCAAAAGTTGACCGGCGATGGAATGGCCTTCGTTCATGCAGGCGGCACGGTGATCACCAAGCGCCTGCAGGGCGAAACACTCCGCGTCGACACGGGCTGTATTGTCGCTTTCACCGAGGGGATTGAATACGACATTCAGCGGGCCGGCGAATTGAAGTCGATGTTCTTCGGCGGGGAAGGCCTGTTCCTGGCGACGCTGCGGGGCCACGGAACGGTGCTTCTGCAGAGCCTGCCGTTTTCGCGGCTGGCCGACCGTGTGATCCAGCATGCACCCAGCATCGGCGGATCGGATAAAGGCGAGGGATCCGTCATCGGCACGCTGGGCAATCTCTTTGGCGATTGAGGCGGCAATTCCCCGGCCGCTCGATCGAGCATCATGCCTATTGTTCGCTGAGCGGTGTGTCTCGGTATTTGGCATGACACGCTTTGCAGTTGGCAGAGATTCGCTCGGCCAGTTCGCTGACCCGCCGGGGTGGCTTGGACGACGGAGTGGTGTAGGCTTCGTCGGCCTGCCACTCTTGCAGCGCCGCCTCCAACTTCCTGGCGGCAACCTCCGAGTCGTGGAGCCACCCTCGAAAATCCTCTGCTTCGCCGGCAACCTCGTCCGTCCGCAGCAGCTCGGTATAAAGCTCACGGATTAATAGTGCTTCGTGGGCCGGATCCAGGTCTGGATGCGTTGGCGGCGACTTCCAACCGGAATCGGCGATAAGCTGCAAACGATCGAGCGCGTGGCTTAGATGGACCATCGCCTCGGCCATCGGCGGAATCTCCTGCACCTCGCGAAACTCCACTTGCAATTCGTCCAGCAGCGCGGCATCCAGGGCGGAAGCCTCGCGAGCGGACGTGTACAAGCCCTGGTAACTGGGATTGGTTCCCGCCAGTTCAAGGATCGGGATGGCCTGTGCGGATGGTATGAGCCCCGCCGTAACGCAGGCGACGCTGGCAGCCGCCGGGCTTCGGTGCTTGCCGTGATGGCAATGGATGTAGATCGGTCCCTCCAGGTCCCTGACTGCTTTGGCCAGTTCTTTCGCACGCTGGGCCGGCACACCATCGTAGCCATGCGGCAGATGGACATATCGCAACCCAAACCTGGCGGCCGTTTCGACGTCCGGCGTCATCCCGTCGACGCTGATGATGGTCTTGACGCCCAGCTCGGCCAGCTCCTGAAAAGCAGCATCACCTTCCGGAAGGCCGCCGGAAATCACCCGCTCATGAAGGCGGACAGGATTTGGAAGGTGGTCGCTGGCGATCTTTGCCGGTCCGCTCGCAGCGACCGCTAGGGGATGCGTCCCTGCCGGTTCGGCCGTTGTCGAAGTCGGCGGTGGCGAACATCCGGCGACTGCCACCACCGCCAGTCCGATCGTCAGACCGACATGTCGCCCTGTTTTACTCGTCGATTCTCTCATCACCGTTCTCCGGCCGACGACGCTCACACCCCCCTGCCAAGTATGATGCCACATGAAACTGCCGGATTCCAGTCCCGCCAGTCTTGGGTAGTGGGGGATTAGTGAGGGGGAAATTTTCTAACCGTCAATAATCACTTTACGACACCGACTGCACCGATGCCCTTTGGCGCGTGGAAGTCCGAACCATGTGTACCCGCCGATGTAGTGCCCGGAACACCACCTCCAAACAAACCATGATTCCGAATCTGGTTTCCAACTGAACACGTGTCCCCACCCGCATATTTGGCCTTGCTGCATCTTAAAACCGCAGTATGGGCAGTTTTCCTTTTGACGATCGCTGGCCATGTCGGTCAATTCTCCAGAACGGCATCGAACAGCTCGCTGAAGCTTCAGACGTGGGGCGTCAAACCGGCCATCACGGCGGCGCTGGGCCGCTTCTGTCCCCGTTTCCCGCTGTTGTCCGAGTGGCGAGTCTGCGCAGGAGTAATTGTAGCGTAGAACGAAATGGGGGGTGGTGTCCTAATAGTGTGGGGCAAATACGAAATGGGGTCAGGTCTTGACATTTAACTTTGTATCGTTAGGTTTGGTCCGATGGCGCGGCACTTACGTATCGAGATGGCGAACGGTCTGTATCATGTGACGGCCCGCGGTTGGGAGCGGCGGGTGATCGTCGATAGTGAACGGGATCGTGAAGATTGGTTGCGGCTCCTTGATCGAGTGGCCGCCCGATCCAGTTGGCGCGTTCTCTCCTGGGTGTTGATGAGCAATCATTTTCATCTGTTTTTGCGTACGCCCGAGCCGAACTTATCAGCGGGAATGCACGATTTGAATTCCGGTTACGCCAGTCTGTTCAATCGTCGCTATCGCCGCTCGGGCTCGCTTTTCCAAGGTCGGTTCAAAGCGATCGTGGTCGAGGATCAGAGCCACGCGTGGGAGTTGAGCCGGTACATCCACCTCAATCCGGTGCGAGCCAAGATGGCTCCGCTTCCTGAACAGTACCGCTGGAGCAGCTATTCGGCTTATCGTTTCGCGCGCGACGCAGCGGGAGCGGCGGCCTGGCTCGCCTTGGAAACAGTGCTGCGGGAACATTCCAAAGACCTTCGCACCGCGCGACACGCCTACCAGCGGTTTGTCGAGGCGGGCATCGCCGAGCCGCCAATCTCGCCCGTGAAGTCGGCTGTCGGCGGTCTGTTTCTCGGCCGGAGTTCGTGGGTCGAACAGATGCGCAAGAGACTCGCTGAGGAACCGGAAGATGCCAACGTTCCACAGCGAAGACGCTTGGCGTGGCGTCCTGCCGAAGCGGACATTCTTCGTGTGGTGCAGGATCATTTCGGTGCTGGTTCCGGGGATCTGCAGCAGATCCGTCGTCACGGCAACGACGCCCGTGTTGCTGCCGTCTACTTGCTTCGTCGGTTGACGGACAAAAAGGTAACCACCTTGGCGCAACAGTTCGGGGGCGTCAGTGTAGCCGCGATTTCCAAATTGTTAAGTCGTGCAGAATCACGACGTGGAGACGATCCGCACTGGAACAGTCTCCTCGAAGAATTAGAGCTCCAGTGCCAGTGCCAGTGCCAGAGCAAATCTCGCCGCTCGAAGAAAGGTTAACTGTCAAGACCTGACCCCAATGTCTCCCCACAGTCGGCTACTCCTGCCAACGTCAAGCCAGCAGGGAGTACTGGACAACCGTTCATTTCTTGTATGGCCGGAAACGATCTATCGAACGCCTCCGGCCCATCGCCACGATCGCGGCGAAGCTCCACAACTCCGCTTCATTTCCGACGGGAACAAGCCTTCGTTTTGGCGCGTGAGTCGTTGCTGGCCGCTTGGATGGCTAGAGACTTAACCGATCACTCTCGGACGCGCTCAGACCGGCTGCGCACGCCTCGCGGTGAGAAAAGGTGACTTGTGGAGCCTTGGCCAAAGCACTTGCGGAATCGATGCGATTGCAGGTTCAGCGTCGCCAGGGTTACAATGCTATACGCTAGCAGCCAACTCTCATGAACGGTGAATTGGTCCGTTCCACTCCCCACATCGCCTCACCACGGGCAAGACAGGTCATTTTCGATCTGAGGAATCTTATGGCACCGAAGGATGACACTGACCACCTGTCTACTGACGACGCAGAGAGGCTTCTTCGGGCCGGTCGAGCTAGTCAGATCGCGGAATGGAATTGCGTCCACCGTCGCGGAAAGCACCCACTAAACTGGTCACACCAGATGAGAGAAGGTGAGAAGAGGCGGGGTCTTACACTAATCCCAGACAACCGGCTTAATCTGCATGATGTGCAGTTGCTAAACCTGAACTTTGGCCCCGTAGTAGCGATTGCACGCTGTGACGCAACCGGCGGATTAATTGATTCGCTCCAAGCCGAACAAGTCCATCTCCAGAACTGTACATTTACAAGATGCACTTTTCAGAATATTGGCTGGAAGCGGGCCGAAATCATCGCTTGCACATTCATAGGCTGTACTTTCATTGACTGTGATTTGACAGAGTCCGACTTAACTCACTCGCGATTTCTTCGGTTCGATCGGGATACCACATGCACGCTCCAAGACGTTACTCTGCACGGAGCGGTGCTTGAGGGTACCAGGATTGAACACGCTTCACTTCGCCGTTGCACATTCGATTTGTGCATACCAAACTCTCACACGCTATTGGACTTTTCGGTTGTCGATGAGAAGTCGACGTTTGTAGGATTCCCGTTTGCTGCTGCCCGAATCACGCCGCGAACAAGATCTCGCATGGTACGAGCAATTCGCCGTGACTACTGGAAGATCATACTCGCGGAGGAGTCGCTTCTCAGGCGTTGGGCATGGAGTCTCTTCTGGCAGATTACCGGATTCGGGTTTTCCCTTCGCAACCTAATTGCAACGTTCGCGATCGTGATCATCGCTTTCACCGTTCTCGTTCGTGGTGCATCAACTGTCGAGGCATTTAAAGTAAGCAACGAAATCTCGGAATTAACCCTAACGCAGTCTCTCTACTTTAGCATTGTAACTATGACGACTCTCGGGTACGGCGACATAAGCCCCACGGACGGTTCATTGCTTGGTTACACTCTTGTCACCTTTATGGTGACCGCAGGCTATGTCGTAATGGGTGCGCTAGTCGCGCGATTGGTTATTTCTGCACAGTGGCCGGAGTAGTGTATGCCAAGCCATCTCGCAACGTTGTATTCTCTCCAAACGTGGACGCTGCGTCATAACCTGTCACCCCGAAGGGGTGCCCACGTTTCCAAAGCGTATGTCGAAGCGGCAGAGAAGAACAGGCTCGTCCTTGAATGCATCCGTCGCTACGGCTACAGAGGTATCGAGGTGTCTGCTCGCGGGCACATGCCATTAAAGCACTTCCTCGATCTGGCAAGAGAGTCCAGTTTATTCTGCTCTGGCTTGCACTTGCCTTGCCTCTGCGCGGTCTCTCTAGACGAAGCTCGATCCATCGTAGACTCAAGTGCGTCAAGCATGATTCAAGCGTATCCAGAGCGACACGATTGGACGGAATGCGTGCTGACATTTATGGGTAATCCAGAATACTTGCAAGCAGATCCAGTGAAATATAGAGCACTAGCAAGAGTGTTCCAAGCTGCCATGCGATCGTCTGTTGCATCCGGGAACAAGTTTGCGTTTGCGTACCACTTATACGACTTTGATCTAGCAGCAGGCACTGATTGCATTCGCGCCGTCCTTGATTCCGGCTGCAAGCTCGTTCTCGATACGTTCTATTTCAGGCGATTCTTTACTCAAGCCCGCATGCCGTCCGCCGAGGCGTGGAAGCGCCTAATAGGAGACTACCAAGATGATGTTATCGCGATCCACATAAATGACACGAACTCCAAAGCACAGCAGACTTCACTTGGAAAAGGCTGTGAATTGTGGGTCAATCTCTTTGCCTACTTCGGCCAACTACCCAACACCGTATCGTTAGTTGTGGAACATGACGCTGCTGATGACAACGGACCTTCGATGGCCCAGGAATCGGCGGTCTACTTGCTCAACGAGCCGAGGCTACTTGATACATACTGGAAGAACCGAACCGTGGGTAAACCTGGCTGAAGCAACGCTGATCGATGCTTGGAGGTAACCGACCCCGTATTCCTAAACCGAGACTTCATCGTGAGACAGCGTAATGCGTTTTCCAGAACGGTACGGCACGGCTTATAACAAGGGCTTTCCAGAGACCCTGTTCGATGGAACGCTGACTTCGCCGATTCCGCTGAAAGAAGTAACTTGCGAGGCCGCCAGCGCCGAATTGGTCGGTGGCTACTGCTCCGAGCGATTCGACGTAAATGGACAGCAGTTACAACCTTTCGCACAAGAGTACGAACTGTTGGACTTATTGGCCGGTGACGCCCCACCTCGCACGATCTTTGTTACCGGGGACGCAGGGTGCGGCAAGTCGACATTTCTGCGGTTCGTTTTCGGCTTTCTCAGGTATTACTGGGAAGATATTCGAGCAATGAGTTTTAGTTACTGGCGTGATGCTGCACAACTGTCGGCACCGACGCCGTCACGAAACCGATGGGTAGTTCTCGATGTCGCTCTCGAACAGACTTCTGACCCCGAAGGAACGGTCGCGAGTGCCTGCGCAAACATGCGGCGTCAGCTCCTTGGTGTCTATCCGAATTTACTTCAAGAGGATGAGTGGGCAATGATTCGCGCCGATCGGAAACTGACATCGCGACCAGACGAAGTGCAGGCGGAGGCCTTGAAACGCCAGGCGGATTTTCTTCAAATTGATGATGACAAAGCACGCGATTTCTGCCGAATGGCATTCTACTATCTTCGTTTCACACGTGAGCCCGCATCGGAACGGATTCCGTTGGTATTGATAGTAGATGATAGCGATTTGATGGGGGCGGATCATGTGGGAGAGGTGATGCGACGTCTCGAAGGGACCGTAGTTGACGCTGACCACGAGTCCGATATAGCAGTTTCGAGGCAAAGCCTGTCAATTATCCATGCTGTGCGTCCGGACACCTACGATAGACGGCTGGACTATCACGTTGGACTGGCCAAGAGTCACAAGATCGAGTTAGGCAGAGTGAATTCCAGTATCGTTGTCGATGACTGTTCGAAGCGGTTTATTAAATTGGTTACAGAGGATGCGGACGACTTGGAGGACGAGATTACTCCTGATGAGCACGCGACATATTCAATACCGATACCAGGACTATTGGTTCCAAGAGTAGCACAGGGGATCTGTCGTGCTGCGTCAGGAGGATTCGACGACAAGGCTCGGTCGAAGCACGTCGCAACAACGATCATTGCTCCTCTTGGTGGAAACTCATTGCGACGAATCAAACGATGTCAGAAACGCATCGCAAGTAGCATTGCCATTGAGAATCGCATTCGCGCAGGCGAGTCTGTCAGCAACTACGACGTCCTCTTCGGCTTGATTGCCGGCGATAATGGAGCGTCGGAAGCTCTAAAGGACTCAAAGGGTGTCGGCGAGTGGTTCCCTAAGGGTGGTCACCCAAATGAGACATTTCTTCACACTGGTTTCGTGTTAGGCTCGTTGTTAAGCGGAGGAGAGGAGCGATATAGCTGGAAGCTACTCGAGTCGAACTGCGCCGCGTTGATGTTGGGCGACGTCAGCGAAACGCTCGCAAGGCTCATACAGTTTGGTTACGTAGGGCGACACCGAAACGACAAGTCGTTCAGGTGTAGTAAGCCGGCCCTAAAAGCTCTGTTGGATCTTATCATTCATCCGGCGTACGTGGATCTCACGGCGGCCCGCATTCTGGCGATACCTGAGCAGTACCACCGTGGACGACGCCAATTATTGGCAGCAGATGCAAAGACTACATTCTCGAATAGCCTTCAGTTTCTTCGCGACTTTCGCGAGCACGAAAGCAACTGGATTATGGAACTGCAAACTAGGTGCAATAAATCTCTTGTCGAAGAAAAGGCCATGATTCGTTGTTTCGAAACACTGGCGCTCCCCGTCATGAGCGAGAGAATGCGATTTGGCTATATTGACAGGCTACGTGGGCTGGCTGCTAACGACGCCGTCGGAGAGAGCCTTCGCGACGTTGCCATGGAAATGAGCAAGGAGTACTTGAATATGGGTGCACCACAGCAGCACGCAATCTGGAGTGCAGCCGATCTAGGTCGATAATCAACCGCGGGTGTACGAAATGGGGTCAGGTCGTGACATTTAACTTTGTATCGTTAGGCTTGGTCCGATGGCGCGGCACTTACGTATCGAGACGGCGAACGGTCTGTATCATGTGACGGCCCGCGGTTGGGAGCGGGGGGTGATCGTCGATAGTGAACGGGATCGTGAAGATTGGTTGCGGCTCCTTGACCGAGTGGCCGCCCGGTCCAGTTGGTGCGTTTTCTCCTGGGTGTTGATGAGCAATCATTTTCATCTGTTTTTGCGTACGCCCGAGCCGAACTTGTCGGCGGGAATGCACGATTTGAATTCCGGTTACGCCAGTCTGTTCAATCGTCGCTATCGCCGCTCGGGCTCGCTGTTCCAAGGTCGGTTCAAAGCGATCCTGGTCGAGGATCAGAGCCACGCCTGGGAGTTGAGCCGGTACATCCACCTCAATCCGGTG
>JAUIGN010000027.1 GCA_030430075.1 bacterium
TACTGTCGGCGGCCGGCAACTTTCTTCTTCTTCGACATGACACTCTCCTGTAATTACTCAATTCTAGCGGCAGAATTAAGCACATGGAGTGTCCTTCAGAGCCAGCGCATCTCAGCTCTCCTAATTTACCTCGTCGGCGGAATTGCGACGTACGGGGTCAATGATCTTAATGCCCAGGACGAAGGTAAGCAGGAACTGGGCAGTGATGACCCAGATGAGATCTTCCAAAGGGCTGAGTCCTTGATGAAGCAGGGCGATATGTCCAGTGCACTTGAATTGGCAGAGGAAGCACTTCAACTCTACGAGGCAAAGGAGGGTCGTGAGCACTGGAAGACACGGGGAGCTCGGGAGCTCGCCAAGGATCTTCGAGAATCCAATGAACTTTCCGGCTTCGCGGTGATTCGCGTCCTGGCAGCGAATGGGCTCATGGGGGAAGTGCCCGCGCTATTGACAAAAAAGCAAGGCGCGGAGGCGATTGAATGCTTCCAGCAGGGAGCAAGGGCATATGAAGAAACTTTGGGTGACACCCACATCTTGCATTTGCTTATCTTAAGCAGATGGGCTGGAACGCAAGAAGAACTGGGCAACTTTCATGAAGCGGAAGTGGTTTTGCGCAGGTTGATTGAGCTCACGCGAACGCGATTGGGAAACAATCACCCGGAGGTTGCCGAACATTTTGTACACCTCGGGGAGATCCTCGACAAACAGGGTGATGCCACGAAGGCAAAGGATGCCTTCACGCAGGCGATCAGTATTGTCGAGCAGACGTACGGGCAAGCAAGTCTTCGCTGGGCATCGACGGCGACGCGCTTCGCCGGCCACTATCACAAAGCTGGTGAATATGAAGCGGCGAAAACGTTGTGTGCTCAAGCCGTGAGCGCGATCGAGTCGCTCCATGACGCTACCGGCGCCGAGTACGAATACACGTTGTTTCAAGTAAGTTCCACAAGTCTGCAACTGGGGCAAGCTGAGTTGCTCGGCAAACTCACGGATCGAATCGATGAAATCAAATTGGGCTCGCAAGACCCAATGCGGTTTCTAATCGTGGCCAAGATCAAAGAAGGGACAGGGAGGGATCGAGAAGCTGAGTCTCTTTATCGCAAGGCGGTCTTGGCGACGACAGAGACGGACCCATTGCATGCTGATGGCCTATATGGTCTGGGGCAAATGCAAGTGCGACGAGGAAGCTTCATGGCGATCGTGTATCATATGCAGGCACTCAAAATTCGCAAGGAACTTTTGGGAGAAAACGATTGGGATTATGCGCGAAGTTTGCTTGGAGTGGGGCAATGTTATCTGAATGTGGGTCTCGGCGGTGGAGATGAGGTAAACTGGCGCCCGGCGGAATCATACCTCACGCAGGCAAGAGACCTTTTTCGTAAGCTGCAAGGCGTGAGGGACGACAGCTATGTGCAGGCGATCGATGCGTTGGGGAGATTCCGCTTGCTCACCGGCGAGTTGGCCGAAGCCGAGAAGCTCACCCAAGAAGCGATGAATATCAGTGCCGAAATCTATCCGCCGAATAGCCCGTCGTTTTTTACGGGCGTTCGAAACATGGGTTTTATCCGTTTGGCAGCAGGAGACATGGTGGAAGCCGGCAAGATATTCGGCGAGATGGTTGCGAGGCGAAGGCACTCGCTTCAGTCATTAATGTGGAACCTTTCAGAACATGAGCAACTTGCTCTTGCGGCCGGACTACGCGGCCCACTGAACAACTTATTGACGGTTCGAGCTAGTTCCAGCGAAGCGACAAACGCCAGGTACCAACATGTTATGGCGTGGAAGGGGGTTGTGTTCGAGTACCAGCGTGCGATGAGGATGCTGCACGCAGATCCAAGCCTTAAGGCGACATTTCAAGATTTGCAACGTGTGACGGCGCACGCTGCAAAGCTCAGGCTTGCGAGCGCGGAGCTGGACGAAGACTCAGATCAACAACGACAGCTGTTGAAGGCGGTCAATGAGAAAGAGCAAATCGAAAGGAGGCTCGGCCGCGAATCCTCGATGTTTGAAGATTTCATCGGAGAGCAAAGGCTCACACCCGCGGAACTCAAATCGCGCTTGCCGGACGGAGTCGTCCTTGTGGACTTTCTGGAATACAGCCACTTGATTGGCTTCGAAGCGAAGCCAATTCGGTTTGAACGCGAATCGCGCTTAAAGGCCTTCATTGTAAAGAACCACGGACCGATCGAAGAGGTTGACTTTGGCGAGGCAGAACCGATCTGGCAACTCATTCGCATGTGGCACCAGGAAGTCGCCGGAATACCTGGATCGGAAGAAATCGCGCGAGGTGACCTCTCACGTCTGATCCGGCAGAATGTTTGGGTGCCAATCGAAAAGCGATTAGGTAGCGAAAAACTCATCATGATATCGCCGGATGGGGAACTGGGGCGCTGCCCATTCGCCGCGATCCCTGGGAGGAAAGCCGGTTCATTTCTGTTTGAAGAATTGTCGATCTCCGTGCTTCCAATCCCTCAGCTGATCGGAAACGTACTGCCGGCGCCACGCGAAGATCATGAAAGTGTGTCGATGCTCCTCGTTGGCGCACCTGAGCCTACACTCGCCGTGGGGCGCAACGAGAAACCGGAGGTGATTGCCAAGAATCCAAGCGAAACAGACGTGAACAAGCCGAACCCGGCAGTGCTACCGGATTTCACTCGGCAAATTGATATTCCGGGCGACCCAGCGCTTCGACATACAGCAGACGAAATTGGGAAAATCGCGAAGCTATTCGAATCTAACCACAATGGCGCAAAGCCGGATGTGCTCCTTGGAGACCAGGTGACAGAATCAAGTTTTGCAAGCACCTCGCCAGGAAAGACATACCTCCATATTGCAGCCCACGGCTTCCACGCAGCCGCGAACCGTTCCGGATCGCAACCGGGCGAGGATGATTTTGACATTTGGCATTATCTTGGTCCCGTGACACGCCGCATCCGGCGAATCTACCCAGGTTTGCTTTCGGGCTTTGTATTTCGGTCCTTTGAAGACCGCTCAAATGTCGATGAGGCCCCGGAAGGCGACGATGATGGTCTTCTCACGGCACTGGAAATAGCGCAATTGAATCTCAATCAAGTAGACCTGGCCGTTTTGTCCGGATGCGAGACGGGGCTCGGCGATGCAACCGGCGGTGAAGCTGTGCTCGGCCTTGAACGAGCATTTCAAGTGGCTGGTACTCGAACGACGGTCGCAAGCCTCTGGCCGGTCGACAACGACACAAAACGGCTCATGATGCAGAGGTTCTACTCCAACCTCTGGGAGCGACGGATGGGCAAACTTGAGGCCCTGCGTGAAGCCCAGCTTCACCTTCTCCACCATGGAACTGGCGACAGCGCTCAACCTCGATACTGGGCAGGGTGGGTATTAAGTGGAGATCCTGGCGACATCTCCTTCCTGGCAAATAGCCAAGGGGAAAGTCAAATCCGGATCAATGAAGGACTCGACAAGGCCTCGAAGGGACACGGTCGCAACCGCTCGGTCTTCGTGGCAGCAGTTGTCGGCATTGTCCTTCTTGCGCTTGCCGGCATGTTCGCAATACGGAGACGCCGAGAGCACCATTGACCAAGGACACGGCGACATGCAGGACGAGGTCAGCGGGAAGTGCCTCAGTGCTTTACATCGGATATATTTATTTGTTCGTATAAGGCATCTTATACGAAGTTTCATGTCCAAAGTGGCTTGCGAAAGCCAAAATCTGAATGGTGCCGTGAGCTTGACACGGATCTACTTTACATTACCACAGCTCCCGGCGAAAGTCCGTCTGTCGCTGAAATAAGGAAGTGCAACCCAAGACGAACACGCCGCACATAGCTTTTCCGATCAGGAATGAGAGCATTGCTTTCTGTCGCATTCGGGACAGAATCCCAAGCTGTGAAAGTAGCTGGATTATTGCCTTGCATGAACAAGTTTGAGAACAGCGGATTCCGGCTCTACCTCATACTGTCGTACGTCTGGGCCGCTTCTAGCCCAGCCGCTCAATTCGATTACAGAGGTCCTTTGCCCCTCTCTTCCTGGCCGCAATTTGCGAGCCAGAAGCTTTCCAAAGCGATGATCGTGTGTTGATACAAGTAGTTGCCTCTTGTCTTTCGTGCGTCGCAACAGATCGACCAAACCCAGTAGGTTGATGTCGTCGAGACTCTGAATGGGGTCATCCAATAGCGCCGCTTGAACCGGCAAACGCGGCAAAGAAAGATTGAGTGACAGAAAGAGCGAGACAGCTAGGGCATTCAGTTGTGAGCTCGACAAAACGGCGTTGGGACTGTCCGACGAAAGCCCTTCTTCACTGTCCCGGACGTGGGCATCTAACCTCCCTCGTCCCCGACTGAATCGAGTTGCAAGCGTTACCACGCGAAAAGCTGGATGTGGATCAATGCGAGCGTAAACCCGCTGCAAAAACGGCTCGATTTGCTTGAGCCTGTCAACTGCAACACGCGATGCAGCTTCCCTTAACTCATCGAGTAGTTGGTTGACAACGACGCCGGTCAATTCGCGAGATTTGATAACAAGTTGGTGTGCCGCGAGCTCCTTCTTTGCATCTTGGAGGTCGTTCTCAGTACTTCCAATGCGGGACTTCGCCGCTTCTCTCGCAAGATTCAGGACAAGTCGTTCCCCGGATTTTCGATGAGCAATGAGCCGCTGATTCCTTTCATTGCATTCCGCGATCAAACTCTCTACTCCAATGACAGTGAACTCGATTCGTTGGCTTGAATCCCAATCGCTTCAAGCGATCGGTCTCGATCGCCTTCCCATTTGCGATGAACCGCAAGTGCTGCTTCAGCTGCATCGAGCTTGGTTTTCGTATCCGTCGCAACTGTCACCGCCTCTGCCTCCGCCTTTGCAAGATCGGCGATGACTTCTGATGGCTGATTTTCCGAAGGTTCTCCGGACGCTTCCTGAGCAGCGAGTTGCTCTAGCCGAGCCTTGGTCCGCTCAATGTCGTAGCTCTGCGAGCATACGGGACAATGTTCTCCGAGAAGCTTGATTGCGATCTGTGCGAGAGCACGCTGTTGCTCGTGCAACTCTTGAGCCTCAACTTGCCGCTTTCTATTTGCGGCCGCCTCTTTCCTTGCCGCTGCAAGCGTATCGCGAATCTTCTGTACTGCCAATTTTGCTTGCTCGTTTTGAATGCGTAATTCTTCGATTGAAGGGGGCGGCTTGGTTGGCTCATTTGCCAAAAGCTCTCGCAACTGTGCCGCTGTGTCAAGCCGTGATCCGTTTTGCGTGACAAGACTCTGCAACTGCTGAATGGCGTTGTTCAATACGCTCGAAGCTTCAACCGACGTTGCTGATGGCAATTCTATGGCGATTGTAACGCGAAGTTCCCTTGCTGCTTGCCACCACTCGTTCCAAGACGGAAGAGTAGGATCTTCATCTACCTCTGAGGACTGCTTAAGTTTCTGAAGTTGTTTCTGCAGTTCGGCAACCCGTTGAACGAGCGGAGCCTCTTCCTTTGTGCGCTGTGTTATCGCGCGAGTCCAGCTGTTTCGTTCTCTCTCCAACTGCAGCTGCAGTTCAGTCAGTCGGCCTACGCCCACCAACTCGGTGACGACGTTGAATCGTTCCTGGTCACTTGCTGCTTCGAGAAAATCACGCACCCGGTCCTGCTGAAGATAGACACTACGAACGAGAGCAGATGTAAGCGCAGACTCTCCGTCGTTTGCGGAAGCTGCATCCGGCCACAACATTTCAAGGAGCCGTGACGTTGCAGATGCGCTTTTGAAGTCCTCACCACCGATTGAGAGCTGCAGAGACTGCGAATTAGCATCGGAGGTCCGTGTAACCGAGATGTCCTCGCTGTTTTCATTCGTCAGCTCAACAGATACTCGGGCCTCACCTGTCTCTGAGTACATGGAGAGAAGTTTCTCGTCGGTTCCAATCCGAGCGACCTGTCCGCAAAGTCCCCAAAGAACAGCATCCAGCAGCGATGTCTTTCCGAGCCCATTGACACCGATGATGACGGTCGCGTCGGCGCTTAGATCGAATTTACGTCTCGACGCAAATCCGCGAAATCCGGCGACGTCTATGCTCTTTAGTCTCATTTGCCGTCCATTTGTTTATGAAGTGATTCGATAAGAGATTCCTGCTTAAGGAACGCGTCGACTACGGTCTGAATCGAATCTGACGAAAGTTCCTGTCCACCAAGTAACTCTGGCAAGCGGGTAAGCACGGCGTCGGACGACGCGTCTTCAAGCGGCTCATCAAGAGGTAAGAGTGGAAGAAGAGCTTCCTCGACATCAGAGACTTCTTTGAGTTGCGCACCAGTGGAAACCAATTTGCGGACTCTACCCGTGTCATATCGAATGCGTTCGATTTGCTGCTGCTCACTCGTCGGAACAAGACCGGGCGTCAGAAGCACCAAGTAACCTTCCCACGACTTGTACTCATCATGTGAAAGATGCTCAGATATCAGCTCGACCAAAGAGGCTTGCGAGTCGACCCACTCGTGGATCAAGTCGCTCCAAGTTTGAAATGCCACAATTGCCACAATGCTGTACGCATCCTCAAAGAGACGTTGACTACTTTGGTCAATCCCGGCGAGAGCGACATTGTCTACCTCCGTAAAGGCGTGTTTGCAGAGCACGCTAGTTGCAGCAGCAAGGATCTCGGTCTGCGATAGAGAACTGCTTCCGGACTTCATGCGAACATCTCCTTGATTTTACTTGGGTCATTTCGAAGCTCGTCGACATCAAAGAGGGCCAAGTGCGTGTCGCCGTCCACGATGCTGGCGTCGTCGGTGTCGCCAAGAATCGAGGCGGGTGTCGTGATAGCGGGACGTGCACCCGGGACACCGGCAATCACTACGGCTCTAGAGCGCGGGAGCGGTATTTCGGTTTGACCATATTTTTCTCGTTGCAACAGGTCCGTCTCAATGGAGGTCCAGCGGCGCACACCGTTTCCCGAAGCAACCCGAATCGACCAGCGATGTGTGGGTGAGTGGAACTCGACAATCCCGTCCGGCTTCATCGTAGCAGTAAGGCCTTCCGTCCGTTCAATAAGTCCCACGGCAAGCAACAAGTCGGCAACGAGAGTTGCATGCGTACTATCCAGTTTTAGAAATGTTCGATCACTTAGTAGCCAGGACGAACGTAGCTGGCCGAAGCCGATAAGTCCCAATCCGGCAAGACGATCACATAGTTCTTCAACGTTTTCTTCCGGCCATCTCTCCTTGTAGGTGAGATCGCGGCATGCACGAGCAACTTCGCTTGCTAGCTCCAAAACGACTCGATCGGAAAATGCTCGCATCAAGTCGACCCAGCCCAATTGAACATACTCTTCTTCAGAGATGCTCAATTCGCTCGCAAAAAGTGAATCTTCAACTTTCCCTGGCCCTGCAAGATAGATATTGGCGCCGTCGCCAAGGGCGGTGCGTAGTCTACTTATGCTGTCCTTGAGAACGCCGCAAGAGGAACCGAGCCCAGCAAACACGACGATTGGAGTGGCGGTGGCGAAGCGAGTGATGACTTCTTCCCAATTGTCTCGCCATGCCACAGCCAGTGACTCAGTGGTGAGTATCCACTCTTCAGGATTCGCTTCGGCATTGCGGTGCAGGTAGATGACATTGGCCCGCCCAAGTCGGTGATGCTCTTCCGGTCCCTTTACGATTGAAACCTCAGTTTGAGCCGCGACTCGACTCAAGGCGTGATTCAAGGCCAGATCAAAGTTAAGGGTAACAACATTCGAGATCGCTCCTTCTAGCATCAACGCAGCCGTAATAAGGTGTCCGTCATTTGGCGAGGCATTCTTGAACCGAGTGATTGGCATTCGCGATACCAGAGCTGATTGCCCGCCAGTCTTGGCTTGTACAGCGTCGGCCAACACGGAGAGGTCGTCCGGATCAGCACAGTCACCATTTCGCAGAACCCCGTCAGCGACCAACTTCCTGTGGGCCTCTTGTGAGCATTCCTTGGCCAAAGGGACTCGCGTTGGGGGCTCAAACGAGCATCCTGCGCCAATTACGAACACGATGCGCCCACCTTCTGGGGCTGCAATCGCTTCGAGTAATGGTGGTGGTAACGGCATTACAAAGGCGCTCCTAATTCATACCCAGTGCTTTGAATGCCGCGGCTTTGGGGTCGCCGTAAAAAACAGGGTCGACGTGTTCCATAATGTCGCCGCTGACTTCGAGGAACTGACGTTTGTTTTCGATGGGAACGAGGGCGCGTTTAACGCCGTTGTCTCGGGCCAATTGAAGTGGCTCGGTTAACGGCCATGCGAAGTGCGGCGATCCTTTTGACATCGATTTCCATTCGCGTCACTTTGCCTTTCGAATCTTGTTCGATGGTTTGGCAGTTTCCAGGAGGAATTTCTCGAGGTCGTTCCGCCGGAAAAGGCGGTATCCGTTGGCCGGATTCCGATGCATTCGGATTCGACCATCTTGGCCCCAATTGCGGAGCGTATTGGGAGATACTCCCAAGAACGCAGCAGCTTCCCTGATTGTGAGGTAGGCGTCGAGCTTCTCCACCGGTGAGGCCTCCGTTTCGTTTGAAATCGCCGCTAGCACTGGGCCAACCTTACCAAACCGTACCCCCGAAAAATAGCGGTAACTGACAAGGCGGGGACTTGCGAAGTCTGGGAGTCTTATGTGTAAGGGCCACGGCTGCTGGGTGAGAAGGATGGGTGAGAAGGAGAGTCGGGCGCGACATGCAATAGGCTCACAAACCACGGGCGGTGTTCTGACGATTTCCGCGAACTACGCTGTCGGCGCGTTGGGAGGATATTTGGGCAAGGTCTTCCTGTTCGTTGATTCGTGCGTTTCTACGGCAGTTCGAGGTCGAGCCGACGCTGCTTCGGCTTGCCAGGAATCGCGGCTAATTCGATCGCATCAACTCGACCCGGCTGTTCGGGGAGTTCTGTGATCGATCCCTTCGCAGCTTGCCAAAACGTAACCGGATCCATTTGCAGAATGCGACGGATGGCGTAGGCCTGCTGGGCAGTGAGTTGGTCAAGAAAGGCTCTCCGCGTCGATCTCTTGGCCATCGTCACCAGTGGACGATATCGCTTTCCCAGCAATTGTTTCATCCGCTGCCGCTGCTCGAATCTCAGGTTGTATCGACTTCCCTCCTTAAAGACGTACAAGATCCGCTGGGGATCGACGGGATCATTGGGACGTAGAGGCAGGATGCACGGGCCGGCTCCCCAATGTTTGTTTCTTGTCGCCTGTAGCCCTTCCCCAATTCCGCAAACGGCGAACGCTTCGTCGAAATCGATGCGTACCGTGGGGCTTCTGCGTTCCGCAGCCTCGGTTTCGGGGAGACGGGGATCGGCAATATGCATCTGGATGTCGAAATTCGCGAGAGCCGCATCAACCAGCGTCTTCGCAAAGATCGCTGTCTGCTCTGCCCGCATTCGAAACGCTTCATCGCCTTCGCCTGGCAGCCGGAGGTTACGCACCGCGACGAAGAAAATAGGTTGGCAGACGACGGGCACCAGATCGCCGGCTGAGTTGCTCAAGCTCCTTGAAACGTGGTCGCGTTGCCGGGAAGAAGAGCGGCTGCTTGGCCATGGCGAGAAATAGACTGCCGTGTGCCGTTTGATGTGGCAAGCAAAAGATGACGATTATCTGCGAACGCGATTCGCTTGCAGGTGACTATAAATTGTGGCAATCTGCCGGGCGAATGCCTCGAAACGAAAAGTCGCCAAGCAAAGGCCCCAGAATTCCAATGCGGGCGGAACTCGAATCACGCTTCCACGCGAAGATCGTCACGTACGAGGATGACGGACGCGAGAAGCCAGGCGGAATGTGCGGCTGCTGCGGCGGCGGGCCTGACGTATCGCCTTCGTGGAGATCCGAGCCGTGGTACGTGTACCGCGCCGGCTTCTGTGATTCGGACGGCGTCTATTTTTCGATGCTGTGCGAGGGTTGCCTCGAAGAAATCCAAGATGCCAACGCGCATCGACCGCAAACGGAGCGTGATGAGATCGCCCGTGAAATCACCAAATTGCTAGGCGATGATCTCGATGGGGCGCAGACGATGATGGACGATTTTGGTCTGGACCGGTGATTGGATCGATTCTGTTCTGCTTATTCCGCTTGGAATCGCTCGTGCCGATTCACGAGATTTTCTCTTCGCCGAACAGCAGCAGTTGGCGTGCGTCGGTCTGATGCGACTTTCGCAACCAGGCAAGCTGCTCGCCGATCCCCTTTCCGGCGAGCGGTGTCTCGAACTCGTAGCTGTCTTGGCCGCGTTCGCGACATTCATAAAAGCCAAACAGATAATCACGCGACGCCAGCAGCACGACCCTAGGTCGTGTCACCGCGACGACAAAGCCGCAGCGGTTCTTCCCAAACGTGCAGTACTCGATCCACCGGCTGCGAAAATGCAACTGGATCTGCCGCGCCCGCCAGCGACGGGTGTCCGCGTCGAGCTGTCGCAGCGAGAGCTCATACGGCTCGGTAATCTGGCCGGGCTCCAGGATCAGGTGCTTGGCCGAGGCAATCCAGTACGCATCCGCATGGGTCTCCGCCCACTGGCGACAAGCCGTAAACAGCGGGCCAGTGTAAAGCTCCCGCGCCGCGCAGGCCTGGTTACGCTTCTGCTTCCCGCAGCCAATCAGCGCAAGCGTGGCCGTTGGGGATTCACGATCAGGCTTCACTCGGTAATGGGAAGATCGCGACGACGAAGGTTGGTACGAACATAGTCTGCGAAATAATGGGCGTGAGGTGGAATCGAGCTCTGGTTCCACGCCACCACAATCTCCGCCCGCACCGCCGCCGAAACCCCGGCCAGATTGCGGCGAGCCCATCGCCACTGCCTCGCGGCCAGGTCACGATGTTCCTGATCATCATTGAGCAGCCGCCCGTCGAAGTACGCAATGCGTTCCTCCGGTGTCGGTTGCTCCGCAGCCACCTGGTCGGCCCACAAGGGAAACCGCTCCCGCTCCCGCCTCAATGCCGTCTTCGCTGCCGTCAGTCGGCGCGGCGTGATCCCCCGCGGAGTTGGCCTGTGCCGGATCGAGTGACGGATTGGCAATGGTAAGGAGTCAAAGAAATTATCGGAGTTCACGCATCAGTGCAGGTAATAGGCAACATTGTCCACGTCCCGGTCCCAGCAGGCGCGGCAGGATCCGCAAACGTTGCCCTGCTCGGGCGCCGGGCAGATGTGCGTTCCCGCCGGCGGTTCCTTGGTGATCACCATCGATGTCTGAGGCGACCAAGCCGGCGGCGGGGAATCGACCATGTTGGCCGAGACGCGAATGGTCAGATTCTCCGGCCGGGGAACACCCAGCGACTTGACGATTTCGTACTCCCGCGTCGGCAGCCAGTGGCGGATGTCGGGCGTGTGACGAGCCACCTCGCAGATGTTGAAAAGATGATTCCCCGCCGCCAGATCCCCCGAATCAAACCAGCGAAAGTAACGTCCCACATGCCAGCGAATCAACAGCACCATCGCCGGCACCCAGAGCGGATGAGCGAGCCCCTCGTAGCGTTGTTCCAGCTTCCGCTGCACGCGTTGAAAATTGTAGCGCCCGCTGGTGGCGTAACAGGCGGCACAGACCGAGCCCTTGACCTGCATCAACGTGGAACCGACGTTGCATCGGGAAGCAGGCAGGCCCCAGGCCGCCTCGGGCATCTTGCTGGGCCGCGAAAGCCCGCCAGTGATGCGTTCCGCCAGGCGATTCCTGGCCACGGCGCCCAGGTCCCGGTCCAGATCACCGCGATAACGCTCGATTTCCGGCAGCCACTCTTGAGACGCCGGCTGCTTCATTGGCGGCGGTTGGTAACGCAGCGCGGCGGCGTTGATGTGGCATGCCTCGTGCTTGAAGATATGAGTACGTGCCGCTCCCGTTCCGATTCAACTTCCAGCTCCAAAGTCGGGTAGATCTGACCAACTGCAAACCAGATCCCCTGCCCGCGATCACCAAAGCGAACCCGAACCTCCTGCCGCGCGTGCGAGATCCCGAACACCTCGCCGATCTCCACACGATCCTGACGAAAAAACACCTCAACCGTGTCACCCCGACGAATCACAAAGCGATGCGGCGGGCCATCAATGTCATCACGCAGCCGGTCGACCGTGATCGTGTCCCGATCCTCCTCGGGCAGCGGCCAGTCGTAGTGCGCTGCGCCATCAAAGGTGAATTGCCGGTCCGGCCGCACCAGCGGCGGAGCCGCTGGGTGAGATTTCGCCTCAGAAGAAGAAGTTGGTTCAACCGTGCTCTCGCCCGCATCACCCGCTTGCTGGAGACACGCCCGCACGCGAGGTCGCAGGTCCTCAGCAATCTCGGCCACGACCTCCTCGTCAGCACCCCGGCGCACCCCCGCTCCTTTCACCTGAGGAGATATTTCACCGGGACGATCCTCGTCCCCAAACTGCAGCGAAAGCTGACGCGACATAGGGCAGGAAGTCTGCCAGACCTTAGCGATTTCGCCAAGCGGAAAACTGTTTTTTGGCCGATTGTTGGCGACCATCCACTCCAGCGTGCGGGTGTCGGGAGCGCATCGACGGCGAGCCTTTGGGCGTCATCGGACCAACTGCGTCCCGAACTCCCGCTGCAGTGCTCACGACCACAACGTCCGGGGGTTGGTACGGAGTCGCGACCAAAAAGAAAGCCCCGCTGCCGAAACAACGGGGCTCGCTTCAGCGACAGTGAAGATACCTCGATAGGACGTGATATTCCTCTTTGGTAACATCCTGAACCCAGGGATCTTTGTACAGGCGATCGTCGTATGCCCATTCGCAGAACGTGCGATCGGTCGACTCCCCCGACATGCCCCCGCTGCTCTCCTGACAGAACGCCAGAACCTCCCGCGTATAGTCGTCCTGCGTGAGATTCTGACGCAGTTCGTAAATCACGTACTCCTGTTCGCCGCTGCAAACTTCGATGGAGCACAAGTGGTAGGTGGTGTTTCCCATGATGAAAGGGAGAAAGAAATAAAACGGCCCCGGATTGTTCCGCAGCCGCCCGCGTGGCACAGCCCGAAGGCCAGGTGGAGCCACGCAGCGGACTACCTGGCCGAGGGTGTAGGCTGGAGAGGCTGCGAGCAATTCCGCAACCATCCTTCGCAAGCCGCAGGTGACAATTGGGCTCGTACCCGCAACGGCGTGGGCCCAAAAAACCCGCATCGCAAAGCTGCGGCACGCCGGACAGATTCCATTCCGGTTGCGCGGTCAGACAGCACCGGGATCCTCACCGATGATGGCTTCAATCCAATCGCGGACCGCATACGGATGATCGAGGCCAGCTTCTCGCACTTGGCGAATTCGCTTCTGCGTAAATTGCATGCGACCCGCTAGGGGCGTCCGAAAAATAACTTCCCGATTTCCTTAAGTTGTTTATGCTGATAGGGAAACAGATCGCGTTACTCTTGGTGACGGAGGAAGCTATGGATCCCTATTCGCCAGAAGTCTGGAAACATATGAAGGCCTTCTACGTGTCACTTTCCGAGAAGGATCGTCGACGCTATGCAGCGGTCGAGGCGGAGAAGTTGGGGCACGGTGGTGTCGAGTGCATTGCCCATGGTTTGGGCTGTGACCCAAAGACGATTCGAGAAGGTCGTAGCGACGTGGAACGACTTCCCGAAGACGAAGCGGGACAACGGATACGAAAAAAGGGGGGGCCGTCATCGAGCTAGCGATGCAATGCCAACATTGAAGGATAACCTGCTTGAAATAGTGAGCGATCATACCGCAGGCGATCCGATGCGTGAGGACGTGATTTGGACGTACCTCTCAAGCACAGAGATTGCTCAGCGTTTGGAGCGACGCGGGACTCCAGTCTGTCCCGACACTGTGAGAGGGTTGCTGGACGAATTCGGCTTCCATCAGCGACAAGCAGAAAAAACCAAAGCGATGGGTGAGCATCCTTGCCGTAACGAGCAATTCGAAAACATTGCCGATCTCAAGGAACAGTACCTCGATTCTCCGAATCCAATCATCAGCATGGATACGAAAAAGAAGGAGCTTTGGGGCGAGTTCTTCCGCGACGGACACGCTTATTCCACGGGGCCAAATCGCGTTTTCGATCACGATTTCCCCAGCTATGCCGAAGGCAAGATCATCCCGCATGGGTTGTACGATGTGAAGCGTAACGCAGGTCACATTACCTTGGGCAACAGTCACGACACCAGCCAATTCGCTTGTGACAGTTTTAAATTGTGGTGGCGCCGCCATGGCGAGCGGTCCTACCCTAAGGCCACATCGATCCTGATGTTGTGCGATAGTGGCGGAAGCAATAACTGCCGTCATCATATCTTCAAAGAAGACTTGCAACGACTTGTCAACCGAATCAACATCCCGATTCGCGTGGCCCACTACCCGACACATTGCTCGAAATATAACCCGATCGAACACCGATTGTTTCCACATGTTCAGCGGGCATGGAATGGTGTGATCTTTCGCACGTGGGAAATTGTCACAACATGCCTGCGCCGCGTCTGGACAAGCACTGGCTTGAAACTGACATACGCTGTGCTCGCCAAACCCTACCAGCTCAAACGCAAGGCCTCGACCTGCTTCCTTGAAGCATCCCCAATCCAGTTTGAAAACCAATTACCATGCTGGAACTACACGGCCGTTCCTACTGACTACTGATTCTGGGAAGTTATTTTTCGGACGCCCCTAGCTCTCGGATCGTAATCCGATAGCGTCGCATCAGCGCGCAAATCTGCGGACCAGTAAGCTGGCGGCTGGCTTCTACCGCCGCCTGAATATCCGCCGGCAGAATGTCGGGTTTCACGAGGGCGATTGGTAACAGGAAGGCTCAAGCGGCGCGCTGGGCTGCATTCAGGTGCGGGCGCCGTCGTCTTGGGACCGAGTCTGCCTGGGCTCCTGGCGCGCCGTCAAGCAAACCACTGCAAAAAAGCACGGCGATTTTGGTCGTTCCGTGTTTGACAAGTCGCTATTTCACTGGCAACGTGTCCACATGACGGACCGCCTCGAACTAACACCACAGGAACCACCACTCGACCACCCCGATTCCTGCAACCGCTTTCTGCCGAGCCAGGACAAGCCGTTGCTCGCGACGCCGGGAGCAATCGAGCAATTCAGCCTGGAAACCATCGTCGCCTGCCTTCGCGTACTGCAACAAAAGGCGGCGCAGCATGATGGCATTGATTACTTGCAAGTTTTCGAATCCCCGGAAGGTGAACGATTGTGGTTCATCGAAGACGGCGAAGGCGGCGCGATCACGGCGATGCTTCCAGAAGATTATTGACGTCAGTAGGTGGCCTCGAAGCACAATCCGAAATTGGAGGGCAGACGTGACCCGCGATCACGAATTAGGACGATTGCGGAGCTCACTGCCCCTTGTTTTCGCTCGAAGTATGCCGACCATCGAGCCCCGCGGGCTGGTGTCCGATCGTGGCGACGCCCAATAATCAGGGTTCCGTTCGGTGAGCTACGACTAGTTGCCCCCGGTTCTGCGTTCAGCGCTCTTGCTGATGGCTACCTGCAAGACTTTCTCTATTTTTGTTTTCGCTGTCGCAGAATTGAAGGCATTACGAAGCGCATCGACCAGGTCTTCATCGTCCTCTATTTCGTGGACCGTCTTATCTTCCGTCGTTAAATACTCCGTCAGGTTGACTGGATATCCCAACCCAAACGTCCCCTTAGGCTCGCGACTGTACGCGAACTCCAGGAGTGTCAATTCGTAATTCAGAAGGGGGACAATCATTTTCAGGATTCCCCCATTGACGTTTTTCTCAATTACCAGTTGGACAAGGTCACTTTTGACAAGCTTGGCGGCCTCCCGTTCAATATTGTCGACGACGGTAATGGCATCGAGCACGGGATCGATGTGCTCATCTGTGATGATCGCATCGGCCACGGGCTGGATTCGAATTTCTTCAGTCATTTTACGGCCTGTCGTTTGCCGCGTGTTCCGGTCCGTATCCGAGTCGATTCTCTCTCGCGCTCCTGCTTCTCGAATACTTTCCTTAATCATTGTGCAGGGTGCACCGACGGACGATCGCAGGTTTCCCGACGAATGAAGTTGGTAGTCGGCGATCGTGACGCCAGCAAGATCCGAGGGGAGCTTCATGTCTGCCCCGCGGTCAAATATCACAAATGTCCGATCTCGCCCAATTCTACCAATGAACAGTCCGAGTTCGATCAGCACATTATCTCGGGCTGATTGCTGCGTCTTCTCGCGTGACGTGATCAAATCATCCGGCGTCAACACCAGCACTGCGAAGTCGAAGTCGTTCACTCGTTGCGCAAGCGACTCAAGTGTCCCTTTTGCTAGGCCGAACACACCCTGGCTCCAAATAACCACTTCGCATACACGATCAAGGTTAACTTGAATCGCTTCGGCGATTTCCAACCCTTCTGAAGACGATCCAATGAATACTACGGGTCGGCGATCAGTCATCTGGGCCTCCAGCATCGAATACCTCGTGCCAGGCCAAATCTTATGACATTTGTTCTCAGACTGCCACGGATGGATCCCGGTCACTTCGTCGTCGTGATTCACTGCAACAGAACAGAAAACTGGGGTTATCGGCCGCCAGGCAGGCAGCACACGGACAGCCTGGCGAGTTAAGGGGCTCGGTTGGGAGCCCTGGGAACCACCCCACTCGATCCAAACTCGCTCGTAGACGCCAGAATTCTCATCCGATGTGTCCCGTGGGTGCTTGTGTTATAATCCTGGCATGAGCACCTCAGCACCAGCCTCGGAAGCCGAAATCCTCGCTCGGATCATTGACCCGAACGAAAGCAGTCTGCCGGCTGACCTCGCACGTTCGATACTGACGTTTGAGTTTCCGCCCGAAGACCGCGACCGCATGAGTGTGCTCGCCGAGAAGGCCCGGCAGGGAACGTTGACTACGGAAGAACAAACTGAGATCGACTGTTACGAACGCGTCGGTAATTTCCTGTCGCTGCTCAAGTCCAAGGCCAGACGGTCTCTCAAACAGCTCACCGACCGTCCTGGCGACGCATGAAGCGGGAACTTCGCGAACTTGTTTGGCGGCGTGCCGACGCTCAATGTGAGTACTGCCAGATGCCGCAGCAGTTCGTGGATTTATCACACGAGGTGGATCACATCATCGGTCAGCAGCACCGCGGTGCGACGGTCGCCGAAAACCTCGCCCTGGCTTGCTTCTCGTGCAATAAAAACAAAGGCCCAAACATCAGCAGCAAAGACCCCGAGACCGGCCAGACGGTCGAGTTGTTCAACCCGCGAGCTGACGCTTGGGCGGATCATTTTCGCTGGCAGGTGGCGATTCTGTTGGGCACAACCGCGGTCGGCAGGACGACGGTGGAGCTGCTGCGTATCAACGCCCTCGATCGCGTGCAACTTCGTCTCTCGCTGATCGAAGAAAGGGGGTTTCCGCCAAGCGATAATCGCGCGGCCGACCCACTCTCGAAATAGGCCTGTGCGGAGCTCGCCCGAAAGGCAACTTGGCTACTCGCCTTGGGCTGGTGCCTTGTTCTCCTCTTCGAGAATAAACGCATAGGCCTGGCGAACCAGTTCCTGCAGCACGGGCAGTTCATCCCGCTGGAAACTGTTGGTCGTTTGCCAGTCGCCCTTATCAGCCTTGTAGCGCTTTTGGACGCTGACAGACAGGTATCGGCCTTTCTGGCCCTGGTTCTCGAAAACGGATGCACTGATGGTACGGTGACGGAAGGTGGCGAGGGGCTGGGTCTTGGTTTCACCCTGCGCCTGAGGAGTCTCAGCAGACATAGGAATGGGGGAGAAAAAGAATCAAAAACGTGGCAGAGCCTAGCGGTCCGACTTGCGACCGTCAACCATTTTGGGGACAAAGCCAGTGAGCCGCGACGGCGGCCCGCGTTGTTCAGACCCAACGTGGGACGGCGATCGCGGAATTGACCGCACTCCGTCGCAAGGAAGCTGCAGCCGAGATCTTAAAGATCGTCCGCCGAGACATCTCGCTCAGCCGCCCCGCGCACGGAAAGCACGACCACAGCGTCAGCGCGGATCGTGAATAGCGCCCGATGCGTGGGCCGCGAACTGACCCCGTAATGGAGCGCTCGTAGCTCAAACGGAACGGCATCATTCTCTCGGGCTAGCGGGCACTGCAGCAGGCGATCAGGGATTCCCTCAATGGCGTCCACGAAGCCGTCGTACCAACGCGCGGCTTGCTCCACAGAATGATGCTCCGCCGACCAGCGGGCGTTTCGCAACAAGCCTTCCTGCGCCTCCGGCGTGACGATCAGCGGGAGGCTCATGACTTGCGGGGCGTAAAACCAAGCTTCTCCCGAATCTCGGCGTCGACTTCCGCTAGTGGCCGGCCCTTGCCAGCCAGTATTTCGTCGTATCCGCGCTGAATGGAAGCAATCACGTCCGGATCATGGGCCTGTGAGATGTGCAATTGCCTGCCGCCCACTTCAATGATCGAACCGTCGGCGTCAATCTCCAGCGAGAGGAGAAATTGTCGGACCACTTCGGGTTGATCGTCGGCGTTGATTCGCTGCACGGGATGCTCGTGTTGCTGCATGATGAGGGTGGGAAAGAATTCGCTTGTCGCCAGGATTATACCACACCTGGCCCGGCAATCAGAATCTCTGTGCCGACATTGACTGGTAGCGGCGCTAGACGGAGGCGGAAGAAAGTGTCATAAGTGGCAGCTTGAGATTTCTAGGTCCGCTGACCGATTTTGGGTGCGGAGATCACGCTCCGCGAGCCTGGGTAATCGCGGCCTCAAGGGCACCAACCAGAACGTCCGTTTTGACGCTATCCGGGAGAAGCTCACAGCTCTCTTTGGCTATTTCACAAGCTGCCAAAAGCTGCGGTGCCGCCACGATGAGTCGGGCGTTGGCTTGGTACTCAGCCCTGTCCGCCAGACGCTCTTCCTCGGTATCGTATTCGTACTCGTCGGATTCAAACGACGCGTACAGATGAGCGATCGGTTTGCTGCCGAAGTCGCCTTTCAATTCCAGGCGGACGTTATGCTCGTCCCCTTCGTTCTCGATGGTCCACGGCGCGAGCGTGTGAGCCGGTGAGGGCAGATCGCATTGGTGACCTTCCTGGATGAAGTCTCCGCAGCAAGGGCACTGATCGCCGATGCCTGGTTCCGTCTGAAATGCGTGTGTCATGATTGGGTGTGGGAAGATGTTAAAGGAGCCACGATGGCACCTTCCCCGAAAGCACGCCGGCGAGCCGCGTCAAAAGTAGAGAGCCGGAGCACCTTTTGACGCCACGGCGAGCCGGTGTGCTCGGGTCGGAAGGTGCATCAAGTGGCTCGGCGGCTTCCCGCGACGGTCATGACGACGCGATTTGACGCATGCCCAGCAACACACGAGAGCGACTTGCGGCGGTGACAGGATCCGGCAGTGTCGCTCGGAATGTGGCTGCAGAATGTTGCTCCGCCACGCTGCAGGCAATGCGTGGCGAAAGTCGCCCGCTCAAGTGCCGGCAATTTGACCCGACATCCGGGCGGCAGAAGTCCGGGTCTGAGCCGCAAACGCTGCAGCCGGTCGTTGGCAAGCCTGCTGCTCGAGCTCGCGCAACACTAACTCTCGCGGCTTGGCGTGTTGCTCGTTGGAGATCCTGCGAACCAAGGCTCCCCTTCCGGCCTCGATTGGCGAAGATCTAAACGTCTGCAACGAAAACGGAGCCAACGGCATGCCGTCGTGCAAGAGCCGGATGTAGGCATGGTATTTCGGCAGATTGGTCAAGTCTTCCGCTTTGACCTGGCCCTCGTACTTGCTGAGCTGCTCGGCAAGCTGCCGGCCGTCGTGGCTGCCAACTTGACCGCAGATCATCGAGCCCACATTGCCGAAGATCGCCTTGAGTGTTTCCGGCTCCTTGTCGAACTGCCCGAGGTACTGATGGGCGAGCGTCAAGCTGAGACGGTACTTGCGGGCTTCGCTGAGAATCGTGGCAAAAGAGCCCGTCGTGAAATTCTGCACCTCGTCAATGTAGAGGTAGAAGTCGGGCCGCTGGTGCTCGACGACATCGGCCCGGCTCATGGCATCGAGCTGCAGCTTGGTGACCAGCAGCGCGCCCAGGAGCCGCGAGTTGTCTTCGCCAATCAGCCCCTTGCTGAGATTCACCAGGAGAACCTGCTGCTGGTCCATCACCTGGCGAAGGTCGAGCGATCGTCCGCCCTGACCGACAATCGCTCGGACGCCGCGATTCATAATCAGAGGCCGCAGCTTGTTCTGAATCGCGGCCACTGCCTCGGTGCGATAGCGATCATTCCAGTTGGCGAACTCCAGCTGCCAGAAGTCGCGGGCTACCTGGTCTTCGATGCGTGCGGTCGCGCGAACACGAAAGGCCTCATCAGCCAGGATCCGCATGATCGTCTGCAACGTGCCCCGCTGCTCGATGGCGACATAGGTGGCGTTGCGGAGCGTGTCCTCCAGCCGCGGACCCCACGAGTCGTACAGTTTCTTAAAGGCGGAAACGACGCCCGAGGCAACCTGATCCCGCCTCTCGGGGTCCGGGCAGGCCAACGGGTTGAACGAGAGCGCATGGGTCGCATCGGCGGGATCTAGCACGATGACGTCATTGGTGCGTCGCGGGGGAATGCTTTCCAAGATCCGCTCGAAGAGATCGCCGTGCGGATCAATGAGCGCGACGCCGCGGCCAGCTTCGATGTCCTGGCGAATCAGATTCTCCAGCAGGTTGGTTTTGCCCATCCCTGTTTTACCCACCAGGTACAGATGTCGGCGACGATCGTCCTCGAGAATCCCGAAGGAGCGTTGGTCTTGCTTGTGCTGCACGCGGCCCAGTACGACACCCCCATGCTCTGCCCCTGATGGCAGCCTGGCGGGAGCTTCCAGTTCCGTAAAGGGAGTCACCGCGAGTCGTTCCGTACCAACACTGTCGGTGGCGGGATGGAAAAGCGTGGCCAACTCGTCAGCCGAAAGAAAGAACCAGGGCGACCTTGGGGGCAGACCGCGACAGATGCGTGACGCGTGGAACGTCGCCAGACGGGACTTGGTAAAGGCGCCGAAGGCGCCCTTGATGGTGCGGAGCTTCGTCCGGGCCAACTTTTCGCAGCCTCGAGGACCGCGCACCGAGAGCATCAACCTGGCATCGAACAGGTTACCGCCGAGTTTGTCGGCGGCGGCTTGGATGTCGTCCTCGCGATCACCAAAGCGGCTGGTCGTCGTATCGGTTTGACGGGAGAGGAAGCGATCCGGGATCGACAACATACCCAGCAGCAAAGCGGGTACCCAAAGCAACCGGGTCGAGATTCCCCGGGCGTAAAAGTCGGCCAGGTGATGGTGCGAGCGAAAGAACGCCCGGTCCAAACGCTTGACCGCGCTGCGGGCCCACGACCGTCGCCACGCTCGAGCCTGCCGCACGGCGATTTGAATTCGCGGGTGCAGCTGCTGATCGGGCTGCACGACCGACAGTAAACTCTCCAGCGGATCCTCCAACAAACCGGTGACAACATCCTGAAACTGCCGATGCCGCAGGATCGGGAAGAGCTCGGGGGTCAGCTTCAGCGAGCACGACCACGTGACCTGGTCGGGATCGGGTTCCAGAGCGTGCTCAGCGAGCACCGTGATCCGGCAGTTCGGATACTTGGCATTCAAGTGCACCAGCACGTGCTGCTGGAGATGATCCGGAAAACGACAAAAAATCCCAATCGCACCATCGTACTGGCCGTATTCGAGCCGCAGAATATCCCGGCGGTCGAGCGAATCGAGAAGCGACGAGAAGACCCGCTCCATATATTGGGGACCGCGTGCATTGACGCTCGGTGCTGTGATTGCGATCAGCACGCCAGCAGTTTATCAGCAGACGGGAGACATGGCGAAACGAAATTCGGTAGGGCGCCAGCTGCCGCAGCAGATAAAGAACCCGCGGCGAGTCGACAGACTCGCCACGGGAACCAGCCGAATTCGACTCCGTCAGTAGCACGAACAACCGCGTCGCGGGACGGGGTCATCGTTACTTCCGGACGGGCTCCTTGTTTTCACTGGGTTGCGGTTTGTCCGTCGGCGAAGCCGACTGTTTCGGGTCTTGGGGTGGATGTCCGCCGCCGTTGGTCATCGCAGTGCTCCTTGTGCTCAACGCATGGTCATGACGCCGGCAACGCGCCGGGCGCCTCGGTGTACACGGCTCCCAGGGGACGCTATCTTCATGCCTGGAACGTGGATGAACATAGGCCCCCAAAGGAACCGATCTTGTATTAATAATACAAGATCGCTGAGCACTGTCAAGTGATCGTGATCCGCCTGCGCGAACAGATGCGTGCGTACATGGAACGCACCGGGGAACGGTTGACATACGCCGACCTGGCGGATCGATCAGGGCTATCCAAGGCGACCGTGGAGACGCTGGGTTCACGCACCTCCTACAACACGACGCTCGCGACGGTCGACAAACTCTGTGCGGCGCTGGGATGCGGGCTCGAGGAACTGCTGGACTACCAGCCGGACAAGCCCAAGAAATCGCGCAAGCGGGCGCGCAAGCCGGGGGCCTGAGTCGCGTCGCCGACTTTGCCGTGAGCATCTCTGTCGGAGTTCTGTTCAGCAGCCAGCAGATTCGAAACCCGCACATAGAATTTGCGAAAAGTGTCGCGAGACCCAGCAAAGAAGATCGCGATTAACAACACGAAGCCAACGTCCGTGCCACCAGGCGGCTGAAGAAAACGGCCGCTGATTCGCCAGGATCCCCAGACAACCGTCATAGCGATCACCATATTCGCATAGGCCTGATAGTAAATGTAGTGGTTGTGCTCCAGGCGGTCGTAGGCATCAAAGTGCTGCTGCATTCGCGCAAAATCCCACTGCGGACGCCGGATGCCGGTATGGTGGTGAAGGGTGTCAATAACCACCCAGCGAATCGTGCTGACCGTCAGCCCAGCGGCTACGGCCGCGAGCGTGACATACAGGAAGCCACCAACGGTGGGACCGTCCGACGACGGCCCCGTCAACCACAGGTGAATGGTCTCCGATAAGAAGCTGGCACCCCAGAGTGTCGTGAATCCAGGAACCAGATACGCAATCAAGACGCCGAAGTTCTTGCTCGATACTTCCTTCACTGGCTATGTAGCGTAGCGGCGCAGCCGCTTCGGCGCAAGCAATTGTGGCATGTGACGATCGTGCGAGAATCTGCGGAGCGACTGCTGGCCGCGTATCGCTGAAGACCCCCCAGCTGGTGATCCAGCGGCGCATGACAGCCCGCCGGCGCACCGAAAATCCTGCCAGGCGGCGAGGTGCTGTTTTCGCGTACCAGACAGGATCGGCCCACCAGGCGTCTCGGTCACTGCTTCCCTGCTCCGCCCCGGCGAGGTCGCGGGATGGGAAGCGGGTTAGTAGCCGCTCCAGTCCGCAGGCAGTACGTGGCAGGGCAGCGAGAATATCAGAAGGCCAAAACCGGCGCCACAACGGGAGCGCGTAGTCGCACGGGCTCTCGCTGAAATGCGGACGTGGCGTGGAGGTCACAGAGTGCTTGGAAGCAGCCCCGATGATCGAGAAAGAGCGGCTGCATCAAGGCGTCCGTATCATTGATGAAGGCATCGAGTGTGGTGGCATAGACCAACAGTCGCCGCGGATCGCGGGCCAGTTGCGAGGCGGTATGCAGGATATGTTCCGCCCGCTCCATCGTATCGGTCCAGAACGGGACGCGGAGCCGCGGTCGTCGGCCGGGGAAGTCGCCGCGTCGCCAACGCTCGATGAGAAGATCATAGTACGCCTCGTAGGCCAGGATCTTATTGCGGACGCTATTGGCCGCTGGCGAGTCGATCGACTCGGTGTGGCGATCCCGTTCCCAGAACGTATTGAATCGCATCCCGCTATGACCAAACACGACGCTGAAATCCGGCTTCGTGCGATGCGGCGGAGCCGCAATCGTGTAGGTGTTTTCCAGCATCGCCCATTCCAGACGGATTCCCCGCCGATGCGCACACGCCACGGCATGCGTGATCAATCGTGACAAATCATACGTATGTTCGCGCTGGGTCGGCGTTATCCGGTCGAAACGCCGACGATAGCTTTCCGGTGGATCGCCGCCATGTAGGTAGCGATACCCTGTGCGGCTGAGCTGATAAAAATTCATCGTGCGGCGGCGACCGAGGGCATACTCTTCGAAGGTAACGAGATCGGCCGCGACCAGCGCTGCGAGCTTTTCACGCACGCGGCGAAGATCCGCGAAGCGACCCGGCTCCTCGGGCGTCCCAAACGAGTCGCTCGCAGCCAGGAGATCGGCGGCGGTCGCCGGGGTCAATTCGAGCAGACGGAGCAGATCTTCGACCTGCCGGGTGCGAACAATTTGGCGAGCTTTTTGCTTGGGCATTCCGAGGACCTAGCGTACCATGCGTTTCCGTTTTGATCTATTTCTCCTTGAGACTCGCTTCACCTCCTTGGCATGGCCTTCGTCGATATTGATACCTTCCAGCGCGAGACCACACTGCAAGACGCGGCCCGACTCTGCGGCAGCGAAGTCGAGATCAGCGGCGACGGCCGAAACGTGCGGATCGACTGCCCATTCAACTGTGCCGGTGACCACGCGAGCAAACGCGAGATCGCGGTCGACACGGACAACGCCGCCAAGCAATGGAAGTGCCACGCCTACGGCTGCGAGTGTCGGGGGAATCTGCTCAACCTGATGTACGGGTGGATCAAGGGCCAGCGTTGCACCGGCGATCGGCTCCGCGGCGCAGAATTCAATGAAGTCAAGCAGGTCATCGCCGGCGAGAAGCCGGCCGCCACTCCCCCACCGCAGCGCGCGGCCAAGGCCGCCGAAGAAACAGAATCGCCGAAGTCAAACCCACCGCTGCTGGCCGGTGAAAAGTCACGGCTGCTGATGGAGCCGCCCATCTGGGAGAAATTGGTGACCGACTTGGCAACCATGTCACCAGCGGCTTCTGCCTACGTCCGCCGCCATCCGGCGCTGTCAGCTGCGGCGATGCAGAAATGGCAGGTCGGCCTGATGCCGAAGGATGGCGGCGGAGACAAACGCGGCTGGAGTCTTCGCGATCATATCGTCTACCCATTTCTCTCCGAAGAGAACGAAGTGATTGCGTTCGTGGGACGTGATCCGAAATACGAAGAGAAACTCGAGGCCTTTGAAGCGACACCGCCGGCCGAGCGCGATCCCAAGAAACGCCCGATCAAGCACAAGTTTCCCAAAGGCTTTCATCGCGGACTGGAACTATTCGGCCAACAACGGGGCCGCCTGGAAGAACCTTGCTACCGGGAAGCGATTACGCGCTATGGTTTGATCATCGTCGAAGGATTCAACGACGTGATTCAGCTCGACGCCCTGCAGATCCCGGCGGTGGCGATCTGCTCGAATCGGATCACGGACGAGCAGGTGGCCAAGATCGTTCGCCTGTCAAAAGAACTGGCGGCCGGCCGCGTGTCGATGTTCTTCGACTGCGACGAGGAAGGAAACGCGGGCGCTAAAGACGCTACGTGGAAACTGCTGCAGGTGGGTCTTGATGTGAGGCCAGCCTGGGGCGAAGCGATGCACGCCGGCGCTTTCCAAGGCCGGCAACCTGAGTCAATCACCATGGAGGAATTGCAGCGGACGATTCTCCCCGCCATTGAGCGAAAATAAAACGTCGCCCGTCGTGGCACTGGCCCCGACAGCACCGGGCGACCCAACAGCAACGCGGCGGAATGGCAGCGGAACGGGAGGAAGGGGCGAAGAGGAGTCCCCTGCCGACTCGGCAGGGGTGGCGTCGCATCCTGCGATGGTGAAAGCCCCGTAGGGGGCGGTGGAGTGCAGGCCGTCAAGGAACGAGCGCAGCGAGGACGCGACCCCAGACCTGGAGCCGGTAGAGATCACCGAGGTGCGAGGTGTCGCCGTGTCGCAAGGTCTGGGGTCGCGGCCGCAGGTCCGCGACGGCCTCTTGTAGAGGCGTTCTTGGTTTTGGCTTTCCCTAGCCAAAACAGGGGCGATCTCCGATCCGCCCCTCGCGCGCCTGATGTCCGCCCGCGTGGGCGGACTCAAGGCGAGCAGGAGGCGGACGGCAGGCGAACGGTTTCCAGCCGATCGCCATTGATGGCGGCGAGTGAATTGCCGATTTTCGACTGTCCCATCAACGCCCCATTCTCACGGCAATATGGGATTTTGATAGTGAGATGAGTTTTTGGGACTTGTGTGCCCAAGTTGCTGCCGTATTTAGGGATGCGCTACGCTTGCCCCATCATTCGAAGGTTTGATCGGACTCACCTGAGCGTGCAGCTTCACCGCGATTTTAGCCCACCGCCTTGCCCAGACGGATTCGTGGAAACAGCATCGCCCTCGGCACAGTTGCGACACCGACTCTGTTCCGGGAACTGTGAAAGCGCCACCGGTCTTTTCGACCAGTGCGGCGAACGATACTGGTAGACAGGGGGGCGTTACCACGGACCGATGCGCGTTGCCCACTCGCGTCCAGGTCCGGTGGCCGAAGCCTGCTGGTGAGTCTCTGCCGCGTCAGCCTCATAATGTTCTGATGCCGCTTCGCGAATCTACCGTTCATGTCCGCCGTCTTGGGAAGATTGCCGTAGCCAATGCGTTGCCACGTGTGAGCCTAAAGGCCTGTGGGATTGCGCCCTTCAAGCCGGGTTGACCGACGTGGCCTCTTCAAGTTCGACTCAACGTAACCGGATGGCTACGTCTGCGCCAGTATTCGTGTATGCTGATACAGCATAACGCGGATAGATCATTGCGGTATTCAGCGAAGGAGAACGCGCGTGCTCAAACTGGTTAAGCGGCCCAGGAAAAGAGAGAGACGCAGATCACGCTATCATCATGCACTTCGCCTTGAACTGCTGGAAGAACGCAATTTGCTCGCGACCCTCACAAACGGCACGGGTGATGGCCGAGCGACCATCGATGTCGATGGGTACGGGGCATTCGGGTCGATCTTGGGAGGCGTCTCGGGCGAAGCGGTTTACGATCCAATTGGCTTGGCACCGATGTCGACTACCAAAGCCTCTGCCCTCGCTGTAGGAGTCAATGGAGCAGCGCGAGATTTTCTTACGTCTGGAACACTTGGGACGACCGCAAACGATTTCCCTGGTCTCGCTGTGGAGGGTACGACTGAAGCAATCTCTAGCTCATTTTCCTACCAGGGTTTGGACTTTGAGTTGCATCAGGAATTGGTCAACCTAACACAGTTTCAGTCCGGGGCAGCCGGTGGCACCCGTCTCAAGCAGACGTACGATATCACGAATTCAAGTGGGGCGGCAGCTTTACTGGATATAGTTCGTTATTACGACGGCGATCTAAACCACACCGGATCAGCCGAAGATGACGGTGCGGGTTTGCGATCAACTAGCTTTGGCCGAAAGGCATTCATCACTGACGAGGCGACCGGCCAATTCTCCGCACTGGACCCGACGGTTGTCGAAGTGAGCACGACGACGACTACAACCGGTACGGCATTTTTCAATTCTACCGAGGTGCCCTACCGAATAACGACGTCGAGCAGTTTGCTAGACGATGTGAACACGGACCTGGAATTCTTTGGCTTAGTTGACGGGGACGTGCTACCGGCCAATGGTGTGATTGATGAAAGTCATGGGTATGACGTCGCTGTTGCCTTCCAGCAGCTCATCTCGCTTGCTCCGGGTGATACCGCAACCTTTACCACAGTGACCGACTTCGGCCCTGGATCAACGCTCCACTCACTCGTTGCCGAGCCGCACAATGCCAGAGTTCCCATCGGTTCCGAACACACAGTCCGGTACACGCTGCTTGATGATGACGGTCTTCCCGCCCGATCGCCACCATCCGACATTCTCGTTTCCGTCAGTGGTGTTCATTCCGAGGCTGGCTCGGCAGTTCCGAGCGTACTTGAGGCCGGTTACGAGTTTTCATACACCGGCACCGATGTTGGCATCGACCAGATTACTGCGGACGGACCTGAAGGGACTTTCTTCGGTACACTCGTTACTTGGACATACGCAGATGACTACGGAGACGCCCCGGATGGCGCGGTGGGCACAGGGCGCGGGAACTATCGGACGCTTTTATCCGACGATGGTCCTAGGCACGGTGCTAGACCGGGCCTCTTTCTGGGAGCCGAAGTCGATCAGGAGGAAGATGCGGTGCCCTCGCCGGAAGCAATCGGTGACGACGCGCACGAGACATTTGGTTTTCCTGACGACGAAGACGGGGTCAGCGTCCCCCAAGTAGATCTGCATGTGACGCAAGGAGCCGAACCTACTGTCAACGTTGTTGTGACGAACACGACAGGAACAGACGCCACATTATACGGCTGGATTGACTACGACGCGGACGGACATTTCGACAACTCAACAGAGCGTGCGGAAGTCGTCGTTCCGACAGGCTTGGAAAGTGAAGTCGTCTCGCTGCTTTTTCCCAAGGTCCCGATCGGCTACACCGGCAAGACCTACGCGCGATTCCGACTCAGCACCGACTCCGCAGCGGCAAATTCCTACGGCATGGCGGTCGACGGAGAAGTTGAAGACCACGTCGCTGCGGTTACCGCTCGGGGTTCTGGAGTCTTGAAAAGCTCCCAACAGTACACCGAGATGGGGAACAGCGGTGCGGCCATCGGTGATTTGGACGGGGACGGCATTATCGACATCGCCATCGGGGCTTATGGCGGCAGTGTTCCCGGTAGCGGACGCGGAGAGGTTTATATCCTGTTCATGAACTCTGATGGCACGGTTCGCGAACAGGCCGTCATCGGACACGAGACAGGTGGCGGTCCGAGCTTGATCAACTCGGAACGGTTTGGCACGTCAGTCGTCTCGCTTGGTGATGTCGATGGCGATGGTATCCAAGACCTGGGAATCGGAGCACAAGGAGATAGCGAGGTAAACCAAGAAACGGGAAACAGCAAGAAGCAGTTTCTGGGTGCAGCGTATGTCGTGTTCATGAACCGAGACGGCACTGCGAAAGCGTTTCAGAAGATAGGAGATCGGATCGGCGGCGGACCCGACTTGGACTTCTTTGATTACTTCGGCAACGTGGGAAGCGTCGGAGACGTGAACGCCGACGGAATTCCCGACATGGCTGTCGGCGCTTCACCAACAGATGGCCGTGGAGCGGTCTATGTCTTCCTTTTAAATCGCGATGGCACTGCGAAGAGCTTCACAAAGATCTCGCATTCGGCGACCACGGGGCCAATTCTGTCGAATAACGACCATTTCGGACTCTCGGTGGCCGGTATAGGTGATATCGATCGCGATGGTGTTCCAGACATGGCCGTTGGCGCTCTCAGAGACAATGGTATGTTTGGTGGCGTCGTGCACATTCTGTTCCTTGGGCGTGACGGCACAGTCAGTAGATCACACGAGATCACGCCAGCACAGATAGGTCTGGCACCCGTTTTCGATTGGCAGCTTGGGCGTTCTGTCGCTGCGATCGAAGACTTGAACGGCGATGGAACGTCTGACCTTGCGGTTGGAGGTAAAGGTGCACTGTATGTGTGGCTGATGAATACCGATGGAACGGTCAAGAGCTCCACCCGAGTCAATTCAGCAGACGGATTCGTCGCGTGGGTATCGTCCCTCGGCGACTTCAACAGCGACGGCATCCCCGACCTGGTGGCCAATCGGAGTCTCCTGTTCCTGTCTCCGCCTGCCGACTACGGAGACGCGCCGGATTCGGCGACCGGCACGGCCACCGCAGACTACGAAACGGTGGCGTCCGACAACGGCCCAAGTCACTCCGTCGTGTCGGGGCTCTTCCTGGGCGCGACGGTCGATGCGGAAGACGACGCTCGGCCGAACTTCACGGCATCCGGAGACGACACCGATCAGACTCTGTCCGATGACGAAGATGGGTTGGTCAATGCGCCTCACGACTTAACGCTGACCGTCGGCACGCAACCGAAGGTCAAGGTCCTGGTCACGAATACGACAGGCGACGACGCGACGTTGTGGGGCTGGATGGACTACAACAAGGATGGAGTGTTCGACAACCAAGCTGAGCGGACATCCATGTCCGTCCCGGACGGGTCACTCAGTGATACGGTGACTCTTGCCTTTCCCGTTGTGCCACCAGGCGCACCGGGTTCGACCTATGCACGGTTCCGACTCAGCACGGACGATGCGGCCGCCTCCCCCACGGGTAACGCTATAGATGGGGAGGTGGAAGACTATCCCGTCATTGTCCAGTTGCCGTCCACGGGGACGGTCGGATCGACGGCCAAGATCAGCGACATCTCGGGCGGCTTCTCGGGCGGGCTCGTTGAGGGAGATTTTTTCGGTATCGATGTTAGCCACATCGGAGACCTCAATCGCGACGGCACCTCCGA
Organism: bacterium; assembly: GCA_030430075.1. GTDB lineage: Bacteria > Planctomycetota > Planctomycetia > Pirellulales > Pirellulaceae > ARS98. The sequence goes on from JAUIGN010000027.1 coordinate 30,083, forward strand.
TATCGTCGTCTCCCAAAGCGGCGCTGCTGGGGGCAACTCTCGCGGCGGGGTGTGGACGTTATTTCTCGATGACGACGGGACGGTGATTAACCAACAGCCGATTGGTAATGGCGTCGGTGGATTCGTCGGCACCCTGGATGATAACGCGGGCTTGGGGATCGCGGTTGAGGCAATTCAAGACCTCAACGGGGACGGAATCCAGGATCTCGTTGTCGGAGTCCGAGGAGACGACGATGGCGGAAACGACCGAGGGGCCGTTTGGGTCCTGTTCATGAAGACCGACGGAACGGCTGGCGGTCAATCAAAGATTAGCAGCACGAGTGGCGGGTTGACACTGCCACTCCGAGACGGAGACCAGTTCGGAAGTTCCGTCGCGTCTATTGGAGATCTCGACGGAAACGGCGCCGTCGACTTGGCGGTTGGTGCAATCGCCGACAGTCATACGAACACCAGCGCAGGTGCGGTCTATGTGCTCTTCATGAATCCCGACGGGACGGTGCGCCATAACCAGAAGCTCACCACGGGCGTCGGGGGCTTTGCTCCGGTTCTTGGTAGCCTCGATTCGTTGGGGGCAGTTGCAAACCTGGGAGATCTTGACGGCGATGGAGTGGCGGAAATGGCGGTGGGTGCTCCCGGAGATGACGACGGTGGAGCCGATCGCGGAGCGGCGTATGTCTTATTCATGCAGCGAGATGGCACAGCGAAGCGGACTCAGAAGATCAGTGCGACGTCCGGAAGACTTCCAGCTCTACTCGATGACGGTGACATGTTTGGCAACGACGTGTCTGCTGCGGGAGACATCAATGGTGACGGCGTGCCCGACATCATCGTCTCGGCAAACGGCGATGACGATGGGGGAGATGATCGCGGTGCGGTTTACCTGTTGTTTCTCAATCCCGATGGCACCGTGAAGGATTATGAAAAACTAAGTGCTGCCACCCCCGGCCTCGGACTCGACGACGGAGATCGCTTTGGCTCCGCAGCGACGCTGGTCTGGGACGTAAATCGAGATGGCGTACCTGATTTGGCGGTGGGTGCCGCCGGTGATGATGACGGTGGTCTTGATCGGGGAGCGGTCCACTTGCTGTTCTTAAACTCCGTACCGGACGCGGACCTGGAAATCACAGCAGAGGACATTAGCGTTTCGCCGCAGGCCGCAGAATTCGGCGGACAAGTCTCAGTAACCTACACCGTGAAGAACGTCGGCGGCGAGCCAGCAAATGCGACGTGGAGCGACCGGATCTATCTTTCGGACGATGAGCTGCTCGACGCCACAGATCGGCCTATTGCTCTTATCTCAGGCAACGGACCACTGCAGGACGGTGGCGCCTCCGACGATTCATACACCCGAACCAGCACCGTCACGCTGCCGACCAATTTCGGCGTCGGCGACGGAACGCACTACCTCATCGTGTCGAGCGACAGCGGGCGTGAACTTCCCGAGTTGAACGACGGAAACAATGCGGCGGCTGTACCTATCGATTTGAAAGCACAACTTCTGCTGGAGTTACCATCGCATTCAATCGCTGAAAGTGCGTCGAATCCGGCCATTCGCGGCGTGGTGCGCAGAACAGGCAGCATAGCCAACGAACTGGTGGTGACTTTAACAAGCAGCGCTGCGGATGAGATATCCGTACCGGCCACCGTGACAATTCCAGCAGGCCATTCTGCGGCGACGTTTAATGTAACGGTGTTCGAGGATGACATCACGGACGGCGACCAAATCGTCACGATTACCGCCACGTCGGACGCGCTCGGCGACGCCGATCAGCAGGTAACGGTGCTCGACATCGACCTGCCAACCTTGACCTTGACCGTCGATGCCAACGAGTTGACTGAAGGTCAGACGATCCAGGCGACCATCACTCGGAGTGTGGTGTCGCCAATGCCATTGACGGTTAGTCTGGCTGCTACTCCGGGTGCCAACCACGCAACCCTACCGGGCACGGTCGAGATCCCGGCGAATCAGCCATCCACCACCATTAATGTGTCGGCCGTAGCCGACTCGCTGCTTGAAATTGATCAGCTCGTTGGAATCGAAGCCAGCAGCCCTGGCTTCATTTTTGGCTTTGCGGAAGTCACCGTGTTGGATGACGACGATCCTGCACTAGAAATTAAGCTTGCAACTCCAATCATCAGCGAGAGCGGCGGCTCGACGGCAACTACAGCCACGGTCACGCGCGGAAACGTCACCAACCGCGAAATCGTCGTCGAACTTGATAGCAGCGATGAGACTGAGTTGCGCGTGCCGGAAACCGTCACGTTGCCGGCTGGCGTCGCCTCAGTGCGGTTCTTCGTCGCGGCCATCGATGATGACATCGTCGATCAAACGCAAGATGTCTCGCTGTCGGCAACTGCAAGAACCAGCATCACCGGGGACGCACTGCCGGCGACAACCACTACGGCCGTGGTCTCGGTGAGTGACGACGATGGGCCGACGTTGTTCGTATCGGTGGACAAACAACTGGTGAGGGAAGGACTCGACCCTGCAGCGATAGGAACGGTTCGCCGAAACACGGACGCAACGGGCGCGGTGACGGTCGCGTTGTCCTCGGACGACGCTGGCGAAGCGGTCGTGCCAACTGAAGTGACGATTCCCGATGGTCAGGTGTCCGTGACGTTCCCGATCCAGCCGATTGACGATAACGTAAACGACGGCGATCAGATGGTCACTCTGACCGCAGCCGCCGATGGCTTCACGACCGGCATGACGACCCTGGTCGTATCGGATCGCGACTTGCCCGATCTGATCGTCACTGACATCTCGGTTACGGACTCGGCTGACACCGAGGAGATCATCCCGGTCAGCTACAAGGTCGCTAATCAAGGTCTGGCATCCCTTAGCGGCACGCCCGTGCAACGCGTCTTCCTGTCAGACGATCCGATTGTCGGCGAAGATTCGTTGGTGGCTCAGTTTCCTCTGGAGATGCAGCTCAGCGTGGGCGAGACCGAAACGAAGGCCTTTGGAATTCAAATGCCGCTCAGTCCGGGCGACTATTGGGTTGTCGTGACCACGGATGCAGGATTGGCGGTCGACGAGGGAATCGAGTCGAACAACACGCGCATCGAAGGTCCTATCCGAGTTTCCGCACAGTACTCGGCGACGGTTCAGACCGACACCGAAGTAGCGGTCGCAGATACACCGATCACAATGACCGGGGTTGCCACGCGAGCCTCCGGCGCCATCGCGGACTCGGAGCTAATTGACATTCATGTTGTCGTCCGGGGGATGCGACGCAGATTCTCCGTCAGGACCGACACCCGCGGTGCCTTCGCTTACACGTTCGAGCCGTTGCCTGGGGAAGCAGGCGTGTACGGCATTGCGGCCGCGCATCCGGGCGTTGCCGAACCCGAACCGCAAGATAGCTTCGCATTACTTGGCATGCGGTCTGATCCCGTAGATCCGAGATTCATTGTCAAGGAGGCTGATCCAGCAAGTTTCGGCACGTTATTGGTCGAGAACTTGAGTGATCGCCAACTTACTGGCGTGACCGCGAGGGTTCTGACTGCGCCTACGAATCTGGATGTGGATGTCAGCTTGCCAGGAGCTGCGGGTGTTGCAGTGCTCAGCCCACTTGGCTCGCTTCCGCTGACTTATTCTGTCGCCGCTCGCGATGCATCGATCACCGGCGGGGAGGTTGTGGTGGAGCTAATGACCTCGGAAGGAGCAACGCTAGACGTTCCAATCCAGGTTTCCGTGACGCCGCTGACGCCGAAGCTCTCCTCGTGGCCCGGTACCCTCGTTGCCAGCATGCTTCGCGAGCAGAAAAAGGTCGTCGAGTTTACCGTTACCAACAACGGTGGACTGGAGACGGGAGACCTCGAGGTGCGTCTCCCTAACGCGTCCTGGATGCAGTTGGCCACCGCGCGCGTGATTCCCACATTGGCCCCGGGAGCGAGCGCGTCAATTTCGCTGGTGCTATCACCGAACGAGGAGTTACCCCTCGGCGAGTATCGCGGCACGCTGGTCGTTGACAACGACCAAGTTGCGCTGTCCGTCCCCTACCGCTTCCGCGCCGCATCATCGGAGATGGGTGCACTAGTCGTCGAAGTAGTCGACGAATACACGTTCTACGCTGCAGGCGAGCCGCGTGTGGAGGGAGCGACCGTCACCTTGATCGATGAAGTAAGCGGGACAGTGGTCGCCGAAGCAACGACGTTGGCCGATGGACTTGTCACCTTGTCCGACGTACCTGAGGGCTACTACGACCTGCGCATCAGCGCAGCTAATCACACCAGCTATAGCGAACCAGTCTTCGTCGAGGGCGAACGGACGAAGCCCGTCCAGGCGTTTCTGGCGGCAGAGGTCGTGAAGTACGTCTTCGACGTTGTGCCAACCACGATCGAGGATCATTCGAGAATCGAAGTTGAGACGGTCTTTGAAACCAATGTCCCGGTTCCAGTCATCGTTGTCGAACCGCGAGTGATCAATTTCGACGACCTTCAGTTCAAAGACGGCGTCGCCCACATGGAGTTCACGCTCAGCAACCACGGTTTGGTGGCGGCCCAGGACGTGTCGTTCGAGCTGCCATCGCATCCGGACTTTGAGTTCTCAGCCCTGATTCAAGACGTTGGCGTTCTGCCAGCCAACTCGTCACTCAAGATCCCGGCCAGTGTTTTCGACTTGTCATTCGCTACCCCCGAGGGGGTCACGGCCATTGAAGGTGAACTTCGCATGTCGGAAAGCACTGCGTTCCCTCCCTCTGTTGTCGCAAATAACATCGTTTCAGGCGAGAATTTCCAAACTCGCGCCCGAGAGGATGGAACTTTTCTAATTACCGGTCTCGCGCCAGGGACTTATGAAATCACCGTACCAGGCTTTGAACTTACCCACGTGACAACGTTGGATGTGCGTGAAGGGGAACTGACGGAGGGAGTCGTTCTGCAACTCGTCGCAGTACAGACTGTGGATGGCACGATTATTCGCCAGAGTGACGCGACTCCGGTAGAAAACGCGGCGGTCACGGTGCTTGACGGCGGAAACGTTGTTGCTGCGACCTTCACGGATTCCTCAGGCAGGTATGTTCTTGTTGGACTTCCCGCCGGCCAATACTCGCTCCTTGTTGAGGGCGAACGGCTTGCCAGGACCGTAGTCTCATCCGTTGATCTTAGCACGACCGTGACGACGCATGTTGAGAACGAGTCGATCGTTTCTGGAGGTGTCATCGATGACAACGGTCCGCTCGACGACGTAGGAGTCTTTCTCCGCTCGACGACTCGCGACATCAAGCCTCTGCACGCAACGGTTACTAGCGACGGAAGCTTTGCCGTGAGAAACCTCGCACCGGGTGATTACACGATGGTTGTGTTTAGCGAGGGCTATTCAACGCAAGAGACACAAATCACGGTTGGAGCGAATCAGATAGTTAACATTGGGGCAATCAGATTAACACCTGCAAACGGTGTTGGCGCGCTCAGGGGCGCAGAGGCAGAAGGCAATCCTTCGTTACAAGAGCTAAGAGAGTTTCGTGAATCGTTCATGGAGTTTCAGTTGCCGCTCTTGGGTTCTTACTTTGGTCCGGATGTATTTGACCTCTGGACAAAGTATCTAACTAGCGATGGTCCCAATCTCACTCATGAAGAGTTTACTGACGGGAGTGACTTGGTAGAAAGATGGTCGTGGTCCCCTTTCATTGGAAAGGGGTATCGATACTCGAGCGCCACCGAAAATCGGCTTGACGGCGTGTTTGACTTGGCATTGAAACTCATCGAGGAACGCCTCGAAGAGGATGAACTGACGAAGTGCGGAGCCGAGCGAGTCAAACCAAACACCTATGCTTTTGACATCGTTGAACTTGCCAAGGAATCGTCCGAGTTAGCGGATTTACTCAATGGAACGGATCCCCCCAAGCAACTCAACTTTTCATCACCCTACGATGTCCCAGGCAATACCGCAGGTGATGTAGGTCAAGGCAACGGCAAGCCAGATGCCGAGGGCCAAGTCTATCACGATACGAGAGTTGTTGACGGGAAAATCATCGTGGAGTTTCTGCCGGACGGGATTGGGTCTACGGGCGGCGCTGTCGGCGGCTACAGAATCTCTTCCCAACTCCGCCTCACGGTGGAAGATACGATTGACTTTCTGCCAGGTCAGTTGGGTGCCGCTTTGGAGGTGCTATTTGGAACCGCGATGCTTCGAGAACTGGAACGAAACGGCTTGGCACACGACGTGCCTTTCCGCGTGACAATCAGCGACAAAGACCGCTTCAAGGTGATTCCTGGTTACGGCTCTGAATTTCGTTCATGTTGCAGTCTGGGTGATTCAGGTGTCGTTAGGTGGAAGCTGCGATGTGGAGCGGGAGACATTCACTACGCTACTCAGGTAACGCTAATTGGCTTTTCGGGAGAGGACTGCGACACGCCGGACACATACAGTCCGAGTTCACCCCCGCCTTCAAGTCCGGGTCGTCCAAACCCGGTTGTCTACCAACCCGATGTAAGACCACTTGCTGACAATTGTGTGTTGACCGAACTCCCTCCTGAGGGTTTAGGCGAAGGAGAAGGCTCTACACGGTCCGGCGGCGGCATCTGTGCGCAGGTTCGAATCAAGATCGAGCAAACCGCGGTGCAGACGAGGGATGCGTTCGACGCCCGGCTGCAGGTCATCAATGATGTTTCGCTGCCGCTTGCGGATTTGACCGCACAGTTAATGGTGTTTGACGGCGATGACAACGTTGTGACCAATCTGTTCGGGTTTCTGCCTCCCGATCCCCAGGAAGTCGCCATGGTGGATGCGGGGGGAATCGAAGACTTTCGTTGGACCATCATTCCGTCCGTGGAAGCAGCGGAGGAGCAGCCGGTCGAGTACTTCGTTGGCGGCAGCTTTTCGTATCGACAAGGGAGCCAACTGTTCACAGTTCCTTTGTCACCGGTGTCGATTGACGTTTTCCCAACGCCGGAACTCTACCTGAAATACTTCCAGCAGCGGGAAGTCTTCAGCGATGATCCGTTTACTGACGAGATTGAGCCGGCGATTCCGTTCTCGCTGGGCCTGCAGGTAACCAACCGAGGCGGCGGCTCCGCCAGAAATCTCCGCGTCGAATCAGCTCAGCCAGAGATAATTGAAAACGAGAAGGGACTCGACACGAGCTTCACGATCATCGGCTCGGAAGTCGAGGGCCAACCGGGCGACGCATCGTTGACTTTGGAGTTCGGCGAGGTCGCCCCGGGAGAGACGGCGGTTGGCCAGTGGTTCTTTACCACGCCGCTCCACGGCAACTACGTCGATCTCGACGTCACGTTCACCCACGACCACAGTGTGCAAACCGGCGTCGACGTTTCATTGATTCGCGCTACGGACATCTACTACCTGGTCCATCCCGTCTACGCGGACGGTTCGTTCGACGACGGCCTGCGTGACTTCCTGACGAACGATCTGGACGACCGGAAGCACTTGGCGGACACATTGCATTTGTCCGATGGGTCGGTCGTCGACGTCACGGCGGTCGAAGCGGCCGACTCCACCTCAGCGCAACAAGGACAGACGCTGATCGTCGAATTGAACGCGGATCTTCCGGACGAGTGGGGATACCTGCGCGTTCCCGATCCAGGACAGGGTGAGTATCGACTGGTGCAGGTACTGCGCAGCGACGGCAAAGAATTGCCCGCCGACAACTTCTGGCAAACCGACCGCAGCTTTCTGATCCGAGGCGAACGTCCTGTCTATGAAGACATTCTGCACTTGTTCGACTACGGAAGCACGGATTCCTACACGTTGACGTATGTACCACGTGACGCTTCACCACCGACGGTCTTCGCGATTCAAGAGGTGATGGACCCGCGGACCGTGCCCGTCGAGACGATTGACGTGACGTTCTCGGAGCCGATTGCGGACTCGAGCTTTGACTTTGCCGATTTGAGCTTATCCAAGGACGGCGGAGCGAACCTGATCAACGGCAACGTCACCATTGCCTCGTTGACGAAATCGGTGTACCGCATTCACGGCCTGTCGACGTTGACGGAGACCGACGGCGAGTACGTGTTGACCGTCGATGCTGCGGGCGTGACGGATCCTTTCGGAAACCCAGGCATCGGCGTGACAGCCGAATTGTGGAGAAAGGGTGAGTTTGCTCCCGCCATTGTATCGATCCTTGGAGTCGAGTCGGAGTATCGCAACTCGGCTGTGCCATTCGTGGTGGTTGATTTCAGTGAACCGATCGATCTCGAGTCGTTCGACGACGAAGACATTTCCCTCACGCGCAACGGGGCGACGATTCCCCTGGATGGCCAACTGGTCATTTCGGCGCTTGACGGCGGCCAGTATCACGTTGCCGGACTGACAGAAGTCACCTCCGCCGACGGAACCTACTCGTTGTCGGTCGACGCCACTGGGGTCATGGACGATGGCGGGTTCGCGGGAGTGGGCGTGGAGACCGTCACTTGGACCAAGAGCTTGGCCAGTTTCTTCGTCACCGATCTTCTTGTGGACGGCCCGCTCGTTCGCAGGGCGCCTGTCGAGCGCATCGATGTACGGCTCAGTTCTTCGATCGACCCCGATACGTTCAGCGCCAGCGATTTGACGCTTACGAAAGACTTCGGGGCGGATCTCATCGACGCCGACGTCACGGTCCAACAAGTCGGTGAATCGCGGTATCTGATCGAAGGACTCGATCGCCTCAATCACGATGACGGTGAGTACTTGCTGACGATGAACGCCAGCGGATTGGCAGACATCGCGGGCAATGCGGGGAGCGGGTTGCGAGAAGTACGGTGGACGATCGATCAGACTGCACCTGCCGCTCCCAGCGACCTGACCGTCCTGAATTCAAGTTCCCACGATGGCTTTGACGCCGTCGTTGGCGGCCTCGCGCTAACAATCGTCGGTTCGATGCCGGAGCCAGACCTGCAGCTTCTAGTTTTGGACGAAACGAACGACGTTGTCCTGGGTACAGAGTCCGTCACAGGAACGTCTTTCCAGCAGGCGGTCACGTTGTTATCAGCTGGCGCCCATCGCATCGCCGTCCACGCTGTCGATGCTGCCGGCAATGTTTCGCCGGCCGGTGCGTTGAATGTGTTCGTCGATACGACTCGGCCGCAGATTGTGGAAGTGCGGGCACCCGAGGGCACGATCACGTCGCCCGTCGAGACCATCGAGATTGAACTCTCTGAGCCGATTGACCTGACGACCTTCGACTGGGAAGACCTCACGCTGACTCTGGACGGCTCGCCGAATCGAATTACCTCCGATGCGTCGATCTCCCATGTTCAAGGAGCGACCTATCGGATCGCTGACCTGGCTCCGCTGACCGCTGCCCACGGTTCCTATCTTCTCACCGTCGACTTGACTGAAGTGCAGGACCGCAGCGGCAATTCAGGAGATCAGCGAACAGATGCAACATGGTCGTTCATCAATGCGTCCAAGATCGCTCACGAAATGTTGGGCGGGCCAACCTTGAATGACGAAGACCAGTTCGGGTTTAGCGTCACGACCATCGGTGACTTGGACGGCGATGGCGTCCCGGATGTGGCAGTGGGAGCTCCTTTCGACAACGAAGCGACCGGCGCGGTCCACCTGCTCTACCTGAATGCGGACAAGTCGGTGAAGCAGTCGCGCCGGATTGGATTCGGAAGTACGCTTGGACCTGTTCCCGCACTTGGAAGCTTCTTTGGGACTTCGGTTGCTTCGATCGGTGACCTGGACGGAGATGCCATCCCCGACTTGGCAGTGGGAGCCGTTGGAGATCCCACAGGAGGCAGCTTTCGCGGTGCTACCTACATCGTCTTTCTCAATCGAGACGGAACGGCAAGAGAAACAACCAGAATCGCGCACGAATCCTCCGGTGGCCCAACGCTTGCCAATGTTGATTTATTCGGCAGCTCTGTCAGCCCGATCGGCGACCTCGATGGTGACGGAATCATCGACTTGGCAGTTGGAGCGGTTGGAGATGATACCGGTGTGACCGAACCGGGAGGCGATTTGCGGGGAGCGATCTATGTTCTGTCAATGAACAGAGATGGGACAGCAAAGAGTACCGCCAAAATCGCCGACTCGACCGGCGGTGGTCCCAAGTTGCAGGATCTTGATCGTTTTGGAAGATCGATAGCCTCAATTGGTGATATCGACGGCGATGGCATCGAAGACATGGCTGTCGGCGCCTATGGTGATGACAGTGAACGGCCTGAACGGGGAGCCGCCTACGTCGTGTTCATGAAGAGTGACGGAACTGCCAAGCACACAAGAAAGCTTGCAAGCGGTGCTCCCGGAATGCCGCCGCTGGAAGATGACACACGATTTGGGCTGTCGCTCGCGCCGGCGGGTGATCTCGATGGAAATGGAGTCACTGATCTGCTTGCCGGTTCACCCGGTGACGCCGGGAGTCGGGCCGTCTATGTGCTTCTCCTTGGCGAAGACGGCACCTTACATAGCCATAAGAGGATTGGGAATGAAAGTGGGGGTGGGCCGGCGCTGCTCGACGGTGATGACTTTGGCAGTTCGGTAACCGCGATAGGAGATCTGAATGGGGACGGAACGATTGAACTTGCGGTTGGGGCAGCAGTCGATGACACGGGAGGGGACAATCGCGGGGCGGTACATATCGTCTCGTTAGAGCCTTTGCTGGACTACGGCGACGCGCCGGATACTGCGCGTGGAACGAGTCCGGCCAACTATCAGAGTCTGTTGGATGACGACGGTGCTCGCCATCAGATCGTCTCGGGCATCAGGCTGGGCGCGACTCTCGATGCGGACGACGGGACTGCAGCGGGCATAGCCGCCGACGGCGATGACGCGGACCTCGCTGCGGGTGACGATGAGGATGGCCTTGTAGATCCACGAACAGAGCTCTTGGTAACCATCGGAGCTTCACCGACAGTACGCGTCTCAGCCACAAACACCACCGCACAACTCGGAAAGCTGTGGGGCTGGATCGACTACAACGGCGACGGCGTCTTTGATAATGCCACCGAGCGGACTCAGGTCGACATTCCCAGTGGTACCGAAGCCACTGTCTTCCGACTCCAGTTTCCCGAGGTGCCCGTCGGTTTTACTGGATCAACCTACGCACGGCTTCGGCTAAGCACCGATGACGCCGCCTCGAAGCCCTTCGGGCTTGCGACGGACGGCGAAGTCGAAGACTACCTCGTGCAGGTCCGCTCGCCAGCAAGCGGGCGTGCCCAACGGACAGAGATCGTTGCAACGTCTCTAGGACCACTTCCGAGCGGTGAACGGTTATTCGGTAGTGCGTTGGCTGCCGTCGGAGACTTGAACTCTGACGGCGTTTCCGATTTGGTAGTGGGCGCGTGGGGAGACGATGAGCATGGTACGGACACTGGCGCGTTCTACATTCTGTACCTGGACACCGATGGCAACGCGCGGCGAGCCGTCAGAATCGACAGCGGCTCTCCGGGCGCTCCACCCGTTGATGACTTTGCGCGGTTCGGTGTGGCCATCACGTCCGTCGGAGACCTGAATGCAGATGGAGTCACCGACCTGGCCGTTGGTGCCAGCAAGGATACGGTGACGAATCGGCGCCATGGCGCCGTCCACATCCTGTTCATGAACGCCGATGGAACCATCGCTGACCGCACAGTTGTCGGCAGCGAACTCGGCGGCGGCCCACCCCTCGCGATTGCAGATTCTTTCGGCAGCGCGGTCACATCGATCGGTGACCTCGATGGCGATGGCATTGCCGAATTGGTCGTTGGTGCCGACCGTGACGATTCAGGTGGGAATCTGCGAGGCGCAGTCTACGTACTATTCATGAAAGCGGACGGCTCCGTTAAGTCCTTTCAGAAAATCGCTCACGACACCGCTGGTGGGCCGGCGCTTGCTGATGATAGTCGTTTTGGCAGTTCTGTTGCGTCCATTGGGGATCTCGACGGTGACGGCACGTCTGACATCGCCGTTGGAGCGCGCCGCGATCCCAACAGTGGTGTTAACGCAGGTGCGATTTACATTCTGCTCATGAACGCCGACGGAACGGCGCGCGAGACTCATCGCATCGCTGATAGCGAGGGTCTCGACCTCGCGGCCGAAGACTTCCTCGGCCATGCTGTTGCAGGACTTGGTGACTTCGACGGCGACGGAGTGCCCGACTTGGTCGTTAGTGCGCACCAGGATGATACGGGTGGGGTGAATCGCGGGGCCATTTATGTCCTACTGCTGACTCCAGAGGGCTCGGTCAAGCGTCATGTGAAGATTGCCAACCAAGTAGGCGGCGGACCAGAGCTGGGTGATGACGAGTTTTTCGGGAACGCCGTGGTGAGTGTCGGGGACCTGAACGGGGACGGGATCAGTGACTTGGCGGTTTCGGCGGGCAAGGATCGCTTCGGGAACGAAAACGTTCGGATACTGTTCATGGCGGAAGTAGATACAACTCCTCCGCGGCCGGTGCTGACTGCAAATCTGTCAAACGACCCGACGAATCAGGCAAGCGTGCCACTGTCCGTCGACTTCGGAGAACCGGTCGTCTCGTTTGCCCAAGACGACCTCGCGTTGACTAACGGATCGATAACCGACTTCAGTTCTTCGGACGGACAAACTTACGCGTTCCAAGTCACGCCGCTCCGTGACGGGGTTGTAGCGATCAGCGTTCCGGAGGCTGCCGCTGAAGACGAGTCGGCGAACCCGAGTCTGGCAGCGCAACCCATTGCTTTCGTCAGTGATCGCACACTACCCGCAGCGACGATCAGCAGCAGCGTGTCACAGCCGACAACCTCCGATGTCCTTCCGATTACGATCTCCTTCAGTGAACCAGTACTTGGCTTGGAGGCAAGTGCACTGATGTTGGTCAATGCAGTAGTGACCTCTCCTCTTGTGACGGTGGACGACCATACATTTTCTCTAGATTTAACGCCCGTCGGCGTCGGCTTGCTCGGAGTCACAGTGCCTCAGGAAGCCGTGCGAGATGCAGCTGGTAACAGTCTTGCTGCCGACAGCAGCTTCTCAGTTCAAATCCGTTCACCCAACATGGCACCGACTGCCATCTCGCTTTCGAGCACATCCGTTCAGGAGAACGTGCCGGGATCCGTGATTGGCAGCCTGAGTGCCAGCGATCCGAACGATGACGACACACACTCCTTTCAGGTGAACGACAATCGATTCGAGGTTCAAGGAGACGAGCTCAAGCTGAAGTCCGGCATAGCACTTGATCACGAACAGACTATGACGCTGTCCCTGCAGATCACTGCAACAGACAGCGGCGAACCACCCCTGTCGCTCCGATCCGAATTCGTGATCGCGGTTGGCGACGCCAATGATCCACCTTCAGCGGTTGGACTCATCGACACAGCAGTTATCGAGAATGTTTCTGGGCTCATCCTCGGAGCGCTCACGGTGACTGATCAAGACGCGCTCGACACCCATTCGTTTGCCGTGTCGGACCCTCGCCTTGAGATTGTCGGCGGTCAGTTGAAGCTAAAAGAGGGAATTGCCATTGATCGCAGTTCCGAGGACACGCTGACGATTCACGTCACGGCTACAGATTCCGGAACGCCGCCGATGCGTGTCATGCAGACTTTTGAGTTCGCTGTCGGGAGCAACCCACTACCCTGGCAGAATCGTGAACTCCATCTCGATGCAAATGGAGATGGCGACGTGTCACCCATTGACGCGCTCGTTGTAATTAACCTGCTGAATCTCCGAGGCAACGGCCTGCTCAATCCCAATGGCAAACTCCCGACTTCTCGGCCGCACAACTCGCCCGAGCCATTTTACGACATCAACGGCGACCGCTTCGTGAGCCCAATTGACGCATTGAACGTAATCAACTCGATCAACGATCCGTCCTCAGAATCCGAAGGCGAATTGTGGGGCATCGTAGTGCCCGCCAGTTCTACTGGAGAGCGACCAAGCAACCCGGTCGCTCGCAAGGTGGCGAAGGTAAGTCACAAAACTGCATATTTCGCTGCCGTTGCCTCGGCCGCGGCCTCGGATGCCAATCGCAGTTCTTCTCCTTCTCGTCAAGCAATAGCTTTCCGTGAACTAGATGACCTACTCGACGACCTAGCCGTAGACATTACTCCGCTGTGGAAGTCTCTTTCATGGGCCAACTGACTCTGCAAAACGCTTCCCGCGACTCTTCGAGATGCTGCTGAAGCCACGTGATTGGGAGTCAACTCAGCCATATCGGTTGCTGGCTTAGTTGAACGGGGCCGTATTTCCCGCTCAACACCAGCACCGAATGCAAGATTCTGTAATCTCCATGCGCACTTCGGTCTGTGTTCCGTGATCCACAATCACATGACGCTTCGCAACTCCGGTGGGCGCAGCCGGACGGCGCTCGCGAATTCCGAAAAGTGCGTTGGTGTTTGCAGATCTCGCCCACCGATGCGCTCTGGGATTTCAGCTGGGCTCGCCTCGGTGCGGGAAAGCCCAAAGCGCGCCCGCTGGCGATAGATGAGAGATTCCCAGCTCTCAGTCCCAGAAAGCCGTCGCGCGTGAGGCGCGCCATCAATCGACCCTTTTATCGGACTGCCCCAATGGTCACCTGCGGCAATTCACCTACACTTTGCAGCGGTCGAAACGTCATTCGCTTGGCATCGAAGAAGAGGCACGCGCGTCCAGTGGGACCGTTTCTGTTCTTTCGAATGTAGACGTCCGTAACACCGGGGTCGGAGCAGTCCTCGTTGTAAACATCTTCGCGGTATAGCATCAGCACGATATCGGCGTCCTGCTCTATAGAACCCGAGTCGCGCAAGTCGGAAAGAATTGGAATCGGCGGGTTGCGTTGCTCCACCGCACGCGAAAGTTGCGACAAAGCAATGATTGGACAGCCTAGCTCGCGGGCAAGGTTCTTCAAATTGCGGGAAAGGTAGGTCACTTGCTGTGTTCGATTATCGCCTGCGGCACGTTCAGGAATTTCAATAAGTTGCAGGTAGTCGACGACGAGAAGGTCCAGCCCCCGCTGCATCTTGATCCGGCGGGCCTTACTGCGAAGATTGGCGAGCGACGTGTCGGGATCGTCGTCAATGTAGAGAGGCAAGCCTTTCAACTCCTCAATCGCCGGAGGGAACTTCTGAAATTCACTGTCACTTAGCGTGCCCCGGCAAAGACGGGAAACGTCGATGCCTGAACCACTCGTAATGAGACGGTCGAATAGCTGGCGTTTGTCCATTTCAAGCGAGAAGAATGCCACCGGGCTCTGTTGCTGACTGGCAACATGGTGGGCGATATTGAGCGCAAGTGATGTTTTTCCCAAACTGGGGCGGGCGGCGAGTATGACGAGTGCTCCAGGTTCAAGTCTCTGCAGGTAAGCATCGAGCGAAGCAAAACCCCAGCGGAGGCCAACCGAGCCAGCAGCGGTGGCGTGCAACTCGGCGTAATGCTCGTAGGCCGCCTTCCCAATCTCGTAGGGAGTTTCCGGATCGACGTTCGAGCCGATGCGGGACACAGCCAGAATCTGCTGCTCCGCTCGGTCAAGAAGCTCTGTCGCAGCGAGTTCCTCGTTGCTGCCGAGCTTGGTGATGGCCTCGCCCGCCGCCACGACCGCTCGGTGAATCGCTTTATCCTTAATCAAGGACGCATGTCGTTCGGCATCCGAGGCGGTGTGGACACAAGTCGTAAGATTGGCAAGATACGCTGAACCGCCGGCATTCTGCAACGGCGAGTGGTCCTTAAGCTTGTCGGCAAGAGTGAGGAGATCGAATCCCCTCTTGTTCTCGTAGAGCTCAATCATGGCAGCGAAGACATCGCGGTGAACTGCCTCGTAAAAATCGACGGGGCCAATCCTCGCCATGACATCGACAATCGAATCCGGGTCGATGATCAGCGCACCGAGCACGGCTTGCTCAAGATCGTTATTGTGAGCGGCGATGGACACGAGAGAGGAGGGAAAAGGAAGATGGATGGTCAGGCGATGTTATGCTCGCTAGCAAAGACTTCGAGAACGTCGGGCACCACGCGGTCGTCAATACCGTGACTTCGGATGAAGTCGCGTTGAAAACCAGCGGTACTGTTGGCAAGCGCGGACTGAAGATGACGTGACCGCTCCTCGCGAGGCCGCAGTAGGAATTCGCGGCGGATGCGGTCGAGACGCTGTCGTCGTTTCTTGTTCGCTTCGAATATGGCTCGCCGTTCCGCTGCTCCCTCTTGCTCCTGCTCGTTTTCTCGCTCTCGCATCGCGTGTTTTTTCAGCGTGCGCTCGACGGCGATCGGCTCCGACCAATTTTCCTCAATGGCTCTTCGCAACATGCCGAGTGGATTTTTGAGCGGGCTCCGTTCCGGAAGCCAGGCAATCTGACGTTCGATCTCCTCGGCTGACTTTCTTTGCGAGAGCTGCGTGGCAACCTGATGATCAAACCCCGCATCGCGAAGCAATCTGGCAGCAGCATGTTGTTGTTTAGGTATGTCTTTTTGTTCTGTATTTATAACAGTTCGGTTTTTGAACCGTTGGACCGGTTCGGGTTTTGAATCGTCACCGGTGTGGTTTCTGGACCGTCGTGACGTCGGTTCGTTTTTTGAACCGTTGGTCCTAATCGGGGCTTTATCAAGCCATCGAACTGCATAGACTGTCGCACAACTCTCGGCCCCACCGTGGGGATCGAAATGTCCCGGCACGACGCGTCGAATGTAGCCCTTGTCGTTCGCGAGTTGCACAGCGTCGGCGAGTGTCTTGCGATGTCTGAGGTTCATCGCCTTTTGAATGTAGCTATAGGAGAGCGGAGCATTTGCGCGACGACCGCCAAACTGATTCTCGTAACCGACGGTGTGTCGAAGAATCACGCCGACAACCTTGATGACCGCATGCGTTTCACACGGTACAACGTGGTCGAAGAAGGCGTTGGGGATCGGAGACCGATGTCCCTTGCCTGTGTAGAAACCATTGAATTGTGTCGGATCGGTGATGTACTTCCCACCATGATCCCAGTTGAGCGCGTAGGTCGCGGTGTGGCTGACCTTCCCGCTGGCGTGCGGATGCCCACGATCGGTGCAAGACAAAAAACCTGCGGTGAGTGCTTCATCCATCGCCTGCCGAGCCGCACCGCGACTAACGCCGGCTTTGGTAGTCAGATCGCGGTAGGAGACACTGACGTTCTGTTTAATCGGCTCGCCATTCGCGTCGAGCCACCCGAGTGTCTCGCGGAGGATGTGCCCCACAAGTCGAACGACGCCGCGTGAATGGTGCGGCAAGCAGACATCGAAGAACTGATTCGGGCAATAGACAAAATTGGCGGTGAGTTGTTCGAATCCGCGAAATTGCTTGGCCCCGTCTTTGACTCCCCTCTCGTTCGAGCCGCCGCTGGGATTGCTCGATTTCATTTTCGTAAGAAGGGACGGGAAAATGTGGGGAGGTGACGTTCCACGAATGACGACGAACGCACATCCACATCGAAGAGTTTTTTCTCCGCTGGTGTTTTATTCTTCCGAACGTTGGTTGAGCGATCAGCCGACGGACGGTTGTCATCGCCCTGTCGCAATTTCTCGACGCCAACATCGAGCGCTTTGCCGAGAAGTTTTTTTGTTCCCTCGTGATCCTCCTTCAACGTGTCGAACATTTCCTTAAGCATCTTGAAATCTTCGCGGTGATGTTGTCTGTCTTGGTGCCGATCCTGCTCCAACTTTTCTTTGTCGGATTTCAGGTCGGTAATCTGTTGCTTGAGCACGGCGACGTAGTCGCTATCAGGTTGTGGCTGCGGCAGCTCTCCCCTACTCGGGGTCGTCAATGTTGGCTGCTCGTTCCGCTCGGGATTGCTTTCCGTCTTATCTTCGAGACGCGGACCGTATCGTCGCTCGACCCACGTGGCGTGAACATACCAGGTCGGATTCTTTCCTTGCTTCTTGAGCTTGTCGATGATGGCCTTGGTGACATCGATGCCTTCGATGATCTCGCCATCCTCGGAGCGAAGTTTCAGATTCTTGAGAACGAGTTTGTCTTTCTGTTCGATCGCCCGACTCCAGTATCGCTGCAGCGTCCGTTCGGCCCGCTTGCAACGTTCGCTGGCTTGCTTTCGAGTGATGAATCCGGAGACGGGTGTGTTGTCCATACGTCAGGGGGGCGACAAATAAAAGCATACCTAGCGTATGCCCTTTTGCGCATACAAGTCAACGATCAAAGTCCGCGGTGTCGAATCGTCTATGGTAGGACATGGCCAATGGGGCACGACACGGTGCCATCGGCTTAGGAAAGCCCACAGGGCGATCGGGGATACGACACCGCCGAGTCGCCAGTTGCGTTCGGCGAATCGTCACCGACTCGACAGACATCCCGTCAGTCGGGTCGACAGCAGGTGACGAATCGACATCGCTGGGCGTCGAACGGCCAGCGATTCGTCTGACGTATCGTCAGTTGAACGAGCACTTTTAGGTATTCGCGCGACGACAGAACACGACAATGCAATACCGAAGAGGGGACTGATCACGTGGGATGCGCCGCGAGGGTGGTGAACCGGTAGATGTGCCGTCGCAAGATCTCCGTGCACGTAACTATGCACGTAACCCCTGATGAAATCTTCAAAAACCTGGGAAATTTGGAGAGTGCACTTTTCGCGACGGGATCAAAAAAACCCTTAAAAACGCCGCGTTTTTTAGGGTTTTTCGTCAGAACGCGGCTACCCCCCAGTCAAACGCGCTAACCAGACTGCGCTACAGCCCGTCGAAGTTTGGGTGCTGAGAAACCTGCACCGTTGATTGGCTTGCAATATGGCAGATGATGCCCTTTTGATCAACGGGCAGTACGTTGGGGTGGGCAGTTCGTGGGGCTGCGTGGACGGGGCCTGCAAAATGGCTAAAATGGTCGACTTCACGCGGCGACGGTTCCGAACCACAACGGGCCTGGCGGTTGCCGTTGAATCGTCCGCTTGAGCCGCCGCGGGACGGATGATTGGCTCTGGCTGGTGGCGGCTTGACACTCGGTGCGCGATAACGTTTCGAGACAACCTCGCCCGTCCGCACAACTGGCGCGATCGCGTGATACTCGGTGATCGTCTCGCAGACTTGCCGTGTCTCGCGGACCACTGTTCGTGGCAACCGATGAAACGAGAGCAAGCAAGTCGCATGTCCAAACTCGTTGGAAAAGTGATCATCGTGACGGGCAGCACGCAAGGCGTTGGCGAAGCGGTCGCCTTCGAAGCTGCCGAGCAAGGGGCCGCCGGGTTGGTCGTCTGTGGGCGTCAGAGGGAGCGTGGCGAGGCGGTCGCGCAGACCTTGAACGACAAAGGGACCCGCACCATCTATGTGCCGGCCGATCTTGCGGTCATCGCCGATTGCCGGCGGATCGTCGAAGCGTGTGATACGACGTTTGGCCGAGTGGATGGCCTGGTCAACGCCGCCGCCGACACCAATCGGGGGACGCTCGATGAGACGACGCCTGAATTCTGGGATTACCAATTCGCGGTCAACGTGCGGGCCCCCTTCCTGTTGACGCAGGCGTGCGTCAAGATCATGCGGCGCGAAAACATCGCCGGCTCGATCGTCAATATTCTCTCGGTGGCGGCCTACTGCGGGATGGAGATTCTGGTGTCGTATAGCGCCACCAAAGGAGCACTGTCCACATTCACGAAGAATATCGCGAACGGGTTGCGACGGGATCGGATTCGGGTCAACGGGATCAACCTGGGCTGGACGGATACGCCAAACGAACATGTCGTCCAGGCGGCACAAGGGAGTCCCACCGATTGGCTCGAAAAGGCTGAGGCCCAATCACCGTTCGGTCGTCTGCTGAAACCCTACGACGTGGCGCATCTGTGTACTTACCTGCTCAGTAGCGATTCGGGCATTCTGACCGGATCCAATATCGACTTGACGCAGCGAGTGATGGGCCTCTTCCCGCCCGAGACGGGGCGGGATTAGACATACGGGCCGCCAGCCACAACCCAGCTTGCGGAATCACCACAGGATTGACCGATGACACATTTTGGCGATCGTCTTTACGAAGCTGTTGCCCGGACGGGGACTCCGGTCCTGGTCGGACTGGATCCGCGCTGGGCCCAGTTGCCGGCGGCCTTGCGTGGTGACACGGATGAACGTGACCTACCGGGCGTAGCAAATGCGTTCGCTGCGTTCTGTCGCGAGGTGATCGATGTCGTGGCGCCGCTGGTGCCGGCGGTCAAGCCGCAAGCCGCTTTCTTTGAGCAGTTGGGACCTGCCGGGATGCAGGCTCTGGCGGAAACGGTCGCCTACGCCCGGTCGCGCGGCTTATTGGTGATCATGGACGGAAAACGTAACGACATCGGGTCGACCGCCGCCGCCTACGCGGATGCCTACCTGGGCGAGGAGAGCGCTTGGAAAGCCGATGCCCTGACGGTCAGCCCGTACCTCGGGGATGACAGCTTGACGCCCTTCTTCGATGTTGCCCGGCAGCGGGGAGGCGGCGCGTTCGTGCTGGTCAAGACATCCAATCCCGGCGGCGGACTGTTCCAGGATCTGGTGGCGGACGCTCGTCCGTTGTACCGCCACGTGGCTGACTATGTCGAACTACAGGCGGCGGAGACTCGGGGTGCGTGCGGCTACGGGTTGGTCGGAGCCGTGGTCGGCGCGACCTATCCGGAACAGCTTGAGGAACTGCGTCGTGTCATGGCGTCGACCTGGATTCTGGTGCCGGGCTTCGGTGCCCAGGGAGGGACCGCTCGCGATGTGGCGGCTGCCTTCGATCCGCAAGGGCAGGGCGCGATCGTGAACAGTTCGCGGGCGATTATTTTCGCTTACGCTCGGCCCGAATTCCAAGAGTCGTATGGCGAGTCGCGGTGGCAGGCCGCGGTGGAGGCGGCGACACGGCAGATGATCGACCAACTGCGTGATGTGATTCCGGCGAGCGCATCGACAGGGCAGACGGGACAATTCCCGCCGGCGTAACGGCAGCCGGCGTTATTCGTCGTCGGCGCGGAGCCACGGAGTCAGTGTGGGCTCGTAGGAGCAGATCTCGTCGGCCGAGAAATAAAGGCCCATCTCACGAGCGGCCGCTTCGGGACCGTCGGACGCGTGAACCAGGTTCATCTGGCGGCTGCTGCTGAAGTCGCCGCGGATGGTTCCGGCCGCCGCTTTGAGCCCACTGGTGGCACCCAGCATGTCGCGGACGACTTGGATCACGTCCAGCCCTTCCACGATCATGGCCACCACCGGAGCACCGGTGATGAACGCTTCCAGGCCGGGATAGAAGGGCTTTTCGACGTGTTCGGCGTAGTGCTGCTTCGACAACTCGGGGGTGACCTGCATCATCTTCATGGCGATGACGTTGAAGCCCTTTTCCTCAAATCGCGAAAGAATGCGCCCCATCAGTCGCCGTTGGACGCAGTCGGGTTTCAGCAGCACAAGCGTTCGTTCCATGGTCCTCGATCTCCGGTTTTCGTCCTGGGAAAGGGGCGAATTGTAGGCGATTGTCCGGCGGCTCTCAACCGGACGCAGGCCGGCCAACGGGCTTTGTCATGACAACAATTTTGGGCGGGAAACGACGTGCCGTTGGAAGTGCGTTGAGGTCGACGAAGATTCGGATTGACGTCCTTTGCCCATCCGGCGACCATGCGCCCGGCAGAGCCATCAACCAGCCGGAAGGAGAATTGCCGTGGCGAATTTTGGTCGACGTCGAATCGCAGTTCCAGGTCGTAAGTCGATTCTGGGGCGCCGTGTTCGTGGTGGTCCGGAGACGGAACAGCCTGTCGCCCCAGAGCAGGTTGCCTTCGTCTTGCATGACGGGCTCCTTGACCGCAAAGAGCGCCTGACGCTCAGTGCGGCGATGGCGACCGCCGTGGCTGCCGTCGCGGTGGCCTGCTGCTGGCCCGGCTGGGCGACCATTCACGCTGCCGTGATGCTGTGCGGGGTTGCAGCGGCCGTGTACGTCACTCGCAGGGCAGTTGACCCCGACGATGCCGGAGTGCTCAAGCGCGAAGTCGTCCAGCCCGGACCAGCCAATTCCCGCTCGGCCCGGCAAGCGTCGCGACGGGCCGCTTGAGCGGGCGCGGCAGGGGTCGGGCAAGCGAAACGTGCCGCTTGCAGACCGGGGGGAAGAAATCCAGCAAAGGTCGGCTCTCACGTCGCAGCGTGTTGGCCCAGGCTTCGCGAGCGGCGGCGCGGTTCCGGTGCTTCTCCCTCTCCCAGGTCGATTTCGCCCTACCGCAACGCGCCACGCAGCCCAACGTAGGCGATCATCAGTGCGAGCGTCCCGATGGCCAGGAGGCGAGTTCGTGACGGCCGGCGGACCATGGCAAACATCCCGGCGACGAAGACGAGCGTCACGCCCGGATCGCCCCAGGGCACCATGGGGTAGACAAAGCCCCGCGTGGAAAACGGCCAGAAGATCTGCAGTTCCCAATCGGAAAGGCCGTAGCCGCCCGAGTACACCAGGTCCGCCGGAAGATGCGCCGCGGCGGCCAGGATGCCGACGGTTGCCCAGACCAGCCAACCCTGCCCGGTACGTTCGTCCGCCTCGCGGAGCTGCCAGCGGTCTACGTCGCGGCCGCTGAGCCGCGCGGCGAACCGAGCCAGGCGTGTCGTCAGATCGTAGCGGTAGTCGAGCCCTGCCAGGAAGGCGCTCAGCAGGATGACGACCAGCAGGTTGTGGCCCCAGACGCGGTGGGCGCGGTCGAAGGTTGACATGCCCGCCAGGAGCGTCAGGCCGTCCCAGTCCGGGGAGACGGCGGCGATGCCGGCGAAAGCAATCACCTGCCACCCATAACGCTGGTGGAGGCCGCACGCGAACGCGCCGTTGATACCGATCATCGCGTGCTCGAACGTCGTCATCAGGGCAACTCGGGGCTGTCGGGGGCTACATGGTTGAATCCAAGTAGGGGTCTTGCCCCATCTCCTCCTGCATGCGGCGGCGCTGTTTTTCCTGGAACAGGAGCAGGCGGCGGCCACGGCTGTGCCGGCGATCGACGATCCGCTGTGCCCTCCGGAAACGCGAGGCGAGCCGGGGCCATGCATCGCGGTCGGACTGCCCTAACCGGCGCAGCCGTTCAGCCTTCACGGGGCCGAAGGCTGCTTGCAGGACCTGGTCGTCCAGGGCCATGAATTGGCGGTACGAACCGCGGTCGCCTTGTCGTGCGCAGCGGCCGATCAGTTGGCGGTCGATGCGCGCCGAATCGTGAAGTTCCGTTCCGATTACGTGCAGGCCACCGGCCGCCTCGACCTCTGCCTCGAGTTTAATGTCGGTGCCGCGTCCGGCCATATTTGTGGCGACAATCACTTTGCCGCGGCGACCCGCCTCCGCCACGATGGCGGCCTCGGCCGCATGGCGATTTGCATTGAGCACCTCGTGTTCGATGCCCGCCTCGGCGAGGTACCGGGAGAGCGTTTCGGAGTTCTCGATCGAACGTGTGCCGACCAACACGGGGCGGCCCCGCCGCTGCATCTCTTGCACTTCGCTGACGACGGCGAGCCATTTCCTTTCGGCCGTCCCCAGGACGCGATCCGGCAACCGCTGCCGGCGGCTCGGCCGATGCGTGGGGATGACCTGGACCGGCAGGTTGTAGATCCGCTTGAGTTCTCGACGTGACGGCCAGGCGGTGCCGGTCATCCCGGCCAGTCGTTGATATTGGCGAAAGAGGTCTTGCACGGTGACGCGTGCGGCTTCGCCGGTGGCATCGCTGATCTCCAGCCCCTCGCGTGCCTCGACCGCCTGGTGGATTCCGTCCCGCCACTTGCGGCCCTCGGTCAGCCGCCCCGTGTTCTCGTCGACGATCACCACTTCGCCGTCACGGACGACATACTGCTGGTCGCGATGGAATTCCCGTCCGACTTGAATGGCACGCTCGATCTGCTCGTACAGGTCGTACATCGTCAGTTGAGCAAGCTCCGGTGGAATGGGGACCTGGCGGGCCCGGCGGCGGCCGGCTTGATTCAGGTGAAGGCGCCGTCGCTGTTCATCGTAGTCGTAGTCTCGGCCCTCGTCGAATTGCCCGGCCGCTTGAGCGGCCCAGCGGTAGAGGGCGGCCGCGGTCTCCTGCGAGCTTCCAGGCAGCGAACTGACGATCAGCGGTGTGCGGGCCTCGTCGATCAGGATGCTGTCCGCCTCGTCCACCAGGCAGAAGTGCAACGGGCGCTGCACCGGTTGGTTGCCGTCGCCGTCTGCGTTCCGCCCCATCAGGCGGTCGAAGAGGGCGCTCCGATCGTCAGCCGCCGCGCCGCGCAGCAGGCGGTCGCGGAGAAAGTCGAAGCCCAACTCGCGACTGGCGGCATACGTGATGTCGCAGCGGTAGGCCGCAGCGCGCTGATGTCGCGGAGTCTGTGATTGGATGACACCGACGGTCATGCCGAGCAGGCGGAGCGCCTCGCGTGTCTGGGCCGCGTCCCGTTCGGCCAGATAGTCGTTGGCGGTTGCCAGGTGGGCGCCTCGATCGAGTAAGGCGGCCAGGTACAGGGGGAGCGTGGCGGTCAATGTCTTGCCTTCACCCGTCTGCATTTCGGCGATGCACCCGAAGTGCATGGCGATGCCGCCCAGCAATTGCACGGGGTAGTGGCGCTGAGCGAGTGTCCGTGCCGTCGCCTGGCGGACCAGGGCAAACGCTTCCGGCAAGAGACGGTCGAGCGGTTCGCCGCTGAGCGCCCGGTACCGCAACGCCAGGCTACGCTGGCGGAGTTGCGCGTCGTCGAGAGCGGCGTACGTCGCATCCAGCGACTCGATCCGGTTGATCAATCGCGACCACGGCCTCCACGATGTGAAGCCGGCCGGCACCTTGCCGGAAAGACCGCGGATGCTACCAATCACTCGTTTGTTCCCGACGGGGGATCGACTGCTGTGGTGGACCCGGATTCCAGTTGCACGGTAGCCGGGTTAGTCACGCGTTTGCCAGCCGAGCTGACTTGCTGACGACGATTGACCGGTTGCCGCGGTGGCCGATGTCCCGATCGCTTCGTTCCGCGGCACCACGCTGGCATAGCGGGCCGTCGTGGCCGGAGGCAATTGCGTAATATCGACCGACTCGACCGTTGCCTTTGTGGGTGACGGCGCGGCCGGCGCTTCATTGATGTGCATGCCGCGGATATTGGGCGGGAGCGTGCTGGGGGCGCTCGTCGACCCGGCCCCACTGCTCTCGACCGCCGTCTGGCTGGACGATGATTTCGCATCCGGAGTCGCGGAGACCGGGGACGCAGAGGCAGGGGCGGCGGTTGGCGTTTGATGGACGGCCTGGCTGACGGTTCCGCCTTCGTTTGCGGCGCCGGCCGTCCGAATCCCGGTCCCGACGGAGTTTGAGTTCGCGGCGGCCGACTGGCCCGCTGACAGGCTGGGTGCACGAAACCCGGTCTTGGAAGCCGGTTCGGCGGGGACGTCCCCACCTTGTTCGTAATACTGGCCCGGCGCGATGATGCCCGTCGAAGGCGGTGGAATCCGCGTCGCTCCGTAGGGCGCCAGGACATCAATCTTCGGTACCGGCGCGTGGCACCCCGCGACGAAACAGAGTACCAACCAGAGAGGACTGAACCGTTGCATCAACAAGCTCCTTCTCGGCAATGCCAGGCCGTAGCCGCTTCCCCGCCGTCGTTCGATCGCTCCAAGAACATGAAGCCACACGTGACCGACTGGACCCGCGGACGAAGAAAAGTTGCGGTAGCTTAGTGGCAAGCGGCATCCATTCCAAGGCGGATTTTCAGGGCACTGCTAGCGTGGTCCGGGTCGGCCAGACGGCCATTTCAACTGGCCGGCAGGCCGCAACGAGCCAGCACCGCGCGGACCGTTCACTCCGTCATCGCGACGCTCCGATAGAACGGGTTGATAATCAGCCGGGCGGTCGACGTCGCCGTGCTGCCGCCGTCATCGACTGGGGCGCCGGCCGGATTTTCGGTGGGTTCTTCGATCAGTTCCTCGATTGGTGCGGGCGTGGGTGCGGCGGGCATGACTTCGACGTACGGGTTACGAACGAACCGCGGTGCAACGCGTTCGGGCCGGCGGTAATCGCCACTGTAGGCGAACGGGCTTTGGCCGTAGGTCCGGGCTCGAGGCAGGCTATAGTAGACGGGCGGGTGGATGGAAAAATAGGGCGGAACGGGCAGACGGCCCAGGCCGTACAATGACCCGCTGTATCCATAGCCGAACCAGGGCAGCCCGGTCCGTCCCTCGAAGCCTTGGGCCTGCGCTTCGCCGGCCAATGCGCCGACCAGGGTCAGGGTGGCAACGGCCAGCAACATACGATGCAATTTCATGATCCAATCCTCTGAACGCAACGGGGTGAAGGCCGCGCCGCGCCGGTCAACATCGAGCCGGGCTGGTCGGGGCCGTTTGTATCGAACATAACGAGTCCTCATGGATTCACGGTAATTCGGCCTGTGACGCATCGCAAGCTTCGTCCGGCCAGCCGTCTGCCGCCGCTGAGGCCGGGAGATTTTGCTTGGAGAACGGGGAACTTACCAGTGAGCTCAAGGGCGAGGCCGAACGGCTTGGCTTTCAGCGGGTCGGCGTCTGCCCGGCGGTGACGCCGGAGGGAATTCACCGCTTGCACGAGTGGCTTGGCGCGGGCTACGCCGGTGAAATGAGCTACCTGGACGACCGCCGCGACGCGTACGCGCATCCTGGCCATGTCCTGGAAGGGGCCCGCAGCCTGGTGGTGATGGCGATGAACTACCGCACCACGGAGCCTGGCAGCGGCGGTGCCGGTCTGGGCCGCGTCTCGCGATATGCTTGGGGGAGCGCCGATTATCACGACGAAATTCACCGGCGGCTCAAGCAATTGCGAGCCTTCCTGCTGGGACGGCGACCTTCGGCACGGGTTCGAGGGGTCGTCGACACGGCTCCCCTGCTGGAACGCGAGTTCGCGCAGCTCGCCGGAATCGGCTGGGTCGGCAAGCACACGTTACTCCTGAACCGCGACATGGGGAGTTGGTTTTTTCTGGCCGTTCTGCTCACCGACCTCGAGCTTACCTATGACCGACCGTTTGCCACCGACCACTGCGGGCAGTGCACGGCCTGCCTGGATGCCTGTCCCACGGATGCGTTTCCCCGCCCCTACGTGCTGGACGCCACCCGCTGCATTAGTTACCTGACGATTGAACTCCGCGAGGCGGTTCCGCTTGCGCTGCGAGCCGGGATTGGGGACTGGTTGTTTGGTTGCGATGTGTGCCAGGATGTTTGTCCCTGGAATCGGCGGGCTCCCGCAACGGACGAGCCGGCGTTTCAGCCGAATGCCGATGCGAACCCGATGCCACTGGAGGCGCTGTTCTCGCTGAGCGACGAGGCGTTTCGGCACCGATTTCGAAAGACCCCGTTGTGGAGAACGAAGCGACGGGGCGTCCTGCGGAATGCGGCGATCGTGTTGGGAAACCAGGGCGATCCGGCGGCGATCACCACGCTGGCGCGCGGCCTGGGCGACGAAGAACCCCTGGTACGGGCCGCCTCTGCCTGGGCGCTCGGCCAAATCAACGGTCCGGTCGCACGACACGCACTGGTCGATCGCCTTTCGGAGGAGAGCGTTCCGGAGGTGCAGCGCGAGATTGTTGCGGCCCTCCGCAGGATCGGCGGTTCCCCGGGCAGCGAACCGGATGACGCTTCCAGCGACGCGGAGTGAACCCGCAGCGAAATGGCCGGCAGCGGCCGCGGCGCGTCTCGATTCGGACCGTGGCTACGCTTGATACACGACTTCACCGGCATTGATCGTGGTCAGAATGCGCAGCGGCCCGACATCGTCGGCAGGCGGCTGGAACAGGATCAGGTCCGCGACGGCGCCGACCTCGAGCGCACCGCTCGGTACGCCGATCAGCTCCGCCGGGCGGCGGCTCGCCAGGTCGATGGCGGTCGCCAGCGGGACATCCGCGAAGCGGGGCAGGTTGGCGATCCCATACGTCATCGGCAGTCCGGCCCCCGCCATGTATTGGCGTTGTCCGGCCACGACGATGCGACCGTTTTCCAGAATTTCGATGTCGCCGATGCTGGTGTTGGCATATTCACCGGGCGGCATGCCGGCCATCCCGACGAGGTCGCTGACGAGGACGCAACGGTCAATGGTCTTGCCGCGCACGAAGCACTTGACGACCGCCGGCGGCAAGTGGTGCCCGTCGACAATCAGGCTGGCGACCAGGCGGTCTTCGGCCAGTTGATCCCAGATGTAGTTCGGGTGCCGCCGCAACTGACCGTGGGCCCCGTTGCCCAGGTGGGTGCTCATGCGGGCACCCGCGTCGACGGCGGCCTTGATCTGCTCCGAGTTGGCCGCGGTATGACCGATGGCCACCAACACGCCGCTGGCAGCCGCTTTCTCGATAAACGCCGGCCCGTTGTCGTATTCAGGGGAGAGGGTGATGATCTTGATCCGCCCTTCGGCCGCTTCCTGCAGGCGTTGAAACTCGTCCCAATCCGGCGGCCGGCAATGTTCCAGCGGATGTGCACCGCGGGGGCCGTCTTCGGGAGACATGTAGGGGCCCTCGAGATGAAAGCCCGGCACGCGGCGGGCAACTTCGGGAGACCGGCAGGCGGCCGCCAGCGTCTGCATGACATGGTGGAGCATCTCGAACGAGTGCGTCGTGGCAGTCGGCAGGTACGAGGTAACGCCGTCGGCGTCCATCGCCAGACCAATGTCGCAAACACGCTGCTCGTCTAACGCCGGATCGTTGAATTCCTGGCCGCCGTAGCCGTTGATTTGCAAATCGACCAGGCCTGGGCCGATCCAGGGACTGCCGTCGTCGACCGTGGTTGGTTCGATCTGCCTGATGTGTCCATCCGCAATGCTGATTTGAACAGCCTCCCCGGTATCATACCGGCGTCCCTGAATTTGCATGCTCGTACTCTCGTTGGTCGGTCGTCCAGACGGGCAATTCTCGCGCAGCGAAAGGCGACGCGATGTTTTTACGGAATTGGTCTCACGGCGTTCAGCGCGCTGCGTTCACGACTTTGCTCAACGCCTCCACAAAGAAGTATTCACCCCACATCACCGATTCATCGACTCCCAGTTCTTTCTTGGTGTGGTACACGCCATGCTTGAGGATCCCCTCCCATCCCGGCGTCTCGCTGGCCAGGTATTCGGGCGCGACCAGGGCGTCCAGCATTGCCAAGGCGGTCTCTCGGTAATGCGCGGCAAGCTCCGGCGGTGCGACTTGTTGGGCCAGGTCGAGCAGGCCGCTGGCGGCGATTGCGCCGGCCGACGAGTCCTTTTGCGCGCCCCAGGGGGCGGGCTGAGAAATGTCTGCGTCAAAGTCCCAGTAGGGGACGCGATCCGCCGGCAGGTTCGCCGCCCAGAAGTCGGCATTCCGGCAGGCAACATCCAGAAACTCCTGTTCACCGGTCAGCGCATAGACCTTGCTGTAGCCGTAGAGGGACCAGGCGAGCCCCCGCGCCCAGCGGCTGTCTCCGGCCAAGCCTTGGTGCGTGGTCTGTTCCAGGAATTCGCCGGTTTCCAGGTTGAATCGTCCTTCATGGGCCGTGGATCCATCCGGCCGGACAAGGTAATCGCGAGTGGTGCGGCAATGGGCGGTCGCGAGCGTCCTTAAGGCGTCATCGTTCGTCTCCCGGGCGGCGTAAAAGATAATCGGGACATTCATCATGATGTCGATGAAGAGCGACTCGGGGGCGACGAAGCTCCGCAAGTACCGGCCCTTCTCCTGAAACCGCATGGCGAGCGTGCGTCCCGCCTGGATGAGGACCCCGTGCAGGTGTTCGTCCCCGGTCAGCTCGAACCAAGGTTTGTAAGTGCTCAGGAAGATGAATCCCAGGTCATGCACGTCCCGGTCATGCTGTCGGTGCTCGAGTAACTTCGAATAGTGTTCGGCCCGGGCGCGCCACTGCGGGTCCTGCGTACGCAGGTGAAACTGCCACATCATGCCGGCCAGGAACCCGCCCGTCCAATCCGTCCATAGTTCACCTTCGTGGTGCCAGCGACCGCCAACCGTGTAGATTGGAAAGAAATCGGGGTGCTTCTCGATCAGCGCGGCGACCTGGGTTTCGGCAAATTCCAGGGCATGGGTGTAGGTCGTTTGTCGATCGGCGGCGGTCATCGGAGTCTCCAGGTGACAATGAGCGGGTAAGCGAGCCAATCCTAACGCGGAAGAGTCGTCGCCGGCTAGGGTCGTCGCCGGATAGGGGGAGCGTGCCAAAATCTGGTTCGCTCCCGCTGGTCGCGCCCCAGAGCTGCGCGCCCCGTGCGCGCAGGTCACAAGGTAAGACTCTAACGCGCCAAGGCGGCAGCGAGCTAGGGAGCGTGCCGGCAGCGTCGGGCCCAGATTTCCGGCAGGCTGTAGCGTCCCGCTGCGATCGACGTCGAACGGCGAAGAAATGAGTTCCCGCGCAAGTCATGACTTCGCGGCTCGCGCCTGGCCCGAATTACGTGATGCGGCGTCCATGTGCCAGGTGGTGCATCGCGCATCACGCATCGCGGCGGGCGTGAAGTCGGCTGGTTGACGATCGTGGGCCTCCGTGCTATCCCGGTGATGTGAATTACGTGCCCACCATGCATATTGTCCTTTACGAGCCTGAAATTCCCCAAAACACGGGGAATATCGGGCGAACCTGCCTGGCGCTCGGTGCCAAGCTGTGGCTTGTTCGACCGCTCGGATTTCGGCTGGACGAACACCATCGGCGGCGAGCGGGGCTTGACTATTGGGAACAACTCGTCTGGCAGGATGTGCCCAACTGGGAAACGATCTCCAAGTCGCTGGAGCGGCAACGCACGTGGCTGTTTTCCAAAACGGCGACCATCAACTACACGGATGTCGCGTACCGACCGGGAGACACGCTCGTTTTCGGCAGTGAATCCAAGGGCTTGCCGCGATCGCTGCTGGAGGAGGGGGCGGATCGTGTGGTCGGGATCCCGATGCGGGATGCGGTTCGCAGCCTGAACCTGTCGAGCGCAGTGGCTGTAGCAGGTTACGAAGCCTGGCGGCAATGGCGCGAGCGGGACCACGAAGCCGAAGTCGCCCGGCCGCCGGACACAACGTAACAGACCGCCGGTTCCCGCAGATGGCCAGTGAACGCCCGGTCCACGAACGGGACGCCAATTCGCAATCCATTTCGCTAACCACTTATCCCATAACGGAGACGATTCGTGCCTACTTTCGATGCGGCTCAACTGCAATCGTTCGCGACCGACCTGCTTGCCACCTGTGCCACCGAGGAAGAGTCCCAGCGCGTGGCAAGCGGGCTGGTGAACGCCAACCTGCGGGGGTACGAATCCCACGGTGTGATGCGACTGCCGTATTACATCAAAGCGGTAGCGGACGGCGAAGTGGTCTCGGGGGCGGAATTGGCCATCTTGCGGGAATCGCCGACCCATCTGGTGACCGACGCCAATTGGGGATTCGGCCAAGTGCAGGCCGGCCGCATGCTGGATCGCTTGATCGAAAAGACGCGGGCCAACGGGATGGCGATCGGAACGATGATTCACGCCGGGCATATCGGGCGGCTGGGTGAGTATTGCGAGGCGGCCGCGGCAGAGAACATGGTCTCCATCATCATGGTCAACTCGCATGGGGCGGCGGTCCGCGTCGCTCCGCCCGGCGGTACGGCGCCACGGCTGAGCACCAACCCTTTGGCAATCGGCGTGCCGCAGGAAGGTCGGCCCCTGATGTTGGATTTCAGCACCAGTGCGACCGCCGAAGGAAAAGTGCGCGTGAAGAAGATTGCCGGCGAGCCGTGCCCGCCCGGCTGGCTCCTCGACAATCGGGGCCAGCCGACCACCGATCCGGAAACACTCTACGGCAACCCGCCCGGATCCATTCTGCCGATGGGAGGTGGCCAAGCCTATAAGGGATTTGGCCTCAGCCTGATGATCGAAATCTTGACCGGTGCCCTCTCGGGAGGGCGGACATCGCGCGAGCCGCTCTACCCCAAGAAAGGAAACTGCGTCTTCATGCTGCTGGTCGATCCCGAGTTCTTCGGCGGGGCCGACCATTTCGCCGACGAAGTCAGGCAACTGACGGACTACGTTTGCAGCAGCCCGCGTGTTGATGGCTGTGACGAAATCATCCTGCCCGGCGACCCGGAACGAAAGATGTTAGATCAACGGCAAGCAAACGGGATCTTCCTGGACGACGAGAATTGGGCCGCGCTGGCCCGTCTCGCCGACCAGGTGAACGTTGCCGTCCCGCAGGCCAGCTGACGGTGCGGCGCCGAAGGCGGGTGGGAGCCAAGGAGGGGGATCAAGCGATTCGCTGAGGACAGGCGGCGCTGGTGACGTTTTAGCACGACGGCGCGCAAATCCGCACACCGCGGCTGCGGCGAGCTTGGCCGCACATCTGAGGGGTCGTTTTCGGGGGAGCCACTGCCGCTTTGGGGCCCGTTCCGCGCGGTTTCTCGGCGACTTGCCACTCACCTGCGGTAGACAAACGGTCCGAACCCGCCATCGGCCCGCCGTTTGCGGCGATGCAGGGTAAACTCTGGTTGGGGTACGCGCCGACAGACGATGCGGCCTCAACCAGGCGTTCCCTGACCCTGCCTGTCGGGGTCGCTCCGAGCAATCGCCGGTGCCTCCACGCCGGGGTGGTCCCTTCTCCCCTCGAACTCCTACCCCCCCCAAGAAAACTCATGTCGACACGAACTCTCTTCACCTGCCTGCTGTTATTTGCTCCGCTGCCCCAGGTGGCCTCGGCCCAGTTGCTGGAGTTCGAGCGGCCCCCAATCGACTACAACAATCGCGATGCGGACAATCCCGTGGCGCGGCTGCAAACGCGACTCGATGCGGGTGACGTGACGCTCGAATTCAAGGATGGCACCGGGTACTTGGAATCGGTGTTGGCGGCACTGGAGATTCCGCAGGAGTCGCAGTTGCTGGTGTTCTCGAAGACCAGTCTGCAATTGCACAAGATCACGGCGAGCCGTCCGCGGGCCGTGTACTTCAACGATGACACCTACATTGGCTTCGTTCAGTTCGGTGACGTCTTGGAGATCTCGACGGCGGACCCCGAGTTGGGTGGCGTGTTTTACACGCTGAAACAGGAACCGCAGGAGACGCCGCAATTCGTACGTGATCGGGGGCAGTGCTTGACATGCCACGCGTCCAGCAAGACGAAGGGAGTGCCGGGGCACCTGGTGCGGTCCGTCTTTGCGGCCCGCAGCGGGCAGCCTGCCTATGGGTCGGGAACGTACCTGACCGACCACCGATCCGACTTCGCACGGCGCTTCGGCGGCTGGTACATCACGGGGACGCATGGCGATTTGCGGCACATGGGGAACGAGACGATCTCCAGCACGAACTACCGCGAGATGCTGGACCGTGAGCGGGGTGCCAATGTGGTCGACCTGTCGGATCGATTTGACACAACACCCTATCTCAAGCCGACCAGTGACCTGGTGGCCAAGTTGGTGCTCGACCACCAGACCCAGATGCACAACTACATCGCCCTGGCCGGGATGGAGACGCGGAGCGCACTGCACTACAACCGGGTCATGGCCGCGGCGCTTGAACGCCCCGCCGATGAACTCACCGATTCCGCTCGGCGGAGGATCGAATCGGTCGCCGAGAAGCTGGTCGAGTATATGCTGTTTGTCGACGAGTTTCCGTTGTCCGGTCCGGTGAAAGGCGTGAATCGGTTTGCCGAGGACTTTGCGGCGCGCGAGCCGCGCGATGGGCAGGGACGCTCATTGTTTCAGCTCGATCTGGAGAAACGGCTGCTCCGGTATCCCTGCAGTTGGTTGGTCTACACGGAGTCTTTCGAAAAGCTGCCGGTAGAGGTCTATCGGCGGGTGGCCATCCGCCTGCGCGATGTGCTGACGGACCCTGAAGAACCGGCCGGGTTCAAACATCTCAGCCGTTCGGATCGGACCGCGATCTTCGAAATCCTGCGTGATACCAAGCCTCGCCTGGCGGCCCTTTGGCAACCTGAGTAACGGCAACCTGAGTAAGTCGTGCGGCGCGAGGCGTCGTCTGGCCTGGAGCGTCGCGGCAATCGCTCAATACGTCGTTCGATCGTGGTGGATGCTTGCCAGGTGCCGGTCCCATGGTGCATCATGGGTGCCTGTCAGCGCCGTCTTGTATTTCGCTTCGGGTCGACTCACAGACAACTTCGGCATGTGGCTCCAACGCGAACGTCTGCCAACCGAGGCAGGTTGGCCGCGCCGCTTGCCGACGGCAGCGGCTGCTGGGAGGTTGGTTGTGAGTTGCGGCGCGGTGCTTCGAATCGCTCGGGAGATGATGCCATGCGACACCTCGCACGCCTGCTTGCGGTGACCTTGTTCCTGAAGCTGGCTGGCGGTCCTCTATCGGCCGCCGACTTGGCGAAAGTCGACGGGGTCGCGGCGCAGCCGTTAAAGGCGCAAGTCCGGCGCGTGGCAGCGGCGCTGCGTTACCTGGGGCAGCCCTTGAGCAAAGCGCAGGAGGCAGCCTTGCAGGCTGCCGTCAGCGAGACCGACGAACGGCTCGCCGTCACGGCCATCCAGGACACACTGGATCCGCTCACCCTGGCTGCGGTGAACATCAATCCGGAAAGTCGCGTCAAGGTCGGGCCGGGCGCGGCGGCGGCCGAGTTGGTGGAGCAGGGCTGGACGGTCTTTCTGGTGAAGGTGCACAACGAGGCAGGCGTGACCGCGCCGTTGAGGGTGCAGAGCCCGAACGCCGCTCCGGTCTACTTGCGTTCCTCCAACCAGGCAGCGCCGGAACTCAAGATCACCCCCGCGGATGTGCCCGATCGGTGGATGGACGTGCAATCGTTCGACCAGCAGCCACTCAACAAGACGCTCTCCGGCCTGGAACTTGAATACCGGATTGTCCAGGTCTATTCGCGGGATCGGGGCAAGCGCGAGGCTACCCTGGCGTTTGACGTGGGACAGGGCACCCAGGATCTGGGCTTTCGCAACTCGATCGCCGTTCTGTTCACCTGCCGGCCCGCGGTCAAAGTCGTCGTCGAGGTGTTGGATGACGACGGCACGCCGACGACGGGGCAGTTCGTTATCCGTGACCCGCGGGGACGCGTCTATCCGGCCCGTTCGCGGCGTCTCGAACCGGACTTCTTTTTTCATGACCAGATTTACCGCCATAGCGGCGAATTCATTGTTCTCCCGCCCGGCACGTATGATGTGACCTACACGCGGGGGCCCGAATACCACATCTTGCAACGGCAGATCACGGTGCCCGCGGCAGAAACGCACCGCGAACCGTTTCGCCTCAAGCGTTGGATCAAGCTGGTGGATCATCGCTGGTATTCGGGGGACCACCACGTGCACGCTGCCGGGTGCGCGCACTACGAGTCACCCACGCAGGGCGTCTCGCCGGAAGCGATGATGCGTCACCTGCAAGGCGAAGACGTGAATGTCGGGTGCGTCCTGACCTGGGGCCCCTGCTGGTACTTTCAAAAGCAGTTCTTCGAGGGAGATACCAGCCGGTTGTCTGCCGGCAATCATCTGATGCGGTACGACGTCGAAGTCTCCGGATTTCCGTCCCAGCACGCCGGCCATTTGTGCCTCTTGCGGCTGCGGGATGACGACTTCACCTACGAGGAACCGGTCGAGTTTGATTGGGCCTTTGGCGGGGAGAAAGGCCATTTCCAGGGACAGCGGACCGAGCACCTGGGGGAATGGCCAACGTGGGATCTGCCCATTCTGGCCTGGGGGAAGGCGCAGGGGGGCGTCGTCGGATTTTCTCACAGCGGCTGGGGCCTCCAACTGCCGGATGTGATGCCGGATGGTTCGCGTCAGTTTCCGGCCGGTCGCTGGGGTGGTGCGGCTCCGGGCTGGCCAGGGCGAAATGCAGATCGGTTGCCCGATTACGCGATGCCTCGCTTCGACGGAATTGGTGCCAATGAGTATGTCGTCGATGTCACGCACGGCGTGTGCGACTTTATCTCTGCCGTGGATACGCCGGCGATCTGGGAGCTGAACATCTGGTACCACACGCTGAACTGCGGCTACACCTGCCGGATCAGCGGCGAAACCGATTTTCCCTGCATCTACGGAGACCGCGTTGGCCTGGGGCGCGGCTACGTGAAGCTCGACGCCGATCAGCCGCTGACGTTTGATAATTGGGTGCAAGGGATCAAGGCGGGGCGGAGCTATGTTTGCGACGGGCTGAGCCATCTCTTGAACTTTGAAGTCAATGGCTTGGGGGTCGGCGAAGAGCGGGTTGCCGGCAAGCCGAGTCTCTTGGAGACGAAGGCCGGCGAGCCGCTCCAAATCCAGGTCGATGCGGCTGCCATGCTGGCCGAACAACCGCGCGAAGACATTCGCAGCCGGCGGCTCGACGAGAAACCCTACTGGCATGTCGAGCGAGCTCGGATCGGTGCGTCGCGCCGCGTTCCCGTCGAACTGATCGTCAACGGGCAGGCCGTGGAAAGGAAGGAGATCGTTGGGGATGGCACGATTCAGTCGCTCACGTTCGACTACCAACCCCAATCATCCTGCTGGGTCGCATTGCGAATTCTTCCCAGCGCGCATACGAACCCCGTGTTCGTGGAAGTGGATGGAAAGCCGATTCGGGCCAGCCGGCGGAGCGCGCAGTGGTGCCTCGATGCCGTCGACGTTTGCTGGAAGCAGAAGGAGCCGCGGACCCGCCAGGAAGAGAAGGCGGTTGCAGAGCGGGCTTACGAGCAGGCGCGCGAGGCGTATCGGCAGGTCCTGGCCGAGGCGACGAGTGAATAGGCGTCGCATGTCGCTCGGCGGCAGTCCGTGCGTGGCGGCAACAACGTCCGGGACATCTTCGAGAGAACCATCTGCATGGCCGTTGATCCCGCCCTCAAGCGACAGGCGACCAAGACCCTACGCGTCCTGCGGCGCGATTATCCGGACGCCGAGTGTGCACTGAAATACGATTCTCCCTTTCAGTTGCTGGTCGCAACGGTCCTTTCCGCGCAATGCACGGACAAGCGTGTCAACATCGTGACCGGCGAACTGTTCAAGAAATGGCCGACGGCACCCGACCTGGCCGCAGTTCCCTTGAAGCGGATCGAGAAGGCGATTCAGAGTACCGGCTTCTTCCGCAACAAGGCCAAGAACATCAAGGCCCTCAGCCGGCAGTTGAGGGACGAATTTGACGGCGAGGTCCCACAGGACTTGGACACCCTGGTGAATCTGCCGGGCGTCGGTCGGAAGACGGCCAATGTCGTGCTGGGGACCGCCCATGGGATCCCCAGCGGCGTGGTTGTCGACACACACGTCGGGCGGATCAGCCGCCGCCTGGGCCTGACCCAGGCCAAGGACGCGGTTAAGTGCGAGCAAGATTTGATGCGGCTGCTTCCGCGGAAGGAGTGGATCGATTATTCTCATCGGATGATTCACCACGGGCGCCAGGTTTGCAAAGCACGCAAGCCGGACTGCGAATCGTGCGGGATGAATAAGTTCTGTCCCAGAATCGGCGTTTCGGCCACGTTGTGACGGGCCACGGATGACGCGAACCTGACGGATTGGTGCGGCGCGTGCCGGCTTCTTCTGTTGTGTCCGCGTACTCCGTGGCGACCCCCCTCGGCCTGGAGGCGATGCGCGTCTCCACGAAACCCGATTTCGGACTTCGGCATATGATCCTCTCCGGCGACGAGATTCAGCAACGTATCGGCACGGACATCGTGATTGATCCGTTCGATGCAACCCGACTCAACCCCAACAGCTACAACCTGTCTCTACACAACGAACTGATGGTGTACGAGGAGGTCGTGTTGGACATGCGCCAGGCCAATCGGGTGCGGCGGATGACCATTCCCGAAGATGGGCTGGTGTTGAGCCCGAATCAGCTTTACCTGGGCCGGACCGCTGAATTCACGGAGACCCACCGGCTGGTGCCGATGATCGAGGGCCGTTCGTCAATCGGGCGGCTCGGGCTGTTCGTCCACGTTACCGCCGGCTTCGGCGATGTCGGTTTTCGAGGTTGCTGGACACTGGAGATGTTCGCGGTGCAGCCGGTCCGCATTTTTCCGGGAATTTCAATCTGCCAGATCTTCTTCCATGAGATCACCGGCGACATTCGCGAGTACTGCAGCGAGAAGTATCAAAACGCCAAGGACATTCAGCCCAGTAGGTTGTACACCGAGCTGAATCCCGAGGGTTTGATCGACGATCCGCAGTTGAAGTTTGACTTCGGCCGCGCCCGGAAACGCAAGCAGATGCCGTAGCCGATCGTGCCGCCGCTCGCTTGTTTCCCTTACCAGCGATTCTGCCGACAAGCTCGCCAGCCGGCGATTGCGGCTGCCGGACTCGGCGATGAACGGAACCGCCGACGAACGCCCAACGGCTGGTGACGATTCCGGGTGACTGCCGCGAGGTTGTTACCGCAAGGTTGGTACGGCTCGGCTCGCACTCGCGCAGCGGCAGCCGATCGCCGCGGCGACGCTACTTGATCGGCATCGCGAAATCACCCTTCATGTTGCGAAACACGCAGTGAATGTGATTCGCCGGGTTGCCGGCCGGATCGGGTTGCGTATTGACGAACTCGATCAAAAACGACGTGCCCTGAATGCGGTAATAGTGGCCGATGCCGGGCTTCTTGGCACCAGCCCATGCGAAGCGGACATCGGCAGGACCACCCCCCTCGACGACGGCGTTCAGGCACGCTTCGGCGACATCCGCCGGCAACTTGTCGACGTACGAGTGAAACAGCTCACGCATCAGTTTTTGTTGGGATTCGTCCAGATCGCCGTAACGGACGCCGACGGCCTTCTCGTTCGGCGGTTGGGCTTCACCGGCCGCGCGGATTTCAGCCGGGGCTTTTTCGGCAATGATCGCCGACTCCGCCTGTTCGGCGGAGAGCGAATTGACGATCTTGAAGGCCAACTCCTCCTCTTGCGCGAGAACCCGCGTTCCCTTCTTGGCGCCGCCCTCGACTTCGTTCATCACAATGGCCGGGTTGGCGGCAAAGAAAGAGGGAGTAGAAGAGACGACCTGTCCGTCGGCGACCACGAAGTTCAACGAGAGGTGATGCCCTTCAATGCTCAGTCCCCACCGATCGTCCGCGCCGGGTTTGCCGAAAACCGTGAAGTAATACCGTTGGGGATCCCGAGCAAATCGGCGTGTCCCCTTGGCTTCCTCCAACTCGTGCAGGATATGCTCGAGCTGCATGATCTGGGTTGCCTTTTCGTACCCGATCTGGCTGAGCGTACTGCGGAGGAGCGCATGGGCCGCTTTCTTCTGGTCCTCGGTCATCTCCTTGATCTGCAGGCCCTTCCGTTCCGCTTTGGGGATGAAGTGCCAGCCGAGCCGTTCTGGGGCCGCGAACTCTTCAAAGAACGCCTTCTTCTTCTGGTCGGCTGTCAATGTCTCCAGAAACGTCACCGCTGCGTCGCTCATATTCGTCGCAGTGGTCTTGGTCTTGAGAACGGCCCAACCGCTGCCAAAGGTCAAGGCGATGAGGGCGGCGCCCGCGAGTAGCATTCGAGATTTCATGGATTCAAACTCCAAGTGTCAGGCGTGCCGGCAGATGCCGGGGCGGCGACGGAAGCGAAAGGAAAGGATTGCTCGTTGAACGCGTGTCGGCCTTCTCAGCGTGAACGCCGACGATTGTGTTTGACGGCGATGATTTTTCAGTTGACGATCGCTCATCGGGTGAGGCTCGGGGCCTCATCATACTTGGTTCCGTCGGGCGTTGCCAGTAATCGTGTGGTTGTGCCAATGACCCGGCGCCTTGCCGGCCTTGGTCACCAATACCAAGGCTATCGCGGATTGTTCATCAGCCGTTGGGCGTTAGCGCCGGTTCCGTGGATGGCAGCGTAAACCAGCGCTAACGCGTTCCCGCCGGCATGCGCGGCGCATTGGATACGTTCACGACAACCAGTTGCGAGACAGTACCTTGCACTGGATTGTCGCTGGTTCATGAATGATCCGGGCGATCGCACGATCTCAGGCCGCATCGGTTAAGC
This sequence comes from bacterium, assembly GCA_030430075.1. GTDB lineage: Bacteria > Planctomycetota > Planctomycetia > Pirellulales > Pirellulaceae > ARS98. The sequence continues at coordinate 69,636 of JAUIGN010000027.1, forward strand.
ACAGCACGGCGTAGGGGGGATGCCTGGCTTGTTCCTCAATGCGGATGGCGGTGTGGATCGCGGTCGTGATGCTGCTGGTTGAAATGCAAATGCAGACCGGGAATCGCCTTCCACAGGCTCTCGATCGCGTCATCCGACACACCGATGTCGTCGAGGTACAGGGATTCCAGGTGCTCGAGCGACTCCAGGCGGGCCAGGCCGGCATCGCTGATCGGCACGGAGATCAGATGCAGGAATCTGAGTCGCTTCAGCGTGGCGAGCTGTTGCATGCCGTCGTCGGTGACATTCGGGCTGGAGAACCGCAGCAGTTCCAGATCGGGCAGTCTGGCCAATTCGCTCAAACCGCGGTCGGTGAACCGGGCCTGCGGCAGGTTCAGGATCTTGACGGTCGTCAACGAGCAGATGTGGCGCAAGCCTTCGTCACCAACGGGCGCACGGCGGAGTACGATCTGTTCGAGCTGCGGAAGGCCGACAAGCGACTGCAGTCCGATATCTGAGACGCGTGCGTTGTCGAGTTGGAGTTTCTGCAAGCCGGGCAGGTCGGCAAGCTGTCCAAGCTGGTTGTCAGTGATTGCGTTCGTCGCCACGATTGCGTTCGAACGGCCGTCCCGGACGGCCTCAATCTGGTCGGCCAGCCGCAGCTCGTCCGGAGCGGCATAGGGGGCGGAGTCTTGGGAATGCGTCACGTTGGCAGGTGTGCCCGACGAATGCATCTCGCAACCCGCCAGGCTGCCGAGAACGGCAAGCAGGCAGATCCGCCTGATCGCAAGGTTGCAGGTTGAGGGCACGTAGCTCACCTTCCGCAATCGGGACATTTCAGTTGGTAGGCTGCCGATCCCGGTGTCCGGCGCAGTTGAACAGACATCACGCTGCCACAGTGTTTGCAGAATTCCCGCTCTTGGTCGGAGCCTTGATCTGAGGCGTTTTGACAGGCTGCACAGCGGGTGGCATCGGGAAAGACCTCGATCCGTTCAACCGGAATCGGTGCTCGACATCGTTCACAATGCCGGACCTCATCCCAGGCGTCGTCGTCCGCCTCCGTCACGGCCAGTCCCACGCCGTCACATCGCGGGCAGTGGAGGCGGTCGGCGGCACTGCGGACGAGCTCCAGGAGCAGTTCCAGACTTGGATCGGCGTCTCGCTTCATCATCCCGATGTCGGCCAGCCGTTCCATCATGAGCGTCGGGCCGCAGCGCTGAGTGAACCGGCATTTCCGGCAGGTCAAGTCGGTCTGGATACGATCGCGAAACATGAAGATTCCCGCCTGCGGATGGCTTGACCTGACGCGCATCAGGATGCCGCGGTATCGTATCGTCAATACAGCGAATAATCCAACAGCGATTGCAGCTCGCTCATCGCGGCAAGGTCGGTTCGGCGTTCCTGGGTCGCGAAGACGTGTTGGAGGTTGACCAGCATGCGCGACAGCCACTGGGCGTGGGTCGACGCGGCCAGGTACTCGGCGCTCCGTGGAACGGCTCGGCCTGTAACCTGTTCGACGCGGGCGAACATCTCCGCTTCGGTCAGCACGCTCCCCAGGAAGAAAGGATCGACGATCAGCACGTCATCCGCTGAGAAGACGCGGGCCAGAAAGTGGCCGGGTGCGTTCACGCCTTCGACTTGTAAGCCGACCCGTTCGGCCACCACCTTGTAGATCAAACAGAGCGAGATTGGGATGCCGCTCCGCTGCTCGAGGACGCGGGGAAGGTAGCTGTTGTCGGCGGTATAGTAGTTGTCCGCATTGCCTCGGAATCCGAGTTCTTCAAACAGATAGTCGTGCAGGTGCGCCAGCAGCGCTTGAGGTTGGTTGCTGCGGACCCGATTTGTCACCTGATCGGCCATGGCTTGAAGACGGGCATCGACCGCCGCCGGATCAACGTCGCCAATCGCGTGCATGGAAATGGCGATGGCGGCATTCAGCAACCCATCGGTTGTGTCCAGAACCGGGATCTGTTCGGCGAAGAGTCGAAAAGCGGTTGGACGGCAGTGTTCGGGTCGGTGCATGTTCATTTCTTCCAGCCAGGAAACCCGGCGGCCCGCGCGGGCCGCCCACCGAGGCATGTCCTCGATTGGCCCGACCGGGTGACTCTTTTCGGGCAATCCACGAATCGTGAATCGTGTCGTTTCGTCTGCCAAGACGCCCCGCACTGGCCGGCTGGAGGACGCACCTGCCATGGCCGGACTCAGCGTGGACGGAACGCTTTGGCTGGACGTTCAATTCCGCTATCGGTAGAATAGTCGGAGTGCATGTCACTTGCCAATGAACTTCACTTTCCGCCAATTTGCGTGCCGAAAGACCGAGGAGAATTAGAGCCAAATGTATATTGAATCCATCACATTACGTGGGTTGTTGACTGGACTCGTGGGCTTGGCTGTCATCGGGCTGACCGTGGATGACGCGGCCGCCAATCAGCCGGAGATTTCGGGCCACTACCTCGAGGCGCGGAGTTGCCAGGTTTATACCGGGCCCTGTTTCGCGAATGCGGAAACCGGCCTCGCCGGCAAAGAGGCGGTGATGGCTTGGAAGATCGGACGTGGTAAGCACCAGGGGGTCGACCTGGCCGGATTGTCCGTCGTTGTGGCGGTGCACGGTTCCGACACGCTCGGCTTCGGCGGGCTGAAAGACCCGCAACAGATCGAAGCCACCATCCTGGTTGACGACAAGGCGACCGATCTTCAACGGGATGCACTGATCTCGTTCGCCCGCCAGTATTCGGGCAAGGCCGGGCAGTCCGTGATTCGCGTGTCGAGTGAGCCGATTGCCATGTCGCTGGATGAGTTCGATCTGAAGGGCAAGTTGTCGGTCGGCAAGAAGATTCGGCTGGAAACGCGGAAGGCGGGACGCGGAGATTGTATTTGCTCGAACGAAGCCGCCTACTATCCGCCGCTGGCACAAGTGCAACATTTCGCTCCCGGCGTGAGCACGGTAGGCGTCTTCAAGAGCCGTGAACTGGGCGTCCAATGGACGTCGCCCGGCGATCGCAATGCCTACATGGCGACCTTCACGTATTGATTTCGAGCGGTCGACGACGACGTGCCGGAGAACGGCTTGTCGTGGACGCGATTCCGCCAATCTCTGTTGGGCCGCAGCCGCCCACCGGGGCGACGCCACTGCGCCGCACGCGGGCGGAGACGAATCGCCGTCATGCATTGCGGCCGCCACCTGACCGTCTCCCCGCCGGCGGCACTCACTTACCTATTGCAACCTTGAAAGAGCATCCCATGAAATACGGTATCCTCTCGGCTTTGATCGCATGTCTGGTCACGACGTCGGCCTGGTCGGCCGACTTCCGCATCGAGCCGCTTGACGAAGGGCCGCCGGCCGACGCCTTGCAAGGGGCGATTGGAGAGACACTGGACAACAGTGGCTTCCGCGTCATTCGTGGCACCAAGACCACCTATTGCGATCTGTGGTTGTGCAAGCACTGGGAAACACGGGTGGACTTCGAGCCCACGCCTGAAATCATGTATCCGTTTCGGCCGGGGCAGTTGATCGGCGTGGCCCGCTTCGCGCGGAAGGGGGCTGATTTCCGTGACCAGGATATCAGTAAGGGAGTTTACACGATTCGGTACGCTCAGCAGCCGGTCGACGGGGCACACGTCGGCACGTCGTTGACACGCGATTTCCTGCTCCTCGTGCGCGCGGAGGACGATTCCAATGCGGCACCGACCAGCGAAGGGGATCTGAACGAACGAAGTGCCGTCGCCGCGGAATCAAGTCATCCCTGCCTGCTCTCCATGCAGCGGGTCGAGTCTAAGAAGTATCCCGCGGCACGTCACCATGAGGAGACCGATTGGTGGATCGTGGCCGTTCCTGGGAAAGCCGGCGACAAGAAGCTGCCGATCGCCTTTGTTGTTTCCGGCGTGGCGGTCGAGTAGCCGCGTCGGATGGCAGTTCCACCTGCAGCGAGGGGAACGACCGATGTCACGATCCAACCAGTCGATTGGGGCAGCGCTTGCGGCGTGTGAGGCCTCGCTGCCGAGCGTCGTTCGAATCGGTCGCAGCCAGCGCCGCGGGATCATGCTGCGATTTGGCCATGTTTCCAGGGTGCTCCGATTGGTCCCGCTGACGGTGGCAATCACCATCCTGCCATTTGCCGGCAGGTTGCAGGGGCTCGCCGTTGCGGGGGATGCGGGGGAGTCTGAGCGGTCGGTCGAGGGACGCTCCGGCCCAGGCGGAGAGAAGACGCCCGAGTTCGAGGTCCTCAATCTGCGCGGACAGGTGGTCTGGTTGGCGGACGCCATGGCCCGTTTGCATGGTGTGAAGACCGTGCCGGAAGCCAGAACGCGGGTACTCGCCCTGGAGACAGCCGGCGGCGACCTTTATCCGCTGGCGGAGGACATTCGCGGACGAGGCTTTCGCCGCGACGAACGGCTCCGAGATCGGCCGGTGGAGTTGACGGTTCGCAAGTACTACGGGGCGCCGGTCATCCAGGTGATTCGCGCCTTTGAAGTTCGTGGCGAGCAACGGTTCGAACTGGATTACTGGTGCGACATCTGCGCAATCGCCATGTTTGAGCTCAAGCCGTGTGATTGCTGCCAGGCCGATATCGTATTGCGTCGCCGCCTGGTCGGCCCGGATGGCCGGGTGCGCGACTAGCGCCGTCACGCTCACGGATCGCCGCGGACCTCCACCCCCTTGCTCGGCGCGGATCTCCGACCCCGTTGCTCGGCGCGGATCTCCGACGCCCTTGCTCGGCGCGGGTCTCCGACCCCGCCGAAACCGCTGACCGAAGGTCTCCCCATTCCAGTCACGGCCCGACGCTCACCACTCCCAGTCATTCGCTCCCTTTGCCTAGGTATTTTCCCGCCAGCTCCTGATCCCTGCTGTCGTGGGTGACGCACGGGGCGGATATCGCCACAGGTGTGGATGGTGCGGACACGTTTGGCGACCGACCACTGTCGACGAGCCAACAACACTTGCTCCGTTTGAGAGTCTGAGAGTCTGAGAGTCTGAGACGAGCGGGACCTCACTGACGGCACGTACCGGCAAGATGCAATCCGCAGCGCCGGATTCACCGCAGGGACGAGCAATCGGCCAATCCACGCCGGCCGAATCTCACGGGTAGCCAGCATCGCCCGGCGCCGGCTCCGCGCTTCCTCCACCAGGCGATGGTTGGCTCCACCTGGCGACGATCGGCGACGGCAGCAACTGGCAAGAAGTCGCTTCTGATCCGTTCCTTAGTTGTATCGCGCGAACGGGACCGTATAATCGGCGGTGCATTGCTGGCCGGATCGATGATGAACCGACCAGCCATCACATGGGAGTGATTTGTTTTCGCCACACGCAAGCCAGGGTGAACTCATGACGGATTCGAAACAGAAGTCAGCCCCAAAGTCCGGCTTCAGTCGCCGTGCTTTTCTTCGCGGTTCGGGCGCCGTAGCGGCTGCTACCGCGTTGCAGACGCAGGCCGCGGTCGCGGTCGATGATCAGGGACCAAACGTGGTGCGTGGAGAGACGTCGTTGACGTTGAATGTCAATGGCCAGGACGTCAACGTCAGCTGCGAGCCTCGCACGACGTTGCTTGACGTGCTGCGGTACCACCTGGATCTTACCGGGGCCAAGCCGGTCAGCCTGGACGGGAGCAGCGGCGCCAGCACGGTGTTGATCGACGGCAAGCCGGTGATGGCATCGACCACGCTGGCGATGACGGCCGTAGGCAAAGAGATCAAGACGGTCGAGTCGTTGGGTGGGGAACAACCGGACGAAGTCGTCAAGGCGTTTGTTGAACATGATGCCCAGCAGTGCGGCTTTTGCACGCCGGGCTTTGTCGTTGCCGTGCGTGCGTTCCTGGACAAGAATCCCGACGCGACCGAAGCCGAGGTTCGTGCTGGATTGAACGGCAACATCTGCCGCTGTGGCACGTACGCCAATATCGTGGAAGCCGCACTCGCCGTCGTGAAAGGAGGCTGATCATGCCGGAAGAATATAGTTGGCCCAGTCGTGAAGCAAGCGCGGTGATCGGCAAGGTGCACGATCGCCTGGACGGCGTGGTGAAATCCACGGGTGCCGCCAAGTACACCTATGATGTCAATCTCAAGAACCAGTTGATTGCGGTCGCGTATGGTTCACCGTACGCCCATTGCAAGATCAAGAGCCTTGATGTGAGCGGCGCGGAGAAGACGCCGGGAGTGGTGCACGTGGAAGTGCTCCCGCAAGGCAAGAAGGACACGGAGATTGAATGGGAAGGGGAACTGTTGGCGGTCGTGGCTGCGGAATCCGAAGCGGCTGCTCGAGAAGGGGTTTCCAAGATCAAAATCACGGTTGAAGAGTTGGATGTGTTTGCAGACGAATCCAACCTGACCGCCGCCGAAGTCGCCGGACGCACCGGGAAGGGCGGAGGCAAAGCGGAGACGGTCAACGAGCCGGGGGACGATGACGACGAGGACGAGTTCGTCGAAAAGGAACTGCAGCGCCTGTTCGACGAATCGAAATACGTTTTGGAAGGCGAATACGGGATCGACGCCATCACCCACTGTTGCCTCGAGCCGCACGGGGCGACCGTGCAGTGGAAAGACGGCAAGTTGGAGGCGTACCTGTCGACCCAGAACGTTTCGGGAACCGACGAAGGGTTTGCCCGTGACCTGGAGCTGACCGCGGACGATGTCCACGTGCAATGCGAGTACATCGGTGGCGGGTTCGGCAGCAAGTTCGCTCCGGACTACTGGGGCATTGCCGCGGCGCGGATTTCCAAGGCGACCGGGCGTCCCGTCAAGCTGATGCTGCAGCGGGACCAGGAACTCAAACTCGGCGGCTCTCGGCCGTCCGGATACATCAAGGTCCGCCTCGGCGCCGATGAGAACGGTGTCGTCCAGGTATGGGATTCCTTGCAGTGGGGCTCATCGGGATTCCGGGGGGGAGGCGTCAGTCACTCCGTCATCCCCTATGTCCTGGTGCCGCCGAATTACCGCCGCGTTTCGACAACGATCAAGTCGAATACGGCGAACGCACGTGCTTGGCGGGCCCCCAATCATCCGCAAGCCTGTGCCATGTCGCAGACGGCCCTCGATGATCTGGCCGCCAAAATGGGCGCCGACAGCTACGATGTGTTTCTGGCGAATCTGGTCAATGCGACCAACGGCAAGGCCGAGGTTTACCGGGCGGAAATGGAGGTGGGTGCCAAGCTGATCGATTGGAAGGCAAAGTGGCACCCGCATGGCAAGGGTCCGAGCCGCGGCGCGATCGTCGACGGACTCGGGATGGGGCTGCACACCTGGGGCGGCACGGCAAACACGTCGAGCTGTCTGCTGAAGATCTATCCCGACGGCGGTGTGGAGTCGTTCTGTGGAACGCAGGATCTGGGTACGGGCACGCGAACCGTGTGCGCACAGGTGCTGGCGGAGACACTGGGCTTGGAAGTTGGCCAGGTGAAGGTCAACATCGGCAGCTCGCGGTATCCCAACAGCGGAGCTTCCGGCGGCAGCACCACGGTCGGTGCTGTATGCGAATCGCATCGCCGGGCGGGCCAGGACGCCGTCGCAAAGGTCTTCGACTTGGCGGCTCGCGAGTTGGGCGTGGACGCCAGCGTGCTGGAGGCGGTCGGTGGCCAGATCCGCGATTCAGCCAATCACCAGAAGCGCATCAGTTGGCGCAAGGCATGCAGCCTGATCGGGCTTAAGCCGCTCGAAGTCACCTCGAACTATCGTCGTGGCGACGAGAGTCCGCTGACCGACAGCGGCGTCGGCGGCGTCCAGATGGCACACGTCGAAGTGGACAAAGAGACGGGCGTCATCAAGATCAAGAAGTTCGTTGCAGTCCAGGACCAAGGTCTGGTCATCAACCCCAAGACGTGCAAGAGCCAGATCTACGGTGCCGTCATCATGGGAATCGCCGCGGCGCTCTACGAGCAACGGGTTACCGATCCGCAGTCCGGCAAGTTTGTCAACGCGGAACTGTCCGACTACAAGCTGGCTCGACTGGGTGACGTTGGTGAGATCGTGGTTGAGCTCTACGAACCCGACAGCGAGCGGATTCGGGGCGTCATCGGCAACGGTGAGCCGCCGGCAATCAGTCCCAAGGCCGCCATTGCCAACGCGGTGGCCAATGCGTTGGGTGTTCGTGTCCCCACGATACCCATGACACCCAAACGAGTTCTTGACGCTCTGGCCAAAGCATAAGGGAGGCCCACGCGATGAAAGCATTTGAATATGCGGCGCCGCGCACCGAAGCGGAAATTCTACAAGTTATGTCGGCCGAGCCGGGGGCCACGGAAGTGTTGGCCGGAGGAACGGATCTGGTCGGCCTGATGAAGAAGATGCTCGTCACGCCCGACCGTGTGGTCAACATCATGGACGTGCCGACGCTGAAGACCATTGACGAATTGCCCGATGGGAGCATCTCCATCGGTGCGGCAGTGACCCTGGATTTGATCCTGGATCATCCCTACCTGGATGTGTACCCGGCGGTCAAGCAGGCGATTCGCGGCATCAACAGCATGCAGTTGCAATGCCAGGGGACCCTGGGCGGAGAGATCTGCCAACGGCCTCGCTGTTGGTTCTATCGGAACGGTCTGGGGTTGCTGGGGACGCAGGCCGATCAGGGGGCGAATCAGTACCACGCCATCCTGGGGAATGCGGGACCGGCCAAGTTCGTCAACAGTTCGCGCATCGCGCCGGCCTTGATCGCGCTGGACGCCCAAGTGCGCGTGATTGGTCCCGGCGAGGAGGACGAAGCCTGGTTGCCGGTGAGCGAATTTTTCCGCACGCCGCGCCACGACGGCCAACGCGAGCATGTCTTGCAGCCGCAGCAGGTGGTGACGCATGTGATCCTGCCGCCGATTGCGGGCCGGACGTGTGCCACCTACGAGGTGCGTGACAGCGAAGGCCCCGATTACCCGCTCGCCGCAGCCTCAGTCGCACTCCGATTCGACGGATTCGGGATCATTCACGAGGCCAAGGTCGTGATGGGCCAGGTTGCACCCACGCCCTGGAACTCGCAGGAAGCTGCCCGCCTCCTGATCGGTCACGCCGTGGACAGCCAGCGGGCTGAACAGGCAGGCCTGGCTGCAGTGCGGATGGCCTCTCCGCTCTCCGAGAATCAGTACAAAGTCCAACTTGCCAAAGTGGCTGTCAAACGGGCTGTCTTGCTGGCAGCGGGACAAGATCCAGGCGGCTTCTAGGAACGATACAAGGAGTATCACCAATGGTCTTTCAGAAGTATTACGACGAAACCCGACCGACCAGGGAATCTGCCTGCATCCACTTGCGCAGCAAGGCGATGTACGTCACGGGAGAACTCAAGAATCCCGAACATCCGGACGAACTGGGGAGCCAGGATTGCTGGTGCAACATGACCCAGCACGTCAAGGGACCGGATCAGGCTGATGTCGATCGTTGTTCCTGCACACCTGGTCGCCAGTGTTACCGCGACTCGTACGAGGTGTAGTGCGAGCCATCGCGGAAGGACGACGGGGCGCAATCGGTGAGGTGTCGCCGGCAGGCGAAGTCGTCTCGCGACCGGGCAACGTGGAGTCGCCCGGTCGTCCTGCACTGTATCATTGTCCGCTCACGCCAACGCGGTTTTATCATTGACCGCTCACGCCAACTCGGTTTTGGCGTGGGCGGTTTGTCCGCGCACGCCGCGCCGGCCTCACGCAAACGGCTTCTCGGCAATGATAACGCGATCGGTTGCCAACGTGCCGCTCGACACGGTCACCGAATCGCGTGGGATCGCGCTGTCCGCGGCCATCGCCAGCAGCATGTCGCGGTTGCGATAGGTGAGGTACCAGTTGCCGATCCACTCCATGTAGGCCTGGCTGGCATGCCGTGGTGCGAAGTTGAAGACCAGCAGACGACCGCCGGGGGCGAGTCGCCGCCAGAATGTGGCGAGCATGGCCGACGCATCAGGGGGATTCAGGTAGTCGAAAAGTCCCGGACACGTGAGCAGGTCGGCATCCTGCAGTACCGCGGCCTTCTGCGGCAACCGTGCGAGCCGAAACAGATTCTCGCGGACCAGGTGCAACCGGCAAGTTGGGGCGAGACGGCTGATCGCCTGGCGGGCAAACGCCAACGCGTCGGGGTCGAGGTCGAGTAATACGAAGCGGACGTTGGCGGCCTCGTGCTCCGAGAGGTTGTGCAGGGCCGCTTGCGCGTCGCACGCGGGCCCGCAGCCGACACTGACCCAGAGGATCGGGCGGCCGCCGCGCTGGCGGACCATGGCGACCAACTCCTGCGCCAGGCGTTGATGTCGATTGCGTACGGCCCGAGGTGCCGCCTGGTCTTGAAAATAGCGATCGAATGCCCTGCCCAACGGGTGGTCGCACGTCTCGTGGCGATCGATCCTGGCGAGCAGCTCGAAATCTCCCGCGTAGCCGCGCGGCTTCTCGCGAGCCCGTAATTGGAGCCAGCCTGAGCGAAGAACCCCGCCGGCAATCTTCCACAGTTCATTGGACGGCGATCGGTTGGCATCTCCCCAGCAATTGGACGTTGCCAGGCGGGTCAAGCAACGCCCCATCGCGGCGCTCGCCAACCGCTCGGTCTGCGGTCTGTCGATCCAGTTACCGGTGGCTCGCCGCGCTTCTTCAAGATCCTGGATCAGCTGGTGTGCCGTTTCTCGTGCCAAGGCAATGGTCGACGAATCGGGAATGGGTGAAGATGCCATCGAGCAATCATCGTGATCTGATGCCGAATTGTCGGAGCACCAAGGCGGCGACGTCGGTGTCGGCCAGGGATGGAGTTTCAAACAGTCCGGCCTGCGAACTGAGGATGACGCCCTGCTGCGCCGACGTCGTTGCCGGAGCGCCATGCGATCCCTTGATCAACGTCGCATCCAAGGGGATCGACTTGGTCGCATGGTCAAAATGCAGCTCGACCGGGTCGTAGCCCGGTTTGCGGTGAATGTCAACTTGGCGCGCGAAGCCGGGGGCCCGCGCGTCGTCGGTCCACCAATAGTAGGCCTGCCAACTGTTCGGAGTCGAGACCAGCACGACTTCGCCCGACCGCGGGTGATCCAATCCGTACTTGCCCCGCTCTGGGCCCACGAGGACTTCCGCGATCCCCGGGGCGCCGTGGAATGCGTCGGCCACCCGCGCAACGGTCGGCCTGTCCGCGTCCTTGACGAACACGTGAGAAAACTGGTGGTCGACCAGCGCCCATGCGGGACTTGACGCGACATCCAGGTGCTCGCCATCGGCTTCCTCACGCACGCGAAGGAGCCCGGCATCTCTCAGGGTCCGGTTTGGATAGGTGACGTGGTCGACCGGAGTGATCACATACTCACTGGCGACCAGCCAGGTGAGGTCGTGTGCGGCATAGGCCTCACCGAAGGCGCGCCCAAGCTGCCCAATGACTTCGTCGAGCTCCGTCAGCGCTGCCAACGCGGCGTCACTGTCCGGACCGTCCCGCTGTGCTGCATAGTCCAGGTGGGGCAAGTAGAGGTAGAAGAAGTTCGGCTGAAAACGATTCGCGGCCACCGCGGCTGACTCGGCGATCCAGGCAGTCGCCTTGATGTTGGCCAACGGTCCCCAGAAATGTTGTAGCGGAAAGTGTCCCAGGGCGTCGCGTAACTCGCCATACAGATCGATCGGTTGGGTGTAGCACCAGAGCGACTCCGACCCGTCCGGATTGTGGATCGGCGCGGGCATGCACACGTAATCGGCCCCGCACTTCTTGCTCAACATGGGGAACCAGACGGCCGAGGTCAGTTGGGGATCGTGCTGGTGCAGTTGATCCCAGATCTGGGGCGCTTCAATCTTGTCGTTGGCCGCCGTCCACATTTCAACGTCGGCCTTGTCACGCCAATAGAAACCGTTGGCGATGACACCATGCTGGGCGGGCAGCTTGCCGGTTAGCATATTGGCTTGGACGGGCCACGTGACGGCGGGAAAGCTGGGCACGAGCGCCGCGCGCTCGCCGCCGTCGACCAGGCGTGAGAGCTCGGGCATTCGGGCAACGTCGGCGGGACGCAGTCCCGGGACGGAAAGAAACGCGACATGTGCGGGCATCTGGTCACCGTGCGGGTGAATGATGGGGGGGAGTGAGCGCTGACGGACCACGATTTTCGCTCCTCCTGACGGGCCGTCAAGCGAGCCGCGGGGGAGGTGTGGGCAGATTTCTGCGAAATTCGCAGCGGGAGATGGACGCGAAGGCAGTGCGTCGTTTGTTGTCAAGGACGGGTGGACAGGGTCGGTCGATCTGGCTATCCTTCGCACCCCACAGACAGAGCAGGGGGCCAAACTCCGGTCCTCTGTCCCACCTCAATTGAGACACGCCGTCGCCGGCCGCACACGGAGGTGCGTTTTGACGTTACAGGCCTCGCAGAATCATCCGTCCCGCGTGTTGGTCGTCGACAAGTACTCCGAATCGCTGGAAGTTCTCCGCACGATTCTGGAATTGCACGGCGTCAGCGTTCTGGAGGCGCGGGCCGCGGATGCCGGGTTGGAAGTGGTGCGAACCGAGCACCCCCGCGTCGTGGTGCTCGACCTCGACGATGCCTCGTCTGACGAAGAGACGATTCAATCCGCGTTCGAGGATGAAACGCGGCGCTGTCAGGCGTCGCTTGTGATACTGGGCAAGGCGCGTATGGCAGGTAACGCGAATGGCCAGGTCATCAACAAGCCCTACCAATACGGTCAATTGGTCCGTACAATCGAACGGTTGTTGTCGCGGTGACCGTAACTCCGAGCGGCCGGAGCAACTCTGACCGTTCATTGCCTCCATGGCTGGTGCCGGTGCGGTGTCGAGCGGGAGGCTCAGGTAAGGCGAAATGGCTTCGTTGTTCGTCATTCAAGGGCGCGATCAGGGCAGGCGAGTCGATTTGGAGCGGCCGGTTGTCAGCCTGGGCCGTGAAGGCGGCAACACGATCCAGCTCCACGACAGCGAAGTCTCGCGTCATCACGCCGAGGTTCGCAACCTCGACGACTCGTACCTGCTGGTTGATCTAGAGAGCTCCAACGGCACGTTCGTCAACAGTGAGAGCGTTGCCGAGCACGTCCTGCAGAACGGCGATCGGGTCCAGATCGGCCGCACGCTGATGATCTTCACGCATGCGGAAGATCCGGCCGCCATCGACCTGGCCGACGACGTCGACATTGTCGGCAAAGACCGCGCCGCGCAGGGTTCGCAGATCGTCAAGTCAATTAGCCATCAAGAGGGCAGTCAACTTCTTCACGGCATCGACGGGGACGGGGTGGATGAGTCGGAAAGCCCCTGGCTGGCGCGTGCACGTAGCAATCTCCAGATCATGTACCGGACGGCGTTGGCGGTGAGCCATACGCTGGACATCGACCAACTGCTCCAGCGGATCCTGGAATTGATTTTCGAGTGGGTCGAAACGGACCGAGGCTGCATCATGCTGGTCGATCAGGAGTCCGACGAACTGCTTCCCAAGGTCTCGCGATACGGCAACCACGTGCGCGAGCAACAGCGCGAGCGGATGAAGATCAGCCGCACCATCCTGGACTATGTGATGGAACACAAGGAAGGGGTGCTGACGAGCGACGCCAGCGAGGATCAGCGGTGGGATCCGGCGGCGAGCATTGTCAAGATGGGCGTGCGTGAGGCGATCTGCGTCCCCATGCAGGGCCGGTACGGTATCGTCGGTGTGATCTATATCGACACGTACACCGCTCCTGGACGTTCGATCCAGCGCGCTCCGAACAAATTCTCCGGAGAACATCTGAAGCTGATGGTGGCCATTGCTCACCAGGCAGCGTTGGCGATCGAGGACACGTCCTACTATTCGGCCATGGTCCAATCGGAGCGGCTGGCGGCAATGGGGCAGACGATTGCGACGCTCTCCCATCACGTCAAGAATATTCTGCAAGGCATTCGCGGTGGCAGTTATTTGATCGATGCCGGGCTCAACTCAAATGATCAGGACGTGGTTCGCAAGGGCTGGAGTATTGTCGAAAAAAACCAGGAGAAGATCTCGAATCTCGTCATGGACATGCTCTCGTTCAGCAAGGAACGCGAGCCCGATCTGGCGCCGGCCGATCTGAACGAGGTTGTTGGCGACTGTGTCGAGTTGATGCAAACCAGGGCCGAGGAAGCCGGAGTCGAGCTGACGTGGGAGCCTGCGGCCGACTTGCCGGAACTCTTGTTTGACTCGGAGATGATGCATCGCGCGGTCCTGAACGTCATTACGAATGCCATTGACGCCTGCGAGAAAGCCGACCAGGGACGTGTCCTGGTGATGACGGAATACCGGGCGGCCGAGGCCGTGGCGAATGTGAGTGTCGCAGACAACGGCGAAGGAATCGCGGAACAGGACATCCACAAGATTTTCTCGGTGTTCGAATCTCGGAAAGGGAATCGAGGGACCGGCCTGGGGCTGCCCGTCAGCAAGAAGATTCTCCGTGAGCATGGCGGAGATATCCTGGTAACGAGCCAGGTGGATGTTGGCAGTTGCTTTACACTGGAAATGCCCGCCATCATTCCCGAGCCGGCGGCCCCGGGCGAAACGCTCACGGACTTCGAGCTGTAGGGGCGCGCCATGCCGTTTTGTCGCCGGCGGATCCCGCTGGCGATTCGAACGCAATGTTCGCTCGACGATCACGGCGCCGAATCACGGATCCGAGTTGGCCACGCTGCCGGTCCGTTTGAACTACAATGCGAACCCCTGAATTGGCGGCCGCACGGAATTCCCCGGAGCGGACATGATCGAGGAGATGACGGGAATGAAGAAAGTGTCGAGCGGCGGCGGTTGGCCGGCCATCTGGTATACGCTGCGTAAGGCCCGCCAGGCCGGCGGGTTGATGAAGATGTGGAAGGCGATGCGGTCTCGGAACGCCTGCAAGACCTGCGCGCTGGGAATGGGTGGACAGCGGGGCGGCATGGTCAACGAAATCGGGCGGTTCCCGGAGGTTTGCAAGAAGTCGCTCCAGGCGATGGCGGCCGACATGCAGGGTGCGATTCAGCCGGAATTCTGGCGCACGTACACCGTCGAGCAACTTAAGCGATTCACGCCGCGCGAGCTGGAACACTGCGGGCGGCTCGTCGAGCCGATTCTCTGGGAGCGAGGCCAGCAACACTTTCGACCAATTGAATGGTCGGAGGCGATGCAACGCGTCGCAACCAAGTTGCAGGCCGTGGTGCCCAACGAATCGTTTTGGTACTTCAGCGGTCGAAGCTCGAACGAGGCCGGCTTTCTGCTCCAACTGCTGGCCCGGATGTACGGTACCAACCACATCAATAACTGCAGCTACTATTGTCATCAGGCCAGCGGCGTCGGGTTGACAAGCTCGGTGGGGAGCGGAACCGCAACGCTCGTTCTGGATGACGTCGAACACGCGGACCTGGTGTTCCTGATCGGTGGTAACCCCGCCAGCAACCATCCGCGGCTGATGTCCACCTTGATGCATCTGCGTCGCCGAGGCGGACACGTGATCGTGATCAATCCGGTGGTGGAAACCGGGTTGGTCAACTTCCGGATCCCCAGCAGCCCCCGCAGTTTGCTCTTCGGCAGCAAGATCGCCAGCGACTACATTCAACCGCACATCGGGGGCGATTTGGCTCTGCTGACCGGAATTGCCAAGCGAATCGATGAAATGGGGGCACAGGACGAAGCATTTCTGCACGAACATTGCCTCGGGTATGACGCCTGGATGGCCAACTTGAGACAGCTCTCCTGGACAGAGATTTGCCAGAAGTCGGGTGTGGAACAGCCACAAATCAATCACATCGCCGAGCGATACGCGGAGGCCAAGAACGTGGTCTTTAGCTGGACGATGGGGATCACGCATCACGTCCACGGTGTGCAGAACGTGCAGGCAATCACCAACTTGGCACTGATGCGCGGGATGGTGGGACGGCCTCACGCCGGTCTGATGCCGATCCGCGGCCATTCCAACATCCAGGGCATCGGCTCGGTGGGCGTGACGCCCAAGCTCAAGGACGCCATCTTCCAGCGGCTTGAGGGAGAGTTCGGAGTCGACCTGCCGACCACGCCCGGCTACGACACGATGGCTTGCATGGAAGCGGCACATCGACGCGAATTGAAGATGGGTTTCTGCCTGGGCGGCAACCTGTACGGTTCGAACCCCGATGCCGCCTTTGCCGGCGAGGCGATCAGTCGACTGGAATCACTGGTTCACTTGAACACGACGCTCAATACGGGCCACCCCAACGCGCTCGCCGACGAAACGCTCATCCTTCCCGTGCTAGCGCGCGACGAAGAGCCCCATTCGACGACGCAAGAGTCGATGTTCAATTTTGTGCGTCTCAGCGATGGCGGCCCGCGGCGGCTCGAGGGACCGCGGAGCGAAGTCGAAGTGATCGCCACGTTGGGTGAACGACTGTTCGGCTGCGAAGGACCGATTGACTGGGCATCCATGCAGGATACCGGTCAGATTCGCCAGGCCATCGCCAAAGTGGTGCCCGGCTTCGAGAAGATTGGAGACATTGGTGACACGAAGGCCGAATTCCAAATCGGGGGACGTACCTTCCACCAACCCAGATTTCCCACGGACACGGGGCGCGCTTCGCTACATACGCACCAGCTTCCGCCCCTGCGGGGCGATGACCGGCACCTGCGTTTGATGACGGTACGCAGCGAAGGCCAGTTCAACACCGTCGTCTACGAAGACGAAGACTTGTATCGAGGACAGGATCGACGCGATATTATTCTCATGCACCCGGCAGACCTGGATCGGTTCGGCCTTGCTCACGACCAACGTGTGAGCGTCGTGAGCGAGACCGGGCGAATGGATCAGGTGCTCGCCCGCGGCTTCGCAGAAATCCGCCAGGGGAACGCCCTGATGTACTACCCCGAGGCGAATGTGCTGGTGCCGCGCGGGACGGACGCCCAGTCAAAGACGCCTGCTTTCAAGGGGGTGCTCGTGCGGATTGAGCCCTGAACCACGTGCCGTCAGCGCCTCGTCCCATTTCCGTGCCGGTGAAGTTGCGGAAGCTGTTTCTGATTCGCTCCCGGGGCCGATACCGGCAAGTGTCACGGCGGGATCCCGCGCGTCGAAGCGGCATCCAACGGCCATTCGACAACCTGGGCAACCCACTGAACGACAACCCCGAATATTGCTTCCGGCAGCGCGGTCAGGCGTAACGCCGCCCCAGCGGGGAAATACTTGGCGCCGAGTGCCTTCTGCCGGTAACCTAGTACTACATAGACCTTTTCGCGACACGTCGTGATCTCCATTGCGGTGGACAGCAGTGCCCAATTCGACGCAATCCGTTTTTCGAAATGCTGCTCTGACGAGCGGACTGGTGACTCAGGCCGACATCGATCGGGCGGACCGGGAATTGCGCGATGAAGCGGCCGACGCGAACCGGGAGATTAGCGACGAAGCGCTGTCGAATCGGCTTGTTGAATCCGAAGTCATTAGCCGCTACCAGTCCGACAAGTTGCTGACCGGACGTACCAAGTTTGACCTTGGGCCCTACGTCGTCACCGACTTCATCGGCGCCGGCGGGATGGGAGAGGTCTACAAGGCGGAACACAATGTGATGGGCCGCGAGGTTGCCGTCAAAGTCCTGCCGGCCAGCAAGTCGACACCCGAGGCGATCAAGAGCTTTGCCCGTGAGATTCGCACGCAGGCCAAGTTAGATCACCCGAATCTGGTGCGGGCGTACGATGCCGGAAATGATGGACGCGTTCATTACTTGGTCACCGAATATGTTCCGGGCATGGACCTCCGCAGGCTCATTCGCTCCGAAGGGCCACTCAACGTCAATCAGGCGGCGAGCGTCATTATGTTCGCGGCCTTGGGCTTGGACTACGCTCACCAGAGCGGCCTGATTCATCGAGACGTCAAACCGGGCAACATCCTCGTCATGCCGGAGGGGATCGCTAAGGTCTCCGACTTGGGCCTGGCCGGCTTCCTCAATGAAGACGACGAAAACGATCCCCGGGCCGGTAAGATCGTCGGCACGGCCGATTACTTGTCGCCCGAGCAGATTCGTAATCCGCATGATATCTGCGAGGCCAGCGATATCTATTCGCTGGGCTGCACGCTGTACTACGCGATCACCGGAAAGGTGCCGTTTCCCGGAGGAACTCCCGCCAGCAAGGCGCGGCGGCACCTTGAAGAGACGCCCTGGCATCCGCGCCGTTTCAACCCGGATATCAGCGAGGAGTTTGTCGAAATTATCGCGGACATGATGGAGAAGGATCCGGCCCAGCGGATCCAGACGATGACCGAGGTCGTAACGCGGCTCGAACCGTGGGCGAGTGAATCTGCCATCGTACCCAACCTCCACATGACCAGGTCACGGTGGACCCCACCACCGGTACCGACCGAGTTGGACGACCAGGATACCAATGACAGCGGAGATGTTCGGCAGGAGAGCTCCGGTCAGGCCTCACAAGCGACCCACTCGGTCGCCGGCCAGGAAACGCGCGTACGTCCACCCATGCCACCCCCATTACCGAAACAGATCGGGCGGCGGACGAACCATGAAGCGGTCATCGCCGCACTTTGCATCGCGGTCCCTGGAGCGCTGGCGGTGGGGATCGCCATCGGGTTTGCCATCGGCCAGCTTTGGTCCTGAGGCATGTGAGGACCATTTGGACGCTGAGCGCGGCTTATTTACGCGCCACCTCACTTCCCGTTGCGTCAAGTTTCGTACACCGCGTTTGTACGCTACGTGCCGCGCTGGTCTGCGGTGCGGGTTCGTTCGCCATCAGCCGTTGGGCGTTCGCCCCGGTTCCGTTGATTGCCGACCGAGCCGGACGCTGGCGGGTTCCGGCTTATGTGCGCGGCGCTTTGGGTGTCGGCGCCGCGAACGTCACGCCGTTTCGCGTCGCAGCAGGCCGGATGTTCCGAAGTGGGAGTCGTTGAGGATTTGCGTTTGGGGCGACTGGTGGGGGAGACCTGCGGTCATCGGAGACCTTCGGTCATCGGTTTCGGCGGGGTCGGAGACCCGCGCCGAGCGCGCATTGGAGGCTCGCGCCGGGCGCGCATTGGAGGCTCGCGCCGAGCGCGAGCGCGAGCGCGAGCGCACGCCTTCCGCACGCGCCGAGCGCGGGGCAGCGCTGAGCTTGGGTCAGCCGTGACTTGCTGCTGGAAGGTTGCCGGCTAGGGTGGGCTGAGTGGGGCGCTGGCGGAACCGGCGGGGGCCGAGGTTGCGCCCGGATTTGCCGTGTTGGCTGCCGGGCCTGTCGAGGTGGTACCGGGCCCGCTGGCGGCAGCGCCGACTGGGGCTCCCGGAGGCGGGCTGGTGACGCCGCCGTTGCCCGCCGCTCCGGCACTCGTCCCTCCCGAGTTCGGAGGAGCACCCGCATTCGCTTGGCCTGAGGCCGGTGTTGCGCCGCCTGCGGCGGCCTGGCTTCCACTGCCGCCGGCGGGACCTGCGGCTCCGCTGCCGCCACTGCCTGGAGCCGGTTGCGCGGCAACCGGTTCGGCTCCACCTCCGGCGGCCGACTTACGCTCGGCCTCCACAATCAGTCCCAACAGTTCGCTATCCAACTCCGGCCGCAAGTACTTGGCGACCATGGATCGCGTATCGCCGTAGAGGTCATCGATCCGGCCTTGGACATACTTGTTGGGTGACTCGACCTGTTGGCGTTGCGCTTTATTCAAGCGGTCGTTCATGCTGCTTCGCGTCTCCAACTTCCCAAACTCGGCATGCAACTCGCGAGCTTCCTCGACCTTGCCCTCCTGGAGTCTCTTCTTGATGCGGATCGCCAGCATCTGACGTTGGGCAACGAGATCCTTGATCTGACCGTGGAATCCCTTAATGGCACTTTCTGCCTGCAGGCGTGGATCATCGTCGGGCACGTCGGAGATCAGCTGCGTGTCGAGCCCCGGGACAATTGGCAAACGCCGCAGCAACTGGCCGCCATTCTTGAGATAGACGATGCGAACCGGCATCTCATACGGCAGGATGTCGATCGCCCCCCGCCAGTCTGTTTCTCCCAGCTTGACCGCCGGATTCTTCTTGGCGGCCGCCAACTTTTCTTCGGGTGTTTCCGGGAGCGGGTCGGTCGATGGCCGCTTGGAATAAACCTCGATACCCGGCAGTGGGTAGGCCGTTTCATTGCGGCGAACCTGAGCCACCACATTCAACATGGTTGAATCGTGAGTCTTTCGTAAGCCGAAGGCATACTGGATTTTTCGAGAACCACCTCGTCCTCGAATCGGGCTCCGCATGGCCGAATGCACATAACAGTTGAGAATGTTCGGATTGATCTTGTTACGATCTTCGACTTCCAGGTAGGTCCAGACGACGACATCGATCCGCGTGTGCACGCCCAGCCGGTTGTTCTTACGGATAATCGGCTGCAGGAAGTCGCCGACGCCGATGTAGGCCGGCGAGTCTTTGTCCGTGATCAGTCCGCCCGCACGAAGTCGCGTAATGAGATTGCGATCGGTACCGTCTTCGATCCGCACCATCGGCGCGAACGCCTCCAGCAGGGCATCGAAAGTGGCTGGAGCCAGGGCGTCGGGTTGGCGAACTCGATGGGTTACCACGGGCCCGAAATGCCGCATGCGGCAGTCCATTTCTACGACGGTGACGACGTTCTCACGGGGATTGGCGGTCACCCGGACAAGAAACAGCTTGTCGTTCTCGAGCAGGATCTTCTTGTCGATGGCGTCGACATCGTCCGGTGTGACCAGGGTGACATCGACCGCCATGTCGCCGGCAAGTTCCACCGGCGGAGGCTCGACCGACACGGTCCAGCAAGCACCCACGTTCGCCTCTGCTCGGCGCAGCAGCGTCGACTTGATCTCCTCGGCAATGCGTCCGTTCAGCCCGCCACCGTGTTCGACCGACAACCAGACACGGATTTGGTAGGGCGAGTATTCCCAGGGGGTTTGTCCTGCGGCCGGCGATGCCAACAGCATCGCCATCGCCCCCAGCACGCTCGCCATCACAGCGCCCATCGCTCGGCGCTGCGCCGGCCGGTCAGAGGACGGAGCGGTTCTTGCTTGAAAGTGATGTCGTAACGTCATGAGAAACGTCATTCCGCATTTCCAGTGGCGCTCAAGCGCCATTGGCCGATATTCTGGTAAAGCCACACGGGGGGGCCTTCCGTGCCAACAATATTTCGTAACTGCTTGCGATACGCAAATGAATCCACCATTTGCCACAGCGGAATCACCGCCGCTTCATTGTGTGCCGTTCGATGAAGGTCGAGCAAGCGATCACGGACATCGCCCCAGGTCTGCGCTGCGTCGAGCTTGCGGAGGGCGTGCTTGAGGTAAGGGCTGTCAATCCCGTGCAGTTCCTCCCGGCCAAGCAAGCGACGTGCGTCGACCAGCGGTTCCCAGATCGCCACCTCGGCATAGGTCAAGTCGGCCTGGTTATCCGGATCACGCGTTACCCCGGGAGCAAACTCCTTCAGTTTGATTTCGACGCCCAGGATCTCCAGGTGGGCGGCAATCGCCTGGCAGGCGAGCCGCGCCGACTCGTAGGCGGGATGCCCCAGCACGAACGGCTTCATCTGGGGCTTGGGATCGTGCCGCTTCTCCGCCATCAATTCGACTTCCCCCTGGGCCACTACCATCAGCAGCTTGGCCAGCCGAGGGTAGTAGCCGCGAGGTTCGATGGTGATGTCGTAGGCGTAGGCGAGCGGATTGCGGTCCCCCACACCGGCGGCAAACGGGCCGCTGATCAACTGGCAACCTTCAATCTCTCGATTTCCCAGCAACTCCTGCTTGAGGATCATTTCCCGATGAATGCCGAAGATCAACGCCCGCCGGTAATCCCGATTCGCCAGAAACGGGTTGTCTGAACTGATGAGCAACATGTGAATCGTCGGCAGCGCATATTGCCGGACGGCGATCGAATCGTTGGGGTCGAGGTCTTCGGCCAATCTCGCCGCATCCGCAGGAAACAGGCGGTCAACGACATCGACGTCGCCGCGGCGGAGCGCGGATAGGGCAAACTGGGTGTCGTCAAACGTGTGCTCGACAATCTCCGCCAGGCGCTGTCCCGGCTCGAAACCTTTTACCTGGAAGTGGACGCGATTTTCCTCCCGTATGGCGACTTTGAACAGACCATTGCCGGTGGGGACCGTGGCGTCCTTGATCGGCTCGAGAGGAATCCGCAGCATCGACTCGGGCAACACGTGCGGCTGCCGCAATTCGACTTCGACCTGCATCACATCGTTCACGTTGGCCGCTTCCATCACGCCGCCCCAGGCAGCGCGATAGTTGGGCGACTTGGGATTCGCCATGTCCAGCAGTCGCCGGGCTACCTGATAGCCGGTAATCAGCGAGTCATCTTCATTGGAAAACTGCTTGAGGTTGAGCGTCAGCTTGCGGTAGTCATCGGCTCGCTGCATGGCTCCCAGGCTCAACGAATACTGGCCACCCTCGTTCCCCGCCCCTTTGAATTCGACCAGCGTGCGGTGGACGAGCATGCCGGTGCGGCGAGCACCCCAGTTCTCCAGCCGCTGGGCATCATGGGAAATGGCCGGCTGGATGACCCCCACATTGACCTGCGGGAATTGCTCGACGATCCACTCATTGAGCTCCGTGGCGCCGCTGACCAACGGCCAAATATCCATCATCTCCTTGGAAGCACGGATCGCCGCGTGGTACTCCTTCTCCTGCACCAGCTTGCGGGCTTCATCCCGTTTGGCGGCGGCCAGCTTGGCCAGCTCGGCAGCCATCGCATTGATCGCCGGCGGCCGATTGGCCCGATACTTTTTCGCCACGCGGGTGATCATTTGCCGCATGGAGCCGTAGTCCCCCTTTTGCTTGTAGCTCTCGAGGATCTTCGTCAGCAGCGAGCCCATCACCGCCAGGACTCCCGGTGATCCGGCACTGTACTTGAAGTTGTTGTCCCGGTCGTAAAGCGTCTCCAGAACTCCGAGCGCCGCGGGATAGTCTTGACTGCGCGTCAGGTTGGCGGCGTCGAGGTAAAGATACTTGTTGAGAGATTCTGCCAGGCCGGGGACCGAGGGGTAGCTGGTCTGCAGTGCGAGGTAGTACTCGAACGCCTCGTCCAGGTTGGCACGTTGCTTCTGCAACTTCTCGGCCGCCGTTCCATTGGTTCCTGCGTCGCGGAGGCGTTCGGCTTCTCGCAGCAACAGCACGTCGAACGGTTCGTACCGCAAAATGTTCCGCCAGGCAACTTCGTATTCCTTGTCGTCTTTAATCAGACGAAATTTGATCTTGCTGGTGGGTGATGGACGGGCAGGGGGCCGACCGCCGCGGAAGGGGATCGGATAGATTTCCAGCTTGGCGTTCTTATTGGTTTCGTCCAGCGTGATCACGTCGAACGGTTCGCGTTCGATCAAGCGAATCTGCTCCGCCTCCGCCTCCGCGTCCTTCTTGTCGGCCGCGCCTTTGTCGGCTGCCCCCTTATCGGCCGCCTTGTTGCCTTGCGCCAGCGAGGCCCCCGGCGCCAGCCAGCCTGCGATCAGGATCGCCATCAGGGTGCTGCCGGTCACGATCGCACCGATGTAGCACGTGGGCAACGGCCCGCGTGGAGGCCTACCCGCGGCGAGCGGTAGCGAACCCGTTGTATGTGAAGATTGCATGGCAACCATGATCCTGTTTAAGTGTCCCTACGGTGCGGGCGGGGTTGGCATCGGAACGACGTGCAGTGTGCCATCGTTCCCGCAAAGCAACAGGCGAGGGCCGAACGCCAGAGGCGCCGAGCCAATCGGCTCGTTCAGATCTGTCTTGGCGACCTCTTCCCCCGTGGCCCCCGAGATGCGCCAAATCGTGCCGTCCCGGCCGGCAAATACGAAGTCATCGCCGACTGCCAGCGGGAGGCCGGCCGGTTGGCCGTAGGCGACGCCCGGTTGTTCCCACCGCGAGTTGTTGTCGGCTTGAAAGCTGCGGAGCTGACGATCGTCCGTAATCACCATGATGGAGTCTCCCACCTGGTACGGTCCCCATGTGACGCGGGTGCCTTGCAGGTCAATGTCATCGCCGGCCGTCAGTTCGCTGGCCGAAATCGGCTTCAGGACATCGCCGGCGGTCGTGTGAACGACCCCATAGACGACATCGCCGATGGCGGCCAGATGCGAGGCCAGGTCAACGTCCAACTGGCCGCTTGCCGCTTCGGCCAGGAACGGCTTGGGCGTGTCCTTGATTCCCACCCGGTACAACTCGCGACGGTTATTGGCAATCACGAATTCCTTGCCATCGTCGCCTACCAGGGCCGGGCCAAACCAGGTCAGTTTCTCGCCAGGCGCCAGCTTCGGTTGGAACGGGAGGAGCGTATCTTGACCTGTGGCCGGGTCGATCAACCGCACGTCGCCCTGATCGAGCGGGAAAAGCAGGTTGCCTTGGAAGGCGATCGGCGTGCACGTGACGCCGGCGCCTTGAAGGTCAATTGCCTGAATCGCCAACTGGCGGCTGCTCTTCGCTGGATCGTACGTCAGAATCTGGTTGGGGTCGCCCGGGTTGAAAAAGGCCAGTTGACCCATCGGCAGATCGATCGCCTCGGTGAATGCCGCTGGCACAGCGGTCATCGAGCGGGCCGTCATGGTGGGCTGGTCATTGAGACCGGTGCGTACCGCATTCTGATCGATGTTGAACAACGCAGCCCCGGCGGTGATGACCTGAATCTGCTTCTTCTCCGCATCGACGGCAACACGACCAGCCGGGTTGCCGACCGTGGTTTCCCAGACGGGGTCTCGCGGCTTGTCGATGTTCACGGCAGAGATCGTCACGCCCGAGGAAGCATCTCGCCGGCGGGCGAAGACCAGGAGGTCGCCATGCATTTGCAGCGGTGCCACGAACGCGTCGCCAACCCGCACATTCTCCCGCAGGTTGATGTCCTTGGTGGTGACCTGGATGTCATATTTGGCCAGCCGGTCGTCACCCAGCCAGAGGGTGCCGGAATCGGTCAGCGGGTAGGAAATCATCGTGCTGTCCGAGTAGCCGGATTTCACCGCAGCCGGCTCGACCGGGTTTTCTTCCGCGTTGACGTTAACATTGAGCACGCGGACATCCGAGCGGTCGGTCACGGCCAGCAGGCGACTGCCGTAAGGTTGCAGGGGAATCACCACATTGCCTTTCAGGCGCAGCGGCTCTTGAGCCGTCTGCAGCAATCGTTCCCCTTCGGTGTCAATCTTCAAAATATGCAGCAGGCAAAAGTCAACACCGGCGTTCTCGGCGACAAAGACGTGGCCCATCAAGACCACGGGAGGCACCGAGATTGTGCCCCCGCGGTGACCGAAGTAATAGACATCCTGGCACTCCAAATTGTCCGTCGCGATGGCATACAGATTGGAGTGATCGCCCGGTTGAAAGAGCAGCGGGAGGTTGCTGGCGACACCCGGACCGGTCGACAGAGGCTGCGGAATCGTAACATGACGAGGTGACTCGCCGGTCTCCGTCGCCACTTCCAGAATCCGTCCGTCGACGGCCGGAACGTAGATCTTGTCTCCGGCGATACTTGGAATCGACACGCCACTCCCCACCGGCAGCCGATAGACCACCTCGCCCGTGCGGGCTTTCAGCCGAACGACTTCCGGTCCATCAACCAGCAGCACGTCGGCATCCGGCTGCTGGGACAGACGCACCGGGTGGAAGCGGTTGCCATAACCGACGACTCGATCCCAGAGCACTTTCCCCGACCCGGCATCCAGGCCGTAAACGGAACCGCCGGCCATGATGACGGCGGTCCGATTCTCGACGCGCGACGAGCCTTCGCCTTGCCGCGTCGTGAGCACGATGCGGGTGTGCCCGGCCGGCCCGTCGCCCGCGGCGGAGAGCGGGCTGATGGCTTCTTCCGTCGCCTTGACGAGGCCTCCCTCGAGTGTCGTGATGCGTTTGACGGCATCGATCAGCGTCGCGTCACGCTCCAAACCGGGATAGACCTTGATCAGTGCTTTGAAGGTCTCGAATGCGCCCTGCGTGTCGTTATCTTGCAGTTCGCCATCGATCTCGACGATGGCCTTGCGGAGGTCTTTTTCGCGGTTGACGTCGCGACGGATGCGCGCGATGTCTTCTGTCGTTTCTTGGATCTCTTTGCGAATCGACTCCTTGATCGACGTCGGCACATAAGTCGAATTCAGGACCAGATCCTTCATGCCCTCATCGGCCAGGTCGGCCAGCGACTCTTTGTCCTCCATGCTCTCGGTGGCCTTGGCCTTCTTGACGAAGCCTTGCGGAATCTGAATCAGCATTCGCGCCAATTCGGGGCGTGCTACCGAGAACGACTTCTCGGTAGAGACCGGCGGCAGCAGCTCTTTGGCGCGTTCCAGGCCCTTTTCCGGCGTCGCCAGCACGGCTCGAATCAGGCAGAAGTTGATCCGCACCTTGGCTTCGCTGGCGTTCGGATCCTCCGGATAGTCGTCCACGAAATCCTCAAATCGTTCCATCGCCTGCGCGTAGGATTCGGAACGGTAGTCCTCCATGGCCTGATCCCACATCTCGATTGCGGGTGCCGTGAAGATGCTCTTCCAGATGACAAAGCCCACGATGCAGAGCAGAATCAGCAGCCCACCCCCACCCAGCATCAGCTTGCTGTCCCAGCGATGGCGGGGTTGCTTGCCCTTGCCCGTTCGATCCATGCCGCCCGCTTCCGGGGCCGGCGCGGCACCACCCTGGCCGGCACCTGGCTGGGCCGTGGCGAAGGGATCGAGGTCTCCGCCGCCGCCGCCGAGATCTTCGAGCGGGCTCAATCCTCCACCGTCGTCGACCGGGGTCAAGCCTTGGTCGGGTAGCGGTGTGAGTGCGGCGGGCGGTGGCGAACCGACCGGCGTCAACCCGCCGCCCGCGTCCTCGACTGGCGTCAAGCCGACCACCTCTTCGTCGTCGCCGTCTTCCAGCAGGACCACGTTGTCCGCCTCGTCACCCGAGGCGGCATCGTCTTCGACGAAGCCCAGCGTATCGTCGTCCTGTGGTTTGGTCGGTTTGGATTGGGCACCCTTGGACGAACCGTCGCCGCCGGACGCGGTCGCTGCGGCGACCAACTTGGTCGCCTGGAACTTGGTCAGATGGCCCTTATCGACGAGGGCCTTGGCGACCGATTCGGCCGTCACCTTGCCCTTGTTCTCCGCCACGAGCTTGCGGACGCCTTTGAGCGTGGAGTCCTCAAGCATCGCATTCTGTTCCAGCAGCTCAATTAACTTTTTCGCGGACATCCCCGGCTACTTCCTCGGCAAAGGTGAATTCTCGATGTGGTGCGATGCTACGTGTGATTCTACACACCGCAACGGCGATCAACGTAGCCGGCGACCAATCCGTTGCCAGCCGACGGCCTCTCGCCATGACGCAAATCGACGGGACGGGCGTCATGGCCAAAGTGACAAATATTCTGGGGCGCGGTATTCGGCAAACCGCTGGTACGGCGAGCGGTGCGGCGGATCGGCACGAGTCAGCTCGACGCTAATCGGTTTCGACAGTGACCAGTTGCACGTCGGAGAAGCCCGTTTCGGGCCCCGCGTCCAGGGCCACCACGACAGCTTCGTACAAGGCCTCTCCATTGGCTTCCACGCGGAGCGTCGTCGGTACCATGCCGGCACTGTCGCCTTCCCGCGCCAAACGGAGTTGAATGTGCAGATCCTGGGCGCTGGGAGCCTCTTCCTCCCAGTCGTTGGTCTGCACCTGATAGGTGTTATTCTCGTCTACAATGACCGTTACGATTTCGTGTTCCTCTTCTTCTTCCTCTTCCTTCACGTTGGTGCTCGCCTGGTCGGACTTGGCAAGCGGTATCTCCATGGACTTCTGCAGGGTGAAGGACGCCGTCACCATAAAGAAAATGAGCAGCAGGAAGGTGACGTCGACCATCGGCGTCATGTCCATCTCGGTGTCTTCAAGGCTGCGGCTCGTCTCGAACGGTGCGGGGGCCGCTTCCTCATCGTCGTCGGTTGGTTTCTTCGGCGGCGGCGGAACCTGGATCGGTTCCATCACCTCGACCGGCTCGACCACATCCGCGTCGGACAACTGTGCCGGTTCCGGTTCGACCAGGTCGATCGATTCCAGCAGCACGGTCTTGCGGGGATCCGTGTTTTCGGAAGGATCGATGTGCACCGTCCCATCCCCGCCTGGGGCGGCGGCGTCCGGTGCGAGATCCGCGGGGACGGCGACCATCTCATCGCACTCGGGGCAGCGAACCTTGCGTCCGGCCAGGTAATTCGCTCCGGTGACTTGCGAGCCGCAGGCGGGGCAGGAAAATGAAACCGACATGGCTATTGCACCTCCACCACGGCGATATGGAGCTGTTTGACGGTTTCGGGTTTGCTGACCGCATCCTGGACCCGAGAGACCTCCCGGTATTTGATCCCTTTGGAGGCTTTGATCAGGACATAGATCAGCTCCGGGTTTTCCAGCATCTGGTCTTCGACATAGGCCGCGATCTCTTCTTCCTGAGCCTCCAGGTCACCGTCCTGGAACGCATTTTCCGCTTTGATGCCGTCCCCCTTGTAGACCTTGGCGGGGGAATCCGCCGTGTCACCGGGGCCTACCGAAATGATGACTGAAGATTTGACGGGGACGGCCACTCCAGCCGCCGCGGGCGGCAACGGAACGTTGGAAGAAGGGTCCATCTTCGACGAGACGATAAAAAAGATCAGCAACAGAAAGGTGATGTCGATCATCGGCGTGATGTCCATCTCCGTATCTTCCAACGCCTCACGGGGCGCCAACGGCGCCGGGCGATCATCGACGTCGTCGAACTCGGGGACCGGATTCGAGGTCACACTGGCCATGGAGCAGTTCTCTGTCGTTTACCGGCGGTGACTATTTCTTGCGTCCGACAATCTTCATCGCACCCTGGAAAGCCTCCAGGAATCGGTTGATGCCGGCCACGGTGAGCTCTTCCATCTTGCGAATACGAATGTTGACCGCCGCCACGGCGATGATCAACGGAATCGCAATTGCCAACCCGCAGGCGGTGGTCACGAGGGCGAAGCTGATGTTCTCCGCCAACTCGTCCGGCTTGACGTTCTCCGACGTCGCCAGCTTGTCGAATGCGCCCATCATGCCGGTCACCGTGCCGAACAGCCCCACCATGGGCGCACTCTTGATGATCGTATGGACCCACGTCAGGCGGTGCTCCAAGTCGGCCAGGATGTCACGTTGGAAGCGGTCTTCGACTAATTGTCGAGCCTTCGCGAAACCGACGCTGCGGTTCAACGTGGCCAGCATCGCCAACTGGGGAATGGCCCGCGGATCACCTTCACAAATCTCCGCGGCCCCGTCAAAGTCGCCCTCGGCGAGCGGTTCCTCCAAGGTATCCAGGAACTCATCTTGAACTCGTTCGTTCTTGAACCGCTTTTGCGCGACACGCGCCCACACCATCACGCAACTGAACGCACCCCAAAGGGCCATCAGGCCCATGAAAATGTAGACAATGATACCAACGATCTGTGTAAGCTGAGCCATGCGTGCAATCTCTTCGTTCTAAAAATAATTGCTGAGTAGCCGAGTTTCGCGGGGAACTTCGAGCAACCTGGACGATTGGAAAAGACAGAAGCTCCCGATCCGCCGTGGCCGCCAGCCGCATACGCCGTGGGACGAGTCCTAGGGAGGTGCGGGACGGAAACGCTGCTCGGCCACATAGAACTCGTATTCGCGCCCTTTGGCTCGGACGCCGAAAATGGTCTTCAAGTATTCCTTGACACTGGTGTGCCCTTCCTTGTCTGCATTGACCTTCTCAATCCAGGCCAGGCGATCTTCCACCTCTTCGGGATAGAACTGAAACATGATCCGGCCGTTCGTGCCGATCCCGGCGCGGCTCAGCAGGGTCTTGTCAAATTGTTGCAGCGTACCGCCCTTCCATGTCATGAAGAGCCGCTTCTCGTCCTTGCTGATGCCCTGCCGCTTCTTCGGCGACCCGGCACTCAGGTTGGACGCGTAGTCCATCATGGGAGAGCCGCCGGCCGCACCAAGCTCGATTCCGAAGTAGTCCAACTGTCGAGCGTAAGCGGGGATCCCCGTCGAAATCCAACGAATTTCCCAGCGTTCCCAGCGGGGGATAATGTCGTCCCCTTCCCCCTCGGGGCCGGGCGGGCGGCTGTCGCCGCGGCCGCCTTCTCCCTTGCTGGTCACCGTCGATGCCGTGTTGAGCACGTCCGTCGATGCGGCCACGGCCGAGACGGCATCCGTCACCGCTTCCAGGGCTGCCTCCAATTGTGGTTCGGCCAGCTCCGGCATCTCTTCCATCCCGGGCGCCAACATATCACGCTCGAAACCGGGCGGATTGTCTCCACGTCCGGCCGCATTCTCGACCAGCTTGATCGGCACGGCCCGCTGTTTGAAGACCAGGGTCATCGTCAGCCAGATGATGAACATGATTGCCACGGCGCAGCCGATCAGGATCAGCAACGAAACCAACATGCCCGCCACTTGATCGTAGCGCGACACGCGCATGTCGACTTCAACGGGACGCTTGTGGCGGATTGAATCTGGTACGGTGGTCACGTCAGGTCCATCCTTAAACATTCACGCGGATTGCGAAGCCGGACGAATTCCGGAACCCAATCGAAGCAAGGGCGACAAGAAACAGCGCACGGACGAACAGCGCATCGACGTCGTTTCCGATAGTAATGCGGCGGTGGTGAATTGTCAAGGAACGAGATTTGTACCGAAGTCCTTGCACTGCCGGGAGTTCGCATGCCTCCAGACGCCCGCCCGCGTTCCCGGCCAAGCGACTCTTGCACGCCGGTTGCATTGCCGTTGACAACCGGGCTGCATCGGCGCGACGCCTCGCCGGACAAGGAAACCATGCCGGTCCGCGCAACGGTGCTTCGGGACGTTTCAGGAATTGCCGGGGGGTGGGATTGAAGGAATGCCCCTCCGGTTGCTAAGCTAGTGCCTCGCCTGAACGAACCCGGCAGGCTGAAGCAGTTCCCCTGACGGTTTCCTGGGTTCGGCGTCATAGCGACTTGGCGCGGAACGACGAGCAAACTGTGCCACTTGGTGAGGATCGGCCTTGGTGTAAACTGGTTGATCCGGCAACTGGAACCCAATCCCAGGTGCCCCGAGCACAGATACCCAATGGTCGGGTAGCTCAGTTGGTAGAGCAACGGACTGAAAATCCGTGTGTCGCCGGTTCGATCCCGGCCCCGACCACTTAAGTAAAGCCTGGCCTGGAAACAGGTTGGGCTTTTTCTTTGACTTGATGCATCGGGCGCGTAGGTGCATGATTTATCGTGTTTTTTGGATGATTTGGTCCCTGATTAGTCACAGAATAGTCACAAGTTTGATTAGTTAGCTGTCCCGGATTCCTCTCAGGACAGTTGGTTGCGTCAAATGTCGAATCCTGCATTGCCCACGCTCCACTCTGGACGGCGATGGCAATTGCGACGGTGATCTGCAGCAATTCACTCGTCTCACTCGCCGGTTGCATTGCTCGTCGCACCGGACCAAGCGGGACTTCGTTGGCCTCGTGGGGGCCGACTCAGTCCCGCGACCGTGCTGTGCCCGACCGGCCTGGCCAGGCTCAGCTCGTGCTTTTTTGCTTGCGCTGATTGAGTTTGCGTGCCATAACGAACCTTACGGAATGCAGATGATGCCCTGACCAGTACTCGATCGCTGGCTCGGCAATTTGAAAACGTCGTATTCTGCGTGACATAAGATTGTGGCATCCAATTCGAGGACGTGACCGAGCGACATCAACCAACTGGAATTGCAGAACTCGCCGAGGCAAAGCGGGCGAACCTGATGCTGCCGGAAGCGGGAAACGATTGCATCGTCGACTGGTTCAATGCCTACCTGCATTTCGAAGTGCTCGGTGGCTCAAACAACACGTTTGTTGCCAAGGAAGCTGATCTCCGGCGATTCCTGCATTACTTTGCTGGTGCCTTGCACACCGATGCACTCGATTGCTGGACCAAGAGCATCACTCGGGGCTTTGTCGCCTGGCTGCAAGAAGATGCCAATGCTGGTAAGCCGTATGCGGTCGGCACAGTGAACCGCAATCTCGCGACGCTGCGGCATTGTGCCCGTTGGATTCATCGCCGCCGACCGTTCGCCGGAGGAAATCCGTTCGACGGCATCAGAGATATGCAGGTCGATGACCCACCGGCAGTGGGCTTGTCGAATCTTGAAGTACTTCGGCTTCGTTCGGCTGCGGAGCAAATGCTCCGTCTGGCGACTCGCAAGGACCAGTTGCCTCATCGCAACCACGCGATCCTGCTGATTCTGCTTGGCACTGGTCTCCGCGTTTCAGAGTTGCTCGCGCTCGACCTGCACCAGTACAGCGGCAAGCACTTTCTCAATGTCAGGCGCAAAGGACGCAAGGTGACGGCGAAAGTCTTCCTGCCCACGGACGCCCGCGATGCGCTTGCTGCCTACCTGGGTCGCGAACGTGAACAGGCACCCGGACCGCTAATCCAATCACGCAACGGTAAACGCCTCGCGCGTCAAAACGTCCATCACCTCCTCGGTCAGATCGCCCGGTTTGCCAATGCTAAGCTGCCTCCCGACGAGAGGATAACACTCTACCCTCACATGTTGCGCCACACGCTCTTGCGTCGTGCGGCAGACAAACATGGCGTCCACTATGCTCAAGAGCTCAGTGGGAACGTTGGCCAGCAGCATGTCTGGCGTTACGTTCAGCCCACAGAAGAACACAAGGAAGAAGCGATCGAACAGCTGTTCCCTTAAGACTCACGGCCAGCTTGATCGTCGCATACACTCGGCGTTGCCATCATGGTCGGTTGCGGTCATGGCCACAACGAAACTGAGGGGCTGAAACAGCGTCGGTCGCCAAACAGTTAGGACACCGACGCTGTTTCGGGATTTTTCGGAAACGGCTTCGGACTTTTCGACCGGAGCCGTTAACGGTTTTGGCAAGCTGGGGAAGTTCACGGCACACCGATGCGCGCCAGGACGTCAGGACAACGATGATATTTACACGCACGTTCTGAATCGTGGCGAGCGTGGCGTTGAGAGCCCACTCGACCGTCTCTGAGTTCGCGCTTCACTAGGATAAAACTCGAGCGATATCACGGTTCGCTTCCCAGGATAACGCGCAAGCTTCGCTGAGTCCGCGACCGGAAGTACTGACGCGGTAATCGCTTGCAGCACCCGTGGCACGGCGATATCCTGACTGCTGTCCGGGGACATATGCCTATTATCAAGAACGGACTATCAGCAAGCCAACTCAACCCCGCCTCACACTCAAATCAATGACGCCGCGAAGTCAAATTCTCAGTTGTTAGCCAACTCAACCCCGCCTCACACTCAAATCAATGACGCCGCGAAGTCAAATTCTCAGTTGTTGAACAAAGAATTTGAACTTCGGCTCGGGCCAAACAACCTCAAAGCTCAAACAACAAGCCAACTCAACCCCGCCTCACACTCAAATCAATGACGCCGCGAAGTCAAATTCTCAGTTGTTAGGCCCGCACGTAACGTCAATCCTGGATTACTTCGGCATGGACATTCTTTCGCGGTTCAAGCGTCTTACGTTGTGGAACAAACTCGCCGCCGTCGGCGCGGTTGCCTCGATCGTTGGCTTGCTCGTCACACTCAGCCTCGTATTCTGGCCCGACGACAGTTCCTCTAACCAACCCCCGCCGGATCTTCCCGTCGACCAACAAAGGGTCGATGGTCAGGGGAACGTGGTTATCGGCGAAATTGGCAGTGTCGGTGGAAACGTCACGATTGCACAGCCACACGAGCCACCTCGGCCTAACTCACGTCTCGCAATTAACACGCACCGTACGCAGTACACGAGCTACTCGGTCTTGGAGAAGGAGGCGGGGGAAGTTGCCGATTTCATGCCGCCGAAGTCCTTTCTAATCACGAAGCCCGGTGCCACTGTTGAGTACGTTGCGCCAGGCCGTCCGCTCACAATTCACGGGCATCCAAACGGCGAGATTCCACCACACGTTCCTGATGGTGAGATGATTGTCGACTTTACCGTGTCCTTCCGGCAAGCGTGTATGACACATTTTGACGGCGTTGCTATCGTGGCAGGTTTCACCATTCGGGGAGACTGCCATGAGTCGACGAAAGCAACACGATATTCCAGCTTCTCTGGCACGTGG
>JAUIGN010000028.1 GCA_030430075.1 bacterium
CGACGGTCGTTGTGGTACCTTCCTGCATGGTGGCGTACTCCTTGGGTTGAGTGTTTTTGACGAACAAATTTCACCCAAAGTACGCCGCCCTTTTCAAGCCCTCATCCACAACTTTCGGTTATACCTCTACGCTGCGACCGCCGCGGACGGAGTGGTACGGATCGACACGATCACTGGCCAACCGCTGGCCGAGCCTTCGTTCATCGATCCGGCTCATTTCAACGTGTTTCCTGCTGGAATTGCGTTCGACTACGCCAGCAATACGCTCTACGTGGGTGACCGCAGCGGCGCGATTCTCGACTTCAATGCCACCACGGGGAACCTCCTCGATCCGCAGGGGATCGGCACACTGCCGGACGGCGGCGTACCGGAGAGCCTCGCGATGGGGCTGGACGGGAACCTCTACGTTCTCGATTCGGCCAACCTCAAGGTCTGGCAGTACAATACCGGCACGCAAAACTTTGCCGGGTTCACAACGGGCGAACCCGCCCCGTTGGTCTCCCCGTCCGACCTGGCCTTCGATCCGGGCACCGGCGACCTGTACGTCTCCAGCACAGACGAGTTATATCGCTATGACTCGTCGGGGGCGTTCATCTCCGCCACGGCAACGACCAATTCCACGACGCAAGGGCTGGTCTTCGGGCCTGGCCGCGAACTCTTCGCGGCGGCGATCAACGTGCCTGCCATCGACCGGTACGTCGTCAATTCGACGGTCGGTCCGATTCCGCTGGGAAGTGCCGCGTTCAACGTTACTTCGCCCGTCTCGCTGGCCGTCGGCCAGGGCTCGGGATACTTCGTCGACTTCAACACGCGGGATTCCCATGTGCTCGATTTCGGCGGCACACCGCCAGGTGAGTTCTCCTGGGAAGAGACGGTTGCCGCGATTCAAGAAGTTGGCCGTGCGATCCAGGCCCAGATTCAGAACGTGCAGGACGCGCTGATCACCGGCGGGAACGGCGGCCAGATTCCGAGCGGGTTGGAGTTGTTCGAGAATACGGCTGATTGGGGTGCGGCCGTTGCTGACGCCTTCTTCGAAGTCAGTGCGCGGCTGCTGCACCCTGCGTCGCTGGCAGCAGGCAACGCCGGCGCAACGACAACGAATCCCGTGCGGCTCGTCATTTCCGACGGGAATTCGGCGGTCGAACTGACGCTGGACGGAACCCAGAATCCGGTCGCCGACCTCAACCAGGCCCTCCCCGACGCAACTGCCGGCACAACGCTCGAGAACCAGCTTGAGTTTGCGGATGACAACGGCGAGATCGTGCTGGGGCCGGCGGCTGGCGGGCTCACCTCCTCCCTTTTTCTGTCGACATTGCGCCTTGACGCCGACGGCCCGCTGCCGCCCAACGGGCAACTCGCCACTGACACGCAGATCCAGTTGACGGTCGAACGGACCAGCAACGGCGTTCCAACATCGGAGACATTCAGCTTCACCTTGCGCGGTGTGGCGTCTGCAGACAGTGATCCTGCCGCTCCTGACACGGCCGACAATATCGACCTCGGCGAACTGGCGGCCGACATCAACGCGGCCCTTGTCTCACAAGGCGTCTCGGACATTCGAGCGACGTTTGGCATTGCCGCGAATCGACTTTCTCTGGTCGCGACGAGTCCTGCCGTCAGTGGTTTTACCCTGGATGCTGGTGGTGGCTCACTCGGCTTTGGCAACCTGGTCGCCGGTTTGGACATGGGGGCCAGTGACTTGGGCTTCGAGCCGACTCAGGCGATCGGGAAGCTGAAATTCGATTCGATCGGAGGGCTGACCGCGGTGCTGAAAGACTTGCTGGTCACGGTCTCTCCCGACTTGCCGCTCGAGTTTGACCTGAATCCGCTTTACAACGCGATCGACGATTCGCTCGAATTCAACTTCTCTCTGACCAAGGGCTTCAGTGAACAGGTGGGGCTGGATTTTCTTGCCGAGGGCGTCGACCTGGGACCGCTCGGGCGCATCGAAGTTGCCTCGGCTGCTGCCGCGGACCTGACGGTCGACGCGGCCCTGGATTTCCGGATGGGCGTCTATCTGGGCGGGTTGCTCGATCTGGCGCTGGAACCGCTGACCGTGCAGACGCCTCTCAGCTTGTTGAACGCGGGGGACGGAGTTGATCTCCTGGTGGGGATGACCGCCGTCGCTCCCGCTCCGGTGGACGGACAGGTCGGTCGCAACGTCACCTTTGCCCTCGAGATCGAACGCGAGGTTGGCGGCTACAGCAATACCAGCCGGTTTGACTTGACCTTGCCGCACCTGACGGACACGTCGAACCCGGACCTGGTGGCGACCGATGATAATTTCAACGTCGCGTCGCTGGTGAGTGATCTGAATCGACTGCTGCCAGCGAGCCTGGCTGGCGAACTGGAGTTTGATTCGTACGAGGTTGGCGACGAACTGAGATTGAGGTTGCTGGCCCAGACAACTGGAAGTCTGTCCCCCATTCGCCGCCTTACGATGTTCGGCGGCGAGCCATTGGGTTTTGCAGCGGGACAGCAAAGCGACTACGCCGATCTGGAGATTTTCCTCGGCGATCCGCTGCTGGAACCGGATCCGTCCGACAGCGACTGTTCCGACAACGCATGCTATTTCACGGTCGCCCTGGATGGTGCGACACGAGTTGACGAAGTCCTCGATCGCATCGAAGAGGCGGCGCCGGACGGCGCGGTACTGGCCGGTTTCAGCGCCGATGGGAGCGGGTTCTCGTTGGAGGTCAACCCGTCCGTCGTGGCGGCGGAGACGGCCATCTCTGTCCGGCAGGCGGTAACCGACGGCGAGCGGTCGCTGGCCGGCATCGGGCTGGGCCTGATCGGAACGTTCGATCTGGAAAGCCGATCCGCCGACCCGCTTCACGGCAAGTCCTTGCTCGATCGAATCTACATCGTCGAACCGGCAGCCGGAACGGACAACCTCGTGTTGACGGCCTCCGTGACGGCCGACGTGAATGCGAGTGCCGCCTTGGGGAAACTCGGCTTCGAGCTGATCAGTCAGAACGATGCCGGCAACGACGATCCGTTGCACGTGGTGGTTTCCTCGTCTGCCGGATTCCGCGATCCGGGAACCGTTGCCGACGACGGCCGCATCTCCTTGACCGAGATGTTCGACGCTCCAGACCAGGTGATCGACCTGGCGAACCTGATTCCGACGGTCTCCGCGAGCGGCACGTTGCAGTTGATCGCCGATACGGAGTCGACCAACATCTTTGGCGAGTCAACCGGGACGGGGCCGACCGACCTCTTCTCAATCTCCGTGCAGGGAGATTCAGCCAACGGAATTCAATTCAACGCGGATGCCAACATGTCATCATTGGCGTCACAGTTTAAGGACCTGTGCGTCGCCGACATCATCGGGATTCTGCGTGATATTGCTGGCTCGTTAAAGAGCGGTGTGGGGCCGCTCAACGCCCAACTGCCTTTGCTGGGCCGTTCGCCAAACCAGACCTTTGCCATCGCCGACGGGCTGCTGGCTGCTGTCGACGACTTCATTTCGGACATCGATCTGCCCTCGCTGCAACTCGCCGTCGGCGATGTCAATCTGGCAATTGCCAACCTTTCGCTGCCGCTGGAGGCACGAGCCGAGTTGTTCGAATTGGGTGCCGCACTGACCGCGTTGCCGGTCCCGCCCCTCAATGCGGTCGACCTCCCCGAGTTCGAGGCACGACTTCCGGGAAAGCTGGTTGCCAGTTGGCGTCTCTTGAATCGCCTGATCGCCGAGCTGCCGGAGGCGACGGCCGGATTACCCGATCTGCAATGGTCCGCCGATTCGCTGGGAGCCCTGATTCCGTCTTGGAATACGATCGAAACGCGGCTGGAATCATCGCTCGGCACCGCTCTGTCGAGCACCTTGGGATTGGACGCCGCGGATGTTGCGGTTCGGCTGGGCTTCATCGCGGACTACGACCTGAATACGCCGGATCCGGTCGACGCGCCGCAACGCGCCGTCGTGCTCGGCATCGAACTGAACGGTCTGTCGGAAGTTGACGAGTCGTTTGAGCTCGATTTGCCATCCACGGACCTGGGGCCGATCGCTTTCAATACGGCCGGTGACGATCCTCGCTTTCGAGCCCGCGGCGGCATCAGCCTGGGGTTCGGCATCACGCTCGATGCGGCGCGGACCCTGTTCGTGGTGGCTGACCCCGCGGCGGCAACAGATGCCTCCGGATTGCCGCTCGACGAAATTGACGACGATCTCATCCCGACGCAGTTGAGCCTGGTGACCGGATTTCAGGGTTCGATCAGCGGTGATGTCTCGCTCGGCAGCCTGTCGCTTGTCGAAGGGCAGGCAGCACTCAGCTTGCTCGGTTCGGAAACCGAGCGGACGGCGGTGGCGGTCGGCGGCGAGGTTGGGCTGTTGGGAACGCCTGCTGACGGGAACGCGGATCTGATCCTGGTCCGCGACGAGCAGGGCAACACGGTGCCGGTGATCGACCTGCTGGTGGATGCGACCGGCACGACGATCATTGTCGACGCCATGCTCGCCGGGACCGATGTGGAGGTGCAGTATGCGCTTGACGTCCCCGGGGAACAGGTGACGCTGAACGGCGATGGCGAGGCGACACTGGCCGCTGTTCCGGTGAACGTGGACGACTACTTCGTTTCTGTTTCCCACAACGGCGCGCCGGTGGCTGATTTTCAGCTCGTGGGTGCGACGTTGACGACAACGGGGCTGGCCGGCCAGACGGTCGATGTGCAGTATCTTGATCCGGCGACACTGGCGGTCGATCTGGATCCGTCGACGACGGCATTTTCCAACACGATGGGTGCCGTGTTGCATTCCGAATTGGCCCCCCGCGTGACGTTCGACGGCATGGCGGCCGGCACCGTGGATCTCGCGTTTCTGGGCAGCGAGGTGAACGATGCCATCTCGCTGGCGATTCCGGTTGCCGATCCCTTGAGCCCCAAGATCACGCTCGATACGGACGGCCTGTCGAACTTGCTGGCGGGTGTCGACTTCGACTTGAAGACGATCCTGACTGGAATCGAGCTCTTCCTCGATTCACTCGAGGGAGGACTCGCCGGCGAACTGCTCGGAAGTCTGCCGATTGCAGGGGCGGGGTTCAATGTCGACAAGACGTTCATCGCCGACTTGCGATTGTTTGTCGAGACGCTGCGGGACGTTCTGTGCGACCTGGACGACGACATGGAGGCGGCCGAGCTGGAGATCCGGGACGCGGTCTTCAATTTCTTTGAGCCCTTGGGGATGTTGCGGAACGCCGGTGGTCAACCGAGCCACGACATCAACGATGTGCAGGTCGATCTGGAAGCGGATTCGTTGGTCATCGACCTCAAGGTGGGTGGCCGTGATGAGATGACGGTCGATTTCGACAGCGGCATTTCCGGGTTGGCGATCGACGCTTCCGGACAAGGGGGCGTGGCGTTGGGTTGGGATTACTTGATCGACCTCGGCTTTGGTGTCGATCGCCAGCAAGGCTTCTTCTTCGTGGTCGATGACAATGCCGCGGGGACGCCCGAAGTGATGCTCGACTTGGACGTGGGGCTGGCGGTCGACGACAGCGGAGACGGCCCGATTCCGACGTCCTTTAGCGTCGACCTGTTTGGGCTCGACCTCTCCGCAACGGACAACCTCAAACCGGACGGCACGACGGGCACGTCGCTGAGCGGAAGCCTGGACATCGACATTCAGGACCCCAACGACAACCGACAGCTGCTTCTGTCCGAGTTGACGGCGCGTTCGTTCACGCAGGTGTTCCAGCCGACCTTGGCAACAACAGCATCCATCGATCTGCAGCTCACCGCCGGACTCGCGTCCAACCTGCCGCAGCTCCAAGCCGATCTTGTCGCGAGTTGGGATGCCGGATTGTCGCCAGTCCAGGGGACCGTCCGGCCCACGTTCGGTGCGCCGGTCGTCCGTCTCGAGAACATCGGTGTCGATGTCGCCGCATTCCTGCAGCAACATGTCGGCGTGGTCTTCGATCGGATCCAGCAGTTTGTCGAGCCGATTGCACCGGTCATTGAACTCTTGTTGCAGGAGATTCCGGGAGTCTCGGATCTCTCCAAGGCGGCGGGCAAGGGGCCGGTGACGTTGATCGATTTGGCGCTGGTGAAGCAACCAGAACTGGCTCGGGACGCCGAACGATTCCTGCAGATCTTGGACTCGATCAGCGACCTGACAACGACGCTGGCGGCGCTGGCCGGCGACAACACGTACTTCGTCTTGATGGACCAACTGAACCTCGTGGGCGGAACGCCTCTGGCCGGCGGCGAAGCAGAGGCGGGTGCGATGCCGGACCTGAACGATCCGGCCTACTTCTCGGACCGGCTGGACGTGGATCGGGCAGTCGCTGAGAGCGGCGGGCAGACGAGCACAGCGGACGAGACGAGCGGGACCGTCAAGTCGCTCCTGCAGCAGATCGGGGACCTCGGGATTTCGCTGCATTTTCTCGACGTCACCAACGTCGCCGGGTTGTTGATGGGGCAGACGGTTGACGTCATGAGCTTCGATCTGCCTCGGGTCGACCTCCCCATCGATCTGTCGCAGAAGTTCCCGGTCGTCCCGGTACCGCCGATTGCGGTCGAGGTCGGGTTTCACGCCGGCGTGTTGATCGATCTGTCGGTCGGATACGACAGCCGTGGCGTGGCGACCGGCAACTTCTTTGACGGCTTCTACTTCGGCGACCGGGCCGAAGTTTTCGCCGGCGCGGACATTGACGAGTTCGGCCTGTCGATCGGCGCCAGCCTGGCGGCCTTGCTGGACGTCGTTGTCGCATCGGCGGGCGTTGAGGGCAAACTGCAGGCGGACATCGTGGCCAACTGGCGCGACCTGGATGACAACGGCAAGGTCTATCTGGACGAACTCGATTCGATTCTGGCGACGGACGGCCTGTCATGTGTCTTCGACCTGCACGGCGAACTGCGGGCAATCATCAGCCTGGTCTGGGAAGTCCTCGGTGACGAGGGGCGCAAGGAGATCGTCGACAAGGTGCTGTTTTCGTTTGACAATTCCTGTCCGACGTTTGAACTGGGGCACGTCAGCGGTGGAAATGAAGCGTTGGCGGGCGGTCCGGAGGCACTATCTGCCGCCGGGATGCTGATTCTGCACGCCGGGGCGTTTGCGGACGAGCGGGGCCCCGGCCGGACCAGCGACGTGGCGGAAGCGTTCACCGTGACGCAGCTCGCCCCGGGCGTGGTGCACGTCGAAGGAATGGGACTGGAGAGCCGCTACAGCGGCGTCAGCTCGATCTACTTCGACGGCGGCAAGGAAAACGACCAATTGATCCTGGTCGATGTCGATGTCCCCGTCATTGCGTTGGGCGGTGATGGCGATGACTTCCTGCAAGGCGGCGACGCTGCCGACTATCTGGACGGCGGCAGTGGTGAGGACGAACTGATGGGTGGTGGAGCTGGCGACGAACTGATCGGGGGTAGCGACAACGACCGCATTGAAGGTGGTGCGGGCCGTGACGTGATCCTGGCCGGTTCGGGTGACGATGACGTGCTGGGTGGCGACGGGGGTGACGAGATCGATGGCGGTTCCGGGGACGACCTGTTGGACGGTGGCGACGGCGACAACGCTCCCGATGTTATCAACGGCGGCCTGGGACACGATCGCATCTTCGGCTACGGCGGTCAGGATGTACTCGACGGTGCAGGCGGGGACGACCAGGTTTTCGGGGGCGAAGGGGGCGATACCATCTTCGGCGGTGCCGGCTTCGATCTCCTATTCGGCGAAGGGGGTGCCGACTACATCGAAGCAGGCTCCGGAGATGACCTGGTCAGCGGCGGGTTAGGTGACGACGACCTGTTTGGCCAGAGCGGTAACGACGTACTCGTTGGCGGCGTTTCCAACGCGACACCGGAGCTGGAGTCGCTTATTCTGGACACGTTCGGGCTCGACGCCGGCTTCTTCGTCCCGCCTCCCGCAACGGTGGATGCCGATGATGAACTGTGGGGCGGGACCGGCAATGACTTGCTGGTCGGGGATGAAGGGCAGGACACCTTGCTGGGCGGCCGCGGCGACGACGCGATTGTCGCGCAGCACATCTTGCTGCCCAATATCTCCGGGTTGCCGGAAAGTCATGTCGAATATATCGAGGGCGGCCCGGACGATGACTTCATCTGCGGATCGGCCGGAAACGACGAAATCTACGGCGGGGTCTCCAATTTCGGGCTGGGCGACTTTCCGGATTCGGCGCCCCGCGCTCTGGACCCGTCGGGGTTGCTCGCCGAGGGCGGATTCACACTGTCGTCCTGCGCCGCGGAACCGCAGCCGGTTGGATCGACGTCGCGCGAGTCGACGATCTCCGGCGTCGTCTTCGAGGACCTTAACGGCGACGGCACACGAGATCCTGACGAACCCGTCTTGCCGGGTTGGACCGTCTATCTCTTTGACCACGACGGGCAACTGGCCGCCCAGTCGGCGACGGATGATATGGGTGCTTACCGGTTTACCGAACTGGCACGCGGCACGTACACCGTCTCGCAGTCGATCATTCCGGGAAGTCGGCCCGGGATCCCCGGCGGGTACGAACAGACACTTCCTCCGGCGGACGCAGGCCATGAGGTGGAACTCCTGCCGTTCGCTGCTGCCGGCGGGAACGACTTTGGCAACCATTTCCGTTCGGCGACTCTTCGCGGACAGGCGTTCCATGACCGGAATGCCGACGCCGCCCGCGACCTCGGCGAAAACGGCCTGAACGGCTGGCAGATCCTGCTGTTCGATGCTCAGGGCCAGCAGATCGCTGCGACGATGACCGCCGATCGTGATCTGGACGGCGACACGTCGATCAGTTTCTTCAGCGAGAAGGGCTGGTACGAATTCTCCGGGCTGGCACCGGGAACCTATCGGATCGGCGAAGTGCCGCGCGCGTACTGGCTGCAAAGTGCGCCGGGCTTCTCTGCGGGCAACATCGCTTCGTATCGACCGTTGAACGACGACGGCTTCACGGCAACCGAGTCCGCGGCGGTGGTCGCAGGACTGTCCGGCTCGACAACCGCGGTCCTCGTGCAATTGGAGATCGACCATCCGCACCTCGAACAACTGGATGCCTACCTGGTCAGTCCGAGGGGGACGCGGGTCGATCTGTTCAGCAACGTGGCGGGTGACGGACTGCTGGCGGTCTTCGACGACAACGGGACGACGCCCATCGCGACGCGCGACCCGGAATCGACCGACACGTTCTTCGCGCCGGAAGGGGAACTGGCGAACCTGGCCGGCGAAGATCCGAATGGAACCTGGACGCTGGTGGTCAAGGACGAAGTGGCGGGTGGCGCAGGCCGGCTGCTCAACTGGTCGCTCAACCTGGTCACGGATGCCGATGGAGTCGTGCCGCCGATCGCGGGGGGAGCGGTCGAGATCAACTCACCCGAACGGGTCCGCTACTACGAAGTTACCATCAACGCCGGCGAAACGCTGGAAACCGGGCTCGATTTCGGCGCCGTCCAGCCGGGCGCGGTAAGCGGTCGCAAGTTCCAGGACCTCGACGGCGATGGCCAACCGGGAGGCGCACCGACTTTGGGTGGGGAACCCGGGTTGGCGGGCGTCACGATCTTTGCGGACCTGAACAACAACGGCCAACTGGACGCGAGCGAACCGTACACCGTAACCGTCGACGATGACCCGCTCACACCGCTGATCGATGAGACCGGTGAATACCACCTGGGGTCGCTGCCTGTCGGCCGCGAGACGATCATTCGCGAGCTGGTGCCGTTGGGCTTCCAGCAGACGGCGCCGGCAGCCGGCTTTCACACGGTCGATTTGGTGTCGCG
Organism: bacterium; assembly: GCA_030430075.1. Classification (GTDB taxonomy): domain Bacteria; phylum Planctomycetota; class Planctomycetia; order Pirellulales; family Pirellulaceae; genus ARS98. Next base: position 9,709 of record JAUIGN010000028.1, read on the forward strand.
CGAAGTGCTGCCCAGCCGGGACTTCGGTAACCGTGCCGATGGCATCATTCAGGGCTGGAAGTATGAAGATGTGAACGGCAACGGCCGTCGCGATCCTGGCGAACCCGGTCTGGGCGGGGTCGAGATCTATGTCGATACGAATCGGAACGGCCAGCACGACCCCGGCGAGCCGCTCACGACGAGCGGCGCGATGGGCGAGTACCGGCTGGAGCATCTGGGGATGGGTGCGCACATCGTCCGCGAAATCGTTCCTGCCGGGTTTGTGCAGACATCGGCAGCGCAACAGGTCGTCTACCAGAATAGTTTTGGTGAAGGCCCGGTCGGTAGCGAATGGTCGGACCGGGCGGTCGCCGATTCACCCGAGCGCGATCGCCGGATCCTGGGCCTGTTTGACAACGAGACGGTCACGCTGCACCTGGACGGCTTGCCGACGCACGACCAACTGCAGATCGCGTTCACGTTGATCGTGGCAGGCGATTGGGAAGGCAATCACGGCGGCTTCGATCCCGACCGCTGGAAAGTCGCGGTTCGTGACGGCGTGACGCTCCTCGATACGACGTTCAGTACGTCCGCGAATTCGCTACCCACTTTTCAGAACCCAAGCAATCGGTATGACACCGACAAGAATGGGGTCACGACGCCGCTTGACGCGCTGCGCGTCATCAACGAGCTGAATCGGCGCGGGCCGCGTACGCTTGGCATTCCCGTCGTATCGCCGGATGAGGCAGGTGAGTTCCTTGATCCGTCCGGTGATGGGTTCGTGTCGCCGCTGGACGTGCTGCACATTGTCAACGTCCTGAACGGTGCTTCGCCGGCAGCGGTTGCGGCCGAAGTCGGTGAGTACTATTACGCCCAGTCGTTTCCGGCCAACTACGGATTGGGCGAGTTCGCTCCGCACGCGGAGGCGGTTGAATTCAATTCGGAGGGGCACGGGGCGTTTGCTTTGCCGAGCACCGACGTGCGGTTCCGGCAGAGCAGTTCGGTGTATCGGTTGAGCTACACGATCGCCCACCAGGGTGATTCGTTGACGCTTGATTTCTCGGGATCGGAGCTGGAGAACCTGGTCGCCTCCTTCGAGCAGTGGGGGATGGATGACGTCGTCATTTCCATTCCGCAAGAGTTCCATACGGTTGACGTCGACCATCGCGGGCTCGTTGCGGGGGTGAACTTCGGGAACTTCGACCTGGGCTCCGTACAGGGCACCAAGTGGGAGGATCTGGACGGGGACGGTCGGCGCAGCCCGTCGACGGAGCCCGGGTTGGCGGGCGTCACGATCTACGCCGACGTGAACAACAATGCATCGTGGGACGCGGGTGAACCGAGCGACCAGACGGCGACCGATGGCAGCTACCTGTTGAGTGACCTGCCGGCGGGCTCGTATCCAATCCGCGAAGTCGTGCCCGCCGGCTATCGACAGACGGCGCCGCAACGAGGATTTCATCCAGTCCGGATGACGTCGGGGCTCGATCTGGCCGGATTCGACTTTGGAAATGAACCGATTGCCGTTGCGCCGACCGATTTCGGCGACGCACCCGCACCCTATCCGACGCTGCTCGGCGACGACGGCGCCCGTCATCTTCTCGTCAACGGCATCCGCCTGGGAGCCGAGATCGATTCCGAGCCGACCGGTCTTCCCTCACCCGCCGCCGACCTTGATGATCGGCTGCCCGTATCCGGTCCGGATGACGAAGATGGCGTCAAGTTTGTGGACGCGACCGGGAACTCGGTCCCGCCACGACTGATTCCCGGTGGCAATTTGATTTTCGACGTCACCGGGCATACCGACGCGGGGCAGGCCGGATACTTGAACGTCTGGCTCGACTTGAACGGCGACGGTGATTGGGAGGATGCCGGCGAGCAATTCGTGGTCGATCGCCCGCTCTCCGACGGTGTGTCGACACGGATCACCCGCCCGGTCCCGCCCGGGATCAACGTGAACGACGTGTATGCCCGTTTCCGGTTCAGTACGCAAACGGGGTTGGCTTCCTTCGGCGAAGCGATTGACGGCGAGGTGGAAGATTATCGCTTGAGTGTGGTGAACGGAAACGGTGGCGACCCGCCCGCCGGGCAAGCCGACTCGGGGCAGGCGGATGGGGAACCGACGTCGATGATTTTCGGCACGGTGTGGTTTGACGAAAACGCCGACGGAGTCGTTCCGGATGCCGGCCGGCAGCGAGTCGGCGGCGTACGGGTTTACGCCGACCTGGACTTGGATGGTACGTACGATCCGGGCGAACCGTCGGCCATCAGCGGGCTCTTTGATCTGCCCGGCACGGCGGCTAACGAGGCCGGCACCTACCAACTCATGGGTATAAACCCCGGTGAAGTCAGCGTCCGAATCGAAATCGGGCCCTTCAGTCTGTCCCAATCCTACCCGGCGGACGACCATACGGTCGTGGTTCCGGCAGACGGGCAGCCTGCCGGTCCCCATGATTTTGGAGTCCAGCAGAACGGTTCGGTGGGCGGCTACAAATGGCTTGACGAAGACGGTGATGGCCAACGCGATGACAACGAGCCGCGACAGGCAGACGTCTGGATCTACTGGGATGAGAACCGCAACGGACAGTACGACGATGACGAGCGTCGCGTCAAGACGTCGGCAGACAATCCGGAGACGCCGCAGGATGAAACGGGCAACTACCAACTCTTCCTGCCGCCGGGAAGCCACCATGTCCGCGAGATCGTTCCCGGTGGCTACCAGCAGGTAGCGCCTGCCAACGGATTCCACGAAGTCGACGTAACCGCGAACCACGATTTGACCGGCTACAACTTCGGCAACCAGGCAATTGGGCTCGTGAGCGGCTTCAAGTGGCGCGACCTCGACGGGAATCAGATGCCGGACGTCGACGAGCCTCGGTTGTCCGGTGTCGAAGTCTATGCCGATCTGAATAACAACGGGGTCCGTGACGCAGGCGAACCGTGGACGACGACGGTGGACGACGACCCGGATACCAGCGAGATCGAAACGGGGCAGTACGAATTAACGCTCAAGCCCGGCACCTACCGTATCCGGGAAGTTGTTCCCCTGCACTTTGAACAGGACTTCCCGGTCAATGGATACCATCAGGTGCAGATCCAACCTGGGCAGGAGGTCACGTTCCGCAACTTCGGCAATCGGCGATTCGGCTCGATCGCCGGCGTCAAATTCCTCGACCAGGACGGCGACGCCGCGCAAGACATGGACGAAGCCGGACTGGCCGGCGTGACCATCAACTTGACAGACCCCAACGGAACGGTCATCGCTTCGACGGTGACGCGGACCGACGACCCGGCGACCGACCTGGTTGACGAGACGGGAACGTATCGCTTCGATAACGTCGCGCCGGGCAACTATCGCGTGAACGAAGTGATTCCCGCCGGTTACCAGCAAACGCTGCCCGATCCGCTCCAGGGAGGTTACTACGTCGTTGACGTCGCCGCCGAAGAGCACGTGCGCCAACTGGATTTCGGCAACCAACGTCTTGTCGGTTCGATCGCCGGAATCAAATGGTCAGACGAGAACAGCAATGGCGTGCGGGAGGATCTCGAACCGGGACTGGCCGGAGTGACGATTGAATTGGTGGATGCGGCCGGCAACATCGTTCAATCCACGACAACCGTCGACAACGAACCGGCGACAGCAATCGATGAAACCGGCAGCTACGAGTTCGTCGATCTGCCGGTTGGCGTCTATACCGTGCGCGAAGTGGTTCCCTCAGGGTACGTGCAAACGGCGCCCGGTCCGAATGGCGTGCACGTGGTCGAGGTGACCGCCGGGGCCGTTCGATCGGGCATCGATTTTGGCAACGTGCGGAGTGCCGAAATCCACGGGTTGAAATGGGTTGACTTCGACGGCAACGGAATGCGCGATCCGCACGAACCGGGGTGGGCCGGGATTACGGTGTACCTGGATGAGAACGGCAACGGGGTGCGCGACAATAACGAAGCCACCACGGTGACACTGGCGGACGACGGCGCGACTCCGTCGATCGACGAGTCGGGCCGGTATGCATTCACGAACGTCGCGCCGAACCGGGCCTACGAAGTCCGCGAGGTGCTGCCGCTCGGCGCAGCGCAGACCTTTCCGGTCGAACCGCATGCATTCACATTGGCTCCTGGCGAGATTCGCCAGGACGTTGAATTCGGGAATCAGCCGCGAGGGATCGTCAGCGGCACCAAATGGGATGATCTCGATGGCGACGGGCAGTGGGACGAAGCGAACGAACCTGGTCTGCCGGGAGTCACCATCTATGCGGACATCGATGGCGACCGGCGGTGGGATCCATCGGCCGAGCCGTTTGCCGTTACGGCGGCTGATGGTCGGTACACACTGGGCGGCCTCCCGGCAGGCAGCTACACGATCCGCGAGGTTGTGCCGGATGACCACGTGCAGACATTTCCGCAGGATGGACACGTCGTCACGGTCTACCCGCAATTGGTGTTTGTCGAGCGTGACTTCGGCAACCATCGGGGGACCGCCGCGATTCTCGGCCAGGCCTGGGAAGATCATAGCGGCCTGCTGGGGGTCCGGGACAACGAAGATGCCCCCATCGATCACCAGCGGATTCCGGGGGGCGTCGTCGTTTACCTGGACGACGATCTTGACGGGGAACGGGGCGTGTTCGAGCCCCAGGTGGCGACCGACGACAACGGCCAATACGCCTTCGAGGGATTGGCTCCCGGGACATACACCGTGCGGATCGTCGTGCCGGACGGCTGGCGGCAGTCAGCCCCCGGTGACGGCGCACACACCGTAAGCCTGAGCGTCGGCGACGTCCGCCCGGCTCGACAATTCGGTCTTTATGAAGTGGTTGAGATCGAGGATGGCGACGATGTTGTTTTCGCGGGGGCCGGTCGCGACCTGGTCTATGGCGACAACCTGGTGCGCGACGATTTCGGTGCCCCGGATCCGCGCGTCGTCAGCATCGGCACGCGGCAAGACATGTTGCACGGCGACGCGGGTGCGGATCAGGTCTTTGGTCAGGAAGAGGCCGACGAACTCTGGGGCGATGCGCCCGACGCGGCGGGCGAGTTTGACGAACTGGATGGCGGGGAAGGTGTCGACACGGTCTTGCAGACCATCGACGCCGACCAGTCACTCTTCGATGATCTGCTGACCGGCCAAGGCGATGACGTTCTGGTCAGCATCGAGCGCGCCGTCCTTGCCGGGGGCGCTGCCGGGAATATCATGGACGCTTCTTCTTATACGCGGGGTTCCGTCGTGCTTGACGGCGCCGATGGCGACGACCAGCTAACAGGGACCGCGGGAAATGACGTACTGATCGGCGGAGCCGGCAGCGATCAGCTCGCCGCCGGCGGCGGAGACGATCTGCTGGACGGTGGCAGCGGCAGTGACACGCAGGACGGCGGACCAGGAAATGACCGGTTCCAGTTTGCGGCCGCCGGCGTCGCCGAAATCGACACAATCACCGCCGGTACCGGTACCGACGAACTCGATTTTTCCCGGCTCTTGCCGGGCGATCCGTTGCTGGTCGATCTGGCCGCATCCAGCGGCAGCCACGCCAATCGCGACTTGACGTTCCTCGACCCGGCCGAGGTCGAAAACGTCACGGGAGGCGGGGGTGACGATCAGCTCTACGGAAGCAGTGCGAACAATGTCTTGGTGGGCGGCGCCGGAGACGATACGTTGTCCGGAGGTGCCGGCCATGACGTTCTGGATGGCGGCCCTGGTGACGACTCCCTGGCCGGTGGCAGTGGCGATGACACCTACTGGTTTGAAGACGGTTGGGGTACGAACGACCAAGTGGTCTGGGACGAGAGCGGCAATGACACGTTGGACTTGTCGAGCGTCAGCGTGGACCTTACTGCCCTGTTTGGCGGCCTCAGCGTAACGGACGGGACGCACGCCGTGACGCACGCCGGTGATGTGCACGCCGGCGATGTGATCGAGCATCTGATCACCGGCACCGGCGACGACCAATTCGTATTCCAGGACAGCGCCCACCTGGCGGACGGCGGCTCGCTTGCCGCGGGGGCGGGTGTTGATACGGTTGACTACTCGGCCTACACCAGCGGCATCGTCGTTGATCTGGCCGGTGGGTCCGCGGAGGCTGCCGGCACCACGGGGCAGATAAGCGGGGTCGAAAACGTGTCTGGCGGAGCCGGTGCGGATACGTTGACGGGTGACGGTCTGGACAATGAACTGGCGGGGGGCGCGGGTGATGACACGCTGTTCGGGCTGGCCGGAAACGATACGCTGCAGGGCGGCCCGGGCAATGACACCGTTGCCGGCAACGAAGGCGACGACCACTACATCTTCGCGCCGGTTGCGGCGGCGGAAACCGATACGATCGCGGAACTGCTCGACGAAGGCGTCGACACGCTCGATTTTCACTCGAGCGACCGGGGAATCGTAATCGACCTGACCGCGGATCTGGTCGTCGACGGTGTTGGAACCCAGCGCTCGATCGTGGTTCAGGACGCCGGCCAGTCGCTGAACTTCGAGGTCGTTGAAGGGACCTCGTTCGATGATGAATTCCGGTCCTTGGGGGATGTCGAATTTCGCGGTGGTGTGGGCGACGACCTGTATCGAGTATCACCCCTGCTGGCCGGTACGGTGACGGTGGTTGAAGACGATCTGGAGGGGGCCGGAAACGACACCATCGATTTCACCGACTTCAGCGTCGGTGTTGTTTTTGACCTGCGGGAAACCGAGCAGGTCGTGTCGACGGGAACTCCGCAGGGAGTTGCCGGTGACATCATGATTTTGTTCCTCGATTCGGTCGGGACACCGGCCAAAGGCATCGAGAATATTCGGGGCGGGGCGGGCGACGATGTCCTGACCGGCAATGAACGCGACAACGTGATCGACGGTGCGAGCGGCAACGACGTCATCGACGCCCGCCGCGGGGCGGACACGCTGGTGGGTGGCGCGGGGACCAATGATCTGGTGGGAGGGGCCGGAGACGACGTTTTTCGATTTGAGGACGTCGGCGTGCCGACGGTAAACAACCTGGTTGAAGGCGTCGGGTTCGTGTCGGCCGGGCAACTGGCACCGGGCGGCGTCGATACGCTCGACTTCTCCGCCGTCACTTTCAGCGTGAGCCTTGACCTGCGTGATGTCTCGACGACGAACGGACTTCTGGTCGTCAACCTGCTGGGCACGGCGGGAGTGGCGAATTCCGCATACTTTGAAAACGTGATCGGGAGCGCGACAGCCGCGAACACGTTAACAGGCAATGAGTTCGACAATCTGCTGGTTGGCGGCGCGGACCAGGACGTGCTGGATGGGGGCGATGGCGCCGACATTGTACTCGGCCTGGCGGGGAACGATCTGATCACCGTACCCAACGGGCGCAATCTGCTGGTCGGTGGGGATGGAACTGATTCACTGATCGGTGGCAATCATGGCGACATCCTCGTGGCCGGGCAGGTCGACTACGAAGATCCGCTCGATCGTCGAGCGTTGCAGCGGGTGCGGGCCGCCTGGGTTGCGGACGGCGATTACGCGGACCGCATCGACGCCATCATGGCGGACCTCGATGACGGTGATGATGTGGTCCGCCTGCGCGACGACGAGACCGTGTTCGACGACCTCGTTGCCGACGACCTGGACGGTCTCGGCGGGCTCGATTGGTACTTTGCAGACCAACTTGACACGGTGAATCGGGAAGTTGGCGAGCAATAAACGGCCTCAGTACGTTTCGGCGAGTGCCAGCGTAACGTCATGCGTGGTAAACTTGACTGCCGGCCAGAGCAATCGGGTGGTGACGCTGAACGATCAGAGCAGGGAGAGCCGTATGGCAAAGCAACTTACCGTCGAGGAATTTGACGCCTTCATGAGGAACGTCAAATGGTTCATTGCCGGCAGCGTCGTCCTGATCGGCGTGCCGCTGGTGATTTACGGGTTCTACCTGGATCGCCGCCTGACCTCGTTTGAAGGTTCGCTGCGTTATCGTCCACCGGCGGAGTACGGGGAAGACAATACGGATGAAGGCTTACCGGATGACGACCCAGGTTATCTGTCAGGGAACCCTGTGCAAGGCCAGGTCGTCTATGTGCCGGCCTATTCGCACATCTACCACGACGACGGAGCGCCGTACTTGCTGACGATCACGCTGAGTGTGCGGAACACGAGCCTTGTGCGTGAGATCGTGGTAAAGTCCGTACGGTACTTTGATACCCGGGGAAAGGTGGTAAAGTCGTACCTCGCGAAACCCCTCCGTTTACCCCCGCTTGCGACGACGGAGTTTCTGGTCGAGCGTGATGATGCGACGGGCGGCAGCGGAGCCAATTTTCTGGTTGAGTGGGTTGCGGAGGAAGAGGTTACCGAACCGATTATCGAAGCCGTCATGATTGATACCAAGGGCCAGCAGGGCATCTCTTTCGCGCGTCGCGGCAAGCCGGTTCGGGAGGTTGTGGCGGCAACGATCAATCCGGAAGCCGGAGGAGCGAGCGGCGATCCCCGGCCCTCGAGGGGTGCGGAAGCGTCGAACTGACCTCGCCAGGTTGCCATGCCATCGTGGAGGCCGACGCCGGATGTCGTGTCGCTGCAGGTCCCGGTGTACGGGGCGGACGGAGCACGTTGGCGGCCCCTCCCCACCGCGGCCGCTCTGCGGGGAGAAAGTCGTTCTTTTTTCGCAGAAAATGCATTACTGCGGCAGCGCAGGAGGGTTAAATCAGTTACGTTTAAGTACTTCACCTCGTTGTCTTCAGGAATCATCAATGACCACTTCCCGCCGGGCTTTTACACTTGTCGAATTATTGGTGGTCATCGCCATCATCGGCATCTTGGTGGCGTTGTTGCTGCCGGCCGTGCAAGCGGCTCGCGAGGCGGCACGCCGGATGAGTTGCAGCAACAACCTCAAGCAGATCGCGCTGGCCAATGCGAATTACGAGCAGGCCCTCCGGGTTTACCCGATCGGGCGGCTTGGCTGTGACGGGATTAACACCGGCGACTGCAACGGTAACCCGAACTACCAGCGGGTGGGAACGAGCGCCCTGGTGCTCATGTTGCCCTATCTCGAAGGCCAATCGCTGTACGACAGCATGGATCTGAACACCGGGTTATACAGCCTGGCCTTTCCCATGAACGCGCAGAATCAGGCCGCCGTGCTGAAGCGGCCCGGGTTCGTTGTTTGCCCATCCGATACGGCCCTGCCAAATCGGGACATCGGCGGATATCGGGCGGCGACGGGGAGCTACGCGATGGTGCATGGCCGGCTCGGTCCGGACCAGGGTATCAGCGGCAATATGAAGGTATTCAATACGGGCATTTATAACTACAAGGTTTCGTTCGATCATTCGAGCATGCTGGACGGCACGAGCCACATGATGATCTACGGCGAAACGTTCAACGGCGAGATCGACGAAGTCTACAACATCTGGACGATGGGCAGCCGGCACCACAGTCTGCGTTCGACGGTCAACCCGCCAAACACGCCGCCTGGATTGGGAGTCACCACGGCACCGTACGGCCCGAGGCTCAACGGCGCGTTTGCCAGCCTCCATCCCGGTGGTGTGATGTTTGCCTTTGCGGACGGTCACGTGCAGTTCATCGCGGAAAACATCGACCTGGCAACCTATCGAGCCTTGTCGACGCGTGATGGTGGCGAAACGATCAACGAACCGTAGAAAGGGTGCCCTCTTGCTTCAAACCATGTTCAAACCGATCAACGCCTGCGGCTGGCTGCCGGCGGTGATCGCCGCAACGATCCTGATGACCGGCTGCAGCGAGGGACGGGTTCAGCGTGTTCCCGTTTCGGGACGTGTGCTGATCGACGGGGAACCGCTCACGCAGGGGTTCATTCAGGTCGTCCCCGCCGATGAGCGGGCCGCGTCCGGCGAGATTGGCCCGGACGGCCGCTTTCAGCTCACCACGTACGACAAGAACGACGGTTGCGTGGTGGGGACGCATAAGGTCTCCGTGATCGCCAACGAAAGCCAGGGGCCGAACGCCATGAAGTGGTTCGCCCCGAAGAAGTATGCCGATACGGAGACGTCCGAGCTGACGCTCGAAGTGAGCGAGCCGCGCGACGACGTCGAGATCCTCCTCAGTTGGGATGGCGGGAAACCGTTCGTCGAGCAATTCGCTGCCGAGGGCGCCATGCCGGCACCCGAGTGATCCCGGCTTCCGGCGTCGAGGACAGCGGTTCAGGTTCAGATGCCGGGCTGCCGGTATTCATTGAGACTGAACGCAAATGGTCACCGGCCAATCGTGACTTGGGTCGCCTCATCCGTAGGCACGAGGCGTCCCTGCTCGACGCGTAGCAACAGATCGCAGGTGTCCAAGGTGTTGGGGCGGTGCGAGATCAGGAACGTTGTTCGGCCCTTCATGAGTTGCTCGAGCGCATCCATCACCAGGGCTTCGGTTTTCACATCCACAGAGCTTGTCGGTTCATCGAGAATCAGGATCGGTGCGTCGCGGAGAAAGGCCCTGGCCAGAGCCACGCGCTGGCGCTCACCACCGGACAGGCGCATCCCCCGCTCACCAACCTGGGTTTCATAGCCCTGAGGCAGCCGCATGATGAATTCGTGAGCGTGTGCGGCCTGGGCTGCCGCGACGAGTTCTTCCGGGTTCGCCTGCGGGCGACCGTACGCAATATTTTCGGCGATACTGGTCGAGAACAGCAGCGTGTCCTGCAGCACGATGGAAAACTGCCGGCGGAGGTCCGCCAGGCGGTACTCGCGCAGGTCGATGCCGTCCAGCAGGATTTGTCCGCAAGTGGGATCGTGAAAGCGAGGCAGGAGGTTCACAAGGGTCGTCTTTCCCGCCCCGGTGGTCCCCGTGATTCCCACGCGCGTACCGGGCGGGACCTGGAACGACAGTTCGCTGAGGATGGGCTGATCATCGTTGTAGGCGAAGCCGACCTGGACGAATTCGATGGCGCCGCGCGTCGTATCCAGCGGAATGGCAGCAGCCCGCTCGTCGACGTCGGGGAGCGTTTCGAATAACGAATAGGCTCGATCGGCGCTGGCGAGTGAACTTTGCAAGTGGGCGAATTTGACACCGATCGTCTCCAGCGGCTGATACAACATCGCCAGATAGAGCATGACCAGCACCAGGTCTCCCAGCGTCAGGCTGCCGGCCTGGACGTGCTTGACGCCCACATAGAGGACCGTTGCCGTGCCGGCGGCGACGGTGACGCCAATCAGCATGCTGAAACAGCATTCACTGGCGACCGCGCGCAGTTTTGCCCGCAGCCCCGCCGACGCCCGCCGGTTGAAGCGTTCTACTTCCCAGCTCTCCCGCCCGAACGCTTTGACGACGCGGAGGGCGGACAGCACCTCTTGGACGACACCCATCACAGAGCTTTCCAATTCCTTGGCGGCGTTCCAGCGGGCCCGCAATCGCTTGCGAAAAAACATCGTCAACAGCAGCAGGATCGGGCACGCTGCCAGGGCGATGAGCGTCAGCGAGCCGTCGATGCGGGCCGTGACGTAGATCATCGCCAGCAGCGTCAGCACCGCCGTGAAGATCGGGATTAAGCCCTGCACAATGACCCCTTCTGGTGCCAAGGCGTCGTATTGAATCCGATACAGGGACTGGGCCGTGCCCTCCGCATCGTGGTAGCGCAGCGAGAGTCGCTGAACGTGCCGCAACAGTTTCGCTCGAAAACGCAGCACCAGGCTCTCCGACGTGTACGTCGCGAGGACGCCCTCGGCCAGACCTCGCAGGTACTGAACCAGCGCGATTCCCACCAGGAGGGCCGCGGCCAGGACGAGAAGCGATTCCGGCGATCCGGCAACGGCAGGCGGAGTTACCGCGGCAACAAACCACGGCAATGGATGGTCGTTCAGCACGCAGTCGATGGCCAGCTTTACCGGCAGCGGCGCCAGCAAAGAGAGCGGCGCGGACAGGACGCTTAACAGCAACACGATGCATACGTGGGGCACGAAGTCGCGTGCTTCCCGGAACAGCCGGCGCAGCACGGCAAGTTCACTCAGTCCCCGCGGCGGTGGGAGCGGATCGGTCGATTCGGGACCATCGTTGTTCGGTTCTATGTTCATCGGTTGACAGCCTTGGTGGGTCCTGCCGAAGCGGCGGGCGCGGACGGCCCGGAGGATCGAACGGCGCGCTCGATCAACGACGTGAGCACGGTGCGGGCGTCAAAATGGTCGGCCACGATCTCCCGCGCCGCCCGGCAATGCCGGGTGTACTGACCACAGATCTCGGCAAGACCCGCTTCCGCCTCCGCCGGGCAAGTGAACGCCAGGATACCCTTCCCGGTTTCCAGCCAGCGCGTGAAACCTGTGTCCTGAACCAGTGCCGGGCGGCCGCAGGCCAGATACGACGTGGTGCGTTCGCTGAACCAACCGCTGCGGGTCACCACGTAACCGTGCTTGGCGACGCTGAACTCCGCCTTCGATTGTTGCAGGTACTCCTGATAGGTCCAGGGATCGCGGGTCGGTGTCAAGGAGTCCCTGATGCGCCAGCCTCGATCGGTCAGCGATTGGCGGGGCGCCGCATCGCCGCCCAGCGCCAATTCCAGCGGCAGGCCGGTGTGGGCCGGAAGATCAACGTAAGGCTCGAAAGAGGCCGACTTCATACCGTACGCCGTTCCGTTGTATTTTCGAACCGGGTAGCTCTCCCATTGCATGACCGTCGTGAACGGGCGGTCCGCCTGCGGCACTCGGACCGGCCAGGCATCCAGGACGACCGGTTGGCGAGTGGGTTGCCAGGGGTTTCCGTCGTCCGGGACCAGGCAATCCGGTTGACCGATGTTTTCGCCGAAGCTGAAAAAGGCATTGTGTCGAGCGGCCAGCTGGGAGGCCGCGGGGTCGGTCAGGTGCCGGATTTGCGTGAAGGCGGGATCCGTATCGATCAGGACGCGGATGGGGGCCGCTGTCATCCAGTCTCTCAGCGGATTGACTCCCGACACATTCAGCACCAGGTCGGCCGAACGACAAACGCTTGCCGCCCGAGTCGCCAGCGGCCCCAGCCAACGCTGCTGGTGCCCGTCATAGTAGGACCAGCGATCTCCGAGTCCAACTCGATCGAAGACGCGCTTGGCGAACTTCAGCCCGCAACTCGGATCAACGTCCATCACATGGCGGTCCGGATCGTAGCACGAGGCATAGTCATCACTGTCTTCGAAGAAATAGACGTCGTGCCCCAACTGGGCCAACCCGAGGACATACTGGAGGTGGTGCCACGCCATGCCGCCCAGCGGACCGCGCACAAGGTACCCCAGCACGATGATGCGAAGTCGGTCGTGACCGCCCTGATCAACCACGAAGGTGCTCCTGAAATGCCCGCTGACGTGCGGATTCCGTGTCATCCGGATCGAGTTGACGAACGACGCGGGCCGGATTTCCGACGACGACCGAGTAGGGGCGAATGTCCCGGTCCACAATCGTCCGGCAGCCGACGATGCTGCCGCGGCCGACCCGGACTCCCGGCAAAACGACGGCGTCAAACCCAATCCAAACGTTGTCTTCAATGGTCACCGGTTGCGGTTCGCCGACGCACGGCCAACCCCGATCCTGCCCGTGACCGGTCGCCGTCAACGCCGCGCTCCGCGCCTCGAACGATGTGTCTGGAGAGGGGCCTGCATCGGTGATCACAACACCCCACGAAAGGAGGCAGTGAGCACCGATCGTGATCCGCTGCCGGCAGATGATATAGGTTCCGTTGAGACAGCTATAGTCGCCCACGGTGACCTCTCCATCGGGGCCTACGACCAGCGTGGCACGGTCGTACACGCCGCAACATGCGCCTAACCGGACGCCGGCGGCGCGTTCCGTGCGGCAGGCGGCGAACGCGTACGAGCTGTCGAGATACGCGTCTCTGCCGATTTCGACGTTGGCCGGGATGCCTCCCTGATACCAGTCGTTCTCGAGTTGCCTGCGGGCGTTCATGATGACGTGGCTCCTCGAACAACGGCCGGATTGCCGGTGGCGATGGAGTCTGGCGGAACATCACGCACGACCACGGCTCCCGGTGCGACGTACGATCGCGCGCCGACGCGGACCCCTTTGAGGACCGTGGCGTTGAACCCGATCCACACGTCGTCCTCGATGATCACCGGGCGGGCGTCGATCGCGGGGCGACTTTCGCGGTTGCCGAGCGGCGACAAGGCAACCGTATCGGCCAATCGTGCCGCCGGGCCGAGGGGATGAAAATCCGAATCCGCGATGGTCGCGCCGCCGGAAACCATCACGCGGGCGCCCAGCGATATGCGGGACGAGCAGACGATCGATGCATTCGCCAGGTAACAAGAGTCGCCGATTTCCAGGACGCCTTCCTCCTCCACCGACAAGGCCGTTCGCCAGATGGTTACCCGGTCGCCGATGGTCAGGCCGATCGGTGCCGCGGAATAGTAGTGCTTGAAGCAGAAGGACGAATCGATCCGGCAGTCCGCGCCGACCACGAGGTTTTCCGGGATCGTGCCCGGGAACCAGTCTTCGGCCAGGGTGCTGCCCGGTTCGAGACGATGAAAACGGGGAGTCGTCATTCTTGGATTAGCCTCCGACTTGCTTCAGCATGGCTTCCAGGACCCGGTCGCTGGCGAAGTACTCCTGGGCGAGTCGGCGCGCGGCCGTGGCATGGGCGGCATAGTCTTGCTCGACTCTCCGGATCGCATCGACACAACCCCCCAGATCGTCGAAGCCGATCAGTCCGCTGCCGCTGGGGAGATGATCCGTCCATCCGGTATCCTGGGTGATCACCGGGCGCCCCGCCGCCAGGTAGCACGCGGATCGCTCGGAAAACCAGCCAGTCCTTGCCTTGACGTAGGCGTCCTTGGCAACCGACACCTCGCCGCGAGAAGCGTGGATGAAGTCGCGATAGGTGTGCCAATTGGGGGCAACCTGCCAGGGGTCGAGCAAGCTCCAGCCGGCCTCGGCCGCGGCTTGTTCCGGAAAGCCCTCCGTCTTGGTTGTCTGGCCGACGGCGACTGCCAATCGGATATCGGCCACGCGGCTGGGAAGGTCCATGACCGCCCGAAACTGTTCGTTCTTTTGCCCCCAGGATTCGTTTGCGTAATGGAGGGGCGGAGCGGCACTCCAGTTCATCACGGTTGTGTAGGCCGCGTTGCCGCCGATCGTTGCATCGCTGGCCGGCCAATGTTCCAGGCAGATCGGTTGGCGTGTTGGCCGCCACGCCACCCCGCACGACGGCACCCGGCAATCCTCCCGGCCGATACTTTCCCCGAACGTAAAGTGGTGCGTATGCTCATCGATTAAATCACGCAACGTTGCCGCGCCCGGCGTGAACTTCACTTCGGTTTCGCATTGGACCTGGGTGAACATCGGATCGGTGTCGATCAGGACGCGAACGGGGATGTTCCGGTAGGCTTCCCGCATGTAAGTCGAGCAAGAGACGTTGATGAAGACGTCTGCGGACGCGCAAACTTCGCTGACCCGCTGTTCGGACATACCAAAGCAGTGCCCGGATGCTTCGTCGCGATAGGCCCAGCGGTCGGACAGTCCGAACGCCTGCATCGCCGCCGCGAGATGTGCTACCGAGGCACTGCAGTCACCATGCTGACCCGCATCGGTGTGATAAACGGGCCAGATGCGCGTATCCTCGACATAGTAGACGTCGCAACCAAGGGCGGCGAAACCGAGCGGGTACTGGAGGTAGTGCCACGTCAGCCCTCCCGATGGCACCAGCCCAAGGAACCCGCCGACAATGATCCGCATCTTTTCCACTTGTTTCTTTCGATGTCATTGGTGGTGCGCGCCGCACTCGGCCCGTGGCGTGACCTGCAACGCACGGCGTTGGCCCGTTATGTCTCGCGGTCCCGGCGCCGAGCCTTCCTAGTCGCCGGGCATGACGTACCATCGGTCGGGCGTGATCGTGTCTTGAGGGACGGCATCGTCGATCGAACAACAGACGAACGCAAACGTGAATTTTACGGGCTGAAAACCGCACTGTTCCAGCGGTGCCTGCAGTGCTGGTGCGCACATCGCTTTGATCCGTGACGGACCCCCATTGGCTTCGCGGCAGTCGTTCGAGGCCAGGAACTGCATGGCCGCCGCGATCACCTCGGCGGTTGCCTCCGGGCTGCGTGTCACCAGGTCCACCAGCAGCCCGTCATCCGGTCGAACAGCGAAGTACCCCTGGAGGTGCCTGTCGGACGTGCGGCGAATTTCCAGCACTTGATGCGCGCCCAGTTTGTAACGAATGTAACGGCTGCTGCGCGCGATGCCGCAGTGGATCGCGTGGTTCGCCCGAGCGGTCTCCCAGAGCTCGTCATACTCGCTTCCGAACTCTGTTTGCACACGAACGTCGTAGGCGTCATTCGCCACCAAACGTGTGGCGTGGCCCGAGGAGCATTCGCGGCAGCCGAACGTTGCTTCGGCAAAGGCCGGCAAACCGACTCTCCGAGACCACCGCAGAAACGGCAGGAAGCCGCGCCGCGGCTGCGCGTAGGCGACGGAGAAGCCGAGCTCGCGGGCGATTTGCATGTGCTGTTTGAAAAAGCCGAGGTAATCGCCGCGTAGCGCGGAAACACCTCGCAGCGCCGGTTGGACGATCGGTGCGGAAAGGCGAAAGGCGCGCAATTCCCGGCCATCGACGACGACGCGTGACGGGATGCCGACCATCTGGCCCACGAGCTCACCGCGGTGGTTATGCGCCACGGTCAGGGGCGCCCGGCCTGCCGGCGTTTCCAGAAACCACTCGCGCCATTGTTGCTCGGTGATCTCGCCCCACCCGGAGTCTTGCCCCCAGAGTTGCAGGGCGGACTCTAAATCCGAGTCACGGTATTCGCGAAAAGTGTAACGAGCGGTCATCGCTGGGCGTGGGGGGGGAAGTTCGGGATGGACAAAAAAGGTGGCCCGTTTCATGGACGCTTATGTTGTGGCGCGAACAGACATCCGGCTGATTTGCGGGGCGTTCTGGGTAAGTTCACCACCGACGATGGCGACACGACGACTTGCAATGAATGATTGTTCGTTGATGAATAATCCGGGTTTGCTGCAATACCGTTCAATTGGATTTCGTCAGTCGTTGATTACCAATGATGTGCGCGGGAAAATTGGGAATGCCAGCTGAAATCGTTAACGCGTTGTCAGTCAACACGATGTGGATGCCAACGCCGGATTCGATTCGCACGGCTTTCGCATCAGGTGATCATCTGCAGGACGCAATGCGGCATGGAACCGCGGCCCCCCCTCTCCCCCAGCCCCTCTCCCCCAGACAAGCCGGGGGCGAGGGGAGCCAGTGTGGTCGGTGCGGCATGACGCAATTCCGCACTTCTGACTGCGATACTTCCGGCTTTCAAACTTTCGGGTTCCATACTTCCGGCTTCGTTATTTCCGGCTTCGTTACTTCCGTAGGTCATGCTTTGCATGACATTCCTTGGTTCTCAAGCCCCCATACCATTCGATCGGCTTTCGTCAGTCGTTGTTTTCCAATAAGAGTAGCGGGAAGACCGCGGATGCCTGGTGCAATCGTTAACGCCTCGTCAGTCGACAGGTTGAGGATGCTATCGCTGGAGTCGAGTTCAACAGCATTGGAGTTAGCCCGCGATTGGTCCGACGCCCAGCCTCGCTAGATCTTGGCGGCCTGGCGGGCCGTGGCCGGTTCGTCGTGTTGCTCTGCTGCCGCTGACTGGCCGGAGCCTTGCAGATTCGCGAGGCGGCCGGCGTGGATCGCCATGCGTGTGATGGCCTTGAGGCAGTAGTATCGGCTCCGGTTCAGGCGGACCAGGATCAATCCGCATGCCAGGCCGCCCAGGGCAATCGCCCACAACTGACCGCTGACGACCGCAGCCAGCGACCAGATCAGCGTTGCCACCGTGACAACTCGACCAAAACGGGTTGGCTTGACCTGGCAACGGGCGCGGGTAAAGCGCCGGGGCCAACCCAGTTCTTCGGTTGCCGTCACACAGATGATGTCATGCCAGCGATCGCCCACCAGCTTGATGTCCCACGGGGCCCACGCGTTGTCATAGTCGCCGGCCCAGCCGTGGCGACGAGCTTCTTCGACCATCACCCGCAGCAGTTGCTCGCGGCCCAGGTTCGTGTCGCTTTCCCAATACGTATCGCGGACCGATGCCGAGATCCGTTTGACCTCCGGCCGACACTCGCGAGGCGGGCTGGGAACGGACGGCAGCACGCGTTTACGCAGCAGGTACGTGAGCCGATGCCAGCCGCGGAGGATCGGCTGCAGGATATACAGGTAGGCGACCAGCGGCCGAGTCCACCAGGGCGCGGAGACGGGCAGGGGGGCTTGCAGGGCCGAACGGACGGCCAGTACACCCGTGGCCAACCACATCGTTACCGCCAGGCCGGCCAGGGGCGGGAAAAGGGTCGCCAACAGCAGGAAGAACAGGGCCGCGAAATGCCACTCCAGGGACATGATCACGGCCCACACGCCGTAGTGATTGTGCCGATAGATCGTCTGGAAAAGGCCCATCCCGAACTGGCCGTGATAGATGATTTGCGGCCGCAGCGGCAACCCGACTGCCCCATCGCCGTAAATGATGCCCTTCCAGGTGCTGCGGCCAAATGTCCCGCATCGCTGCGGATGTTTGAAGTGCACCATGGCTTCACTGCGGCCGTAGCCCTTTTGCTGCTTGCTGTAGGCACCGACCGTAGCGCGGCGGTGATGCCAGACCATGGCGCCCGGCGCGTAGCCGATGTTCAAGCCTGCATCCAACAATCGCCAGCACATGTCGACGTCGTCACCAGCCTGGCGGAACTGTGAATCAAAGCCGTTCAGGCCCAACAAGGTCTCGCGGCGAAAGGCCATGTTGCAGCCGGGCACGTGCTCGGCGAAACGGTCGTTCAACATCACGTGGCTGGGATTCCCCGGGCTGGCAGCGACGCAGCGGGCTACCCAGCCGTCCGAGGAGGGGGTGATGTTGGGACCGCCGATCGCTTCGACTCCCTGATCCTGCATGGCCTGCACAAGATACAGGAGCCAGAACTCTTCAGCCACGCAGTCGTCATCCGTGTAGGCGACAACGTCGCCAGTTGCCAATTCGGCGCCGACATTTCGAGCGACGCTGAGTCCCCGATTTTCTTGATGATGGTATAGCACCTGCGGAAAGTCGGCCGCAATCTCGGCCGTTTGGTCGGTCGATCCGTCGTCGACCAGGATCACCTCGTAGTCGGGGTATTCCAAGTGCATCAACGACGTCAGGCATTCTGCCAGCGTCGCCGCGCCGTTGTACGAGCAGACAACCACCGACACCTTGGGCAGATCGTCGCGAACTCTGGCCGGGTTCGACGTCCATTCCGTCTGCAAGGCGCCCGCCGCGACCTTCGGCGTCCGATCCCGGTGCGTGACGCCGAATGCCCAGTCTTCAATCTGATGCCCGCCGGTGAACCAGTCGTCCGTGTAGGAGAAGATGTAGGAACCGGAGAGGCCGTGGCGAAAGACCTGGCGGAGGTGCCTGGTCAACATCTCCGCCTGTTCGATGTCGCCCTCTCGGATCGCGTCGACGCCATACTCACCCAGGAGCAGCGGCTTGTTGCCGGCAATATGCTGCAAGCGGTCAAGGTAGGCGGCGAACTTGGCTTCGTCGTGAACGTAGACGTTGAAACAGTGAAAGTCGCAGGCCGAGGGTGTGAGGAACTCGGTCGTGGGAAAATTGACGTACGTCGCCAGACAATCGGGTGCTGTTGACTTGACCGTCTGAATCAAGTGATCGATGAACCGCTCGACGCGCACGTGCCCATAGAAACGAACGATATCGACAGGGATCTCATTGGCGACACTGATCGCGAGCAGCCCTGGGTGATCGCCGACGGCAGCCGCGGTTGCCCGAACTCGCTCGACAGCCCGCTGCTGCGCATCCCAGTCCTCGAAGAAGCAGCGGTGCTTTTCCCAAGGAACGTCGACGAAAACATGCAAACCAGCGTCCAGCGCCAAATCGAGCAACCAGACGGGCGGCGGGAAATAAACGCGAATACTGTTGCCGCCCAGCTCGCGAATGTGCGCGAAATCACGCACAACCTGCGATCGTTCTGGCAAGTGCTCGCCGTCGCGGTTGGGCGCAAACGGCCCGTACGCGAACCCCTTCGCATACCATTTTTCTTCCCCGAGGCGGAGGAATTTCCCGGATACCTCGATGCGGTTGGCTGCGCTCACAGTCCTTGTGCCCAATCCGCCCCGGATGATGCTGTACCCCATTTCCAATCGACAGGCTTGCCATTTTCCGCCGATTCGCCACCGACCAATCGTGGCGAACAGGGCTGCCCCGCAAACTCGCGAGCAGGATTGTTGGAGTGCCTCAGTGTTTGATCAAGAGTGTGGAGGGCCACAGTTCTCGTTACTCGCCACCGGAATGCTCGCCTTTCTCGATAAACACGGGCTCAGAAAAATCTCGGTTCGAAAGCGGGACAGTTTCCAAACGCAAACAGCCGTGAGAAGAAAAAAGAGGAAATAAAGCTGCGAAGCCATGACGCAAAGCATGGATGAAGGTACGAAGCCGGAACGGCCCTGTGCCGGTTTGGAGAACGAACCTTTGCTCACGTGCAGGTCGACTGTTGATGCGCAGGTCTGCTGTAACCTGCGAATTACCGGTCGTACACGGGTCTCCCGATCCCTGCTGTGCGCGGGTCTCCCGATCCCCTGCTGTACACGGGTCTCCCGATCCCTGCTGTGCGCGGGTCTCCCGATCCCCTGCTGTACACGGGTCTCCCGATCCCTGCTGTGCGCGGGTCTCCCGATCCCTGCTGTACGCGGGTCTCCCGATCCCCTGCTGTACACGGGTCTCCCGATCCCCTGCTGTGCGCGGGTCTCCCGATCCCTGCTGTACACGGATCTCCCGATCCCTGCTGTACACGGGTCTCCCGATCCCTGCTGTACACGGATCTCCCGATCCCTGCTGTGCGCGGGTCTCCCGACCCCGCACTCGCCACGACCGCGAGGTCTCCCCGCATCGGCCGATCTGTCCGTTTGAATGCAACGATTGCATTCGGCCAAGGTCCGACGTCCAACCGCAGTTCGGCCGATCAGGCACTGTACGCGAAAAACGTCTCTTTCCGACCGCTTCCTGCTTGACAAGGGGCGAGTGATACGGACCCGCGGTCGTGGACCGCCGAGTATTGGATGTGATTTTCGATTATCATTCGAACTGGCTCGCATCCCAGGAGATGGAACATGAACTCACGACACATTCGTCCCCGTCACACCCCCCGCGGCCGGTCCATGCGGTACAAGTCGCGGTGTTTCGCGGTTTCCGGAGTCATTCTGCTCACGCTGCTGGGTTGGTCACACGTTTCGGCGAATCCGCCCTCGGCAGACGACCTTCAGCCCACGGACATCACGGAGGCCGATCCGCAGGCGGCCGCGGCGAAGGAGGCTGAACTGTTGGCGAAAACGCGGCAACTGACGTTCGAAGGCCGTCGCGCCGGTGAGGGCTACTTCAGCCGCGACGGGTCGCAGCTCGTCTTTCAAAGCGAGCGTGAGCCTGGCAATCCGTTCTTTCAGATTTACGTCATGGATCTCGAAACCGGCGATCTTGAACGGGTTTCGCCGGGCCGGGGGAAGACGACGTGCGCCTGGATCCATCCAGCGGGGGATAAGGTGCTGTTCGCTTCGACGCATGGCGACCAGCAGGCGGTCAAGAAACAGGAAGACGAAATCGCCCTTCGCGAGTCGGGCAAAGAGCGGCGTTACGCCTGGGACTATGACGAGCACTTCGAGCTGTACGCGTACGATCGTGCCACGGGCGACTACACGAACCTGACAAGCACGCGGGGCTACGACGCGGAGGGTTCGTGGTCGCCCGACGGTAAGCTGATCGCGTTCACCTCCAACCGCCGTGCCTACGAAGGCGGCCTGACGGACGAAGAGAAAAAGAACTTCGACATCGATCCCGCTTATCTAAACGAGATCTACCTGATGAACGCCGACGGCAGCAACGTCCGGCGGCTGACGTCAACGCCCGGCTATGACGGCGGACCGTTCTTCTCTCCCGACGGGAAGCGTCTCTGTTGGCGAAGGTTCACGCCCAACGGCGCGATCGCCGAAATCTGGACGATGAATGTCGATGGTACCGACAAGCGGCAGCTAACGCGGCTCGGCAAGATGTCCTGGGCGCCGTTCTATCACCCGTCCGGCGAGTACCTGATCTTCACAACCAACCGGCACGGATTCGACAATTTCGAGCTGTACATCGTTGATGCAGAAGCCCGCTCGACGCCTGTCCGAGTGACCTACACCAAGCGGTTTGACGGCTTGCCCGTTTTTACGCCGAACGGAAACCAACTCGCCTGGACAACCAGCCGGACGGCTTCCGGGAATTCGCAGATTTTTATCGCAGACTGGAATCACGAGCGGGCCCGCGAGCTATTGGGGTTGGGCGATGCGGAACTGACTTCGGCCGATACGAAAGTGGCGCGCGAACAGGCGGCCGTCGCGAGAAAGCAAGCGACCGCCGGGTTCGATCCCCAGGACATGATGCGGCACGTCGGCTTTCTGTGCCGTGAAGAGCTGGCCGGCCGCCTCACCGGGACCCCCGGCGAAAAGCTGGCAACTGCCTACGTGGCCGCCTACTTTGACAGTTTGGGGCTGACGCCGGCAGGTGAGAAGGGCTCCTGGTTTCAGGAGTTCGAATTTACGTCCGGTGTCGCCTTGGGCCGGCAAAACTCGCTCGTCGCCGGTGACAAGGAATTGAAGCTGGACCGGGATTGGCGTCCCCTTTCGTTTTCCGGGTCGGGCGAGTTCGCATCCGCACCGCTGGTGTTCGCGGGTTACGGAATGAAGGTCGCCAAGAGCGAAGCACTTGACGAATACGATTCCTACGTGCACCTGGACGTCAAAGACAAATGGGTGCTCGCCTTCCGCTACCTGCCCGAGGAGGTCACCGCCGAGCGGCGCCAGCATCTCTCGCGGGCTTCCCAACTGCGGTTCAAAGCGACGGTCGCCCGTGATCTCGGTGCCCGCGGCCTGATCCTGGTGACCGGTCCGAACGCGAACGCCAAGAGCCAACTGATCCCCTTGCGATTGGATGGCATGCTGGCGGGGTCAAGCTTGCCCGTGATCAGCGTCAGCGACGAAGTTGCCCAATCATGGTTGGCCGGCGTCGGCAAGAGTCTCCAGGAGCTGCAGGACAAGCTGGATACCGGCAGCCTGGCGATGGGTTTCGAAGTCGAGGGAGTCGAACTGGCCGCCCAGGTCGAAATTGATCGCGTCACGGACGCCGGCCGAAATGTGCTCGGCCGACTCCAGGCCGGCGAGCAACCTGCCGAGCAAGTGATTGTGGTTGGAGCCCACGTCGATCACCTCGGCGAAGGAATCGGCAGTTCGTCCCTGGCACGCAGTGACGAAGCCAGCCTGGTCCACTACGGAGCGGACGACAATGCTTCCGGAGTGGCTGCCATGTTGGAGGTTGCTGAGTTCCTGTCGGATTTGAAAGCCCGCGGCAAGTTTACGCTGAACCGTGATATCATCTTTGCCGCCTGGTCAGGCGAAGAACTCGGGTTGCTCGGTTCGGATCACTTCGTCAAGGCGTATCGCGGTAAGCTCGACCACGCTCACGCGCACTCGAGTGGCAAATCGCACGCGGCAGCCAAGCCGGCAGACGAGCCTGCAGTCGCTGCGGCCAGGGAAGCCGGCAGTAAGTCCCCCGCCAAACAATCCAAGGGCAACACCAACGAGGAACCCGTTTCCCATGCGCATGGCGGACATGGCCACGGTGGTCCTGCCGGAATCTACCCTGCCGTGGCAGCCTGCATCAACATGGACATGGTCGGAAGGCTCGACAAGAAGCTGGTCTTGCAGGGCGTCGGTTCGTCAAGCATTTGGCGTGGAGAGATCGAACGGCGGAATGCACCGATCGGCCTGCCGATCACGCTCCAGGAAGACGCCTACCTGCCGACGGACGCCAAGTCGTTCTACATGCAGGGCGTACCGGTGTTGTCTGCGTTTACCGGATCCCATGGCGAATACCACACGCCGCGCGATACACCGGATCGGCTGAACTACGAGGGCGCTGCCTCGATCGCCCGGCTGATGGCCTTGGTAACACGGTCGTTGGCCATGCGCGAGTCGCCGCCCGACTACGTCCGGCATGAAGCGAAACGGACGGAGATGCGTGGCGGCTTGCGTGCTTACTTAGGGACGATTCCCGACTACGCGGAAGAGGTGAAAGGCGTCCTGCTTGGCGGAGCCAGCAAGAGCGGCCCGGCCGATAAGGCGGGGGTCAAGCCTGGTGATATCATCGTCGAACTGGCTGGCAAGAAGATCGAAAACATCTACGACTACACGCAAGCCATCGAAGGGCTCAAGATCGGGCAACCGGTCAAGATGGTCGTCGAGCGTCAGAAGCGGCGGATCACACTGCAAATCACGCCCGGCTCGCGCGAGTAGCCGGGTTCCCAGCGGAATCCGGGCGCCGACCAGTTGATCGGGGGACGACGGGTCGGCGTTTCCGGCACGCTCAGCGCCGCGACCGGATGGCTCTGCGATCGACGGAACCGGGGCTAACGCCCGACGGCTGATGCTTGATCCGAGCTAACGCCCGCCTTCGCCTGCCAGCTCTCTTTTGCGAGCATTATCTTGCTCGGACGGTGGGAATGGTCCGTCCCGGCGTGATCGTCTCGATTGCCCCGCTGGCTTCATCGATCACGACATGCTGGTTGCCAGCCACTTCGGTCAGTTCGTGCTTCGCGCCGCTCGGCCAGCGAACAATCAGCTTGTCAACGGAATCGCGTCCGCCCAGGCCGAAGTGAACGAAGCTGGCGGCCTGCGAATGGAACGTGTTGGTGGGATAGAGTTCGCGAACCAAGCTGCGATCACCGACGACGGCTGTAATTCGCGAGCCGATTCCCAGGCGGTTACTCTTGCTGCCGCGGAGCGACACCTTGAGATAGTTTTGCGGCGGAAAGTGGTTTTCGAATAGCAAGAGCGGCTCGCCGCCCGCTTGTCGAACGAGCAAGTCCATCTGGCCGTTGCAGCGAAAGTCGGCGGCGACGACCGACCGGCCGTCACCATCCGAATCGGAGCCCGTGAGATAACTGATGTCGGCGAACTGGCGGCCGCCCAGGTTTAGATACGTGCGATTGCGTTCAAAGCCGCTCAGATTGTGGCGGAATGCAATCGTCCAGGGATCGTCCTCCCAGAACTCGCCCAGTTCCATGTCCCGTGCGCCCGGCGCACTGCAAGTCGCCGAGCGGTCAAACGGCTGTGACACGACAGCCATCCAGAAACAGTTTCACCCGTCCGGCTTGCTTCGATCCTTGCTCATGAAGCCGCAAGTCGCATGGATATCCAGCCAGCCGTCATTGTTCAGGTCGACCAACGCCGATCCCCAACTCCAACCGACCGCAGCGATGTCGCCGCGGTTTTCGGTGGGATCGAACTTGAAGTCACCATGGTTGATGTGCAACTGGCTTCCCGCCACCATGCGTCTCAACTTGGCCATCGTCGGCGCGTCGTAATATTTCGAGGACAAATTGTCCATCACGCGGTTGCCTGCCTTGGAATACATATTCGACACGTAAATGTCGATTCGCCCGTCGTTATCGACGTCGCCCGAGGCCAGGCCCATGGAGCCGAAGTCGTCGGAATGCTCGGCAATCTGTTTCTCGGCAAAGGTCCCGTCTTGCTGATTGACCAGCAGCACGCCGGCGCCGAATTCGTGAATGACGTACACGTCCGGCCAGCCGTCATCGTTGGCGTCGAACCAATTGGCGGTGAAGGCGGACCGTTCGCCGCCGCTGGCCCCCGCTGTCACGGTAACATCCTCGAACATGCCGTTGCCGATGTTGCGGAGCAACTGGTTATTCGCCTCGGCGCCGCTTTTACCGTCGATCCACGAACCCTGATTGAAGCGGCTGACGTCGGCCCGCGTTATGTAGACGTCAACCAAGCCGTCCCGATCGTAGTCCACGACGGTTCCACTCACTCCTTCCATGCCACCGGCCCACACGAGCTGCGTCAAATTGCTGGCATGCGAAGCGTCCTGAAATCGCTGGCCGCCGTCGTTTCGAAAAACCGCGCGTCCCAAAACGATCAGATCCTCCCAGCCGTCATTGTCGATATCGGCGAACAAGGCATGGTCGGCGTCCGGCAGGTTCGGCAAGCGGACTTCGTAAGTCACATCCTCAAATCGCCCCTCGGGTAGTCCCCGATAGAGCATCGTGGTGCGAATGGAAAGCGGCTCGGTCACCAGCACATCGGTATAACCATCGCGATTGAAATCACACAAGTAAACGCCACCCGTCGCGACGACTGGCGGTCCGTCTGCCGTCCAGTTGTCGTGCAATGTGTCCAGAAACAAACCACGCTCGGCGGCCACTTCACGCATCATGACTGCCTCGGATCTCGCCGTGTCGATTTGGGTCACTTCGCATGCGGACCACCATCCATCGGCTTCCAGAATCTCTCGGCATGGTTCATGGATGGTAAAGCTGAATGTAATGAACGTTTCCCGGGGTTGGTTATCGTATTCACCGCTGATTCGCAGACGACATCGGCCCTTCCAATTGCTGGTCAGATCTGTCCGCACGCCAGGCGCCAGTGATAACGTGGCAAACTGGGCCGTGAGATTGTCACCAAACGTATCCCGCTGCCCCAATAACCACTCGACAAACTCCTCGCGATTAAGTTGCCGGCTCGTACCGGTTGTCCGCTCTATCGAGATGTTGACATCATTCGATCGTGATCGCGCCGCAGACTCGGGAACGATGGCCAGGAAGTCCGAGGCCAGAGTTTTCATCAGCGTCTTGACCTGCCGCCGCTGAATCGCCTGACTGAGGGCGCGCCAACCGCGGTCGCTCAGCAGATTGCCACGATGCTCACACTCCCACAGAAACTTCCGCTCCGCGTCGGGCAGGAACAGCGAGTCTTCTTTCGCGACTGAGGCATTCTGTCCCGTCGCGAGCGCGGCGGGTTCCGTCCTGGAGGGATCACGTCCACGATAGAACAACAGCCCGGCGACGCATGAAGTCACCGCCACGACACCGAGCAGCGTATAAACGATTCGACCGCGCATTCTGAACTACGTGGTTAGATAATGGCGCCAACGAACGAACGCCCGTTTAGACTACCAAGACGGTTTCGCCTTCGCAACGCGAGATGGTTTCGCGACTGGCTTGTAACTTGGGAACTTGAACGGGATTCCTTGGAGGACAGGAGAAAGCAGTTGGCTGCCGTTGAGCAGCCTCCAACGTTTGCTCGCACCTTCGGCAAGCTTGAACATCAAGGTGAGCGACGCGGTCCGGCTGCCGCTCCCTTTGGTTCTTCGATGACGTAGGCGGATCGTGGCGAAGCTGCTCTCGATCGGGTTGGTCGTGCGTAGGTGACGCCAGTGCTCGGCCGGGAAGTCGTCGAACGTCAGCAGCACGTCTCGGTCCTTTGCCAGGCATTCGGTCGCCTTGGGGTATTTCGCCTCCTAGGTCTCCAGGAGGGCGTCCAGCGCCTGGTTCGCTTAGTTCTTGGTTTCGGCCATCCAGATGTCGTGGAGCATTGCCTTGGCCTTTGGCTGTTTTCTCTTCGGAAGCTTGTCCAAAACATTCGCCGTCTTCTGAAACCAGCGGCGCTGCGCGCGCGTGTTCGGGAGCACCTCTGCCACCGCCTGCCAGAAGCCCAGCGCGCCAGCGCCGATCGCCAGCTTCGGCTCGATCGACAGGCCACGGCGCTTCACATCCAAGAGCAGTTTCCGTCATGATTGAGCGCTTTCGCGGCGGCCGTCGGTCATTGCGATCGGCTCCTTCTTCCCGTCCTTGGTGGCCCCCATCAGCACCAGAATGCATTGCCGGTCTTCCTCGAGGCGGATGTTCGTGTGGATGCCGTCCGCCCAAACGTAGACGTACTCATTGCCCTCGAAGGGGCGTTTCGACCACTCGTCGTATTCCTGCTCCCAGACCGCGTTGATCCACTCGGTGACCTCCGTTTATATGGCGTGAGCGAGCGTCTGCTACGCGCCCTGCTTGAGGATGTCGAACAGCACGTCCCGCGACGTGACTGGAAACGCAATCGATTCGGTGGTAACTTCAGCCATGGTTGGCGTGCTCTTGGAGAGAGAGGCGGAAGCAAAACCAATTCAACCCAAGCACGCCGCCCTTTTGGGTTCACATCCGTTCAATAATATTCCGTCATATCTTTATATCTTTTCGGTTCCGCCAGCCTGACACTATATTATGTAGCGACGAGTTGCGGCGAAGGATTTGCGACAAACTGTACAAAACGAGACGAACTTCAGCTCACTAAGAGGGCAAAGTCGTGCAACTTCGCTGTTTTTGGTTATTCTTGTCACAAAACCGGTTACGGCGGACCATTAGGTTAGAATGGGTGGGTATTTAGTTCAGCTCGGGGCTCACCGGGGTCTTGCCGTCGCTGGAGTTCAGTTCACAAAATGCACCGTAAGGCCGCATAATCGAGGCGATTTCTTCCGATGAATGCCCAATTATTCACTCGATTCTTCTTTGCAGTTGCAATTTTCCTGTTATCACCCACCTTCGTTAGTGCCACCCTCTTGACCAACGGCTCCCTGACTGGGCCGATTGCCAGTGGGTCCGTGCCAACGGGTTGGGATATATTGATTCGTTCGCCCGATACAGCGACTCGTTCGCCTGATACGATGGATCAGGATAACAATTTGGGGGGGGCGTTTGGCGGCTTTGGCGCTACGCCTAGCGCGTCTCCGGACGGTGGAACCTGGGTTGGAATGGGGGTTGTGCCAGGAAGCCCTGTGTTCATTGAGGCGTTCGGGCAGACGGTGACTGGACTCGACGTCGGTGCGACCTACGCGGTTTCGTGGTACCAGGCAAACTTCGGTTACACACCTTTGGGATACGTTGAGCCTGACAAAATCGGATTGTTCGTCGATGGCAACCTCGTCGGCCAGGGTTCGGAGGCTGCTCTAGCCCCGGGCTGGACCTCGGAAACGGTTGCATTCGTGGCAACATCGACAGCTCATGAGATTTCATTTAGCCCTGGTGGCACGGTAGGCAGCAGCTACTTGTCGATCGATGGCATTTCGATGACCCGTGTGATTCCCGAACCAACCACCGTCGTCATTTGGGCGCTACTCGGAGGGATCGTGTTGATCGCTCGACATGGCCGGCGCAGGCGCAAAGTGGCCTTCGTGGTCGCAAGGTGACCCCAAGCTAGTTGATTTAGGGCAAGTTTTTCATTTGGGGCTCTCTCTACCTGCCAGCTGATTTCCTTCGTTCGCGCCGGGATGCAGACCAACTCGCGGTGCCGTGGCCCCAATCGGCACCGTGGATTGTGACCCAAGGGACAGGGGGGCGCCAAAAAATTTTCTCCGCCCAGCGCCTGGGCTGCGTTTCGGACAGATTAGAAGGCGTTTCGCCACAACAACAGGAATCGATTAGTTACTTTCGTGGGAGGCAGCTGCGGAGACAGTGATACAACCGCGGAGTCGCTGTTGAACCGGGTCAAATAGAACGCACGAGTCGCTTTGGTCGGTAGAAAAGCTCCCGGCCGTTGACGAATGATGACCCGTGATTGCGGAAAACGAGTATGACTGGTTGAGCGCTGCAATCGCGATGGAAATGTCACCGAGTTCCTGTACGATTTGGTCCCGGATTGACGTCAAGCCGACGATCATACCGATGACAAGGATCGTCGCGATCAGCACCAGTTCGGTCGAGATTACAAAGCCGTTTTCATCATCCCACAGCTGTGTTGCGCGATTCATAACGTCCCTTTGATTTTATGATAGTGAAGAGTTTTACAGCGAGGCGTGTCAGGAAATGGCGCCGACAGGAGAACACCGGGCCGCCGCAGGAATGACGGGCAACTTCTCCACGCACGCCCCCTGCCTTCCCAATCCAATCTCACGGCGTCTGGGTGCAAGCGGATTACGCTTGGCCGAAACACCACCGTCCAACGACAAGGGGTGGCCGTGCAAATTGGCGACAAGTGACGACCGCTTCTACGCCATCGCCTTAATTTCACGCTAATTATCGGAACAATCATCACAACTGCGCAATCGCGAAAACGTGTCAAATTCGATAGAAGTTGGTCCGGTTGTAGCGGTTGTAGCGGTTGTAGCGGCGAAAGGGGGGGGTATGCAGCTAATTCAAAGGCTTTGGAGTGCGTCGGTAGTCCGTTGCGAGCCGGTGCCCGGCGAAGAGGGTTTGGCCGTGAACCGCGTCGACCGAACCTGGAGCCCAAGCTCGCTCATCCCGATGGGACATTGCCTACAAACGCGCGTTCTTTGACGATTTGCCTGTGACTCCGTTGTTTTCTGCAAACGTCTGCGCCGACTGCGATCGCAGCAGGCAGAGTCGCCATCGAGTGACGAAACTGGGCTGAGCAGGTAACGAAGCGGCCGCTTGCTCCGCACCGGTTGACGCACCGTCCGACCCGGGGCTGATCCGTGGGTCAATCGCCAGCAACGTCCATCCGTTGGCGGTCACGCTTGACCGCACTGCCGTATTGCCGGACGAGCGAGAACCGACCCCGCAGCGGCTACGCCGCCGCGCAACATCGCTCCCGAAGGTCATCTTGGGAAGTTTGTGAGTCTGGGGGCAAATAGGGGCATTGCGGAAAACGTGTCGACCTTTCCGGTGCGACTTTTCCGGTTCACCAAATTGGTCGGGTTGTTCCGATTGACATCGTTGGGGTGGTCTTTTACGCCAGGCCGCGGTCCTTCGACGCTACCACTGGAACAACAGAGAGTCCCATGAGACCGACAATCGCGCTCTGTTTCAGCCTGATTTTATGCGTCGTGAGTGGTTGCGCGGGGCTCGCGACGCATCACGCTCCAGAATTCCCCGCATCGGAATTCATGCCGCGGGAACTGGATAAAGTCTCGCTCCCCAAATATGTGATCGAGCCCCCTGACTTATTGATCGTCGAGGCCCTGCATATCGTGCCGAAGCCGCCCTACCAGTTGCGCACGGCAGATATCGTCGCGATCATGGTCCAGGGGACGCTCCCCGACGCGCCAATCGGCGGCAACTATGTCGTGGAACCCGGAGGGATTGTCGACCTTGGTCCCGCCTACGGCAAAGTCCACGTGGCGGACATGTCCGTGGAAGCGGCTCGGGCGGCAATCGACGAACATCTGCGTCAATCACTGCGTTCTCCCGTGACTTCGCTTCAGTTAGTGCAAATGTCGGGGATGCAGCAGATTGCCGGGGAGCACCTGGTAGGTATGGATGGAAGCATCAACCTGGGAAGCTACGGCAGCGTGTCGGTGGTGGGCCTGACGCTGGAACAGGCGAAGGAAGCGGTCGAAGCCCACCTTTCGAAATTCCTGGAGGCACCCGAGGTTACCATCGATGTCTTTGCCTACAACAGCAAGGTCTACTACATCATTACCGAAGGTGCTGGGCTGGGAGACGGCGTGGTCCGCCTGCCTGTAACAGGAAATGAAACGGTCCTGGACGCGCTCTCCAATGTAAACGGCCTCACGGAGATTTCTTCGAAACGGATCTGGATCGCGCGACCCAGCCCGTACGACGGCGACGTCCAGATCCTGCCCGTCGATTGGCGTGCCATCACCAGGCTTGGTTCTCCCGAGACGAACTACCAGGTTCTCCCCGGCGATCGCGTTTTCATCGCCCAGGACCAGCTCGTAACCATGGACACCTACTTCGGAAAGATCTTGGCACCGGTGGAACGCGTGATGGGCTTCGCGACTCTGGGAGTGGGAACCGCTGCACGCTTCTCGGGCAAACCGCTACGAGGCGGTGGGTTGCGTGGCGCTTTTGGCACCACTCCCAGCAACTGATCTGTCATCAAACCGCGTCGCGAAGAATGGATATTGCATAGCAATCAAGTCATGGTAATGAGTACCGCAACAACAAAATCCTGGCTTCGCTGGATTCCGATTGGCTGCATTTGCGTCGTCGCTGGCTGCTCGGCAGCCGGGTCCAAGGGGGGCATGAACGATGGAGTCGCGAAAACATGGCCGCCGTTCGGACGCGGCGTTCCCGCGTTGACCGAATCTCCTCCCTACTTCGGGTACCACGGCACATGTTGGCAGACTTGGCCAGAAAGCTGGGTACCCTGTGATTACACGCCCGCGAATCTGCTCCATCCGCAGGTCGAGGTGCTGGACGATCCGGCACACCAGCCACTGCCACCTGCGATCAATCCAGGCGACCCGTCGCCTGATGGTGCTGTGTCGGGCGAACTCGAAAGCGATCCACACGCCGGACCGGAGGGAGCCCGCCAGCAGCCGACCGAAGGCCAACCGCAGGAAACTCAGCAGTCGCCGATGTTTCAGGTTGAAGAGAGCCCGCCAATGGTGTTCCCCGGGGCCTCCGACCAGGGTGCATTGCGCGGCGAGTCGCCCGCGGTGCAATTCGCATCGCATGCATCCTATCAAGAACCGGTCCCTGTCGCGCCGGCGCGCCAGTTGAGCAGGCTGCCGCCCGTCGACACTGATCGTCCGCCGAGGCTTCTAACCTCGGCAGAAAACACGATCGACTGACCCTGGAGTTGCTTCGGCGACCGCGTTTATGGGCCGGCTGGTTCGCTTGATTCGTCAATGTAGCGTCCACGCCAAGGAACCAAGCACCGGCCAGCCAACGCCAAGCGGTTCCCTGGCGGTCCGAGACGACGATGGTGGAGCGGAGCACGTTCGTCAGTTCGCTCTCAGCCTCGAAACCACAGCGCGACGCGCCGTCGGCGCCCATGTCCCGCATATTCCGAAACAACGACTTGGACTCTCCGCGCTCGCGAATTAGACTGCATTCAAGGGCTCGTAACGCATCAGAGCACCTTGGCCCAGCCCCCTCCCGTTCGCGAGGCTTTCATGTTTAGTGTTCGAATGATCTCGGCGTGTCTGATCGTCGCCGTTGGGTCGGTGCCGACATCGGCGCAGGATTCGGCGCGCGAGTCGCAAATCGAATCTGTCCGCGAAGCGGCCACCGCGTATTTGAAAGCGCTGGAGGAGGGCGATCGCGTCGCGTTGCTCGACGCCTGGACCCCGGAAGGCTCCTACGTAGACGCCGCCGGTCGCGCGCAACAGGCACGCACGCTGATCGAGGCCGAGTTTGCGGAGGGTGCGGCTCCCCAACGAAGAATCGGTTCGCTCGCGGACGAAACATTCCGCCTGGTAACTCCCGACGTCGTGATTCAAGACGGGATCACGCTGCATCTAGCCGCACCTGGCCAGCCAACACCCAAGAGCCGGCACACAGCGGTCTGGGTGCAGCGGGATGGCCGTTGGCTTCTGGACAGTGTACGAGAATCGGTCATCCCGCTACCTCCGCGAAATTCGCGTCTCGCGGAACTCGACTGGCTGCTCGGAAACTTTGCCGGTTTGACCGACGAAGGGAGCTACCTGGTGATCACCTCAGCGCTGAGCGACGATGGTAATTTCATCCTCCGGGAGTTCGTCATCAGGAGTCCCAACGCGTCCCGGCACACCATCAGCCAGCGCATCGGCTGGGACCCGATCACCAACGGCTTCCGCTCTTGGACGTTTGATTCCGAGGGCGGCTATGGCGTTGGGACCTGGAAACGGCAAGCCGACTGTTGGATTGTGAGCAACAGCGGGGTCACGTCGGAAGGCCAACGCAGTGCGGCGACTGCGCTGTATACAAGCATCACGGAGGAGGGGTTTCTGCTGGAGATCGAGGGGGCGATGCTGGACAACGAATCGCAGCCGGATCTTAAAGTGAAGGTCGAACGCCACGATCGCTAACACGCCACTCTGGTATTGACATATTGCCCGCTAGATCCATTTCGAGGAACAAAGCGATGCCCCTCCCACGTCAATTTCGGAGTCTGGTGTTGGTGATTCTGGTCGCCGGTGTTGCATCAGGTACCTCGCAGCAACTCGCCGCCGAAGAGCCGGTGACCGCGACAGGCGACGATGCGGCCGCCAAGGAAGCGATTCTGCACGGCGAGGCTTGGGCCCAGGCGGTCCGAGGCTTGAATGAATGGCTCTCCGTGCAAATCATCTATTCCCAGGCGCAAATGCCTCAAATGCGGGCGAGCTTTCAGTCCCGAGTCGACGCGATGCCGGCTAGCCAATTACCGGATTTTCTGGCTGACTTGCAGCAAAAACTGGCAATTCTGTCTGGGCCGGAAGCTCTCGAAGCACGCGCGTGGGCGGAGCAACGGCTGAATCTGCTGAGCGATACAAAAGCTGCCGAGTTTCGCAAGTCAATGCCTGACGTCGCGAACATGTCCGCTTTGCAGGTGGCGCAAGCTCTGGAAGACCTCAAGCAGAAAAGGGCCACGAGTGCGGCGAATTACAAGGCGTTTGAGCAATTTCGCGACCAGCAGGTGGCGACGGTACGCGCGCAAAATCAGGCTCAGGCGAAAGCCAATGCTGCCGCCGCAGCGACGAATAGAGGCGGCGCTGGTTATCACCCCGGCTTCTCAGGCGGCTCGTACGCACCGCGGAAGTTTCGACGTTATCCCGGCATCGGCACGGGCTACCGGGGTGGCGTATGGAGGGGCGGTTACCGTTGGTAGCGCGGTTCAGCCTGCAACTCGACAGCGATTGAGCCGCAAGCCTCGCGCTATCTCGTCAGGGAAATCGTGCGAGTACCCTAACGTGCACGCCACACGTCGGTGCGACTGCGATCGCTGCCATGTTCAAAACCGCTTCCTGGCTTCTCATGATATCCCGTGCCCGCCGAATGCTACTCCGCACCATGCTTTTGGGGCTGTGGCTTGTCAGCTTCGCAGGTTGCAGCCAGAGTGATGTGCCCGGGACTTCGTCGATGGACTCGGCGACGAAACCGACCACCCCTTTGCAGCAGCGCGCGTCGTTGTTCTTGGAGCGGTCGTCGCGTGGAGAGTACGGCGGCGCCTCCGCGACGCTCTCGGAACGCGTGGTTGCCGCGTATGCGGTTTCCGGTCAGCGCCCGGCGGATGTGGAGACCTGGTCGCTTATCCGCGAAACGGCGAACGATGCAGAATTCGCGGCGGACGTGTCCGCAGGCCTTGAGGCAGAATACTATCGCGAGTTGGCTTTCTTACTGCATGCGATCCTGGGTTCTGATCAGCTCGCAGCGGCCGAATCGGAGTCGCAATCCGTTGATCAGCCTCGACCAGACGCATCGCGACAGTTGGATCATGCGCTCCCAGCCGTGGATGAACTGGTCACGGACGAACTGGTTACGGACGAACTGGTTACGGACGAACTGGTCGCAGCCCATCCCAGCGACTTCAGCCTTCCCGGTGTCGCTCGGGCAATCTCGCTGGGATTCCTCTTGCTGGCCTTTCCTGTCGTCGTGATCGGCTGGCAATTCGCCGCTGCAGATAGCCCCGGTCCGCGGGCTGGGCAAAGCCTGGAAGTTGAAGCAACATCCTTTACTTACCCGCTGCAAGCGATCGATCGGCGCGCTTGGCAGGTCTATTGGGGTGGGTTGGCTGCGGTCACTCTGCTATTGCTGGTCAACGCGTTCCGACAGGACGCGGAGGGCACGGTGGTTGCCGTGGGCGTGCTGGCCATGGTGATCGGGATGGGCGCGATGGCCCTGGCACCCGTCTACCCGATCACCGGTCCGCTGGTCTACCTGATTTTGTCATACGCTTTTCCGCGTGAAAGTGGCACGACCGAGTTCCTGATGCAACTGGGGACGATGTCCTGGCTCCCGGCGCTCAGCGTGGCGGCGCTGCTGGTTCGCTGGATTCGGCAAAGGCATCGACCGGGCAGGCTAGGCAACCCGATCCTGGTCGTGCTGTTGGGGCTGATGGTGTGGCTCGCACTGGTCGTCTTCGCGGCAGTTGCCGACGGGAGACCGCTCGCTCCGGAGTTGGTTCACCGCACTTCGCGTTTTGTGCAAGCATTTGTGATGTGTCTGGTCGTGGCATATTCACCGCTGGGCCTGGTAGACCTGCGCGTGACAGCGCTGGCGATCGGATTGACGCTGTTTATGCGGCAGCAGTTCTTGAGCACGAATCTTTTTCTGGAACAGAACCTGGCGATGCTTGTCGCTGTCGCGCTGCCGCTGGTGCTGGGCGTCGCCATGACAGCGGCGACCAGAGTTTCGCAACTTGGTTACTTCCTGGTGGCCGTCTACCTGCTGCGGTTGATTGTCGTGATCCAGAACCGTGGAGCCGCATTGGGTCTGGTGGCCGCTCTACTGGTCCTCTGGATGGCATCGCGTCACCGGGTACGGTGGTTCTTGGTCGCGTCCCCCCTGATGCTCGTCGGACTGGCTTTCCTGCCGGGAAGTGGCATCGCTCAACGCTTTGGGGAGATCTATCGCGATGGCGAATTCCGCGGTAGCGCGGCCAGCCGTATCCAGCTTTGGAAGGCCGGTTTGGAGATGGCTCGCGAACATCCGCTGTGGGGAGTGGGGCCTGACAATTTTCCCTTGATGGTGCAGCAGTACGATCCCTCGCTGCCGCCGCATCCTGCGCATAACTCGGTGCTGGAAATGGCCGCCGAAACGGGGTTGGTGGGCATGGGACTCTACCTGCTGCTAATCCTCACCGCCACCTGCGTCTTGGGGCGCGAGGCCCTGCGTCATGGGCGCGATTGGCGGGGCGTGCTGGTCGGAAGCATCCTGGCCGGGGTTTGGGCGCATCTGGTCGCTGGCCTGTTTCTTTCCAACCATTCGTTGGTACTGACTTATGTCTTGCTGGGTGCCGGCGTGGCGATCTCCCAGGCACCGGTAACGCGGGTCTATCGGTCGAGGCTCTACCTGCCCCTGCCGGACGACTGGAATATCCGGTTGACCGGGCTGGTCTCGCGTCTGCCGCGGATCTTTTCAGGGATGCCGGTCAGTTGGAACCTGCTCGGGTCCCGCGCCAACTCGGGCGCGGGCCAGCACTCGGCGAGGCTCCTCACGCCAGCCTGGCTGCAAGGGATCGCTGGCGTCTACGCGTTGATCGCGATCGCCGGATCCCTTGTCCCTTTCTCCTTCCACGCCACCGGTTTCCCGGCGGCGCTGGACCAATTCAAGTCCGCCATGCTGCAGCCGCTGGATTTCGCCGATCGCTCGGATTGGCTGTCGAACATGCTGCTCTTCGTGCCACTTGGTTTCTTGCTGAGCGGCGCCTGGACGCTGGGTGATGCCGGGACGCGATCCCGTTTGCACGGCTGGCGCAAACTGGGTGCGAGTCTCGCCGTCATCAGTGCGTGCATGATCTTAAGCAGTTGCCTTGAATTGTTGCAGGTGTGGTTTCCGCCGCGGACCGTGAATCCCAACGATGTCGTCGCCGAAACCATCGGAGCCGGCATCGGTGCGGTCACCTTTCTGTTCGTGGGGCCGCGGCTGGTCGAACTGGCCAACCGTCTGCTCGCGGGACGAACTCCCGTTCGGAAAGTCGAACTGGTGTTGCTGGTGTACGCCGCGCTGCTGACGCTTGCGGCGCTCTGGCCGTTCGACTTGACGATCAACCCGCTGGATCTGGTGCGCAAGGCACGCGAGGGACGCTTGATCGTTAGCGAACTGAGCAGCCTCGCGGACCTGAAAATCGTTCTCGTCCATGCCGTGCTGCTGATTCCGGTGGGAGTCTTGTTGCGGACCTTGGCGGTGCCCCGCGGGCAGCGCGTGCGACCGGTCGGCGAGGCCCTGTTCGGGGGCCTCCTTTGGCTGCTGGCGCTCGAAGCCGGCCGCCTGGTCGTGATGAGCCAAACGGCCAGCGTCGCCCATGTCGTGGGTGGCGCGATCGGGATCTGGGCCGGAGGCCTGTTGCCCGCGCCTCGCTGGGCATTCCCATTTCGCCAGCAGAGCGACGACGTCCACGATTGAGCCGCGCGAGTGACGTCCACAAACAAGCGTGCATTTACGGCTACGACGCGTGTTCCAACACGCGCCATCATCGACGCGGAAGGCAGGCAATTGGGAGTCGCGCCGTGGCACACCGACACGACGCTTCGCTGGATCGCGGCGAACACGCCGAAAAAGCCCGAAAGTCAACCGGCCAACGGGAAGCCCAGGGGCCGCGCCGAGAGCGTTGCAGTGGCCGCCGCCAGAATTAACGCCGCCCACCTCGGGAGTAGTAATGCGAGTAGTTCATGAAGGTGGCACCGACGCCGGTCGGCCGTGCATTGACTTCCCGAGTTCGCCGGACTTCGTTATTAACGGCTTCGACGCGCGTCTCGACGTTGCGAATCCCCGTTTGCTGTCGTCTCAGCGTATCCGAGAGCTGCCGTTGGGGGTTTACAAACTGGTTGTACGAGTCACGGACACCCCAGGAGAAAGGTTCATTGCGGAAATAATTCAGGTACGGCGTAATCGTCGGTCCGGAGGGGGACCGGTAACGCCCGACGCGCCGCTGGGCAGCCGCATCAGAATTCTGAAACGCAATCCCCAAAAAAACGATTGCCACCAACAGTCCGATTCGTGTCATCGCATCGCCTCCCTCTCTGGGTCAGCCCACTTTCATTCCGCTCGTCCGCCCGCTCCGCCACCTTCATGCTAGGCCAGCTTGTTCAACTGGTCAATTGGATTGGAGTGCTCAGCGGGGACTGTCTTGTTGAACTTGGACAGAATCTAAGGCGAACGCCAATTGGCCATGTGCGACCAGGCCCATCGCAAGAGCTCCCAACCCTCTTTACTGTTTTAATCGACAGTGTTGCCAGGATCCTAAAGAGTTTCCAGGGAACAGGACGAGATCCATCGCCTAACGACGCTGGTGAGTCAGTCGCAAGTTGTCGACATAGAAGCTTCTGCCGGCGGCCGGACCGGGGGAGAAGATCTGGACAAACGTGATCTGCCGGAGATCTAAACGCCGAGTGGACGGCGCTGCGGCGACGTCGGCCAGCGGTAGAAGAATTCGTTGCCTGCCCTCTGCCACGCGAAATACGTGGTGATAACGATCGTCGTGTTCCTGGTTATGCCGGCGGTCCTGGATCTTGATCACCAACGTCAGGGGCGGTCCGGCGTCCGTCCAGACGTCCAGCTCCAACTGGTCGAATTGTGACCAGTCGGCCAGCGGCCATTGCTGGGCCACGCCTGGGTACTGTCCTTGTCCTAGATCAACCCGCATCGACCACGAGCCGTCGGTTGCCCTCTGCCGCACGCGACGCATCCGCGCGTGGGTGGTCGTCCACCGCACCATTTCTAGTGGATGTTCAAACGACGCCAGCATCGGCGTTTCCATTCGCTGTAACCCGACGTCCAGCAGAATCAACAACGGTCGAGTCATGCCACCGACCAGCAGCGTGACAGCCAGAAGGTATCGCAGCCGACCGAGCTGACGTTGCGCCCCGCGGGAGGGCCAAAACAGCAGGCACGCCGCAGTCGCGCCGCAGCCGTTGGCTACCGCGTCGTGCAGGCTCGGGGAACGGCCGACGGTGGCTTGAATTGCCTCAAGCAAGAATCCCAGCGAAATCAGCCCCACCCAACTGAGCAGCCACAATCTCCGCGTCAGGGTGCCGAAGCGTGTTCGTAAGAGGTCCAGAAACACCATGGCCCAGGCGAACAGTGCGGGCGAATGCAAGAGATCCAGCGAGGCCATCGTCTGCCTGCCCCCCGCGGGTAGCGGTATGAGCAGCAATACCAGCAAGATGGCGCTCGCCACAAGTGCCCTACGAACTTTAAGGCTTCCTGACTCTCGCGCTCGTCCGCTTGACGTCATCTTCGTCATAACCTGCACGAAAGCACACGCGACGCGGGCGTAAAGCAAGTTCCAGTTGGCAGATGGGAACCAAAGGGGTAGAGTTTCAAAGGGATCACATGGAACAAGTGGCAGCTCCCAAATGGCGCATGAGGTTGCGAAGTTACTGCTGGAACATGCCGGGACATTTCTCGATCGCCAGGAGGCGATCCGAACCTGCCTACGGCTGGGAATGCCCTTGGCCGAAATCGAGGAGCACCTCGATTGGCTCGACGCTTTACGGGGTGTAAAATCACCTCCTCCTCCCGTGGCAAGTGATTCTGACGAAGAGTCGGATCGCGATCAGGATCCCTGATCCACAGGGCCGACCGATCTTCAGCCGACAACTCGCGTGATGTATCACTTCATTGTCCGCCTGCTGGACCCCTACTTGCTGTTGATGCTCGGCCTGGTGCTCGTCGCACTGATATTGCGATGGAAGCGGCGGATCTCTGCGAAGCCACTCGTCGTGATCCTGATTCCCTGGCTAGGTTTGTTCCTGTTCAGCCTGCCAGCGGTGTCCTTCTTCACGCTTGGTTCGCTGGAATGGTCCCATCCGCCGCTGCAAACGATGCCCCCAGCAGCGGAGGCAATCGTCGTGTTGGGGGGGTATCAGCCGGCACCCAACGACCTCATTCCGCACCCGCCGCTGGGAATCGACAGCATCTACCGTTGTCTCGAAGCGGATCGACTATACCAGCAAACGTCCGATTGCCCCATCTTTGTCACGGGAGGCAAAGTCAATCCGGATCAAGAGGGGCCGACGCTGGCCGAGTCCATGGCCGACTTCTTGCAACGACTGCAAATACCCGCCGAAAATCTCGTCCTGGAGGAACGCTCGCGAAGTACCTTTGAGAACGCCGTGGAAACCGCGAAGCTACTCAAGTCGCGGGAGATCCAAAGCGTGGTGCTTGTCACCGAGGCAATTCATCTCCCCCGCGCTATCAGGTGTTTCGAGGCCCAGGGCGTCACGGTCGCCGGGGCGGGATGCGAGTATAAGGCGAGCCAGTTCCACTGGGAACCTGACTCGTTCCTTCCCAGCCCATCTGCGGCAGACGGGAATCACCAGGCCCTGCATGAGTGGCTCGGGCTGGCCTGGTATCGCCTGACGGGAAAAATCTGAATGCCGTCCCGCCCGTTCGCTCATCGCTCATAGACTGGCATCACAAATGTGCATGCCCCACGTGGTGCAAAGGGCATCTGCTCAAGCCTCAAGCGATCAGCAATCTTGTACCCGCTGAAAATCAGGTCCGTCAGCTCCCGACAGGCCCGCCGCTTGCGGATCCATATCATTGGTCATCGCCAGTTGCATGAGTTCTGCGCCGTCCTCAGGCACCTTTAGTGGCATTGCCGTAACTGCCGAGCCCGTCAAAGCGTGCGAACTTGAAAAAACTCCATGCCGGCGCGTCGGGAAGCCTCGCCGTCGGCATCCGAGCGATCGCCCAGCACCAGGCATTCCGCCGGATGCACACCTAGTTGGTCGGCAGCCAGGCGGTATCCGTCGGGCCACGGCTTCAACCGTCTCGGGCCCCCTGGTTCGCCGCTTGCCACCACCCTGTCGAATTGTTCCGAGGCGTGGAGTGCCTGCAATTTGACGCGGGCGGGGTAGTCGCTCACAAGGGCCGTCCGGCCGCCCTGTTCCCGGAACCGTTCAATCTTCTTCAGCAATGCCGTGTGGCGAAATAGACGCAGCCACTTGCCCGGACGCTGCTGCATCCACTTTGTGACCATCTCTCGAACCTTGTCGGAGCTGAGATCACATTTTTCCGCGGTTTGCTCGATCTGAAGCTGGTACGGGTCATCGACCTCCTGCTCAAGATCATTCCGCAACGTCTCAAGTTGACCGCGAAAGACGCGCAACACCGGTATGGCTCGCCATCCAGTTAGCGCCAGCTCGCACGCCATTCCTGCCCTGACCGGCGAGGGGTGATAAAGCGTGCCATCCAAGTCGACCAGCCACGCCTGAAAATCCTCGTGAGGTCGAGTTGCCTCGTCGTTCGTCAACGGGAGGTTCCTGCCTTGCTATTCTGGCTGAGAATTCGGTCATAGACTTCGACGATTCGTTCCATCCGCCGTCTGAAACAATACCTCTGCTCGATCACGGCGTGTCCCCCCGCGGCCAGTCGCGTTCGCAAGGGTGCATCGGTCAGCATGCGTTGAATTGCTCCCGCAAGTTGCTCGTCAGAATCCGGTTCGACCAACAGCCCATCCGCTTCATCGGAAATCAACGCGGGCACGCCACCTACTGACGTGGCGACGACCGGCACCTGCAGCGCCATGGCTTCCAGCAGTACATTGGGCAGTCCTTCCCGCAGACTGCTCAGCACGAACAAATCCATGGCCTGATACCAGGCGATCAACGAGTCCTGATCCTGGTGGCCCACCAAGGTGACATGCGCGTCAAGTTGGTACTCACCGACCTGTTGCTCCAAAACGGCACGATGCTCTCCTTCGCCGATGATCACGAGGTGGCATTGCTGTCCACTCGCCACGATGCGCGCGACCGCCTTGATCAGATTCTCAAACCCCTTTTCCGGATACAGCCGACCGACGGCCCCGATCACCGGAACGTCTGGGTCAAATCCAAGGCGGATCTTCGCCGCATATGGCGACTCCTTGCGCTGATACAACTCCAGATCGATGCCGTTCTCGATCAACGTTCGCTTGTCATCCGGGACATTCAACTCAACCAAATGTTCGTAAAGATCCCCGCTAACGGCAATTGCATGGTGCATCCTGGCAATCGCCCAGCGATCGATGCGATAATACAGATCCAGCCGCCCGCCAAGAGTTACAAAGCCATGCAGCGTGGTGACGACAGGGATCCCAAATAGCCGCCCTAAGACCACACTGAGTGCATTCGTTTTGTAATCGTGAGGGTGCAGCAAGTCCGGGCCGAACGCTTTGATCTCGCGGTAGAGTTTTAGAAGCGAACGGGGATCGAGCGGGCCGGACTCGGGAATGTCGATCAGCGTGGCGCCCGCTTCTTCGGCTCGCTGCGGCATGTTGTACTGCTGGTCGCCCGCTGGACGGAGATAAGCCAGCCGCACGTCAAAATCGTCGTGCAGAAATTGGGCACTCGCCAGCAATGTCTTTTCCGGCCCGCCTCCCAGTCCGCTGATGGTGCGCAGGTGCAGAATTTTTCGCTTGTGGTTGGCAGGTCTAAGCATCGCCCACGACTCTGTATCCAGACTGGACCGAACGCGCCACGTCTACTTTATCTGGCACTTCCAGCATCGCCATCTGTTCGAATTGGCGGGCCTTGGCTTCCCAGCTTGACTCTTGCAATTTTTCACGGGCTTGTCGCTGGCCAATCGTGATCCCTTCGGCGAGCCGAAGCTTGACCAACCGGGCGAACTCATCGGCCGTCGTCGCCTGGTCCAGGGCATCCCCCCAGGCTTGTGTCGCCGGTAACTTGCGGACCACGACCGGTTTTCCGGTGGCCAGGTACTCCTTCAGCTTCAGGGGTTGCATCGCCCTGGTCACCGGAAGATCTTGATACGGCATGATCAGAACGTCTGCCTGCTGCCCCAAGCTGGGGAGTTCGTCATATGGCAGCGACGGCAGAAGCACGGTGCGTGGCGACGAGGCCAACTTTGGGTCAGGCGCCTGCTGCGGTCCCACCAGCAGGATCGTACCTTTGTCCAGCGATTCGTCCAATTGGTGTACGAACGCCACGTCCATCCGCTGGTCGATCACACCCCAAAACACTACGAGCGGCCGCTCGAACTGTTCGTAGCTGACTGACGTTCCGCCTCCCGCTTGCCAGAAGTCGAGGTCGACGCCGTGCGTCAGCAGATGGGCATTGTGGCCGGCACTGGCAAGCTTGTCCTGCAATTTTTCACTGACCGCAACCGCCACGTCGACTCGCTCAAGCAGTTCGGCCTCCATGATCCGCATGGTTTGCTGATCCAGCCCTGGCCAATGGGAAAAGTCATCAACGCAGTAATAGACCCATTGACTGACAGGCAGCTTGCCAATCAGATCGGCGACAATGGGAATGGTGGTTACCGCCACGACCGGGGCAGCTTGACGTTCGACAATCGGCACCAAACTTCGCAACATGAGCCGCTGATTGAGCGCGCGATCCCAGCGCCGGCGAAACCAGGGCCACATCCGCGGGTTGACGATCTGCGGGTTCGCGAATTCGCTCGGAGCAGGC
The DNA here is from genome assembly GCA_030430075.1 of bacterium. Taxonomy (GTDB): domain Bacteria; phylum Planctomycetota; class Planctomycetia; order Pirellulales; family Pirellulaceae; genus ARS98. The sequence goes on from JAUIGN010000028.1 coordinate 53,211, forward strand.
TGCGGGGTGGTCAGCCACTGGGATATTTTCTCGCGGCCGCGGGATAAACTCGCCCAGTTGAGCGACGGAGGACGCATGCCGATGGTGTTGACCCAGGTCACCTGATACCTGGGCAGCAAACTGGACACGAGATGCTGACAACTCGAGGGGTGCCTCCCCCAGTCATCGGAGAAGACGAGCAACGAAGCGGATTGCGGCGCGGGAGTCGCCACCTCATGCGAGGCCCGAACATCGTTTCGCTGCTGTTTTTCGGCGTAGGAGTTCAAGCGAGCTGGCGATTCATAAGAATGGTTCGTTAGCCGACACACATCTGATTATACAGGTCAGCGTACGCCGCATGCATTTGCGGTTCGCTAAACATTTCCAGCGCCCGCTCACGGCCCGCGCGCCCTAAGCGATTTCGCAGGTCACTGTCCTGTGCCAGACGGCACAATGCATCACACAATGCCGCGTCGTCACTCACGTCCGCCAACAAGCCCGTGCCCCTATCGAGGACCACTTCGCCGACTCCTCCCGCAGCGGTCGACACGATCGGTAACTCGGCACCCATCGCTTCGATCAGCGTCACTGGAATCCCTTCGCTCAGGCTCGTCAGCAAAAACGCATCCGCCGCCGCCAGCAGCCGAGGTACGTCGCTGCGTTCCCCCAGCATCCTTATGTAAGGTTCAAGTTGCCGAGCCGTGATTTCCGCCTCGATGTTGTCCCGTTCCGGCCCTCCCCCCACAATTACCAGCCGAATTTTCGGGCAACGTTCGGCCGCTTGCGCGATCGCTTTCAAGGCGGTCAGGTGGTCCTTGATCGGGTCCAGCCTGGCGACTTGGAGCACCACGAAATCATCCTCGTCGACCTGCATCTCGCCGCGGACGACTACACGATCAACGCCGATCGGCGATCGGTCCAGATCGATTCCATTGTAGATCACTTGCACACGGTGGCCGGGAATCCCCTCGTTGTCGATCAACGCCTGGCGAACACCTTCACCGACACTGACCACCCGGTCACGAGGTCGCAAAAACAGGCGATTGAAGACCATCCGTTTGGGGTTGGGATGATCCGGATAAAATCGACCATGCTCATTAAAAATCACCGGCGGCCGACGATGCATCACGCCAGGAGCTCGCGAGTAAAAGAAGGGGGTGTATTGGTGCGCATGGACAACATTCACCCTTTCCGTCTGAAAGAACTGCGCCAAGCGACGCACACACGACAGGTCAAAGCCACTCTTTCGCCCCATGACTTCCACCGTGAAGCCTTCTTTGCGTAACTCGCTCCCCAGCGTTCCGAGCTCATCCAGACAGGCGAACACAACGCGAAACCTGCCGGACAGGTTACGCGCTAAGCGCGCGGCGAGCACCTCCGCCCCTCCAATATTAAGTGTATGCAGGACCTGGCAGACGGTCGCTTGGGCTGCTGGTTGTGACTCCTCGGAGGATGACGTTTGGTGCATTGAATTCGCTCAGCCGCCAGCCCTGCTGGTGAGAATGCTTAAGACACCGCCGCGACCATGCTCAGGAAACGCTCGCCAACTCGGCCTGATTTAACCTCCGATGCCCCAGTTCATAAAGCATCAAGGCCATGATCAGGAAAGTATGGTTGCGCTGGTTCGTGTTATTCTGGCGGACAACTCCCCGCAACGTATTCGGATCGAACAGTCCGCCGTCGAGGCACTCGTCGCAGAGCAGTGTCCGCTCGACCAGTGGTTTGAGTTCGCGTCGCAGCCACAATCCCAGGCGTTCGTACGGCTGATATCCCGGCACATTCAGTTTGGCGAAAACGCGTTTTTTAAAGGTATGGAACCGGCGCGACAGTGGACCCGCTCCCACATGCGTCCCCGTATTAGCGTTAGCGATCTGCAAGAAAGATGGCCTTCTCTTCTGCAGGATGTACGCCTGGATCTCAGCATCGACTTTCCAGCCAGGGGGCGCGGACAGCAGCAACTCGATCAGGTCGTTATCCAGGTAGGGCACACGGACTTCCACAACCGAGCCAAACTTGGCGAGCGACAGCGCGGTTTCCCGACGTAACCGTTGGTTCAAGAACATGTGCCAGATCCGCTCGACCGGTGGATCCACCGCAGCCACCTCTTCCAGGCAGCGGTGCAGTGCGTCGCGCGACATCTCGGCCACTTCGTCCCGCCCCGCTTTGCAAAACAGGGATCCGTCGACGCCGTCCAGCATGTAGGCTTGCAGGTGCCCGAACAGCCAGCCTTCCACGGCCGCGGAATCGGTCAGTTGCAGGGCCTCGCGATCCACCGAATAACTATACGCTTTGTGCATGTGCATCAGCTCGCCGGCGTGCCCACGCTGCAGGAATTGAATCCCCTCTTCCCGAAACATGTTCAAGGACGGTGCCATGATGCACTGTGAAAGGTATTGACCATCGGTCAGGCGAACGACGGTTGCCATATGTTCGGCAAAGTTGTCTAAGAAGCCACCATCTAATGCCAGATGAAGGTACTTGCATCCCGCCTGCCGCGCCATTTCTTGCGAGCTGCGATGGTCCAGACTGCCAGGGACCGTATAGCAGATCGCGGTCGGTGAAACGCGATCCCAGTCCATCAGGGCCAACAACGTCCGCGCATCGAGGCCGCCCGAGATGGCCAGCCCTAAGCCTTCCCCGCCGCAACGCCGGTCCACCGCTGCTTTCAGGGCCCGATCTGTCCGCTCCAGGAAATCGGACTTGGAAAAACCCTGTTGGGTGCATTCGCTCGAATGCCAATACCGCTCGCGAGAGAGCGTAGTGCCGCTGGATGCCTCAAAGGAATGAACCGTGGCCGCCGACAGCACCTTGACCTGCTCCAGCGAGGTGTCGTCGCCCAAGTAATAGCCATACGTGAAGAACTGCGCCGCCCCGCGCAGATACGGCGTGCGGACGAGGTCAGGATCACGCGCCAGGGCCTGGATGTTCGAGGCAAACAGGAGGCGGTTGTCCACATGCGCATAATACAAAGGCCGCGAGCCAAACCGGTCGTTCAGCAGGGTCAGCCGCGCTTCCGCGCGATCCCAGATCGCCATCACAAACGAGCCGTTCACGCGGCGCAGGAAAGCCGTCCCCTCTCGCTGAAATCCCTCCAGCAACAGTGCAACGGGACCATCCGCGACCGGATCCGCGGCGCCGTCCGCTGACAACGAAGCCGCCAGTTCGTCCGCGTTGTACAACTCGCCGTCAAAGACCGCGGTCAGTTCGCCGCAGCGCACCGGCTGATCGCCCGTATCGCTAAAGCCGAGCGAGACGCGGCCGATGCCAACCCCTGCGGAGGCGTCGATCTCGCAATCTTCCACGTACCAGTCGTGGTATCGCATCGCGTCGAGCATCTCCGGCAAACGCCGCGAGACGTCGACTTCATGTTGACCGTCAATGATTCCGCAAATCCCAGGCATCTATTCGCTCTCCAGCCGAAGCTCGCTCTTTAAAAGGAGATACGAGAAGCGAGCGGCGAGTAGCGAGAAAAACACTCGCCTCTCGCCTCTCGCCACTCGCATCTCGCATCTCGCATAGATTCAACTGAACCATCGAAGATCGACGCAGACTAACTCGCGGATCCAACCCGCGACCAGTAGCGTACATAGCAAACACGCGGCGTAAAACTGCCACGACCCGATTCGCTGCCGAAGCTGATCTCGCCCCACCAGCGACGCTGCCCCATAAACCAGCAGGATGGGTATCAACGGCAAATGGTAGCGTGAGTGGGCAAAGGCGATCGTGTGGATGGCGCACGGAAAAGCGATCCACAGCAGTAGCAAAACGTGTGTCCTCCAATCGGCCGGTGGCGTCACCCAGACGGCCAGGATGGCCGCAAACATCGTGAGTGCGTAACTGCCACAGACGACGGCCGATAACGCGATCCAAGCGGGCTTTGACCATTCGCCAAACAGCCCCTGCCGCGCACCGGCCGCCAGCGTTCTCTCCAATTGCCAGAAGTTGCCAAACTTGACAACGCACCGTTGAAGCGACAACGCGGGATGAGCGAAGAAGAACTTGACCCCATAGCGCATGGCCGCTTTATCCAACTGTTCTTGCGTGAGCGGACCGGTTTGACCTTCCGCAGCCCGTTGGCGAGCCACGACGCGGTCCCACGAACGCTCGCCCGTCACCAGATCGATCGTCGCCCAACTGCGTTCCAGGGGCGTGTATTCGTAGTTCCCCATCATCACGTTGCGACCACCCATATCGTCGATCACCGTGAACGTCTCCTGCAGCCGGGTGTTCCGATAGACCCAGGGAGCAATCGTCACGGCAAACACCGCCAGCGTTACGCCAGCAGTCAGTAATCGCCGGGGGAGGGGCCCACGGCCGCCAAACACCAAGGCAATCGCAAGGCACGGAGCAAACATCCAAAGCACACTGCGAGTGAGCGAGCCAAGCCCAAGGCAAAGCCCGAGCCCAACCGCGTCGAGCAGCGTTACCGCTCGCAGCAGGCGAACGCTGAGCAGCACGCCCGCCGTGGCGAAAAAGGTAAACAGCACTTCGCTCAGGATCAGGTTGTTGAACCCCAGCAGCGACGGATAGAAACAATATGCCGCCGCCGCCACGATTCCCACTTCGGGCGAGTAGACCTGCCGTCCCAATTGGTACACGAGTACCACGGTCGCCAGACTAAGCAAAATGTTAAAAATCCGCACCGCCCAGTAGCTGTCGCTTCCCAGGACGCGATAGAACTGCGCCACGATGGCGGGAAACAGCGGCGGACGCAGCGATGTCAGGTTGCCATTGGCATCCACGTAGCTCCCCGACTCGGCCAGCCGCGCCGCCAACCCCTGGTAATCCTGCGCATCCACGATCACCGGAGGCGCGTTACCCCAGGCCAGCAGCAGACCGATGCGCACGACGATGCCCAGGGCCAGGATGACCGTCAGGATTTGCGTAGTTCGTGTTCGCACGTTTGGGCGTTCCAGCAACATCGGTTTGTAGTTTCGAGAATCTACAACGTCGCGATCACAAGCCGTCGTGATAATCGGCAAGCGAGTGTAATTCGTAACTCCGGCAGCAATGACTCTTCGAGAAATGAATATCGACATTTCCCATAACCGTTCAGAGGTCGGGGTCTGGCGCGTTTTTCGGCGGAAAATCCTGGCGTCGATGAGTCGCCGTTGGCCGAAAAATTTGCCTGCCCCCCTTCTGATTTTCCATCCTTTACGACTTTGGCCTGTGAACGCTTACGCCGCGTGAGTCTCACTCAAAACGTCCACAAGGCCTTAACCTTGGACGGCGTGACGTTGAACAGATCGTAGAGGGCCGGCACCTCGATGAACATCAGGCTAAGAAACACGGCCAGGCAGAGGACCAGGTAGAACATCAGCCCCTTTTCACGGTACAGACGCTCCGGGTTCTGGACGGGGCTGTCCGCTTTCAGCGTGACGTGGATGTAGTAGCTGAAGAACCCGGCGATCAAGGGCAACGAGAGCAGCAATTCCAGCTTGTAGCGGACGATGAAGACCCCCAACGTCAGCGCCGCGCTGGACGCATAGAAGAACATGCTGACCAGCAGCTTTTCATCCGTGTAATAGCGGAAGGAACCCCGATAGGCCGCCGCCCTGGCCGGATCCCCAATCGCCCGGTATTCAGCGAATCGCTTGCTGGCCATAAAAAAGGCACCCACCATCCAGTAGGCTACCATCAGCGACACCGGTGGAATGACGTTCAGCGTCACCACATACCACCCCAGCAGCAAGCGGATCGGATTGTTGACCGACTCGGACAAAACATCTCCATACGCTAGCTCTTTCAGACGCACCGGCCGCACGTTGTACAGCAATCCCATCACCCACAGCCACAAGGCAACCAGGAAAAACGGCACATTCACCAGCCAGGCAGCCCCCAACCCGGCAACGGCGAGCAACAGCCATTCGACATACGCCAGCGGCACCGACACAAGTCCAGAAGGAATCGGCCGCCGGCTCTTGACCGGGTGCCCCCGATCCGTCGGCGCATCCAGAATCTCGTTGATCACGTAGTTGCTTGACGCGACAAGACAGGTAGCCACAAAGCCGATCGCCAGACTCAGGAAGCTGAACGCCCCCCACGCATCCGGGGCGTAGAACAATGCCAGCGGAACGCCCAGCAGCATGAAAACATTCTTGAACCAGTGATCCGGGCGGGCAATGGAAACATACGGAGCCAACTTGCCCAGAATGCCCGTTGGCGCGGAAAGTTCGGCTTTGGCGGAATCGGTTGACATTTTTGTTAGAAGCTAGAAGTGAGTGGCGAGATGCGAGATGCGAGATGCGAGATGCGAGTGGCAAAAGTCTAGGTTCTAGGTTCTAGGTTCTAGCTTTTTCTCGCTTCTCGCCACTCGCCTCTCGTTTCTCGCATACCGTTCCATCCAACACCCCAACACCAACAGGGACCAGAGAATCTGACCGTAGTTGCCTGTTCGATGAAGATGGCTGTTCATGAGTCGTTGAACGTGCGACTGGTCCAGCAGCCCCGCGACAGGCGTGTTTGCATCCAGAACACGGGCCCGAAATACTTCGCTGAGCGGGCCTCGCAGCCAGCCATCAATCGGGATCTCGAATCCCTGTTTCGGGCGATGGACCACGTCGTCTGGCAGCCAACCGTCACACAGTTGCTTGAAGAGCCATTTTGTCTGACCCTGCCGAATTTTCAAGCGGGACGGAATCCGGGCCGACAGTTCCAGAAACTCGTGATCGACCAGCGGAGGTCGGACTTCCAACCCGACCGCCATGCTGGCCCGGTCGACCTTGGTCAGGAAGTCGTCAGGCAGCAGCATGTCAATGTCGGCGGCGATCATCCCGCGCAGCGGATCTCGACGGTGCGGACCAAAGCCGCGTGCGACGCAATCTTCCGGGCGATGCCCGTTCAGCTGGCTGCATACGTCGCCGTGCAGCAACTGCCGCCGTAGCGGCATACGACAGATCGAGATCGTATTGGCATAGGCGGCCGCCGCATCGAGCGACAGGTTCGTCAACACCGTTTTCCCTCGCGCCCATCGGGGCAACCAGTCGGCTTGCGGCCACATCCGGGCCACGTGGCGCAAGAGATGACGGCGGAGTACCGGTGGCAGGTAATTCCGCACCGAGGCTTCTTTCAAGTCATGCGCGTAGCGGCGATATCCGCCAAAACACTCGTCGCCTCCATCGCCCGAGAGGACCACTTTGACATGCTCTCGAGCCAGCCGGGAAACGGCCATCGTGGGGATCGCCGACGTGTCGGCAAAGGGTTCGTCATAGTAGCTGCTCAAATCATCCAGGCTGCTGACCGCCTCGGGCGTCACGATCTGCTCGTGGTGCTGTGTGCCAAGCCGCTTGGCGAGCGTGCGAGCGTAGGGAAGTTCGCTGAACCGCGCTTCTTCGAAGCCGATCGAAAAAGTGTGGCATTCGGTACCGCCTGATTCGATCAGGGCGGTTGTCACGGCGCTGGAATCCAGCCCGCCGCTGAGAAACGCACCGATTGGAACGTCCGCGATCCGATGTGCTGCAACGGTCTCGAAAAACTTGGCCCGGACGGCTTCGAGCCACTCGTCGACGCTCAAGTCGTCGTCCACTTGCGATTCCAGCCGCCAGTACCTGCGAGGGCTGGCGTCCAGCGTATCTCGCGTCACGCCCAGCACGTGTCCGGGCAGCAGTTTGCGTATGTGCTTGAAAATTGTGCGCTCGCCGGGGATCACGCCATAGGCCAGGTAATCTTCCAGAGCCTCAAGATCCAGCGACCGATCGAGACCGGGATAGACGAGCAGCGGTTTGATCTCTGAACCAAACAGAAACGTCTCGCCGGTTCGACAATAGTACAGTGGCTTGATTCCCACGCGGTCCCGGGCCAGCAGCAGCCGCTGCCGGCGCTCGTCCCACAGGGCGAAGACAAACATGCCGCGCAAGCGGTGTACCAGATCGTCGGCATGTTCTTCGTACAGATGGACCAGCACTTCGGTATCGGACTTGGTGCGAAACCGATGGCCTTGTGCGATCAAATCGTGTCGAAGTTGCCGGAAATTATAGATCTCGCCGTTGAACACGACCTGGACGCTTCCATCCTCATTCCCCAGCGGCTGATCGCCACCGGCCAGATCGATGATCGATAGCCGACGATGTGCTAAACCCACCCCCGGCCGCACGAGCAGCCCTTCTGCATCCGGCCCGCGATGCGCAATCGCACCGGCCATACCGCGCAGCGTGTCCTCGTCAACAGGTCGTTGATGATCGCGAAACAGGATGCCTGTGATGCCGCACATGTTTCTTAGAAGCTAGAGGCGAGAGGCTAGAGACGCGAGGCGCAACAACATTCTAGTGGCTGCGGTAGAGGCCAGAATTCTGATTTCTAGTGCCGTTTGCGGTTCGTCAGTTTCGCGTTTTTCATAATGCAATTCCGTTTGTTTCTGCGGCGGATGCGCGTCGGCATTTTTTCCGAATGTGAGCACGCCAGGACTCGATGGCGATCTCGCGACGGCCGTTGCGCCAGGCAAGATAGCTCTCGATCGCGGCTTGTTGTTCTTCGTGGGTCCGGTAGTCAGAGTTTTCCAAGGAGAACTTCTTTAGAGCAGTGAACTGGCTTTCAATGCGGTTGAGCCAGGAAGCGTTCGTCGGTGTGCGATAGAATTTCACATGGTGCTGCTTGGCCCAGTCAAGAACTTCTTGTTTCAGATGGGGGCCATAGTTGTCCAGCACGATGTGAAGGGTTTCATCGTGACGGTATCGCCGCCTGAGCCATTTCAGAAACGCCAAGAACTCCACCCAGGTCTTTCGCTTGGTGAACTGGCCGAAGAGACGCCCCGTTTCCAAATCGTAGGCGGCCAGAAAATGTCGTACGCCGCCCTTGCGATGGTACGTGGCACGATGGCGTTCGACCCGTTTGCGTCCCTTCTTCGCGAAGCATTGACCGTGTCGGGGTTGCAAATTCAAGGGACCAAACTCATCGACGCAGATCCGTCGGCCACCTGCTGGCCGACGCTGGTAAAGCCGGCGAATTCGGCGGTATTTCGTCCGAAACTCGGGGTCGTGCGACTCCTTCCACGTCTTCGTGTGACGCCAGCGGATGCGGAATCGCAGCAGCAGCGTGCGAAGCCAATTCAAGCTGATGTCGGGAATGATCTTTTGGCTGACGAGATACGCACGCAACTTGCTGAGCGACCACTGTGTCATCCCGATCAACGCTTGGGGAGAGGACAACGCGACTTCGGCAATTTGCTCCACCACGTCAGCCATAAACTTCCGTGGTGTGTCGCGGACTTGCCAGTACGGATACCACTCAATCGATTCCAAGCCGCCACCATTGAAGCGATGAATAATCTGTCGCACCCACTGCGGAGTGCGCCCCACGCGTTCAGCGATCTCCCGGTTGGCAACGCCACCCGAAGAGAGCAAAATAATTCGTGCGTGGGAGCTATTCACTTGATTGGTGAGTTGGCGTTTCAGCCGATGTAGCTTACGCCGCTCCGGAGGAGCAATGCTTCGAACTCTTACCTTGTCCATTTGGGAGCCCTCCATGTTGACGTCTGTTTGCAACAACAAACCCACATGGAGGCTCCTTCTTGCTAAAACTGTTCCTATCGAACGCTGCAAACGCTAGCACTGATTGTGGTTGTGTTCGCAGCGCGAAAGTCCTGAACCGCAAACGGCACTAGCATCTAGCTTCTACCTAGCTTTGCGTAGTCGAACGAAGCCGTTGCATGCCTTGCTAATGCTCCGGTTCCAACTGTTGGCGGTATCTGGGCAGACGGTCAACGACGCCCTGGACTCTGTACTGCCTGCGGATTTGCCGTCTTTTTGTACGTCTTGCTGAATCACGACGCGGAAGCTCAAGAGAATCTCTAGAGGCTGCCAAAAAACCGAGTTAACTAAGAGTAAGTCTCAGGAGCAAAAGAGGTCAAATGTCGTTACCTGAGGTGTAATCCGCCGTCCTGCGGCGCCGACGTCTAATAACGCCCCGCCGTCCGGTACTTGGCGAAGGGTTTCGGCGATTTGGTCCCACGGCACAACGGTCGGAGACGGCAAAAATCTCAAGATACCCGGAAGACTCCAGCCCATCTAAATGCTCCGTGTGGGTTATCGATTATCGAGAACCGGTGTTGACAGGAGTTGTACAAGTGCTCAGCTTTTCATCCTGCAAACCGCGACCATCGCGATAGCGGACGATCCGTGCCGGATTACCAACTACGATCGCATAATCGGGTAAGGGTTTTGTGACGACAGAAGCCGCGCCCACGACGCAATGCTTGCCTACACTCGCCATTACAAGTGCGCGGTCACCAATCCAAGTGTCTTGGCCAATAGTGACTCGCGGAAAGATGCCCGGCTGTTCGCGCACCGGGATATCCAAACGCTCGATGCTGTGCTGCTGGTTCCCGTTGATGATCGATACAGAGGATCCGAGAAGCACATCCTCCTCGAGCGTTACATCACCCAGTACGCAGAAAGCGCCCACATAGGTGCGACGCCCAATCTTAGCGGTTGGGTGCGACAGAATCGTTCCAAAGCTTATCCACGAATCCTCGCCACATTCCGGCAGCACCAAGCGGTAAAACGCGCGGCGCAGGTAGACGCTGCTGACACCGGGCAAGAGGCTGAAGAATTGCGACCAACCGGCGAATCCCTTTTCAGAACCCAAAAGTGCTTGGCCGATCCGCAAGCCGACCCAGGCGGGCAACACCACAAAAAGCGCGATCAGGTCGGCAAGTTGTTTGGCGAGCCGCTTCACGAGCAGAACTCCACCCCATTTTCCGGCGTGATTCGTGTGGCGCCGCGTAACCACCGTAAGTGGGATCGGTAGGCCAGCCAACGCGCGGGGTTTAGCAGCCGCATGGCGATAACCGCCGAGCCCCGGGGGCTGCGGAGCTGTCGTTTCACCCGGTGTTTCTGTGGCACGAACAGTTCGGGTTCTCCAAAGTCGTATGTTTCGTGAATCTGGGTCGCCGGACGAAAGTCGCGTCTCCGAAACCAACCGTCGAGCAAGCCTTCCACCATCACGATTGCCATGGCTCTTGCGTACGTGCGCGTTTCGAATCGCATCAAGTCTTGCCAGGCACGTTCCCCCAATTGATCGCCTCTGTCGAGCAATTGCGTGCGAAGCGGCTCGTCAGCATGGAGCGCCGCCCAACGTAACACGTTTGCCTTACGGAACTCCTGCGCGGCCCAGGCTTCGGTGGGATACTCCAACTTCTCGTATTGGTCGAAGTAGGGAAGCTCGTGGGCCAGCATCCAGTCGGCATAATGCAGCAGCGCGGCCCGTCCGTAGGCGTACATTCGATCGATCTGTTGGGCTTCGGCCTTAATCTCAAGATACTTGGCCAAGCTGCTTAGGAACACAGTGTACGACCAGCGGCGCTCGACATCCAGCAACCCCCTGGCCGCCACATCATCATGCGGGTGAATGCAACGTTGGATCAGCGTTTCCGCGAAATCCAGATATCGTTTGCCGCCGGTCAACAGCCACGCGTCGAGCAACGCGTTCACTGAGTTGCCCCCGGCCCGACTCGGACCATGGTAGTCGGCAGGGCCGGAGGCGAGTCCCGTGGGGCCGTCATAGAGCACGCCTAGCAAGTTGAGGCGGCCATCGTCCATGTTGATGACCCATTCGGCCAGTTCGAGCACCGCCGCGCGGGAATCTTGACGGCCGGTTATTCCGTAGTGCAGCAGGAGCCCGCTCGTGAAGTTATGCTCCGCCCCGGGACCTCCGCCGTAGGCCTTGCCCGCCGGCCGGTTGGAGCCGGAATACGTCCGATGCGTCGACGTGTGGGCATGCAGATAATGATCGGTAAACCAGAACAGCCCGCCATTGTAGGCGGCCTTATCCTGGTCTGTGTGATAGATGTCAATATCGACGACATGTCGGGCGAGGGCATCCCCTAGCTTGAACCATTCGCTGTCGCCCGTCCTCAGGAACTGCAGGAGGAAGCCGAGCACCATGTCGAATTGATTGTTGTAGTGGGAAACCAGCGGTTCGGAACCCGTATAGTAAGTCTGTTCATGATCGGCGAACACATCTCCGTAGTTTCGCCAACCATATTGGTCGACGCGTTCACGGTTTGCGATAAGTGTCTGCCGGGATTCCTCTAGATAGGCCTCGAGTTGTGGCGATACAGATCTTCTTACTTCATCGGACGCAGGAACCTGGGAAACCGAACCAGAACGGCATACCGATCGGATAATAGGTGGTTGGTCCACGACGTTGAGAAAGCACTCCCTACCCTCGGGTTCCCCCCAACTTAGCCAACAACACTTCGATTTCCGCTCGCCTCCCTGCAGTTCGTAGGCTTGGTTGTCTTGTTGCGGGAACAACCCCAGTACAAGCTGCCCATTGGCGAAACCAATCGAGTTTGGGAATTGTTGCCAGAACTCAGGGATCGTTGCCAAGACTTCACCGGCAGCAGTCCTCCATGAGACAACCGGTTGAGGACGAATGCAGAAAGTCTCGACACTTCCTTCCCGAATACGACAGCCGCGAAAAGAGGTCGTCGAACGTCCGTTTCGATCGACATGAGCGGCACTGCTCCAATTGCTCCCCCCGCTCGAATCTTGATAGACTTCCAATTGCCCAGACGGTGCCGGAGCGAATTCGCCATCTGTGTCTATGCGATATGCAAGTTCCCCTTCTTGCCCTTCGGCCAGCGAAAATCTCAGCGCGAGTTCACGAAAGAAAACAGAGCCTTCGTCGCCCAAATCCCATACTCCGCCGGGGTGTCGCGCGCGGCGGGTGTTGTGAATTGTCACTTTCATCCGCATTAAGCCTGTTCCCGCAAAGAAACTCAGTTGCAATCGCAAGCGAACTTCGCGGGGAGTTCTGACCACCCCTCCAATCTCGATCGTGACACGCTTTGGCCCTCCGTCGATGATGCGGGGGGACCCAAACAGCGTCGATCGGCTCCGGCCGCGGTAATCCTTGAATTCGACGAGTTTTCTTGCGGCGGCCAAAGCCCGTCCATGCATTCGCAGGGATAGCTGCGGGATACCACTCTCCACCTGGAGCTCGCAGTTCCAGCCGCCGCTCGCGATTTTCACGACGCCACCCAACTCACTCACGGTTAGGTTAGCTTGATCCGCGTTCGCTGCTGCGAGGACCCCGATGCCATTTCCTGTCAGAGTGAACGGTTCCAATAAGCCTCGTGGCAGCCAACCTGCAATTCCGTCAATACCTACGAGCGGCGATTCGAGTGCATCGCCTTGGCTCGCGCGGATCTGATCGAGACTGCTTCCGGTAATGTTCATTCGAACGGTTTTTGCTAAGGCGTGTGAATCGGTGCCATCATCTATCAGCGTGAGACGAGTTTCAAGGCGCTTGTTAACGCCCTGAGCGACTAGCCACCGCCAAGCGATAGACTTCCAGATGCTTGCGTGCCGATTCCTCCCATGAAAAGCGACTGGCCCAATGCCTTGCTTTCTCGTTGGGCTGCGGCGATTGCCTCCGCAACGCAACAAGCGATCGGCACGTGGAGACCCAGCTCTCGAGATCTTCGACGGGTAAAACCGATGCAGCGGGACCTTCCAGTTCAGTAAGGCTTCCCACGGAACTGAACAAGATCGGCGTACCAACGGCGTGCGACTCGATGACTGGCAGCCCAAACCCCTCATACAAAGTCGGGTACAAAACCGCGCAAGCATGGCCGTAAAGTGCGGGCATGGCTTGTTCGGGCACAAACGGCGCGAAACAAACGGCACTCCGAACTTCCGATGAAACGGTCTCGAGCACGCCGGCTTGACGCTCGGCATCGATGCCACAAATTACCAGTTGTAGATCCGGTTCGCTCAACCGTTGGAATACTCGCAGAGCCCAGTCGAGTCGTTTCCGCGGAACTTCGCCTCCCAGATACAAAAGGTAGGGAGCCCGAACGCCTTGCTGCTGGAGGCCCGGCGACAGCGCTTCTTCTACAGGCTGGAGGTAATGACCGTCGATCCCATGTGGAATCACATGCAACTTGTCAGCCAGCCTTGGCCAGAGCTCCAGGATGTCGTCGCGCGAGTTGTTGCTGATCGTGATTACGGCGGCACACTTGTGATAAGCGCTGGGTACGAGACGGTTTTGATACCAGCTGGGCTGGGATTCTCCCCCATCTTCCAGCCACGGGATCACATCGTGGATCGTCACGACGGTCGGCACCGGCTGCCACCAAGGGAGCGTCGTGGCCGTGGAATGCAAAACATCCACGTGGAACCGTTTTGTGCGATGGGGAAGTCCGACTTGTTCCCAACATCGGAACCTGTAGCCAGGTGTCTCAAATAACTCAAAGTCGCAGCTGCGGCAGGCTGGCGGATGCGTTGGCAGGTCAGGCCGGTCGCCAAACAGTCGCCACTCGACACTGGCAAGTCTGTCGACGTACGCCACCATGCTCGACAGATACTTCCCCATGCCGCGCATGTGTGGCCGATTCAGGCATCGCGCGTCAATACCGACGCGGAGCGAACGCTCTGTCGGCACCGTGCGCGAACGGCGGGAATCGCCCTGGTGAATCATGTCAAACTCGTCCGAGCGAACATCTGAGAATGGCTTTGTAAACCGTCATGTCCCAGGGCCAATAGCACAGCGATCGGCCGTACCAGCTCACGGCCTTCCATCGGCTGGCTTCAGACGCGTACCATGCCGAAGCCTGCCATACATTCGCCTTGGCTTGCCGGACCGACTGCCACGACAATTCCTTGGCACGGTTCAGGCGCAGCGCCCGCTGCAGTACCGTCCAACGTTGGTGGCGGCAACGGTCGTGGTTCAGGCTGATCTTGACTGGGTGCCAGCGATACTCGGTGAGCGGTTCGGGACAAACTCGCACTCGCTTTCCTGCTTCCGCGAAGCGAACGAAGAACTCCCAGTCCTCAACGGAGATCAATTCCCGGTCTTCATCGAACCCGCCCAGCTCAAGAAAGTCTTCCCGGCGAATCAAGGCACTCGACATCGTGATGAAGTTGCCGCGGAGAAGCTGCTCGAAAACGTCGCCTTCCCACAGAGTTGCTACCTCGGACAGTCGCCGATTCATGCGCCCGCAGTCGCCAAAGTTGAGCCGGTCTGTGTAGACTAACGACGTATGTTCGTCCGCCAACGCAAGTTGCTTCTCGAGTTTTTCGGGCGACCAGCGATCGTCAGCGTCCAGGAAGGCAAGCCATCTGCCAGATGCCAGCCGTGCGCCCGTGTTTCGTGCTTTGGCGGGTCCACCGTTGGGCTGCTGGATCAAATGGATGCGGTCTCCGAAGTCTTTCAATCGATCAACGGACCCGTCGCTCGAACCATCATCGACTACAATAATTTCCTGATCGTGGTGCGTCTGGCAGATCGCACTTTCAATTGTTTCAGAAATGAATTCGCGTGCGTTGTACGATGGGATAATGGTGGTTACAAGCGACATGTCGATGAAGCGGCTTGGAGCTCTATGAGTAACTCGGACATCGCAGTCTGGTTTCTCCCATCGTCGTATGGGGAAGCGGGCAGTTCTGCTTTATTGTAGACTGCGCGGAGTAAATCAGCATCGAGTCGGTGGCGGACGTCATGCGCGGCAAGGCATTGGGCCGTTGCGGCATGCGTCTCCTTAAATGCGTGGAGCTTGTAATCGCACTCGATTCCTACAAATGGAATACCAAGGGCGTAACTGAAAATACAACCATGCAAACGGCTGGCGACGACCACAGCGGCGCGCAGGTATCTTTTCAAGAGCTTTGACGAGAGCGTACCCATGTGGTTTGTTTCGTCGTACTTCAGTCCCAACTGGTTGGCGCTCTGCCGCAGTGACTGTTTTAACGCCGAGGCATCCACTTCTGCGCCGCGCAGGTCTGCTTCGTGCACGACATGCAGCAAGTGTGAACTCATGCGGGGCATCCTATCCGCCAGTCGGCGAATGTAATGGACGGATGGACAAAGACCAACTGTAACAGATTCTGCGCCATTTTCCTCAAGTACGCGACGAGTGAACTCATCGCGGACATGAATCGCTATGGCTCGTAACGCCAGCTCACGTAGAATCCCAGGATCCGTTCGACGGCGGAATTTCGCTGTTTCGTTGATCCCGACTCCGAAGATCGCGAATGGAACTTTCGTGTCAAGCAGGCCTCGCCAGAAATCATCAAAGTAATCATGAAACAGCCCACCGCCACCGACTAAGACGGGGCCCCATGAGCGTCCAGGACCCGGTCCCCGCTTCAACATCGAGAGGGTTGATGAAACAGCCGGACCGTCACAGAGCAACTCAACACCGCAAAATCCCGCCAGCTGTTTGAGTCCAAGGTGTGAGGCGTAATCGCCCATGTTGGTCGGGTTCGCATAGACGAATACGGGTGGGGAGGCCGTTCGCAGACATTGGCGATTACCGCAATAACGCCGGATCGCGGTCGACGGGCTGCGATAAACAACCACGTACGGCTCTAAGTAAAGGCGATAGCGCCATCGAATGCCTTCTATTAGATCCATTAGGATTCAAGTCCGCATAGTGACGGTTGGCCTCTCATGCATGATCCGATCTACAATTCCAGCGACTCGCTGCGAAATTCGGTCCCATGAATTCTGCTCCGCCAGGGCTCGCCGCGCTTGCTGAAGTTGCTCGTTGTCCTCTGTAAGGGCGGCATCGATCTGAGCCGTCCAATCGTCGATGGTCGACGCGAATCGGAGCAATCCACCAAACGACTGCATGTCGGGTAGCTGAGTTGAGACGACCGGCCGACCGGCTGCAAAGTACTCGAACAGCTTCAAGGGAGTCGCGCAAAACCGCGTGTTGGGGACGTCGTCGAGCGGAATCAGGCACACGTCCGAGAACCAAAGATACTTCGCCACCTCGTCATGTGGCTTTGGGCCCAACCAGCTCACGTGATCATGCGCCGTCAACTTGCGAAAGGCTGCTTGATTATCATCCGTCAGGGGTAACTGGGGCCCCACCAGGACCAACTCATATCGCCCCGTGTCGGCTAGAGACTGCAAGACGCGATAACTAACGAAGTTGGAGAATTTGGCAACCACCGACAACCGTGGCCTCGGTATACGACGAAGGTCGCTCGGTTCGTCCCCAGCAGCCACTTTTACCGAGAACGTTGCATAATCCACGCCGTTGTGAATCACCTCTGGCTCACGAGGTGCAAAACTGTATTCGCCAGCGAGACTCCTCGAAACGGTCACGATCGCATCAGCCCGCCTGGCGATCAGATGATCACCCTCGATATGAGGAACGCCGCGAAGCGCCGCGTGATTATCGAACACGTGGTACAGGACACGGCACTGCGGGAAGTACGGTAGGTAGGGGGCAGCGTTAGGACTCCAAACGTACAACAGTGGATCGTGCGGTGACATTCGATTCAACATGCGACGGATCATACGCACGCGTCTCGGCATGAATAAGCGTTCCACCCAAGGACGATAACTGGTGCTGAGATAGGCGGGAAATTGGACGACTCTCAAGCCGTGTTCGATTGACCGGATGCATGGTCTTATCAAGTAGTTTCCGGAAGAAACGGCCTTGCGAATTGGCGGCGGCTTGCTGACATAAAGGATGTCGTAATCTCGCCCTAGCCGCGTCATCACGTGCGTTCGGCTGGTGACACCAAAGTCCCAATCGGTGCCGAAGCACAGAATCGGCGGTCGGTTTTTCTTGTCGGTCATAGGCTATTCAAGACAGCGCAACCGCCAACGCGTCGATGACTACCTGCTGCTGCGCCGTGCTCAATTCAGGAAATATCGGCAAAGCGAGCGACTCGCGAGCAGCTCGTTCGCTTTCTGGGAATTCGCCCTCACCATATCCCCATTCGTCAAAGCACTTCTGGTAATGAAGCGACTTCGGGTAGTAAATCGCCGTCGAAACGCCGGCGTCTCGCAACGCCGCTTCGACGCGGTCTCGGTTGGAAATACGGATCACAAACTGATTGTAGACGTGTTTACGATTGGGCAATTCAGCGGGAAAAACGACTCTTTCGCCGAGACCGGAATCTTGCAGCAACCGGCGGTAGGTGGCAGCATGCTCGGCCCGGGCCGCATTCCACTGATCCAGGAAGCGCAGCTTTACCAGGAGGATGGCAGCTTGCAGAGTATCGAGCCGGAAATTGCCGCCGACATGTGTATGAAAGTACTTTCGGGCCGCGCCGTGCTGGCGGAGAATCCTCATTCGCTCCGCCAGTTCGTCGTCGCTGGTGACGCACATCCCTCCGTCACCCATGCACCCCAGGTTCTTGCTGGGGAAGAATGAGAACGTGCCAATCGTGCCCAATGATCCAGCCGGGCGCTGTCGGTAGGCTGCACCGATCGCTTGAGCGGCGTCTTCAATGACGAACAGTCCGTGTCGGCTCGCGATTTCGAGAATCGGATCCATCTCAGCCATCTGTCCAAAGAGGTGTACAGGAATGATTCCTTTGGTTCTGGGAGTCACGGCCGCTTCAATCTTATCGGCGTCGATATTGAACCCTTGCGGTTCAATGTCAACAAACACGGCCCGGGCCCCCAACCGTGCGATGGCTCCGGCCGTCGCGAAGAACGTGTAAGGAGTCGTGATTACCTCGTCGCCAGTTGCGACATCCAGCGCCATTAATGCGAGCAGCAATGCGTCACTTCCCGACGAACAACCGATGGCACTTGCAATGCCGCTGTATTCGGCGATACGTTGTTCCAATTCCGCCACTTGAGGGCCGAGAATAAAGTTTTGCTCTCGCAGAACTTTGTCTATGGCCACCCGTACCTCCTGTTCGATGGTCTGGAACTGCGCGTCAAGATCACAGAGTGGAATAGCTCGGCTCGCAACGCTCATACAATCGCCTTCAATGAATTACTGTCGCTGGATAACTGATAACGCTCGTTGCTTTCGGGACACACGCCAACGCCCTGATCGTCAAGCCGCAGTCGGTGACCATACCGGCTCATCCAACCGACGCGACGTGCTGGCACTCCCATTATTAGAGCGTAGTCGGGCACATCATTCGTAACGACGGCTCCAGCCCCAATGAAGGCAAACTCTCCGATCTCGTGACCACACACGATCGTGGCATTAGCACCGATCGTTGCGCCTCGGCGAACTCTTGTTAGCTTGTACTCATCCCTCCGCACGACTTGCGAGCGGGGATTGGTTACATTCGTAAACACCATGGACGGACCACAGAAGACATCGTCTTCAAGTTGGACGCCTGCGTATATCGAGACGTTGTTTTGAACCTTGGCGTTGTTGCCGATGACGACTCCCGAGCCAACGAAGCAGTTTTGCCCGAAAGAACAGTTGTTTCCGATTCGGCAATCCTTCATCACGTGGCAAAAGTGCCAAATCTTGGTCCCGGCTCCGATCTGGCAAGGTTCATCCACAAGGCTGGTGGGATGAACGAAGTACTCGAGGTGCGTCACTCGGTAAGGCCTCACAGTCTGGCGTGGGTGCGATCGTGATTCCAAGTCGGTCGCAAGTGTCAAGATCTGACGGACTGTCGCAGCGCGGGATGGGCGAGTCCATTGGCGGGCGTTTCGACCGTGTTACGAATATTGTAAACGAGATCGATGGCAGGGGCGGCATCCTGAACGCCAAATCCTCCGCCGCCCAAAATGTCGCGATAAACTTCCGTGTGCAGGTCCGTAAAGCCGGCCGAAAGATCTAACTCTTCTCCATCCACTGTGATCGAACGCCAGGCATAACCGCCCTCCTCGCGTACGGGTTTCGGTAGATCTTCTTCATCGACGGACAGGAACCAGCGTACACGAGCCCATTCCAATTCAAGACAACCGGCCATTTGGGCATTCGACGAACGGTGGACCAGGCTCCGCTGCATTGAGCCGAACAGCCAGAGCAGAAGATCGAAGAAGTGAATGCCGATATTCATGGCCACGCCCCCGGACTTCTCCTGATCACCCTTCCAAGAGGAGTGATACCACGAGCCGCGTCGAGTGACATAGGTCAGGCAGATTTCGCGTCGCGACCGGTTCGTCTCACTCTCGAATTCTGTCTTGAGTTGCTGGATCACCGGGTGCAAACGTAGCTGCAAGACGGTGAATACACGTCGCTGATGTTCTTCTTCCAACTCCGTCAACTGGTCCAGGTTCCAGGGGTTGATGACGAGTGGTTTTTCGCAAATCGCATGCGCCTTTACTCGCAGGGCAAGTCGGACGTGAGCATCATGCAGGTAGTTCGGCGAGCAGACACTGACGAATTCCACGGGGTGCCCATCAGGTTCGCGGCGGCGCTTTTCGAGAAAGCGGTCGAAACGCTCGACTTCTGTAAAGAAACGTGTCTTGGGAAAGTAGCTATCGAGAATTCCTACTGAATCATGTGGATCGACTGCCGCAACGAGCTGATTGCCCGTGTCGCGAATCGCCTTCATGTGTTTCGGCGCGATGTAGCCGGCGGCGCCGACGAGGGAAAACAGCCGTGGCTGCTGCTTCCGGGTTGCGAATAGAGTCTCGGAGGTTGTAGTCACGGATGCGCCAGCTCGCTCTTTCTTTAGGGACATTTAAGGAGGGTTGGTTGGTTCAAGCTGGGCAGTTGTCATTAAGCCCGTTGGGGATTCGCGACGCGCAAAGTTCCACTTGTAAAGCGCACTAATACTGCTATTTGGAAACAGTCACCGGGGGTGCTCCCACCAGTTTGGTGGGCGATCTAGGTTCGAAGGATGGCCTGGGTTACGCGCCGCAGGCGACGCCCAATGCCCGCAATTCCGACACCCAATGGACGAATTCGCTCGTCGTTTCCAAATTCTCGGTGTTCACGGCGAGGCGTACTCAAGTACGCCTCAAAATCCTCTACAGAAAGCCCCCATTTCTTGATGACGTACTCGTACTCGCGTTGCAATTCGTCGGCCCGATACAACGGCTGCTGAAGTTCGTCAGACGCCTGCTCGCGCGTCAATTGGCCGGCCACAACCAACGATGAAAGGTGTGCGCGCCTCTTATCGATGCCAAATTTCCTGGGAAGGATGTAAGCCTGATAGAATCGCGTAAACACTGACTCGTAATGTTTGCCTCGGTACGGTCGATAGCCTAGCTCCTTTTTCAGGGCGTCCATGGCTTCATATTTGTCGTAGTCGATGTAATTGAGTAGCGAGGCCACCTTGATGCCGTGAAAACTGCTGTACCAAGTTCGCTTGAGGAAACCGCATGTAGGAAACGTGTGAATGGGTATACTGCCAAACTGTTTTTGAATCGAGCGGATGTTGCTTGCGTCTTCCTTTCGATGCACCCAAGTGCTTGGCAAAATGCTTTCTGATGCGTGATTGTCACCAAGAATGATCCAGCTGGAGCGGTGCCTCACGGCCTGCGCATATAGAGCAGCCCAGATCGCGTGATCTGTTAAGAGCTCTATGTCAACCACGTGCGCTTTGAGAAAACTGAGTTGCAGATCCCTAAATTCTTGCCAGTTGATCACATGTGTATGTAGATCGATGTCCAGCAGCCGAACGATTTGTTCAATATTCTTGACCGCAATTTCAGCGTTCCAGCCGTTGTCTAAATGAACGGCGAGAGGGCGCAGTCCGAGCTGGCGAACCAGAAGCGCAAGGTAGGAACTATCCACGCCGCCGCTAAGTCCGATGATGCAGTCGTACGTCTTCTGCCGTCCATCGCATTTGATTTTCTCAACGAGAAGTTGCAACTCTTGATCGCCTTCACGTCTTAACTTCGCTAGTTCACTCATCCTCCGATCGGCCCGGCGACAATGACTACAGACACCCTCCGAATCGAATTCGATCTTAGGATCCGTCGTATCCATCACGCAGGTTGTACAAACGCGATACTCTGTTCCTCGCTGCGGCTCGAAACAAAAATCGACATCAAGAACTGGTCGTGAAGGAATCGTGTCCACTCTTAAGTTCGCCGGTGTATTGAGCATCGAATAATTCCTCAAGAGTTGTCCGATTTGGATAGGTAACGAGTACGGCTCGATGCGGTCCCTGGAAGACAAACAGACTCCCTGCAGAGACAGCGGACGCACCACCCGTCTGAATTGCTTTGCAGAAATCCGCCAGGCTTCCGGCGCCTCCAGAGGCGATAACCGGAATGCCGACCGTCTCGCTGACCATCGTAATCAATTCGAGATCATAACCAGCCCAGGTACCGTCGCGATCAATCGAATTGATCAGGATTTCTCCCGCTCCAAGTTGTTCGACACACTTTGCGAATTCTACGACCCGTTGACGCGTCTTCTTGCGCCCACCCTTTGCATAAAGTAGCCGCCGCCCGCGGAACGCAGTTCGTACGTCCAAGGATACAACAATCGACTGGCTGCCAAAAGCATTTGAAAGTTGTCGTATCAACTCCGGGTTCTGAACGGCTGCTGTGTTGATGCAAACCTTTTCCACGCCAGCAGCGAACAAGCGTTCCGCATCGACCGCACAACGCACACCGCCCCCGTAGGCCATGGGCATGAAACACTCGGACGCGAACTCCTCGATGAATTCGAAGTTCGGCCCACGGCGATTGGGCGTGGCATCAATATCCAGCACGAGGATCTCGTCCACTTCCTTGTCGTTAAAAATGCGAAGGATGTTGATCGGGTCACCAACGTACGTAGGATTGCGAAACCGGACAGTCTTTACCACTCCGCCGCCGGAAATCAGCAGACAAGGTATAACACGGGGGAGGGTTCGCATTTCGCTCAACATGATTCTACGAACCGCTTCAGCAACGCCATTCCGAAACGATGGCTCTTTTCAGGATGAAACTGCACCCCGTGAATGTGTCCGTGACTGAACGCCGCGACAAACGAGCCACCGTAAAACGTGACGGCCGCCACATCTTCCAGGTTATTGCAGACAACTTGGTAGGAATGCACGAAGTAGAATCTTTGTCCCTCTTCGACGCCGACGAACAGTGGTGAACTATTTACTGGCCTCGCATGGCTCCAACCCATATGTGGAACTTTCAATCCTAGCTCGGAAGCTGGCTTCAGCCGCACCGTCTTTGCGTCAATCCAGCCCAAACCAGGCGCAGCCGAATCACCTTCCTCACTGGAACGAGTCATCAGTTGCATCCCAAGACAGATCCCCAATATCGGGGTCATTCTCTGAATAACGAGTTCGGTCAAGGTATTCGCCAGTCCGGACTCTGACAGCATCTCGATACCCCGGCCAAACGCGCCGACACCAGGAAGAATTAGCTTAGTTGCGGAGCGCAATTCACCGTGGTCCTGTGTAATCGTAACGTTGTTGCCAAGCCTCCGCAGCATATTTGCGACGGAACCGACGTTTCCCATTCCATAATCGACGACGGCAATCAGTGGCCTATGCACTCGCGGGACTCCACGTTCGGTTGTCCGAGAGAAATGACGTCAATGATCTTCCGGGCTAGGACAGCAGCCGAAGGTTTCAAGGGTGAGGGGCCAAGATGTCGTCGCAAGAAAGCGAGGCGTCTATCTTGGAGGTCCCTGCCGGTCGCCAGGGCAGCGTCAATTGCCGTTCGCAATTCGTTCACAGACCTGGCTCCCAACGCCCCTCCGTCGGCCACATAGGCATAACGCTCCGGTTCATCGGAGAAGTTGACGCAAATCGTTGGGCGACCAATTAGGATTGCTTCCAGTAGCGTCGTTGAAGTCGCGCCGATCAAAACGTCGCACGCTTGAAGCAGATCATCGAATCCCTCCGTAAACATCACCACATGCGACGCGCTTGCACTGTCGATAAGTTGCTTAAACCTCTCTGGTTGGGGATCGCGCGGATGCGTCTTTATACAGACTAGCAAATCGTCACGACCCTTGGCTGCTTCCACTGCGGCGCGTACCGCGTCCGCGTCCCATGGAATGAGCTGAGTTGTCACAAGTACTATTTTCTTATCGGCCGGGAGCTTCAATCGCGTGCGAATGACCTGCTTGCTTTCGTTCCCGTGTCTCTTAAGACGATCAAAGCTCTGGCTTCCGGTTATCCACACCCGATGTCTCGGAAAGCTTCCGTGCCTGCAAAGCGTCTCTTTGGCATATTGGCCGTATGCGGCGAAGTAATCTGGAATGGGCGCGCCGATGACCTGTCCTGGCGGAAGCGTATACATCAAATGCATTGGAAAAATAGCGCCGTGCTGAACGCCGACGGTTGTGATTCGGAGTTCTCGCGCCGCAGCAATGATCGCCGATCCTCGAGGATACATCTCGTCTTCCACAATCACCGCGATCACCCTGCCAACGGCCTTGAACGATTCGACGATTGCTGCCACAGAACAGGCCCAGTCGGAAAAAGAAGTCACGCTTTCTCGCAAGTCTGGAATAAAGAAAAGAGAAACATCTGAGCCTGCGAATATGAACGACAAATTGAAACTACTGCTTCTTTCAACACGATAATATCGAAAGAGCGATGTGAGATGGAGCGGTAGAACCTGCAGGAACTTTAAGACTGGAAAAAAAGCGTTCTCGATTGGGACTGCGCCATCCAGGTGTCGAACTAGAGGCCAAAACTCGTGATAATACGAGAAAACGGAACGCCATTGGCGAAACACCTTTGGAAGGTTCAAGAGATGTCGTTGCCGTATGTATGGCGCTTGTACTTCGAGAGCATGCGCCAACTCTTTCCAGAAACTCATTTCGACCTTGATGCCGCCGTTTCCCTCGTGAACCCGAACGTGGCACGAAGCCGTCGAGGCAAATACTATAGCGGGCTTCTCGCGTTCGTATCTCGTATCGCGTCGGATTCGAGTTGAATGCCTTGCGATAATCGCACGCAATCCAAGGCGGAACGGGAGTCGACATAGGTGAATCAGCGATCTTATGAGCCAACGCTCGATGCTTCCCGATGAAAGCGGCTTCTTTCTACAAAACGAATCTGGATTCGCTGATCCGGGCAGGAACTCGTGATCGAGTCGATCAGCACGACATCGCGAGCCCAGCACCCATGCCAATTCTGCCTGCTGGGTGAAAATGAGTACCCTCTTGGGCTTCAGCGCCTTGAGAACTCGGTCGACCAGCCAAACGTTCTTCATCTGTAGAAACATGCGACCTTCGGGATGGCGGTGGATCGCCGGGCCAGTCCACCAAACAGAGTATCCGCCGTAACGTCGAAATAGATCGTCAAATGATTTCCCTTTTAGGATTGGAATTTTGGGCCATTCCTCAAGGAAGTTCAGGAAGTCACGTCGAAGGGCGTCGACATCTAGGAACTCAGCGGCATCTACTTGGGTCCAGCGTTCTGGCACACTGGATTGCACAGTCGTGTTCCCCAAACGAAGGTAGAAGACCGTGCGGGCGGGAAAGGCTGCTTCGATGTAATGACAAGTATCATCGACCTCTTCTGTGGTTACGAAGAGTAGTACGTTTGACTTCGTGTGGCACATAGAATTTAAGGCAGTTCAAGGCTTAACGAATGACTTCTCAGTTCTTCGACGGAGTTTAGCCCGGATCGGTATCTCGGTTTCATAGACCTTCTTGACACCGTCACCAAGCGCTTCCTCAATGACTCGAATGTCACGTACTAGCCTCATGAGGCCCCAAGGTTCGACCGATGCTGATTGGTCGGTACCCCACATGCTGCGATCAAGTGTGATGTGTCGCTCGACCAAGCACGCACCCAGCGCTACCGCCGCGCACGTGGTTTGCAGGCCCGTTTCATGGCCAGAATAACCGACAGGGCAATGGAGTTTCTCTTGAAGCGTCAGAATCACTCGAAGATTGAGTTGCTCAGCCGGACACGGGTAGGTGCTCGTGGAATGTGTGACTATTAGACGCGCGCGATCAACCAGCGCGACGGCATGCTCAATTTCGTTCACCGTGGACATTCCAGTCGATAGGATCAGCGGACGACCGGTTTTCGACAACCGAGTGATTAGGTCGTCATCCGTGAGCGACGCCGATGCTATTTTGTAACACGGCGGCTCGAATTGCTCAATGAAGTCAACGGATGGCGCGTCCCAGCACGATGCAAACCAGTCGATGCCTTTCGCCTTGCAATAGTCGTCGATTGCCGCGAATTCATCCTCACCGAATTCAACGCGGTTGCGGTATTCTAGGTACGTCATCCTGCCCCAAGGTGTCTCCCGTTCCTTGTTACGCTGGTCGGGCGGTACACATAGCTCGGGTGTCCGCTTTTGAAACTTAACGCCATTGCATCCAGCAATCGTGGCGACGTCAATGAGCTTTCGTGCGATGTCCAAATCGCCATTATGGTTAATTCCGATTTCACCGACGATATAGGCTGGCTGCCCCGGCCCCACTTGACGACCGTTTATCTTTACAGGTGTTATCATCGCTTTTCCTCGATATGTTGAAGGATCATGTCGACCACTTCGCGAACGGCACCGTCGCCGCCAACGTTTTGTAGTACAATTTGTGCAGCTGGAAACACACGGGGATGCGCGTCAGCGACGACGATTCCGCAGCCCACAAGCTGTAGGCAATCCAGATCGTTTACGTCGTTGCCGACGTAGACCGTGTTATCCGCATCAACCGATTTTTCTGAGAGCCACCGGCGCAATGCGACAACCTTTTCTCGCTGACCCTGCAAACAGGGAATACTCAATTTCGAGCAGCGCGCGCTAACGACTGGGTTTTCTTCGGTGGAAAGGACTAGCACCTCCACGCCTGATTTGCGTAACTCGGCAGTGCCCCATCCGTCGCTGCGATTACAGGCGACGGCCTCTTCACCAGTCTCGTTAACGTACACGCGGTTGTCGGTAAAGACTCCATCAAAGTCAAAAACAACCGCTCCAACTATCTCGGGCAGCCGTTCTCGCGATTTCCGCTTTAGTCCATCGCGAAGCAAGACCTCTGCCACCTGCAGATCAATTGGATCGTCAATCTCAAGGCGTCGTTCCGCAGGCATCAAGTACATTGCCGTACTACCAAAAAAACGGTGCATCGCGTGACGAAAACCGGCGGTCCGCATGACGTAGACGGCTCCGGTTTCCAGGAATTCCGGCGAACGCTCTTGACGAAGTTGGCGTCTCGCCTTGTCATGGTTGATTCCCACCGATTCGCCACCGCTCTGCTTCCACAAGAAATAGTGGAAATCGGCCACAGCCAACGCACTATCGGCTTGCTCCTCCATTAGGATGTCAATCGTCCCATCAATGTCCTCAGCCGTCGTCAAGGGTGATGTGCACTGAAGGAATACGAGAAGGTCAGGGACGTAGTCATCACGATTTTGAAGCTCACCGAGCGTGTGTAGTAGTGCAGACTCGCTGGAACAGCGATCCCCACTAAGTTCACTGGGGCGCTGTACGACTTCGACTCCGAAGCGTCGAGAGACCTCCGAGATTTCCGTGTCGTCGGTCGAGATGACAATCCGGTTGATATGCTGTGATTCCTTCGCCGCCTCGATTGTCCATCCAATGAGTGGTTTGCCGCAGAGATTCGCGACGTTCTTGCGAAGTACTCCTTTGGACCCACCACGTGCCGGTATGACTGCAAGTACTTTCATGACGGTCTTAGCATATGTATCGGAACGACTAGCGAGTCAAAACGTTTACCAGACAAACATTGCGTTCAGTCTGTCGCTCACGAGAGAGGTAGATCGACGTTTGCGATGAAAACGTACCTCTGGGCGAATCAATCTGGTCAGTGCCACAATCGCAGGGCACGTTCGGAAGTCGCGCGAAACTCTCGAGTAGTAGGCCTGTTGAGTCAGCACGAGACATAACCGAAAGGTGTGTTCTGTGAAGAATTGAAAAGGCGGCGTATCCTGCTGGTGAATTATTCGCAATTTGTTTTATCAGCGGCCCAACAAGGGCAACGGAGGATACGCCATGAACAAGGTTACGACAGGACAAGGATCGAATCCAGAGGTCGAGGTCGATTCAGAAGTGATCGCCTTTCGGTCTCAATTCGAGGAATGCAGCCCTTTGGATCAAATCGTCCGACAAGGAGCCCGGCGAATGCTGCAACAAGCCATTGAGGCGGAGGTTGGTGAGTTCCTGCTTCAGCACGACGATCGCCGTGACGAGAAAGGGAATCGCCTGGTCGTTCGCAACGGCTGCAATCCCTCGAGAGAGGTTCTCACAGGGGCTGGTCCCCTTGAAGTGCAGCAGCCGCGGGTCCGCGACAATACGCCGGAGAAGAGCCAACGAGTGCCGTTCACGCCATCGGTCTTGCCCCCTTATCTGCGACGCAGTAAGTCGGTCGATGAACTGATTCCCTGGCTTTATCTCAAAAGCATTTCGACCGGCGACCTTCAAGATGCTTTACAGTCGTTGCTGGGAAAGGACGCCAAGGGCCTCGGTCCCAACGTCGTGGTGCGGCTCAAGGAGACCTGGAGTCACGAGTATGACGCATGGAACCACCGTGATCTCAGCGACAAGCAGTATGTCTATCTCTGGGCTGACGGCATTCGCGTCAATGTTCGCCTGGAAGATGCAGAAAACAAGCGTCAATGCATCCTGGTCCTCATGGGAGCGACGCCTGAGGGAAAGAAGGAGCTGATTGCTGTAATGGATGGCTATCGCGAGAGTGAGCAAAGCTGGTCCGAACTCTTGCTAGCGCTCAAGCAACTTGGTTTGACCATCGCCCCGAAACTGGCCGTCGGAGACCGTGCATTGGGATTCTGGGCGGCCTTGAGGAAGGTCTACGGCGAAACTCGCGAGCAGTAGTGCTGGGTGCACAAGACCGGAAACATCTTGAACAACATGCCTAAGAGCGTGCAGCCCAAGGCCAAAGCAGATCTTCATGAAATCTGGATGGCGGCCACACGCGAGGACGCGGACAAGGCCTTCGACAACTTCCTGGAGAAATAACTAGGCCAAGTATCCTGCCGCATCCGAATGTCTCGCCAAGGATCGAGATGTCTTACTGACCTTCTATGACTTTCCCGCCGAGCACTGGAGGCATCTGCGGACCACCAACTCCATCGAATCGACGTTCGCCACCATCCGCCTACGCCATCGACGAACCAAGGGTAGCGGAAGCCGAAGGGCCAGCTTGACGATGATGTTCAAGCTCGCTCACGCCACCGAGAAGGGATGGAGAAAACTCAACGGACACGAAAAGATAGTCCCGCTCATCCAAGGAAAGAAATTCGTCAATGGAGAAATGCAGGATGCCGCCGCCTGATCGTTCTTAGAACACAACTATTGACAATATCTCGTGAGCCAGCCCCAACAGCACAATACTGAGCGACTCTTCTTTCGATGTCAGGAGTCAGCACACTTTCTCAAAGAGAGCTCTTATCCAAAACCCTTTTTCGCACTCCCCGTAATTGTCATCTGTGACTTGTATTCCCATGTTCCTCTGCGCGTATGTAATTCCGAATTCACCGATTCTCACACAACTAAACCCTCGATTTCTAAACGCTTTCGCCAAAGATGTCCGAGTAAAGAAGTGTATATGGGGCCGATCTCGTTCCGGAAGTCGCCAGTAATAATGTTCCGTATTGGGAACTTCGACGAACACATTACCCCCGTTTGGTATGGCCTCGCTGAGGGCTGAGAGTGTATGATCCAAATTGAGAACGTGTTCAAGCCAGTGGCTCGTATGAACAAAATCAAATCGTTCTTGCGTTTCCCACGGGAAAAAGTCTGCGACCTTCCGAATGCCGTACGACTTGTAATAGCGGTCCCACACGAACCCCGGCTCGCAGACGGCTATATCGAGCGCGCCTTGTTCGGACTTGGCTCTAAGGAGCAGCGATGCGTGCGCCGGCCCTGCTCCAATTTCGAGCATTTTGGAAATCCGATTCGGCTCGATGCACTGCAAGATGAACGCCGTTTGGTGTTGCGCTCGCGGGTCTGCTGCGAAATCACATCTACACGCCGCGGGCGCGTCCCTCCCTGACTCGGCCCAGTACCTTGTTTCATAGTAGTCCAGCAACGTTTGATGGCTGGGAGGTGTATCCATCAATCCGTGTCCGCAATCCTCGCAAACTCGGACTGTTCCGCTAAACAGATTACGTTCGACAGTGGAGGACTTAATTGATTGCCGGACTCGAAGAGTCATCGCCACTCTAGATACGAGCGCCTTCGCGCTCTTCTTTAAGGAAAAGCTTCTCACGTGCCGGTCATATTTCTTTCTGAAGAAATTGGGTGAATCGCAGACTATGCAGCGTGTCATTCGGGGACAGCCAATGTTGCGTGGGTCATTTCTCTTGTAAAAAACCTTCTTGGTGTACGTCCCACTTGATTATCGTCGAAAGCACACCAGGACGCTGTTCACGTTTGGTTCGATATTCGCGCACCTGAAAACCGCAAAGGCTGTCTCGGCGCTCGATTCGTCCGTGAGGTGCCGCCATGTCAATTCGAAAGTAGTAGCTACCTGGCCCCAAAAGACGCTGTGGAACCTGCAGGCGAATTCTGTACCGCCCATTCGCGAACTTCTGCATTTCTCCATTGTTGGCATCCGTGCTATCGGAGTATAGCACCGACATGCCCTCGGCAGTAAGAACCCATAAGCCGAAATACAAGCCGTCAACGCGACGCCGCTGCTCGAAGTCGATCTCAACAGTTATGCCTTCATCACAACTGAAATCATTGGTCGGACAGCCGTCAGTATTGAGGATTCGAAAGCCCACATATTGACATGCTTTTTTAGAGTCAGCCCGAAAGTTTTCCTCTGAAACCTGACGAGCGCCATGGTTCAGGTATCTGGCTACAACGGCTTCAATCGTGTCATCCGCATCAATCCGCCCGTTGTCGATGATGAGTCCGTGAGAACAAAGCTGCGATACGGCGGTCATGTTATGACTGACGAATATGACCGTTCTGCCGCCTTTAGCAATATCATTCATTTTACCCAGACACTTCTTTTGGAAGTCGATGTCGCCGACGGCGAGGACTTCGTCAATCATTAGAATCTCGGGATCCAAATGGGCGGCCACCGCAAATGCAAGTCTTACGGTCATTCCGGAAGAGTATCGCTTGATCGGCGTGTCCAAGAACCGTTCGACACCCGAGAAGTCAACAATCTCGTCGAACTTGCCGTCGATCTCCCGCTTGGTCATTCCGAGGATCGTGCCGTTCATGTAGATGTTCTCGCGACCGCTTAACTCGGGGTGGAACCCTGTGCCTACCTCCAGCAAACTGGAAACACGCCCACGAATCTTAACCCGTCCCCCGGTCGGCTCGGTAATCCGGCTGAGGATTTTTAACAGCGTACTCTTCCCGGCTCCGTTGCGGCCGATGATGCCGACGACTTCCCCTTCGCCCACCTCGAACGAAACGTCTTTCAAGGCCCACAGAATGTCGGAGTCAGGTTCCGATTGGCACTTATCAGTTGAAAGTTGACAGTTTTCAGCTGAGAAGGCTGAGTTGTCAGTTGTCAGTGTAGAAGAGCTCGCTGTCGCTCTTGCAAAGGTGTTCAGACGGCGGAGACGATGGAAGTTGTTGAAGGGCGCTTTCAGCCAGCCGGTGGCGGCGCTCATCAAGGTGTCGGGAATCTCCTCCTTGAGGCCGATGCGGTAGGCCTTAGTGAGGTTTTCGACGGAAATGGCGGGAGAGGACATGGGTGTCTGTTTTCAGTTTTCAGTTGACACTTGACCTAGTAACCTTCGTCTTCCGCTTCCGGCAGGATTTCTTGGGTGACTAGGTCCTGCCAGGCGATTGTCGCCGCGGAAGATGCTTTGGCGACTTGCAGTGCTTCGGCGACAGGACCTTCCGCCGACTTTAACTCCGGGAAGGCCAATACGAGGCGCCGCAGGTCGGCCGCGTCCGTCATGCCTTTGGCAGTCTGCGGACGACTAACCATGCTCAAGACTTTCTGGCTGATCAACACGGGTGGTGTTGGAACAAGCACTTGCTCGAGTCGATTGCACTCCGGCAAGTGCTCGACGCTCCGCACGTCCACGAGATGACGATTCTTCGGCTGGCGCAGCTGGTACAGTCGGTAGCCAGCGCCTTGTGCAACCGTGCGAATGCGGACGGCCATCTGAAACCTCTGGTTCAGGTGCGCTCGCAATTCTTCCGCAAGTTCCGCAGCACGCGGAGATAGGATATCAACGTCTTGGGTCATTCGTGGCTCGTTGATGTACGCATTCACGGCCTGGGCGCCGAAGACCGCCG
Organism: bacterium; assembly: GCA_030430075.1. Lineage (GTDB taxonomy): Bacteria > Planctomycetota > Planctomycetia > Pirellulales > Pirellulaceae > ARS98. The sequence goes on from JAUIGN010000028.1 coordinate 84,978, forward strand.
CGTCGTCACGGCCGCGCAAGAATTCAAGCACGGCATCGTGAATCGTAGCCAGTGGAAACGGCTCACGCATCGCAAATTCCTGAAATGTTAAGCTCCCATCGCCGAACATGAGGTTTCCCAACTCGTTGCTCGTTACCGATTGCACAGTTTACTCTAGCACAGGATGGTGCCCGTCGACGTTTTGTTCACTAGCACTTAGCAACTTCTTTATGCTACGTCCGCGAAGATCTTTTCTCGGCTGCGAAAATAGAAGCAGCCGGTCACCGCGATGGTTGCCGCCGAGGCGGTGCCAACCGCCAGCAGGTCCCATGGCATCGGCTGGGTGCCCAGGAGCGCCGAGCGAAAACCTTCGATCACGCCTACCATGGGATTCAAGGCAAACAGCAGACGCGGATTGATATTGATACCACCAAGTACGTAGGCCGTGGGGACCAGGCTGGCTGGGTAGACCACCGGGGTGCAGTACATCATGGCTTGGACGACGAAGTTCATGGCATGCTTGACGTCCCTGTATTGTACCGCCAAGGCGGTCAACCACAGACTCATGCCCGACGCCGCGATAATCATCAACAGAACCAGCATCGGCAATCCCACCATACCCCACGTCGGCCTTACGCCGTAAATCAACATGACCACACCCAGCATTAGCGAGGCGATCCCAAAGTCAACCAGCTTCGCCGCCACCGCCGACAGCGGCATCAGTAAACGCGGGAAATAGACTTTCGACAACATGCTGGCATTGCTGACCAGGCTGTTCGCTCCATCGACCAAAGCGTTGGAAAAATAAGTCCAGGGGACCAGGGCGGTCAGGCTGAACACGGCGTAAGGCACACCGTCCGAGGAGACTTTGGCGAGTTTCCCGAACACAATCGTAAAGACTAGCATCGAGAAGAGGGGCTGAATGACCGCCCAGCCGATCCCGATGGCGCTCTGGGCGTAGCGTACCTTGATCTCGCGCCAAACGAGAAAGCGGAACAAGTCGCGATAGGCGACCAACTCGCGCCAGTCGACAAGCTGTAATCGGGAGCGTGGCTGGATTACCGTCACCATCGGGGCGACATCACGCGGTTTGTCGGCTGGATTAGCCGGCGAAGCAAACGGTACTGTGGCGTCTTCGATGGAAGCCAAGGGTCGTTCTTTCGTAGGTGGCATAACGTGGAAGCTTGTGGGCGGCAGGTTATTCGTAGCCTAGTTTACGATTTAACCATCCGGCTCGTTGATTAAACAGTTGCAGGTGCTCGTCGCTGAGCGCAGTGCGCCACTTTTCGTCGAGCCGAATTTCGCCGGAGAACTTAGTCCGCATGCCGTTGCCGATGACATGACGGCTACTCGTTCGAGAGCAGTCCCACTTGGTGTCCGCGTCGACTTCGCAGAATTGCATGAGGGCCGTGAGCGTCGCATCTGGTGCGCGACACAGATCTTCCAAACGCAAATGAAGCACTTGGTGTGGGGAAAGGTATCGTTGGGCGCGATGCAGGTTGCGATTGCTCCAGACCCAGTCCTCAACCGACTTTCGTGGCGAGTATTTTTCCTTCGCAATCAAGGAATTCATGACGCCGCGACCGTCGCGAACCAGGGAGATCACTTTCAACTCGATATCACTTCGCGCCGCGAGGAAGCGGAGTTGGAGGGGGTTCTTCGTGGTATCGAGGAAAACTTTCGTTTCTTCGTATTCACAGAGATCGACCGCTAGTCGAATCGACTTGTCAATGGCTTCCTCTGAACGCTGCCGTAATCGAGACTGACGCGCGAAGCAAAGATCTCTGACGCGGTCGACAAGTCTCAACGGGAACTGGTGGAAAAACAAGCTCTCGATAAAGCCGGGTCCCGGTTGCAGGTCGATGCCCGGATTACCGATCTTGAAATCGATCCCCTTGCTGGCGGCTCGGTCTGCCCAACGGCTCCAGAAGTCACATTCCTTAATTACACTTCCACAGGAACATGGTAGCGACGTCGAAAAGGTGGCTCCGAATTCCCCTACAGTCGAGATCTCCGGATGCGCGCCTAGCAGGCAGGCAATCAGCGTCGATCCGCTATGGGCTGCGGAACATAGGTAAACGTAAGTTAAGCGATTTGTCAAACTGTTACCTTTTTGCCCGGCGGGGTACGGGGGCGATCGCTGCTGCCGTGTTCTTGTGTTTCAGTGGTCGCCGCGCAAGACTCTTCATTCGACATTCCAGTGTGGGCGAGTTCCGACACCTGCACACAACCGGCGCCGAGCAAGACGACGTAGAACGGGATCTCGAATCCCTCCACCGTGACGAACGAGGCCGCAACAAGGAACCCAGTTAGCCCAACAATCACCATTCGCGCGATGGTCTGAAGATCAAGGGGCGTTGATGGGGTCTTGATTATTCGTAGCAAACGTCGGATGGTGCAGCCGTAAAAGAGTAACAGGAAGGCGAGTCCCGGCACACCCAATTCAGCACCGGTCTGTGCCCACAGCGAGTGAGCATCCTTATTCTCGGTAAAGCCGTACTCAGTCGAGACAATCGGCCAGCGATCTTGGCCAACACCGATAAACGGATGTTTCATCATCTCGATCGCGCAAGCTCGCCACATGTAGATGCGACCGTACTCTTCGTTTTCCAGTTCATTCTTATCCGAAAACGTCGTCTGAAACTCTTCGACAACCGATGGCCCGGCTAAGAACAACCCGGCTACGACTGCTAGTCCGAAGAACCAGAGATACTTGGGCGTCTTGGGCACTAACAGGAAGCTCGTCACGCCGGCTGCCGCAACTGCCAGCATGCCTCCACGCGACATTCCAATCATCGGGATATGAGCAATCAATGCTGCCGCCAAGAACGCGAGCCAACGGCGCCAAGTCACGACGTCGAAGAGTCCGTGAAAAAAGCACAAGCCACACCCTGCCACCGTGAGAATGGAAAGCGTATTTGCATCAAATCCGATAAAACGACCAACAGTGCCCGACGAGTAGTAAGTGAGGTTGAATTCGAACGCCAAGTAACCAGTCGAAAACATAAGTACCCATGCGAGTTGCTTCAGCCTTTCGATTGAGTCAATCAAGGTGAGGCCAGCAATAAACGGGAGCACGATCTTTGCGTAGTGTTCGATCGTGCCCCAACCTGCTTCCGGGCCTGGCGAGAGGGCCGTGGACAACATCATCCAAAACCAGTACCCCAGCAGCCCAAAGACGATCGGTTTTGCGCGTCCCAGCTTTACAGTTCCACACCCGTTGAGAACCCAGCCCACAAGAAATGCGACACCGATGATTCGACTGTAATTCCCGATTGGAACAGACCAATGCCACAGAGCAGAAGGTTTGATAATGGCAAAGCAAATGTAGACCAGCAGGCCGTAGAATGGGTTGAACAACGAGACGATGGCACCGCCGTACGTCATTATGTAAGTAAATAGGAGGCCTTTCACCGGGCGGCGGCGGTCTGGAGGTGGAGTTTCAAAAGAGTGCGAAACTTTGTAGGCATCTGTCGCGAGGTTGGTGGGCGTGTGGGTAGGGGAATCGTCCAAACGACTATCGCTCATCACGGCGGAGCGTGATGGCTACGATCTTCCCGACGCGATGGTTGCGAGCAGCTGGGGGTGCGGTAGATTCAGAAGTTCGGCCAGCGGCGCGAGACGGGCGTCCCAGGAATGATGCTGTTCGACGTAGCTGCGGCCGGCTCGACCGAGTTCCAACTGGCGGTTTTCATCTGCCGAAAGACTTTCAATCTGTTCGATCCACGCTTGCGGCGTGTCGGCCGCCAAGACATGTTCGCCGGAGCAGGTTGCAAGACCCTCCAAGGCTTGCGAACTCGCCACGACGGGGCGGGCCATCGCCAGCGCCTCGAGAACCTTGTTTTGAATCCCGCGGGCAATCCGCAGCGGCACCAGGATTGCCGTTGCGCGGGATAGATACTCGCGTACATCATCGACTTCGCCAATCAGCGTCACTCCGTCTAATTCGCCTAGTTTCTTGACCGCCGGACTGGGCTGCTTGCCGACGAGTGAAAAGGTCGCTCCGGGCAGACGATGGCGAATCTCCGGCCACACATTTTCGCAGAACCAGATCAGCCCTTCGACATTGGCCCAGTAGTTCAGCACACCCACAAAAACAAACTCCGGAGCGGCCGGCGTGCGTCGTTCGGTCGCGGGTTCAAAAAACTCCAAGTCAACTCCGTTGGAAACCGCATGGGCCGCAGTTCTGTCGGCGAAGCCGCGATAGATGTCTGCCTCCTGTTCACTGACCAGCGTCACCGTCCAGCCCTGCTCGGGGAGTCGGCACTCCAACTTTCGTAAGCGGCGACCCTCCAGCTTGTAGAGCATCCTCTTCAAGCCGCGCGTCTTGGCAGCGTAGTCAAACCACTTTTGGCTATCCACATCGACTAGATCAATCAGCCGAACGGCAGTGTTTAGTCGTTTGTCCTGTGCGAACTGCAGCATGCTGGAGCAGAACACCACGACGGCATCGTACCGGGTTTCCCGAGTCCAAGAGCGAACGGTTTGCTGGAGCCGATTCGAGGCGAATAGCCCTTCCGTGGCCGAGCGGCCGGTTGCCAGGCACGCAGATGCCCGAACCCAACGGAGGCGCGGATGCGTCGGCACAATTTCCAGGTGATCGCAGAGCCGCCGGAGCTCACCCGTGGTGCCGGCCGTCGGCGGTTCGTCGGCCAGGCAACCCAAATGGACATTGGCCCGTTCGGACAAGAACCGCAGTATGTGGTACGACCGAATACGGTCTCCCCGATCCGGTGGAAACGGAACTCGATGCGTCAGGAATAGGACGTTTGGCTTATTCAAGGTAATTGTCGATTCGTGTCGTCTCGCGCTCCGAGGTGGTGAACGAATCGGACGATCTCAGGGGTTTGGTCCCCGGCCAGCTTGTCTGACTGGAACCAATGATTGGATAGCTAAGGCGATGCCTCGGAACCAGGGAATTGGGTGAAAGCTGTGTAGCCGCTTAATCTGTGGCTCCAGCCAGGCAAGCTGGCATGGGGGCCGGACTGGTCTGATGAAAATGTGCGACTCACTCGGTTGTTATGGATACGGACGCACGTTCACTTGCACTGGCTCCCCTCTCCCCGCGCCCGAACTCAAACGGTGCGTGAGTACGCTCTCGGGGAGAGGGGATGGGGGTGAGGGGGAAATTCAGCCACATCGCAGCGACAACAACTAAATGTAAGGATGAGCCCCCTCACCCCCGGCCCCTCTCCCCCAATAAGTTGGGGGAGAGGAGAGCCAGTGTAGATCGTTGACATCATCGACTTGTGTAGGTACCAATGCCCGGACGGCGAGTCATGCACAAAACTTGCCAGGCGTTCCCTGCCACCAACATTCTCATCAGACCAGGCCGGACTGGCATGGGGGCCGGACTGGCATGGGGGGCTGGATGCGGTTGTCAGGCGCCCCGTTATATCGCGGCGCCACGCTTTTCGGTTTGATGATGATTGTGGTCCCATGCAGTTCATTCGCGCCCGTGCGACACCATGTTTGATCTTTTTACAGCCTCTCCGCGAAAGACGACCAAATGGCCCATTGCAATTCAGCAGCGAACACCCCGTCAGCGGGACAGGCACCTTTTTCGCCGACAGGCAGTTTTTCCGCATCTGGATCTAACGGGCGGCGAAAAACGAACCGGTCCCGGATTGTCGCCGAATGGCACTCGGTAATCTAGGTTTGGTATTGCAGTTGGTGGTCGATCGAAACGACCGGCGACATCGGCTCGAGATTCGCTTCGGCTTCCGCGATCACTTCGGTCATCGTGCCAAAGCGAAATTCGCCGAGCAAGGCGTCAAGCTTGCCCAAGGTGCCGGCCAGGTTGATGTGGTGCCGCAGCTGAGCCAGCCGCGAGCCAACTCGCAATCGCGGCTGACCGGGGTCGACTTCCCAAGGATGCGTGTAAAACATGAATGGCTGACCGTTGCTGCGAAAACGGTTCAGGCACTTCCGCGTAAACCACCAAGGGTAGAGGCGAAAATATCCGCCACCGCCGACGGGAAAACGGATCCGTCCTCCGCCAAGTGCGGTCGGGGGAAACTCCCATAGCTTTCCGCCCGGCGTCTCGAGCAAATGAATGTCTTGCCTGGCGTCGGAGACCCCGTACCGATCATGGTGGATCGGGTAGATACTCGAATCGATCCGCAGTCCTTCCTCGGCCAGGATGCTAAGCGCCCAGAGCGATTTCTTGGTGATTGAAAAACTGGGTGCCCGGTAGGCCAGGACTGGCTCGCCTGTGATCTGCGAGATCACGTCGCACGACTCCCGCAGGTCCATCCGGAATTCTTCGGGTGTTTGATCGTAAACTAGGCGATGCAAGAAGCTGTGGGTGCCGATCTCGTGGCCGTCACGATGAATGGCTTCCACGAGTTCCGGGTAATGTTGGCCAACCCAGCCGAGGACGAAAAACGTCGCCCTCACTTGATGCTTTTCGAGAACTTCCAGGATCAGTCGTGTGCTCGCAACGACGCGGCTTTCCATGGAACTCCACTGGCTCCGACAGATACTTTTCTCGAAACCAGAGACCTGAAAGTAGTCTTCGACGTCAACGGAGAACGCATTTAGCGGTCCTGTGACGTTCGCCGGTAAGTGAGACGATGGTTGTGACATATTCGCAAAAGCAGTTTGCCGCCTAATTCTTGCCGTCTAATTCAAATCGGCCCATGGTCGTTCTTGACTGATACCTTAGCGAGGCTTGGCAACCATCCTGCGGCCCGACAACGCCTGCTCATCGGCGTCGGATTCCCCGTCGCTGCTGGCCAGCTCGGTGGCGGGCGAGATCGAGGCGCGGAGTTGTTGGAGCGTGGTGACGCCGCCTTGATCCGATTCGTTGGCGATCGAATCGCTGGCGTTCGAATCCTCCTGAGGAAGCTCGGCCGATCGCTGTAGCCGCATCAGTTGCATCGCATGCAAGCCGGACATCCCCAACATCCGAAACGCAGTGCAAAAGATGATGCGCATATCGAGCCACACAGTCGCCGTATCGATATACTCTCGGTCGAGAATCAGTTTGCGTCGCACACTATCAACATCCGTGTCTGGCGGAAGATTGATTTGCGCCAAGCCGGTAATCCCGGGAAGTACGGCGAGCCGATCGAAATAGCCATCAATCTCCTCGCGAAGAACCGCGACGAATTCGGGGCGCTCGGGACGGGGGCCGATGAACGACATTTCCCCACGTAGTACGTTGAATAGTTGAGGAAACTCGTCCAAGTGCAGCTTACGCAGCAGATAACCGAGCCGCGTGACGCGAGGATCGGCGGCTCCCGTGGCCCACGTCGGACCCGAAGCTTCGGCATCGATTCGCATGCTGCGGAGTTTTAACATCGTGAAGACGCTCCCGTCTTTACCAACCCTTTGCTGCCGATAGATGCCCGGTCCTCTCGAGTTGAGTCGGATCAGGGCGATTAAGAACGCCATGATCGGCAGCGCGGGAACAAGCAAAACGGCCGCCAGCAAACGCTCGGCAAATCCTCGCCAGCGAAAGTAACGCTGGCGCCGCGGCCTCCTTGTCAGAGCTGCGAATTCCATTTCTTCACATGTGGCCTGTGCGTCAGCTACCGACATTACTAACTCCATTGGTGTTGACTACTCGGTTGTGGGGCGCAGGTAGTGTTTCAGTTCGGGCACAAAGGACTCCAGGAAGCGACGGCCTGGATCCTTAGAATTGCTGGCTTCGTCTTGATCGTCGCTTTCCTCGGTCTCGTCCGCGGCGTCCGCAAAGCTGACGTCGTCTGCGGGCGAATATGCCATCTGAATCTTGTACAAATAGGGCTGCATGCGAAATTCCCAACGTGGGTATTTACTCGCCACCCAATCGCCACCCGTGCCCCAAGCGAAGTAGACATAGAGCCTTCTGGAATCAAGTTCACTGCGTTGCAATTCCAGTCGCCAAAAGGCGTCGGCGGTGTCGTCCCCGGCACCATCGAGAACCACTTTTTTTCGCTCCCGCTCGATCGCGTAATCGCGGCTCGAGTAACAGACCTCGGGCGTATGTACCGAAATGGGACCATGCGGCCCCAGCAGAACGGCGACGTGTACGGCTTCGCCCGACTGCTGGTTAACATAGGTCCGATTGATATAGCCCTGGCATTGCAAGATCTCTTGAACTGCCGGAGCGAGTTCACTGCTGCTATCGACTTTCCAATTGCCGAACTCGGCCGGTAGTTCGCCCAACCGCGCGGCCGCCTCAGCTCCGTCCGGGCTATTCCCCCAGCGTTGGCTCATGCGACCTTGCACGATGCCCGAGACCAGCGTGGTCACAACCAAGAGTAAGAAGCCGATTACAGAGACGATCTTGTTCTTTTTAGTCATGCTCACAGCAGGGCCGCATTCATTTCGGCAAGCAACTCTTGTTCAAGCGGACTCAACACATACTGGCTAAGGCCATCTTCGATCGCTTTCTGAAGCTGCTCGCGCGACTTGGCAAGTTCTTTGGTTCGGTAGTAGGCCAGCGCCAGGTGAAATCCGTATCGAGGGTCCGGCTCGGTTGACGCAACGGCTGTCTTGAGCAGAGGAATGGCTTGCTGCGGCGTCCCATGATGGATCAGGATGACCGCCTTGGTGTCAAGCAGTGAGGGGTGGTGGCCTTTGAACTCGATCGCTCGATCGATGTACTCCAGTGCTGCTTCCGCCTGATCGGGCTGTTCGGCCAGCAACGCAGCCAGATTGTTTAAAGCCATGGGGCTTTTGGGCACCATTCGGATCACGCGCCGGTAGAGCTCAATTGCCTGCCCTTGTTCCTGCTGCAGGTAGTAAGCGTTCGCCAAGGACATCAATAACTGGGCGTTGTCTTCGTGTTCACTTCTGGCACGCACCAAAAGCGGTTTGGCCAAGTCCCAATCAGCGGCAGAATTCGGGCCGGTCAACAGCACCATACAGAGTGTCGCGGCCGGACGAGCCGAGGCATCGCTCGAGGACGCAGCAAGGCAAAGCTGAATCGCTTCGGTCTTTCGGCCCTGGCGAGCGAGCGAGCGGGCCAGCGAACCGAAGGATTTCGGCGCGAGTTCAAACAAGCGACGGTTCCATCGCTCGGACGCGACGAAGTTTTCCACAGACGCGTAGATTTGTCCCATACGGAAGTACAACTGCTCACGCTGTGGGATTGTGTCCAAAGTGGGCTCAATCTTCGCCGCGAGTTCCTCCAGGTACGGCTCAACCTCCTCCTCGCGCTTCATTCGGTGCAGCCAACGAGCCTTCAGGGCAGCCGTCCCGAGATCGATGGGAGCGACCTGTCCAAGTCGACTGAGCCAATGCTCGGCAGCGTCCCACTTGTTCTGACGAAACAGGTATTCGACGTAGGCCGCGAGTTGTTGGGCGTTCGGCGCCTGACGGGCGACAAGTGCCATGTATTGACGCTGGGCAGCCGCTTGGCTTCCTTCAATTTCATAAATCCTGGCCAGCAGGAGCCGATCTCCCGGAGTCGCCGCCTCGACATCGGTGATCAGTTCCTCGAGGATTTCACGGGCCTTTGCCAGGTTCTCGGCCCCGCGCCGCTGCGCCAACACCATCGCTTGAAGTCGAGCGTCATAGTATGACGGATCCTTGTCCTTGTCAGCATCGAGCAAGGCAACCGCTTCCTGCCACTCCTGCGATCCCCCGCGGGAGGCGAGGATCGACGCCAGCATCCGACGTGCGTGATCATGCGACGGCACCAGTTTCAAGACCGTGCGGAGGTGTTTCTCCGCCGAAACCGGGTCGCTTTCCAAGCACAATCCTGCAAGCCGAACGTGAATATCCACATCGGTGTCATCAAGCTGCAACGCTTCCTTCAGTTTCGCTTCGGCCTTATCGCGCTGTTGCAAGAGCGCGTAGAACTGTGCCATGAGATCGGCTTTCCGGACGGGCGTCAGCGTCGCCTTCTTTTCCATCAACTCGATCGTCTGGTTTGCCATCTCAGCCTGGTCGGTGCGCAGAAAAAACAGGAACAAGCCACTCCAGTTTTGTGCGCTCTGGGGATCCAGATCGACAGCCCGGGCATAGGCATCGCGAGCTGCCTGCAGCAATTCAGAGGTTGCCTCGGCATCGCGGGGTGCATTGTTCGTCAGCATGCGCGCGAGCCAGAAGTGTGCGGCGGCATCGTTGGGTCGGCGTTTGACTTCGCGACGTGCCAACATCAAAGCCCGTTCCATCTTCCCTGCTCGAGCGGCGATGTAAATTTCCAGGTCCGCCAGGCCCGACGCCACCGCGCCGGGATCACGCATCATGGACAAATACTTTTGAGCCTTGGCAGCATCATTGCGGAGCAGATAGATCAAGCGATGAAAAACAACCGTCCGTGATTCGCCGTACCGGATTGCTTCCTCGTAGGCCGCGATCGCACCAGGTTCGTCTCCGCTCTTCTCCCGGAGCATTCCTTTCAACACATGGGTTGAGGGCCAGGAGGGGCGAGCCAGTTCAACCGCCTCTTGGTCCTCCTTGGCTTGGCTCAAGCCGGGATCGGCTCGATCTGACGCGCTGGTGACCAGCCGCATCGCTCGCAGATAGCGCCAAACAAAGCCATCGTCGCCTTCCAGGTTTCTGAGTTTGATTTCCCACTCCTGGGCAGTTTCGAAATCGCGTTCCTGGAGAGCGAGGTCCGCCATGGTAAGAATCTGTTGCAAGTCGTCGGTGCCATCAATGTTTGCAGGAGCTAGATCTCTTCGCACTTCAGCGACTTCACCCTGCGCCATGCGAATTCGAACCAGCAGCGCTTCAAGTTTCTCGCGGTCTTCGCTCGACGAAAGCGAGTTCAGCCTCTCCTCGACCAGCCGACGGGCTTCGGCATATTGTTTTCGAAGCATGTGAAGTTGAACACGTGCCAGCGGCGTCTCGTGCTCGCCATCCGTCAATGCCTCTAGTTTGGCGGCAATCCGGTCCGCATCTTCATGAGCACCCAAAGTCTCATAGCCCACCAGCAATCGTTGCAAGAGTTCTGGCGACTCAGGCGCCTGCGCTTCGGTTTTGCGGAGCAAAGGCTCGACCACTGCCAGGGCTTTGTCGGGCTGGAATTCTTCTTCGGCCCGAGCCATCAAATAGTCTGCCTTTAGCAACCCAGCCCGCCAGGGTTGAGCCAGTCGGCCCGCCTCAGCCATCGCCTCGACCCGGGCAAAAGGTACTTCAAAAAATTTCCAATTCCGCTCCTCAACGGGTAGAACCGACTGTTCACGTAAACGGGCAAGTGCGAGCGAGTGCCAGGATTCCGCTTCGTCTTCGATTGACAGCGCATCCTCGTAGCCGCGAGCAGCCAAGCTGGGACGCCCGGCGGAAAACCAGCAATCCGCCGCGAGTCGGCGATAGGCGGCCGATCTTGGCTCGAGCTTCGAGGCATGTTCGTACGCGGACGCTGCGGAATCCCACTGATTCAGCGAAACATTCGCTTGGGCCAGCAACAACCAGGCATTCAGGATTTCCCGGACATGTTCCGACGGATTTCCCCCGCTGCCGGTAAAACGCTGCAGCAAGGGGATGGCCTTGAGGAGGAAGATATTGTTCCGTTCGACTTCCGCCTTCTTGATCAACCATCGCGCTCGAAGCAGATTGCGCGACTGGGCCACAGACTTACGGACCGAGTCGGGAATTCGCAATCCGCGGCTACGAAAACCGCGATCGAAAGCGTCTAAACACAGCTCTGCCTGCTCGACCTTTCCTTGCGTGATGTACACGGTGGCCAATTGAGCGTTCAAGGAAATCGCTCCCTTGCCAATTTTCTCGAGCCCCATCTTCCAGACGCTGATGGCCTTATCAGTTTGCCCTTCTGCCAGATAAATCTCACCCAATGCCAAGATTGCCGGCTCATTCTTGGGGTCGATCTGATCCAGCAACCGCTCAAGATGCGCCACTGCCTGATTGCGGCCCGTACCACCTTGATGCCGCCTGAATTGCGCGGCGGCGAAAACGACGTTGGAATCGTCCGGCGCGAGCTTGAGTGCCTTTTGCAGGTCTTCCTCCGCCCCTTCCAACTTGTAACGAACGCGATATTCGTGGCGCGCCAACCAAGCAGCACTGCTGTCCGGATGTCCGGCGACATGCGAATCCAGGATCTTATCGGCCGCCTCATCACGATCGCGGACAGTTGCCGCGACGACCCTCTGGCGGACACTGAGCAAATCCGGGAAATCCCGATAAATTTCTGCCAGCCTGACCGCCAGCTCGGTGTCTTCAGGGTTCGCTGCCACTGCGTCGGCGAGCGACTGGCCAACTGAACGTCCCTCGGAACTCAGCCCCGTCAGTTTTCCGGCGCGGATCTGTCCACACAAGGCGAGGGCCAGGCAACGCAAGGCAGGAGCATCCTGCGGATTCTTCTTTAACTGCTGAAGCGCCTCCGATTCGGCAGTGCGGTAGCGTTGCAGCTCCAGTAGCAATTCGCAGAGCCGTCCGCGTAATTGTGATTCCAGCTTGTCTTCCTGTACGACACCTAGCGCGGCGTAGTAGAGTTCGACGCTGCGGAGTTTTCCGCGGGGATCCGAGAAAGCCTTGTCATGGAATTGGGCGGCCCGGATTCGCTGTTCGCGGGCGGCGGAGTCGTTCGGTTCCAGGTGGAGGTATCGATTTACGTTCTGGTAGGCAGCGCGCCAGTCTTGCTCATTGGCCAGTTGTGTCGCCCGCTGCAAGAACGCATCGGCGGTCCGCTGTACCTGATAGCTGTGCCAGAAATACCCGGCCGTACCCGCTACGGAAATAACCAAGACCGTTCCCACCAGCAGCCGCGTATTCAATCTGCGCTGCCGGACGGGTACCTCAGGTCCCGTCGCGGCGATATGCCTTGGTTGGCGATCCCGTAGATCTTTTCTTAGTTCAGTGGCTGCCAAGGATTGGCCTGTTCAATCGTTTCAAGGGCTTGCGAGGCGGGGCCTCGTACCGACGGCGAGCTAACGCTTGCGGCGTGTTATGCCGCTCCCGTCGGTCGCTCAAACTTGACGCATTCGTAGAGCAAAATCTGATACAAGCGTTCCAGTGACAAGGAACGCAAAGCGGCTACTCCGCAGCGTGCGGAGTGCTGGGTGGCGACTGTGCCGCTTGCAGAGGTGCTGCCGCAATGATTTCGCCGGTAACCACTTCTGCACCGTCCGCTTCGTGAACCGCCTGACCGCGGCGTTTGTAATAGTCATAACGTCCGTAGCGCGAGGTGTACTGCGGCCACGACACGCGATTCAGGACGGCCCCCACGGGCCGCGCGCCCGCGGAGATTAAGCGGCGATAGGTCATTAAGAAGCGATCCATCCGCGTCGAATCACGCATCGCGCAGACCAACACGCCATCGGCGGCTTTATGAATATTCAACGATTCACTGGCAGGCAAGACAGGCGGCGTGTCGATCACAATGTGTCGATATTCGCTGCGCAATTGACTTAGCAAAGTCTCCAGGCGGCCATTTGCCATGAGTTGGTGCGGGCTGGTTGCAAGCGCCCCAGCCGGCAGGAAGTGAATGTGAGAATCGTCGTCCACGACCACCGCGTCGCGAAATTCCGACTTACCGGTCAGAATTTCACACAGGCCGGGGGAGATTTCTTTCCCGAAGATCTCGTGCAGGTCGGGACAACGGAGGTCGCCGTCGATCAGCAAGACGGATCCAGGGGCAACGCGGGCCAAACTAACTGCCAACTGCGCCGAAACGCTGGTCTTCCCCTCACCGCTAACGGCGCTGGCCACTGCCAGGATCTGGAGTTCCTTCAGGTCTTCAGAGAGGACGATTTGGGTGCGCAGCCCGTCAATGCTCTCTTCATAGGGACCAAGGCGGCGGTCGTATTGGTTATAGGATGAGTAGAAGTAGCTCCCATAGCCGCCAAGCCGATTCGCGTTCAAGTCAGGAATTTCAGCGATCACCATCAGTGAAGAATTCTCTTCAATCTCTGCCCGGCTGTGAATTCTCCTCATCAGAAATTCCCACGCCACGGCGAGGCCGAAAGGAGCAAAGAGGCCCGCCAAGCTAAAGATGAATAGATTCTTGAGGGGTAACACGGCGACGGGCAAACTAGGCACAACTGCATCTCGCAGTAGCTCGACTCGGTCCGGAGCCTTCTCTTCGGTGTTCATAGCGAGGAGGCGGTTGTCGATGCGGGACAGCACTTCGGTTGCCTGGGCCAACTCGTTCTTGGCAAACTCCAATTCCAGGGTGTTACCCATCAACTCTTGGGTTTCGACGATTTCGCCCTTCAAGCGTTCGCGGAGAATATCTTCTTCAGCGCGAAAACGTTGGATACTGGAATCCAACTGATTTCCAGACCGCTCAAAGTCCCCAATCTGCTGCGACTCCATTTCGTTACGCAACTGAACGCGAAGTCCGGCGATCAGGTTCTCCAGGTTTCTGTTTTGCTGCTCGATCTGGGCCTTCAACTGCAAATACGGTTTGGACTCCGTCCCTTGGACATGTTGCTTGACAATCTCGACAAGCTTCTTTTCATTCAGTGAGATTTCCGTCCGCATGGCCGTGATTGCGGCCTGCTCTTCGATTGCTCGCTCGATCATTTCGGGCGAAATGGGAGCCGGGCCTCGATTGCCCTCTTGAAATATCTTCTGTGTTGCTTCAGCCAACTCGCGGTTGACAATCGAGTCCACGAGCCGCGTTCGCAAGGCCGCTAAGGCCTGGGCCTTCGGCGATTCTGCAAATAGTGGCGGACCGAAGGGATCCTTGCCGGTGGCCATTTTCGAGAGCGTGCGGACGTTTTCCCGATACCGGGCGACCTCGTTGGCGTGAAATTCACGCCGTTCATTAAGCAACTTCATCAGGCGACTGGTGTGTTCTTCACCAACGAGATTGTGGAACTTAAGATACGACTCCGCGACCGAGTTCGTAATCAACGCGGCTTGCTGCGGGTTGGGACCCGTGAATTCGATATTGAAATACTCAGACCTTCCGACAGCTCGTACGGTGATCTTCTGTTTAAGCCAGTCAATGGGATCCTGTTGCTTGCTGAGGATGGTCAACTCCGCGACCTCCGGGTCTCGAAGCACCGGCGCCAGAACCAGTGGACTGCGAATCGCTTCGACTTGATTTGCGATGAAGCTCCTGCGATCCGCGGTGGAAGCCTTGAAAGCAATGTACTGGGGATTCGCATAGATACGAACCCAAGCCGTTGCCCGATAAACTGGAACGAAAGTGAAGAAGACGTAAGCCCCGGCCAGACTCCCTGCCAGCAGGCCGATCGGCAGGCACCATTTCCACCAGCGGCATACGGCGCTCCAGACGAAGTGGGGCGTGATCTTGGGAAGGGCCGAACCGGTGGTCTGCTTTGAAGATGTTGCACCGTTAGTCATGAGTTCTCACTCCATCACTCAGGTTGCGTCAACGAACGAGAACCAAGGACGATGGTTTTGACGTCAACTGGAGCGACTTCATAGGTCAGCTTGCCGAGGTACCACAGGAACAGCCAGAACAGCAGCGTAGCGAAAGGAATCATCAAAAAACCCGCGAAATCGTGTGAGAACCTGGCACCGGCCCCGCGGGAAACAAACTGGTAGAGAAGGCCGGTCACAATGATTCGTGAAGCGTTGGCCACCAGCGCGATCGGGACAACAGCCAACAGCAGCAGCACGCGTTCCCACCACAGGCGCCTGGTCAGAATCAAGTACGCGAAAGCCAACGCCACGATCCCCATAAAAATACGCAGACCGGAACATGCTTCCGCGACTTCCAATTGATGGTCGCCCATCAGGATCACATTGCCTTCGCGGAGCGCGGGTTGCCCGAGGAACTGCAGGCCCCAGCAGCTGATGCGGGCCGCGATCCGCTGCAAGGGAAAGCTCAAGAATGTTTCGGCCGAAAACGGCAGCGGGATCATAAACCACAGAAAGGCGACCGCTGGGAAGCTCCATTTGAAAACGTCCCAGCCACACAAGAACCACACCGTTCCACCAATCCAGAGCAACATCGACCACGCTTCGATTGCATCGACATAGGCTAAACCACCGAGGGTCCGCAACAGGAATCCCGCCAGCACCAGCCACAGCCCGTGAATCGCAAACCCCGAATCAACACCGGGGTAGCTTTCTCGCCTGGCCCAAAGGAAGAATAACGCCAAGGGGCCGACGAGATAGCCATGCGAGTAGTCTGGATTGCTCTCCCATGTCTGGACCATCAACACCAACGTGGGCCAATAAGACCAGATGAAAACGATTGTCAAGAACAACGCCGCCACACCGCGCAGGAGTCGCGGGATTTCTGCAGTGGTCGCTGGGTGTATGTCGGTTGAGGTGTGAATCACGACCAAGATGGAATGATGGGCGAGCCGGTGGGCGCGCACTCCGTTCCCCTGGGGTGCGCGAAAAACCGTAATGCGCCAACAGAAATGAAGTCCATTCGCCATTTAAACGAACGGCCAATGCCCCCCTAAACTACCCGCTGTATGGGCAATGTCAAGAGTCAGGAAAGTGTTTTCGCGAACGTTTGTTCGTGCCGTCACACTACGGTAATCGAACAGAGTGATCGGGTGAGCAAGTGGCGGAGTTGGATCGCAAATTCGCGCAAGATACGAGCCGTTGGCTCTCGGCTTCGCCACAAAAAATACCTTGAGAATGGCGTGCCCCAATGGGGCTCTGTGCATTACAAGTCAATGCGACGCCCCACCGGCCCCGAGAGGTTTGGCTAGACCGCCCTTCATGAGACAGCGATCACGTCTTGGCAGTGGAGTCACCCTGCGGGCCCACGGAATTTGAGCTCACTGGCTGAGTAATTACATAACAAGGACGCTCAGCCACGCAAGGGCATCGCAAGTTGCAGGGCAACTGCGGCTGGTTCGAGATGCGGAATAAATGAGGCCCTGGGTCCTTGCAGGCTTTCTACCGACCTGCTCCTTGAGGCGCGCGAGAGGAGGGCGCATGCGGAAACCGATGCCGTCCAGGCCCGACGTCGGCTTATTGTTTCACATGCCGAGCACCAACGTCAAACGGTCACAAATAATATCATGTACATCATGACTATCTTGGTTGCGCCACTCAGGCCGCTTTAGAAAAGTGCTAAAAAAACATAGTGTGTGTCTGCAAACTGACAGCTTCTCCAAAGGACTCACCAAGGAGCCTCTATCAGTTTCCGCACCGCGCATCTGGGTACTCGAATCCTGCACACGCATCTTGCGAGGAGCCCCAAGCCTACGCGCGGGCATTTCCTCGTTCACTGCGTAACGCGACTACGCCTGCGACGTCTCAATTACTCTGTCCGAATCCGTCCCACTTTGGCTGGCCAGTTGTCCCGCGCAAAGTGTCCGGATTACTGTCGCCTAAAGCCCGCCCCAAAGCTCTAAAGCCGGAAGCCCGCCCGTTTTGCGCGATGGCGCTGAAATTGGGACGAAACCAATCGGTTGGGCCAAATAAACAGGGAATGCCCGGCCAGATATTCTGAGACGTAGCA
>JAUIGN010000029.1 GCA_030430075.1 bacterium
CGCATTCGGGGCAATTCTTGCGCAGCGTCGTGAGCGTCTTCTCTGATTCCGCCTTGGGGCGTGCTACCTTCCTGGCCATGCCGCGACTCCTTTCGCAAAGGGGCGCGGATCATAACGAAATCCTCAATTTCGCTCCAGGCAACTTTGCCACCCTAGAAAAAAAGACGGTTTCATGAGGAAACCGCCTCAGGCCTCTATGTGGTGATTACCGACCTTAGCTGAATGGACCGATCGCTTTGCCAAAAACTTGCTGCAACTGGTCTTTAGAAATGTCGTTGGTGTGCGACACTGACCCAATAAGATCGAACCAAGGCCTGATCCGCTGGTGCGCCAAGAAGTGATCCAGGCGGGACTCATAAGAGCCAGAGCCATGCCAACGTTGCCGGCGCTTTGCTTCCCACTTAGGCCCTAGCAAAAGAACGTCGTCCTCCGACTCCTCAACAAACTTAGCCTCGCCTGCACGCAAAGCATCCGGGCTGAAAGCAAGACTACCGTCCCAGTCGTGGGGCACAACGTGTACTCGATCGCTAATTCCCAGCAGGCTTGTAACAGCGTCCACGCGTCGGCGCTTCGGTCCCCAGCAGATGGAAACGACCACCTCTCGGATGGGCAACTGCCAACCAACTGCCAGGCGCAGAGTGGCGAGTCCCATGACGATATTCTGCGCCGTATCAAGAGCTGACTCGTCCACCAACAGGCTGCCCCGAGGGCAAGGCAGTGAATCCTTCTGCTCCAGAAAACCCTTGGCGCTCGTTGATTCGCTGATACCCGGAGCACGTGGCTGGGTAGGGCCACCACTGAGTACGACGTGGCTGTTCCTGAACTTCTTTGCCAATTCCGCTATTCCCAGCAGGTGGCTCAGATGCACACCATTATCCGCTGGATACTCGCAAAGGAACCGGCCCTTTTTGTACACGCCTTGAAGGCAAACCAACAGCAAGCTGATTGATGACATGTTACGCTCCTTGTCATTGTCGGAATGAACTTTCACCCGAGCCATCCGTTACAATGCGGACGTTCGCTTGGACGCACGACGCGGATCGCGATCTCACAATTGAGACCGCTACTAATCAATGACCAGGCCTGGTCGGTGTACCGCAGTACGTTGGCATCTTAAGCGCACAATGACGGCATGTCGTCGAATACTGTCACACAAGGTTCACATGTGAATGGGCGTTACCCTCGACAGAGCGAGAATTCAGACTGCGCGGAAGAAACTCGGTATCACGCAGGAAACACTCGCAAAAAAGGTCGGATGCTCAAAACGCACAATCGAGGACGCTGAAAGCGGTAGAAAAAGTATTGGCGAAGAAACATTGCAGTTCATCGCCGAAGCACTAAATGTCGCGCCAGATGAACTTTTACCGGCAAAGCCGACGCACGGGCATTCCGACGCCTCGCGTGACTACTGTGAGATGGTGATTGCCCAATGCAAGTGGGTTGAGTTCCGCGGGCTCCGTCAGTTCAAGCATTTTGCAAAGCCGCATCTGGACGATGTCTTCGTGCCCATCTTCTTGGCACGCACGACCGATCTCTTACCGGTGACGAGTTCCGATTTACCGGATCTACCGATGGGGCCTGTACACGAAGTGTACGAGCCGGAACTGATGGACCAGAATAGCGTGTTGAGTGTCGCCAAGGCACTTCGCGACCATCCTGCTCTAGTCGTGTTGGGTGAGCCAGGGGCGGGTAAGTCGACGCTTCTCCGATTCCTCGCCGTAACGTACGGTCGCGGTCCAACGCAAGTGAAGAATGTCCTGGATTTGGAACACGACCAGCTTCCAGTGCATGTCTCGCTCGCAAGATACTGGCAGGTCTATTCTGACGACCGCGATTACACCCTTGAGAAATTTCTTCGCGACGTGGTCACGAGGGACAAGCTTGCCTTAGACTATTTTGACGAATCTCTAACAAATGGCGGTTGTTTGCTGCTACTGGATGGGTTGGATGAAGTCCGTGACTTGGCCGATCGGGCACATGTTGCCGATCAGATTGAGAGATTGGTGGATCGGTATCCGACGAACCGCGTGATCGTAACGTCGCGAGCGGCGGGATATCAACAGGTCGCATTTACTGGAAGCTTTGTCGAAGTCCAGATTCTTCCTTTGAGCGAAACAAGCATCAGGCAATTCATCGAACGTTGGGCTCAAGTCTGTTCTCGCGCGGCGACGGCAGAGGACTTTGGTCAGGTAGCCAAGAATCTGAGCGAAAGGGTCTTCGGCTCGGGACTGAGGCGTTTGGCGAGTAATCCCTTGTTCCTGACCATCATTGCAATTACGAATAACCAAAGTGGTAAGGTGCCTAGCAGGCGCGAGGAGCTATATAGGATCACTGTGTCAGCCTTGGCGGAACATTGGAACCAGGCCAAGGTGGATCTTCCCCCGTCCAAGATCAAAGCACTCGGTGGCGTTGTCCTTGACGAGCGATACGTCGTAGGAATCCTCGGTCGCGTCGCGTTTTGGTGGTTGGATTCGCAACGATCAGCGCTGGTGCATGAGGGCGAATTGAAGCTCATGCTGGCTGAGCAATTCGGGCAAATCGAGGGGCGGTCCGAATTCCATGCTAGCTGCGCGGCGGACGAGTTTCTGAAGTTGATGTTAGACGAGAGCGGACTATTGGTGGAGCGTGAACCGGGACAGATCAGTTTCTTCCTGCCCACGATTAAGGAATACCTGGCCGCACGCTACCTCAGCGAACTGGTGGATCCTGCGCGAGAATTAGGGGTAAAGCTCCTTGCGCCCGGCTGGCAGGAGGTTGTGCTGTTCACAGCCAGTATCCTAGGCGGGCAAAGGCTTGCTGTGTTCATGCAGACAGTGCTTGATACGAAAGCGCCACATGACGCATTGCTGTACCGCAATGTTCTTCTTGCCACCCGCTGCCTGGTCGAGGCTGCGGTGCCTCCCGCAATGTGGAACTCAGTGCTGGACGACCTCGTTCGCATTTGGCAGGAACCAGTTTGCGAGGCTCTTCAACGGGAAGTCGCCGCAATCTATACGGAGGTCAGGGGCACCTGGCTCGAACTGCAATTAGCGGACCGGCTTCCCGAAATTCAATTGATGCGTTTGTTTCAGTCGCCCGGAGTTCCGACACGGCAAGTTCAATCCAGCACCAGTACTGATGATCTCTTGCAACGGCTCGCTGACAAGGGTGGCCAACACGTTTGGCAACGACAAGAGGCGCTCGCCAATCTACTGTGGCGTTCGCGTTCGCTAACAATTTCACAGCGGCTACTGCGACTCGTTCGAGATGAGGATGAAGATGTTGGTCTTCGCTGTAATGCTGTGCGCGCCCTGACCATTGCCGACTCGGAAGATCTTGGGACACTCGTGAAGTTGCTCACCCCAATAAACGAGGAACACGATTTGCGACTCTACTTGGCAATCCTGCAGACGCTAGGTCGCATCGGCTCGGCCAGTGATGAAGCGCGCAAACTTCTGCTGAACATCGCGGTGGACGGAAAGCGTAATCCGTTACTTCGTCTGCAATCCGTACGTAGTATCGCTGATCTGGGAAAATCAGCCACAGGCCTTGCGCGTCCACTGGCTGAACAGCTAGAAGTAGAAGAATTGCCATTACTGCGTTCCCCCATGGTGGCGGCGCTAGGCAAGCTTGGGGATGGTTCCACTGAAGTGCTCAAGGTGCTTTACGAAGCAGAATCGTGCGAAGATGACCCAGAACTGCGCCTGTCGGCAATTTGCTCACTCGTTGATCTGGGTATTAAGGGTGACGCCATGTGCGACACGCTCCATGACCTGCTGAAAACCGTCGAGAATCCCGAGCTAAGGAACATTGCCTGGTACCAGCTATTGAAAATCGCTAATGCGAGTGTCGAATCATGAATATTCTGTTTGCTACAAGTGAAGTAGCTCCATTCTCCAAGACCGGTGGACTGGCGGATGTCTCTTACGCCTTACCCAAGGCTTTGAGTCAATTGGGGCATCATTCCATTGTTGTTTCACCCGCCTATCGAATCATTAGGCAGGCTGGCCTGCCATTGGAATCACTCGATATTGAGGTGAAATGTCCTGTCGGACGGAAGACTGTTACTGCCGGCGTGCTAAAGTCTCACATTCCAGGGACCGACGTACCGGCTTATTTTATTGATCAACCTGAATATTACGATCGGCCAGGGCTTTATCGTGATCAAGGGAGTGAATACGCAGACAACTGCGAACGCTTTGTGTTCTTTTGCCGTGCGGCTATGCAGCTGATTGAAACGTGCAAGTTGACCGTGGATGTCCTTCACTGTAACGACTGGCAGACCGGCCTGATCCCTGCCTACCTGCAATGTGAGTACCGGCAGCGGTGTGGTTACGAACATCTTGTCAGCATAATGACGATTCATAATATGGCATACCAGGGCCAGTTCTGGCACTGGGACATGTTACTTACCGGACTAGACTGGGAATACTTCAATTGGCGCCAAATGGAGTTCTGGGGTAACCTGAATCTGCTCAAGACCGGTCTGACGTTTGCAGACGCGGTAACCGCAGTGAGTCCTCGCTATGCCAAAGAGATTCAATCGCAGCCGATGGGATGCGGTCTTGAGGACGTGTTGCAGACACGTCGGAAAGACACAACCGGCATCATCAACGGTGTTGACTATTCAATTTGGAATCCGGAAACGGATCCGCACCTGGCTACCAACTTTGATGCGTCCAATTGGCAAGCGGGTAAGGCCGCCTGCAAAACCGCCGTACAACGCGAACTCCACCTGGTGGAATCGCCGCAGACGCCACTGCTCGGTTTCATCGGCCGCCTGGCGGATCAAAAGGGGCTCGATTTGCTGGCCGACGTGATGCAAAAGCGGGCCACCCAATGGGACGTTCAATGGGCCCTCTTGGGAACCGGTGAGCCACGATATCAACAGTTGCTTACTGAATTGGCGGCCGAGCACCCGGGGAAGATCGGCCTCTCGCTGGCGTTCAGCGACGCGCTGGCGCATCGGATTGAAGCGGGTATCGATATGTTTCTAATGCCGAGTCGCTTCGAACCGTGCGGTCTGAATCAACTTTATAGCCTCAAATACGGTTCGTTGCCTGTCGTTCGAGCGACCGGCGGACTTGCCGACACGGTGTGCGATGCAAACGAAGCTACCGTCGCGGCTGGGACCGCCAACGGGTTTTCGTTCTTGGATTATGAACCAAGCGAATTGGAACAAACATTGGCTCGCGCCGTCGCCATGTATCGCGACCAACCGGAAACGTGGCAACAGATCGTTGGTAACGCGATGCACCAAGATTGGTCCTGGCATACGAGTGCTCGCCAATACGTCGATCTATACGAAAGGACGATCGCCGCCCACACCAGGGCAACGCAGTAATTCGTTGACGCGACCAACTCGCTCTGGTCCCATGACCGCAAGAACCCATCTAGAAAATAGATAACTTTGTG
This sequence comes from bacterium, assembly GCA_030430075.1. Lineage (GTDB taxonomy): Bacteria > Planctomycetota > Planctomycetia > Pirellulales > Pirellulaceae > ARS98. Next base: position 5,395 of record JAUIGN010000029.1, read on the forward strand.
TCTGCAGAGGCAATGCCTTTATCACTGTATGACCCCGCAAATGTCCCCGCAGTTTGACCCGATGTCCCCGCTACCGCGCCGCCCGTATCAAGGCGAAAACACCGTCGCGAACGGCGCCGGAGAGCGTGCTCCAAACGGCCACGATTTCAGCGAGATCGGCGGGCAAATCGGCACCCAAATCGACGTGCGAATCGGACGGCACCATAGTGGGCACCTCGCCGCTTGGCGTTTGCCCTAACTCCACGTCACGTTTGCCATTTACGGCATCTAGCCTGCGGCCTCCGAAGCCGAAGGTTACAGGTTCGAACCCTGTCGGGGATACTTTTGATGGATCGACCTCGCGGTCGATCGTAAGTGCAGTGTGTCCTTTCGGTAAGCGTGCCAGACTTTCGGCGGTTGGCTTGCTAGCGTGACTGTTTTCCTTACCTCGGGAGGACAGTCCATGCGGCGTCGCAAGCAATCAGAAGTTCCAGCACCTCTTGCTCGTCTTGGGCAGCGTTTTGTCACTTGGAGGAAGACGCGGTCGCCAGGGGCACGAATCCCCACGTCGCTTTGGAATTCCGCGGTGAAGATGGCGGCGAAGTACGGCGTGAGTCCCACCGCACGCGTCCTGAGGCTCGACTACTATTCTCTGAAGAAGCGGGTTGATGAGTCGAGTTGCTCGGTTCCCACCTCGACGTTCGTTGAGCTGCCATCCGCGGCGTTGTCTGTCTCGAGCGAGTGCGTGATCGAGTGGGAGGACGCAACCGGTGCTCGCATGCGAGTGTATGTGAAGGGACAGAACGTCCCCGACTTGCTCGCGCTAAGCCGTAGCTTCTGGGATGCCGACTGATGCTGCAGATTACACCTCAGATGAAGATCCTGGTGGCCGTTGACCCCGCCGATTTCCGCAAAGGAATCGATGGATTAGTTCGGCTCTGCAAGGATTCACTCGGACAGGATCCGTTCGCCGGCTCGGTCTTCGTCTTCCGTAATCGACGCCGGACCGCAATTAAGGCGTTGGTTTACGATGGCCAAGGCTTCTGGCTTTGCCACAAACGTTTATCGACGGGGCGCTTTGAGTGGTGGCCTTCGGCGTCGGAAGAAGATGCCAACGCCAAGGTCTTGGCGGCACACCAACTGTCGGTTCTCTTCTCAGCAGGCAATCCAGACCGAACCGACGCCGCGCCAGATTGGCGTTCGGTAAGACCAGGCAATTGAGCTGCAAAAACTGCTCTTGCTTTCGACCGGTCTTTCATGATCCATTTCTCTTTGAAGGATCACACCGTCGGCACGGATAGCCGGTCATGGCGCAGAACAGCCCGAATATCATTGAAGTAACTTCTCAACAGAGGCACGAGTTGCTCGATCGTGCCGAGTCGAACACGCTCCGCGCGGAAGACACCGCGTTGCTCCGGCAGATCTTCGACTCCTACGAGCAGGTCTTCGAGATCGTCGGAGACAAGAGCACCACGATTGCCCGGTTACGCAAGCTGCTCTTCGGCGCCAGTACGGAGAAGGCCGACAAGGTCGTGGGCGATGAAGGGAAGGCGAAAGAACCGAGTTCCACCGACGGCGACTCCGCTGACAACAGCGACCTCAATGAGTCGAACGACGACCCGGCGACGGGCGGCGAACCTCTGCCAGGCCACGGTCGTTACGGCGCGGATGACTACCCCGGCGCGCAACAGGTGGACATCATGCATGAAACACTTCGCGTTGGTGACGATTGCCCCGATTGCCAGGCGGGAACTCTCTACGAAAAGCAACCCAGCGTCTTCGTTCGCTTCAAGGGACAAGCTCCCTTGCAGGCGACTGTGTATCGCCTGCAGCGGCTCCGATGTCATCTCTGTGGCAAGACCTTCAAGGCATCAGCTCCGGCTGAGATGGGCGACCAGAAGTACGACCACACTGCGGCCAGCATGATTGGCCTGTTGAAATACGGAAGCGGGTTACCTTTCAACCGCTTGCAGCGGCTGCAGAGGAATTGCGAGATTCCACTGGCAGCCTCGACACAGTGGGGGATTGTCTACGCTGCAGCCTTGTTGCTGGCTGCAGTCTATGAAGAGTTCATCCGTCAAGCCGCTCAAGGAGAAGTAATTTACAACGATGACACGACCGTCAAGATTCTGGAGTTGATGGGCCAGTGCGCCGAGAAATCACCGCCATCGGACGATCTCCACGATCCTGACCGCACCGGGCTGTTCACTTCGGGCGTGGTAGCCACGCGCGCGGGCCAGCGGATCGCGCTGTTCTTCAGTGGACGCCAACATGCGGGCGAGAACTTGCGGGATGTTTTGAAAAAGCGCGAGACGGAGCTCGAGGCACCGATTCAAATGTGTGATGGGCTGTCGCGGAATCTTCCCAAAGAGCTCGAGACGATCCTGGCCAATTGCTTGGCGCACGGCCGCCGCAACTTCGTGGAACTGTATGACCGCTTTCCCGACGAGTGTCGTTACGTGATCAAAGCTTTCAAGGTCATCTATCACAACGACAAGGTGGCACGTGAAGAAGGCATGTCCGACGAGGAACGTTTGTCGTATCACCAGGCCCACAGCAAGCCCACCATGGACGACTTGAAGGACTGGCTCAAACGCCAGTTCGAAGAGAAGTTGGTCGAACCCAACTCTGCTTTGGGAGACGCGATCAACTACCTGCTCAAACGTTGGGATTCACTGACGTTGTTCTTACGCAAAGCGGGCGCGCCGCTGGACAACAATCTATGTGAACGCGCGCTGAAAAAGTCAATCTTGCATCGCAAGAATTCTCTCTTCTTCAAGACCCGCAACGGGGCTCGCGTTGGTGACATTTACATGAGCTTGATCTACACTTGCGAACTCAGCGGCACCAACGCCTTCGACTACCTGAATCAGCTGCAACTCCATGCGCCCGATGTCACGGAACACCCGCAGCATTGGATGCCTTGGAACTACCAGGACGCACTCGCCAGTTGTTCGCCTGCCCAGCGCGCCTAAAAGAGTTCGAAGAAGCTTTCTTCCCCCAGATGTTCCGCGTACTCTTCCACCAGGTCTGACAGGGAAGCAGGCCCCGCAAGATGCATCCAGCCATCATGCCAACTGCAACTGCACCACCGCTCAACATGGAACAGCCGCCGATCGTCGTCCAGCAATTCAAACCGCATCGCTTTCGCGTGCAGCGACTCCCTCACGACTTGATCCCGTGCTTCCCGATAGCGGGGCACCTGCAGTGCATCGGGACCAGCAAGAAGGCAAACCAATTTGTTGACTTCATCAACGCTCTTGGTCGGCAAATAGACAACTAAGCAGTCGTCTTCAACTTCGACAATGAACTGCTCGGCACTCGAAAGGCGACGAAGCCCCTCAGCAACGATCTCGCGCTCGACCGGTACGATGGATGTAGGACGCCGCCTGCGAAGATAGACCTGACCACGCTCTGGCGACTCAAAGACTTCGTAACCCGTCGGGATCTCTGGCACAGGCTCACCGGTCAACTTCCGTCCAAAATAGTAGCGTGGCTTACCCGACTTCGTCTTGCCTGACTGCAGCAGGTATACATCGCCACGCCGGTTGCAATGCTGATACGCCATCGTCCGTCCTCACTGGTGCGTTGAACGTGGCTGCTATCGTAACCAATGCACCAACAGCAACGAATCCGAATTCACTCCAAGATTGCCAGATGCCGGAGGTGCTAGCGTCCAGCCGGAGGGTTTGCAGCCTTGCCGAAAGGACACAGTGCAGTAGGGCGAGCAGCTTCCGGGCAACAACGCTCAACGTTGTTTAGAGTTGCGGCGATCTTCGGGTCGCCGTTTTTGTTGCGCCCGTCGCCCACTTCAGTGCAAAGTGATGCAGACTGATACGTCTCCGATGAGAGCCGTACGGCACCAATATGGGCACCATTTTCGGGATCGCTCGGCACCATAGTGGGCACCATTTCTTGGCCCACTTCCGGGCCCAGGTTCTCCGGACTCGCGCCAGTTGTCCCCGTCGCCGCCAGCGGGGCCGATTCCGCCTGGTCCGCCGCGTCGATCGACGGCGGCGCCGGGAGCGAATGAATTGCCGCCGTCTGGTCGTGCAGCCCCACGTGCGTATAGACGCCCAACGTCAGCCGGACGTCGCTATGTCGGGCAAGAGTCTGGGCCATCTTGGGCGCCAGATTGGCTCGTTCCAGGCTCGTGATGAACAGGTGTCGATTCGAATGAAAATCGGCGAACCGGCCGTTGCTGTCGCAGTACGTCAACACGTCGCTCTCCTGGCGGCGTGCTTTCTCCAGGTCCATCTCAGCGTCTTCGATCCACTTCTGGCGCGCCGCGTTCAGGTCGCGTTGCATCATCTTGTGCGTCTTCCGCTCCTTGCCGCCGGGGACTTTTCCCGAGACCGGAAACAGCAGATCGTCGGGTTTGAGTTTCGCCTTCGCGCCAATCCACTTCTTCAGCATGCCCGCGACTTCGGGATGCAGAACCTGAGTGTCTTCGCGTTTGCGTTTGCTGAAGCAGGCCGCCACCGTCGCCGTGGCTTGGTCATCATCCAGACGCAATGACCGCTGAGTCAGACTGCCCACTTCGCCTTTGCGAAAGCCGGTCCACGCCGCCAGGATATACATCATCGCCCGATCGGGAGCGGGGATCGACTCGATGGTTCGCCCTTTCTGGGCCGCCGTGATCAGCAAGCCAAACTCCAGAGACGTCAGGGCGCGCCGGTCGTGCCAGCCGCCGGCCTGGAAGGATCGATCTACGCCGGTCTCACCGCGTTGACGGACGACTAGTAACTTCGCGGACGAACTCTGTGCTGCTGCACCGCATCAAGCCAGGCCGTCATCACCGCTTCGGCCAGACCGTCATCGAGCACGTCGTCCAGGCCCGGCAAGTGCCCGAGTTCGTCTGCGACGAAGCTCAGCAGGTCCAACTGCCGGGCGTCGGGCGAGCAAGGACGCGCAAATCCCGCAGCATCCAGCCCGGTCGCGTCAACGTACCAGCCGAAGCCCGCGGTATTCGGATCGAGCGGAACCGCATTGCCTATGAACGCCTCCAGCTTGCTGCCCCATGGAGCGGGCGTGCCGGTTGCCACAGGCGAGAGCTGCCGGGCTTGCACGTCCTCAACGCCCCCTGGCCGCCAGGCAGTGACCGCAGCGGCGGCGATTCCCGTCGGGCTGGACGTCACACCAGAAAGTTCGTCGACACCTACTATCGACTCGCCCGTGCGCGCGACCGCATCGGCGGCTGAGAGCACTTCGCCGCTGTCGGCCGGCACCGGAACGGTCGCCGTGGCCGGCGCGGAAAACTCGGACGAGTTGCCTCCACTGTCGGTGGCTGTGGCGACAATCTTGGAGCCACCGCTGACGCCCATCCCGGTCACGTCCAGCATCACGGTGGCCGTGCCGAGTGCTTCGAGTACGGTGTACGAGTCAGCACCCAAGAAGGTCTGCCCCTCGAATCCCGACCCATCCGCCAGGAAGAACTCGACGCGCAACGGGTACGCCGAATGCGCCGAATTGGAAGAGACCGAATACGTGAGGCTCAAGGTGTTGCCGATCAGGTCAGCGACGCTGATGTCCGGGAAGTTTTGCAACCGGTTGGGACCGCTATCGATGTCTTCGCTGCCGGCGATCACATCGTTGGCGGTGACTCCGTCCAAGCCGAGGTCGATGCCCAGTGCCCCATTGGAAAACATCGAGTTCCGTTCGATGGCGTTTCCGGTAGCGGTCGCGCCAATCACCGCCACGCCGTGGCTACTGTTGTGCGCGATGACGTTGCCGGCGCTCGGAACCGTCCCCCCCACCGTATTGGTTGAGCCGTTGTCGATCCGAACTCCCTGACCGGTGTTCGCGAGTGGCGACATTCCGTCACTCTGAACCCCAATCAGATTTCCCTGAACGGCATTGCCTGTCGCACCGCTGCCGTTAATGCGGACACCGACGAAATCGTTGCCAGAGATCAGGTTGCCCGCCCCCGCGGCGGTCCCGCCGATGGTGTTGCTGGACGACGAAACCAACACACCGGTGCTTGCATTTCCCAGATCGGCGGTCCCCGAAATATCGGTTCCGATGGCGTTGCCCTGGACGTGGTTGCCGGTCGCCGTCGCTCCGGCGATGCTTATCCCGAAGAGCCCGTTTCCGGAGATCAGGTTCCCGCTACCTGTCGTCAAGCCACCAACCGTGTTTGTGTGGGCTCCGGAGATGGAGACGCCGCTATTGCCATTGCCCAGGTCGACCGTACCCGTGATATCCGTCCCGATCACGTTGCCCGCGATTGTGGTATTGCGGGTGTTGGAATCGGTCACGACCACGCCGTCGCCCCCGTTTCCCGAGATGACGTTCCCCTCACCGGCCGTAGCGTCACCACCGATGGTGTTGTCGCGGGCACCACCACCCACGCGCACGCCGATGTTCGTATTACCAAGCGCCGCGGTACCCGTCACATCGACTCCGATGAAGTTACCCTGAATCCGGTTATTGGCGACGCCGGCTCCGATCAGGACAATGCCTTGATTGCCGTTTCCGGAGATCACATTGCGGGCAGCCGCCGAGTTGCCGCCGACCGTCACGTTTTGCGCGTTGGCCAATTGCACTCCGGAGTCGCTGTTGGGCAGCGCCGCCATTCCGGTGATGTCCGTTCCAATGAAATTGCCTTGGACCACGTTGTTCGCCGCTGCCGGCGTGGTGACGCGGACGCCGAACAGGTCGTTTCCGGAGAAGATGTTCCGTTCCAATGCGGTCAGGCCGCCAATCGTATTGCCCGGCGCCTGCCACATGAGGACACCGGAATTGCCGTTGCCCACATCCATCGTGCCCGAGGGGTCCGTCCCGATCAGGTTGCCGGCCACATGATTTCCGGTCGCCGCGGGCAGCAAGATGGCAACACCGTCCAGCGTGTTGCCGGAGACGACGTTACCGGCGCCGGCAACCGAGCCACCCACGATATTGGCCGGTGCGTCGCGGACGACGACTCCAAATTGTCCGTTTGGCACGGGCGAATTGCCGGCGGCATTGGTCCCGACAAAGTTTCCTTCGATCTGGTTCCCCGACGCGCCGTTGCCCACGATGAAGATGCCGGTCTTCTTGTTCCCCGATACGAGATTGCCCGCGCCGACTCCGGTTCCGCCGATCCTGTTGTTGGGAGCTTCAAAGACCGTTACCCCGGATGTGTTATTCTGCAGCCCGGCATTTCCCGTGATGTCCACGCCGATCTGGTTGGCTTGGACCAGATTGCCGCTGGACAAAGAACCGCTGATGAAGACCCCGTCACCATTGTTGCCGGCAATCAGATTCCCCTCGCCCGGCACACCGATCACGTTTCCTGGTGAACCTTCGACGACCACACCAGCGCCGCTGTTGCCGCGGTCGATTAGTCCGGTCAAGTCCGTGCCGATCTGATTGCCGGCCACGGTGTTGTTGGTCGTGGCGGCGCCGCCGATGAAGACCCCGATGGCATTCCCTGAGATCACGTTGCCGATCCCTGCGTCGCCAATGTCGTTCATCGCCGCGCCTTGGTCGAGCCGCACGCCGGAACCACCGTTGCCGATTGGCGTAACGCCGTTACTTGCCAGGCCGACGAGATTATTCTGCAGCACGTTGCCGGTGGAACCGCTACGGGTGATAAACACACCATGCAATCCGTTACCGGAAATCACGTTGCCTTGGGCCGGTGACGAACCTCCGATCAGATTGCCGGCGGAATTGAAAACCAGTACTCCGTGGGCCCCGTTGGCCAGTCCGCTGCTGCCGGCCGGGTTGGTTCCGATGCTGTTTTCGGCCAGCGTATTCCCGCCCCCGGTAAGCAGCCGGATCCCGCTGCCGGCGAATCGATTGATGGCCAACCCTCGGATCGTCGTGTTTCCCGAGAGGATGGAAAGTCCATGCGCGCCCGCACCGGCCCCGCTGCCGTCGATCTCAAACAGGGGCGTGCCACCGTATCCCGGCTGGCTTGTGCCGTCGATGATCACGGCTTCCGTAACGCTTGGTAGGGCGCTGCCCGGCGTGGTTGTGTGCACGCCGGCCCCGGGAAGGCTAAACAGGATCCTGTCGAGTCCGGTTGCCGCATTCGCCGAGGCATTGGCCTGTTCGATCGCGGCTCGCAACGTGCATTCGGGAGCGATGCCGATCGTCCCGCCGGTATCGCACACATTGTCGCTAAGATTGCTATCGCCAAGATCGCCTGCCGAGTTGACAACAAATGCACGTTCAATCAGCGCCTCGTAATCCTCGACTTCCCCATCCTGGGCTGGACCGGTGGGGGCCAAACCGCCGCTCGAGCTGATCCGCAGGCGGGCGAAGGTCAGTCCGGCAACGGCATTTGCCGGCAGGGTGAAGTTGACGACGTTGGCACCGGGCGTCAACGTCACCGATGTTCCGCTATTGATGTGCTCGCTGGGATGATCAAACACTCCGTTCCCATTCGTATCCAGCCAAGCGTCAAGTTGCCCGCCGACCGGGGCGGCGACATTCATGCTTGCCGGCAGTCCGGTGAGCAACGCGGAGACGCTGGTCAAGCCATCTTCGTCGTTGTTTCCGTCATTGTCGTCGCCGGTCGCGGTCGAGTCCGGCTGGCCGTCGCTGTCGGCGTCGATGGAGGCTCCCAGCGTGGGGGCGCCGGGAACAATCGGGTGACGGGGACCGTTGCTGGCCAGCAGCGTGGAAAACGTTGGATCCGGCGCGTCCCCGAAGTCTCGCTCGTAGATTTCGACCTGGTAATCTTCGACTTCGCCGTCGGCCGCAGGTCCCGTTGGCGGCAACGAGCCTGCCGTGCTGAAGCGCAAGCGGGCGTAGGTGGTTCCCGGAATGGCGCTGCCCGGAATCGTAAAGGGGATCGTGTTGGGGCCTGGCAGCAAAGGAACGGATGCGCCCGTCAAGAGTTCTGCCGGGTGATCAAACGTCCCGTTGCCGTTCACGTCCAGCCACGCATCCAGTAACCCGGCTCCCGACGCCACGACGTCGATAAAGGCCGCTTCGCCGACCGCGAACACCGAAGCATTGATCACACCGTCCTCGTCGCCGGGCGGGAAAGGAGTGTTGCCAGGCGAGGCGAAAACGCTATCCAAGTCATCGCCCAACGCAGCGGGATCCGGTTGTCCATCGGGTTCCGGATCGACCGTAGCGCCAAGAAACAGGCCGCTGCCGAGCAGGTGCCGTGGCCCGTTGTTCAACAGCAGCGTGGCGTACGACGGATCCGGCGCGTCGCCAAAATCGGCTTCCGTGTTTCCGAAGTCAGCGCCGTAGATCGGTGTATGCGTGAGGTTCGTGATCGTGATGCCGGTCGGAATGTTGAACGGACCAAAGAGCTGCACCGGATTCTGACCAACAAAGTCGACCTGGTACGGGATCACTCGGTCAATGGCAGCCTGTACGGTGAGCGGAACGATGTTGTGCAATGTTCCGAGCGGCGTTTCCACCTCGAAGAAGACATCAAAGAAACTGTCCACCACCGCCGGATCGCCCGTCTCCTGAATCAAGCCCAGCGTGGGCAGTGCCAAACCCGCCTCGACTCCGGCCCGCAATCGTAAGTCGACACCCAATAACTGGGCGCTACCGGTCAACTCCAGCGATACCATCTCCAGAGGAATCGTGTCGTTGTGGCCGGGCGTGCCGGACTCTTGTGGTTGGCCGCGCTGAACCTTGGTGGTGCCCGAACCGAACACGGTGGTCGCGAATTCGCCGAAAGGCGACGTCACATCCCCTTCGATTTCGATCACCGCCGAAGAGAAGAACACGTCGAAGAAACTGTCGATCGAAGGCGTCCCACATGCGTCGACCCAATGGGCTCCCGGACCGCACACAGGTTCCGCTTCCGCGGGCGCTACCCCGATCGTTTCGCCTGGCCCGACGTCCACGAGATGACCTGGACTGAACAACTCCAACGGCGGAAATGTCTGTAGATGTTCGGCGGTCGGCTCCTCAAAGACCAGGTATTCGTCCGGCGGAATGCCCGGAATCCAATAGACACCCTGTTCGGTGAAAGGATTGATCCCAGGGGTACCATCCAACTCCATGCTCATGGTCGTCACGGTGGCCGTCACCGTCCCGGTCGCGATGTCGACAATGCTGATCTCAAAATCATCCAGGCCCGGCTCGGTGGGATCATGCTTGCCGTCTCCGTTCAGATCATCAAACTTTTGGCCGTGGATCGAACCCAGTGCGTAATCTTCCACCTCACCGTCGTTGGCAATTCCCGTCGGCGACAGGTTGCCGCCGGCGCTCAGCCGGAAGCGGGCAAAGGTCTGCGGTCCCAGGGCGGCTCCCGGCGGAACGGGAAACACCAGCGGATTGGGGCCGGCGGCCAACGGCTGGTTCATGAAGATCTGTTCACCGGCATCAAGCCAACTGCCGTTGTTGTTGAAATCGATCCAAGCATCCAGTAATCCTCCAACTGCCGAAGCGGTGACCGTGACGGATGCCATGGTTCCCGGCACCAGGATGCTGGTAAAGACGACCCCATCCTCGTCAGGCTGATTGGCCAGATCGTCACCGGTGGCGGTCGCATCGGGTTGGCCGTCGTTCTCTGCATCGACCGTTGCCCCCAGAAAAAGTCCGGATCCCAAAACGTGTCGCGCGCCATTGCTGGCGGATAGCGTCGGGTAGGCAGGGTCGGGAGCGTCGCCAAAGTCGAACTCCACGAATTCGACGGCACCCTTGTCGACCGTCACATTGACGATGCGGGGAAAGGAAGGGCCCCGCTGATCCGTGGTAACACCACCCGGAACTCGCGTGTTGTCGCCTGAATCGATGGCCGGGCTGCCGGTCTGCGGCGCGTGTGTTTCCGTCAGGCCACCGTTGTCGGCCAGCGGTCCCAGTCCGGCGAGCACGACTCCGGCGCCGGCCAGGCTGCCGACCCGGTTACCCTGCAGGCCATCAACCAGGTTGCCCGCATCACCGTTGCCGATCAGGTTGAAGCCGCTGGGCGCAGCGAACGTCCCCGCAATGTCGGTGTCGGCATGGTTGCCCGCCACGATCGAATTGTCCAAACGGACCGCTGACCCTGCCACCACCAGGCCGCTCGTTCCGACACCGCCGTTCGCACCGCTTGGTGCCTGAACCGTGAAGGTACCGTCAAAGCCCCCGGCGCCGGCAGAACCTGCCGTCACAGAGTTCTCAGTGATCGTGATGTTCGCCAGCGACACAGAACCAATGCCGGGATCGAAATCGAGACCACCGCTGTCGGCGATGACGCCCGCATTCCCACCGATTCCTCCCACCCCGGCGATCACCGTTCCGGAGCCGCCGAACCCGCCACCGCCGCCGTCTCCACCGGATGTCAGGTTAAGGGAGAATGTGGAATTCACCACGTTGACGCCGAAGCTTGTCGAGGAATCAAGGCCGCCACCGAAGGCGTCGGCGCCGTGGCCGCCGCACCACCGGCCGCCGCCGTGCCGCCGGTCCCACCAAGCCCGCCTTTGGCTCGATTCTGCTGGACAGCGGACCCATCCAGTGTGACGGTGGCCCCAGTGTGAGCGAAGATCCCGCCCCCCCGGGCTTGCCCGGCCGAGCTTGCATCGCCTCCGTCTCCGCCGCTGCCAGGGGTAAACCCGGCATCCGTCGTTCCACCGACGCCGCCGATTCCTCCCCCACCACCGTCGCCGCCGACAGCGCGGTTGAAGTCGCTGAAGATTGAATTCGTGAATGTGGCGATGGCATCGTCAACATAGAGCCCGGCGCCGAGTGCCTCGCCGCCGGTCGATCCGTCACCGCCATGTCCACCGTTGCCGGCATCGGCACCCGTCGTCGAGAACCCATTGCCGCCGCTCCCCCCTTCACCCCCACCGCCGCCAAACGCTTCATTTCCACTGAATTGCACACCTGTGGCCATCGTGTTGGTGCCGCTTGTGGCGAACATCCCGCCGCCTGTCGCGACGCCTGCCGGTCCGCCGGCTCCGCCGAGTCCGCTGGTCGAATTCGAGACTTGTCGCACGCCGCCCGTTCCGCCACCCCCACCATTTCCGGCCGTCGCCACGTTTCCGGTGACCGTGGCACCGCTCAAGATGAAGTCCGTGCTGAAGGCATTCGCCAGAAAGATCCCGCCGCCCTGGGCGTCCCCCCCGCGCCCACCGTTGGCGGCATCGACGAACAACGAATTCCCGAAACCTCCGAAACCACCCATCGAGCCGGTTGCGCCGTTGGCGCCGAGCGTCGGATTGGGATTCGCCGAGGAGTCGCTGATGGTCGGCGTGGTCCCACCGGTGGCAACATCAACGTACACGCCTCCCCCGCGAGCGGTCCCGGCGGCACCACCATCGCGCGCAGCGACCGAGTGGATCTCGTTCGCGGCAGCGCCGACGCCTCCAGTACCGGACGTGGCGTTGTTCAACCCGACCTTGCCGACCGAGCCGTCACTGGGGAAGGCGCCGTCGTAGGTGAGCGAGAAGCTGCCGCCGCGCGCGTAGACGCCACCGCCCTCCGCATCGCCTCCGACCCCTCCATCGCTATCCACGCCTCCAGATCCGCCTGTCCCCGCTTGAGCACGATTGAAATAGATCGTCGAGTTCTCGATGGAGACCGCCGTGTCGAGCGCGTAGACGCCTCCTCCCTGAGCAATCCCGCCCAAACCGCCTGCCTTGATGGGATTCAGCGGGTTGGCGGTCGCGCTTCCCGCGCCCCCCAGTCCGCCAAAAGCACTGCTGGTTTGAACCGTGCTCTCGACAATGGCCAGCGATCCACCGTCGATGTAGATCCCACCACCCAGGCCGGCACCGCCACTGCCGCCATTGCCGATCCCCGCGCCCGAACCGGAGACGCCCGTATCGCCTTGGCCTCCAGTGACTTGCAGGCTGCGGAGGAGCGAACCGTTGCTAATTGAAACCTGGGAAGATTCGGTCGCGTAAATCCCACCCCCTTTGGCTGGGGCCCCGGAGGCTCCCGTCGGCGGCGGTCCGATGGGAGTAAAGCCGTTGGCGCCGCTGTTCTGCAACAGGACGTTGTCCAACACGAGCGTCGACGCGTGCGATAAGACGCCCCCGCCGTGCGATTCACTGATCGAGCTGCCGTCGTCGTTCGCCGTGCCGCCTTGGATCGTCAGGTTGCGGAAGGTCAGGGAACTACCCATCACCTGAAACACACGATCGCCAAAAACACCGGTAATCATCGTGTCGGTTACCGGGTTCGTACCCTGATTGACGCCCACCAGTTCAAGTGTATCGCTGACGTCCAAATCACCCGTGGCAGCCAGGTTCTCGAGGGCTCCGCTGATCGTCAGTGCATGGTTGCCGGCCGGCAGATTGATCGTATCCGGTACACCGCCGCTGTTATTGGCCGCGATGACCGCTTCGCGAAGACTGATGAAGCCGTCCGGACCGGGATTGGCTTGCAACGTAGGTAGATCTGTCAAGACACCGTCCACGACGTCCGTCGTCGTGGTCAGCATGATGGAAGCCAACACACGCCGGTCTTCCAGAAGCTCGACCATCGGTCGCCAGAAGCCCGCGGTTGCCGAACGACCGCGCCGACGGCGCTTCCGCAACCGCTGACGGAGAGCCCTCAGCCCTGACAATCGGGTTCGAATGACGGATGTGCTCGTTTCGTTACCGTATGACATCAGTGCACCTCACTCCATTGAAGGAATATTGGCTGACTTCGGCGAGCCCAATATGCGGCGGGTCCAACGTGTGGCCTGGTACGTTCAAAGCGCCGACGGCAATCCGTGATTGCGAACTGTCAGCATTCATTGTGCCAAACATCGTTCTTCCGGGAGGCCGACCAGCCACGATGTCTCAAACCTCGCTGCCAAGAGACTTTCGAGCAGCGGCCTGACCTCTCGTGAAGATCTTCGCCGCGTGCGTTGGTGCACGCGACCGCGCGCGGGAGGCGAAGTCGGCGCGCCGGTGTGTTCGAAGGGCACACCCTGCCGGGTTTGGTCAGCACCTTGGTACGGCCGCGCCAGGTAAAACGGGGAGACTTGCCTCCCATGCCCGTTGACACCGTACGGATGGAGCGGCACGTTGATACTTGCGCTTCAGGATTTGCAGCCGGGCTGGTTTCCCGGATCGCCGGGGTTCGCGACTCAGGATAGGCGGAGCAATTCGCATGCTGCCTTGTGACCCGGGGCGGGAAAACCGAATTCGCTGGCCGTGACGCGAGCCAAGGCGATCAATTGCTGCCAACGGAATGCGGCTCGCGTTTGCGTGTATTCTTCGCCGACCGTGCGGTAGTATTTCTCCGCGTGCAACGCACCATCCTCACTGACGGCATACTTCAGCAGCAGGTCAAATACCGGACGCACAGGCAGCTTCAATTCGCCATATCGATGAACCATCGCACACGCGCGGGCCTGATCGTTGGCCCGGATTGCTTCCTCGGCTTGCGCCAGCAGCGACGGAGCGTCCTTCGCCCGAATGCTCTCCAACAGCTCGGCGTAGGGGTACGGCTCTTTGCCAGTCCACCTTGTCTGGCCTGCGGTGTGAAACGCGCCGACGATCAGGCTGGCAATTGTGTTGCGGCGATTGCTGACCCGTGCAATGTTCCGCCATGCGTTGGCTGCGTCGGAAGCGTGGACGCCAACTGAATCGCCATGAACGCAACCGGCGGGCTTCTGCGGCGTGCTGTACTTTTCGAGCCGGCCTGGATCGTGCAGCACCAGGCGATTCGCCGCCACCGAAATCGCTTCGCCGACTGCTTCCGGATGAAATCCTTCAGCAAGTGCCGCAGCAATCGCGTCGGCCGCTTGCTCGCGCGTGCCCGAAAAGACCGCGTCGGCAAGTTGATCCAGCCAGGCGTCGTCACCGTTTCGATCGCCGATTGGTTTGGCAAGCAGTTTGTATTCGTCGAGCAATCGCGGCAACAGCGCGCGGATCGGAGATGGCGCAGAATCGCGTTCGCGCATCCGTTGTTCGACATCCAAGCAGTATCGCACGGACTGGCGGAGCAGCGTGTGGGCGTAGTCTCTACCCGCCACGTCCAGCATGGCCCAAGCACGCCAGGAAAGGACAACGCGATGCACATCGACTTCGTCCTGGACCTCGTACTGCAAATGATTGAACGCCTCGCCGATCGACCCTCTCGCCAGTGCGGCGAACTGCGATTCGGCTCCCTTCCAGTCGACCGCGCGCACCGCGTCACGAATCGGCGCATCGCTTGAAGCCACTTGTCGTGCCACCGTGATCGGGGGCAACGCGTCCTTGTTGTTCGCACCCTGCTCCTGGATACGGCTGCTGTTGCGATACAGGACTTTCAGAACGGGCAGCGGTTGGCGCGGTTCAGGCAATTCACCGGCCATTTGCAGCGCGGGGATCAGCGCCATGAACGTGTGAAAGCCCGTGTAGTCTTGCCCAGCAAACGCGCGAACATTCGCCAGCGCGCCCGCCGAAATCAGTGTCTGCAAACTCGTGCCGCGCTGCAACTTCTCGGTCAACATCGGCAAGAGTTTATCAGGCGTTGTTTCCTGCATCACCGAAACCAGGGGTTCCAGCTTTCCAAAGGTCACGCGTTGCTCGCCGCCCTCAGCCCAGGCGGCCGACAAACCCAAGTCCACCGCAGTCGCCGCCCCGACGCTCGCGACCAGCATCCCTCGCCCCACATCCGCCAGAAACTGCCGCCGATTTCGACTGCACATCGCTGGTTTCCTTATGATCGCCTGGGCCAGTGTAATGCTAACGACTTGGGCTTCGAGTACGAATTATACCTGATGCAATACCGCTCGGTCACGCAATGACCGCTCGATGAAGAGATCTGTCACATCGCCATTTCTATCGAGACGACTTGGAACGCGGTTGTCGCCGCGGATCAGCAGATGACGAATCTTGTGCCAGCAGGCGGAGACCAATGACGCTGAGCAACCCGACGAAGATCGTGGGTGCCAGTCTCATCGTGACTCTTATTTGCCCAACGCGCTGCTTATTCATGTTACGCTACTCAATCGGCTGACCATCGTCTTCCCTTGGCAATTCGACGAGAGCACGACATGGGACTGATCACGCGACGATGCGCTCTGGCACTGCTCCTCGGACTGCTGCCATGTGGCGGTGCCCGAGCGGACGAGCTCGAATCAGCCGATCGCCTGTTCAAGGCCGGTAAGTGGCAGCAGGCGCGGGAGTCGTATGAACAGGCACTTCCGGTTCTGATGGGCAACGATGCTGCGCGGGTGTTGAGACAGATCGGATATACCTGGCAAATCCAACATCAACACGATCAGGCAGTCCCCTACTTCGAACGTGTGCTGGCGATGAAGGACATCGAAGCAGAACACGTTTCCGGATCCTGGTTGCGGCTCGGTTATTCGTTGCGGTTGTTGAAACGGGGCAAGGAAGGTATCGCGGCACTCGAGAAGGCGGTTGCGGTGGACGGCGCGCCGCCCACACACATTGCCGAAGCATTGCTTTTCGCAGCCTGGGAACACAACACGCGCAAGGAAACCGATGCCGCGCTGGCGAAACTTGGCCGGATCGAGTCAATTCCGAACGTGCATGCCAATTACATCGCAACCGCCCAATTGAGCGTCGGCCGAATTCTCCAGGAGCGAAAGCGTTACGAGGCCGCGATCAACGCGTATCGCCGGATCGACGAATTGAATCCAGTCGCTGCAGTCAATCGAGCACGGGCCCGCGTTTACGTTAAAGAGTGCGAAGCGTTGCTGGCCGGCGACACGGCGTTTCACATCAAGCCGTATGTCATCAAAGTCACCGAGACAACCGCCAGACTCTTGTGGGTCTCGCAAGGGAACAACGAACCCGGTGAGGTGACCGTTCGAACCGCCGCAGCGAAACCGCCCGTTGCCTCGCCACCTGAAGTCTCTCCCATCCAAGATACAACCTGTCACCTGCATGCAGTCACGCTGGAAGAACTATTCCCTGGCACGCGATACGACTACGTAGTCGCCTCTGGTGGACAAAACGTCGCGGGATCATTCAAGACGGCCCCTTCCGCCGACACGTCGTTCTCCTTTTCACTGATCGGCGACACACAAAGCTATCACGAAGGGTTGCAGCCTTTGTTGGACACCATGAGCGATGATGACACCGACTTCGTCTTGCACGTCGGCGATATCACCGATCGGGGCAACCTGTGGGGCGAATGGAAGGCCAGCTTCTTCGATCCAGGAAACAACTACTTGCGCGACCGTGCCTTCTGGCCGGTCTACGGCAACCACGACGGCGGACCGTACTTCCCAACATTGTTCGAACTGCCGAAGCGGTATTGGTATAGCTTCGATTGGGGTGACGCGCATGTCATAGTGCTGGACAGCTACGGCGGCGGATCCGGCGGCCGCGGCCGCGCTGAACAACTCGCCTGGCTGAAAGCCGATCTGCAGGCTGCCGACAAGTCTTGGACAATCGTCGCGCTTCACGTGCCGATGGTCGCAACCCGTAAGAGCCTGAAATGGTTCGGCGAGGATGATTTTCTCCCCTTGCTGGAAGAGCATGAAGTCGATGTCGTCCTCTCCGGCCATCATCCGCACTATCGCCGCTATTACCCGATCGGAACGCGCAGCAGGAAACCGGTCCTGCATATTACGAGCGGAGGTGGAGGCGGTCCGGTCGGCGGCTATGTTCCCAGTCCGCTGTTGGCTCAAGGAATCAACGTCAATCACTACTGCACAATCCACGTCACTCCAGAGAAGTTCACATTGAGCGCCCACGCGCTCAGCGGGGCAGAGATCGACCACTTTGAGTTGGTCAAGGCGGAGACTCAGTCATTCGGCAACGGAGGCGTCGAGACGCAACTCGCCAAAGAAGTCATCGGCCTGTATCAGGAGTTGTTAACTGACCGCTCCTTTGACTTGCTCCTCGCTGTGCCGAAAACGCCCGCGGCAGGCGAGTCAGTGGAGTTGGTGCTCGACCTGTCGAAGCTGCCGCGCGGGCCATTGGACGCGGCATCGTTCGATGACGATGAGACACTCATCATCGAGTCGACTGACAAGAGTCCATGGCAGGTCGCGCGTCAGAAGTTCCCTTTGCGAAAGGGGGTCGGCCGTTTTCAGGCGACGGTTCCGGACTCTGTATCACTTAATGGCCGCGCACTCCGGCCCCACGCTCACTTGAAGCTGCAGCTCCGCCGGGGCGACCGCGCATTTGAGCCGATCGAGGTCAACGCTCGGTTGTTCGCAGCCGAATAGTAAGATCGCCACAGCGTGACACCGATCAGCCGGATCGTATGAGCGTCCTGTCTGCCCTGCGTACAACGGAACCGGGGCTAACGCCCAATGGCTGATCGCTGATCCGCGTTAGCGTCCGGTTTACTCGGCGGCAATGCAGTACAGGAACTCGTCGGAGCGAATGAACAATTGACCATCGCTGACAGCGGGGCTGCCGCTGAAATCGCTCTCGTCCGACAGCTTGTTGTGCGCGATCTGCTCAAAGTCCGGCGTAGGCTTCAAGACGTACGTGCCATCAAAGCGGCTCTGCGCGTAGAGTTGCCCATTGATGAGAACGACGGACGCGTAGAAGCGGCCACCCAGCCGCTTTTGACCCAGTTCCTTACCCGTCTTGGCGTCGACACAGTTTGCGATACCTCGATCGTTGACCCAGAATAGTTTGCCGTCATGTAAGATCGGCGAGGGGACGTAAGATCCGCCGCCTTCTGACCACAATACATTGTCGTCCGTCGTATCACCCTTTCCACCGATGCGAACCGCCGTCCGGCCGCCACTGCGACCACCGACCAGGTAAGCCACTCCGTCTCCGACGACCACGCTTGGGCAAGCCGCCGTATCGACCCTGGTTTCGGCGTACCATTTCAGTTTCCCATTAACCGGATTGATGCTCCACACTTCCTGCGTCACTGACAGCAGCAACTCGTCATCGCCGTCCGCATTGGTGACGATCTGGGGCGTCGAGTAACTGCCTGACAGGCTGCCGGCTTCCGCCTTCCAGATCTCTTTACCGGTCTTTTTGTCAAATGCCCGCATCGACTCACTCTCTGCACCGGCCGTCACAATCAGGTGATCGTTATGCAGAATCGGACTCGAAGCCGTTCCGAACCTTGACGCCCGCTCGTTTCCAAGCGGCTGCTCCCAGAGTTGCTTGCCGGACAGATCAAACGCCCGCACGCCGCTGCTGCCGAACATCACATAAACGCGGTCTCCATCGCTGACCGGCGTGTGTGATGCTTGACCGTGATGAGCGAAACCACCTTGACCACCGTCGCTGACGCCTTCGATTGACTTGGTCCAGGCCGTTTGGCCGGATTCGCGGTCGACACAGATCAGGTGGCGCTCGACCTGCTGGTCGGAGCCGGAATAAGCCGTGACGAAAACGCGGCCACCCACGACGATTGGGCTGGAAAAGCCCGCACCGGGTAGCTTCAGCTTCCACTTGAGATTCTGCGAATCGCTCCACTGCGTCGGCACACCGGTGTCGGCACTGGTCCCGTCGCCGCGGGGGCCACGGAAACGGGGCCAATCCTCGGCGGAGAGCTTGCAGGGCGCGGAAAAAAGGAAAGCGGCAAGCAAGAGGACGGCGAAACAAGAGTAGCGGTCTTTCATGGTAACTCCGGATACGAAAATACGAGGAGACGTTCCCAGCACACTGATTTAACCGCGCCGGTCGCCTTTCGTTTCGCGGCAACCATCTTGCCGCGGCAGCGCCTTCAAGTGCCGATCGAGAAACGCGACGATCCGCTTCTGTTGCTGCCCTTGGAAAAACTGACTGCCGCCGTGCCCCAAACCTTTCAACACGTGTAGCGTCGCGGACAAGTTTGCCTGGTTGTACAGTTCTTGAATTCGATACGATTGGTCAAGCAGAACCTTCTTGTCTCGATCGCCGTGAAAGATCAGCAGCGGCGGATCGTCGGGCGAGACATAGCTGGTGGGCGACGCCTGTTGCGCACGCTGCGTTTGCTTGTCCGCCCCGCCGCCCAGCAGACCATAGGTCCCCGAATCCGCTCGGTTCGCTCGCGCCGGGTGTGTTTTCGACCGGAGCACGAAATCCGTCGGTCCGTAAAAGTCGATGACGGCGTCGACGCGCGAGGACTGATCGAGATGGCCGCCAACCGTACCTTCCAGTTGCTCGACTCCAACCGACGTTCCGACCAACGCCGCCAGATGTCCCCCGGCGCTGCTCCCCGCCACAGCAATTCGATCCGAGCGGTAGCCGTACTGGTCCGCTTTCGCCCGGAGCCAGCGAACGGCTGCCTTGCAATCATGAATCTGGGCGGGAAAGATCGCCTTGTCCGTCAGTCGGTACGAAATGCTGGCGACTGCGTAACCGTGCTCGGTCAGCCAATCCACAAAGCAGCGCTCTTTGCTTCCCGAACGCCAGCCACCGCCATGAATCCAAATCACCAACGGCGGGCGATCGTCAGCCGGCAAATACAGATCGAGTTTCAAGCGATGGCCGTCGACGGACGCGAATTCGAGGTCTTTGTGAACACGCGGACCCTCGGCCGCATCGAGGCTGCTCGCAGCATTGCCGCCAACGACCGCAAGAGACAAGACCAGAAGAGAACGGATGAAGGTGGTGTGTGCCGTCATATTGTTCCAACATTTCTTGTTCGAGACATGCGAATTGTCTTCTCGCCAGCCGATCGAGCTCACCGACGCCGCTATTTGACAGCGTTCACTTTTTCGTAAACCGCGAACGTCGTGTCCCAACTGACGTCTTCTTGCGGCGCGGTAAACACAGACTCCCATGTTACGCCGTCTGTGCTTCTCTTGATGTCGTAGCGGCGGCGTTCGACATTGATGATCGTTCCCGTTTCCGCTTCGACAAACCGACCGCCGGGAGTTGATTCAGGCAGATCTTCCCAGGTGATGCCGTCTTTGCTTTTGCGAGCATGAGTTCCCTTTTGTGCGGTGAGCCAGAACTCGCCCCGCACGAAGCTCAACCCCCGCCACGACCTGCCCCGGCCTTTGAGTCCATGCTCGTGCAGTGTCCAGGATGCTCCGCCGTCGGATGACCGCGCGACGTGCTCTTTGTAGCTGACCAGAAAGACGCCGTTTCCGAACACAACCACTTCCTGACCCTGGCCGGCTGCTTCAGGAATCCGGCTGTGCTTCCACGATTGGCAATTGTCGTCGCTTGAGAACACGTGCTGGTTGTCGCCAACGACGATGAAGCGGCCACCCTTGTAATGGCCGAAGCCGCTAATCATGTGGTGCGTCCTGCCGCCGTCCAACAGCGGCATCACTTTGTGAGCGTTCCATTGGGAGAGCGACTTGCCGGAACGGGTCACGCCGCGCCACTGATCGGCGCTGGTGAGCAAGACGCCATTCCCGCCGGCCGCCCCCCAAACGCTGCCAAGCTTGGTGGGTGCTGGGTTCAAGTGAGTCCAGTTGACGCCATCGTCCGAGCCAATGTAGACGCCAGGCGTACCCCACCCAGAAAACACGCCGATCACGCCTCGAGTCGAAGCCATGCCATACACGGCAAATGTGCCGTGCCAGCCACCATCTTCCAAGGAATCCGTGCCCAGAAACGTCTGCGTCCATGTCTTGCCATCGTCGCGCGAGACCAGAATCCGCATCCCTTGCTTGGAACAGGCGGCGAAGACGGGCTCTTCCATTCTGGGAGTCAATTCACGGCCGTATGGGATGTCGTCGCGAATCGGTGCGTGCTTCCTTTGCGCCAGTGCCGGCGTGAGCCAGGCGAGTACGGCGATGATCGTCAAGGCAATACGGATCATGGCATGTCCAGGTCATGGATTAACGCAATATTGAACGTCCGGCCAGCATGGCGGGGGCGGAACGCGGCGGATTGATTATACTTCAGTCGGCGTTGCCTAGAGACCAGGCATCGCAACCCGCGGTGTCAGCGGCCGTGATTGACAATGAGCAACCTGGGTACTTGAACATACAGTCTCGAACAAGGGTGTAACATGCGTTTCTTGTTGTTTGGCTTGATGCTGGTGCCCGCATCCGTTGCCGGCGCTCAGTCAGAATCGGGATTGGCGAAAGACGTTCTTGTCGGCGATGCCATTGGCCGGCAACGACCGTCCGGCGCTCCAGCCGGACCGTGGAAGATTGATGCCTGGAAGAAAACGCCAGGGGTAGAGTGGCTCGATTCCGACAGCCCCATTCGATCGCTCACGTATTGCAATGAACCGCATAACCGCGTAGTAACCGACGTGTTTGCATTTTACGCGACACCCGGTTCCATCAGCGGCAATCCGGCTCTCGACAAGGACTTGCCGGCGGTGGTGTTGATTCACGGCGGCGGCGGGACGGCGTTTGCCGAATGGGTATGGTTGTGGGCGAAGCGCGGCTACGCGGCGATCGCGATGGATCTCTCCGGCCGACGACCGGCCGCTCCGATGTTCGATCCGCAATCCGGCGAGCTCGTGCCGAACCTGCGTGCCGCGCGGACGCGTTTGCAACGTGGTGGTCCGGAAGCGGATCACGTCGCCAAATTCCAGAACGTGGGCGGGGACGTGACGGACGACTGGCAATACCACGCGGTCGCTGCCGTACTGCGAGCCCATTCGCTGGTGCGCAGTTTTCCAGAAGTTGACGAGCAGCGGACTGCAGTCACCGGAATCAGTTGGGGCGGATACATGACGTGCTTGACCGCGTCGCTCGATGACCGCTTCAAGGCGGCCGTCCCGGTCTATGGCTGCGGGTTTCTGTACGAAGGCGAATCGGTCCAGAAGCGGTTGATCGACGGGCTCAACGACGACAAGCGCCGCGAGTGGATTCGGACCTATGATCCATCCGTCTGGCTGCCGCGGTGCCGCGTTCCCATCTTCTTCGTCAACGGAACGAACGACAAACACTATCCGCTGAACAGCTACCTGCGCAGCTATGATCTCGTGCCCGGACCGAAACAGATTCGGATCGAGGCCGGCATGCGACACAGCCACGTCCACGGTTGGGCACCGGCGGAAATCGGCTTGTTCATCGATCAGCACGTAGGCGGCGGCACACCGTTGCCATCGTTTGGCAACCTGCAAGCCGAAGGCGGGAAAGTGTCGGCAACGATCACCTCAACGTTGCCGATTAAGCAAGCGCAACTCGTCTACACCACCGATGCAGGGCCACTCGTCGATCGCCGCTGGCAAAGCGTCAGCGCAACGGTTGATGGACGACGTGTGACCAGTTCGATTCCCAACGCCGCCACGATTTGGATGCTCACCGCAACCGACTCCCGCGACGCAATGATCAGCACGCGAGTCCAGTTCGCCCGGTAATCGCAGCCCGAGCCGTCGGCCAGCAAGTCGATCGGGCTGAGACGGTCATGGCAGTAGATCAACGATTCTTGAGTCCTGTTCCGCTCGTCGCCCGTTGTTCTTGATTGCCCAAGCCGCTCTCCCGACCGCTCAATCACTGCACGCTCGACAAGCCCGCATCGCGTTCCGCGCAAAGGGTCCCCTTCAATCCATCAGCCGTTGGGCGTTAGCCCCGGTTCCGTTGATCGCCGAGCAAACCGGACGCCACCGCGTTCCGGCTGAGATGCGACGGGCTTCTGATCAGTCCACCGCAAACGATCCTGAAACAGCGAATTTCACTGAACCGTCGTTGGCTCATGACTTGGCTGGACGAACCGCGCGTGTCGATGCATTGGCGTATCACTCGTGTCACGCATCGCCTTGTTCTTTCCGATCGGCAAGCTGAAGCAAGAGGAACAACAGGCGTGGGAGACCTTCGGTCGGCGGTTTCGGCGGGGTCAGAGACCCGCGCCGAGCAATGCGGCGGAGGGCCGCGCCGAGCATTTTGTCAGAGACCCGCGCCGAGCATTTTGTCGGCGACCCGCGCCGAGCAATGTGTTGGGGGGCCGTGCTGAAAGGCGGGCGGTTGATGCAGCGCGACAGAATCTGTTCAGAATAGGCCGAAGTAAAGATCAATTGCGGTGAGCAACTCTTTTTTTGACCTGGCCACGAGAAGATCGTCATCGCGCGCCCGCTTGTCTGCTGCGAAAGCAGCAACCGAACTCGATCGGAATCGCCAGCCGTTGGAGGCGGCCGGTTGCTGCCTGGCCGGGCCCTCGCCTTCGGGGCCGGTGTCGGGGCCATCGAGGCCGGGTTGCCGGTTCAGATAGTTAATGATCGCCAGCGCATCAAACGGTGTCACCAGGTAATTGGTGTCAACGTCGTAGAAGACGTCCGGAACCGTTTCGATCTCCGGCAGCACGACCGGGCCGCCGCGGTTCAAGTAGTTGATAATCACCAGGGCATCCAGGGGCGTCACCTGGCCGTCGCCGTTGCTGTCGAGGTGATTGTCCGGGTTCGTCCAGGGCCAGGGTGTGCCCTCCGTATCGTTGTCTTCGACCGTCAAGGTCGCACTCGCCGCCCCCAGCCCGTCCGCCGACACGTCAATCACCACCTGCTGCGGCCCGTCGACCAGCGGATCGTTGATGGCGTGCAACGGCAACATGACGCTCGCCTCGCCCGCCGGGATGGTCATCGGCGAGTCCACATAGGCTTCCGACTCGTCACTGCTGGTGATCGAGATCTGCAGCGGCTGGCTTGTATCGGCAAAACGGCGCGTGACAGTGATAAAGTCAGCATGTTCCCCGGAGGCTTCCGAAATCGAGTCGCTGGCCAACTCGATGGTCAACTGAGGTGCCTGGGGATCGATCGCCATCACATCGTACTGATACGTCTGCGTCTGACCGTTGATCTCAATTCCTTCCACCGTAATCGAGAACTGGCCATCTTCGCCGAACGACCCCACGTCGACCCCGGACGGCTCCCAGACCAGGGTGTTCCATCCGTAGCCGTTTGCTATCGGGTGTTGGATCAGCGACAGCGAACGGCCATCGTTCGTCATCGTCACGACCGCTTCGGAAAAGTCGGCCGTGGCATGCGACAGGGACCAGCGCGGGAAGACCAGGTCTTTCGGAACGTATCCCGCGGGCGGCCAGGACGTCCATTCGGGCGCTGGATTGTTAGCGAAGGAACCGATCACCCAGAGGGCGTTGGACAACGACGTCGAACCGGTTCCCATCGTCTGTGCACGCGGATAGAGAATCCAGCGGCGATGCCCGACGGCCGTGTTGTTGCTACCAGGGTCTTCGATGTAACCCGTGATCGCCGCCGGACCCGTGACGCCGAGATACAGGTTCGATCGGCCTGCCGCCTCGGCACCATCCGCCGTGTAGCAGGCCCAGTCCGTGCCGGGAAAATGCGACAGTGCGTACTGGGCATGCATCATCAAGGCCGCCTGCTGGGCCTTGGCGTTGAGTGCCGGATCGAAGGTCACGTCCTGCAACCCCGACATGTTGCGAAAGTAGTTCACCAACTCTAACGTGGCGTCCGTCGCTTCCTGGTTGACGGTCCCCGCATCACACGTCGCCGTGCTGCCGGTCCAGTTGAGCGGCGTTTCATAGGCCGGCGTATAACGCTCGAGGTAGGCGTTCGTCACGTCCAACCGATCCAACGTGTCGATCGGGCCGGCGAGTACATGACGTGCTTCGAGCGATTCGAGAATGCAGGACCTGGACATCTTGGACGTCACCACAGGGCACCACCATCGAGTCATGGTCAGATGTAGTATTCCGATCGGCGCGGGAAGAGCAGTGCAACCTGTGGTTGAATATCACTCCACAGGCGCGCCTCCATGAAAAGCCTGTTGGAAGTATAGCATGTGGGATGACGAAGGCTGGACCAAGACCGAGAAGTTATTACACCCGGATTGTTCATCAAGGAACAACCGCGCAGTGCAAGTCGCTGTGCCGCAATCGTTTGGGGCGAACCAGCTCGAAGTGCCACACATCGCAGGCGGAATGCGTTAGCGTCCGGTTCGTTCTGCCATCAACCAAACCGGGGCTAACGCCCAACGGCTGATGATTATTCCGAGGCCGGCGCCCGACGGGGCGCCGAAAAGAGAGGCCGGCGGCGTTTGCAAGCGGGCAGTGGACGACTTTCCCGTAGCAAAAGGCGGCCCCCCCGTTCCCCCGTTTGGTTAGTTCGTCAGCCGAGGTGTCGTGCCGTCTGCCGCGGCGGCCGCCGAATCAGCGGATGCTGCGGCTTGACGCTTCTGCCAGGCCAGTTCCGCACTCAGCGCGATGGGACCGACGATGAACAACGCATAGTACGGGGCATGGATAACCTGTCCGAGACGAAGCAACATCTCGGCGACCGCCACCAGAAACGCCACCAAACATTGCCCGCGCACGCCGCTCACGGTCGTGCGGGGATCGGTGATCATAAAGAAGATAAACAACTGGTACATGGGTCCCGTCAGTGGCGCAATACTGGCCAGGAACGGGTCGCCTGTGATCAGGCTACGCACGCCGGAAAGCAATCCAAACGATGCCACATACGTCAGGCAGATGTGAAACCGTTCCAACCGCATGATGATGATCGATCCCAGGCACCACACGACCACCATTGGCCAGACAAAGTTACCCCATTGAATGCTCAATGACGCCACCGACGCCGGGTACAGAAACAGCATTGCGCTGACTCCGAAGTTCGACGGATTCCAGAGATGCCGATTCTGCCAGCGGAGCACGTACTTCGACATCAGCGACAAGGCAGCGCACAGGGCGTACGGCCAGAAGAACGGCGAGCGAATCAAGATGCCGACACTGATCCCGGAAATATACGCGCTGGCCAGGTGCGGCAGTTTTTGCGTGATCAGTTTACCGAGCAACAGTTCGCAGCCGATGGCCACGGCGATCGCCAGCAGGGTGCGCGTCCAACTCTCCAACATGCCGAACGTGAGTTGGCCGACCAGCAAGATGCAACTGATCAAAGCGGGTGCCAGAAAGCGGTTGTTGAGGCTGAGCATCTGCTTCCAGCCAGACGATGGCCGACCCTTTTTCCGGGATGCTTCCGACACCGGCATCGCTCCGTGACTCGCATCGCGTTTTTCAAGATGACTCATTCCGATTCCCGCACATGGTGTATCTGGTCCGTTGCGGGAGATGCAATGACCTGCTCCCGACCGGATGGCCAGCGGATCAGAACACGCTCGACCTCCGCGTGCCCGCCCAGTCCGAAATGCAATCGCCGCTGGTTCTGGGCCGAATAACCGCTCGCCGCGACCAGTTCCTGAAGTTGCTGCTGACCGGCGAAGAAGACACGCACCTGAGCCCCGATCGCACTCCGGTTGCTGTCCGTACCCTGCAACTCGAAAGCGATCCAATGATGGCCGGCGGCAACCTGGTTTCGGTACAGCAACAGCGGACCCCGCTGGTTGGCGACCAACACGTCCAAGGTACCGCGGTTGTCGACGTCGACCAGGGCCACACCGCGCCCGTCGTGCTGGTCCGTTGCCCCAACGAACTGGGCGACATCCTGAAACTGCCCTGCCCCGTCATTGAGCCAGACCCGCTTGGGCTGATAACCGGCCAGTGTCCGTCCTTTCATGGCCGGCCAATTTCCGGCATCTGAAATGATCCGCGAATGGCCGCCCGTGATCTGCGAAAAATCGTACCAGTAGCTTGTCCCCTGATCGCCGGAAACGTAGCCGTTGGTCAAATACAGATCGACGAACCCATCGTTGTTAAGATCACCGAACTGGGCGCCGAAGCTCCAGCCTCCCAGCTCAACCCCCATGACCGAGGCCATGTTCTCGAACCGCAGCGAACCGTCATCAGCCGGGAACCACAGGTTGTTTCCTTGGATCAGCACACCTTTTTCGGAAATGTTCGTCTCATAGATCGCCAGCCGGCCTTGATTCAGCACGTCGCCGACGGCAGCGTTCATGCCGCTCTTCGGGGCATAACCGATCCCGCTTTCCTTGCCGATTTCACGGAACCGCTGCCCGGCCTCATTGAGGAACATTTCCGACACCCCATAGTCGTTGGCAAGGAAAAGATCGGGATACGCGTCGTCGTTGAAATCGGCTGCGACGACCGCCAGTGTCCACCGCCGGCTGTTAATCCCCAGACGTTCGGTCACATCTTCGAACTGACCGTCACCCTTGTTCCGCAGCAGCCACTTGCGGCCGCCGTTCTTCGCATATTCGAAACTCTCCGGCATGATTCGCGTGTGCTCAAGCTGCTCCAACCGCACGCCGTCGGGCCAGTAGCCGGCCAGAAACAGGTCGATCAAGCCATCGCGGTCGTAGTCGAGCCACGTTGCGCAGCCGAGATTTGCCCAGGCCGGCAACCCGGCTGATTCCGTCAGTCGCTCGAACGATTCGCCGCGCCGGTTGCGAAACAGTTCCACGCTTCCCCATTTGTAAACCAGCACGTCTTCATACCCGTCGTTATCAAAGTCGGCCCATACCGACCCCATACACGCACCCCCGCCGGGTTGGTTCAAGTCGGCAAGCCCGACTTGAGGGGCCACGTCAACGAACGTCCCATCCCGTTGATTGCGGTACAGCCGGTTCAGGCTGTCCGGTGCGCTGTTCGTGACGTAGAAGTCCTGCCACCCGTCACGATCGAAATCAACGACGGCCACGCTGGCGCCCATGGCAGCGACTTGGGGGGCGATATGATCGAGCCGCGCGTCCAGGTCCGGCGGTCGATGCACAAAATCGATACCTGCCTCGCCCGCCGACTCCTCCAAGGCAAAGCCGTAGCGACCAAGCAGCGCCGCCGCATCGGCGGTCTCGGCTGATGGGGATACCGATGTCTTGCCGGATGACAGCCGGAGGTAAACAGCCGGGCCGATCAACAGCCCGACAAACGTCACGATCAACAGTGTCCGTTTGGTGCGCATCGTCATTCGTGATGTTCTCCTTGCGCGTGCTGCGGTACCGGCGGCCAAAGCCCTCGCTGAAAACGAGCCGGCCTGACATAGCGGGTATGAAACGTTTGCCAGTCCTCAGGATGCTGCCGGTAGACGGGATCGGATTCCAGACGTTTCAGTGGGCCGGCATAGTCGCCGTCGGCATGCGTGGGCAATGGCTGCACCCATTGAGAAAAGGCAGTATTGAAATCGCCGTCCTTGACCCAGCCGTCGCCGACAAGCACGAAATCACGTTGCCAGCCGGGCGGGACGGCGCCGCCCGCATCAAACTCGAAGGCGAGTTCATCGCCGGCGTTCATGATCACGTAGCGATCGTCGATGCTTCTCAGCAACCCACGCACGTCACCAAAACGCGTGTAGTAACCTTCCAAATCAAGCCAACGTGACTCGGTGCCCACAATTTCGTAGACAGGCGTGTCGGGCCGGCGCCGATCGACGGGCAGCAGCCGCGAGTACCCCCGGTACCGCAGCTCGGCGACCCGCAAGGACAGCTCCGCAATCTGTGGCTCGACATGATCCAGCAGATAGCTCCATCCGAGCGAATCCCAATACACCTCCATGTTCGTTCGCAAGCGGAAGTGTCGCGAACGGGCCAGCGCGTCAGGTGGCAGCGCAATGATCACATTCTTGTTCTTGCCGGCCGGAAAGCCCAGATGGTCTTGCACCACGCGCCAGACGCCGTCCGCCGACCGCTGTTCCAGGATCAGGCCGAAGGGCTGCTGTGCCGCTCCCTGCGACAATGCAATGTTCAATGAACTGTCGGTCGGGTAGATCCAACCGTTGCCGACGATCCCTATGCGGCGGCCGGCGTCGACGAGGGCGGGAAGTTCGAATTCCACCCAGTGCTCCGAAGCAACTCCCTGAAACTCGCCTAACGCGAAGCCGTCGACATACCGGCCGTCGGCATGCTTCAAGACTTCCGTGACCGGTTTGCCTCGATGGTCCACGACCTTGTGAAGCGGCTGAGGCGGACTGAGGATCGCCACATGCGGCTGGGGCGACACGGTCGGAACAAACCGCTCGTCCACAAGCACTTCCACATCGGGCGGGTGGTCGACGGCCAGTAACGAGACGTGATCGAAGAAATGCGTCTCCCACAACTCGGCCGTAATCCGCAACAAGTAGCGACCGTCGCGCACGGCGAGCCGCTCGCCGGGAATCTTGATCCAATCTTCCGTCTGCACAACGCCGGCCGTATGTTGCCCGTTGATCCGCAATCCCAGCGGCGATCGCCAGATGAAGTCCTTGATGAACGAAAACCCCTGGCCGTCGAAGGCAAACACCCAGGGACAACTGCCCTTGAGCCGCTGCCTGGCGACGAGCGGCTCTCCGGAACGCAAGTCAAACTCGGCTTGCACCGTTCCGTTCGGCCAGACAATTCGGGCGACATCCACCACCTTCTGATGCCCCAATCCCACCTGGCTGCGCGGCGAGCGAATCGTCATCGCCTGCACCAGGTTCCCGGCACGAACTTCAATTCTGCCTCCCACGCCGAATGGGTTGATGCGCTTGTCACCTGCCGCCGTGTTGGCAAGTGTCTGCAGGCGGTGCCAGCCGTATCCAGCCCCGCTCCGATTGATCGCGATGCGGGCTCCCTCCTCGTTGACACCCACCAAGTCCAGCAAGCCGTCGTCGTTGACGTCCGCAATCGAGCCGACGTGGAACGGAAGTTCGATGGCGAGCCTGCTCCAGTCGGCGTCGGCAGTCTGCAGCCACACGGCGGCCGTGGAGCGACAACCGGCAACCAGGTCGATCGCGCCGTTATTGTCAATATCGGGCGCGGCAAGTGACGCTTCTCCGGGTGAGACGTTTGGCGGCCAGTTGGGCGGACCCTCGGCGAGCAACCTGTTGGACCACGTGCCGTTCGCTGTTCGGCTCGCACAACGCAGCCGGCCCGATGCAGCAACCGCCACCACGTCCATCCGCCCGTCTCGATCCACGTCTCCTGTGCTGATCTGAACCTGTCTCTCTGACCAGAGTGTTGACGATGGGACATACCTCCCGCCCCGCTCATTCCGCCAGACGCGGACGTGGCCAGACCGATTGAGGAGACACAGGTCGACGTCGCCATCGCCATCAAAATCGGCGAAGTCCAGATCGCACACGCCCGCCGCCGAAATGACGTCCGCGACAGGCGAAAAGGTCATACCGCCGTTATTCTGAACACAGACCAGCGGCGACTCGTGATCGCTCAGCAACAGATCGAGATCGCCGTCGGCCTCGACATCGACGGCCCACACGGAGCGCCAGGGTCGAGTGAATTCTTCGAGCTCGGATGCGACGACGGTGAACGCTCCATCCTCCCCTGCCAGATAGATCCGGCAACCTTCCGGACCGACGCCGACCAGGTCTTGCACGAAGTCGAAATTCAAATCGGCTGCCACCAGGCAGGATTGGCCAAGATCGCTCGACGATCCGGGAAACGGCAGCGGCGTCGATGTACCGGCATACAGCGTCTTCTCGGACAGTGAAACCAGGGTCGGCCGGCCCGACCCGCTCGGTTCGAGAATCTGCACCAGAACGGGTGTTGGCGCATCAGGCGAGTCTTCCGGCAACGCAGGGTGCCCCGGTAACCCAGAGCGATCCTGCAACACAGAGCTATCCTGCAACTCAAAGGTCAAGGTAAAATCGGCTTCTGCCGACTCGACGCTCGGCAGCTCCAGCCGCAGGAACCTGCGCACCGGCGTACCGATGGCCGCGGCCGCTGAAACACCCAGCTCGGCTTGCCGGCGCTGGTATTCAGGATTCGGTTTGAGCACGTTCTCCATGAATGTCAGCGAGCGGGCGGCATCCTGGAATTCATTCGCTCGAGCGGCGCGGTCGGCAGCAACGTAGTACTTCCTCACCGCATCCGGCCAGGCAGCGGCAGGTTGGGCAAGCTGATCGAGGGCCGCGCGCAGCACGTCGCCCTGTTCCAACGTCGCCGCCAGCCGAGCTTGCTCGCACAACGCTCTCCAATTGCCCGGCAGGCGGCGCAGAATGTCGGCCAACAGCGACAACCGCTCGGCGTCCGCCTCCTTGCTGCGTAGCTGACCGAGCAGCGTCACCAACGAGTAAGTCGCGGACACGTTGTCCGGCCACTTCTCTTGGATCGTACGAAATTGCTTGATGGCAGCTTCGATCTCGCCCGAATGCTCCAACACATCGGCGCGAAGGACGGCCAGCTCCTGCGAGTCTCCGGCCAGCTCCATGGCCCGCTGCAATGTGCCCCGCGCCTGCTGCATGTCACGCAGCCGCAACTGGGCCACTGCCAGGTTGGCCCACAAAGCAGGCTCTTCCGGCGCCTGCTGCACCGCTTGCTGCAGGACACGCCCGGCGAGCTCACTCTCATCAACGTCCAGCGCCGCCAGGCTCTTGTAAAAGGCTGCCACGATTTCCGCGGAGGCGGCCCGGCGGGCCGGCACCTGAAGCGTCGGCCTGGTTACCGCCAGGCGCCAGGCGCCCACCAGGCATACCACCAGCACCGTCAACGAGAGGAGGATCCCGCTGACCCAGCGTTGACTCGAGTTGTAAGAAGGTGTCGCCATTAGCTCTCTCGTGGCATGGGCTGCACCTCTGCGTGAGGACGCACGTTGCGGCCTGGCTGCGTCCGCATCATCCGCCGCCGCCGGGCCACCGCGAAAACCCACATACCCCCCAACAATACAAACGGAAACAGGTAGATAACGAGGTCTAACGGACCGTAACCAGGGGGCGTCGACTCGATTTCGCTAGTCAACTCGCCAACGGCACCATCGGATCCCGTCAATCGAAACCCGATCTGCCACATGTCACGCTGGTCAAAATAGGGCGAAACCTCGAATTGCATCTGGTTCTGCAGCGGCTGCCGCGTCGCTTGTTCGGTCGCCCGTTCGAGCCTGCCGCTGACCGGTTCGAACCACATCGCAACTCGAGGCGCCGCCGGCGGTGGACCGCCGCCGGGCGACTCGACGATGACAAAGAACTGCGCTTCTCCGATGTCCGGGTCGGCCCAAACCGAAACAACATGGCCAGCAACCGGCTCGTCCATCAAGATCGGAAACGGGGGGCCTTCATGGGCCGCCAGGCTGGGCAGGTCCGCGCACAAAAGCGCGGCAACCACGACCAGTGGCCGCCTAACCGACAAGAATCTGCTCCGCCGCTGCTGCATTTCAGCCTCCCAACATCGTGCCGCGCATGTCCATTGGCTGCGTCATGATCCATACGGCAACACCGAACAGCAGGGCATGCAAGACGGCCCACGGAGTGAAGGCCGACCCGGTACGTTCTGGCGCCAGCTCACCAGCCAACGACCAGCTTACAATCCAAGATCCGACCAGACCCAGCATCAGGAACCCGAGTTCGATGGGGAAGACAATCGCTTCGGGGAGTCCTCCAAAGTGCCACTGCGGGTCGCCCAGGATGGGAGAGCCAAAGGAGCGAAGCGCCGCGTTCTGGGCCACCGGCACGACGGTCAGGAAGCCCGTGAAAAAATGAAACCCATAGTGGGCCAGCCAGATTCCGAAGCCAAGCGGAACCAGCGAGCGGGCAAAGTGATTGATGATCTGCAGGACGGAAGCCGGTGCGCCGGCCAACCCACGGGTCACGGCGGCTGCGGCGCCAAGCAGGATGGTCGGCTCGAGGATCAGCGCCAGTGAAAACAGGCCCGCCAGAATCGGCCACTCGACGCGCAGCCCCGTGATCTCCGCCACCCACTGCTCGACGGCATAGACGGGACTGATCATGGCAAACGCATTCAACAACGCGCCGAACGTAAACACCGTCGCCAACGCCGTGAAGTCGAACCGGCGGCTGATTCGCCCGATGCCCGAGCGCGTGCCGCCCTGAGAAAGTTCATCTCCGGGAAGGCGGGTCAAGATCCCGACATTGTCATGCGGGCAGGCGTAGACGCAGTCGAAGCAGAAGGTGCAGTCGAGATTGCCGACCTTGCGCGGTTGGAACAGGGCAAGCTCGCAACCCCGTTGCAGAACCGGCAGCCGAGCCGAGTCGGGGGTACCCTCAGACCCTGTCGCGAGAGGGCGCCTGCCGCGAATGCAATCCTTCGTATGACAGCCGACACAGATCCCGTGGTCTCGCACAGCCAATTCCAGCGGAGCCATCGTCGAACTCAGGAAGTTAAATTGCCCTACGGGGCAGACATACTTGCAGAATGACGCCCGGCGAAACAAGCTGTCGACCACAACTGCCGCAGCGAAGTAGACGACGATCAACACGCCCGTCCACCAGGGGTCACCCCACAGGTCAAATAGCTCATAAGCGAACAGGACGAATACAAACAGGCCAATGGAAAGCCATTTGTTACGCAGGCCCCTGGGCCACTCCCAGCGTGGATTGATCCATCGGCGAGCCAGTTCGCGGGGCAGCATGAACGGGCAGGCCATGCAGAACAGGTTGCCGCCCACCAGAATCGCCAACACGACGAGCCCTCGAAAATGGACCCACGTCAGGAGGGCCGCCAGATTCTTGGGCGCCAACTGCGGTCCCCAGAAGGCGTGTCCGATCATGACCAATGAAAGCAACAGTACCGGCACTTGCAGCGTGACGCGCGACCAACGCCAGCGCAGGAAGCGCCCCAGCAGCGGGACCCTCAGCACGTCAAAGGCGGCACTTCCCGTCTGCCCCGGGACGGACGTTTCCCGAGGAAGAGGTTCCACGGTCGTTGTCACTCAGCTTGTACTCCCGGCACATCGATTTTCCGTTCGACAATCTGCCCGTCGGATGTCTTGGCCGTCACCAGAATGAACCAGTCGCCTCCCATGGTGAATTCAAGCTTCCCGGCATAACGGCCTGGTTCCCCTTCGTGCAATTCGGCGAAGGACGGTTTCATGCCGGCGTGATTCATATTGCCTTCCAGGCTCACTACGGCATCCGCCAGCGGGGAACCGTTCGCATCCTTCAGCGTCAACGTGACGTCGGCGTCGCCGACGACCGGGGGAGAGGGTGCGACGGTCAGGTCCACCTGTACGCCGGGTGCGGTCGACGTCGGCGGGCTACAACCCGCAGTGGCCACCGCGGCACAGACAATCAACCAGGAAACACAGGTGGCAAGATGAGACACACAACGCAACGGGACGTTCCTTCCCAGAAAAAAGCCACGAGATGGATCCCCGCCTGACGCGCGAGAAGTCCCGGGGGGAGCGGTAAGCGGCAGAACATCTCGTGGCGGTAACAACGCGACGACAACGCAACAAACAATGTGGCTATTGCGAATTCGCGGCCGCGGGCTTTTCTTTCCACAGCAGCCAGAGACCGCCGATCGACGACAACCCGCACAAGGCCAACACAAAACGGGACCCTTCCATCCGCGGAGACGGCTGGCCGCCGGCCCAGATCCACCCGGCAACCGAAAGCACCACGAGTGCCGCCACGAAAACCGAAATAATCGAGCGAATCAAATTCATCAAATTCATGTTGCACCTACACGCAATGTCGAAGCGGGATCTTCCTTTGCACGGTTGCCGCACCGCGTGAACGGCCGGACGGCGGCTGAGGCAACGTCATTGGTGAGCCGCACGCGTTCCCCAAGCGCACGAGCAACCCTGGTGCGCTTCCTCGCCCGGCGCCGGAAACATGTGATAGAACATTGCGATGACCATCGGGATGAACACAACCGTGTTGTAAAACAGGTGGAGTTCGACGCGGGGAATGACCAACTGCGCGATGCTCACCGGCACGGGCGACCCGAACAGGTTGTGATGGAAGATCGCTTGCCCTTGGAGCAGGGCGTGCTCGATGTGGTGCCAGAACTGGATCCAGAATGCCAGCATCCACCAGCGATACGACTGGCCTACGAATCCGGTACGGAGGATCCAGAACGCGATCAGCATGACGATCGCGTAGCCATAGTGCAGTGCTTCGGAGGCCACCAGCCAGGGAAGCCACAAGCCGAGGATGCCGCGTGATTCAGGCACGGGCCATCCAAGCAGGTAGATCTGTGTGGCCTGTGCCAGATGTTCGGCCCAGTGTGCCAGGACAATGGCGGTGTAAGTCCACAGGGCCTGCTTGTGCCACGGCCCATTGAGCTTCTCCATCAAGGTGAGCGGGCGCGGCTTTGAATCGATCGAACAAGTCGCCGTGGATGACATATCTCATACTCCAGAGTGATGCGCGATATTGATTGTCTGCCGGCCGTCCCAGCCACAGCAGAGACACAGCCGAATCCCGCGTTACAAGCACAGCAGGAAAGCGACCAGGTCGTCCTTCTCATCACGGGTCAAGTCCAACATCAGCACGAGGTTGAAAAACTCGACCGTATCGTGCAGTGTCGGACAGCGGCCGTCGTGCAGGTAGGGAGGCGAGTCCTTGATGCCACGAAGCGGGAACGTCTTGATCGGACCTTCCGGGCGACCGACATAGAACCGCTCGACCAACAAGTCATGCATATAATCGTCGACGAACTGCGGACCGTAATGGCATGTGGCACATTGTGCTTTGCCGTGGAACAGCGCCTCGCCGCGCAGCTCCTGCTCGGTGGCCAGGTGCGGGTCGAGTTTCATCAGGGGTGTCAGCTTCGGTGCGGGCGGATTGTCGATAATGGCGTTGAAGTCACCCATTCGGTTGCTCACCTCGCGCTTCACGGCCCGCGGCCCGATTGCTTGCTGCATCCCCGGATCGCCATCGAAGTACTCTTCGACTTCGGCAAAATGGTCCATGCTGCGAATCGATCGCTTGGAAGAAAGCTGCATTAGGTTGAAGTTGCCGCGGAGCGTCGGTGTGTCGACGCGGAGGCGACCCATGTTGGGGCGCGAATCCGGTCCGAGCTCAAAGGCACCGTTGGTATGCCCGTTCACATGGCAGTCGAGGCAGGCCACGCCCTGGGAAGGCTCTGCGGTCACGCGATGGTCGGTGTGGTTGAACCAGGTCGTGGGCGACGGGCGGAGCAACTCTTTGAGGCCCTCCATCTGTTCCGGTGAGAGCAGGCCGTCAAAGATGTCGTAATAGTTGTCGAGCGTGACTTCTCGACCGTTGGTCACGTCGCCTAATTCCCGATGGGTCGTCAAGAAGAGTGGGGGTGGAAACTCAGGGAGATACGCGTCCGGAAAGTCCATGTCGACATCAATCCGCCCGTGCTCTGGATGGACCTTGACCCACGCGTCAGGAAATACCATGTGGGCCGTCGACTGGAGAGGATGCGCCAGCGGCTTGTAGGGAAACAGATCGCGCTGGCGGATCTCTTCCGGGCGAAGCTCCGCCAAGGCCTCATACGACGTGACGCCGGCTGGTAGACGGGCCACCGGACCCTGCATGATCGGCTTGCCGCCAGACATGTACTGCCCCGGAATCTCGCGTCCTGAAAACTCGAACCGGCCGGCCATGTATTGCCGGACGTCGTTCATCAACGCGGGCTTCTGCTTGCGGTGAAACGAAAGCCATTGCTCGAAGCGCATCGGCATCAGCGGCGAGCTGAACGACGACTGTCCGCGGCCGTAGTAGCGCCACAGGTCGAACGGGGTCCGCATGCCCTTCCGCATTGCCGGGTAGAGTATCAGCTCATCCGTCATCGGCTGGGTTTCTGCCGTCTCCCGGCGGGGGACCGCCCCGGCGGGGCTTTCCGAACTCGCCGCATCCGGCAATGCCTGGGGCGCCGCTCCGGCCCGCACCGCCTCGCCTGCCCCATCCGACTCGCGCGCATTCACCGTGGCCGCGAAACCGGGCACTCGGCTTCGCTCAGTACCGCGATATTTTTCATAGGTCGTCGTGACGCCGACAACCAGAATAATCACGCCGACTCCGATGAGGAGCCGGTCCAGGTGGCGTTTCATGGCTGAGCTTTCTCATTCGGCCGAAGCGGCGCGCCGCTCCAACCAGGATGCTTTGACAATGGGCAGCAGCACCGTCCATCCTGCAGCAACCGATACCAGATTCTTGAGGATGTACTGGCCTTCGATCGTGGGCGCGAAAGGCGCAATCTTGAACGTCAATTCGGGAAATATGAACAGCGGCAGGAAGGTGCTCGCCTGGTGAAACAAGAACACAAAAAACACGTATCGCAGGCCGCAATTGAAAAGGAAACTCAGGCCGATCGTGCATTCCAAAATAGCCAGCACCCATAGCGCCGTGCTGGCATCCAGCATCTGATGGGTGAGCCGCATGATCGTCTGTCCGGCCAACAGTTCCGCCGGGCTGAGGTCCGGATAGAATTTCAGCAGGCCGAAATAGAAGTACACGAAACCGGCAGAGAGCCGCAGAAATGTGGGGGCCGGAAGGTTGTTCGTGGGCGCGGCGGGCGTCGTCGCTGTGGCCATGCTCGTCCTAAAGTTCACTGCAGATCGCCGCCCAATGCTGCCGATCCCGCCAACCGGCCCGCGGAAACTTGGATCAACTGTGCAAGTTAACCATCCGCAAACCGCCAACTCGCCGGCGGTCCCAATCTGCTGGCGGACGAGTGTCTCGGCGGAGAATCCCGAAGAACTGATTCGAATAGTCTAGGTCAATGGGGCGGCGACTGTCTGTCGGGACGGCGCCAATTCTCTTGTAGCCGATTTACTACAAAACGCGTGTGCCCCTGGGGTGTCCCAACGGGGCGATCGAAGCCAACCGGGGGGTCCATTACCCGGCAACATCATGCTCGAGCGCAAAGCGAACCAGTTCCGCCGTGCTTTTCAGATTCAGCTTCTCCATGATCCGGCCGCGATAGGTCGACGCCGTGCTGGTGCTGATATTCATCTGGCGGGCGCATTGCTGGAGGGTGTTTCCCGCTGCGACGAGCCGCAATAGGTCAAATTCGCGTTGGGAAAGCGAGGCCAACCCGACGCGCTCGCGTCTGGGTCTGCGCAGATGCGCCAACACTTCCGGCGAGACCTGGGGGGAAAGATATACACCACCGCGATTTACGGTCTCAATGCCCTCCACCAGTTCATCGACGGCCGCCGACTTGATGAGATAGCCGTGGGCACCGGCTTCGAGCACCCGGACGGCGTAGTGAATGTTCTCGTGAACGGTCAGGACCAGAATCTTCACCCGAGAGCTTCGCCGCAGCAAGTCCTCAATCACGGCCGGCGCATTTTGGCTAGGCATGGAATAGTCGAGCACCACGACATCGGGCTTCTCACGCTGTACGGCGTCCAGGGCACCCGGGGCGTCATCGGCCTGCGCGACGACGGACACCTTCCCATTCTCTTCGAGGATTCGCGAAAGGGCTTCGCGAACCATCGCATGGTCATCAGCCAGAACGACGCGAATTGGGGTGCTCAAGCGAGTGGACATGTGACCGATTCTACCGTATCAGCCGGCCGATTGTTGACACCCCGGCAGTGGAATCGAAACCCGGATCCTGGTGCCTCGGCCCGGTTCGGATTCAAGGTGAAACTGGCCATTCAAGAGTTCGACGCGTTCCCTCATGCCGAGGATGCCGAGCCGAGTTGACGGTTTTTGTTGACGCCCATCGAAGCCGACTCCCCTGTCCCGGACCGTGATCTGCAGCGCTTCGTCATCCGTTTCGATCGCAACTTCGACTCGATCCACGCCGGCATGCAATGCCACATTGGCGAGCGCTTCCTGCAAGATGCGATAGGCGTTTTCGCCGACCCGGGACGGTATCTCCTGGCGGTCAAAATGTGGCGTAAAATCGACCGCGATACCCTTCCGCTGCTCGTACTCGCTGAGGAAACTGTCAACGGCATCGGGCAGCCCCAGGTCATCCAGCACACTGGGCCGGACCTTGGCTGCGACTTCATGCAAACTCTGTAACAATTGGTCTGTCTCAGCAATTGCCCGTTCGAGCAGCGGGTTGGCGGCGACGTCACTCCCCGTCTTTGCCAGCGATCGCAGATCCAGCCTGATGGCCGTTACCTGCTGGCCGAGTTGGTCGTGCAAGTCGCGCGAAAGGCTGCGACGTTCGGCTTCCTGTGCTTCCAGCAGCATTGTCGAGAGTTGGCGAAGACGTGCTTCGGAGTCGGCGATTTGCCGTTCGTGGTACCGCCGCAGAATCCCGAAGCGTGCCCAAAAGTAGGAGAGAACGCCCACCACGGTCATGGCCCCGGCGTACATCAGCAACAAACGGCTCAACAAGACCCGCGACGGTTCCTGGGCGGTGGCCGCAGACACGTAGGCGACCAGGACCAGCGAACTGGCACGATGATCGGGCGCGGCAGGCGATCCGTCCCCTGCCAATCGTCGCCCGGGTGAAACGGAACGGAATGTGAACAGATCCCGGCCGACACGATACCGCCCAAACGCGGTTCGCTTGCCCAATTCCCAGGCGCCGGGAAAACTGGTCGGAAAGTTGTGTCTGTGGTGCAGCAACCATCCCCATTCGTCATCGGCGTCAGGCGCTTGGAGGTACTCGCCTTTGGGGTTCAGCAACATGGTCTCGCCGCGAAAGCCAATCGAAGCCTGCTTTAGTTTTTGCAGCAGCGGCGCACCGAGATAATTCAGAATCAGAATCCCCTGCTTCCGACCAGCGTCGTCAAAAACGGGCGTCAGGAATCGAATGACCGGTTTGATCGGCTGTTCGATTTCGCCATACTCCATGTTCAAATCGAACGGCGAGACAAACACTTCGCGACGATCGAGCGAGAG
This sequence comes from bacterium, assembly GCA_030430075.1. Taxonomy (GTDB): domain Bacteria; phylum Planctomycetota; class Planctomycetia; order Pirellulales; family Pirellulaceae; genus ARS98. The sequence goes on from JAUIGN010000029.1 coordinate 45,346, forward strand.
GGCCGTGCGATAGTAGTAACGCGTGGCCTTGCTCTGCAGTTCGTGCATGGGAACGACCTGCGCATCGCCGTCCCCGTAGTTGACTCGAATGATCTCCTGTCCGCCGGTGTCCAGACAGCGGATCTGATCATAGGCCGACTTGTTCAACGCAAAGCTGGCGTACTCGCGCTCCAGACGGCCACGCGCCGATGCATCGCCGGAGAGGAACCGCTTCAGATTATCTTGCGAGGACAGGTAGAGCAAATCGGACTCGACCGAGCGTAGTTCGAACAGCAACATTTCCCGCTGCAACGAGACCACGTGCTCTGCTTCCTGCTCGAGCATGCTCCGCTGGTGACGCACATCCTGCGAGTACATGGCGACAACAATCAGCAAGAACACGGCGGCCACGACCAGGAACGCGCCCAGGGATCGCAGCACGACGGTCAGGACGGGAATATCCTGGGCATTGTTTTTGGACATGATTGGCACGAACCCGAGCGGTAGCGCCGGCGGCGTAAGTCCTCTCCACAGCTGTGGTCATCCGCACACGAATCTCCGGACCTCGGATCGCCAGGACCGGAAATTCTTCTGCGCCCGAGTAAGCATAACGTTCACCACAGGAAGACGCCACGCCGAGACGCCGTCACCAGGTCACCACGTCATCACAGGCGGAGGTATCTGGCCGCGCCCAGCACTTACGCCGAAAACAATTCGACCAGCGCCCTGTCATGCTGCTCGAGTAACGACTCGTCACCGGTGTCTCGCGCAGCCGCGCTGCGGGCGATCCGATCGACCGTCCCCTCGTCAACCGTCACCTTGGCACGTGGCAACAGGGACACGGCCAGTTCATGTCCATCATCGTCACCCGTTGCGGTGACCAAGCGGTCCTGGGCGACGGCCGGCGACGGCTCGACAACATCGGGTGTGCGTGATTCCAAGGGCGCATGGGAAACCAACTCGCGCAGACTGCCCGCCGGCCAATCCGCCCCGAAGATGCTCTTTTCACCCTCGCCCGCATCCGGTCCGTGGTTGAGGTAGTTCACGACCAGCAGCGCATCCTGAGGCGTAATAAAGTGGTCGCCGCTCGTATCGTAAAACGGCGGAGGGTCAAGGTCCGCCGGTACCGGGCCAGGACCGACGTTGTTGATCCGGTTGATCACCAGAAGGGCATCGAGGGGCGTAATGAACCCGTCGTCATTGACATCCAGATGGGCGGACGGGTCCCCGCCGCGGTAGTTCTGTCCCCGCAGCCGGACGTGAATGGTGACCTCCGCCGTCACAGTGAATTCGCCGTCCGTGGCATCGTAAGTCAACACCAGATCGCCGGCCGTGGCTGGCGGCGTGAACAACAGCGAGCCGCCGTCGGCGCGTACCTTCACGCTTCCCTCGGATGGTTGTGTCGCACTGACGACAAAGAGGTCTTCGGGTGGATCCGGTGCGTACGAATCGTTGGCCAGTACATTTAGCGATATCGTTTCACCCCCATCGACGAAGACGGTGAACGCGTCGTCCTCGAGCGTAGGCGGGTCGGGAATCTCATTGATGTTGATGGTCACGGTCGCGGTGGCCGTGTCGCCGTCTTCATCGCGCACTGTATAAGTAAACGTCTCCGCTTCGTAGGCGTTGGGTGCTGGGGTGTAGGTAAGCCCCGTCCCGTCGGTGTCGATCGCGACGATGCCACCGCCGCTGGGCGACGACACACCGGTGATGCGAAGCGACTCTTTGCCACCCGGATCCGGATGCTGGTCATTTTCCAGCACGTTGAGCAGATTGTCCGAACTGTCCTCGTCAACCGCAAACACATCGTCGAAAGGTCGCGGCCCGTCATCGACGTTTTCGACCGTGACACGCACAGTGGCGGTGTCCGCCGAGCCGTTGCTGTCAGTCAACGTGTACGTAAAGCTGACATCGCCCCAGAAGTCGGCCGCAGGCGTGAACAGGACGTCCTGCCCGTCCGGCGCGATCTCGACACGGCCGTCAGACGGTTGGGTAACGGCGGTGATCTGGGCCGTGACGCGGGAGTCGACGATGTCGTTGTCGAGAACATTCAACCGGTTGTCGCTCGTGTCTTCGAGAACGGAAAGCCCCGGGTCACCTTCGTCACTCGGGTCATCAACCGCATCGACCGCCTGGGTGACGTCGAGCGTGAAAGGGACGTAGTCGATCAGTACCGGCGGGACGGGCGTGCCGCTGCCGAATAGCAACGCCTCGTGTCCCGGCAACAGGTCGGCCGAGTCGCCTGAAAAGACGACCTGCCCGGCCCCGCTTAACTCCATGGCAACCGAGAACAGATGCTTGCGGCCAGCCCCTGATTCGGCGAAGTCGTCAATCGCACCGACCTCATCAAGTAGCCCGGCCGTGTCGAACGAGCCGGAATGGCCGCTGAGAAACTGATCGCCAAATTGGATCGGTCCCTGGGCCGTCGCCAGCAGTGGATCGAAGTGGACATCGAAATAGAAAGCAAAGACCCCGGCCGCGTCCGGGCCGGTCACGTCGCTCACATCGGCGCGGAGTCGAATCGAATCGCCGCTTACAGCCGACGTGATTGGATCTCCATCCTCATCGACGGCGTAGAGGTGAACTTCGATCATCGGGTCGCGAACCTGCAGCGCGACGGTCGTTGTCGCCGATGTCGCCGTTCCGTCCGAGGCGCGGTAGCTAAACTGATCATCACCAATGAACTGTGGATCCGGCGTGTAGCTGAAGCTGCCGTCCGACAACAACGTCAGCTCGCCATGCTGCGGACCATCGACGAGGACAGCGTTCAGCGCGTCACCGTCGGGATCCGTATCGTTCGCCAACACACCGGCAGCAGCGATCGTCAAGGGCGTGTTGATGCGTACGGTGTATTCGTCGTCGTTGCCGACAGGTGGATCGTTGATGTTCGTGACGTCGATCGACACCGTCCCTTCCGTGCTGGTGTCCATTCCGCCCCGCTCGACGCCACCGTCATCGATCACATGAAACTCGAAGCTCTGACTGGTCGTATCATCCTTCGCCGGTTGGAAGTAGATCCGATTGCCGCTCAGAGACACCGGCAACATGGCCGCGTTGAGCGGTGCGCCTCCCGGCGTCAGCGACAGCGTGCCCGAGCCTGGCAGGGACGTCACGATAAATTGCAGCGATTGGCGGGGATCGCTTTCCGGTTCACCGTCGTTGCCTTGCAACACGATTTCGACTTCGGTCTCTTCCGGAGTTTCGACACGCTGGTCGATCGCCTCCGGCGCATCGTTGACAGCATGGACCGAGATGGTCACGGTCGCGAGGTCGGATTCCGAGTTAACCGGTTGGCCGTCACTGGCGCGATAACTGAAGGTATCCAGTCCCTGGAAATCGGCGTCGGGTGTGTAGACGAACGACCCGTCAGACGCCAACTGCAGGATGCCATGCGAGGGACCACTGTCAAAAGCGGCGGTCAGTGTGTCCGAATCGATATCCGTGTCGTTCGCCAAGATGCCCGGCGCCTCGATCTGCAACGTGACGTCCTCATCGGTCTCGAAGAAATCGTCCGCCGCGACCGGCGGATCGTTCTCGGGAGTCACATGAATGGTCACGGTTGCCGGCAGTGAGTCGAGTACTCCGTCGTTGGCCAGATAGGTAAACGTAACCGGGCCGGAGAAGTCGCCCGTCGGCGAATAGGTGAACGACCCGTCGGGCTGGAAGTCGAGCGTCCCCTCGGCCGGTCCGTCGACCAGGCGGGCGACCAACGTCTGGCCGTCCCCCGGCGCATCGTTGACCAACACACCGTTGGTCGCCGGCACAACGAGCGATCCGTCCTCGCCGACGGTGTACACGTCCGGTACCGCAACCGGACGGGCCGATGCGATGTGAATCGACGCCTTCTCGAACGAGACGCGTTCCATGGGCGTGGCGTACAGTTCCTCATAGAGTACGACGCGGTTGAAGTCGACCCTGTCTGCCGCGTCGCTTAAGAACGTCAAGCTGCCCGATTGGGTCGCGCGGAAAGGCACGGAAAACAACTCAAACGTCCCTGGTCCAAGGGGAATCGGCGTCGAATGTCCACCGGCCTCGTCGATCAACCCGGGAAACGAAAGACCTCCGTCTTGGGCGTGCATGTAGTCCGGGCCAAACACAAGCGGGCCGGCGACGGCAGCCAGTGACGGGTCACTAAAGACATCCGCGTGAAACCGAAAGACGCCGCTCGCCGGGTCGCGAAGGTCCTCGACGATCGCGTGAAGAACGAACACTTCATTGACGGCAATGTTGGAAAGCTGGTTGCCGTCAAGGTCCGTAAACATGAATGAAATCCTGGCATCCTTCTCAATCTCCGGAACGACATTCACGGTGGCCACCGCGGAAGACGTCTCGTCCTGGTCGTTGCGAATTGTGTACTGGAACGATTCGGTACCGAGAAAGCCGGGGGCGGGCGTGTAGGCCAGCGCGCGGCCGCCCGCAATCATCGTGACGGTGCCGGTCAGACCCTCAACGTTGATCGCATCAATGGTGACCTGCCCGGAGTCGTTTGCCAGGGTGTCAAGCACGTAGTCGACATGCGTTGTCTCGACCTGGAACTGGTCGGGCCTGGCGATGGGAGGGGTGTTCGCCCCATCGTCATCGACAACGGTTACGCGGCCCGGCTGACTGGCGTCACCGACATCGCCTGCGTCGACGCTCGCGACCCGCACACCGAAGGTCTGTTCGGGCTCGTCCAGCGCGTCGTTAATCAAGTCCACATGCCAGACCATTTCGGTCTCACCTGCCGGGATCGTCACTTGCTCGGACTTCGCGACATAGTCTTCGCCGGCAGTCGCCGATTCGTTGAACGTTTCAATCGTCAGCCGGATGTCGGCCGCACTTGGCCCCGACAGACGGATTCTGACAGGGGCGGTCGCATCACCTTCGCTGACGGTTGTGTCGATGATCGCCACATCGGGTGCTGGATCGTTGTCATGGATGGTGACGGTTGCGGACGGCTGTACGTCGCCTACGGCGCCCGAAACTACGTTGAGTACGCGCACCTGAAACTGTTCGCTCGATTCGTCGGTGTTGTCATCGCTCACCGCAACGTTGAACGAAGCGCTCGTTTCGCCGGCGGGAATCGTGACTTCCGCCGTCTTCGCCGTGAAGTCATCCGGGGCGACCGCGGTGCCGCTCGCTGTCGTGACCGTCAGCACGACGTCCTCGTTGGTGGCTTCACTCAACCTGACGGTCGCGCTGGCACTGCCCTCCCCTTCGGTGACCACGGCGTCGTCCAATAGAACGTCAGGTGCGTTGGATCGGATGGTCATTGAACCATTTCGAATCTCGGGGTGGATGAGGTCGGTTCCACGGTCCAGGAACGCCGAGTCTTCCCCGATTTGCGAGTCGCTGAACAACAGATCGAACGTTCCGGACTCCAAGCCGACAGTGCTGACGGTGAGCGTGATCAACAGGCCGTCCGGTTCCGTTCGACTGCCGGCCTCGGAGAACACGACATCCGCGAGGACGAATTCATCCTCCGGGCCGTCGACGCCGCCGATCACCGAGCTCCCATGCGCGTCCCAGATCCCGCCCGAAAGGTCGAAGCTCTCAAAGGTTGGTTGCGGCAGGGGTCCAGTTCCATCGCCCGATTGCACTCGAGCCAGAAAGCCGCTGACCGTCGGATCGTTGTCGGGATCCGTGCTGCGAACAAGCACTTGAATCTGTTGGCCCGCCTGATCCGGTTCGAGCAGATGCTCGCCGACGTCGACGACGACCGCCAGCAAGTTGCGAGTCTCGAGGGCCTCCAGACAGGGTACCTGCCGCCGAAGAAGTCGGCGGCGGCCGGAACGATTAACGGCTGGGACCGGCGTTCGCCAGCCGAAGAACTCGCTCCAACTACCGCGACGGCGACTGCGTGTGGAACTCCGTCGCCGTCGAGCCCGGCCTGCGTTCTGGGCGGAGGAAGCAATCGCGTTGGCATTTTGTTGTCGTTTGTCAGGCATCGTTAGGTCCTTGGTTGCGATGGTCGTCGTACGGAACCACTCGCGGCAGTTCGTACGAAACAGCTCGTGATGGGAAGAATCGGGCGATGTCTCTCGGTGGAAGACATGCGTAAACGAGTTGGGGAAAGTCCGTGGGGCCTGGAGACGTTCCGGCTGACGGGCAGCGACGGTCGGCCTCCGATCCGGCGATTAACCTGGTGCGGCGCTGCCGCGGGCAACATCAGGTGCCAGTTCGTCGACCAGTTCGCTGAGCAGATCCTCGGGGAGCGGACCCATCCAGTCAGTCATTTCGAGTTGCCAGCCGGACCGCCCCGGCAACTCGCCCTCGGCGAGCGGCACATCGACCGCTGGGGCAGACCGTGAGGCGGCATAGATCTCGTTGAGAACTTCCAACGGTAGCGGTCCGACGATGTCTCGGATGTCGTACGGCGACGGGGTCGGTGCCGAAGTATTGGCGATCCAGGTTGGGATCGAACCGGCGTCAGGCGTGATCCAGGTCGCAGTTGCGGAGCCCAAGTTCAGCCTGTTGGTCCCGCAGTACGGCATAACGAACAGCTTGAGCGGTTCATCAGATTCGGCGCTGCCGTTGGACGGAGAAGCCGCAGTTCCGCCCAACCCGCTGTTCCCACCAGTCGACGGCTCGAGGGCCTGAAATTGACCGGCGGCCGCCGGGCCGTCGAACGCGGAAGACGCGCGATCCCCGGCCGGCGAATAGCCGGTCAGGTCGAGCAACGGGAGGGCGGTAATAAACGATGTGGCATTGTCACGCACGATCGCCAGATCGATCCCGTCGACACGCGCGTTGCGATTGAAGTCACGAGGGTCGTCGAGACTCGCAGGATTCAGAAAGTTTCTCGGGTTGTCCCGCACATTGGCAAAGTCGGCACCGTCGACAATCGCGTTGGACGCGTTGTTACCCGTCTCGCCAGGCGCGTTGCCAAAAAAGAACTCGTCCGCTTCGGCAAGTCCTGTTTGCGGGGTCGCCTTCACGACGATCTGCAGCCACGTCTTCTCAATCTGGTGATCCGACCAGAGGATCGTCACCCGATCAGCACCATCTGCCCCTTGACCGGCACGGACGACAATCGATGCCGGGGCCGGCGCGTCACTCCACGTTGCCGGGTTATTGGTGACCCCCATCCGGAATTCGAAGTCGTCTGCAGACAGGCCGTCGGGGTCGGCCAGTCCGCGCACGTCCACAACCAGGGCATTGATGCCGCGCGTGTAGGTCGAGTAATTGGCGAAGGTCGCTTTCTGGCCAGCCAGGAGGGGCACCTTGTCGGGCGCCACGGCATCCTCGTCGGCCGCATTCACGGCGGATTCGTTGCCGTCAAAGGCCGAGTTGTTATAGAGCACGTGTCGCCCCACGACTTCCGATGAGGTGATCGTGATCGAGCCGTTAGTGATAGCAATCGGCAACTCGACGCCATCTTGAAGAATCAAGGCCGTGTCGCTGGGGTTTTCGCCGCCGGCCAGCAGCAGCGGAAATTCACCCTCCTCGATGCCGGTCGTGTCGACAATCAAGGTCACGATCAGACCATCTCCGGAGACGTGGTCTCCCGGCGAGTCGAACACGATGGACGCATCAAGGAGCTGGGGCGCGATGTCGATGGGACCGCCGATGCGTGTGAACGGGTGGGCTTCCCAGATCGTCCCGACGTAGTCGATCCCTCCAAACACGGGCTCAAGATCCGGTCCACGACCGTCGCCGATCTGGGCCCGAAACTGGGCCCCGGTGACATCGGGGAGGTTCGTGACGTAGATCGGCACACGCTGATTGGGCCGATTGGCCACCAAGGTGTGATCGCCGACAACGATGATTGGCGAGTCGCCGTTGGTGATGGTGACGTCGAGCGTCCCGGCGGTCAGGCTTTCATTTCCCGCCGCATCAACCGCAACGGCCGTGAAGTGATGCTCGCCGACTGGCAGGCTGACGTGCGTGTAGTCGAAGGACCACGAGCCGTCCGATGCCGCAGTGGTTGACCCAATTTCGCCGACGCCAGTGCGCGTCAGTGTGACGCGTGCCATGGCCTCTGCCGTGCCATGGATGACCAGGGTCGGGTCGCTGGTTGTCAGGTCACCGGGCGTTTCGAGGTCGTCGTCGATCCCGGTGAACTCGGGCGCGTCCGGTTCGGTCGTATCAACAATGACCGTCAATACGGCTGACGCATCACTCGCGTTGGCTGCGTCGTCGCTAGCGATCGCCGAAAAGCGATGCGTCCCCTCGGCCAGCTTCTCGTTGGTCAGGTCGAGCGTCCAGTTGCCTTCCGCGTCGACCTCGGCTGCGCCAACTTCGCCCGTCCCCTCCAGCGTTACGGTAACCACGGTGTTCGGCTCGGCCGTCCCGTAAATCTCCAGAGTCGGGTCGTAGGTAACTTGATCTCCGGGCTGTCCTGTGTCGTCGCCAATACCTGTCATTACGGGCACCGGAGGGGCGGTTGTGTCAATGACGACTTTGAAGTCATCACTGGCCGGGCCGGCATTCCCGGCGACGTCCGTTGCCGACGCCACAAAGATGTGCGAGCCTTCGCCCAGCTCCGTGTCGGTCAGGTCAACGGACCAGTCGCCTTGGGCGTCGGCGGTCGCCGTGCCGACCACCCCCTGCCCCACCCGTGTCAGAGAAATCGACGCACCGACTTCCGCCATGCCACTGACGATCAACGTCCTGTCGCTGGTGACGGCATCGCCCTCCAGGCCGGTGTCCGTCGATACGCTATTGACGACCGCCGCCGCAGGCGCGGTCGAATCGATCTCAACCACCAGCGGCGGCGCGGCCTGGCCCACGTTGCCGGCGGCATCGGTGGACGAGGCACTGAACGAGTAGGTCCCTTCGGCGAGTTCTTCGTCCGTGAAGTCAAACTTCCAGACCCCCGCCGAGTCCGCCTCCACCTCGCCAATGACGCCGGCCCCCGCCAGGGAGACCGCAACCAACGTCCCGGCATCCGCGGTTCCCGCAAGTTCCAGTGTCGAGTCATTCGTGATGCCGTCGTCCGGATCACCAGAGTCCGTTGTGATCGACACGACCGCGGCTTCGCCAGGCAGGGTCGAATCGATGGTAATGTCCAGCGGGGCCGACGCCGGCGACTCGCCGCCACCCGGCAGCATCTGCGTCGCCGTGAAACGCCGCACGCCGTCGGCCAGTTCGGCGGTCCCGTTGGTCGCGATTGTCGTCGCTTCGCCCTGGGCGGTCGTGCTCCCAATCGGACTGCCGTCGGCATAGAGGGTCACGAGCGCGCCGGGAAGCGTACCCTCGACGGTCAGAAACAGCACGTTGTCCGAATCGCGATTGTCCTTGCTGGTCAGATCGTCGTCGGGAGAAAAGCCCGTATCGCTGTCGGCCAACAGGTCGATCGAGTCGGGTGCCGGGGTGAGTGACTGGTGGTTGCCGAAGTCGACATCGGGAATCGACTGGCCGGTGCCGAGCGTCACCGTATGCTTGACTGGCCGAAAGCCGACCACGGCCAGACCCCCGCTTCCCTGAATCCCGGTGTCGCCGACGACCGTCAACTCGGCGGCGTCAGGGTCGACCGTGTACAGGTAGCTGTCGTCATCAACGGCGTAGAACGTATCGGTGAACGGGTCGTGAGCGAGACCGAAGTTATCCGAGAAGTTGCCGGTATAGCCGACCAGGGTCCACCGGCGTTCTTGAATGTCGTAGCGCGACCAGCTTCCGAATCCACCTAACATATAGACGGAACCGTCCGCGTAGGCGAGCGATGACCCGTCCACTGGCGGTTGCGGGAGTTGCTCGAGAATCTCTCCGGTTGTCCGGTCAAGCGTCCGAAAGTTGAGAAACGAGATGGAGTAGAGGGTGTCGTTATCGTAGTCGTATGTGAGGCCGGTGGACGTGACCTGCGCCAGTGATTCACCGTTGCCAGACCCATCGGTCGAAAAGTGGGAAAGCTGCCAGGGTGCCGTCCCGTAGAGCATGCCTTCGACGGGGCTTTGAGCGAGCCCCACGTCGCCGCCCCCGACACGATTCTCACCAATATGTGTCGCCGCGCCGCTGGCCATGTCGAGGGTATACAGGCCGTCATGATTTTGGCTCTCGCTAAAGTAAAGTGTGCCACTCGCTTCGGGCGCCGTCTGGTCCCAGCCGTCCGGGATCACTTCGCGAACAATGTACGTCCCTGCGTCCAGGTTGCCGATCAAGTACTCGCCTTGCTCATCCGTTACCGCCGCGGGTTCACTGTCAGGATCGTAGACCCGGTCATCGTTGACATCGATGTAGACGGTCCACCCCGGCAGGCCGACATCTCCGCCGTCACGCAGTCCGTCGCCATCCAGGTCGTTCCAGAGCGTTCCTCGGATGACCCCCTTGGGAATGTCTCCATTGACCCAGCTATCCGAGGCGGATTCGCGGCCCAGGTTTCCGTCGCGGTCTTGCAGGGCTTCACCGTACACAGTGATTTCATACAGGCCTTCCGGCGTCGTGAAGGACGTCAGACCGTTGATGCGGTAGAGGTTCGAACCGCGGAACTCGACGGAGACCGAGTCATCCAAAATAACTTCACTGCTGTTGCGTACCAGGCGGATATCTTCGTGTGTGAACGTGTCCAGGTTGACGTCATCCAGAATATGAACCTCGACGTAGTCGACCGGAGCGTCCCGCGGGTCGGGCGTCACGTTGTGGACGTCGAAGATGATCGGCCCGTTGGAGCTGGTGCCTTTTCGCCAGGTCTCGGAATCGTCGAATCGCAGCGCATTGCAGTTCGCGTCCTCGATCCCGGAACCTGCAGCGACCAGGCGAATCTCATAGTCCCCATCCGCCGATGTCAGATCGGCCAGGTTCGCCAACACAAACGTGCGGTTGTTGGTGGTGTGCAGGTTGGCGATCCCTTGCAGGGGAACATTGGACCCGTCGTGGGTGAGCCGGAAGTCGCCGACATCGACGCCGGAGACCGACTCGCTGAAGCGAATCTCGATCGTCGCTACTTCCGTCGAGCGGGGACTGGAAATGTCCTCGAATCCAGCAGCGGGAGGAACAATGTCGGAACCGCCGCAATCGAACATGAGGCGGTCCTCAAGGCGTTCGATGCCTGGCATGTTCACGGCCGCAAAGCGTCCCAGCCGCCGCGTCGTTGAAGAAGAAGGTTTCCGCTTGCGGGGTCGTCGAATCTTCATGGTTCACATTCCTGCTGGTGGGAAGTAGTTTGCTGATCTGTGAAAAAGGCGTGAGGTTCTTCAAACAGGGTGGCCACATGGCCGCGGCGGGTTGCTCTGGCAAGCGTGTCAAAAGTTGCTCCAGCCATCCCAGGTGAGAGGTGGGGCAAGCAGCCGCGACCGCACCCACTCGTAGTAGGTGGCCGTTCGTCCATCCACTTGCTCAGGCGCGGTGCGGCCATCGTTGGGATCCCAGAAACCGGGAAAGTGGGTTGCAACGCCGCTGGCGGTGACAAACGGCGCCGGCCCGCCTGCCGACTCCGAACCGGGAACGATGCCGACATGGACATGCGGGTCGGTCCCCGTTCCCATCCGAGCGAACGGGGCCACGTAGCCGAGCTGCGTCTCCCCAGCGACGACCTGCTGCCCAACTTGTAGTTCGATGCGGCGCGCATCGGGGACCACTCGGTTGTCGGCCGTGTAGCGGGCCTCCGACAGGTGGCCCAGGAAGACGGTTGCCGTGCCTTCGGAAACGGGGCGAGCGGCCCCGTCCTCACGGACGATCGGCGTCTGGGGGTCGAGAGGAACTTCGATCGCAACGAGGAGATCGCCATATCCCGCGCCGCTTCCATACTGTCCCGCAAAGACAACTCGCCCACTGACCGGCGCCACCACCGGGCGTCCGACGTCCTGGCTCGTATCATTGAGATTCGTGATGTAGTCGTTGCCCAAGTGCCGAGGGGAGGTGTAGTCGGGCAATGGCTGCATCGCGCGAATGTCGACCAGGGAAGTCAGCTCTAGCGAGTAGCCGCCGGTGCTTCCTTCCCGGTCGCGTTCACCCGATACCGGGTCGTAGTGGTGGTTTCGATAGCCGGAGACACCGACGAAGTAGGTGCCGGCCTCTTGAAACGTGAATTCAAGGTAAGACTCGACGCTGCCCCCTTCGCCCGGCGCGGACCGATCGTCGTTGACGTCCAGTTCCCGGCCTGACACATCAAACAGGCGGAGGAAGGTGTCGATCCGAGAATCCGGCAATCGGTCGGTGTCGATACCGATTCTTTGTCCGGCGCTGACGGTGAACGAGAACATGTCGACATCGGTCGGTGAATCGATCCGTCCGCTCGACCATCCACGGTCTTCTGTCATCGCCCCCAGGTAGACCGCCTCGCTGATCTGGTCATTGTCGTCACCCGGGGCAGACGCACCGACACTCACGGCAATGTTGTCGAACGCGCGCCCGTCGGTCCGCATGCTGAAATTGTCGAACTGTTGGAATTTGATCCGGACGTTGCCCGTGTACTGGAGCCCACGCGCCTGCAGTTCGGCATCGAGGTCGATCGTGTGGCCCGTGAGATCGCCCTGCAACTCGAGCAGCGTATACCAGGTGCTGCCATCAACGCTGATCGCAACGCCGTCACCTTCAGCGTGCTCGGTGAACTGTGCGGGCAGGCCATGGTCTTCGTCGCTGACGTCGTCGTGATCGAATGTCAAGCGAACGCCCGTTGCGCTTTCCAGATCGAGGTGCAAGATAGCTTCGTTGAGCGAAGCAATGCGGTTGGTGCGGACATCCATCTCCAGCCGGTCGCCATTGACTCGGATACGGCCCGCATCGTCCGACGAATAGTACTGCCAGCCTTGCTCAGCAGTCGGCAGACCCGTGGAGAAATCCTGGACGTAGGGCACGTCCTGCGGGGTCGCGGCGGGCGTGGCATGGGTCGTCTCGGAAACCGAATCGCTGTCGCCCGAATGACCAGCGTCGTTGGAGGCCCTGACACGGTAGAAATAAGTGGTTGCCGCTTCCAGACCTTGATCGAGATGCTGGGTCGCCTGGCCCGCAAAGATCGTCCCCCAAGGACCGTCCTCCGAAGGACCACGCTGCAGCGTGTACCGCTGGGCGCGTTCCACCTCGCTCCAGGAAATCAAGATCGAGTCAGAGCCTTGCGCAGTTGCCGTCAGGCCACCGGGCGTTTCTGGGCGTGCCGCGTTGCCGGCGCTGACCAGGATGTTGTCGAACGCGCGGCCATCGACCGGCATCCCATAATTGTCCTGCTGCTGGAACTTGATGCGAACATCATCGGTAAAGCTGAAACCCGCCGCCTGAGCCACGGCATCCAGGTCGATCACATGGCCAGTCAGGTCGCCCTGCAAACTCACCAGTCTGTGCCATGTCGAGCCGTCCACACTGATGGCGATCCCGTCACCACCGTGGTGGCCTGAAAACTGTGCGGGCAGCGCGTGGTCTTCATCATTCACATCGTCGTGATCAAACTGCAGGATGACACCCGTCTGACCGGCCAGGTCGACATGCAGGATGGCTTCGTTCAAGACGGGCAAGCCACCTCGGTGAACGTCCATCTCCAAGCGCTGTCCGTCCACCTCGATGCGGCCGCGGGAGTCGGACGAGTAGAACTCCCACCCCTCGGACGATCCCGGCATGCCACCGGCAAAATCCTGGTGATATGGAAGCGATTGGGGCGTGACGCTGTGCGACGTGGTTGCCGTTGTGAAACTCCACGTCCGCGACCACACGCTGCCGCCACCCTCGGTATTCCCGCTCCGCACCTGCCAGTAGTAAGTGGTCTCACTGTCGAAGAGACCGGCTGGTGGTGTGAAGCCAGTTTCCCCCGTCGTGCTGTTGACGATGAGTTCGGAACTGGGACTGGGATCTTCCTGGCCGCTGGGGAGAGCCGCCGGCGTGGTCGCGACAAGGATCCGATAGGTGTTGGCCCCTTGGACAGGATCCCAGGTGAACCGCGGCGGCACCGTCACGTTACCGACTCCGTCTGACGGGCTGACCAGCGTCGGGGCCGGCAGGGTGTCAGAGCGGATCCACGCCAGGAAGTCGGCGTAGGAACCGTTGAACACATTCGCATCGACGGCCTGCCGGTCGACCCCAGGAATAATGGAAGCCTGCTCTCCCGGAAGGTCGGTCGGCGCGTCGCCGGAATATTGCCAGAGTTCCCAACGGTCCCAATCCCGGATGTCGGGAGTGTCCTCGAGGTTGTAACGCCAGTGGGCAATCCACAATTCGGTCTCAGCCGGGTCTTGGTTGATGTGGGGGAGATGGCTGCTGCTGGCATAAAGGACCGGGCGAACTCCGGCCAACCGCTGCACTTCGTCCAGCCAGGTGTCTACCCAGGCGGACAATGGGGCGGTCGAGACGGTGGTTGCCGGGTGCTCGACATCCAGCACCGGCGGCAGAAAACCGTCACCGATGTAATCCCCGGCCTGACTGACGAACCAGGCCGCTTCGTCCTCTGCCGAGTTGTTGAGATCAGGACGAGCGAAATGATAAGCGCCAACGTGCAGGCCAGCGCTGGTCGCCGAACCGATGTTCGTGAAGAAGCGCGAGTCCAAGGCGTGCTCGGCCACAGGGTCCGCCAAACCGGCACCGTCTCCCTCGGTCGCCTTGATGATGGCGAATTTGATCCCGGCCTGGGCGACCTTACTCCAGTCAATCGACCCCTGGTGATGCGACACATCAATGCCTCGCACGTAGGGCAAGTCGGTAGCCACGATTCGGTCCTGCCTGACCCAACCGGTGTATCGCCCCGGCCCGAAATCAACGCGCCACCAGGTGAGCCCATCACTGGAGTTCGGGCCTTCGATCACCACCCCTAGCGTCTGTGCCGGGGCCTGGCCGGCATAGTCGGGCTCGGTGATCTCGTTGGCCGTCAGTCCGGCCATCGAACGTACGTCCGCACCGGTTGTCGTACGAACGAAGTCGCCCGTTGAAATGTCCGCTGCCGTCACCGTGGTCGTCAGGCTGCGATAGCCGGACCAGACGCCGCCTTGACCCGTGGCGCTGTTCCCCGCACGAACTTGCCAGTAGTACGTCACTCCTTCCTGCAGGCTCTCGGCGACCGTCAGCAGGTGGTCGGAATCAGACACGACCGCATTGACCACCAGCGACGAGCTGTCGACCGGATCCTCTTCGCCCCGTGGCAAGGCCGATGGCGTCGTGGCGATCAACAGCCGGTACGCGTTGGCGCCCGTAACGTCACTCCAGTCGAAGTTCGGCCGTGTCGGTTGACCGGTCGCACCGGATGACGGGCTAATCAGCGTCGGCGCGGGAAGGCCTGGCAAGACGGTCGTGAAGCTGCGATAGCCGGACCAGACGCCGCCTTGACCCGTAGCGCTGTTCCCCGCACGAACCTGCCAGTAATAGGTCACTCCTTCCTGCAGGCTCTCGGCGACCGTCAGCAGGTGATCGGAATCAGACACGACCGCGTTGACCACCAGCGACGAGCTGTCGACCGGATCCTCTTCGCCCCGTGGCAGCGCTGAAGGCGTCGTGGCGATCAGCAGTCGATAGGCGTTGGCGCCCGTAACGTCACTCCAGTCGAAGTTCGGCCTTGTCGGTTGACCGGTCGCACCGGATGACGGGCTAATCAGCGTCGGTGCGGGAAGGCCTGGCAAGACGGTCGTGAAGCTGCGATAGCCGGACCAGATGCCGCCTTGACCCGTGGCGCTGTTCCCCGCACGAACTTGCCAGTAGTACGTCACTCCTTCCTGCAGGCTCTCGGCGACCGTCAGCAGGTGATCTGAATCAGACACGACCGCGTTGACCACCAGAGACGGGCTGTCGACCGGATCCTCTTCACCCCGTGGCAGGGCCGATGGCGTGGTGGCGATCAACAGCCGGTACGCGTTGGCGCCCGAAACGGTGCCCCAGTCGAAATGCGGCCGCGTTGGTTGCGCAGTCGCTCCGGACGACGGGCTAATCAGCGCCGGTGCGGGAAGGCCAGGCAAGGCAGTGGTGAAGCTGCGGCGATCTGACCAGAAGCTCCCTTCCTGAGTAACCGTGTTGCCGGCACGAACTTGCCAGAAGTAGGTGGTCCCGGCCTGGAGCGTCTCGGAGGTGCTCAGGGTGTACGAAGTCGAGGCGGTCGTCGTGTTCACAACCAAAGCAGGGCCGGAAACAGGGTCTTCTGCACCAGCGGGTAGCGCGGATTGGCTGGTCGCTACGAGGACGCGGTAGAGGTTGGCGCCGCTGACCTGCGACCAGGCCAACGTCGGGTTAGGCGACTGTTGTTGGGCACCGTCACTTGGTGACACGAGACTCGGTGTGAGAAGGGCCACGCCGTCCAAGGCGGAATGCGCGAGGCGATCGGCTTCGTCGTGGAACGAATGTTCTTCGCCCAGCAAGTGGCCAATCTCGTGCGCCATCACGTCCCCGAGCAGGCTGACGGCGGACGCCCAGTGATCAACGGGTCCCCAGGATTGAAGGTTCTCCGTGAAAACGAATGCCCGATCGCGGTGATCGAGGTTGCCGACATCCACCTTTTCGGCCAGGCCCAGGAATCGCCCGTGCTCGGCGAACGCCCGATCATCACCGCCCAGGTAGATGGTGGAGAAGGGCTGCGCCGGGTCAGGTGGAGTCAGCGTCAAGCGAACTCGATGCGCAGTGGCCCAAGGCTCCAGATACTCCAGCGTTAGGTCCAGCAACGATTGCTCGTACCCGCCCCACCCCCATCCGGCGGCCGAGAACGGGGGCACGTCCAAGTTGTCGACAAGCACCGGGCCCCGATAGGAGATGCCTGACGCGCCGTCGGCGTCGACGTAAACGATTTGCTGGTCGGCGGAGTGCCGAGACGCTCCATCCACGACGGTTGAAGCGAACGAGGCGTCATGACGAGGCGAAGTCGCCGCTCGTGTGTCAGGCAGACTGTGGTCGAGGACATTCGCGGCCAGCAGTCGGCGATCTTCACATTGCTCGAACCGCAGCCCCCGTGCTGTCGTGCGGTTGTTGGGTTCCTGTCGCAGCAAGTCCAGCAGATGTCGGAGAATCGTAGCAATGGCGTTCATCGAGAATTGCATCCCTTGGTTTGGGCTGTCAGGTGTGGGAGGGCCTCCTGCGCCTCGCAGTTGGGTTGTCCAACCGCTAATCCGGAATTCCGCTGGGTAGGTGGTTGGCGTTCCCGTGCCCCGGCGCGTTGCGTGAAATTCGCCCAGCGCATCTTGCTCGGTCGATCACTTGGTAAGGGAAGGCCGGGCACGTCATCACGACTCCTGATTTGCCTCCATGACCGAGTGCGATTGGCTTGATGGCGCCCGCGGCGCACCGAGGCCGTGCCGCTGACCGTGGGGTCGCGTCTCTCGGCCGGAACCCCTCAGCGGGATCCGCTTCCTAGTAGGCAATGCGCAGAACATGGTCGGAGAGTCCGAATTTTCGGGAAACTTTCTGAAGGCAATGCCCCAGGTCATCCCTGCCGCTCGGCAGGTTGGTTCATGGGTGACGCAGGCGGTGTTCGGGGAGGCCACCGGCATTCGCAGCAGGCGCGGCACGAACGGCGGGACCCAGGGAGAGCAGTTGCCCCTCGCTGGGCCTCCGAGGGCCGATGCGGGGGTCTTTCTCTAACTGGGCAATCCAGGAAGTCGCCGTTTTGCCGCCAACTTTTTTTGCGGCCGCCCTCAGGCAGTGGAAGGAAGCGAGCCGTTAGGCAGCTCAGACCGCCACAAGTGACGTCAGTCCTTGGGCTTGAGGCGGATTCGCAGCGGGCGTGGGCGGGACGTGGGGTCCCGGGTCACCGTGGGGCCCGCGGGGCCCGTGCCTGGGTTCAACTAATAGGAAAGTTCCGTCCCGGCGTAGAAGTTGATGCCTGGTTGAAAGACGGCGTTGCCGTTGGGAGAGCGAAAATCAAAATGCTCTCGATAATTCCGATCACCCAGATTCTCGAACCCGGCGACCCACAGGACGTCCTCGCGCGTTTGCCAGAAGCCGCGCAGGTCGACGACGGAAAACCCGGGCGTCGGCGATTCCAAGAGACTCTCGGCAACTCGATCCTGGTTGTCGACCACGCGTACGGAGACTTCGATTCCCCACGCCGAGTCTCCCGCCTGTTGATGGATACGCAGCCCAAGACGCGATTCCAGCGGCGCGATGCTTGGAAGCGGTTCCTGTGCGCCGCCTGCTTGCTCGCTGAAGAAGCCGCGCGGCAGGCCCGGCACTCGGACGCTGGGCACACCTTCTGAACCGGATCGTGTGGCGAAGTCGCCGTTGCGGGTGTGATCGCGACCTTCCACGTACTTGAACGTGGCAAACGGTGTCAGCCACGGGGCAATATCGACTTCGGCATACGCCTCGGCCCCGGCGAGTGTCGCGAACGGGGTATTGACATATTTGAGACTGACCTGCTCGACGATGTCAGTGGAACCGTTTGAATGGGCCATCTCTAGATTCTCGAACGTAATGTAGTCCCACGCCCAGGAATAGAAGCCCCTAGCGCCGGCACGGGCCGGCCCAGCTTCGTAGTTCAGCGATAGGTCAAGCTGCAACAGACGCTCTTGATCCAGTCGCGGGTCTCCCGTGACTGCATTCAGACCATTTTGCAGCAAGTACATGAACGGTTGTGCCGCGTACAGCTCCGTCAATGTCGGAGCACGCTCGGCATACCCGGTCCCGATCATCGCTGCCCAGTTCGCATCGAATTCGTAATCGGCCGTCAGGTACGCGGACCACTGTCCGAACACTCGCTCATAGTCTTCTGTGCCCACGACTTCCGCGTAGGTTGCCTGGGGCGATGCCAAGCCAACCAGGGTCGTCGCCAGCGCATCATCCTGGACGTCCGCATGGGTCAGGTCACCCCGCGCGCCGGCCCGGATGACCAACCGCTCATTGAGTGGATTCCGGTGAGCCAGAAACAGGCCGGGATTGACGCTGGTCGAGTCGGGGATTGGCGAATTGCGGTCCCTAAACGGCATGACGAGCCCTGGCGTGGTCTTGCTCGCAATCTCATTCAGCTCCTGCTTGACGATTCGTGTGTCGACGCCGGCGGTCCACTGCGGGGATTCCTCGTGGCCCCACGTCGTTGCCGTCCGAAAGCCGGTGGACATCGAATCGACATCGGTGAAGCTTTCGTCGTTGATCTCATTGAGATACGGGAACTGAAGCCGTTTGCCGGGATCCTGCGCGTTGCCGTTGAACCGCGTGCGGTTATACCAGGTCTCCACTTCCCACCGATCGCACAGGCGTGGGTCTGAAGCGACGTACTCGACTTCAACACCATCCGTGACGAGACGGTCCAAATCGAAAGCGTAGCCTGGATACTGAACGTCGCTCTGATCCATGCGGAGGTAGTGGATTTCCAGCCGGCTGTCGGCAGTCAGGTCGCGCCCGCAGGTAACCAGCCAGTCCCGTGTTTGATAACCGGAGGGTATCTGCGTCTCGTTGCCCGACCTGTAGTCGCCCCCTGTCCCATATCCGTAACTGACCCGCGTTCCCCAATCGGAGTCGGCGACGCCGACCGTCTGACGACTCGACCACTGATCGCCGTTGGTGTTGTAATCGAGTGCCGTCACGCCAAAGGACTCGAGTCCGTCGTCACTGCGCGGCGACGGCATCAACTCGAAGTCGACAAAACGATAGCCGGGGCCAAGCCGAGCAGTGTAGGGACCGGGTACGATCACGACATTCTCGATCAGGCGGGAGTCAATGCGACTGACCATCGTATCGAGGTCGATCCGGGCAGGAACCCAGTACGACCCGTTGCCACCCACGGTGCCGATCGCACTACCGCGGATGCGCGGGTCATTGACGACGGCGGCCCGTCGCTGTGTCGTGGCGCTGTGCGTATCCGGCGACTTCTTGATCAGGTCGCCCAGGTCTTTGGCGGGTCGGACGCGGGCCGTACTGGCCAGCACGATGTCCAGGTTGGAAGCAATCCCGTACAAGCGGGTCTGCGGCAAAATGCTGCGGGGTAAACCCTGTCGAAAACTGGACCAGTAGAATCCCGAGGCAGCAACCGGCAGCGGGGTCGACAACGGAGCGCGGGAGTCGGGGACGGCGAAGGGAATCGGCGGCTGGATCAAGCTTGCCGGACGAAGCCAATGGTCGACCGAATCCTCGACGAACCGGTCCACCGGTCCGGATGGACAGCAGTTGGAGGCGGCTTCGCGGTGATGTCCGTTTTCCGTTTGCTGCGCGGCGAGCGGCCCGGGCGGGGCGAGGAGCAGCAACGGCAGCAGACGCAGCCAATGCCTCCAGCACATGCCCGGCCCCTTGGTATTGCAGGCCACATCCGGTCACCTGCTCGTTACAATCGACATACTCCTCAGCCTTTGATGAATCGTCAAAATCGGCACCGGTTCTTGAGGCGAGCTTGCTAATCCGGGTTGTTCATGGACGCATGAACATGTAACGTAACTCGCTGTGCCGACGTTAGTTGCGGGGACATTCGCCAACGCGGCGCGGGTCTCAGCCGGAATGCGTTTGTGTCTGCTTTGCTCTGCGATCAAGGAAACCGGGGCTAACGCCCAACGGCTGATGCATGGTCCTGGGCTGATGCATGGTCCTGGGCTGATGGCATCGATGGGGTTCTTTGCGAGTCACGTTTTTGGGGACCTATGGGAGCGCTTAAGCATGTCCCGCGCTTGAGCTCGCGATGGGTTCGGGGCCCTGCCTCGTCAGTCGACGGTTTCTACACCGATCATGGTCCCCGCCTCGCTCCGAATTCGTCCCATGACAACGTCCCGTGGCTGATGTTCCGCCATCCAGGCCGCTCCCTCTTCATAAGCCGCTCGTGCTTCGCCCGGCTGATCGAGTCGATATCGCACCATGGAGAGAAAGAACCAGTCTCTCGCGTTGGGAATGCCCCGTAGCCGGACGGCTTCTTCCAGCAGCACCAGACTCTCGTCAATCCGGCCGGCACGGAACTGGGCAGCGGCCAGCGTGTGACAGAACGTGGCGTTTTCGGGAGCGGCATGCCGCGCCTTCGTAGCGAACTCGACCGCCTTGTCAGGCAGGCGGATGTTGGGATCCGGACACGTCACCAGGAACCAGGCATAGGCGTTCTGGTAGGCGGGAATTGCCGACTGGTCGAGCAGTGCCTGCCATGTCTGGCGAGCCGCCAGGAACTTTTCCGCTGCCATACTTTGTTCATCCCGACCGTCAAGCCACAAACCATACTCGTGAAGCACGTGTGCTTGATGACTTTGATATTCCAGACGCTTAGGCGCCACGTCTCCCAGCGCCGTCAGATTTTTCGTGGCAGCCTCGAAAAGGCTCTTGGCCTGTACGTCGGATGACGTGGCGGCGAACGCCGCCCAAGCTAAGGCCAGACTGGCGATGACGTCGTGATCGTCGGGACGCTGCCCCTGAAGTGCACGGAAGGTTGTCACCGCCTCCGTCAACACCGCTTCAGCCTGCGATTGCTGTCCCTCGAGATCACTCAGGGCGACCCCCAAAGCGACGGCACACGTCGCCAATCCACGCCGGTATTCTGGGATGCCATGCGACGCAACCAATTCCCGGTACAACGCGAACGGTCTCGCCAGTTGTTCCGCAGCCCTTTTGCTTTCACCCTGATCGATTGCCGCAATACCCAGATTGGTCAAGGCCTTCGCCAGGTTGGCCCGGTGGTGAGGAACGTCCGGTGCCGCTGCGTGTAAGGCCTGATAGCTGGCCGCGACGGTTCTCAGCGCTTCCTGGAGCTTGAGCTGTCGACCGTGCAGGCGATGGATGGTTGCCATGGATGTGGTCAGGGAGGCTTGCGCGCTGAGGTATTCCGGTTGGTCGGGCGCCAAGGCGACGAGTTTCGTCAGGAGCGCCGCCGCGGCCTCGTACTGCTCGATCGCCAACGCGTGCTCCCCGTGTTCTTCGTGGCGCCGCCCCAGTTCGGTCCTGGCGATCGCCAGCCCATGCCGGAATTCCTGGTTGACCGGATCGGCCGTCGTCAGCTCGCGATACCGTTGAACTGCATCTTCGATCTCCTCCCGTGCCGTGTCATCGTCACCGGCCTGCGCGAAGGCCAGGCCGCGTTCCAGCCGAGCGGCCGCAATGATCTGGCCGACACGGCCATTGTTGACGGCAAGTGCCGCCAGACGCTGTACTGCCGCTTCAAACCTGGCTTGCGCACCATCCAGCCGCTGGGCGGACATCATCAGCTGGCCCAGCTTGACTTCCGCGCGGGCGATTTCGATATCGAGCGTCTCGCGGCCGTACCTACCGCGAAGTTGTTCGAAACGGTCAATGGCCGTCAAGTAGCATTGTTCGGCCTGAGTCAGACTGTCTGGGTCCTCAAGGTTGGCATAGACGTTGCCCAGCCGGATTTGGCCGCGACCTTGTTCAAACTCCAGATCGACATCGTCGCTCCGCGTCGCGGCCAGGCGTTCGTAGTCGCTCGCCGCTTGCTTCAGGAGCCGGATGCGCAGCGCCTGTGTGCCCGGGAAGAAGCGCAGGGATTCGCTGGCCCCGGTTACCCAGCGGTCGATCGCTTCTCTCGAGTCGACGTAGCGAGCGAGTGCTTCGGCGCGCCATCGACTTTCTCGCTCTCTGGCCGCCTCCACCAGCATGGTGGCGACACACAGGGAAAGGATGCCGACCAGCAATCCCGCGGCGATCGTCATCGTGTGTCTGCGGTTGTTCCGGATCCAGCGGAACATCTTGTCCCGATAGGGTTCTTCGTCCTCATAGGCCCGGGGGCATTCATCGGCCAACCACAACTCAACGTCGGCCGCCAGTTCGAGTGCCGTGGCGTACCGATCATCGGGGCACAGGCTCATCGCCTTGCGACAGACCGCATCGAGTGCTGGGGGCACGGCAGGTGAAACGTCCGCCGGCGCCGAGACGTCACCCGCGTACACGTTCGTCAGCTTTTCATGGCGGCTCGCACCGCTCACGGAGTGTTTCCCCGTGAGCAAGGTAAAGAGGGTCGCACCCAGGCTGTAGACATCCGATCGTTGGTCAAGGGCGCGCCAGTTTGCGGGCTGCTGACTCGAGGAAAGCAAGTTACCCGCTTGTTCGGGGCTCATAAACTGCGTGGTTCCCCCGGCGCTGCCGCTGGGCCTCTTCAAGGCAGTGCGAGGTCGAATCCAGCCGTCATCCGCCGCTTGCTCGCCGCCGATTTCCGCCAACAACTCCGCCAATCCCCAGTCGACGACGAACGTCTCGCCGTACTTGCCGATTCTAATGTTGGCCGGCTTGATGTCGCAGTTCAACACGCCGCGGCTGTGCGCGAAGGCGATCGTATGGCAGACGTCGATAAAGCTTCGCAAGTAATCGCGCAGGTTGCGTTTCCGCATGCCTCGCCCGTTGGACTCGTCCTTCGCCCCATTCCTGCTGCCAGGCCGATCCACCGCCTGTTTTCCTGAGCGATCGTCGGCGTGAAGTGCCGCAATTCCCTCCTGGAGATTGAAACCCTCGATCAACCGCATCGCGTAAAACGGCTGACGATGCGACTGCTGGCCACACTCGAATACGGGTGCGACTCCCTTGTGCTCCAGCTTCCCCGTAATCTGTGCTTCACGGACCAGCATGACCTGCGTGTCAGCTTGGCCGGCATGACCATGAACCATCCGGTTCACTTTCACGGCAACCGGGCGGTCTAGCTGGTCATCATGCGCTTTATAGACGACCCCGATACCGCCGCGGCCCAACTCCTCCCAGTTGAGGTAACGTTCCCCGGCGATCCTGGGCGTGCTGTCTGTTGTCCCGTTCGACACAGCGGCGTGGTGTTTGTCCGGTGTGGTCGGCTCATCGGCGTCCTCCAACGGCGAATGCCCGCTCGCGGCGGAGGGCACCGGAGTCGGGTCCGCTTCTACCTGATCAGGCGTGGTCGACTTTCGCGTGGAAGGATCGTTCTGCGTGGAGGACGTTGCTCCGTGCTCAGCGAACGCAGCATCGATGACGCTCGTATGACTCGGAAATCGCGACGTGTAGTCACTTTTCTGGGGATGCATCCCATGTTCCAGCCGCGCGTCGAGATCGGCCAGAATGAGTTGCCGTAAGAGCTCGGAACTGTCGAAGAAATAATCGTCAATTCGAGGCGGATCTTGGGGATTCCAGGCATCCTCAAACGCATTGCAGATCTCCGAAAGCCGCGAATAGGCGGCAGCACGTGTTGCCGGAAGTGAAGGGACCAAGTCCGACTCGTGGCCAGATTCGGCAGGCGCGATTGACTGTTCGGCGTGCGGTCCGTCGTCGCGGGTTGGATTCATCATGGTCGTGACCTGGAGTGTGCCAATCGTTGTCGCTGAGCGGCCTTGCAGCGGGCGGCTTGCACGAGGATCTTACGGAGCTTCCGTGTTTCGCCAAATGCATGGTGGCGGCCTACGTGAACAAACAACCATTCGGTGCAAGCCGCCGTGCCGCATTTGATTGCGGTAGCCGTACCCAAGACGTCGCGCAGATCAGGCGGAACGCGTTAGCATCCGGTTTGCCCGGCGATCCACGAAACCGGGGCTTAAGCCCTTCGGCTGATTACTCATCCCCGGTTAGCTCGCTGTTGGTCCGAGGTCCGGTCAGCCTAGGGGTTAAACGCGGTTTCTGACCAGGTCAGCCGAACCGCCTTGAGCTGTCGTTCGACCCTCCGTAGCGGGCAGCGCCTTTCCGCGGCGATCTCCCTGTTCTTCCAGCCTTCCAGCTTCATCACGGCGACTTCACGGTGGTCTTCATCAAGTTGCTCCAAGAGTTGTTCCAGGCACTCCTGGGACTCTGCCTCGAACTCCGGAGTCGGTCCGTTGCCGACAATCTCTTCAATGGTGTGCCTGCCGCGAATCCCGGCTTCACCGACGACACGCCCCGCCCCCCGCTTCTGCGCTTTGCTGCGTGTCCCGTAGTCGGCTGCCTTTCGCGTGGTGATCACGACCAGGAGCCGCCACAGGTTGTCTCGGCTCTTCAAGTCGTGAAACTTTTCGGCCTGCAGCCCGGCCCAAAAGCTGGCCATCGCACTCAGTGCGGCATCTTCACCATCGGCGTCACGCACGAACTGCTTGTTGAGCTTCTTGCGGGCCAGCCCCACGAGCCGGTGGAAGTATCGCTCCCACAACGCCGACAACGCCAGCTCATCACCGGCCTGGGCACGTGTGATAAGCTGTGTGATCGAACCCGGTTCCTCCACCAAACACCCCCTTGCACGTCAACACAAGTATTCACGACATGACTCCGTTATACCCTGGATTCAGTGTCAAACAACGAGATTTCACTTGTTGCAGGTGGGTTGGGCGGGTGAATTGCCCGTTTGCGGATAGGATCCATAGCAGTTCTAACTTTTGTTGCAATCGATGGATGGCCGATTGAAGATGTCTTCCTCGGGGGAAGCGAGCGGCGGCGAAGTGGACGGCCAAGTCACAGCAGGACGCACTCACGTTTCGCAGGCTAACCGGAGCGGGCGATGAAGCATAAGCAGACGAAGTGGTCGAACCGTCGGCGGCGGAAGAGCGGTCCACCATGGAACCGGAAGCCGCGGTGTGAGAAGCTCGAGTCGCGAATCGTCCTGACGGGCCCGTGGGATGGTGCCGGAGCGAACGTCGACTCGCCATGGTCCGGGACAAGCGACCTGATGCCCTCCGCCATGATCGTCGGACCGCAGGACGTTTCGCCGGTTGCCGGCGTGGATGTGGAAGCTCCGGCGACGATTCAGCAGATGCATCTTGGAAGGCACGCAGAGCGACGCGTGCGCCGAAATCTGCCGCTTTCGCAGCGCGCTGATTCGTGGGCCTGGTTCGAGTCCTTCACCGACGTGCCACGGATCGCGGTTGCGAAGTTGGAAACTGTATCGACTGGCGTTGTTGATCCGCTTGTGGTCGGGCCGCGGATGGCGGCCAGCGAATGGATTGTCCAATTGACCGATGACGCGGTCGATTCCTTGAGCTCCTTGTCTGCGGCCGGCGAGTTGCTCGGCTCGGCTGCCGCCAACTTCCGAGTGATCGCAGGACTCGGAGCACCCGGTTCTTTACTCGTCCGCGCGACGGCGTCGGATGACCTCGATGTTCGCGCGGCGCTGGAGGCCAGCGGGTTTGTCCAGCGATTTGGCCGTAACGCGATCGTCGAGGGACAACGAACGCCCGATGACCCGGAATATGAAGGCGGCCTCCTGCGCGGACTCAATCAGATCAACGCCGCGACGGCCTGGAATGAAGCAACCGGCAGCCCATCAGTCGTCGTCGGTGTCGTCGATGGAGGCATCGACGTAACGCACCCGGACCTGTTTCTCAATGTCTGGCTCAACCAGGGAGAAATCCCGCCGGCACTCCGTGCGCAACTGACCGATATCGACGGCGATGGTCTGATCACGTTTTACGACCTGAACAATCTCCGCGTGACCGACACGTCGATATTGGTTGGCTCGACCGGCGTAGCGGCCTCGACGGCAGAGATGACGACCAACACGCCTTTCGCAACCGGAGCCAATGCGACGCTGGTGAGAGATAAAAACGCCAACGGGATCATCGATGCGCTCGACCTGCTGGACGACGTGAATTGGTCTGATGGTCGGGACAATGACGGAAACACCTTCTTCGACGATCTCGTTGGCGTCAACTTCCTCAGTGGCAGCCATGATCGGCTGCCGAGCAATCGACCTTTCGACGTCCTCGGTCATGGCACGCATGTGGCAGGAACGATCGGTGCCGTCGGCAATAACTCGTACGGCGCAGTCGGCGTCAATTGGCAAACGTCACTGATGTCGCTGCGCATTCTGGACAACAACAACCAATCGGATTCGGCGGCGGCGATTCGCGCGATCAACTACGCCAGCCAGATGCGCGCTGACCTGGCGGTCGGCGACCACGACCGCGTGGAAGCCGGTGCAAACGTGCGGGTACTGAACAATAGCTGGGGACAGCCGGGGGGATACGACCAGGCCCTCGACGTGGCGATTGCCGAGGCAGGCACCGAGGGAATTCTGTTCGTCGCGGCGGCCGGAAACGGTAACATTCTGGGCAACGGCGTCGACAACGATACGACGCCGTTCCATCCAGCCAGCTACGCGGCTGCGAACGTGATCGCTGTTGGGGCCCTGTCGGGAACTGCCGATGGGTTGGCACCCTTCAGCAACTTCGGGGCGGATTCGGTCGACCTCGCTGCCCCCGGTGTTGGCGTTCGCAGTACACTGCCCGGCGGTCGGTTCGGTACGGCCAACGGAACGAGCATGGCGGTGCCCCACGTTGCCGGGGCGGCGGCGCTGATCTGGTCAGCATTCCCAGAGGCGACACTGGCCGAGGTGAAACAGGCAATTCTGGGCTCTGTCGAACCACTTCCCGGAGGAAGTCATGTCTTGTCAACGGCCGGCCAGCTGGACGCCGGCGCAGCGATCCAGGCAGACGTCTTCGCGCCGGCCGCACGACTTGTTGCCTCCGAAAATATCACGACAGCGGGAGGAACATCCACGGAGTTTACCGTGGAATACAGCCATCGTCGTGGTATCGATATCGCGACGATCGGCGACGACGATGTGCTGGTGACTCGCCAGTGGGGACCGGCCGATCAGGTCACTCCGACCTTGAAAGCCGGCTCCATCGTTCAACGCGCCAACACGGTGACGGCGACCTACGTCATGGCCGCGCCCGGTGGACACTGGGACCCGCTGGACTTCGGTAGCTACCAGATCACAACCGTCGCAGGGGGTGTTGCCGCCGGAGGTGGCAGCCAACCGGTTGAAGCCCGAGAGTTGGGCTCTTTCCGAGTGCGTATCGAAGATCCCACGGTGTTGTATGTCGACAGTTTCGCCGATGAACCGGGAACAGGCTCGCTCCGCGACGCGCTCATGACGGCCAACGCCGCCGGGGCCCCTCGGACGATCATCCTGGAAGCCGGCCGATACACGATTGACATCCCCCACGTCCCCGATCCGGCGTCAACCTTCCCCACGCCTGATCCGGCCCTCTTTTGTGCAGCCCCGGTTCACACGACCGGTTGGTCAGGCGAGACGACGGGCGACTTCGATGTCACCGGCTCGGTTACCATCGTCGGTGACCACAACGACCGAACGGTCATTGACGGGCAGCAATTCGACCGTGTCTTCAAGGTGCATCCGGGCGCGTCGCTGGACCTGGCGCGCGTAATGATCACTGGGGGCGACTCGCCTGCGGATCAAGGAGGAGGCGGAATTCTGTCGGCGGGAACCCTCTCGATGCGCGATTCGCTCGTGCAGGGAAACACGGCACTTGGCCAGTCAGCCTTGGAGCCGATTCGTGGCGGCGGCGTTGCGGCTTGGGACGGTTCCGCGGAGTTCTCGCGCACCTGGATCACGGAGAATGAGAGCAACTACGGCGGCGGCGTCTTTTACTGCGACACGGCAGGCGGCACGATTTCACAGAGCACGCTCAGCCACAACATCGGTGGTGGATTGCACTCGGCCTCTGACGTTGATGTGAGCGTTACGAACTCGACGTTTTCCGCGAACCGAGGCGGCAGCGGCGCGATCTTCAATGGGAAACGTGATTACCTGGTTGACGCCCTAGGTGCCTTTGAGGACCGCGAACCCTCCATCAGCGGCGACGGCAGGTTTGTTGTATTCGAGTCGTTTGCGCCCAACCTGGTCCCTGGAGACACGAACGGTGAGAAAGATATCTTCGTGTTTGACCGGCTAACAGCTTCGGTCGAACGGATCCCTGGCAGCGGCGGTCTCTTCGTCGGTGCTTCGATTAGCGCCGACGGCCGATACATCGTTTACGCTGGGAGCCGTTACAGCGACTACTCTGGCGGAGCCAACGGTGGCCCATCCGGTGTGTTTGTGTACGATCGACATACACAAGTAACTCAGCGTGTCGACGTAAGCGCTACCGGCATTCCCGGAAATCGTTCGCCGCAGAGGAACAGCGGAGGTTTGAGCGCAGACGGTCGCTTCGTAGTGTTTGCATCTGGGGCCGAGAACCTGGTCCCCGGTGACACGAACAACGAGACCGACATTTTTGTCGTCGACCGTGACAGCGGGCAGATCGAACGAGTTAGTGTCGCTAGTGACGGCACCCAGGCGAACGGCGAAAGTAGCGTTTCTTCGATCAGCGCTGACGGCCGCTTTGTCGCCTTTTACTCACTCGCCTCAAATCTTGTAGATGGCGATACCAACGAGGTAGAGGATGTGTTCTTGTATGATCGCCAAACAGACACCATTGAGCGAGTCAATGTAAGCAGCGACGGCACGCAGGCGAACCAAGGAATAGGGTATTTTAGCGGTGGCCAGGGCACGTCACTCAGCGCGGACGGTCGATTTGTGGCATTTATCTCGGAGGCCGACAATCTTGTTCCAGGTGACACAAACGGTAACAACGATGTTTTCGCCTACGATCGCCAACAGAGAACTCTTGAGCGAATCAGCGTCAGCAGCAGTGGTTTAGAAGCGGATGACGATAGTTACCGTCCGTCTATCACCGCAGATGGCCGTTTTGTTTCGTTCCATTCGTACGCGAATAACCTCGTACCCTCGGACAACAACGGAATTGATGACGTTTTTGTCTTTGATCGCATTAGCAGAACAACACAACTTGTCAGCGCTCCACTTGATGGGGGCGCAAGTGCCATACGCAGCGCCAATGCTGAGATAAGCGCCGATGGTAGTACTGTCGTCTACGATACGCACGTACCACATGCATACGGTTTCTCACCGAAACAATTGTTTGCCTACGATCGCAAAACGGGCGAGACACTGCCGGTTGCCCTGCCACTAACGGATGCCACTCTCGAAGCCACTCAGGTGACGATTGCCGAAACGGCCGACACGCGTTTCTCCGTTTCCGGTAACGTACATCTGGCCGAGGTCTTGCTGGCAAACGACGAGGTCGGCATCGATGCATCAACGACGACCCAAAACAACGTGGTGTCATCACCAACGCTCGGCGCCGACCTGATCGACTCCCTCACACAGTTCGGCGAATCACCTCCAGTGCATCCGCTGATTGCCGGAAATCCCGCCGTTGACGCGGGAACTCTCAGCTTTGCCGGCAGCATCGACCAGCGTGGCGTCGTGCGAAACGTTCCAGACATCGGGGCATTCGAGACGAACGCGGCAACGATTGCCGGGAAGATATTCGTGGACCTGGACGAAGATCAATTTCTCGACCCGGACGAACCAGGTCTGCCGGAGGTCGAGATTCGCGTGACGCGGTTGGGCGATAATGTTTTTGAACGGGTCGTGACAAGCGCGAACGACGATCGGGTAACCGGTGGTGACGAGTCAGGATTGTTTGAAGTTGGGGAAACCCCTGTAGAGCGCCAAGAAGAATACAGATTTTCGGTCAACGTCCCACCTCAATGGCGACTCTCCGAACCGGGGATCAGCCGAATTCCATCAGCTACGTTGTATTCGCCGGAGTTCGCCCTGAGTTCTAACGGCCGTTTTATTGCGTTTGAATCCGATGCGAACACGCTTGCACCAGGGGACACGAACGAGACAGATGGCACAGGCACCGATATCTATGTTTACGACCGAAAGACGGATACTTATGAACTCGTCAGCGTCTCGAATAGCGGCGAGCAAGCAAACACCAGCAGTGGGCGGCCGAGCATCAGCGGCGACGGTCGGTTCGTCGCATTTTCCTCGGAAGCTTCGAACCTCGTTCACGATCTCCCCGATAACGGGTTGGGATATCATGACGTCTTCCTTTTCGATCGGCAAATGCGGACAGTGGAGCGAGTCAGCGTTGGCTACGAAGGAGGCGAGTCCAATTGGTACAGTAACTTCCCAGTCCTCAGCGACAATGGCCGCTACCTGGCATTCTTGTCGGGCGCATCAAACCTGGTTCCCAACGACACCAATGGCAAGAGCGACATCTTCGTTTTTGACCGTTTAGCAAAAACTACCGAGCGAGTCAGCGTCAGTTCCACGGGCGATCAAGGAGACGGGGGAGTCGTGTCTGACCTGTCGATTAGTGCGAACGGACGCTACGTATCGTTCGTTTCTGACTCGACGAATCTCGTGGCAAACGACACAAACGGTCACGACGACGTCTTTGTTTACGATCGAGAAACGAAGCTGACTGAACGCATTAGCGTTTCGAGCATTGGCAACCAAGCAAACGACCGCAGCTTTGGTCCAAGCATCAGCGCCGACGGGAGATTCGTAACCTTCGATTCCCAAGCGTCGAATCTTGTTCCCGGCGACACCAATGACCGAAGCGATGTCTTTGTCTACGATCGCGAGAGTGACGTAATTCAGCGAGTGAGTGTCCGCCACAATGCAACTTCGACGATCGGTTATGATTCCACGATCAGTGCTGACGGGCGATTTGTCCTCTACGATTCGTATCTTTCTCCTGATGGCAACCTCAAGGACACCCTTTATGTGTACGACCGCGTTCTCGGCAAGACCGCGGTCGTGACCGGCATCACTCCCGAGGATTCGGAACTCACGTTTCTGCCGACAACCCACACGCTCAGCGCCGATGGCAGGCTGATCGCGTTCGGTTCCGGCGCATCCAACCTGGTACCCGGCGACTTCAATGAGAGGAGCGACATTTTCTTGGTCGCCAACCCGCTGGCCGAAGGTGACACATCCTTATCCGTCGTTGCCGGTGATTTCATCAATGACATGAACTTCGGACTGATCCCCGATCCAGGAGCAATCAGTGGAACACTATTCGAAGACCTGATCGAGAATGCGAGTTTCGATCCGGGCGAGACGGGTCTGTCCGGATGGACTGTGTTCCTCGACGCCAACGGCAATCGGCTCTTCGATGATGAAGAGGTCGCGACGACAACGGATAGCGATGGGCGCTACGCTTTCGCTGACATGCCTGGCTTTCGGAACTACACAACTCGCGTCGACGCCCCGGTCGGCTGGGAACAAGTTCTCCCCAATCGCAGTTCCGACCTTGCTTGGGATATCTTCTTGCCGCCAGGCGGCAACGTCAGCGGTCGGGACTACGGCTTCCGACGCGTGTCCGGTACTGGGCAGTCAACAGATTCGTCAGTCAGCGGACGGGTCTTTGATGACGTGAATGGAAACGGAGTCTACGATCCCGGCGTCGATGTTCCGCAGGCTGAGACAGTTGTGTACCTGGACCAAGAGAATTTCGGTGTCCTCGACATCAACGAACGCCGTGTAGAATCCGACGAAGACGGCAACTACATGCTTGCGGAACTAGGTGCCGTGATTGTCAGCGTGTCGACGATCCTTGACGAGACCTTGATGCATTCGTCTCCGCTCGGCAACGACTTCCAGTTGGAAGAAGTTCCTTTATTCACCGAGATTCAATCATTTGGGAACCCCCAAGCCGTCACCGCCGCTGACTTCAACCTGGACACTTTTCCAGACGTCGCCGTCGCGCTGTACGACGGCAACCGGATCAGCATTCGCCTGAATGATGGCAGCGGCGGGATCCAACCCAATGAAATCAATATCGATTTGGGCGTCGGCAATGACGGGGCCACTTCTTTGGTTGCTGGGCAGTTTAATGGGCCGGATACTCCCCTCGACATGGCCGTGACAAATCGACTTGGAAACAATGTCACGATCCTGACCGACTTTAACGGAAGCGGTTTTGACTCGCAGACCGAAGTTCCCGTTGGGAATGAACCGCTGGACATTGTCGCGCTGCAGATTACCGGTGATGCCGACCACTTGGATCTGGGTGTCGTCAACAAGGCAGACAATACCATCCAAGTGTTGCTCAACGACGGGAGTGGCACATTCGTCCCGAGACCTGCATTCAGCAGCGGCGGCCGCGATCCAGTATCGCTTGTCAGCGGCCAGCTGCTCGGAAACGACCGCGTGGATATCGCGGTGGCCCACGCCAGCCCATCCATCGTGGGTTCGCCGTTTGGGGACGTTACGATCCTGGCGGGAGATGGTGCGGGCAACTTTGCTGTCGCGCCGGTTCGCTACCCGGTCGGTGCGACGCCGACCGATCTGGTGATCGCCAACTTCGACAACGATGCGAATGGGAGACTCGACCTGGCGGTTTCCAATTTTGGGTCGAATTCCATTTCCGTCTTGACCGGGAATCCGAACGACACGTTCACGCTTCAGGCCCAAGTCTTGGGGACCGAGAAGGGTGCGCGGGACATGGCGGCCGCCGACATCGACAACGACGGAGACGTCGACCTCCTGGCAGGTAACCTGACAGACCGAAACATTGCCCTGTTCCGCAATGTGACATCGGCTGCCGGCACAACCAAGTTCGAACCGCTTCAACCGGTCGGGCAGCAATTCGGCCAGTTGGCACAACGAATGCCGCTAACGGTTGCCAATTTTGATCAAGACACTTCGGCTCCCGGCGGCACAGGGACGCTCGACATCCTGGCCATTGCAATTCCCCGCGCCACGGAAGCCAACCCGGTCCCCACTGATACGCTGCATGTGTTTCGGAATACGTTGGTGGACGGGGCGCATCGTGTTGCTCTGACCGGATTGAACCAGGTCACGGACTTGAATTTCATCGTGACTCCGACCGTTCTCTTACCGTCGCTCGATCAAATCGAGGATCCGCCGCCAATTCTCGAAGATGCCGGGGAACAGACGCTCCGCTTAACCGGGATTGCTGCAGGCAGAAGCGATGGGCCGCCAATGCGAATCGAGGCGCGGAGTTCAAACGCGCAACTAATTCCCAATCCGTCCATCGTCTTGGAGCCTGCCGGCGATTCGGGAGACCTCCGTTACACGCCCGTTCCCGATGCCAACGGCACGGCCACGATCACCGTCACATTGACGAATGCCGGAGCGGATGGGGACTTTGAGACAGCGGACGACAATGGCGTACTGGCGCGAGATTTCACCGTATCGGTCTTGCCCGTCAACGACCCACCGGTTTTCGTTCCCCAGGTGGTCCGCACCGATGAA
This sequence comes from bacterium, assembly GCA_030430075.1. Lineage (GTDB taxonomy): Bacteria > Planctomycetota > Planctomycetia > Pirellulales > Pirellulaceae > ARS98. The sequence continues at coordinate 78,851 of JAUIGN010000029.1, forward strand.
GATACCGCTGTGCAGCTCAGGCTGCAGGCCAACGATGCCGACGGAGACTCGCTATCATTCACTTTGGGTGATGATTCCTGGCTACGCGCCGCCGTAATGATCGACGGCGACGTACTTACGTACGATCCGTCCCAAGCGCCGGAGTTGCAGGACCTCGTGCAAGCGGAGGCGATTTCCGAACCGGTCATTATCGAAGTTTCAGATGGACTAGCGACCGCAGTCGGCTATGTGACGGTCACCGTTGACGGTGTCCTTGACTGGCATCATCCGATCCGGCCGCTCGACGTGAATCGTGATGGCGTGGTGGCGCCATCCGACGCACTGGCAATCATCAATGAATTGAACAAAAACGGCGCTGGCCTTCTTGCCGGACATATCGGACGACCCTCGAAGTGGTACGACACGAATGGCGACAATTCGATTTCTCCTTTCGATGTTCTAATCCTATTCAACTGCCTGAACGCGGGGGCTGGGACATGTGGCGAGGCCGGGGGAAGTGGGGAGGGCGAATCCAACGACGCTGTGAATCCTTGGGGCGGAGGTTGGCAACCTTGGCTAGACGCCCCACCGAATCACGATGTCGGTCGGCGTCCCCTGTCGCGCTCGGCCGATCCAGACCTCAGCGAAGGCGAATCGGCGACGCCGGCTGCCATCCGAGTGCCGGGCCGACGGCGCGATCACACCCCGGCGAGCTTGATCGAACCGCGGCTTCTCGCATTGTTCGACGAGTCAGATTGGGATGACCTGATGCGGTTCATCGGGGAGGTGTGAAGAACAGCTTCTGCACATTCAGCGGTACAGCCCTGCGGAAAGGGGTTGAGCACACATTCCAGTCCGGTACCAGACCGCATCACGTCATGCACCGCATGACCTGCAGAATGGTGGGAGAATGCCTCCCGTACGTCACCTGTCGTCAACACGACATGACAGCGAGCGGCGAGCGAGGCACGGATTCCGCCGGCCGTCGAGCGGATTAGATCGCCGTTTCAGGCGGTCGGTTAGTTCGCTGATTCTCGTCCCGACTTCGCTTCCGGGCCGGTATTCGAATCGGTCGGATCGACGACCCAGACGTTGGAGGCAAGTTCTTCCGAGACGCGTTCTTCCAGCCCGTTTTCCTCGCTTCTGCGGCGCTGCAGCTCGGCGGGCTTGCTTCCCTTGGGTAGCTGGCCCAGGTTGCAGATCGGTTCGCCCGGGCTGATGGCGGGCAGCGTCGTCATCCCGATCACGACGGCCTTGAACGGGGCGCATAACAAACTGTGTTCCCGGCCGAGGAGCGTGGTATTCGTCGCCAGGGGTTGGTTCTTTTCGACCAGGTCGCCCGGCTTCACGTGGAACTGCAGAAAGCCCCCGCGGTCGGCTCGGACCCACTTTGACTTCTGCACGGTGAATTGATCGTCGGTTCGTTCGATTTCCCCATCCAACATCTCCAGGTCGCGGAGCACATTCCGGATACCGCGGTCGGCCGTTTGGACAATCCCCGGTTCGACTTTCCAAACCTCGCCCCCTTCCATCACGATCGTCGGGCAACCGGCGTCACATGCTTCGCGCCGCAGCGCGCCCTTGGGGCCTTTGCCCTTGATAATCACGTCACAACCGAACGCTCTGGCGATGCGGCGCACTTCCGGATGCGTGATGTCGCCCCGCACGTTGGGATAGTTGGTCCGCCGAACGGCAGCCGTATGGAGGTCGATGCCGTAATCGGATCGCAGCACGATCTCGTCGAAAATGGTGCGTGCCATCCGGCTCGCAAGGCTCCCCGTCGCCGATCCGGGAAACGACCGGTTCAAGTCGCGCCGGTCGGGCAGGTAGCGGGAATGGCGATCGAAGGCGGGCAGGTTCAGCACGGGCACAAAGATGATCGCACCGCGCAGCAGTTTCATTTCGGTATCTTGAATCAGTTGGCGGATCGCGCCGGTTCCATTGATTTCGTCACCATGCAGGGCGGCTGTGATAAAGACCACCGGGCCATCCTTCGTCGCACGGCGAATATGGATCGGGATCTCCACCGTCATGCTGCTGTAGCTCTCGCCAATGGCCAACGTCACGTCACATGACTCACCGCGTGGAATGGCAACGCCGTCCCACGTGTCGATCGATTTACGCTTTGCCTGGTCTGTCATCGCAACATCAGTCTTCTTCAGAGGAATCCCCATTGAAACGATCCTGGTGAGCCGCCTCGACGGCGTCTGCATGCGCTTCCTCGGCGACGGGCAGATCGGGCAGCTCTTTGACTTTCGGTCGTCGTTTGCGCCTGGTCTTCGCTGGAACCAGGTCCCGCATTGATTCGAGCTTCCCGAAGCAGAGCAAACGGTCGCCGGACTCGAGTTGCCGGTCCGAGCGCGGATTGGGAATGACCGTCGTCCCTCGATAGAGCGTCAGTACATTCAAATCACGGTCGCGCAATCCGGACTCGCGGATCGCCTTGCCGACGTACTCGGAGCCTTCCGGAATGTGAATCTCCGTGACCCCATAACCGCGGCTCACCGTGAGCCGTTGCCGGAGATCGATTTCGGGGAAATCGACCTGGGCGGCGATGTAGTCAATGATCGCGCCGGCAATGTCCAGTTGCGTGCACCGCTCGATCCCCTCCAATCCGGGCGACGAATTCACTTCCATGATCTGTGGTCCCTGTTTGCCTTCCAGCATGTCGACACCCGCGACACGCAGGCCCATGATCTGGGCCGCCCGAATGGCGGTTTCACAGTAGGTGTCGTCCAGGACCACCGGCTCGGTCAGGCCGCCACGATGGACGTTGCTGCGGAACTCCTGGCCTTGAGCAACCCGGCGCATCGCCCCCACGACCCGATCACCGACGACAAACGCGCGAATGTCGCGTCCTTTGCTTTCCACGACGAACTTCTGGATCAGGACGCTTTGCTTCTGGCTTTGCAGCAACTCGATGATCGCTTCCGCCGACTTGACGGTCTCAGCCAATAGAACGCCGATTCCCTGCGTGCCCTCGATCAGCTTGATGATGACGGGCGCGCCCCCGACGCGCTCAATTGCGGGGAGCACATCCTTCTTGTCACGAACGAAGATCGTTTTGGGGATGCCGATCTGATGCCTGCTCAGAATTTGCATACTGCGAAGCTTGTCGCGCGAGTTGGAAATGCCGGCCGACGTGTTCGCGCAAAAGACATCCATCTGTTCGAACTGCCGCACGACGGCGGTGCCGAAGTACGTGATCGATGCGCCGATCCGAGGCAGCATGGCGTCGTAGTGGGTAAGCTGCTTCGTGCGGAAGTATAAGTCCGGTTCGGCTTGCTCCAGATCGATGGCAAACTTGAGCGTGTCGAGGACTTTCACTTTGTGGCCGCGTTGCACGGCCGCTTCGCGAAGTCGCCGCGTGCTGTAGCATCCCAGACTGCAGGAAAGTATGGCAAGTTTCATGGTCGTGTATTCCGTTTGCGTTTCTTTTTTCGCTTGGGTTGGCCGCCATAAAAAGAGTTTCCCGCGTCGACAAGGAAACGCCGTCGAAATGCTTCGCGGCCGAGTAGCATTCGAAAGCCCATCGCGTCGCGATTCGCGAGCGTCAATTCGACCGGCCAGCGAACGCCCAGCAGGTCCACCGTCGTGATGATCACCGGTCGGATGGCCGCCCGGCCGCTGGAACTCCGCACCGACCGATATTCCAGAATCTTCGCCTCGGCGGCCACAATGCTCTTGCTCGTTCGCTGGACCGGGTGGATTTTAAAGCGCACCCAGTCCTCTCCCCCGCGCTCGAACTTCTCCAATTCGAAGGCGTGCAGTGACGAGGAACGTGCTCCCGTGTCGACCTTGGCCTTAATCCTGGTGAGGCCCAGATCGGGCAGTCCAATCCACTCCCGCCAGCCAATCACCGGCAGCGGGGGTCGTTCGTCGTGTTTCATGGCTCGTCGCTCGTTCATGCGGCCCCAGGCGGCTTCGAAATCGGTCAGTCCGGATCTGCCCGATCGCAGGGTTGGGGACACACCTGCGCGGCCGGGGAACCATAGCATAACAAACATCGGCGCCGCGCAGTGGACCGGGTGACCGCACGGCGTAGTGGGCCAATGGAGATCGCGAGTTCGCGATGCAGTTTCACGCGAAGGATGCTCGCTTATACTGACATATCGCCAGTCGTCGGAGTCGATTTTCCTGGACCGCCGCCGCAGGGAGCTACCAAGTGCTGGGCGAGACGATCTCACACTATCGGATCCGTGAAGAACTCGGACGCGGGGGCATGGGAGTCGTCTATCAGGCCGAAGATACACGCTTGGGCCGGCTGGTCGCCCTGAAATTCGTTCCCGACACGATGGCTGCCGACGCTCAGGCGTTGGAGCGATTCCGTCGTGAGGCACAGGCGGCGTCGCGCTTGAACCATCCGAACATCTGCACCGTCTTCGATGTCGGCGAGCATGCCGGGCGACCATTTATCATCATGGAACTGTTGGAAGGTCGCACGCTCTTCCAGCACATCGGCCGCAGCCCGCTTCCCGTCGAGCAGATCCTGGAGCTGGGAATTCAACTGGCCGATGCGATCGACGCCGCTCACCGCACGGGCATCATCCACCGGGATATCAAATCGACCAACATCTTCGTCTCGAGTCGCGGTCAGGCGAAGGTGCTGGACTTCGGTTTAGTGAAACTGCAGAAGCAGTCGGGCGCGCCGTCGCTGCTGGGTGAGACCGAATCATTGCCGCCCGAATCGCTGACCAGCCCCGGAACGGCCATCGGCACGGTGGCCTGGATGTCGCCCGAACAGGCTCGGGGCGAAGACGTCGACCAACGCAGCGACGTGTATTCGCTGGGTGTCGTGCTTTATGAAATGGCTACCGGTACGTTGCCGTTTCGCGGTAAGACGACGGCGATCATTTTCGATGCGATCCTCAACCAACCGCCCGAAGCGGCCAGCGATCGCAACCCGGAACTGCCGGCAGAACTGGCGCGAATCCTCCATCGGGCGCTGGAAAAGGACCGTGAGGTACGCTACCAGACCGCCTCCGACTTGCGGGCCGATCTGACACGCCTCCAACGGGACATCACCAGTGGCAAGTTGGCCGTGGAAACAAAGCGTCTGTCGGAAACTCGGCGTTCAGCCGCGCGCCCTCAGCGCCAAACGAAGGCGGTGATGGGCGCGGCGGCGTGCTTGCTAATTGTCGTCACCGCGATCGGCTGGGCGACATGGCGAGCCGGCGCGGAGAACGACCGCCGATCACATCCTCGCGAAGGCATGACGCCGTCGATCCTGATTGAGCGTCCGTTGACGGCGAATCCACCAGAAAACTTCCTGGAAACGGCGGCGATCTCACCGCAAGGAACCTACCTGGCTTATAACGGAATCTACGAGAAGCTCGTGCTCCGCGCCGTCCACAGCGGCGAGATCCTCGCCGTCGAACTGCCGGAGGGGATGAGCGTCTACCACGTTTCCTGGTTCCCGGAAGAGACCAGGCTGCTGCTGACGCTTGCCGACGCTCGGGGCCAGCGGAGCATCTGGGTGACCTACATAGCCGGAGGTGCGCCGCGCAAGCTGCGTGGCGACGTGGGGCTGGAGTCCGCCGTCTCCCCGAACGGCCAACAGATCGCCTTCACTACCAGCGACTCGCAGGAGATCTGGCTGATGTCGACCTCCGGTCAGAACGCGCGGCGCCTGCTGCAGGGTGATGCGGGAGACGAGTTTTGCAGCCTCGATTGGTATCCCGGGGGGCACCGCATCCTCTACGCTCGCCTCACTCCACCGCCCACAGGATGGGCAGCCGCGCTGGAGAGTTGCGACACCATCGACGCTCAACCAACGTCCATTCTCGCCGACATTGGACTCACCAGCTCCGACAGCCCCTCATGTTGCTGCCTGCCAAACGGAACGGTCGTCTATTCTCTACAGGATACGGAGCGAGAAACCGCGAATCTGTGGGCCGTCAGCACGGATCCCGTGACCGGCCAACCGCTGGGGACGCCGCGAGAGATTGCCGACGATTCAGGGTTCTCCAGTTCGGTCTGCAACGCAACCCTTGATGGCAGGCAGCTTGCCATTCGACGAAGTCGTGCCCAGTTTGATGTCTACGTGGCCGAGTTGCAGCCGGATTCCAACCGATTGCTGAGCCCCCGACGCTTGACGCTCGACGACCGCGACGACAAACTCGATTCATGGCTCGACAATCAGACCGTCTTGTTCAGTTCTGATCGGAGCGGCACGTTCGACATCTACCAACAGGCCATCGACGGCGGGCCGGCAAGAGTCGTGATCGCAACGTCCGAGGATGATCTGGGTGGACAGACCAACCATGACGGCTCGCTGCTCATCCACGCGTCCACCCCCTCCTTGCTGGAATTGAACCAAGGAGGCGCCGCCGAGCTGTTTTGCACGCCGATTGACGGCGGCACACCGCGATCCCTGGGAACCTTTCGGCACGCGTCGTTCCGCTGTGCGCCCAGCGCGGATGCACCGAACGTGGTCAGCGAGCGGCAACCGATGCACCTGGTGTTCTTCGAGCTCGATCTGAATTCCGGACGGGGCCCTGAGCTGGCGCGGGTCGAAATCGGCCAGGCCGGACATCGCGACTGGGACCTGGCGGCGGACGGGAATCGCATCGTCGTTGCCGGCGACGAATGCCTGCAGATCGTCTCGCTCGACAACGGGCGCGTCGAGACGCTGCCGGTGTCGGGATACTCCAAGTTTCAGCGCGTGGCGTGGGCAGCGAATGGCCAAGGCGTCTTCGCCACGCCGCTGGAAAGTGACGACTACCTGCTGCTCTACATCGGCCTTGACGGGCAAACGCGGGAGGTGTGGCGAAATAAGAGTCAGTGGGTGGCCCGCCTGCGCCCCTCGCCGGACGGCCGCCATCTGGCTTTCATGGCCATGACGTTTGAAAGCAACGTCTGGTTGCTGGAAAACTTTTTGCCAGTTGCCCCCCCGATGAAGTCGAGCCGTTGAACGACACATCCCGCACGACGACGTACGGCGTCAGCCATGGAAGTCAAGCTAGGCGCCATCTCTCGAAGGTCTGGATCATTCATCAGCCGATCGGCGTCAGCCCCGGTTCCGTTGATCGCCGAGCAAACCGGAAGCGAACGCGTTCCGACGGATCCTCGCGGCGTATCGCGTGAGTTCACGGCAAATGGCTGGGACCCAGCGGATTGCCCTGACCGGTTGTTCGTTCAGTAATTATCCGGAACCATTCTCTTACACATGGATGCGGACGCCGATGACAGGCACGCGGCGGCCAGCGTATACTGGCAGGGGTAGTGTGGAACAAAGCGTTGCTTCGCGCGACCATGAAACAACGCGAGGCACCGTTTCACAGCGCCTTTGTGAGACGCGACAGTCCAGCGTGCACGGTCACCGGACGGTCGTTTCGGCGTGCTTCCCGCTGGGCGCGGTAGCTGATTGCAGTCCGTTGGTCATGACCCATTCGTAATTGGAGCATCGAATTCGTTGCCCGGTAGCTTTCCCGAACCGCCGTGCGATCGTCCCAACGCGCGAACGACCGGTGACTCGATCGTCGTGTGGCTCAAACTGATGCGCTGCTGGTGCGTCCTGGCCGTCATCCTGTTGGCCGGTGCATCGGCCGGCAGCGCATGGGCCGACGTCTTCGATACGGAGATTGCGCCGGCCTTAAAGGTGCATTGTTTGAAATGCCATGGTCCGGAAACGGCCGAAGGGCAGTTGCGGGTGGACCGGTTGTCCGCGGACTTTTCGGATCGCGACAACGGGCTGCAGTGGATCGAGATCAGGAACGCGATCAACCTGGGTGAGATGCCGCCGCCGGACGAGGATCGCCTGCCGGTGGCGTTCATCGAGAAGACGTCTCGCTGGGTCAGCCGTGAATTGCGGGCCGCCGAGCGAGCTCGGAGCGGCAGCGGCGGTCGCGTGTTGTTGCGGCGGATGAACCGGCACGAATACACGAACACCATTGCCGATCTTCTGTCGATGAAATTTCCAACGGGCGAAAGTCCGCTCGATGTGCTGCCTCCGGACGGAACGGCCGAGGGATTCGACAAGGTCAGTTCGGCGCTGCTCGTCGATCCTTCCCTGATGACGCAGTACTACCGAGTCGCACGGCGGATCGCGGACCGCGCAATTGTCGACGGGCCGCCTGAATTTCCCACCGAAACCATGCGGCTGGAATTCGAAGAGATCGCGGACAGCGGGGCGATCGGTTACCTGGTTACGCGGCTCGGCATGACACCCGTTCCGGGCGGCCTGCAATTGATTGAAGGGGGAACGCGATCGTTCGGAATGCTGCGTTACCCGGGGCGCCGTGACAACAATGTGGCCCCCGTGAACGGTTTTTACCGGTTTACGATCCGTGCAGGTGCGCGGCGTGGAGCCAACGGGGAAGTGCCGCGGATACGGCTCAGCCACGGCCATCCTGACGACGGAATGCGTTCCGTCATGGAGGTCGACGTCACCGCCCCTTGGGATCGGCCTGCCGAGTATTCCGTCACCATTCCCCGCGATACGCTGGGGAACGAGTTGAGCGTGCGGATGCTCAACGAAGTTTCGCTCTACATGGGGCAGCGACCGGGCGAAGACTTCATGCGCCGCAACAGCGAGTTGGGGAAACAGGGCAATTTCACCGAGACGTTGAGGCTGGCCGGGCGCAAAGTCGCGGAAGGCTGGGGCGGAGAACGGTCGACACCGGACCCGGAGAAGTTGGACGTGACGCAGTTTCCCCGCGTGTTTCTCGACTACCTTGAAGTCGAAGGACCGCTCTACGACGGCTGGCCCCCGGCCAGCCACCGGACGCTGCTGTTTGCCGGCGACCAGGGGACCGATGATCTGCCCTACGCCCGCCAGATCTTCGCCCGTTTCCTGCCCAGGGCCTGGCGGCGGCCGATCGACGACCAAGAACTGGAACCGATACTGCAGGTTGTGCAGACCGAGCTGGACAACGGCCAGTCGTTTCACGAGGCGATTCGGGTTGGGTTGGCGGCAGCTCTGACCTCTCCCAAATTCCTTTACCTGGCCGAATATTCCGCGGGGCCCGACAGCGGGCAACTGAATGACTTCGAGATCGCCGCGCGGCTCTCGTACATGCTCTGGTCGTCCATGCCGGACGAAGCACTGTTTCGGGCCGCGGCGGCAGGCGAGTTGCGTGATCCGAAGCATCGGGTCGCTCAGGTCGATCGAATGCTCGACGATCCCAAAGCGGACCGGTTTGTGACCGATTTCGGACGGCAGTGGCTGCGGGTCGATACGTTCCTGACATTCGAACCGGATAGAAATCTCTACCGAGACTATGATGATCGGCTGGCCGCGGCCGTCGTCCGGGAGCCGTTAGAATTCTTTCGAGCGATCTTGCGAAACGACCTCAGCGTGCTGAACTTTATCGACTCAGAATTCCTCGTCATCAACGACCGGTTGGCGCGGCACTACGGGATTGACGGGGTCGAGGGAGACGCCTTTCGGCGAGTCGCTCTGCCGGCGAATTCGCCGCGCGGCGGATTGCTGGCGATGGCCGGCGTGCACCAGGCCGGCTCGGACGGAATTCGTACCAAACCGGTCTCCCGCGCCGTCTATGTACGGGAGGTCCTCTTCAATCAACCGCCCGATCCACCACCGCCGAATGCGGGCGAGGTGGAGCCGAACATCCGGGGCGAACGGCTGACGGTCCGTGAACGGCTGCTACAACACCAGGAAATCGAGGCCTGCGCTGCTTGCCATCGGTCGTTGGATCCGTACGGCCTGGCCCTGGAAAACTTTAACGTCATCGGAGCCTGGCGCGAGCAACAGGATGGGGAGAATTTCCGCGGCAGCCAGCGGCCCCCGATTGTGGCCGGCGGGAAATTGCCCAACGGCCGTGAATTCGGTTCGTTCAAGGAATTCCGGGAACAGTTGCTCGAGCAACAGGACCGTTTCCGAAAGTGCCTCGCCGAAAAACTCCTGTTGTACGCGCTGGGCCGGCCGATCGAGCCGACCGACGACCCCACGATCAATCGGGCTGTCGCCGAGATGAAGGCCGGCAGCGACTCGTTTCGGTCATTGATTCAGTCCCTCGTGACGAGCAAGGTCTTTATCAGCAAATGAATATTCGGACTTCTAAGCCGCTGGACCGCCGTACATTTCTCAGGGGCGCCGGGACCTGCCTCGGCCTTCCCTGGCTGGAAGCCATGATGCCGCAAGGCGCCTCTGCGGCGACGACGCCCCGCACGGTGCCCCGCTTGGGGATGTTCTATTTCGGCACCGGAATGAATATGCGGCAGTTCTATCCGGACGGCTTCGGCCAGGACGCAGGAATGTCGCGTATCCTCAAACCGTTGGAGAAGCATCGAGGCCGGTTCACGGTCCTTTCCGGCACGTGGCTGGACAAAGGGGGCGGGCATGACGGCGCTTATCCGTTTGCCACGTCGATCGCTCGGGGTGAGAAACAGACGGCCTCTCCGGATCAGCTTGCTGCCGAATTGCATGGGAAAGAGACCCGCTTTCCTTCGCTGCAGTTTTCGGTGAAGCGGGGAACCGGTTTCGGGAGCCAGGCCCTGGCGACGATTTCATGGAATCGCCAAGGCGTGCCGCTGGCGGCCGACAATGATCCGCAAGCGATCTTCAATCTCTTGTTTCGCCCGGCGGACGCAGCAGAGCGTTCTCAGCGGTCGGATGAGTTTCGCCAGCGAGGCAGTGTGCTGGATGCGGTCCTCGCCGACGCCCGGCAACTGCAGCGACAGCTCGGCCATCTTGACCGACAACAACTTGACCAGTACTTCAACTCGATTCGCGAAGTCGAATTGACACTCCGGCGGGAAATCGACTGGGCCGACCGCCCCAAACCGGCACCAGACCTGAAGGGGCTCGGCGATTATGAGCAGGCGGTCGCTCCGGAAGGCAACGGCAAGTTCGTTTACGACACCTACGCGCGGCTGATGTACGACCTGATCGCGCTCGCATTCCAAACCGATTCGACGCGCGTCATCTCGTACGTCGTACGAACCGAGCTCGCCGGCGGTGTGTATCCCGAGTTTGGCGTTTCCAAGGGGTACCATGAGCTGACCCATCATGGCAACGACCCGAAGAACCTGGAAGAACTGGCCAAGGTCGACACGATCTACATGCGCCACTGGAGCTATTTCCTCGACCGGTTGGCCTCCATTCGAGACGGCGACGGAACGCTGCTCGACCACACCATGCTGGGTTTCTCCAGCGGTATGGGGATTGGGCACAGCAAGGACCTGCTGCCCACGGTGTTGTCCGGCGGGAGCCGGCTGGGGATTCGCCATCAGACACACGTCGAGCTGGCCGCCCGAACACCCCTGTCGTCCCTCTGGCACACCATGGTCGAAAAGATGGGAGTTCGCGTCGACGGACCATTCCAGGACAGCACGGGCGTGATCGGAGAGCTCACCGGATGAACCCGCCACCATGTACCGTGCGGCGCGGATCAGGCTACGGCAGAGAAGTCGCTGTCCTGCGGACGGCGACGGACCATCGGTCCTCGGCGCTGAAGTTTGTCTGCTGCGCCATCCTGGTCGGCGCCATGCTCGTTGGCCGGTCGATATCGGCCGTGGAACCGTCGACGGCGGAAATGCATGTGAGACTGACGCCGGCGAATTCGCTGGAGATGGTTTTCGCAGTCATCCCCGCCGGTGATTACCTGCGCGGCTTCGACACGGCCAATCGGCGTGAACGCGATTTCGACATCATTCACCAATACAGCAACAAGCAAAACTTCAAGAACGAGACGCCGGCCCACAGGACCGTGATCACGCAACCCTTTGCACTCGGCGTTACCGAGGTGACGGTGGGCCAGTTCCGGGCCTTTGTTCGTGCCACCGGCTACCAGACGGATGCCGAACGCAATGGTGGAGCCCTGGGGTGCTTTCCTGATGAGAAGAACTACGTCGACCGATTTCGCAAGGCTCCTGAGATCACCTGGAAGACCCCAGGCTTCACGCAATCCGACGCCCACCCCGTCGTCTGTGTGAGTTGGAACGACGCTCAGGAATTCTGTGGCTGGCTGTCCAAGAAAGAAAGAGCCACGTACCGGCTCCCCAGCGAAGCGGAATGGGAATACGCCTGCCGCGCCGCGCGGTCCACCTGGTACTCCTGGGGCGAGTCCCCAGACGAAGCCTACCGGCACGCGAACGTCGCCGACGGGGCACTCGAAGCGGCGCAGCCGCAGACCACACAGTTTCAGCGAGCCGTCCGCCTGGGTGCCGACGATGGCGACGGCGCCGTCTTCACGGCGAAGGTGGCCAGCTTTCGGCCGAATCCGTGGGGCTTGTACGATCTGCACGGCAACGCCTGGGAATGGTGCCAGGACCGCTGGTCGGCAAACGTCTACGAGCAGTACTTCACCGGAGTCCCGCGCCAGGAACGGGCGAACGTGGCCGTCCGCGACCCGCTGTTTGTCGAAGAAACCGATCAGCACAAGTACGGCGACTGGCGCTCGATGCGCGGGGGCGCCTGGACATGCGCTCCGGCCGCCGTCCGCGCTTCGATCCGCACCTTCGCGGAAGCCGCCGACGCCAGCGTCTACACTGGCTTTCGCGTCGTCCGCGAAATGCCCTGAGATGGGTCGGCGCCCGCTTTGGAAACAGCTGACCCCCTGGGCAAGCAACCATCAATCACCCGGCGAGCCGTGTCCGAGGCGAGAACGGGGATGGGCAGGGAGGCGGATCGGGGCGTTCCCTGCGTGGGCCTGAGTTGAGCGCGGGGCGCGCGACGTTTGGGTCGTGCGCGGTCCGTGCGTTTTTGCTGTGGGCCTTGGGCGGATGAGCTTGCTGGCGTGGGGTGGGTGTTGCTGGTGCATGCAGGTCGACAGTTCCTGCTGTGCGCGGGGTTGATGACTTCGCACTGCTTGCTGTGCGCGGGTCTCATGACCCCGCACCTCCTGCTGTGCGCGGGTCTCATGACCCCGCACCTCCTGCTGTGCGCGGGGCTGATGACTTCGCACTGCTTGCTGTGCGCGGGTCTCGTGACTCCGCACCTCCTGCTGTGCGCGGGTCTCGTGACCCCGCACCTCCTGCTGTGCGCGGGTCTCGTGACCCCGCACTTCCTGCTGTGCGCGGGTCTCATGACCCCGCACCTCCTGCTGTGCGCGGGTCTCATGCCCCCGCACTTCCTGCTGTGCGCGGGTCTCATGACCCCGCACCTCCTGCTGTGCGCGGGTCTCATGACCCCGCACCTCCTGCTGTGCGCGGGTCTCATGACCCCGCACCTGAGACGACCGCCAGGTCTCACCCCACGACGAGCGATTCCGGGACATTTCTTTGCTGGCGGGAGACCTTCGGTCGGCGGTTTCGGCGGGGTCAGAGACCCGCGCCGAGCAGTAAACGACCTGCGCCGAGCAGTTAACGACCTGCGTCGAGTCAGGCGAAGCGGGCCCGGAAACTTTCGGCCCTCCGGCTACCAGCCCAAGAACTTTCTCTTTTCTTGCACGCAAGAGCAGATTTTGTGGCCCCGTTGTTGGGTCAATGTCGCATGTTCTTGCGGCGGGTTGCGCCGCATCCCGCGCCGGCTGGTCGTATCACGCGGTATCAGCCTGCAGCAACTCTTTTTTCGTTGGTCGGGCAAACCAAGGACGACGATGGAATTTCTCGAAGTACCGCTCTTTGACGACGATATCTACAAACTGGTCGTTCGCTTTGCGATTGATCTCTTCTTTCTCTCACTGATCGTGGTCTTCGCGATCTACCCCTCGCAGCGGCAACGCGAGTTTGCCTTTACGGCGGTGATGTTGAACGTGACCGTCTTCTTCATCTGCTTCACGATGAAGAAACTGGAACTGGACCTCGGGCTGGCGCTTGGCCTGTTCGCCGTCTTCGGTGTCCTCCGCTATCGCACCGCCGCGCTGCGCCCAAAGGAGATGACTTACCTGTTCATCGTGATTGGAATTGCTGTCATCAATTCGCTGTCGAACAAGAAGACCAGTTATGCGGAAGTCATGATGGTCAACTCGCTGATTTTCGGGGCGGCGATGCTCAAAGAGTGGGTCGTGGGGCGCAGTCCGGATAGCGCGGCTTCCGCCAATGGAAAGGTCCGCGATGACGCGAACGGGAACGCGAACGGGAAAGGGGACCGCAAATCCGATAGCGCCGCTAAGGGGGCCAAGTTCTCCATCGAATATGATCGGCTCGATTTGCTCGGAGACGCCCATCGAGCTGAGTTGCTCGCCGATCTATCCAAGCGGTCGGGGCTGGATGTGGTGAAGGCCGAGGTCAAAGCGGTTGACCTCCTGCAGAACAAGGCGAGCCTGACGATCTGGATTGCGCCGCCGCCGGCCGAGGACCAGGCGGGCTCACCCAATTGACGGCCTTCGGTGATTCCCCGTCCCCCCGTGATGGCTCCGTGCAGGGGCTCCGTGCAGGGACACGCAAGATGCTCCGGGCCGCTGGGGATCCGATCAGTTTCCGAGCGACCGCGGTTGGTGACGACGGGCTCACGCACAGGCGCGCCCCAGCAAGGCTCCCGCAGCGATCTTCAAGAAAGGGTGGCCCGATTGGTGCGCGGATGGCGCATTGGAAGAGGGAACGGTTGTGATGCCCCCTCCGCGTTTCGGCGGCGGTGGCCATTACCTGACGGTAGCCGCTTGCCGTCTGCACTCCCTGTCCCCTAGCTGACTGCACCGACGTGTCTCTACGAAACAAACGTGTCCTTATCCTGTGGTGAGAACTCCGAGAACGATCCCATGCAAATTTCTTCTCTGCCCGTGCGTACGATCTGTATTTCCACCTTGCTCTGGCTGGGCGTGATGTCACCGCTTAGCAACGCACAGCCGCCGGGCATGGACGGTGGCAAGCGCGAGTTGCTTGAACAATTCGACAAGGACAAGAACGGGTGGCTCGACGCCGCAGAGCGACAAAGGGCGCGAACCTTCGTGCAAGAACACCCGGCACCACGACGCGGCCCGGGTGGACCGGGTGGACCGGGTGGGCCGGGTGGGCCGGGTGGATTCGGCGGATTCGGGCCCAGAAGGCCGGGCGCGTTTGGGCCGCCGCCCGAGGCGGGACCCGGTGGGCCGGAACGTCGTCGTGGACCGGGCGGGTTCGGCGGCCGCCGAGGACCAGGCGGACCAAGCGGACCTGGCGGCCCCGGTGGCCCAGGCGGACCGGGTCGAGGCAGCAATCGCCCCCCGGCAACGGCCGGCCAGAAAGTTTCCAAATCGTCAGTCCAGCCGTTGGACGGCGATCTGTACGACACGACTCTCCTGCGAACCATCTTTATCGACTTCGAAAACGCCGACTGGGAAGCAGAGCTCGAAGACTTCCGCGGAACCGACGTCGACGTGCCGGCAACCTTGACCGTCGACGGCACGGCCTATCCGAACTGCGGCATTCACTTTCGCGGCGCGTCCTCGTATTTCGCGGTGCCGACAGGCTACAAGCGGTCGTTGAACATCTCAGTCGATCTGGCCGACGAAGATCAACGGTTGCTCGGCTACAAGACGCTGAACCTGCTCAACGCGCATGGCGACGATTCAATGATGAGTACGGTGTTGTATTCCCACGTCGCCCGGCAGCACCTGCCGGCTCCGAAAGCCAATTTCGTGCGTGTCGTGATCAACGGAGAAAACTGGGGCGTCTACACGAACGTCGAACAGTTCAATAAGGATTTTCTCAACGCGAACTACGCGAGCGGTAAAGGAGCCCGTTGGAAGGTAAGCGGTTCACCGCGCGGCGGCGGCGGGTTGGATTACCGCGGGGACGATCCGGAGAATTACCAGCACCCGTACGAACAGAAGTCGGGCGGAAAGAAGTCCCTGGCGAAGCTCATCGAGCTGTGTCGTGTGTTGGAGGAGACGCCGACCGACGAGTTGCCGGCGGCGTTGGAGCCAATCGTCGATGTCGATGAACTGCTCTGGTTTCTGGCCATCGACAACGGCCTGATCAACTCGGACGGCTATTGGGTTCGGGCAAGCGATTACAGCATTTTCCTCGACCAGGACAACCGCTTTCACTTCATACCACACGATATGAACGAAGCGTTCCGGGGGGCCCACGGGCCAGGGATGCGCGGCCCTGGAGGACCGCGCGGCGTGGGACCGGGGCCCCGAGGTGGCCGACCGCCATTCGGTGAACCTCGCGGCAACACGGATCGCCCGGCGATGAACTCGCCATTTGAACTCGATCCGCTCATCGGAATGGATGATCCCAGCAAGCCACTGCGAAGCAAGGTCCTGGCCGTTCCGAAGTACCGCGAGCAGTACCTGCGCAACGTCCGTGAGCTGGCCGCCAAGTCGCTCGACTGGCAGTCACTCGGGCCGATCGTCAGGCAACAGGCGTCGCTGATCCGTGATGCCGTCAAGGCCGACACTCGAAAGCTCGCCTCATACGAAGCTTTCCTGGCGGCGACCGGCGAGCCGCAACGAGTGTCGCGGCAACCTGAAGCACGCGGTGGTCACGGTCCAACGAACCTTAAAGAATTCGCCGACGGGCGGCGAAACTACCTGTTGCAAGCCACGCGTTAGTCCGGTCACCGCAGCCTGGGCAACTCATCAGACGCGCGGCACGGTGGATCGGATCACGACAAACGACTCCGAAACAGCGAGTCGCGCTGAGCAGTTGTTGGTGGGGTGAAGCAGGTTGTTTGTGGGGTGAGGAAGCGGGGTGGTCCAGCCCATTGCCGCCCCCTGCATCCAGCGCATCGCCCACTGTTCAGCGGCGCTGTTGCCTGCTGTCAGCGCGCACGGCCCAACTGGCGTTTCGTGGGGGCGACATCCGCCAGGGTGACTTGATTCAGATACTCCATTTGAAGTCGTTCGGCTTCCGCCAACACACCCTTGAGCTTGCAGAATGATTGAATCGTGCAGACCCCTTCGGTGCTCACGCATTCCAACAAATGCATGTTTCCCTCGAAGGCTTCGATCACCTCGCCCAGCCGGATGTCGGCGGGTGCCTTCGCCAGTTCAATCCCGCCGCCGATACCGCGAATGCTGCGAACGTAGCCCAACCGGGCCAGTTGATTCACAACCTTGGAGAGGTGGTTCGCCGAAACACCGTACAACTGGGCCACCTTCGCCGCCGTGGTCCGCTCCGCGGTCGTCGCCAGGTACATGAGCGTGCGGAGGGCGAAATCCGTATGCGTCGTCAGGCTCATTGAAACTCGATCTTCCGTTTATGCTAAATATGTATATTTTTAGCATATTTTGTAGTCGACCCCCAGCACAACGTCAAGCGCGGCTCCTGCCGAATGTTCGCCAGCGGGACCGTCGCCGCCAGGATGCCCGGACGACGCCGGCCGCAGCCGGCACGGATCGACGGGGTGTCTCCGCAGGCTCAACTCGCAGGTGAGATGGCTCAAGAGCCGAGCGCACGACTATCGGCTCTCGCTGCCCACGATCGCGGCCTGCTGCTCGGGCGTGGTGATGCCGGGGGGCAGTTCGAGGATTTGGATGTTGCGGAAGTGAATCTCCGAACCTTCCGACTCGAGGCACAGATATCCTTTGCGGACCGAAGAATTTCGAATCGAGTTCACAAACTTGCCATTGATCGAGAGTTTGACGGTTCCGTCAACACAGACGACGTCATACACATTCCATTCCCCGGCGCCTTTGCACCGCAATTCGACGGACATGCTGCGGGAACCCCGGGGATGATCCGGCGTGGCTGTCAGGCCACCAGCACCAAACAACTCGCCGGAAATATACCCGATATGCTGAGGTTCTCCGTTCGCTTTACGATGCAGGTTCACCCACTCCAACTCCAGCATCTGCACTTCCATCCCTTTGGGTAACCGCTTGCCCGCGGGGACCTGCCCTTCGCTCCACACGAATACGCCGGAGTTGCCGCCAGGTTTCATGTGTCGCCATTCGATATGGAGAAGAAAATTCTCATACTGTCGTTCGGAACGCATCACGCCGATCGGCAACCCGCTGCATACCAGCAAGCCATCTTTGACCTGCCACGTTTCCGGCGACGTATTGACGTCGACCCATCCACTGAGATCGCGTCCGTTGAAGAGAGACACAAACTTCGGCAGCATCGCCGGCTCGCTCGGATCCGCCGGTTGCGCCGCGTCGCGGCGCGTTTCATCGCCCATCGCTTGCCCACCGAGGAACCGTTCGGCCGATGTCAAAACCAGCAGGACGAGGCAACTCGAGGCGATCATCGTCGGTCGTATCAGCATGGGGTTCTCCGCGGTGGGTGTCTCGTCTGGGGTCCGAAAGCGCTTCCGGAACGTCTCTGGCCGCCAACGCGGCGAGACGATTCACGAGCCTGCCATCGTAGCAACGTCCGGCGCCGTCTCGCAAGCAAGCAGGGAAGCCGCGTCAATCCGCAGCCAACGGGACATGTCACCGCATGCCCCGCTGCAGGCATTCCTGGACCGGGGACCGCGACGGCTCAGATCAACTCCCGGATCGGCTCACCTTCGTTCAAAATTGGAATGGGCCGGCCGTTATAGTCCTTGATCGCGTGATGGCGATCGATTCCCAGATGGCGATAGACGGTGGCCAGCAAGTCTTGCGGCGTGCAGGGTCGCTGGGTCGGGTATTCTGCCTTGGAATTCGTCGCCCCGACCACCTGGCCCATGTTGAGTCCGCCGCCGGAGACCAAGGCAGTATACGCCTGTGGCCAGTGGTTGCGCCCCGTGCCCTGGGCGTTCTGGCTGAGTCGCGGCGTGCGACCAAATTCGCCCATCACAACCACCATGATTTGCTGGTCGAGCCCCCGGTTGAAAATATCTTCGATCAGGGCAGACAGGGCCTGATCGAGATAGGGCAGCCGTGTCCGCATGTAGCCGCCGAAGTGACCCGGCCGGCCGGCGTTCATGATATGGTCGTCCCAGTTGGTGAATTCCGGACCGTTCTTCGGCGTGTTGATATAGACCGAAGTGACGGCCGTGCCGGCTTCTGCGAGCCTCCGTGCCAGCAGGCAACCCTGGCCCCAGATATTGCGTCCATACCGGTCCCGCAACGCATCCTGTTCCTGACTGATGTCGAACGCCGCCGCGGTTTCCGGGCTGGTCAACAGCCGGAACGCCAGGTCACGAAACTCGTCGTTGGCGGCCAACGGACTCTGTTGGTCGACGGCGGCTCGAAACCGGTCGAGCTGTCCCAGCAGGTGCCGCCGATCCGCCAGTCCGCCATCGCCGCGCCCGGCGACAACATTCAGTTGCGGCGGATGGTAGCTCTTACTGGACGGATCCCCGGCCTCGAAAGGTGCGTGGTGCCGGCCGGCATATTGGGGCCGCGTCATGTAGAGCTTGTTGGGAATACTGACATAAGGAGGAATCGCCCGCGCATTCATGCCTCGCACGCTGCTGGCGATGGAACCAAAGTCGGGATGCTCGCTCTTGGACGTCGACGTCGGATCGGGCCTGGTCGGAGTCTTGCCGGTCAAGACCTCGATGCCGCCATCGCTGTGGCTGCTCATTTCGTGGTGCAGGGAACGCACCAGCGAAAACTTGTCAGCGATCCTGGCTTGCCGAGGGAAGAGTTCGCAAATCTCCATGCCCGGCACGTTGGTCGCGATCGGCGCGAACACGCTGCGATAGGCGCTGGGCGCGTTTGGTTTCAGGTCGTACGTTTCCAGTTGCGAGGGCCCGCCGTGGCAATACAGGAGGATCACCGACGTCGGAGAATTCGACGTGCCCGCCAAGGTGCGCCGCGCCAGGACATCCGCCAGCGACAAGCCTCCCAGGGCGAAGGCGCCGAGCTGCAGGAATTCACGCCGGGGCAGCGGACCGGGGCAGCGCACAACCGACATTGGTAACTCCTGGGGCGGGATCGTTTGGTGCACCGTTGCTCACAACGGATGGCGGGTGAGGAAGCGTCAGTTTACCGGGTCGCTCGCATGATGGAAACTGATTTTCCCAACGCGCCATTGTACGGCTCGACGTCCTCCCTGACGGGCCGCCACGCCGCGCCCGACCGCCGGCTGCCGGCACCGGCGCCTGGAGATCGGCAACCGGCCGGGAAACCTGGCCTCACGTGCCCGGCGAGCCGGTTGCGTAGTGGTTTGCGGCGACCTGACCTGTCGGTGGGGTAGGAGTTGCGTAGTGAGTGCGGCAAGTGTCTTTTGGGCGCAGAGTGGCTGCAGGCCGCTC
>JAUIGN010000030.1 GCA_030430075.1 bacterium
CCCGGTTGCTGACCCGGTTGCTGTCCCGGTTGCTGTCCCGGTTGCTGTCCTGGTTGCTGTCCCGGTTGCTGTCCCGGTTGCTGTCCCGGTTGCTGTCCCGGTTGCTGTCCCGGTTGCTGTCCCGGTTGCTGTCCCGGTTGCTGTTCCGGTTGCTGATCCGATTGTTGTCCCTGCTGTTGGCTGCCACGGGCGACTTCGTCCCGCAACTCCTCCGTCAGTTCGTTCAGCTCTTGTTGGGCTCGCTGCAAGGCCTCGGTCTCGCTGCCGACGACACGTTCCGCGGCCCGTTCGACTCCTTCTCGCAATTGTCGAATGCCGTTGCCTGCCACCTCCTCGCGTTGCGCCGCGTCGTCGAGCAATCCTCGTTCGAGCGACCGCTCGGCAGCCTGCAGATCGCGTGACAATTCGGCCTGTTGGGTTTGCCGTAGCGTGTCGTAGAGCTCGTTCGCCAACAGCGGCTCGGTAGCTTCCGCATCGATGACGGTATCCGTCATGCGTTCGAGCAGGTCATTCAGTTGCTCTCGCTGTTGGCCCAGGGCCTCAGCCACCCGTTCCCGTTCGCCATCATCTCGCAGGGAGCTATTGGCCGGTTGCGGATTCTTCAGGCGTTCAATTCGTTCGCTCAAATCCTGTTGCTGATCGTCCAGTGCGCGAGCCTCCTCGCGCAAGTCCCGCATCTCTTCGGCAAAGCGGTCCGCCGATTGTTTGCGAAAGTCATCTCGCAAGTCTTGCAATTCTCGCTCGGCCCGTGTCCCTGAGGTGATGGCTTGGGAGACCTGTCCTTGCTCCAGCGCTTCCGACGACTCGCGCATATTCTCGCGTGTTTCTGCCAGTTGTTCGCGGGAGTCGCTCATGCGCTCCTGGTTGTCAGG
Organism: bacterium; assembly: GCA_030430075.1. GTDB lineage: Bacteria > Planctomycetota > Planctomycetia > Pirellulales > Pirellulaceae > ARS98. Next base: position 873 of record JAUIGN010000030.1, read on the forward strand.
TTGCTCCATGCGCGACTCAAGTTCTTCCGCGTCCCGGACCAGCTTCTGCTGCTCTTCACGGAGCCGCTTGAGTTGCCGCTCGAGCTCATCACGTTCCTCAACCGTTTCGGCCTGCTCCAGGGCGGACTGGATCTCTTTGAGGCGGTCATTCAGATCGGCCTGGCGGCGCGCCAATTCGCGGAGCTGGTTCAAGACCTGCTGCGTCTCTTGATTCTGTTGTTCCTGCTGCGACTGGGCTTCACGCTGCGTCTCATAACGATTCTGCTCGTTGTCGAGCTGAAGCTGCTGTAGCTGCTGCTGGGCTCGCGATTGACTGCTGGAACTCGACTGGGAACTGGATTGCTGTTGTGACGAACGCACGACTTTGTGTTCGCGGGCCCGCAATTTGAGCAGCCCCTGGTACGCCAGCCGCTGAGCGGCGAGCGCTGGTCGGAGCGGGGCAGCATCGCCTGAATCGTGTGCCAAGGTGAGCTGTGTAATCGCTTCGCGCATCTGGTCTTGGACGTCGGCGGCGTGTTTCCGGGACTGCTCGTCCGTCAGCTCTTCCGCCAGCGTCGCAACCTGTTCGAGTGCCGTCGACTGGGACTGTTCCACCAGGTTGACATCGTTCTCAAACTTCTCCGAGGGCCGCTCGGCCGACTCACGTCGGACCAGCTTCCAGGTCGCATTGATGATTTGCTTCTGCAGTTCCGCTAGTTTTTCCGCCTGATTCCCGTTCTGGGATTGCTGCTGCTGCTGTTGTTGCTGTTGGGAATCTTCGCTGGGTTGTTCCCCCTGGCGAAAAATCTCCTCAAAATGCCTGACCTCGGCGAAATACATATCACTGAACGTACGCCGCTCGGCGCCGTCGGGCCCGATATCCTCTGCCCAGAAATGATAGGAGAGCAACTCATCCGGCTCGGCCTCGAGCGCTTCAAAGCCGACCGTATGGGCAAAGTCCAGGCGCTGTTGCCCGGCCAGCATCTCGGCGAGGACCACGTCGTGAGGTTCATCGCCGGCGATCTCGTAGGTGACGCCGATGGCGTTGACACCGTAGTCGTCCCAGACATTCGCCTGCAGATCGAGTTCCTCGAGGGGCGATACCTGGACGTCACGGGCGGGCATGACCAGTTTGAGATCGGGAGGTCGATTGGGCAACGCAGTGACCACAATCTCGGGCGGCTGCTTGTTCCGCCGTCCCTGTTCGTCAACCAATTGCAAGGTAAAACGCTGCGACGTTTCCAGCGTCCAGGTCGCCGCGTAATTCGACGTTTCGCCGGCCGGCTGGCTGTCGTCGGCCGGTTGATGCGTCAGCACAAGCGGCTCACCTTCCCGCGGTACGAGCCGCGCCTCCCGGACGCGTTTGTTGAGCAGGCAGGTGAGCGTCAGTTCCGAACCGACCACGGCGGAAACGCGACGAACGTCCTGCAATCGTTTCGGTTCACGGGACGTGTAATCGGGGTACACCAGCGTTGCATCAGCCCGCACCAGTTGCGGGTATTCAAAGACCGTCACCTGGAACTTTTCGGAGGTCGACGAGCCGAAGGTCACGTGATACGACAGGGGGCCGTTCACGTCGGGGATCCGTCCGCCAAATACCGGATCGTCCAGGCTCTTGGACATTGCCGTGGAGGAGATATTGTCCTCGGCCCGCTCGACGATCAGCGTTGTCTCCGACGGCAAGTTGCCGCCAAAGCGGGCGAGCACCAGCAGGCTGGTCCCCTTTTCGACGTCTGTCGACCCTGGTTCGATCACGACCTCGCCGGCCGACAGGACCGGTTCGATGTGCTCAACAACCGCCTGTCCGCGATCGACGGACAACGGCTTCGCCATGGTTGCCAGCGCGGTCAACGCGACCAGCATCATCACCATGCTCGCCAGGCTGGTCGACATGGCCAGGAAGACGCGCCAGGCCGGCGTGGCGGCGATCCAGCCGTTGGCATATGCATGTTGCACTGCCTGGTTGATGACCCGTGTCTGCATGAAACCAAACTCGCCGTTGGGCGTTTGAGGCTCCTGGTTAACAGCCGCCAGCAGGCTCGCCCGCAGGTCCGGGAACGTCTGTTCCACCCGCTGGGCCAGCTTGTGATAATCGCGTGCCGATCGATACGCCAGCCAGCCGCCGACGGTGGCGGCGACGACGGCGCACGCAAAAAGGACCTGCGGGGCGTAGGCGAGGTAGACTCCGGACGTCGTATTCAGGAGCAGGCAGAGACCGGCCAACGCGGCCACGCTCAGCCAGACCATCGTCCAGGTAACCAGCAGGCGAACCTGTCGAATCCGGCCGGCCACCTTCTCCAGCTGCCGCTGCAATCGGCGTTCAATCATGATTCCGCGCTCCTCGGTGCCACATCGACCTTCGGTTGGCGGCCCGCCAGCCAGGTCTCCAGGATAACGACGCAAATGGCGACGGCGATCAGCCACCGCCAGATCTTCTGGCGATTCTCTAGTTCCGTGTCACGCAACTGCCGCTCGCGTTCGAGTTCCGCCGACTGGGTTGCCTGCTCGCCCAACTTCAGCCCGTACTGCTCCAGCATGCTCATGTCCAATTCGGCCGTGTTGCTTTCGTCCGCATCAAGATTGACGGCGAACCGAAACGGAGCCGTCGAGGTGGAGACTTCATATAAACCGGGAGTGCCGGTGTGCGAAAACTGCGGCTCATCCGAAGAGAGTGGCAACAGCGTTGTGTCCGGGGTGAGAACACGGGCCGTGCCGCGATCGATGGATGGAGGCAACGTGATCGATCGATGGACGGTCAGTGAGGGGGTCTCCCGGCGGCCGCCGCCGGCCTGTTCCATCAAACCGATGATGAGCGGCACGAAGCGGCTGGAGAGCGCCAATTGGCTGTCGCGGAGCCGCCATCCGCTGGCCAAGACATAGAGCGTCCCGGCCTCGTACGATTGTTCCCAGAGTGCGGGGTAGCCATCGTCAAAACGGGCGACAACCCGCGTGGAGGCGGCGCCGGCATCCATGGTGAAACGGAAGTGGTTCCAAAAGTGAATGTTGGTGAAGTCGTTGTAATCTGCCGAGGCAAAATCCGCGAAGACCGGATGGGCGAAATCGATCTCACTCAGCATCACGTAGTCATCCTGGTCGCGGCCCGTTCGCTCCGCCAGCACCTCAAGCGAGGGGTTGAAGCTGGTCAGTTGCACGGCCGCGTCACGGCTGGTGGGAACGGCCAGGCAGGACCCTCCTGCCGCCAGGAACTGTTTGAGTGCGGCGAGCTGCTCTGCATTGACCGGCTGCGCCACGACCACCAGCCGGGGCGGGGGCGATCCAGTCAGGTCGAGCTGCTCCTGGCCGCTCCGTTGGGTCAACGACACGTCGCAATGGGGAATGCCTTGAAGGGCCGCCTCGAAGAAATAACGCAGCCCCTCCGGATCGCCGGCCGTGTCTTCGCCCACGTAAACGACGTCGATGGCCTGCTTCTCCAACGGCACGGTGAAGAAGGTGTTGTCGAAGGGATGGTCGTCGCCACGCAAGACGAGCCGATCGCAGGCCTCCGCTGCGGCGGGCCGGGGTACGCGCACCACGCGGCTCTGCCCGGGTGGTACCGTGACGGTAACCTCCTCGGTGACTTGGGCCGCCGAATCGTCGCTCTGCCAGGCCACGGTGAATTGTTCGGCCGTTGAGTTGGCCGCGTTGAAAACGCGAACCCGCGGATCGGCATCGCGTTCCTCCTGAGACTCCAGCAGCCGCAACGTCGCATTCGAGGTCATCTCGGGTGCCACCTGGCGAACCGAGACCACAATCTCTGCGGGCCACTCGTACGATTGCAGGGCGGCAATATCGGCGCCAAGCTGCAGGTCGCTGATCAAGACGATCTCCGTCGCGGCTTCGGTCTGGTTGCGGTCGTTGGCGACATCAATGGCGTCTGCCACGGTGACGAGGGCCGAACCGACATCGGTCCGCCCCCAGCTCGGCGCGAGCGCTTCCAGTTGTTCTTCGATCAGGGCCGGCTTGCCGACGCGCGACGTCGTCAGCGATTCGTCGAAATCGACGAGCTGCCGGCACTGGTGATCGAAAGCAAACAGGGCCACATCATCCGCCGGTTCGAGTGTCTCCAGGACGGACGTGACCCGTTCGCGGGCTTGTCTCCAAAGGTCGGTCCGCCGCATGCTGGCGCTGGTATCCAGCAGGATCGCGATCCGCCGGCCGCGGACCGAGTCCAGCGAGAGGTTTGCCGCTTCGCGCAGGAAGGGACGCGTAAACGCCAGGGCCAACAACAGCAGGACGAGGCCGCGGAGCAGCAGCAGGAGCAGGTTGTCGATGCGGCTGCGACGGGTCAGCCGGGGTGGCGACGGCGCCAGGAACATCAGCGAGCTGAATGCATAGCGGCCCCGCGGCGTCCTCCGGATCAAGTGGAAGATCAGGGGCAAGGCGATCGACGCCGCACCGATGGCGTACAACGGTACCAGGAAGCTCATCCATCGCTCCTTGAGGAGGAACGTCCTGGCCGCGCCGCCGAACCACCGCTCGCCGCGCCTCCGCTGCGGCCCCGGCGGGAGATCGTCCGACCTCGCCGCATGCGGGCATGGAGCAAGTCAAAGAGGGCGATCTCCATCGGCTGATCCGTCGTCAGTTCATCGTAGTCGATGCCCAGGTTGCTGCACGCCTGGCGGACACGCAGCCCATGCTGGTGGAAGTTCTCCAAGTACTGTTCGCGGGCGGCCGCGGGATCGACATACAAGTGCTGCCCGGACTCCAGGTCCTCGAACATGGACGGCGCGTCGAAGTCGAAATGCACTTCGGCTGGATCCAGGATCCGCAACAGGACGACCTCATGACCGCGCGAACGCAGGTAGCCGAGCTGCGTTTCGAGCGTGTCGATCGGCGCCAGGAGGTCCGAGATGAGAACAATCAAGCCCCGTTTGGTGACGGTTGACGCAATCTGCTCGATGGGCGGCTCAAGCCGTGTCGCCGTCCCGGTCAGCGTTTTCTCGAGACACATCATGATCCGATGCAGGTGACCCGTGCGAAAGCGGGCCGGAACGTACTCATCAATGCGTTCGTCAAACGTCACCAGCCCCACCGCATCCCGCTGCAGCGAGAGAAAATAGGCGATCGTCGCCGCGGTGGTCTTGGCATAATCCGCCTTCTGGTAGGTGAGCGACCCGTAGCCCATCGACCGGCTCATGTCCAGCAGCAGGTAACAGCGGAGGTTGGTTTCGTCTTCAAACCGCTTGATGTAGTACCGATCGGAGCGGGCGAACAGGCGCCAATCGAGATACCGCAAATCGTCACCCGGCGAGTACTGCCGGTACTCGCTGAACTCGACCGAGAATCCGTGATAGGGACTACGGTGCAATCCGTTCAAGAAACCTTGGACGATGACCTTGGCCCGCAGCTCCATATTCTTGATGCGCATCAAGGAGCCGGGATCGATGTACCCGGATTGCCGCCCGCTGGGAGCTCGCCTGGTCTCGCGATTTCCCGCCGTCTGGGACGGGGTTGGGCTGGGGTCGTTGATTGCAGACATCAGTGTCCTGGCACGGCGACATGGTCGATGAGTCGTTCGATGACGGTTTCCACGGCGATCCCTTCCGCCTCGGCCCGGTAGCCGACCAGGATCCGGTGACGAAACGTGGGTTTGATCAGCGCGTGGATATCGTCCACGGTGACATGCACACGACCTTCCAACAAGGCGCGCGCTTTGGCGCCCAGTACCAGGAACTGTGCCGCTCGCAAGCCCGCACCCCAGCTCACCCATTCGTTGACGAAATCGGGTGACGCGGCCTGACCGGGCCGGCTGGCGGCCGCCAATTGGACGGCGTACCGAACCAGTTCGTCCGCAATTGGCACACGACGGACCACGTCATGGAACTTGCGGACGTCGTCTCCGGAAAACAATGGTTCGATCGGTTCGGCACGGCGCGACGTGGTCTGGGTGACGACGGCCACCTCGTCATCTTCCGGCAAGTAGTCGACCTGGATGTTGAACATGAAACGGTCCAACTGGGCTTCCGGCAGAGGGTAGGTCCCTTCCATTTCGATGGGATTCTGCGTGGCCAGCACGAAAAACGGTTCATCCAGCGGGTACCGCACGCCGGCCGCGGTGACCTGGTGCTCCTGCATGGCTTCCAGCAGTGCGGCCTGGGTCTTGGGCGGTGTGCGGTTGATCTCGTCGGCCAGGATCACGTTGGCGAAGATCGGGCCCTTCACAAACTGCATTTTCCGGTGTCCGTCCGGCGATTCCTCGAGGATTTCCGTACCCGTGATGTCGGCCGGCATCAGGTCGGGCGTAAACTGGATCCGCTGGAAGTTGAGATGAAAGATTTGAGCGACCGAATGCACGAGGAGGGTCTTGGCCAGGCCGGGCGCCCCGGTCAGCAGGCAGTGGCCGCCGGCAAACAGGGAGATCAACACTTCACTGATGACTTCCCGCTGCCCGATGATGGCCTTGGAGAGCTCCGCATCAATCCGCTCTCGCGCACCCTGTAGTTGCTCGACGACCTCTTTCTCGTCGGCAAATGTCTCCACATCAGTTGTCACAAATCTGCTCCTGATTCGGCGCGCGGCCGGCAAGGGTCAATGGGTCATGGCGTAGACGACGATGTTGATGCCCATCGGGTAGGCATACTTTTCGGAGAATTGCTTGAAGTACCACGGGTCTTCTCCTTCGCGTTCCCAGCCGTCTCCCAGATCGGTATTGTGGCAGATGATCGCCATCATGCGGCCGTCGTCATCGTAGACCGCCTTGTAGTGTGCCTCCTGGGCATCGGCACGCTCTGTCCGAAAGCCGCTCTGTGCGGCACCGATGCTGGGGACCTGGGGTTTGACATCCAGCTTGTAGACGCAGTGGAAGATCTCGTGATCCAGGGGCAATTCGACCGGCTCCTTGTCGGGAAAGACCCGCTTGAGCTGCGTGTAGAATTGGTACCATTCGTCCTCACCCCAGAAGTCGTCCACCATCATGAATCCGCCGTTTTCGAGGTAGTGGCGGAGGCCGACGACCTCTTCCTCCAGCAGGTACATCTGGCCAGGCTCAATGACGTAAATAAACGGGTAGTCAAAAAGCTCCGGGTCCGTCAGGCGAACGATCTTGCCGAGCGGGTCAACGTCCATCGACGTCAACTGTTGCAGCCGAAACGAGAAATTGAGATCGCTGTCCGGGTAGTCGACCCGCCATTTCCCCCACTCGCCCCGGTCGTTGTACGACGTGTATTGAACCCGCGCGAAGGTGAATGTGTCCTGCTTGAATTCGCGATCGAGCTCCCAGAGGGGAACGCCGTTGCGGTCGGCCGGGTCGGTGACGTCAACACTGCGGCGCCGCCACCGTTGTCCCACGCTGATGCCCACCACCGTGACGGTGAGCAAGAGGGTTAAGCACAGCAGGCGGCGGGATCGAATCATGGGGTAGCCTTGGGGATGGCAGGTGGATTCATCGGTTGAGGCGAGGCGTCTGGCTGCTTGGCACGGCATCCGGCTGCTCCTCTCCCAGTTGGCCCGCGTCAGGGCCGGGAGCGGCGGGAACCTGCTGGCCTGCCGGCGGCATCTCGGTTGCCGCCAGCCGGTCGACAATGGCCAGCAATTGGCGGTGGGCAGCTCGAAACCGGGGTGCCTCTTCCAGTGCTTGCAGGACTTCGTGTTTGGCGGCCGGCAGTTCTCCGGTGGCGGTCAAGTGCCTGGCCAGGCGGTAGTGAACCTGTGCCGGATCGATGGGATCGAGTGCCACCAGGGCCCGCAGGGCGGTGATCGCGCGGCCGCGGTCGTCCAGATGTTCCGCGGCCGTCGCAATGACCCGGTGGGGCGCCGCGAGCAGCGGGTTGATTCCCAGGATCCGGTCCCCCGCGTCCAGCGCGGCTGGCCAGTCTTGCTGTTCCACACAGAGGGTCATCAGGCGCTCCAAAGCGTCGACATCGTCGTCGGACATACGCGTCAACGTCTCTAACACCGCGCGCTCTTCGTTCGTTTCGCCTAAACCGGCATGGACCTCTGCGAGCAACGCGTAGGCATTGCCCGGCTCGTGAAACTCCGGATACAGCGCAACCAATTCCGTCAGGATCGTCTTGGCTTCCTCCCACCGTTCCTGTTCCACTAATGCTTGGGCCAGACGCGACTTGGCGACAAAGTGGCGTGGGTGAGTCTGCAACCAGGCGCGCAACGTTGCCACGTCGACGCCCCGAGGAAGATCCGCCGCCGCCCAATCGGCCTGCGGAGCCAGCTGGTTGGCACGTTCTGTTGCGAATTCGGCAAACTCACGATCCAACGCCGCCAGCGAACCGGTGTAGCGCGTCAGCGACTCGTTCAACGACATGCCCACCGCCAGGTCGTCGAGCACCCGGTGCAGGGTCTCGATTCCATGGTTGGCAATCAGAAACTCCACAACCAACGAGGATTCGTAGTAGGCGAACTGCAAGTGCATCGCCGATTTTGGTTGGAGGAACGCGCCGCTGAGTTGGCTGACCGGCGTCAGCTCGCCGTCCAGGATCATCTGGCGGTAGGTGGGTGTCATGGTCTGACCCCAGCGGGGATCGGCTTGACGCTCTTCGTAGACGGAGATGCCTTCGCTGAGCCAACGGGGCATCTTGTTGCGCGTCTTCTCCAAGGTGACTACATGGCAGAACTCATGCCATAACACGGATTCCCAATTCGCTGGCGACGAGCCCCGGGAGGCCGGGCTATTGGCGGTGATGACTCGACCAAAACAGACGCCGAGAAATCCGTCACCGCCCGGGAGCCCGAAGGTCCGGATGGCAAAATCAGCCTGCCGCGGGAAGATCTCGACGAGAACCGGCTGATCGATGGTCACGTCGTATTTCGGACACAGCGTCTCCTTGGCCTTGACCAGCAATCTCAGTGCGCGTTGACCATACAGTTGGGCTTCGAGCGGCTCCATGCGGAGCACAAATCCGGGGACCTCGAGCGTTTCGAAGCGCGTCAGCTTGTCCTGGAGTGCGACCAAATTGTGGGCCACGACGTGGTAACCGTCCTGACGGTTGACTTCATTGGCCAGGCGGAGCCCCTCTTCCTCTTCGCCCAACCGCAAGAGGGCCTGACTCAGCTCAAACTTTGCCGACAGAAAGTCCGGCTGCTTCTTGAGGGCTTGCCGTTGATAAACGGCCGCTTCAGCAAAGCGGTACTTCTGCGCCAGTTTCTTGCCGATTAAGAAATCGACGTCCGGATTCTCCGGCCAATTCTCCAGGCCAAGCGAACGCGCAACCTGCTCGCCAACCGAATCACCGTCCAGGTGGGCGAGCACCGCCACGTAGGCCCATGCACGCGGCTCGCGCACCTGGATCGAGAAGACTTCGTGCAGAACCCTCCGCGCTTCGTCGTAGCGTTCCGCGTCGATATGATGATCGACCAGCAACAGCAGGCTGTCGACATGCCGCGGGTTGCGCTGAAGGGCTGCCTGCAGGTGGGAGTTGGCTTTTTCGGAGTCGCTGGAAGCGAAGGCCCGCGCCAGACCGAAGTGAATCTCCGGATCGCTGGTATCCTGCTTTAACGCAATGCCGAACTCTTCGGCCGCCAATTGGAAGTCTTGCTTCTCGAGGGCCAACTGCCCGGCGGCAAGATAGACCTCGGTGTAACTTGGGTTCCGTTTCTTCACCGCGCCATAGACACCGTCCATGATCTTCTTCGGGTCGGCGCCGCGGGAAAGATAGAACCTTCCCAGCGTCACTCGGCTCGCCGGGTCGCTGTAACGCCAACTGTAGCCATCGGTCAGCACGTCGATCTCGTCCAGCATCGCTTCGGCTTTCGCGGCCTGGCCGTTGTACTTGAGCACCCGGCTTCCCAGCCAGCGGAGGCGAACACTGGTCCGATAACGCTGCAAGGCGGCTTCCAGCGTGGCCAGCGCTTCGGCATAGCGGCCGGTCGCCATGTCCGCGCGAATCTTCAAGAGACGCCACGTCTCGCTGTACTGACCTTCCTCGATCGCCGCTGCCGCGGCCTCGGCGCACTGCGCATATTCGCCCGTTCGAAACAAGGTGGTCGCTTCGCTGAGATCGACAGCGGGCAATCGATCCGGAAAGACGGCCAAGACGAGCACGCCCACCGTGATGATCATGGGCCGGCGCAGGGAGAGTCCCAATCGGGGGCGCGTTGCCGACATACCTCTCAACCTCTCCGGGCCTATAAGTTCACATCCCTGCTCCAGGGAAAACGAGGCCGTTTCAGCGTGCCTGGTTTTCGGTCGGCCGGACCGGAACCTTCATGTACCGGTGCTGCCGGACGAGTTCGCCGCTGCGCCGCATTGTATCCCAGCCGGAGGCAGACGCCAAATTTTGCGCGTCAATCATGTGGGCCAATTCAGGCCAAAGGCGTGGGTTTCCACGGGATCGAGCACGCCCGGACTCCGTGCCGATGAGCCGCGTTCCTACGACAGGAACTCTTCCCGCAGTGCCGCAGTCAATTCGTCCACGGTGATTACCAGTCGACCTTGCAGCCGTTCGGCGCGTTCGAGCTGGTTGTCCTTGCCGAGTTGCTCGAGGTTTCGGGCAGCGGAGACCACGCGTGCGGCTCCAAACACAACCGCAGCGCCCTTCAGCCCGTGGGCCGCGATCCGCAGCGCGTCTGCATCTTCGGCGCGCACCGCTTCCTGGACTCTGTTCAGCATGCCGGGCAGTTCTGCCAGCAGCAACTCGGCCATCGCCTGGAGCTCGGCGCGGCCGCCGGGGATGCGCCCGGCCGCTTCTTCGAGATCGAGCACATCGCCTTCCGACTCGGACTCACCAGCCACGTCGGCTGCGGTAGACGCCGGCGGCGAGGAGCCGTTCGTCGCCGCCGGCGCTGCGACCGCCGTGGACGGCGTCGACCCCGTCAGGCGTTCGACCGTCTCAAAGAGACTCTTGATGTTGATCGGCTTGGCGATAAAGTCGTCCATGCCGGCGGCCAGGCAGCGATCGCGATCCTCATCCAAGACCGCGGCCGTCATGGCGATGATGGGAACATGCGTGGTGGAGCCGACTTCCGCTTGCCGGATTTGCCTGGTTGCTTCGTATCCGTCCATGACCGGCATCTGGATGTCCATCAAGATCACGTCGAACCTGCCGGCCTCGAATAGGGCAATCGCCGCTGCCCCGTCGTTGGCGAACTCTACCCGGTGTCCCCAGGATGTCAGCATCCCGGAGGCGACCCGTCGATTGACGACACCGTCTTCGACAAGCAAGACACGCAGTTGGCGGGCGGGCGTGAATTCTTGGGGAACCACCCGGGCCGCCTGATCGCCGTCCGCACCGGCCGGCGCCGCGGTCCGTTTGGCTGGCGAGTGTCCGGGCAGCGAGCCATCATTCCGACTCGGTGACGCGGTAGCGCCGATCGAGTCCGCCCCGGCTGCGACGAGCGCGAACCTGGCGGTGAAATGGACCGTTGTGCCCACGCCGGGTTGGCTCTCCAGCCAGATGTTTCCTTCCAGCATCGACACCAGTTTGCTGGCGATGGAGAGGCCCAGACCCGTGCCGCCGAAGCGGCGTGTGGTCGATGTATCCGCCTGCACGAACTGCTCGAATACGTTGTCCTGGAGTTCGGGCGGAATGCCGATCCCGGTATCCCGCACGAAGCAGTGGATGGTGACCGTTTCGTCGGTCGAGTCGTCCAGTGAGACGTCGACTTCGATGCCACCCCGGGCAGTGAACTTGATTGCGTTGCCGACCAGATTGACGATGATCTGCCGCAAGCGGGCAGGATCGCCGGATAGGGTCTCCGGAACGTCCGGCGCGATCCGCGTGGCCAAGTCGAGGTCCTTGGCTTGGGCTTCCGACGCCAATGCCGCAACGGCCCGGTTGACGGTAGCTCGGAGCGGAAAGTGAATCGCTTCCAGCCGCAGCTTGCCGGCTTCGATCTTGGAAAAGTCGAGGATGTCGTTGACAAGGTGGAGCAACCAGTCCGCCGACTCACGTACCATGTCGACGTAGGCCCGCTGCTGGTCATCCAGCTCCGTGCCCGCCAGGAGTGCCGTCATCCCGATGATGCCATTCATTGGAGTGCGAATCTCATGGCTCATGTTGGCCAGAAAATCGCTCTTCGCGGAATTGGCGGCTTCGGCGGCCTCCTTTGCGCGACGCAATTCCGACTCGGCTTCCTTGCGCACCGTGATGTCGGTGATCGAGGCGCGTAGAATATTGCGATCACCGGCGGGTAAACCGAGCAGCCGGACTTCACAAGGAATCTGCTTGCCGCCCGGCTGGCAGTGCGTCCACTCGAAAACGACCGCCTCTCCCGTCAGCGCACGTTCGATCTTTTCTCGCGCAGATTCTTCCGACGGGCGACCGTCAGGTTGGGTCGGCGGACTCAGGTCGACCGGATGCATCTCCAAGAAGGTCTCGCGGGAAAGATCGAACAATTCGAGCGCATTCGGATTCCCGTCAATGAACGTGCCCGCATCGACATCCAACAGCAAGATAGCTTCCGTCGCGTGGTCGACGAGCATCTTGAAGCGCTGTTCACTCTCCCGCAGTTCCTCGGCGATCCGCTTCCGCTCGCCGACCGCCACGTCCCGCTCAGCCTCGGCGGCTTGCAGCGCGACACGCCGGAGTTGGTTCTCCGACCGCAGTCGCCGGACGGCTTGCCCCTCACGATACATCACAAACGCCAACGCCAGCAGGAACGCGGCGCCGACCAACGTCACCGGAAGGTTGCTCCAACCGGGCGCTGCGCGGCCCAGAGCAGACCAAAGCAGGCATATCGCCAGCCCAACGAGCAGGAGCAGACCAAACCACATTGGGCGGTCCAGGAGAACGAGTCTGACTTGGCCCTGAGTTTCCTCGCCACTGCCGGTTGTCGGAGACTCAGGGTCAAGTTGTTGTGAGTTCATGCCATCAACCTACCAGGCTGGCCATGACGCATGCCATGTTCGACGGTCTCCCATGAGTTGAGTGTTATCGTATCCCTTTCCGGACAGGGATGCACGCTTGTCGCCGCAGCCGCGCTGGCACGCGGGCGTCAACATCAATTGGTCGGTTGCGCCGCGCCCTCCGCGACAACGCCCATGATGTCCATCGTGGAGATGATGCCGAGCAGCTTTTTGTTGCGATCGATGACGGGCAAGCGATGCACGCGGTTTCGCATCATCATGGCAGCCGCGTCGCAGACCGTCAGCTCCTGGTCGATGGTCTCTGCGTTGGGCGTCATTTGCTCGGAGACCCGCTCCGAACCCAGTGCTTCGGCCAACTGCTCAATCAGCCACTGGGGCTTCATCTCGCTGGTTCGACCCAGGTTCTGCAACTCGTCATCCAATTCGTGGGTCAAGTTGATCAGGTCGCTCGTCGAGAGCATGCCAATACAGTGGCCGTGCGAGTCGACGACCGGGAGCGCCGAAACACGGTTCTCGCAAATGAGGTCCAACGCCTCGTGCAACGTGTCATCCGGATTGATGGCGACCACGTCTTTGCTCATGACGTCCTTGACACGAAGTTGGCTGAGTTGTTTAACCATCGAACGTCCTCCTCAGAATTAACAACGGTGTGCGAGGGGCGGGAAGCCATGGGGGGCCAGATCGCGGCTCACCCAGGGCGCCCGCAGGGCACCAGGGAATTCAATCTCCAGTGAAAAGCAAAGTGCGCGCCAAGCCATACGGATTGCGCGAAAAATGAGTTGCCTGCCCCGCGCTCAGGCCACCCGTCCGCAGCCGCAGCCCCCCTACCGCTTTCCGCCGATCGGCACCCGCCAACCTGGTCAATGCATCAGCCGCGGGGCCTCCCCCCCCCCCCGATTCCGCTGATGGCTGCGCAAACCGGAGGCGAACACGCTGCGGCGGATCTGCTCGGGGCTGCGGTCGATTCACTGCAAACGACGGCAACTCGTGTCATTGCGCGGAATCGTTGCTCGTTCATGAACCGTCTGGGCGAATGGCAGATGCTCGAGATCTGCACAACTGTGCGATTCCGCACGAGGTTGGGGCCCGAGTGTGCGAAATCCGTCCCTCGCGGCGGCGACCAACGGGCGTGTGAACGTCATCGTGCGCACCGGCGGCGCTGCTACTTGAGTTGGGCGAGAAATGCCAACAGATCGGCGACCTCTTGGGCGGTCATGTCGCGGACGAGGAGATCGGGCATCAACGATTTTTGCTGGCGAACGAGCAACTCAATATCCTTGCGGGCCACGGTGTGTCGCTGATTTCTCGCATCCACCAACACCACGCGGCGCTCGGTTTGTTCGGCGAGCAATCCGGACAGGATCCGTCCGTCCGACGTTTCCAGCAGGTACGGTACGAAGTTCGGCTCCATGAACTTGGAGGGTTCGAGGATTTGCTCGAGCAGTTGATGGCGCGGGTACTTCTTGCCGATCTGGCTCAAGTCGGGGCCCAGGTTAACGCCGACGTTGCCGATTCGGTGACAATTCTTACAGGCGGCGGTAGCGTTTTCCAGAAAGACCGCCCTGCCCCGCTCGGCATCCGCCGGGAGCGCCAACAAGGCGGCCGCATCGATCTGATCGCCCAGGCGTTTGATACGAAGCGACAGGGGCAGATGTCGCTCAAACAGATCCCGAATCTGGCTCGACGCATTCTGCCGGGTGGCCTCCGCGATTTGGCGGCAGAGCTGAGGCGAGAGGTGGCCGGCGGCGATCTGCGTCGCCAATGCCAGCGCGGCGCGTGTCGAGGAGAGTTGCTGCATGATCGCGGCTACCTGCTGCGGCCCCGCGGGACCTTGCAGCAATGTCTCAAAGGTCGCAGCGGGATCGGCCACGGTGTCGCCACCGGTCGAATTCCGCGGCAGTTGGCGAATCCAATCGTGGATCAACTTGACGCCGCGGTCGTCGACGGCGTGCGAACCGAGTCGCGGCATCCGTCCGCCTCCCAGCTTCGCCATCCGGTACAGGAGCACCGAACCGGAGGGATCGCCGGGCGCAACGATTCTGGCATCGGAAATCCCGAACGCGCCTTGGGCTGGGCGTTCGTCGAGCAGCCTGGCATCCGCGAGCGGGACGTCGCGGGAGAGTACGATGGTGGCCACGCCGCCGGCGTTGAACTGGTGGCAATGGGCACAATTGACATGAAAGTAGGACCGGACGCGCGCCGCAAGATTTGCCGCCGCGTCATGGGGATCGACCAGCGGTGGTGCCGTCCGCAAGGCGGCCACGTCTGCCGCGAGCAGCCCGTCGTGAACGAGGTGGTCGAGTTGGTTGACTGTGCCATCCTGATCATCGTGGGGACGATTCAGCTGCGATGCGTGGACTCCCAGCAGCGAAGCGGACTGCACGCCGAAGATGGTCGTGCGCGCTTCCACCCAGGGGTTGTGACAGAGGACACATTCCTGGCGCCCGGCAAATCGATAGGGCTGCTCGCGCAGGCCGTCAGGTGAGTTCGGGTCGCGGATCACCAGCGTCCGACTGGAACCCCGGCTGTCGGCAAGCACGGCATCCGTTTGCGATTCGTTCCAGAGATAGGTGTAGGGTCGCCAACTGCCGGCTTCGCGGTGCAGCACCTGCGTCTCCAGTCGCTGGGTTTGAAAGCTCGCCTCCGCCGCTTCGCCAATGCGCAACGCGTCCATGCTGATTGTCTTGAGGACAACCGAGCCGTCCGGGAAATGCCAGTCGCCATCCTCATCAATCGTGATCTGCCCTTGGCCGGGAACCGCCAGCAAGCGCTCGGCGTGCGTCCCGTCCGCCCAGGCCGAAACGTTAATCGAATACGGGACGACGCCGGACGCCGGTTGCAAGGGTTGTAGTGAAGTGAACAGCCC
This sequence comes from bacterium, assembly GCA_030430075.1. Lineage (GTDB taxonomy): Bacteria > Planctomycetota > Planctomycetia > Pirellulales > Pirellulaceae > ARS98. The sequence goes on from JAUIGN010000030.1 coordinate 16,475, forward strand.
GGTCTCGCTCAAGCGGCGCGGAAACGTCGCGCTGCGATCTTCCTCGGGGTTTTTGGCGAGGCGATAGATCTGGCCCTGGTAGTCCAGCAGATACAGTTCGCCGGCGGTGTCTTCGCCGAAGCCGACCAGTTGCAACGAAGTGCGCGCCAGTTCGCCGCGCCAGGCAACCGCATCGCCTTCCAGTCGGGCACCCCAGATGATGCCCGACTGGTAGTCGCCATAGATGTACACTCCGTGCAGATCAGGCAAACGGCTGCCGCGATAGACGAAGCCGCCCGTGATCGATCCCGCCTCCGAGTGCGGGTGATCCAATGTCGGTGGCAGAATCGGGGTCGGCCCTGGTTCCTGCTCCGGACGAACCGACTGCCGGCCCTCGACGATACTCCAGCCATAGTTGCCGCCTCGCTTGACGCGATAAATCATCTCCCACAGTTCCCAACCGACGTCACCGACCCAGAGGTCGCCGGTCTCCCGATCGAAGCTCATCTTCCAGGGATTGCGAAAGCCGTACGACCAGATCTCCGGCCGGGCACCCTCTAAATCGGCGAACGGGTTGTCCGGCGGGATTTGGTACGGGCGGTCTTCAGCGGTGTGCGTCACGTCAATGCGGAGGATTGCGGACAGCAGATTGCTTACGTCCTGGCCGGCATCCAGTCCGTCCGGCGGCGTGGGGGCTGCCGCATCGCCGGTGGAAATATAGAGGTAGCCGTCGGGGCCGAATTTCAAGCATCCTCCATTGTGTCCGCCCGATCGCCACGTCAACAACACGTGCTCGGAATTCGGATCGACGACCCACGGATCGCCAGTTGCCAACCGGAATCGTGAGACGCGGGTTCCCTCATCTTGATTTCGACGCAAGATGTAGCAGATGTACAGGAAACGGTTGTCCGCAAAGTGCGGATCAAACGTCAGTCCGTAGACGGCCTGCAGGTCGGGATGAACCTGCTTCAGATCGAAGGCCAGTTGGCGCGCGCCCTCCCGTTCATGCAAGTCGAAAGAGAAGATCTGACCACCCTGCTCGGCGACAAACATCCGGTCACGGTCGGGCGGCGTGGTCACCACCACGGGGCGATTGAAATGGTGCTGCGGAAAGGCGGGTTCGACCTGATACGGCGGCGGCGGATCCGGAGAACCTGCCAGCCTGGAGGTTGTCCAACCCACCCGCACCGCGACATCCTCGGCCGCCGGCAAGCCTGCCGCGGCAAGGGAACACGTGCAGATGGATAACAGCCGTAGTGTCAATCGGCGAGATGTCGATCCAAACATTGATGGTTTCACCTCGATCCATGGCTGGGGTTCGCCGGCGTGCAACCGTGGTTCGCTCGAACTTCGTCCGGCGACGCCCCCAAGATTCTGGTCCCACTATATTCTGGAAGCCGGTCGCAGCACAAACGTCGGTCGGGAGGCTTGAGGAATTGCCGTAAAATGTTTGCGGGGTCGATCAGCGGATGGTGGCGCCGCGCGGACGCTGATGCAAATTGCCGGGCCTCCAAGCTGCCGGGCCGTATGTCGACATGCAGAGCATGGTGTTCGGCTTTGCTGCTAACGTCAGGGGGATGGGAGACCTTCGGTCGGCGGTTTCGGCGGGGTCGGAGACCCGCGCCGAGCGGTTGGTTGGAGACCCGCGCCGAGCAGATGGTCGGAGAGCCGCGCCGAGCGGTTGGTCGGAGGTCCGCGCCGAGCAGATGGGTCGGAGGTCCGCGCCGAGCGGTTGGTTGGAGACCCGCGCCGAGCAGATGGTCGGAGAGCCGTGTCGAGCAACTCGTTGGAGAGCCGCCTTAAGTTTGCCTCGATTTGCGTTGCTGGAGAGATTCGCAATCCGTATGATCAATGTCCGGATTCCGTGTGATTCGTGGCCAGGTTCGGCCCCATTCGCAACTCGATGAGAGCGAGGACACGATGTTGAACATCCAGGGCGCACCGCGGCGGGTTTGTAGCGGGTTGACTCGCCGCGATCTGCTGCGGGCAGGAGGTGCCGGTCTGTTGGGGACGCATCTCCAGACGCTGCTCGCGGCCGAAGAGGCCGGGGTTGCGAATCTGTCGCGCGCCAAGTCGGTGATGTTTCTCTTCTTGTTCGGCGGTCCGAGCCAACTTGAGACGTTCGATATGAAACCGGATGCTCCATCCGGAATCCGGGGGCCCTTTCAACCGATTGCGTCGCGAACACCCGACTTGCGCATTTGCGAGCATCTACCGCGGCTGGCCCAGTTGTCGGATCGGTTCGCGGTCATTCGCACGCTGAATCACGCCCAGAACGATCACAATGCCTGCCATTACATTCAGACCGGGCACCCGCTGCCGCCCGCCGAGCGAGGAGCGGCGCAAGTTAACGCGACGGTCAAGGATTGGCCCGCCATGGGGTCGGTTGTCGAGTACCTTGATCGCGGCGGCCCGCTGGCACCGGGGCCGGCCGGCAGCGCTCGCGACTTCCCCAGCTATGTCTACTTGCCCAATCCGCTGGGCCATATTCAGGGATATGATCGATCGGGACAGTACGGCGGCTGGCTAGGCCGGCAGTATGATGCCTTGGCAACGCGGATCCGCAAGCAGAGCAAGACGGACAATCCTTACTTTCGAAATTGCAGCGACGCGGAACTGGATTTTCGTATTCAGGGGTGCGCCTCGTACAGTGACTTGACGCTGCAGCGAACCGCCGGCCGCGTCAGCTTGCTCGACCAATTCGACGCCGCGCGGCGTGACTTGGATCGCGACCCCTCGGTCCGTGAATACGATCGCCTGCGTGCTCGGGCCGTCGACCTGGTTACGTCGGAGAAAATGCGGCTGGCATTCGACATCCGCCGCGAAAAGCCCGCCTTGCGAGATCGCTATGGGCGGCACCTGTTCGGTCAGTCGGCCCTGATGGGACGGCGGATGTTGGAGGCGGGTGCTCGGTTCGTGACCGTGCTTTGGGATTGTCCAGACGGTTACAGTTGGGACAGCCATCGCCACTCGGACGATGTACGGCAACACTTGCTTCCCGGGTTGGATCAGGCCTTCTCTGCGCTGCTCGCGGATTTGGCCGATCGGGGCCTGCTGGACGAGACGCTGGTCGTCTGCGTCGGCGAGATGGGGCGGACTCCCAAGCCGGACACGCCCCAATGGGGGCGTGGTCATTGGAGCCACTGCTTTCCGGCCGTGTTGGCCGGTGCGGGAGTTCGGGGCGGTACGATTTACGGCCGCTCAGACCAGGACGCCGCCTATCCGGCCGATGATCCTGTCAGCCCGGAAGACCTGGCGGCGACCGTGTTCCAGGCCCTGGGGATTTCCCCGGAGACACGGTTACAAGACGCCCAGGGCCGTCCTGTCTCGGTAGCCGGCGACGGCCGCCCACTGACCCGTCTGTTCGGCTGAACGCGGACCAGAGAGCGGCGACGCCACGCCGCTTTCTCAACCTCCGGCCTGGCTGCGGGCTGCGCGCGACATCCGCCTGCTCATAACTCGGATGATTCGTGAACCCGCGATGGTCCAATGCAAGCCGCTGTCTCCCAACCGGTTGTGGTGAACTCGGCCCAGTGCGCCGCGGATCTCAGCCGGAACGCGTTGGCGTCCGGATTGCGCTGCTATCCACACAACCGGGGCTATCGCCCAACGGCTGATCAGTCATCCGCGATCAGGCCGCCCCCAGTCGACTCTCTCTCGCGATGGCGGCTTCGCAACCCGGCCCGAATGCAGATGTGCGGCCGATCAACAAATCTCTCCTTCGAAAAAAACGCGTGACATTCTCCTCAAGGTTCATCCCAGAGAGAGAGACGCAGGTCGGCCGGTTGCCGTTCGCCGTGGGCGAGCGCCGCTGGGCGGCCGTCGTTCCCGTCACCGGGCGGGAGTCACCGCCAGAGATAACCGAGGAGAGGCACGATGTTTCGCAAGCTACAGAATCAAGTACGAGGTCGCCGCCACACCACCACGAACCGACGGCGGCAACCGCGGCGGACGCTGCAGGTGGAGTCCCTGGAGACACGTAAGCTGCTGGCGGCCGACTTTTTTCGCTTGCAGAACCCGGTCGATTCGGCCGACGTCAACGATGACGGCGCGGTCGCCCCCACCGACGTTCTGGCGATCGTCAACGAGATCAATGCGCCTCGCGGTGACCGCGGTGATCGCCCCTTCTATTTCGACGTCAATGGCGACGGCACGCTCACGCCGTTCGACGCCTTGATGGTCATGAATCGGATCAATCAACGTTCCGGCGGTCCCGGCAGCGACGGTCGACCTCGGGACGACGGCGGTCCACGCGAAGCCGATGTCGAACCGGAATTTCGGACCATCGACGGGACCGGGAACAACGTGACGAACCCGGCACAAGGCGCGGCAGAGACGAACCTGATCCGGTTTGGTTACCCGGCCGTTTATCCCGACGGGCACGGCGATGTGATCGAGACGGAGAGCACGCCCAACGCCCGCGACGTCAGCAACCTGCTGAACGCCCAGGAAGAGAGCATCGTCAACGACCGCCAATTGACGGATTGGATCGTTCAGTGGGGCCAGTTTCTGACCCACGACATGGATCTGACGGGCAATGGTTTGGCCGGCAATCTGCTGTCCGGCGGCACAACCGGCGAGTTCCATATTGCCGTCAACGATCCCAGCGACCCGATCGGTCCCGGGGCGATTCCCTTCAATCGATCCTTTTTCGATCCCGCCACCGGCACACTCGATCTGGTCGATTCGCCTTTCGGCCCCCGTCCCAACTGGCGCGAGCAGGTGAACAGCGTGACGTCCTACATCGACGCCTCGCAGGTTTACGGTTCGGATGATAGCCGGGCGGCCGCCCTGCGCACGTTTGAGGGTGGAAAGCTGCGAGTCTCCGCGGACGGTCTCCTTCCCCGCAACACCGAGGGCCTGCCGAACGATGACCCGTTTCATCTGGGAGCGGACCTGTTCCTGGCGGGGGACATCCGCGCCAACGAGCACGCCGGCCTGACTGCAGTGCACACCCTGTTCGTCCGTGAGCACAACCGGCTCGCCGAACGGATCGGGCAGCAGGCCCCCGAGCTGAATGATGAGCAGATCTACCAACTTGCTCGAAAAATCGTAGGTGCAGAGATGCAGGCGATTACCTACAACGAGTTTCTCCCGGCCCTGCTCGGTGACGAGGCGCCCCGTGCCGGCGAGGCACAGTACGATCCGGAGGTCGATGCTTCGATTACCAACTCCTTTGCGACCGCCATGTTCCGCTACGGGCACAGCATGCAATCCTCGGAACTCCCGTTGGTTGACAACGGGGGCGATCAAGTCGGCAGCTTGGGCCTCAGCGAAGCCTTCTTCGATCCCACGATTCTGGGAGACCAGCCGGCCAACGTCGACCTGATCGTCAAAGGGCTTGCCACCCAGGAAGCCCAGGAAAACGATTTGCACCTGGTCGACGGCGTGCGAAACTTCCTGTTTGGTCCTCCCGGCGCCGGCGGGTTGGATCTGGCGGCACTCGACATTCAACGCGGTCGCGACCACGGGCTGCCGGACTTCAATTCTGTGCGCGACTTCTACGGGCTGGAGCGTGTCGAGGATTTTGACGAAATCAGCTCGGATCCCGAAGTGCAGGCGGCGCTCGCCCAGCTCTACGGAGACGTCGACAATATTGATGCCTGGATTGGAGGCATCGCGGAAGACCACCTGGACGGATCCAGCGTGGGCGCGACCGTCAACGCGGTCGTCGCAAATCAGTTCGAGCGACTGCGGGACGGCGATCGATTCTTCTACACCCAAGACCCAGCGTTAAAATCGCGCATCGTCCGCAATGTGATCGACCTGAAGTCGATCACCCTGGCCGAGATCATCCGTCAGAATACGGGCGTCACCAACATTCAGAGCAACGTCTTCGTCGCGCCGAGCGTGTTGCTGCAGGATGCTGGTGAGCGACCCGTCAGCGTGACCGTTGTCGGAGGGGCCGACGAGGTCTCACTGACCGCTGGCCATCACGGCAGGGTCCTCGACACCCGCTCGACGGAACTGCTATCGCAGATTCGCCTGGAGGGAACCGACGGGCGGCAGACGGACCACTTCGTGCTGGACGCCAGCTTCACGTCGCAGGGTTTGGACGTGGGGGTCTCCATTGAGGCCGGTGGCGGCGGCCATGACGTGCTGGTGGTCCGAGGCGGCCGCGGTGCGGATTCGATGCTCATCGACGGAGATCTCCTCACCATCAACGGCACACGCGTCAGCCTGGACGGCGTGGAATTGCTCCAAATCGACCTCGGTGGTGGCGAGGACGAGTTGGAGATTGTCGATGACGGCGGATTGGATATTGATCTCGTAGGACCTCCCCGACGAGGTGAAGGTGGTGGGCCAGGTGGCCAGCGTGCGTAAGGCTGCGATCAACTGGTTGCCACGCAAGAACGGCGGCTCCCGATGAAAGGAGGGAATTTGTCTTCGTCCGCTTACCAGCCGGGCCCGTGATCCGGGCCCCGGTTGCGGCTCTGCGGTGCCCGGTACGGCAGCCGCCCACGGTCGTTAATCTTCCCAACCGTTTTTCCCATTTGGTCTTCCCCGGCGTAACCGCCGATCGGCTCGACAACCACCGAACGCCCGTTTTTCGGCGTTTTCGGTGGTTGTCTTGCGTTTTGGCTTGCCAGGTCGACGGTGGCCGGCATAATTCCGCGCCCCAGGCCGTTCGGCCACATTCATTCTGAAGATCACGTGGACAAAATTCGCATCGGGAGGTCCGACGTATGCTGAGTGCGGGGAATACGGATACATGTTGCCAGGCCGTCGTGCATTCCGAAACGGCAATCCATGCTATCCGGCAAGGGGCGCCGCAGCGCCTGGGCGAGTTGCTGGAGTCGTACCGCAACTATTTGAGGCTGCTGGCGACGACACAGATCGATGAGAAGTTGCGGGCCCGCATGAGTCCTTCCGACCTGGTCCAGGAAACGATGTTGGGGGCCTACCGGGACTTTGGCCAGTTTCGCGGCCGCAGTGAACGCGAACTACTGGCCTGGCTGCGTCAGATCCTGATCAATCGGTTGCATGCCTTTGTGCAGCAGCATGTCCTGGCCGCGAAGCGGGATGTCCGCCGCGAGTGTTCTTTCGACCAGATGGAGGCGGCGTTGGCGCGTTCCTCGGCGAACTTGAACGCAGCAACTCTGTTGGCGGACGCCGCGCCCTCACCCGGTTCGGAAGTGATCCGCCGCGAGAACGCCGTGCTCCTGGCGGACCACCTGGCGGCGATGTCGCCCGCTTACCGGGAAGTGATCGTGCTCCGAAACCTGCAAGGGCTTTCCTTTGATCAGGTCGCCAAGAAGTTGGGGCGGTCCAGCGGTGCAACGCGGATGTTGTGGCTGCGAGCGATCAAGGAATTACGCGAGTTGATGGAAGCGGGAAGCGAAGCGGTCGCATCATGAGCACCGATTGCCAACTCGACGACTCCCGTTTCGGCACCCTTTCGGTCGCCCAGCAGCAACGGCTTACCGAACTGCTGGATGCCTACTTGGCGCGTCTCGAACGGGGCGACACCGTGGATCGAGCGGCGCTGATCGAAGCGCATCCCGATCTGGCAGGCCCGCTGCAGGCATGCCTGGAGGGACTCGAGTTCCTGCAAGATGCTGCGGCCGGCTTTGCGCCCGCGCAGTTTGCTGCCGACGAGGCAACGTTCGGCGTCGATCCAGCAGACACTGTCGGGGCGCTGGGGGACGGGATTCCGTTTGACGGGCCGTCGAGCGACGTCAAGCGGGTCGGCGACTTTCGCATCCTCGACGAAATTGGTCGCGGCGGGATGGGCGTCGTCTACCGCGCCTGGCAGATTTCGCTTGACCGCTGTGTTGCCCTCAAGGTTCTGCCCTTCGCGTCGCTGCTGGACCGCACCCAGATCGCCCGCTTTCGAAATGAAGCCCAGGCCGCTGCCCGTTTGCATCATCCTCACATCGTGCCGGTGTTTGCTGTCGGTAATGACCGTGGCGTGCATTACTACGCAATGCAGTACATCGACGGCCAGCCGCTCGACCGGATCATTGACGCCGCGAGACGCGCCGGCCGACGTCCGGCCGGTGGGGCGCCGAGCGATTCGGTGCCGGGAGGCGAATGCCTGACAGGACTCGGTTCGACGTACGGCGAGAACCCACAGCAGTATTTTCGCACCGTCGCGAAACTGGTGGTCGAGGCGGCGCTGGCCCTCCATGCGGCCCACGAAGAAGGGATTGTTCACCGCGATATCAAACCGTCAAACCTGCTGCTCGATGCGGAGGGCAAGTTGTGGGTTGCCGACTTCGGCCTGGCCCGCTGTCGTACCGACTCGAACCTCACCGGGTCGGGCGACCTGGTCGGCACGATGCGGTACATGAGCCCCGAGCAAGCGCGTGGCAGTTCGGCCATCGTCGACCACCGCACGGACGTCTATTCACTGGGCGCGACGCTCTACGAATTGTTGACGTTGCGGCAGGCGGTACGCGGTGCCGATCCCGCCGCGATCGTCCGCCGGCTCGACCAGGAGGACCCGTATCCGCCTCGCCAATGGGATCCCAACATCCCGGTCGACTTGGAGACGATCGTATTCAAGGCGCTTGCCAAATCGCCGGAGGCAAGGTACCCGACGGCTCGAGCGCTGGCAGATGATCTGCGCCGGTTTCTGCATGGCGAGCCGATTCATGCCCGGCGGCCGTCCGTCTCGGATCGCATCGCCAAGTGGATCGGACGGCATCGCCGCTCGGTCGCTTGCGCGGCGTTGGCGCTGATCCTGGCCTTGGTCGGATTGTCAGTTGGCGCCGTACTGCTGACGCGACAGACGCAACGCACTTCGCGGGCACTGGTCGCGGCTCAGGACAATTATCAGCAGTATCGCCGCCAACTCGCCCGCACCACGAACCACTTGGGCATGCTGCAGGAGCGGCAGGGAAACCGGCGGGCCGCCGCCGCCGCCTTTCAGGAGGCCGCTCGGCTGCAACGCGAGATCCTCGACGAGCAGCCGGCCGACGAGGAGACGCTCCGCGACCTGGCCGCGACGCTCAACAACCTGGGGGTTTTCCACAGCGCGACCCGCCCCCAGTGCGCGACGCACGCCTATGACGAATCACTTTCCGTGCTCCGCCGCCTGGTTGCCTTGACGCCAGAGGACGATTGCGTTCAGGCGGAGCTCGCCCTGGCGCTCAGCAACCTCGGCTCGCACGTGCGGCGGCAGGGAAACCCGGACCGTGCCGTGGCACTGCTTACCGAGGCTTGCCGGATTCTTACCCAGTTGGCGCCGGCCGAGCCTGCCGCTGCGGACGCTCATTACGATCTGGCCGTTTGTTGTAACAATCTGGCGATGGCCGAGTCGGATTTGCAGCGACTCGATGACGCCGCCGAATCCTTCCTTGCGGCGCTACAGGCTGCCGGCACGGCGGCAGCGGAGGCCGGCAAGCTGGAAGCGAGCCAGCTTAGTGCGGTCGGCGGGATCTATTTCAATCTTGGCTTGATCCGGGCAAAGCAAGAACGCCTCCGCGACGCAGCGACCAGCTTTTCTCACGCCATTGATTTGCAACAGCGGGCTCACCGTCAAGCGCCCCAGGTGGCCCGGTTTATCCAACTGTTGGACCGCCATTATCTCCAGGGTGCCGCGGTGATGCAGCAGATCGGCGACGTCCGTCAAGCGGCCGAATGGATTGCGGCTCGGCAGTCCCTCCGGCCCCACGACGCTCGACACCTCTGGTCGGTTGCTAAACAGTGGACGCAACTGGCCCGGACCGTCCACGAACTCGGAGCCGGCGGAGCGGAACCCCATCGGGAAGCGAGGCTGCACGAAAGCCACGCGATCGCCGCGCTGCGCGCCGCGATCGAGGCTGGACTGACGCCGACACCAACGATGTTGAAAAGTGATTTGAACGGCTTGGCCGAGGCGACCCATGGCGCGGACGATCTACGCGACTGGTTCTCGACAGCCGGCACGCGCTCGTAAGGGAGTGTTTCACCGTTTTTGGAGCAAGAGGGCATCGATGAGTCAAGCGCGAAACAGATGGAACTGGCGACAACCATGGTCCCGAACCGCGATCGCGCGGCGGCGCGCGAGCCGGCGAAGGCACAGGACCCGTTTGCGGCCCGCTGTCGAATCGCTGGAAACGCGAGCCCTGTTGACCGCAATCGTGGCGCTGCAGCGCCCTGATTCGGACGCCGCCAGCTCGGCAGGCGCCGAGCAGCGGGCGGCCGAGTTGCGCGGCGACCACCGCCACGTCGATCCGCCGCAGGCCGCTTATCCGGGGCACCGAAACCCGGGCGGACACCCGCCGCCGCACAACGGGCGGCCGCCCAGCACGAGCCACGGTCCCGGGGCGGACCGTCCGGCAGCTCACGGCGACGTCCCGAGGCATCATCGGCCGCAGCCGGAGCGGAATTCGAATCGCCTCCCGCCGCCACCACCGCCGCCACGTTCGCTCCGAATCCTATCGACCGGCCCTGCAGACAACGGCTCTGCGACGAGGCCTTCGATTGTGCCGGCCGGCACGGACGTCGGCGTACCAGCCGGCACGCTTGCGGATCGATCCGCCTGGCCGGCCACGGGTCCGCTGGTGACGCTGCCACCACCGTTGACGATGACTTCCGTCGACCCAGTCCGTCTGGTAACGCCGAATCGTTCGTCGGAGTTTGTTACTCCCGTCACGACGTCGGTGGCGCCGAGTGCCGACCGTTCGACTTCGCTTGTCGAGCATTCATTGTTCACGGCAACTCCGTCGCGCGGCACGTCATTCGGCGCTCTGGAGACCACGGGAGCGTCCGCGGAATCCCGATTGGCATCTGCTTCTTTCGTTCCGGCGCCGTCCTTCATCCCAAGTTCCCTCTCGGCTGAGGTAGAGCAGTTGCCTCCTGTAACGGCCCTCGATTCGTCTGGCCGTCCGGCGCAGCCGTTTTCCGGCGACGATGCTCCAGGAGACCGGGTCACCGCGTCGTTGGTTACCGCCATGTCTGCCGGTGCAACCAGTTTGCTCGCACCGTTCGGGATGTTCGGCGGAGAGCCAATGCGCGGTTTCCTGAAGATGGGCAACCGTGCCGACGTCCATGCGAACCTGATGCCTGATGACGGCGCGATGCGGTCCATGCTTGGGAGTCACCCGCATGACCTCGGTGAGCGGGGCAAGTGGAACTTCCTGTCCTGGATTGGGGAACGCCGGGACGCAGCGCTGGCGGTGATCGACGCGATATTCGCCGAACACGAACGCGGCTCGGCGGGCCCGGACCGGGGGCGACTTCGCTGGGGCGAGCGGCACGACCCCGCGATCGTGCCGCCGGGGCGGATGATTGACATCGGGCAATTGATTCAGGCGGGGTTTGCGGTTCGGTTGAAGTATGCCGATACGACGACGGTCCGAAGCCCATTCGCCGCAGGTGAAGAGCCGGAGCGGTCACCGGAAGCGGAACTGCGGGACGAAGACTGGGACCGCCAGTCGTATTTGACCCGACTCGAGCTGGCGGACCGGATCCGAGCTGCCGCGGACGGCGACAGCGATGACGAGGACGAGGACGAGTACCTGCTGAGCGGGCTGGAAACGGCAGCAAACCAGGAGCTCGAGGTTGTCATGATCGACGCGGCGGACGCTTTAGCCGCAGTGATGATTGAGATGACCCACCAGAAGGCGCTGCAGCCGGCGAACCGCGCGACCGACGTGCCTGATTCGGTCACTCCGCCAAACCGCGGCGAACCGTACGACGCCCCCGAAATGTGCGTCAAGGCGACCGACGGCACGGCCCGCTACCAGGCCTTCGACCTGGGGGCAACTGCTCCCTCGACCGAGAGTCGAGTAGGCGCGGCCACCCCTCCGGGTCGGCCTCAGAAGCGGGGATGAGGGTCGAGCGAGAGGCGGACGTCGCCATCGTTGTCTTTCGCTGTGTCCCAGGGGCATTGTAGCGCCGCGCTCGCGGCGCCGGCGGCGACTCTCGTCGAGGGAACGGTCGGAGGACCATTTCCTGCCACAGCATAGGCGCCTTGACGGCTCGATTTGCGATATCATGGAGGCGTGGTGCGGCGGCCGGATACCAGGCTGCCCGGCGTCATGCGCCGCATGACCGACGAAGTGGTCGGCTGTTGGCTGCCGCACCTCAACATTCGCCGCCGTTGCCAAACGGTGGTTCCGGGGTAACTCCGTTTGGCGGCGGTGTTCGCCTTGGCGAAATGGTTGATGATACATTCCCACGGGTTGTTCGCTGGATCGCTGTTCCAATGGTCGCGTGTTACGTCGTGGCTGACCGGACGCTCCACCGGCCCGAAACCTGTGCAAGCTGATCTCAAATCGCAGGACGAGCTTATCATGTTTTACCGTGGTCGAATCGGTTCGCTGGTCGGGCTGTTTGTAGCAGGCATCTGTTTCGCCGAAGCGCCCCGTTACCAATGGAAGGACGGACAGGAGTTTGTGTATCAGGTCGAGATTGTGGCGGACCTGCCTGCCGAAGTTGAAACGATGACGGGGCACGCAGTCTACACGGTCAAATCAGCCGCGGATCCGCTCAAGATTTCCTACCGCGGGGGGCTCGGCAAAGTGACGAAGCGGAAGCCGGGCGCAGGGTCGTCGCGGCCGTCAGCATTCGGGCCGTTCGGTCCGCGTGGCTTTGCGCCACCGCCGCCGTTCAGTCCGTTCGCACGGCGCAGCAATCCCTTCCAGGGATTAGAACAGACCACAAACGAAGTTTCCCTGACCGCCCGGGGTGTCATTTTGGCGCTCAAGGGGACGTCGCACCTGCCCTATTTGCTGGGCAACCTGTCGCTGCTTCCATTCGAGACGCTGCCCGAGTCAGACCAGCAGGCGTGGTCCGTGGAAAGCGGTGTACTGATCACCGAACGGAACGACCAATCCAGCGGCCACCCCTTCGATCCGTTTGGCGGCGATCCGTTTTTCGCCGGCCGCTTTGGCCGTGGGAGCCGTCAGCCGGAAAAGACAACCACCGGCAGCCGCGAAACCCGCTACCGGTTGGTCGAACAAAATGAGAACCTCGCCACCTACGAAAAGACGTTTGTCATGACGTCGCCGGGAGGCGATGTCCGGTTGAAGGTTGAAGGCAAGGGAACGTGGACATTTCACCGTCAATTGAATGTTCCGGAATCGCTGACTTACCAACAGGACCTGCATATCAAAGACGGCAATGTGGCGGTCGTGGTTCCGGTGAAGATCAACTATCGCCGCTTATCGAGCGAAGAGTGGGCCAAAATCGAGCGTGACCGGCTGGCAGCCATCGAAGAACGCAAAGCGGAGATGGCACGCCAGGCGGCCGAAGCCAAGGCCAAGGCCGACGCGCCGATTGAAGGGGCTGAGCGGACGGCCGTATTGACGTCGCTCGACATGGGAGAGGACGCCAGGCGGCTGGCGACGTTGAAGATGTTGTCGAGCAAAACGCCGCGTGAGGATGCCGGGCTGGCCGCGGCCATTCGGCCGCACATCGACGCCGCGGATGAAGCAACCCGGTCGGCGGCGAAAGCGGCCTTGGCCGCGTTTGCACCGCAATTCAAACGGGTCTACGAACTGAACCGCCGCTATCGCGATCGCAAGGAGGTCGCAGAGCGCGGTCTGTGGGTCGCCTACGACACGCCCTTGCCGATCGGGCTGATCGTGGCTGCCAACAAGAATCACTACGAACAAAAATACTACCCGGCGGAGGTCGTGTCGGTGGCCAGTGACGGCCTGGTTAAAGTCAGGTACTTTGGCGGCGGCCGCTGGACGGAAGACCGCTTGCGGGAGGACATGTATCTGGCGCCGCCCGACGTCGAGCAACCCAATCTGGATGAGGCGCAGATGGCCGAGTACCTGGCCCACGTTGCCCTCGTCAGGGAGTCGCTGGGCAAATCACCGGAAGAGGTGACGGCCAATGAAGTGCTCAATCGAGCGTACCGCGACAACAAGGAGCCGCTGCCGAAAACGGGCGCGCCGATTCCCCCCAAAGTGAAACTGCCCAAGTTCACGGTGCTGGCGGCACGCAAGGAGGATGGCAAGTGGTACCAGTGTCATGTGTCGTCCGAATTGCCCGATGGGCGGGTTGCCGTCCGGTTCTCCGGCGGGCACTGGGATAGCAAACTTGCCCGCGAGCAGTTGCGTTTTCCGCCGACCGAAGTGAAGCCGCCGAACCTCCCGCCGATCTTGCTCGCCAGCAAGGGAGCGCCCGGATTCCGTACCTGGACCGACAGCGGCGGCAAGTTTACCGTGATTGCCCGATATGTTTCTTCCGACGGCGAGAGCGTTGTGATTCACCGGCAGTCGGACGGCAAAGTTTTCCCCGTTCCGTTGGCTCGATTGAGCGAACCCGATCGTCAGTACGTCGCGGCCATGAATCGGGCAGCCGATGACAACCCGTTCGACCCGTAATCGCTCGGAGTTTCCCACGGCCGGCGAAGTGCCGGTGGCCGGCCTCCACGTCTCAACCCGAAGGTAACGAACCCGTGCCCACACGTTGCTGCTGTCGTGCCCTGCTGCATTCCGCGACATTCCTCGCGCTCAGTCAACTCGGCCCTCTTGGCGTTACCCTGAGCCGTCCTGCCGTTGCGGCCGAGGAACCTCGCGTCAATTTGCTCGTCGTCATGACCGACGAACACAACTTTCGGACGTTGGGCTGCTATCGTGAAACGTTGTCGCCGCAGCAGGCCTTGATGTGGGGACCGGCCGTGGTGGAGACGCCGAACATCGACTGGCTGGCACAGCAGGGCGCGATCTGCACCAGTTTCTATGCCACGACTCCGGTCTGTTCGCCTTCACGCGCCGCGTTCGTCTCCGGCCGGTACCCGCAGAATACGCCCGTGGTCACTAATAACATCCCGCTGGGTGATGACGTCGTCACCTTTGCCGAGCTGTTTCGCCGCGCAGGCTATGCCACGGGGTTCGCCGGCAAGTGGCATCTGGACGGCGCCGGGAAACCACAATGGGCGCCGCAACGAAAGTTCGGGTTCGAGGACAACCGCTTCATGTTCAATCGGGGCCACTGGAAGAAATTCGAGTTGGGTGCGGCTGGACCGCGTGTCGCGGCCCGCAATGCCGCGGGCGCCCCGACGTACGCGGTCGACGGGGCGGATGAAGCAAGCTTTGCCACGGATTTCCTTACGGATCGCGCGATCGAGTTCATCCGAGCGCACGCCGAGGATCCGTTTTGTTACATGCTGAGCCTGCCGGACCCGCATGGTCCCGATACGGTGCGTGCGCCCTACGATACGATGTACGCGGACCAGGTCTATTCTGCGCCGGCATCGGCCGGCAAACCGAGCGAGGGGCTGCCGAGCTGGGGCCGGAAACAGCGCGGGGCCTTCAACATGGCCAAGTACTACGGGATGGTTCGCTGCATCGACGACAACGTCGGCAAAATCCTGCAGGCGTTGCGCTCGCAAGACCTGCTGGAGCGGACGGTGATTGTCTTCACCTCGGACCATGGGGACCTGCGCGGCGAGCACTTTCGGCACAACAAAGGGGTGCCTTATGAAGGGTCATGCCGTGTCCCCTTCCTGGTTTACTATCCCGGTAAGGTGGCCCCCGGTACGCGGATTGACCAAGCGCTGGGGAGCGTCGACTTTGTGCCGACGATCTTGAACCTGATGGGTGTCGAGACGGCCGGCAAGGAAGAGGGCCGCGACGCATCGCAACTGTTCACCGGGCGCGGCGGCGCCTGGGACGATGTGACGATTCTCCGCGGCACCGGAACCGGCCAAGGATGGTTGATGGCGGTGACCGACCGCCACAAGATGGTCGTCTCGCCCCGTGATCCGCCCTGGCTGTTCGACTTGGAACGTGATCCGGACGAGATCACAAACTTCTTCGAACACGCAGGCTACCGTGAGATCGTGAAGCAGTTGGGCCGGCGATTGCTCGCTTACGGCCGCCAATACAAGGATCCGTATATCCGGGTTCCGCGGATCGAGGCGGACCTGGCATGGTGTGTGAATGGGCAAGGCCCGTATCAAGGGAGTGCGGACATGCGTCCCGCCGATTCCCGTTCCAGGCCGAAGCGAAGGACCGGGCGAAGCCAGAACTGACGCGGCCCGCGCACCCACGTCGCGTTGCGTTCGCATCGCGTCCGCGAATGGTCCTCCCGTTGCGGCAGTCTTCTCGTTGGTTGCAGTCCCCGCGGCAACCCTTTATGTTGCTACCCAATCAACTTCTGCCGTTGCTTCGGGGGGACCGGGTGGTAAACCTACCGTCTGACGCCGGTCTCGCAGATGATGCAGGCGGTAACTGCCGACATCGGGTCCAAGGGAATTTCATGGAAGCACACAATGCCCGCATCGGGTTCATCTTGTTTGCCGTTTACACAGTATTCTACGGCAGCTTCGTCCTCCTCAACGCGCTGGCACCGGCCATGATGGAGATCAAACCGGTGGCGGGAATCAACCTGGCCATTCTGTACGGCTTTGGGCTGATCGTCGTGGCCCTCGTCCTCGCGCTGTTGTACGGCGCGATGTGCAAGACGGAACCGAGTGATTCAGGCGATGCGGAGGGGTCAAAGTGATCTACGAACCCTCCACCGTCGCGGTCGTTGTCTTTTTACTGTTCGTGGCTGTGACCCTGGCGCTGAGCTTCTACCTGGGCAGTCGAGCGAAGTCGGCCCAGGGGTACTTTGCGGCCCACGGCGAAATTCCCTGGTTTGTTAACGGCATTGCCTTCGCGGGCGATTACCTGTCTGCCGCCTCATTCCTGGGGATTTGCGGCATGATCGCCTTCTATGGCTACGACGGATTCCTCTATTCGATCGGCTACCTGGCCGGCTGGATTGTGGCCCTGTTTGTCGTGGCGGAACCTCTGAAACGGATGGGCAAATTTACCTTTGCCGACGCGTTGGATGCGAAGTTCGGGTCGCCGGGGATCAAGCTGGTGGCCGGCGTGAGCACGCTCGCTGTGAGCATCTTCTACCTGATACCGCAGATGGTCGGAGCCGGGGTGTTGATCCAACCGCTGCTCGGCTTTCCTCACTGGGTCGGTGTCCTGATGGTGGGAGCGACCGTGACGATCATCGTGGTGACGGCGGGGATGGTTTCCACGACGTACGTTCAGTTTCTGAAGGGCTCGCTGTTGGTCGTGTTCAGTGCGATTCTCACACTCCTGATCTTGATGCGTGGTTTTGAAGTCCAATCGGGAGGGGCCGACGGTCATGAGTTTGCCGGGTTGGGGCCGTTCGCCGCGGACACGGAGATGGCACAGTGGGACCTGCCCGAGCGCTACACGCGCCCAACGACACTCGACGTCAAACCCAAAGACGGTGTGCCGAGCCTGGTGGAGTTGGACGATGCCGAGACCGGGCACCCGGTGGTCTTTTCTGTGGACGAGTGGGCGGACGGTAAGCTCATGTTGCTCGAAGCCCAGACGCTGACCAAGACGGCCGAGGGACAGGTGCTGGTCAATGGTCTCCCCAAGGGGAGCAAGAAGGGCGAGCCGGAACTGCATTCGGTCGGATTCGTCAGCAAGTTGCCCGACGGCCAGGAGTCCACAGGGCGGCTGGGACTGCTGTCGTTCTTCAGGGTTCTGGGTGAAAGTGAAGTCGTCTTGTGGGGCAGCACCACCGCGAAGTCGGGCGATGGCTCGTCGACCACCTATTACTATCAGAAGCCGACGTCGGGCAATCGCGTCTTGCGGCCCGGCGAGCATCCGACGTTCAAGGGAATCCGCAGCGGCAAGTCGCTCGACAAACTCAACTTCCTCTCCCTGATGCTGGCCCTGTTCTGCGGGACCGCATCGCTGCCCCATATCCTGATTCGCTACTACACGGTTCGGGATGCCGCGGCGGCCCGCAAGAGTACGATCGTGGGAATCGCCAGCATTGGCTTTTTCTATGTGCTGACCTTGTATCTGGGACTGGGGGCGATGACGAGCGGTGCGCTGGACGTAACCAACAGCAACATGGCGGCACCCTTACTGGCCAAGAGCATCAGTGAATGGTTGTTTGCGATCATTTCGGCGATCGCGTTCACCACCGTCCTGGGCACGGTCAGCGGCCTGATTCTGGCATCGAGCGGCGCGGTGACCCATGACCTGTTGACCAGCGTCTTTCAGCTCGACTTGAACGACCACGACAAGGTTCGGGTCGCCAAGCTTGCCTCGATCGTGGTGGGCGCCATCGCGATCGTGTTGGGAATTCTCTTCAAGGAGATGAACGTCAGCTACCTGGTCGGTTGGGCCTTCAGTGTCGCGGCTTCCGCAAACCTGCCGGCCCTGGTGATGCTGTTGTTCTGGAAAGGGGTAACCAAACAAGGAGTGATTGCCGCCGTGGTCGTTGGCATGACCAGTTCATTGGCCTGGATTCTGTTGAGCGCCGATACGTTCACGAAGGTGTACGGGCTTTCCGCCGAATCGGCCATCGTTCCGTTCAGTCAACCTGGCGTGGTCACCATTCCGCTCGGATTTCTCACGCTGATCGCCGTCTCTCTGGCTACGGCCGGCAAATCGGCACCGGAACCGGCAGTCGAGGAGACATCGCAGGACGAGTAAGGCTGGCGGCGTGCGGGGGTGTGCGCTGCAGCCACGGTGGACCCACCGAACCGCCCGGTTGGTGACTTTGGTGAATTCGGTGACTTTGGTGACTTCGGTGGGGGCGAGCAGACAACCGTCACAGATGGTATCGGGAAGCGTTCATGGAACGGCAAGAGGTTCAAGCGGTCTTCCAGCGATTCGGTGCTCCGCTGATGAACTTCGTAGCGCTGGGGGCCGACAAAGAGGCGGCACATGATCTTGCACGAAACCTGTGGATGGCGATGATCGCCGGCGAGGAGGCGGAGAAGCACGTTTTTGCGGCCATGCGCGATTCGAGTAGCGAACTCTATGACGTCTTACACCGTTGTTATACCGAAGAGATGAAGCCGCAGGTTTCCGACGCTGTGCTTGCGGCGCTTCGCGAACGATACCGGATGGACGAGCCGCAATCCGAGTGATCCATGTCCGGATAACGAATCAGCGAAACTCGCTGTGTGGCCATCGTTTGCAGTAAACTTTCCCGCAGGGCCGGGCATCTTTGCCGGAACATGTTTGCGTCCGGTGCGCTCGGCGATTGACCAAACCGTGGGCTCGTGCCGAACGGCTGATGCATGGTCCACGATACGGGCCGCGAAACACAACCGATTCTCTCCACGAAAATGGGATGCCATGACCGACCAACGTGCCAACCGTTCTCGCCGACAATTCCTGGCGGCCTCGACAGCAGGGCTCGCCGCCGCATCGCACGCGATCGCCCAGGGGGGTGCCACGGAGCCTGCCGCGGCCGCTCAGCCCACTCGGTCTGGTGGAAAACTGCCCGTCAAGTCGATTTCGTCGGCCAACGGCCTGCGCACGACGAGACGGGCCTACGAAATGATGCTCCGAGGAGCGGATACGTTGGATGCGAGCGTCGCCGGGGTGACGATCGTGGAAGATGACCCCAGGGACACTTCGGTCGGCTATGGTGGGTTGCCCAATGAACTCGGTGTCGTCCAGCTCGACGCCGCAGTGATGCACGGTCCGACTCATCAGGCGGGGTGCGTGGCATCGCTGGAACGGATTCGCAACCCGGCCAAGGTCGCCCAACTGGTTCTCCAACAGACGGATCACGTGCTGCTGGTGGGGCCGGGCGCCCTCAAGTTCGCCAAAGCACACGGCTTCAAGGAAGAAGACCTCCTCACGGATCGAGCGCGCAAGATCTGGCTGCGCTGGAAACAGACGATGTCCGATCGGGATGACTGGCTGCCACCGGCCGAGGGGATCGAGGAGAGTGACCCGCAGGCAGCCGCCATCCTTCGTAATCGCCCCACGGGCACGATTCACTGCGCCAGCATGAATGCCGAGGGTGACATTTCCTGTGTCACGACGACGAGCGGCCTGGCGTTCAAGATCGATGGGCGAGTGGGAGACTCTCCCATCATCGGCGCCGGGCTGTACGTGGACAACGAAATCGGCTCCTGCGGCAGTACGGGACGGGGCGAAGCCAACCTGCAGAACCAGTGCAGTTTTGCCGCTGTCGAACTGATGCGGAGCGGCATGACACCTGTCGAAGCGGGGCTCGAAGTGTTGCGCCGCGTTGCCAAGCACACCGTGCCCCGCCTCCGCAACGACCAGGGCGAGCCCGATTTCGGCTTGAAGTTCTACCTGCTGCGGAAGGACGGCATGCACGGGGGCGTGTCGATGCGCGGGCCCACCAAGTTTGCCGTCACCGATGAAAAGGGGACTCGACTGGAGACCTGCACCACCCTCTACTGAGAGCCACCGACCTAACCAATCGCGGCGGCGATCAGACGCGCTTGCTTGCCACGGGTGTCTGCCGTTTTCACTCGGCGCGAATTCCCGATCACCGCCCGGCGTGAGTTCCCATTCGTCGCTCGGCGCAGGTTCCCTTTCTCCCACTCGGCGCAGGTTCCCTTTCTCCCACTCGGCGCAGGTTCCCTTCCTCCCGCTCGGCGCAGGTTCCCTTCCTCCCGCTCGGCGCGGGTCTCCGACCCCGCCGAAACCGCCGACCGAAGGTCTCCCACTTCCCCCGACCGAACGTCTCCCACTTCCCCCAACCGAAGGCTTCCCATTTCCCCCGACCAAAGGTTCCCCAATTCCATCGTGTTCGTCGTTCGCTGTACAACGGCGCAGGTACAACAGCGTCGTTCGTGCTCGGCCACGATCCTCGACGAACCATTCGGATAGAACGTCCACCAACGCGACAGGCACGCGGGAACCGATTGATGGTGCGTTCCAGCCTGATGTCAGACCGCATTACGTCATGCACGGCATGACCTGTGGGCGGATGGAACGCGGCGCCGGCCTACGAGTGCATGACTTGCCCACCGTCCACGTTGAGCGTCTGACCGGTGATGTTGTGTGCTTGGGGCGAAGCCAGGAAGACGGCCAGGTGGGCGATGTCTTCGACCGTTTGCCAGCGGCCAAGGGGCGTCACTTGCTTGATTTTGGCTGTTGCCCATTCGTCGTATGTCATCTGCCCGGTTGCCGGCTGCCGTGCCTGCCAGGCACGCCACACACTGTGATTGACTTCGGTCTTGACCATGCCGGGACAGATGGTGTTGACCCGCACGTTGTAGGCGGCCAGATCCTTGGCAGCGCACTGGGCAAAATTGATAACACCCGCTTTGGCAGCGCTGTAAGGAGGATCCGTTTGTGAACCGATTTGCCCGGCGATCGACGAAAGGAACAGGAGCGTTCCACGTTCTTGGCGGGTGAAGTGCGGTACCACGGCATGGGCGGCGTTGACGGCGCCCACGAGATTGATCTGCAACACGCGGTCCCAATCACTGGGTTCCAGATTCCAGAAAGGGAAGCCGTACTTGCCGGACCCGGCACCGGCGGCGAAGACCAGATGATCGAGTCGCCCGTGTTTGTCGAGCGTGGATTGCACGAGCTGCCGAACGGCCGGCTCGTCGGTGGCGTCGACCACGGCGCCCGTCGCCTCGGCCGCACGGCCGGTGGTAAGCTCACGCGCGACGTCGACGACGGCCGGATCGATGTCTGCCAGGACCACCCGCGCCTGCTCCGCGAGAAAAGCCTCCGCGATTGCTCGCCCAATCCCCTTTGCTGCGCCGACGACGAGCGTCACGTTGTCACTCAATTGCAGATCCACATGGTTGCTCCGCGAGCCAGGTTGTGGGCGAAACGCGGCGGCTCGGCTCTTCCGCCGCCCAGCGCCGGAAGCGACCGACAATTTGCCGTGGTGACTGGTAACCTGTTCTTCAGGCGGCGGCCACACCGACGGCTGTGCAGAGCTCCAGGCAATGGCCATCAGGATCAAAGACATAAATCTGGAAGGCCCCGTCGGGCCGTGTGCGGCGGGGCAGGTAGTCGACGCCGCGACGAGTGAAATAGGCTTCCCATTCGTCCATGTCGTCAATCATCAGGGCCCAGTGATCGCCTCGGCTGCGGGCCCCGGAGACGGGCTCCCGGCGGTCCCCGATCAGGTGCAGTTCCTGGTCGGCGCCAAGCCGAAACCACGCGCCCGGAAAGTCAAAATTGGGGCGCGGCATCGGTTCCAACTGCATAATGTCGCCGTAGAACCGGCAACTGGCATCCACATCCGCCACATGCAGGGCAACGTGATTTAATTGAGTCGTTTTCATGAAGCGAGTGCCGCGCGCCGGGCCGGCGCGCGAGTCTTCCTTTCTGGATCCAACGTTTCTGGAATCAACGGGCCGGTTACCCGTAGAGCTTGTATGCTTCGGCCGCGCGCAGCTTGCGGGCCCGTATTCGACCTCCGCTGAGTTGCTCACCGTGGGGGTCGAGGTAGACACGTCCCGAGCTCTTTCCGGCGACGACATTCAGCACGTGGATGTTGAAAATGAAGCCGGTCTCACTGGTCGACTTGAACCAATGAATGTTGTCTTTGTGGTCGGAGACGGTCGAGTACTCGCCTGCCACGAAGTTGCGGTCAATCGTCGGTTCAATGATGTAGTGTTTGGCTTGATCCTCCAGGCGATCATAGTGCCGGCCGGCAAACTTGCCCTTCAACACCAGGAACGCGGTCGCCATATTGTTGTGCCCATGCGGGACCACGCTGCGGCCCTGGCGAAGGGCGAATGTCTGGTGCCCGAACACGAGGTCGGTCGGCAGGCCGTCAACCTGGGGGAATTTCGGCCGCAAGCTCAGTTCGCCGCGGTCGCGCAGCTTCAGATTGGCGGTCAGCTTGTCAAAGTCGATAAACCGCAGCAGGTCGGCCAGGTCAACCGCGGCAAAGAGCTCTTCGACCTTGCCTTGCCACTGAACCTGGGTCAACTTCTGTCCCTTCATGTCGCGACCGAGTTGGTCGAGCGACGTGAGCCACCGGGCGGTGAGCGGTCGAACTTCCGCACCAAACGCGTCGCTCAGAAAAAGCGACTCGAGCATGGAAAAAGTCAACAACGAACCGAGCGTGCCCTCGTTGAATACGCGACGTGATAGATGATCCATCGTCCGTCCTCCTGGATGACAACATGCAAACTGCGATCCACGGTTGTACCATGCCGAGCGTGAACATACACGTCGTTCCACAGGCGGCTCCGTCGGACGCCCCTCCCGGCGGCTGCCGGCAGGCGATGGCCGCCAGGGCGCGCATGTTGTCGATCGAAGGTCCGAGGTCCTGCCTCGCTCGATGGCTTGTATCAGGTTTCGCTTTGCAAACGAGTCAAGTTTGAGCGACCAACGGGAGCGGACGAACATGCCGCGAGCGTCAGCTCGCTATTGGTCCGAGGCCCTGCCTCGCTAGAGGTCGAGCACGTTGTCCATCCGCGTGGCGATATCCTGCAACCGTTTCCGATCGCCTCCTTTGACTTCCGCGGTCGCCCAGCCTTGGTAGTCGATCGCGGCCAGTTCGGCCCGAACTCGCTCCCAGTCGACGCTCCCCTCGCCCAGGAGAACATTGAAGCCGGCCCGAAGTCCCTGATTCGCCTGCAACTCGCGGCTGTACTCCTTGATGTCGAGCTTGCCGATTCGTTTGCCGAGGACCTCCACCCAGTGTTCCGCATAGCCCCAGCGAATGTTGTTGCCGACGTCGAAGTAGACACCCACCATGGGGCTGTCCAGTTCGTCGACGAATCTGGCCATGCTGAGCGGCTCGTTCAAGAACGACGCCCAGACATTCTCGATCAGCAGGCGGATGCCCTGCTTTTCCGCATGCGGCACGGCCTTGCGGATCAATTCCTGGCGCTCGGCGTAGTTCTTCAAGTACGACCCCTTGGCGTTCACCGGAACCACCAAGAGTACTGACGTGGCATCGAGGGCTTTGGCCGCGTCGATGGCGGTCTTGATGTCGGGGTTGGAACTGTTGACCACGCCGTGGACCTTGACGCCGGTCGCCTGGCTGGCTTTCAGCAACGCATCCCGATGTTTGACGGCATCCGCGGTGCGAGGTTCCACACCGTCGAAGCCGACGTCCTTGACCAGCTTCAATTTGTCGCTGACCGAGAGGCGTTCGGTAATCATGTGGTACTTAACCGCCTTCTTGATCTTGCCGGTAAACGTGCCGGCGGTCGCCGCCGCGGCCGGTGTCAGCAGCGCGGCGGCTCCGGTTGCCGTGGCGGCCTGAAGGAAGTTGCGGCGGTCAATGCAGTACGGATCGAGTGTGCTTGGCATGAGATGAGGTCCTGTCATTTGTGAGCCCTGGTCTGGAGCAGGAGCGGCGGTCAGTCACATCCGCCACCTTTTGCCTCCCCGCGTTCCGCCTGGCGGCCCTGCATCCGGAGAGTAAAAGGCGAGCACCATTGAGCGAGCGGTACCTGTCATTCATTCGGCGTCTCGCCGAAGCGGTAAGCGAAGACGTCCGCATCGTGCAGCGTGAAGCGAACACGAACCGCCTCGCCGGCCAGGCTGCTGAGATCCGATTGGCCTTGCCAGGAGACGACGCGGCTCGTCGTATCACCGAACAGGGGATCGCAGTCGTCCGCCGTGTAGCCGGCGATCTGCGAACCGTCTGCCTTGAGGATCTCGACGCGCACCGTACCCGCTGCTGACGTCGCAAAGTTCAACTCCAAGTGATCGCCGGAGAAGCTGAGCGGCTTGGTCAGCAGCGAGCCACCTTTGGCATCGCCGCTGGCGGAAACGAATCCGTCCAGGCGGAGGGTGTAGCGGCGCAAGTGGCTGCCTTTGCCGGTCCAATAACTTTCTGTTGCATACAGCGACAATTCGTTGGGCGCCCCGGGCGTCCCAGACTGGGTCTCCACCAGGTGCCAGCCGATATATTGGTGACCGTAATGCCAGGTGCCCGGCCGTTCCGGACCGGGGCGGAGGAAGGCTTCGTTCCAGCGTTTGAACCTGACTCCATCACGGCTCGCCATCAGCAGGCCGTCGGTCACGGCGGTCCCGTATCGCTGCGTCGAGGAGGCGCGCAGCTTACGGTGCTCGGCTTCGGGAAGCTGCTTCATTGAGGCCGACCAGCCGCGGTCGATGTATCGTGCCGGGAAGCCGATCAACACGTGCGGAGCGCGGGAGTACGGCTTGATCTGGTTCGTATAGAGTTGCTCGGGAGGCGAGTCGGCGTAGGTCAAATCTTGAGGCTTGCTCCAGGTGAGCAGGTCGTCGGACGTTGCCGTGCGGATCGCTCGAATCCCGGCGGGCTTCCAGACCTTGTCGTTGACGACACCTGCCGTGAAGATCCGCCAGTAGGCGCGGTACTTGCCAAGTTGAGGGTCCCAGAAGGCCAGGTTCTGCGAATCGAAAGCTCCCAGGCCGCTGAGGATCGGCTTGTCCGTCATCGGAGACCAGTGGATTCCATCAGGGGATTTGAACGGCAAAAGCCCGTTCGGTTTTGACGACCGGAAGATGGCCTTGTAGCGCGCATCGGCCGGGGCGTTCGGGTTGTCGTCCTTGAAGACGGCCGGATGACCGGGGTCGGCATGTACCGATGCAAACATGGCCGGCGCGGCAACGATATTGTTTTTCTTTGAGCCTTCGAATTCATAAAGGTCCAGCTCGGGTTTCTCCCAGTGAATTCCGTCCTTGCTCTCCGCATAGCAACAGAACAGCGGGTGCCGGCCCGTATTCAGCTTGCCCTGCTGTGCGTCGAGGTGCCAGGCCTTGTAATACATCCGGTAGATGTCGCCGTCCTGAAAGACGCTGTGGTATCCGCTGCCGGTACCTTCCCACGGCGCGTCGTGGACAAGCACGACCTCTCGCGGCACGGGATGATGCATTTGCAACCGCACGCCTCCATCAAGGCGATCAATCAGCCCGTCTTCGACAAACAGTTCGCGGCGGGTGCCGATGTCCGGCGGATCATCCGCACCGACCGCGCTCGGTTGATGGACCGGTATCGCCAGGCCGACGAGCATTGTCAGGAAGGGGGACCAGCGAAAACGAGGCAGGAGATGGTTCATCAGGAGTACTCGCTGAAAGGAAGTGGTGTTTAGGCGGGCCTGCCGGAAGTGCGGCAGTCAACTTCCGGTCCTCCCGCTGGTCAAACGGTGCATAACGCCATTGGCTGGCAGCTTGAGGGAGTTCGTCCTCAACAACGTCCCGCACGCGCCGACGGTCATGATACGCAAGTCGTTCTCGACAGGTTCACCAGCACGCCGCTTTCGCAGGCCGTCACGCGACCTGCTCATAACCGACCGCAGGCGCTGGGGCGTTCGGCCAGCTCGTCGCACGATCGTTTCCGCCCGACTAGTTGCTGACTCGTCGGCGGTTTTCGAACTTGATCTGGGTAATGCCGGGCGGCGGTCGATTCGCATGGGCGATACGTGCTCGCAGTTGTCTCGAGAGCCCGTCGATTAGCTCGACCCGGTCCGGGTGCTGCGCGAGGTGGGCGGGATGTGCCAGATTCGTCATCTCCTCAGGATCATCCTGGTGGTCATACAATTCAGCACCCTCCGCGCCGTCCTTTCCCCATTCGGTGTACCGATACCGGGCCGTGCGAATACTGTAGCCGTTGGCATACTGGGTGAAGGCGGACGTGCGGGGTTGGGCGGTCGCATCCCGCAGGAGAGGAACGAGGCTGACGCCCGAGAGGTTCTTTGGCTTGGCGAGCTTGCAGAGATCGGCCAGGGTTGGATAGAAATCAACCATCTCGGCCGGGGTGCCTGTCGTCCAGCCGGCGGCCTGCGACCCCGGCACGGAAATAATGAGCGGGACGCGGGCGGCGTTTTCGAATAGCGTCGTCTTCTGATAGTGACCGTGCTCGCCCATATGGTAGCCGTGGTCTGACGTGAATACGACGATCGTATTCTTGTCCAACCCGTTCGCCCGCAGACTGTCAAGGATCCGGCCGACCTGGGCGTCGGCGAATGTGATTGACGCGTAATACGCTTGGATCGCCTGTCGTGCCAGGTGGTCGGCCAGGTTGATCTGCTCCTTCTTGCGGTTGATCGATTTCCGCGCCGGAACCGGCAGCGTCTCGAGGTATCCCGAGGGCACCTGCGGGACGACGATCTCCTCACGCGGATACAGGTCAAAATACTTGCGGGGCGCGACATAGGGCGTATGTGGCCGGAACAAGCCGACGGCCAGGAAGAAACGGGTTTTGTCCCGTCCATATTTTTCCAACAGCCGCGTCGCCTCGGTTGCGGAAATGCCATCGGTCTGTTCTTCGTCGGTCCCATCCGCTGCGAGCCAGCTCAATGTTCCCCCGTAGCGGCCGGGCGTCAACGTAAAGACCGAGTCTTCGTCGATGCGATCTCGCCCATACGGATTGATGGTGGCATCCCATGAATAGGGATCGTCGTGGCCGCTCGTGCCGATGTGCAGCGGCACGTTGTAGTGATAGAGCTTGCCGATTCTGGTTGCAAAGTATCCATTGCGGCGGAACAACTGCGACATCGTTTGTACATTGGGAAGATGTTCGCGAATATAGATCGCGTTGCGATGTACGAGGGTCTGGTCGGGATACATCCCGGTCATGAACGACGCGCGACTCGGCCCGCACAGCGGATACTGGCAGTACGCGTGTTCGAACCGTAGACCCCGGGCGGCGAGTGCGTCGATGTTCGGTGACTGGACCTGCGGATGGCCGTAGCAGCCAAGGTCACAGTTGAGGTCGTCGCAGATCAGGAAGAGGACATTCGGCGGTCCGGTCTGATCGCCCTCGTCCGGAGCGGCGTTGGATCGCCGTGCGAAGCACGCTGCCAGCAGCAATGCCAACGCAACGAAGAGGATCTGGCAGCGAATTCGGTGAATCATGGATGCGACGGCTCCTGCAAGGCTGATCTCGTTCGGACCTTACCGTATCTTGCCCTGTCGTAAGGTGCAAGTCGCTGCGCTGCACCGGGTGACCGTTTGACATGCAGTTTTTCGCGAGGCTACGATCTAATCGCGAATCGCATCGGCTGCGTTGTTCGACGGCGAGCGGCGTTCCGTTCGCGGATTGGGCGTCGCTTGCCGCCGCCCCACTGCCAGCGGCGTTGCGAGCCAGCATCGGCGGCGTGCGTGCGGCTGCCTTTCGATTGCGGTCAACTTCGCGGCCTGTTGGGGTCGAACAACGGAGCCCGCCCGATGGTCGGCAGGCTTGGACGTCCGGCAACCGGCCACGCCGAGGCGCGGCAACAAACAACGAGTCAAGATAAGGAACGGGGAACGATGAAAGGTCGCTCGATGAGACATGTTGGATTCGGCCTCGTCTGCGGGCAACTGCTCCTGCTGGCCGCCGGAGGAGTTTTCGACACGGTGACGACCTCCCAGGCGGCCGAACGCTCCCAGGCGGCCGAGCGGCCCAATATGATTTTCATCCTTTCCGACGACCTGAGTTGGGGGGATCTTGGTTGTTACGGTCAGGAAGAAATTCTGACACCGCACATTGATCGGCTGGCGGCGGAGGGGATGCGGTTCACCAACGCGTACGCCGGGAACTCGGTCTGCGCGCCGTCGCGGTCCTGTTTGATGCAGGGGCTGCACCCGGGACACGCCCGGGTTCGCAATAATTCCTATCGCGGATATCGGCATGCGCTGGAATTGGCGGACACCACCGTCGCCCGCATGCTGCAGGAGGAAGGTTACCAGACCGGACTGTTCGGCAAGTGGGGGCTTGGATTGAGCAGCCAGCAAGGGGTGCCGAATGCCATGGGGTTTGATGAGTTTTTCGGGTACCTGAACCAGCGTAAGGCGCACAGCTACTACCCGCCATTTCTCTGGCACAACAAGCAGCGGGTTGCCTATCCAGCGCACCGCGGCCACGACCAC
The DNA here is from genome assembly GCA_030430075.1 of bacterium. Classification (GTDB taxonomy): domain Bacteria; phylum Planctomycetota; class Planctomycetia; order Pirellulales; family Pirellulaceae; genus ARS98. The sequence continues at coordinate 44,929 of JAUIGN010000030.1, forward strand.
AAGCAGCAGAGCCAATATGATGCGGCCGGGCGGGTGCAGCCGGCTGGAATCCAACGTCCGGCCGATGCGCGATACTCGTTCGACGAGATCCACCAGCGATCGCTCGACTTCATCCGGCGCCACCGCGAGGTTCCGTTCTTTCTGTACCTGGCACACACGATTCCCCACGGTCCGGTGATCGTGCCGGAGCTGGGACCGTACCGTGATAAGGACTGGCCGATCGGCCATAAGGAATGGGCCGGAATGGTTACCCGCCTGGACTCGGCAGTCGGCGACTTGCTGGGGCTGCTCGATACGCTCGATCTGGACCGGCGGACAATCATCTTTTTCGCCTCGGACAATGGGCATAGCACCCACGGTTACGATCGCGACAAGAGCGTGCCATCGATTGGTCAGCACTTCCGGAGTTACGGGCCAACCCGCGGACGGAAAGGTGATAGTCTGGACGGGGCGTTTCGCGTACCGGCGATCGCGCGCTGGCCGGGGAAGATTCAGGCCGGACAAGTAAGTGATTTGCCCTGGGCCTTCTGGGACGTTCTCCCGACGGCCGCCGAACTAGCCGGTATCCGGTTCGCGGGGACCACCGACGGGATTTCGATTCTGCCGACGCTGCTGGGCAATTCGGCAGCGCAAGAACGTCACGACTATCTCTATTGGGAATTCAATCAGAACCAGGCACTCCGCACGGGCACGTGGTTCGCCCATCGCGTGAACGGCGGCGAGGTGAAGCTCTACGATCTGGAACGTGACCCGCAGCAACGCCAGGACCTGGCGGCCGATCATCCCCAGTTGGTGGCGCGTGTCCTGGCCTGGATGCAGGAGGCGCATACGCCCAGCGAAGTCTGGCCGAGTCCGGGTGAATCGCCGGCCGAGTTTCGTCGTCGGTTAGAGTCGTCGGGTGTCCCGCCGCGCCCGGTCAACATTGATGGCTGACCGTCGACCAAGATCTGCGTTGACGTGACGCAAGACGGAGTCCGACGCCGATCGTGCGAAGCGCGTGGAGCGCGGTGACGACGAGCGGCGCCTGGCGAAATTTCGGAGGCGAAATGTCGGAGACAACGCCAAGCTGTTGCCAGGCCATCCACAAACAACTCTCGCTGAAGAGGTGCCACCGATGACGCGACCCGCTCGACATCCGCAACAAGGCCCCTGGTTCGTCCTCGCAGCCGCCCTCCTCCTGGCGGCCCACCCAACCATTGCCCGGGCCGACACGGCTCCTCCACCGTGCGAAGAGATCGAGACCGACCTGCTGATTGTGGGTGGTACGGAGAGTGGTTGGGCCGCGGCGATTCAGGCAGCCCGACTGGGTGTCGAATCCATTACGATCGTGCACGACGGCACCTGGTTAGGCGGCCAGTATACGGAGCAGGCGTTGGCCTGCGTCGATGAGAACAAGGGGGTCGGCAAGGTCGGCTGGGGAGTCGATTGGCATCCCATGAAGCGGGCATTTCACCGCAGCGGCCTGTTCAAGGAACTGATGGATCGCATCGAAGCACACAACGTCCGCAAGTACGGGTCGCCCATGCCGGGACGCCCGTACCACGGTCCATCCACGTTCCGGCCGGTTGAAGCCGAAGCCGTTTTTCGGGACCTCTTGCAGCCCTACGTCGACTCAGGGCAGGTGCGCCTGTATTGGCAGTACTATCCGGTTGCGGCGTCAACCGAACTGGTGCACGCCAGCGCGGCGCGTGGTGAGTCGTCCGATTCCGGCCCGATCGCGACGGCGCCCGCATCGCGAATTCGCTTGACGGCGATGACGTTTAAGTCCCTTGTCCAGGACGCGCAACTGCGCGTGAACGCGGCGCTGACGATCGATGCGTCCGACTGGGGCGAGGCGATCCAGGTCGCCGGCGCTGGCTTCGAGTGCGGGCCCGATCCACGTTCGCGGTACGGTGAGTCCGAAGCGCCGGAGGATCTTGCCGGGTACCCACCAAATGAGATGAACCCCATTACCTGGGCGATGATCGTCGAGCAATCCGATGAGGAAACGCCCATCCCGCGGCCCGCGAATTATGACGAGCGAAACTACGCACGAACGACGCGGCTGAGTTTGGAGGCGATGCGCGACTTGGATTGGGATCGGCCGGTCCGTCTGGGCAGCATTCCGGCCTGGCCGAAATCAGGCGCCGAGAACGCATCGCCCAGGCAGTTGAGCGTGTTCAACGTGAGACGGATTGTCGACGGCTACACGAGCCGCGAGGGGCGGACCCTGATCCTGTTGAATTACATGCTAGGCCAGGATTATCCGTTGGAACGCCTGCCGCAGCGAGTGGTGGATGCCTTGGAAGCGGATGAACCAGGCGCCTCGCGCAAGAATATCGTGACCATGACACGCCGCCAACGGCAGATTGTTTTCGATGATGCCAAACAACATGCGTTGGGCGTTCTGTATCATTTGCAGACGTTCGTCCACGAGCGGGCTGCGGACAAGGCGCACAGCTTTCGGCGCTTTCATTTGAGTTCCGAATTTGGCACGCCTGATTCCTTGCCGCCCAAGCCGTACATCCGTGAAGCATTGCGACTCAAGGCGATGTACATGATGCGCGAGCAGGACGGCCGCAACACGAACGGTCCGACCAAGCAGTTCGCCCGTGAGCAATTCGCGCGCATCATGTACCACGACGGTGTCGGGGCCTGGCAGTTCCACTATGATTTCCACCGCACCGGGAGGGCTTATCTGCGCGGCGATGCTCCTCGCGGGCCCTGGATCGACTTCGAAAAGCCGGGTCGAAACACCCACATTCTCAGTGACAAGTCGGTATTTCCACTCCGAAGCCTGATCCCACGCGACATGGACGGGTTGCTTGGCGCCCAAAAGAATGTCGGCTACAGCAGTATCGTCAGCGCGGCGATTCGGTTGCATGACCAGTGCGTCTACCTGGGTCAGGCAGCCGGCGCGACCGCGGCCGTCTGCCTGGCCGAACAGGTCGCTCCTCGAAAGGTCCCCTTCGATCGTGTGCTGTTGGAAAGGGTGCGGGCCGGCCTTTGTGGCGGTGCCAGGGACGGGCAGCCGATGCTGCTCTGGCCGTTTCGGGACCTGCCCGTCAACGACCCGGCGTTCGTGGCGATCAACCGGCTGGCGGCACGCGAGTCCTTCCCGCTGGGACGCCGCGAGGTTGATTTCCAACCCGCGGCACCTGCGACGGACGAATGGCGAATGGAGGTCGTGGCCCGCTCGCTGGCGACCAAGCGCGTTGACAAAGCACCGTCAGTGCCCACCGGTGCGATGACGCGCGGCGAGTTCGCTCGACAATGGTGGGAACGCTTGGCAGGAATTCCCGAACGGCCCTTTATGCGGCGGCGGGCCAACGACGCGGATGACGACGGAATTCCGGACGAGGAAGATCCACTCCCCTTGCAGGCCGGCTCCACACCATGGCCGGACGTGGTGGTCCCGGCCGACCAGGATGGGCAACCGGATCCGTTGCCCGAGGCGGAGGTTGCCGACGTCCGCTTGTTCAACTTCGGCGGCACCGCGGGGAGTGGCCGGGCCGCTGCCGGTCACCCGGGTGCCGAACTCCTTGTTGATTCCGGGCGGCCATTCGACTCCCAGCGCGGCTTTGGGTGGTCACGCGATCTTTCGGGTCAGCGGCGACATCGCCGCCAGCTCGACGGCGATCATCGCGATACATTTTTGTTCACCCGGTCGCACGATACCTGGGAACTGGCCGTCCCGGACAACTCGCGGTGGGCCGTGACGGTCTGCGTGGGCGACTCGGGGCACCCCCAGTACGGTCAGAACGTGCGCGTCGAGGGGCAAGTGGTTCTTGCCGATCATGATACCGAGCTGGGGGCATTCGCCGAGCGTACCGTCGTGGTCGCGGTGACCGATGGGCGAATCACGATCAACATCGGAACGCCGGGGGGGACCACCAACACGTGTCTCAATTGGGTGCGGGTGCGGCCCCATCGTGACGAATGATCCTGGGTGACGGTGGCTACCGATGAACCGGGATCGACGTGCATTCGGCATTGCATGGTCATGCTGCGCTTGCGCCAATGCGGCCCGTGGTCGTTCACGAACCGGCCGTCAACAACCTCCCGGCCGAGACGTGGTTGATGTGCGTCGCTGCAGCCGAGATACGCGAGATACTCGGTCCACATTCCCAACCGCCGCAATATGATCGACGCGGACTGGCGTTATTGCGGCTACCGATGTTCTCGTGACCGACGTTCTGGCGACCCGCAATCCTGGCTGACTGCTTCGGTTTTCAGCGGCACGCGCGTGAGGATGACTTCTTTGCGGGCCCGATGGATCCCCGCGATCACCCCCGCGTCGTCCCGGTCCCAGGCAATCCCCTGCCCCGCGATGCCGACGGGCAGGGTGTCGACCAGTTCGAGTTCGCCGCCGCCGGCGGGAAACCGCAGGGCGTACACTTCGGCCCGATCGTGCCCGGTGGCATACAGGAGTCCGTCCGGGCCGAAGGATGCACCGGAATTGCTGTACGGCACGAAGCGGCGAATCACGGCTCGTGGAAAGGTCCATGACTGCGTCGGCTGCCACTGATCGTTCAACCGGTGGACGGACGTGCGTGAGACGTCTTCGGCCTCGCCGTAGTGGGCCAGACCAACCCACCAGTCATCATCATGACGGTCAATCCAGGTCAGGGCGCCGGCAAAACCGACAAGTCGCTGCGTCTGCAGATGCTTGAGCGTTTCCGTGTCGAAGATTTCCAGCGAATTCTTCAGTGGTTCGTCCGGCCAGTTGGAGTGGGCACAGTAAAGACGGCCGTCATGGACGACGCCGCTGTTGAGGTGCTTGAGGTGCGAGGCGGCAGGCGCGGACCAACGGGCCACCGATTCGCCCGTCCGCTTGCTGTACTTGCCGACGCCGCGATTCGTGACCGCGTAGACGTGGTCGCCGTCGATCGCCACGCCCTGGTGTGCTTCGCGGGCGGAGAAACGACGGATTTCGCGCACGGGTTGCCGTGGCGAGTCCTCCAGGCGTTTGATCCGGATATGGCGAAACTCGACGCGGCTACCATGGCCCAGGAAGCCGATGTGGCCGCTGGCGCGCTGCAAGCCGGGGTGGGCCGCCACGACTTCCTCGCTGCGGAAATCGTCCAGGTCGATATCCAGGATGACCTGACCGTTCAGCGTGACCTTGATCTGTTGTCCCAGGCAGGTGACCTCTTGTGCGTTCCATTCCCCAAGCGGAAGCAAGGCACCACGTTTGGCCGGCGCGACGCCGTACAGGGAGCCGTGATACTGTGTCGGCTTGAGCTTCCGCGGGTAGCCGATATTGTCCAGGATTTGTAATTCCATTCCCTCGTAAGCGGGCCGCCGGTCGACCAGCGGGCAGCGGATCGCCAGCCCGTTATTGGCACCTCGGCTCAACCGAAACTCGAATCGCAACGTAAAGTCCGCAAAGACCTCTTCAGAAAAAAGAAATCCACCTCCGTCTTGCGGGCAAACCAGGATCCCTTCCTGAACTTGGTACCCGCGCCGATCCGCGCGACGCAGTTGCCAACCGTCCAGGTTGCGTCCGTTGAAAATTGAAGAAAAACCGGATTCGTCCGCTGCCGTGGTGCGCATCGCGGCTGTGGGTAACCACGCGATCGACGCGATGAGCAGGATCTTGGTGACGAGGCGATCCACGTCGTTGTCCTCCGCGAGAAGGTTGGCTTTAGGGAAGTTGGTTAAGGAACGTGCCAGCTTGGCACCAAATCCTGGTTGAGGCAACCGTCGGACCGTGGGGTGGGCAAGTTCGGGCGAATGACGATCGGCCCGCTCGTTGCGGATGCGTTTGCCGTTGCGAAACCGGCAGAGGCGGCTGGCACACCGACCGGCTCCGCGTCGCACGTTCATCCGGGTCGGGCCGCCGGCTGTCTTACGATCCCTGGAACGGTCGTCGTGACCTGTAACCAGCCGCTCAAGCGGCTCGCCAGGCTGCACCTCAGGCCAACGGCGCAGTCCGACCACAAACACGGTGTACGAATCTTGACTCGCCTGGAGAGATGTTGCCGCGGGAATATCGATAATCCGGACTGGCGCCGCCTGGCATGATGGGAAGGCACCAATGTTTATTGAATAGATCGACGAACGTTGATACATTGTGGAGGTTGCAATTCGCTCCATTATGACTGGCAGATCTTCAGGAGAACCCGTTATGCCGCAGTCGATTGGTCCAGGTGCTGTTCGCGTGGGATCGCGACGTTGGTTCTTGGAAACGAGCCTGGCTGGGCTGGGCGGCGCCTCGGTTGCCCATCTCCTCGGACTGCCCGCCCTGGCGGCGAGGCCATCGGCGGCAAAAAAGTCCGTCATTCTGTTTTGGCTGTCTGGCGGTCCAAGCCACTTGGATATGTGGGACCCCAAGCCGAATGCGCCACAGGAGATTCGAGGTCCTTATGGCGTGATCCCGACTGCCCTGCCGGGCGTTCAGTTCTCGGAGCATCTGCCGTTGCAGGCCGGTATTGCGGACAAGTTGACCGTGATTCGTTCGGTTGATTGCAGTGCGAGCAATCATACGCCGATTACGATGCAGGCCGGCAACCCGCTGGCTCGGCGCACTAACGACGGCCAGGACGGCGGCGGCTATCCGTCGATGGGGTCGGTCGCCGCCAAATTTCGCGGTTCCAACGATCCTGACTTGCCGGCGTTTGTCGGCCTAGCCAATTCGTGGAAGTCGGACGTCTGGGAGGCGGGCGACATGGGCAACACGTTCGCGCCGGTCAAGGGGCACGAACTGGCAGGTAAATTCTCCATGCCGAAGGGTGTCCAGGTGCCTCGACTGCAAGACCGCGACGGACTTCGCCGCGAGTTCGACCGCTTCGGCCGAGAGCTCGCCGCCGACAGAACCCTTGATCGTACGGATCGCTTCACCCAACAAGCTTACGAGATGGTCCTTTCGGGCAAGGTCCAGCAAGCGTTCAACGTCGACGAGGAGTCGGTAGAAACGCGGGCCGCCTACGGTCGCGAGAGCATCGGTGAAAAGGCGCTGCTGGCCCGGCGTCTGGTCGAGGCCGGGACGTCGTTTGTCTTGGTCAGTGGGGCCTGGGGCTACTTCGATCACCACGGCGACAACGTTCGCTGGGGTGGCATTGAGAAGGGCCTGACCCCCCTCCTGCCACGGATTGACCGAACCTTGACCACGCTGATCAACGACCTGGAACAGCGCGGCCTGCTGGACAGCACCCTGGTGATGATGATGGGTGAATTCGGGCGGTCTCCCGTCATCAACAAAGAAGCAGGCCGTGATCATTGGACCAACGTGATGTCGATGGTCGTCGCCGGTGGCGGATTGCGTCACGGCCAGGTGATTGGTGCCACCGATTCCCGGGGCGGCGCGATCGCTGCCCGACCCGTCCGGCCGCAAGATCTCGCGGCGACCACGTTTCGTCACTTGGACATTGACCTCAATGGCCATTGGACGAACTCGACCGGCCGTCCAATCCCGATCATCACCGAAGGTGGTCTGCCGATTGACGAGTTGTTCTAGTCGGGCGGCGCCACCTTCCTTACAGCGCACCTTCCCGGCAGACCGGCACAGGTCGCCGGCGGGGCGGCAGCAGGCAACGAGCGATGGGCATTCCGTAGGTCATGCTGTGCATGACGTCGTGCGGATCGACAACGGGACAAACGTCCCATCGCGAACTGCCGTCCACCTCTTCGCCCTCCTCTCCCACGCGCTCGGCGCGGGTCTCCGACCCCGCCGCGGTTGCCCTACGTTGCGTTGCATTGCCCCACCGAGGGGATTACCTTGATGCGCAAGCGGATGTTGTGTGTCCTCTGGTGCATTGCTCTGGTGCATTGCTCTGGCGCATTGGCCGGCAGGCGGCGGCATCGTCGGCAAGCAGGAATTGCCAAGCGGGTCGAGTGGTTCGAGAACGAGAGGTGCAAGGTGAATCGAGTCAAGGCGGGACGAGACGTGTTGGTCGCGATTGGGATGTTCGGACTGCTGCTGGCAGTGCGAGCTGCAGCGGATGACTCGTATCATCTGCACGAGTTCGAGCGGATACCGTTGACCGACGTTTACTATTCGGAAGGAGCCAACGCGGGCGATCTCAACGCGGATGGAATCACCGACGTGGTGCACGGTCCCTATTGGTTTGCCGGTCCGGACTTTACAGCGAAGCACGAAATCTATCCGGTCAAGGCACAGCCTCGCGAAGCGTATGCCGACAGCTTTTTCTCGTGGGTCTATGACTTTGATCAAGACGGCTGGAATGACGTCTTGGCCGTCGGCTTCCCCGGCACGCCGGCCTATGTCTACGAGAACCCGGGCCAAGACGGATGGGATTCCCATTGGGAGAAGCATGAAGTCTTCGATTGGGTTTCCAACGAGTCACCCCATTTTGTCAATATCGTCGGCGATGACCGGCCCGAGCTGGTCTGCACGCGTGACGGCTATTTTGGTTACGCCTCGATCAACGGGGATCAACCTTGGGCGACCTGGACGTTCCACCCCGTCTCGGCACAAGTGGCCACGAAGCGTTTCGGCCACGGGTTGGGCGTTGGTGATATCGATGGGGACGAGCGGCCGGACCTGCTTGTCAAGAACGGCTGGTTTCGGCAACCGGAGACACTGGCCGAGGATTCTCCCTGGGAATTCCACTCGGCAGAATTTGCGCAGGCCGGCGGGGCGGAGATGTATGCCTACGACGTCGACGGGGATGGCGACCAGGATGTCATTACCAGCTTGAACGCCCACGCCTTTGGGCTCGCCTGGCACGAACAGGTGCGTGATGGCGATCAGATTCGGTTTCGCCCGCACCTGATCATGGGGAGCAAGCCGGAAGACAACAAGTACGGCGTCGTGTTCTCTGAGCTGCATACGGTCACTTTGGCGGACATGGATGGTGACGGTCTCCAGGACATTGTGACGGGGAAGACCTTCTGGTCGCACCATCGACAAAGCCCGATGTGGGATGCGGGTGCCGTTGTCTATTGGTTCAAGTTGGTGCGCCGGGACGGCGAAGTCGACTGGGTGCCCCATCAGATTGATGGCGAGGCGGGCGTGGGGCGGCAGGTGATCGTCACCGATGTCAACAACGACCAGCAGCCCGATGTTGTCGTCGGAGGCATGAAAGGCGCGCATGTGCTTGTCCAGCATCGCAAGGCGGTGGACGAAGCGGCCTGGCGGGCGAAGCAGCCCGCGCCGCTGGTACCGCTCGCCGAAGGCCTCACCCCCCAGGAGGCCGCTCGCCGGATGTCCGTTCCGGACGGCTTCCGAGTTCAACTGGCGGCTGGAGAACCGGACGTTCATCAGCCGATCGGTTTCACGATCGATCATCGGGGCCGCCTGTGGGTTGCCGAAGCACACACCTATCCCCGCCGCGCGCCCGACGGCGAAGGTCGCGACAAGATCACGATCCTGGAGGACACCACAGGCGACGGCCGACTCGATTCACGCAAGGTCTTCATCGACGGACTCAATCTTGTCAGCGGCATCGAGGTCGGCTTTGGTGGCGTGTGGGTCGGCGCGGCGCCTTACCTGATGTTCATTCCCGATCATGACGGCGATGATCGTCCCGATGGCGAGCCGGAGATTCTCCTGGACGGCTTTGGCTATCAGGACACGCACGAGACGCTGAATGCCTTCATTTGGGGACCAGACGGTTGGCTGTACGGGTGCCACGGCGTCTTCACGCATTCGCGCGTCGGCAAGCCGGGAACGCCCGACGCGGACAGAACGCCCCTCAATGCGGGCGTCTGGCGTTACCATCCGCAACGGCACGAGTTTGAGGTGTTTGCGTTCGGCACCAGCAATCCCTGGGGCGTCGACTTCAATGACACCGGGCAAGCCTTCGTGACCGCTTGCGTGATTCCGCATCTTTATCACATGGTCCAAGGGGCCCGTTATCAGCGCCAGGGCGGTCGGCATTTCAATCCCTACGTTTTCGACGACATCAAAACGATCGCCGACCATGCGCATTTCGTGGGTGACATCCGCGACCATGCCTGGTGGGGCCATGAACCGACGGTGCCGACCGACACGTCGCGGGCCGGCGGTGGACATGCCCATTGCGGCGCCATGATCTACCTGGGAAATAACTGGCCGGCGTCGTACCGCAATCGGATCTATTTCAATAACGTGCATGGGAACCGTATCAACTGCGATATCCTGGAAGAGGCGGGGTCCGGCTACGTCGGTCACCACGGCCAGGATTTTCTCTTCGCCAATGATCGCTGGTTTCGCGGGATCAATTTGAAGTATGGGCCGGACGGGGCCGTCCACCTGATTGATTGGTACGACAAGAATGCCTGTCATCGCAATAATCCGGAGATTTGGGACCGAAGCACCGGCCGGATTTACAAGGTCTCGTACATTGGTGGCGATCAGCAGGCGGCAGGAGACGACGGCCAGCCAGCGGCAGCGAAGATTCCTCGCGATCTGACGAAGCTCGATGATGCGGCCTTGGCCGCGCTGCTTTCGCATCCCAACGAATGGTATGTGCGGATGGCGCGGCGGCTGCTGCAGGCCCGCGGCAGTTCGCCGGCGCTCCGCAGGCAACTCGACGGGATGTTTGCCGCTGCAGGCACCGTGCCCGCCAAGCTGCGTGTGTTGTGGACGCTGCATGTGACCGGAGGAATCGATGAACGGCGGGCTTTGGAACTGCTGCAAAGTCCGGATCCGCTGATTCGTGCCTGGACCATCCAACTGCAATTGGAGGACCGGCAGGCGTCGGATGTGCTGCTCGCCCGCTTGGCCGAACTGGCCGCAGAGGAGCCGTCTCCCGTGGTCCGTCTCTACCTGGCATCCGCCCTGCAACGGCTTCCGTTGGCGGCGCGCTGGGACATCGCGGAAGCGCTGGTCCGCCATGCGGAGGATGCCGAGGACCACAACCTGCCGCTGCTCTACTGGTACGGCGTGGAGCCGCTGGTGGCGGCGGATACGGAGCGGGCCTTACGTTTGGCCGCAGCGGCCCGGATTCCGTTGATCGCACGATTCGTGGTGCGCCGCGCTGCCAACGACGGATCCATGCTGAATGGTGTCCTGGCGGCCATCCGGGCGCAGCCGCAAGCACGGCCGATGATGTTGGAAGAGATCTTGCGCGCCTTCGAGGGACGCGTCGACATCAAGACGCCCGAAGAATGGTCGGCAACGTATGCCGAGTTGGTTAAGAGCGACAGCGAAGCGGTTCGTGAGCGGGCTGACCAGATCGCGATCCTGCTGGGCGACAAGCGGATCTTTCCGCGGATGCGCGAGCGGCTTGTCAACCGCGCCGCACCGATCGACAAGCGGCGTCAAGCATTGGAAATCCTGGTTCGCGGGCGCGACGACCAGGCGGCTGCCTCGCTGCATGCGGTGCTCGCCGATGCTCGCTTGCGGGGAGCTGCCATTCGAGCGTTGGCCGCCCTGGGTGATCGGCAGACCCCCGAGAAGATCCTGGCCGCCTACTCGGGCTTGACGGAGGCCGAACAACGGGACGCCATCGCGACGCTTGTGGCGCGCCCCGCGAGTGCCCTGGCATTGCTAGAGGCGGTGCACGACGGCAAGGTGCGGAGGACCGATGTGCACGCCTACCACGTGCGGCAATTGCAGCGATTTGAGAACGATGACCTGACCGCGCGGCTGGCCGAAGTGTGGGGTGACATTCGCGAAACGTCAGGCGACAAGAAGCAACGGATCAATTCGCTCAAGGAGGCCCTCACACCACAGCGGCTGGCAGACGCCGACGTGCGCCACGGCCGGCAGCTGTTTACCAAGGTCTGTGCGTCCTGCCATACGCTGTTTGGCGAAGGTGGGAAGGTGGGCCCGGATATTACCGGATCCAATCGAGCGAACCTGGACTACCTTCTGGAAAATGTTGTCGACCCCAGTGCTGTCTTGGGCAAGGACTACCGGATGACGGTGATCGCCACGGCCAGCGGGCGCGTGGTTTCCGGGCTGGTGCAGAACGAGTCGGACAGTGCGGTGACACTGCGGACGATCAATGACACCGTCGTTGTCGCCAAATCCGAGATTGACGATCGCCAGCTTTCCAGCCAGTCGCTGATGCCAGAACAGCTCCTCGATCCACTCCAGCCGACAGAGATTCGCGATCTCGTCGCCTATCTCGGCAGCCCAACCCAGGTTGGCCTCAGCGGCCCCAAGGCACGCCTCGATGGCCAGACCGGTCGCGTGCCTGACGGCCTGGAAGGTGAGCAGATGAAAGTTGTCGGAAAGACGGCCGGCACGGTTCGCGGACAGGCGATGGGAGGCTTCACCAAGGATCGTTGGAGTGCCGGCGAGCAGCTTTGGTGGACCGGCGCGAAGCCCGGCGAGCGGATCGAGTTGGAGATTCCCGTCAAGGAGGCGGGGCGTTTTGAACTGCAAGTTGTTTTTACCATGGCCCGTGACTACGGCATCGTGCAGTTGAGCTTGGACGGAGAACGATTGGGTCCGCCCATCGATCTCTACAATGCTCCGGATGTTATTACGACGGGAGTCCTCACGTTCGGCCAGCACGATCTGGGCCAGGGAGCGCATCGGCTTGGCGTCGAATTGGTCGGTGCCAACCCGCGTGCCCAGAAGTCGTACATGTGCGGTATTGATTTTGTGCGATTGGTTCCAGTGCCGTAGTGGCAGGTGCCGCGGTGCGAAGTTGAGCTGTTCGCAACTGGTCGGATCTTGACTGGTCGGATTGCCAATCGCAACCCTTTTCGGACGGAGAATTCTGATGGCCCCTCTGGACGACTTTCTGCGTGAGCACGAGCGGCTGACGCGACGATTCTTCCTGCGAGCCGGACTCGGGGGGGCTGCGGCGACAGCATGCTGGCCGTTGATCGGAACCAGCGATGACGGGCCGCCGGCCCTGCAGGCCGCCCTGGAAAAACTGGAGTCCTACTTGACGCGGCAGGACGAGTTTCGCGACGTCTCCCGGGGAAAGCCGATCCCGCATACCTTGTCTGCGGAGGCCAAGCAGGCCGCGGGCCTGACGCGCGACACCTGGTCGCTCGACGTTGTCTCCGACCCCGACAACCCGGCCGACCTGAAATCTCCCCTCAGCGCAGAGACAGGAAATCCTTTCACGTTTTCCGCGCTCATGGAACTGGCGAAGAAGCACTCGGTAATCTTCGCCAAGGTGATGACCTGCAACAATATCGGCTGCCCGCTGGGGATGGGGATCTGGGAAGGCGTCCCGCTGCGGGAACTGGTCTGGTTGGCGCAGCCTCGACGCAACGTGCGCCGTGTTTTCTTCAAAGGCTTTCACAACGACGACCCGAAGCAGGAATTTCGCAGTTCCCTACCGATTGGCCGCGTGCTCGAGGATCCCTTCGATCTCCCGCCGGTCATTTTGTGCTACAAGCTGAACGGCGAATGGTTGAGTTCGGAACGTGGCGGGCCCGTGCGGATCGTCGTTCCGGAATGTTACGGTTTCAAGTCCGTCAAGTGGTTATCTCGATTGACCCTGACGAATCTCTGGCATGCGAACGACACGTACGCGAACGGCAACAACGACATCGATAGCTGGCTCAAGACGTTTGCCGCCACGTTGTCTGTTCCCCCTGCCCCGAAGCCGGGCGAACCGATCGTCGTGACCGGCTATGCCCAGGTGGGGATTTCCGGGCTCCGTCGAGTCCAGGTGTGGGTGCAGCCGGAGGATGCCGAGTGGCCTCGCGACGATCGCTACTTCCAAAAGGCCCCCTGGCAGGATGCGGAGATCCTCAGCCCGCCGCAGGTCTGGGGTGGATCGGAGAGCGGCGCCCTGCCTGGCCGCCCAATCGGCTTTAACGAAGACGGCCGGCCGGAGCGATGGCCGCTGCGATTGGCGAAAATGCATTGGGCCGCAGTGCTACCGGGACTGGCCGCCGGTGAATACACGTTCCGTTGCCGTACGATTGATGGGAACGGCAAGGCCCAGCCCCTTCCCCGGCCCTTCGACAAGTCCGGTAGAAACTCGATTGAGCAGGTTTCGTTGATCGTGGAAGCTTAGCAGGCGGGCATCGACGACTTCCAGCGAATCGTCGCCGTGGGCGGCAATCGCGGCAGATAGCGAGGGGAAGTTTTTCTCGAGTCGTCCCCTGGCGGGTCGTCCAATCCGCCGTTGGGGAGGCGTTGTAAGACGGGGGGCGGGGCATGAGCTACTGTACGGAGATTGATCTTCGAATTATCGGGCCGACCGAGCTGCAGACGCGGTCCCAGACGATTCGCGAAGGGGGATACCGTACGTGTCGGCCGTTCGCCCGGGACGGGAATCGAGGTGCCTTGGGACCGCCGCATTTCACGCGAACAGGCCGACCTCTATTTCGACGGAGACCAACTGCACGTTACCTGCCTGGACCATGCAAGGAACCCGATTCTCTGCGGGAGGCGGGCCTTCCGCGAGGTCTCGCTGAATGTCGGGCAGGAGTTTCGGATCGGCGAAACGCGGTTTTCGCTGCGCGAATCCGAGGCATCGACACGCGACTCGATCAACCAGCAGTTCGAGGAAGCAACCCCCGCCGAGCTGGTGGAAGATGCGTATTCCGCTCAGGACCTTCTCCGCGTCGGGATGAGCCATACGGTGCGGCAGGCGGAGATCCTGGCGGCGATTCCACAACGGATGGTGGACGCCGCGACGGACGACCAATTCGCCCGCCAGCTTCTCCCGGGTTTGCTTGACGGCATCCCCGCGGCGGACGGCGCGGTGATCGCGCGTTTTGATGACTCCTGGCTAAAGCCGTCCGCCGGTCCCGACGTCTTGACTCGGCCAGAGATGATCCAGGTCTTGACCCGGGCAGGATTTCGCGGTCAATTTCGCCCCAGCCGCCGACTGATTCTGCAGGCGCTTCGCGAAGGGCGGAGCTGCCTGCACCGATGGGGCAGCGGGGAACGTGGAGGGCGGTTTACCGTCAGTGAGGGCCTGGGGTGGGCCTGCTGTGTGCCCCTGCGGGGGGAAGCGTGTCGCGGCTGGTGCCTGTACGTGGCGGGGCGACTGAGCTCGGTTGTGGCGACCGACGACGGGATTCGGGGCGACCTGCGATTTGCCGAAATGCTGGCCCAGTTCCTGGCCGCAACGCGACAGGTCAGGCTGGCGGCCGGCCGCTCGGCACAATGGCGAACGCGGGTCTCTCTCTCGGCCGCGTCGTCGCCGAACTTGCCGTCGGACCCGGAACGCTCCGAGGCTCTACAGGCCGACATGGCGAACCTGTATTGCGAAGTCGCTGGCGGCATGCAGCCGACCGGTTCAACGTTGGGCATGCAGCCCGTGCTGGACGTCCAGCACGATACGCTCAACATGATCGCAGGCGGGATTCTCGACCGCGAGGGGACCATCGTCGAGGCCGGTGCGGATGTCGCCATGGCGGTCTGGGGGTGGCCACTTCGCCAGCCGGATGGGCCCTTGCCGGCCTGCCGAGCGGCATTGGACATTTCACGGAGCTTCGTCGCCAGGCAAGCAGATGCCGCCGCACCGGGGAGTGGCGGCAGTGTAAATATCGGGATTGCGTTTGGTCCCACGACCGCTCGGTTCATCGGACCGCCGAGCCTGATGAAGGTTGCGACCCAAGGGATTGCAGTCGATCGAGCCGTCGTGTTGGCGACTTGCGCCCGCACGTTTGGTACCGGAATCTGTTTGGATGACGTTGCCGCCGGATGGGCCCAACTCCGGCTGAAGTCGAGCCTCGGCCGCATTCGCCGCCTGGCTCGAGTGCACTCTGATACCGGCGCGACGCCGTTTGAAGTCTTCGCGCTGCTGCCACCCCCGGCGGAAACTCCTGCGCTAACGGACAGCATGCTCGGCGAGTACGACGCAGCGCTGACCGCGGTGATTGACGGCGAGTGGGACGAGGCACGGGAGCGGCTCGCACGACTCCCGGTCACCGACCTGCCAACAAAGTTTCTGCAAGCGCGGATGGCAGAGGCCAACCAGCAACCCCCAGCGGATTGGGATGGCAGCTTTCGCGTGCCATAGCGGCGGTCCCGGGGCGCAAGCCAGGCCGTCGCACCGCACCGTTGTTCGTTCGTGAATCGTCTGTGGGGGTTAATAGCCCACCGACACTCCAAAGATCAACGAGTGGGCTTCAATTTCGTGACTCAACGTGTCGGTCGGGTTAAATGGCGGGGATGGAAGCGGTCCGGTCAGGCTGTTGGGGACGAGGAAGACATACGACATGGACAGATCAACGTTCTCGGACAGGTGATACGAAGCGCCGACGGCAATGTTCTGCTCCTGGATGAGTGGCGTTGCCAGGTTCGTGATCGCGTCGGCCGCGGAGATCGGGTTCTGATTGAAGTTATAGCCGAAGCGGATGTCCCAGCATTCATTGACGGTGTACTGAGCACCGACGGCGGCGGCAAACACATTGCTCCATCCCAACTCACTGAAGCCATCCGTGTTGTTGTAGTCGAAGTAGCGCACGTCGACGGCGAACAGCCAGTTCTCCTTGCCCCGGTAGGCGGCGCCGAGTGACAGGATCATGGGCAGATCAAACTTGGCCGTCGTGACCCCGGACGGCGTGAAGAAGCGAAAGTCTTCAAACCACTGCGGGCTTTTGATCGTGAATCCGAGGCTCAAGTCGCACGTCGGCAAGTAATAGATTCCGGCCTGCACACCGCCACCCCAGTGCATGCGATTTCCCGTACCGGGCGTTGGTGCGGGGGTGATGACGGAGGGACCCAGGGGGTTGAGCATCAGCCGGGCGGCGGTGATCGTGGGCGCGATTCCCACCGCCAGGCGGTCACTGAGGGCATACGAGACGGTCGGTGCGATCTGGAAAATCTCCGCGTCGGCAAAGAGCGGACCGGTATCGGGAATGCTCCCGTTGAGCAGCAGATTGTTGGCATCATAGGGCATGTTGTTGCGAAACCCCCCGATGCCGTACATGCCGAACCCGACCGTCATCGGCGTGCCTTCCAAATGGTGCACCCAGCCGACCGAAGGAATGATTGAGACCCCCGGTTCGCCGCTCGTTTTGGCATCAATGCCACCGACTGACGAGGACAGGTCGATATCGGCAAGCAGCATTTCAGCTCCGAAAGCGATCTCGGACTGCGGCAATGCGCTGATCGAGGCCGGGTTCCAGTTGAGCGCCCCGATCGAATCGAGCGGCGCGGCCGTTCCGGCGCCCGCCATTGAACGGTTCACCGGCCCGACGCCGGTCACGAGAATTCCCTGCCCGTTGACCTGGGTGGTTGCCATCGCGATCAGCGCGACCGTCAGGGTAAACGTGATCCGGCTGCTCATCAAACGCGTGCTCATCGTGATTCTCGCGTGACAGGGAACGGGTTGCCGGCTCCGCCGTCCGGCGAAGCATGTGGACGCGACTGGCAAAGGTCGGTCTTCTGCGTATCGTCACCATGATCGCAGGGGCCGCACCGATTCGCCGCGCGGACCGCCTGTGTTGGCTTGAGCAGTCGACCGCCCTGCCGGGATTCTGACGGGCAGCGAAGAAACGCCGGCCGGGATGCACGGCTTATGACGTCTGCCGCGTTCGCATCCGTTCCTGATGGGTCGGCCACCAGGCCTGAAGTTCGGCCAGGCAATGGTCATAGCCGATCAGCTCAGCCTTGGTCACGTCCTTGAAGTTGCTGATCGAGATGTGATCGACGGGGGGCAGGAGATAGCGGTCGGCAATCTCCTGGTCAATCAGCCGCTGACGACCGAAAACACTGCCCAACTCGCTGGCGCGGTGCATGATGGCAATGATGTTCGGCAGGGCGACTTTGGGGAGGAACGGGTTGAACTTGCGCCACAAGAGCCACCATCCGGACGGGCTCTGAACGTCGGGCATTTCGACCTTCAAGTCCTGCGGCGGTACGACATCAATGGCAATCACGGTGGCTTGATCCAGTCGTTCTCGCATCACATCCATCGGCAGATTGTTCAGCAGACATCCATCGAAGAGCAGGTTCTCCTGGTGAACTACCGGCGACGAGAGACCCGGCAGGGAACCGCTGGCGCGAACCGACCACCACAGCGGCCCGGCTTCGTGCACCACGATCTCTGCTTCCGTGAGATTGCTGGAGACGCAAAAGTAGGGAACCCACAGATCCTCGATCTGCGTTTCGCGACCGAACCAGCTCTGCAGCCGACGATCAAACCGATTGCCGCGCGCGATGGAGACGACCGGTGGCGTGATGTCGTACAGGGCGCCGTGCAACTGCGATTCGATCTGCGCGATCGTGGCGTTGAATTCATCAGCGTCGTACGCGTAGGCCGCCGAGACCAGGCTGCCCATGCTCACGCCGCCGATCATATCGATCGGAATACCCAGCTCGCGCATGGCACGGATGCACCCCACGTGGGCGAAGCCCCGCGCGCCGCCGCCGCTGAGCACCAGCCCGACTTCGCGGCCGGCGAGATAGCGGGCCAGTCGCTGGAAGTCGTCATGTCGAGTACGGCGGATGTGGAAGTGCCGATTGCGACCGCCGCGGGCAAGCAGGTCATGCGTGAGTTTCAACTCCTGGAGCCAGCGGATCGTCCCTTGGGGTCGGCGGTTGTCGTCGTGAAGCAGGACCAGCGCTTGGCGCCGTTCCGTATGCTTGGCCTCCTGCCGCTGCACTTCTCGGACGACTTCCGTGATCCCCGGAGGTGCCGACGCATCCACCACAAACATGATCTCGTCGGCGTTGCTGATACAACGGTTCGTCCAATTGGTGGCCGAGGGGTCCGCCAGCAGCAGAATCACGGCGTACCGCTTCTCCTGCTCGCTCAACCAGGAACGCAGTCGAAGGTCGTCCGGACGTCGCTCGGGGGCCTGCGAGATCCCCGGGGCGCCAAGCCGCCGATCGACCTCGTCGCTGCTCAAGAGGAGGACGGCCGCCGAGTCTTCGGAACGGTCGCCCCCTTCGGTTTGCAAGGCATCGTGGAGTTTCCGCGCGAAGGCGTCCAGACAAACGTCCTCGCTGGCCGGCGCAAGCAAGACGTTCGAACTAAGCGTCTTGACACGCTGCAAACGGCTGGCCCGCTGGAAACGGGTAATCAACAGTTGGGTCATGCGCCGCATCAACTCGGGGTACCGCCGGGTCAGTTCCTCGAATTCAGCCCGCGGGCACTCCAGCAGCTCGGAGTCACGCGAGGCGATGATTGTGGCGGACCGTGGCTGTGCGGTGACGACGCCCATCTCCCCGACCGATTCGCCCTGGGACATTTCCGTGGCCACACGCGTCTGGCCGTGTTTGTCCTTGACCTGCACGTGCATGCGGCCGCTGATGATGATGTAGAAGCTGTCCGAGGGTTCTCCCTGATAGCAGAGCAACTCGCCGCGACGCAGGCTGCGCCACGTCAATTTCTCCTGCAGATCGCGGAACATCTCGTCATTCAGCTCGCCGAACAGGGTCGGCAGGACGTCCACCATCTGGTCGCGATAGAGGCGGGGGAGGATGGTCTCGGCGAGTGCATCGACGACATCCTGATCCTGGGCCAGGAATCGGTCGAAGGCGGTCTTGGGAAATTTGACCAGGCCGGTGGGTGCGATCGCCGTGACCGTGGCGCTGCGGAGGCCTCCCGTCAGAATCTGCATCTCGCCGATCGTTGAGCCGGGGCCGATTGTGGTCAGCACCAGGCGGTCGTTGTCCGGATTGCCGTCCTGGTCTTCCTGGAGCTTGGAAACCTCCAGCGAGCCGTCGACCACGAAATAAAAGGCGTCGACGACGTCACGTTCTTCAAACAGCGTCTCACCGGTGTCGAGCGTCACCCAGGAAAGTTCGTCGCGCAGCTCGTCCAGGTAGGCGTGATCGACCCGGCGCAAGAGTGGGTCATTTGCAATCAGCCGGACCAGTTCGTCGGGAGATGGTGTTGGGTTGGGGGCGGCCATGTGGTGGTTCTGGTATGTGGTGTCAGGGTGCCCGTTGCGAGCGTCAGTGGTGGCACGACGCACGACGGACTATCATTCATACAGCAAAGATAGAACCAGCGAAATGGAAACGCGGATTGCCGCGCGCTTGTCGAGTGGCGAGTTCGTCCGGGGATTGTGCCGTCTGGGAGACGCGGTTGCGGTCAGCAGGAATGTCGGAGTTGTGATGGAGTCGATCTCGACTGATGCCTGGGTGCTGCCGTCGGCGGCACGCCAACCCAGCCGAGCGGAATTGGTGCGCGAGCGATTCTCGTTCGCGCCGCTCGCTGCCGACGAAGTCCTGGTCGCGCCCCTTTTTGGTTGTCTGGAAGGGAACATGCTGCATGCTCTGCAGCGGGACCCGATCGACATCTGCCAGGTCCGTCGGGAAGACGCCGTGGTGCTCGGCAACGCCGGTGTTGTCGCCGTTCAACGCACCGGAAGCAACGTGACCCGATTCAGCGAAGGTGATGTTTGCCTTCTCTTTGCGAATGGAGTTCCGGATGATGCCGGCTATCCGATCAAGATCATGGGCTACGATGCGCCCGGCACGATGGGGGTCTTAGCCAAGTCGATGAAACTGCAG
The DNA here is from genome assembly GCA_030430075.1 of bacterium. Taxonomy (GTDB): domain Bacteria; phylum Planctomycetota; class Planctomycetia; order Pirellulales; family Pirellulaceae; genus ARS98. The sequence goes on from JAUIGN010000030.1 coordinate 65,195, forward strand.
GAGCGGCAACTGATCCGCATCCCGCCGGCCTCACCCTATTCGCTGGAACAGTGGGCGGCGTTCTCCCTTCGCTACGTCTCCGCCTGGGCGAATTGGCGCGTCGCTTACGCTTGCTGGAAGTCGCAACGGGCGGAGACACCGCCCGCCGAAACGATTGTTTGCGCCTGGGGGGGCGGGGTGAGTTTCGCGCAGGTTGCCTTGGCCCAACGGATCGGTTGCCGCGTCATGATGATCGCTTCCGGCCGGGAGCGGCTGCAACTGCTGGAACGCAGCGGGATCGAGGCGATCGAACGGGGCGACCCCGACGACGCCGCGTTCGAGGAACATATGTTGGCCGAGCTGACGCGGCGCACCGCAGGCCGGGGGGTCTCGATTTTTATCGACAACATCGGCAGTCCCGTACAGCAAATTACATTGAAGGCGCTCGCCCGCGAGGGGGTCATGACGACGTGCGGGTGGAAGCGGGGGATGCGCGCTCACATTGCCCGGGCCATCGAGTGTTTGAGTCGGCACATTCATGTGCACACGCATTTCGCCAACATGCAGGAAGCACTGGATGCCGTCGAGTTTGCTGAGCAGCAGGGATGGATGCCGCCGCAGCCGGAACGGATCTGGACGTGGGAACAGATTCCCCAGATGTTCAGTGACTATGCTCAAGGCAAGATCAGGACCTATTTTCCCGTGTTTTCCGTCAATTCGCCGGCGCAAATCGGGCTGCTACGATGACCAACCTTGCTGACCCGGTGCGTTTGCGAGCGATCGGATGCCACCTGCCCGCAACGCGTGCATCAAACTACGACAAGGCGGCCCAGGTCGGGTTCGATCGGGAGTTTCTGGAAGAGAAGTTGGGGGTCGTGTCACGTTCCGTTATGGAACCCGGCGAGACGACCAGTGATCTCGCCGTGCGCGCGTTCGCGGCATTGGTGGAACAGACCGGGTTGCCCACCGATGCAGTGCAGCTGCTGGCCGTCGTGACCCAACATCCGGACTTTAACGTCCCCCACACGGCAGCCCTGGTTCACAACCGTCTGGGGCTTGCAAAGCACTGTATGACGTTCGACATTTCGCAGGGATGCGCCGGCTACACGCACGGGGTCAGCATTGTCAGCGGCGCGATGGATGTGGCCAAGTTGGAACATGCTGTCCTGATCACCAGCGATCCTTACTCGGACAAAGTTGCCGACGATGACCGGGACGTCTCGCTCCTGTTTGGCGACGCCGCCACGGCGACCTACTTTGGCCGCAGCGGTCCCGGCTACCGGTTGATCGACTCGAATTTCGGTACGCTGCCCGACAGCTATCAATGTCTCATGTTTCGGGATCGGTTGGAGATGGATGGAGCAGCGGTCTTCAAACATGCCGTCAAGGAGGCCCCGCCCAGCATGCAGGCGTTGCTCGAACGCAATCACTTGGCGGCCGATCAGATCGACCTGTTTCTACTCCACCAGGGGTCGAAATACCTGGTCGAATATGTCAGCAGGAAGATGCGCGTGCCGCCGGACAAGGCGCCCTTCGAGGCGCGGCGGTACGGCAATACGGTATCCTCGTCGATTCCGCTTATGTTACAAAAGCACCTGGAAACGACCACCCTGGAGCGGATCGTGCTCAGCGGATTCGGGGTCGGCTTCAGTTGGGGCAACAATCTCCTGCAACGCGTGAGGTGACGAATGGCCACGGTCGAGGAAATTGTGCAACTGATGAAAGATGCCGGAATCGCTCGCGGCAAAGCCGATGCCTTGACGCCGGACTGCCCGCTCGAGGCACAAGGATTGGACTCGTACGATCGCATGTCGCTGGTCACCGAACTGGAAGAAACGTACGGTATCGAACTGCCGAACTCGGTGGCCAATCAACTCAAGACACTGAATGATATCGTGGCACATCTGAACGCGTCCGGCTGATTCGAAAACTAACCCGCAGGTAGACAAAGCATGACAACCGTTCCGTTCGCCGGTACCTGGTCGCTTGTGCGCTCCGAGATGCAGGTCACTGGTGGCGAGGCCTGCTATCCCCTGGGTGAAAATTGCCAGGGAAGGCTGATGGTCGACGCACAAGGGAACTTCGCCGTTCAATTGATGCGGCCGGAACGCCCCAGGTTTGCCAGCGACGACATCCTGCGGGGCACCGACGAAGAATTGCGGGACGCTTATCAGGGTTACGTCGCCTTCTGGTCCAAGCTGACGATCGATCCGGCGCTGAACGTCATCACCTACCAGGTCGAAGGAAGTCTGTTCCCTAACTGGGTCGGTCACGAGAACTTGCGATACTTCGAGCTGAACGGAGATTGCCTCACGCTGAAGACGCCCCCGTTTCTAATGGCAGAACGGGAGGTTACCGGCGTCTTGATTTGGCAACGCTTGAGATCGTAGCGGGTTGCTGGGCAGGCGGTGGCGCGTTCCGAATTAGCGAGCGATGGCGGCGTTGCCGGTGGCTTTGTGGGGATCGCTCGATGTCGGATGGATTGGAGACCTTCGGTCGACGGTTTCGGCGGGGTCAGAGACCCGCGCCGAGCAGCGGTTAGAGACCCGCGCCGAGCAGTGGTTGGCGGTCTGCGCCGAGCAGCGGTTAGAGACCCGTGCCGAGCAGTGGTTGGAGACCCGCACCGAGCAGTGGTTGGCGGTCTGCACCGAGCTGTTGCGTTGGTGTTTGTCACAGGTTCTCGGCCAGCTTCGCCGCAAAGGCTTCCGCTCGCGCGATCCCCTCGTCTGCCACGCCGAACTTGTGGATCTTGACTCCGCAGTAGCGCTCCAGGTCGGCATCATGGTTCATGTAACTGACGAAGGATAGCGCCGACTGAATTTCGCCACCGGCAAAACAGAATGCGGCTCCGCCGACAAAACGGCCGCCCTGTTTGGTCGCCAACCGCCGCACCTGCCGGGCATTATTCCACCAGGCTTTGCGACAGACCGCGAAGACGGCGAACCGTTTGCCGTCGAGCAGTTGATGTGCCGCTGGGGACTTGAGGAACGAAACGATCGGCATGGCGGGATTCAACCACCAGGTGGGAGAACCGAGACAGACCAGGTCGTAGTCCCCAGCCAGTGTCTCCTGGCAGACGCGAACTCGACCGGTCTTGCCGACAAGCTGGGGCCAGAGCCAGCGGGCGAGCTGCCGTCCGACCGGACGAAACGGCAATTCGATGCGATAGCGATCATCGACAAATTCGATGGCCCGCATGGCAACATCGCAGCCCTGCCGCTCGAAGGACGTCGCCATCGCTTCCGCCACGCGCCGTGTCTGCGCGGTAAAGGAGTAGTAGAGAATAAGCACGCGAGGCTTCATGGTGACTCGTCTTCGTCGCGGCGGACTGTCGCCGGGGATTGGGTTTGTTGGATCGATGCTTCGGCGCGGGAGAGGCAATCACGCAGTTCGTCCACCACGACGCTCGCCCCCCGGCCCCTCAGAAGTCCATAATGCGTTCCTGGAATCCAATGCACCTCCGTTCCCTCGCTGGCGATCCGCCGCCAGAACCAGCCCATCGGTCGCAAACTGACCAGTGAGCTCTGGGAAAGCCGCGAGCGGAAATGGGTGATGCGGCCGGGATACGGCGCGACGTGATGTTCGCGAATCACCGCGCTGTGGGTACGTAGTCCCTCATCGAGCACGGTATGAAACAGGCGGCGAGCGAATCGGGAGCGAAATCGCCGGGCGACGCTGGTCAACCGTGTGGCCACCGAAATATGGTAATTGACCTGGTAGAACCAATCCAACCAGAACGGCACATGCGAGGGCGGGTCGAAGATCACGAGCAAGCCGATTTCGTTGCCCAGCCGAATCAGCTCGCGCGCCAGTTCGACGACGATAATGCCGCCCGCCGAGTAGCCGCTCAGCAGGTACGGACCCGTGGGTTGTACGCGTTTGATCTGGTCGATGTAGGCGGAAACGAGGCGGTGGACGGACATCTGGCGAAACGTCTTGACCTGCTTCGCACTGGCCGGCTGCAGCCCCAAGACCGGCTGATTCATGCCCATCGCGTGGGCGATGTCCTGAAACGCGAACAGGTCGCCATAGCCGGCCGGTACGAAGAAGAGCGGCGGCTTGCTTCCATTCGGCTGCAGCGGCACCAGGTGCGCTCGAGGCGTCTCCGGTTCAAGCCCCGGCACGGCGCCGTCGGAAGTGGATGTTGACCTGCCATGATGTGCTCGATCGTCGTGGATGTATTCGGCGATCTCTTGCGCCGAGCGTCTTAGTTGCAACGTGTTCAGCGGCAGGTCGCGTCCCAACGATTGACTCAGTTGCGCCCGCAACTCCGTGGCCATCAACGAATCCAGCCCGAGTTCGGAGAGCGGCTGGTGGGCGTCGATCCGGTCCGGATCGATTCGCATCACCCGTGCCGCGTGTTGCTTCACTAATGCTGCCAGTCCCGCCGCGTTGATCGGGCCGTCTTCGTCGGATTGGCCGTCTGGCGGTTGATCCACCTGCAGGGACGCGGCTGCCGTGCCCCGGCCCGTGGTCAAGTCACGAGCCTGGTCTCGGGATTCGTCGGGACGGACAGTTGCCGGCGAGCGGTCGTTTGGCGGCAGGTCCTGAGCCGTTCGCGGGTCCGTGCAGCGGGTCGCGCTCCGCGCCAGCAACAGCGTATTGCTGGAATGGTCGCACAGCTCTGCATCGTGCAGGGGCACGACGTCAGCGAATCCTGTTTGCTTCAGGAGATCGCACCACGCATGCCTGGGTAAGAGCGGGTAGTCGGGCCGCAGATCGGTGTCTTTGAACGCCCACCAACCGTCGATCAGGGTGAACACGGCGTCACCCCAAAGCGGCGGATTGGCGCCCTCCAGCAGCAGCAGCCATCCGTGAGGCTTAATGAGCTGTTGCACGTGCGCCAGCGTCTCGCGCAACGAAGGTGTCGCATGCAACGCGTTGGCGGCCACGACCAAGTCGAATTGGTTCAGGCGAAACCCCTGGGCTGCGGGCGGGCGACTGATATCCAGCAGCTCGGTTCGCAGACCGCCAAACGTCCCGAAGCGGGCTTCCGCCGCGCTCAAGAAATGACGCGAGACGTCCGTAAAGACGTACTCGGTGTCCGCGGCCGGCAATTGCGGTAGTAAGTGCGACGTGAGTCCGCCCGTCCCCGCACCGACCTCCAAAACGCGCAAGCGATCCCCGGGAGCCAGCCGAGCTGCCGCTTTGCACACCACGGTCGCGGCCAACCTGTTGTAGCCGGCCAGCAACCGGGCATCACGGTAGAACTCGAGGGCCGCACCGGTCTCCCCGGCGGGAAAAAGGACCGACAACGGGTCGACCTGGTCCTGCCAGATCGCAGCCATCGCCGGCCCGGCCCGGGCCAGCAAGTCGCACTCGGGGTAAGCCGCCTCACCGCGAAGTTGGTCGAGCAACACCGCAGGATCATGGTCCGGCCGATCCCGCATCACACGATACACCCTGCCCTGCTGATCCAGCCATCCGCGTTCCCTCAGACGCGCCAGAACGCGGTGCAGTTTGGGGCGATGACGGGCCGCGATCCGGGCGTCCAGAGTCTCCAGTGAGAAGTCGGACCCAACTTGCCATCGCAGGCCAAGTTCAGCCAAAGCGGCCAGCACGAAGTGGATGGCGATTTCATCCATTCTCGGTGTCAACACACGGGATTCGTCCTCCAGGCCGGTCTGCAAATGATCCACCTCGTTTGCGACCTCGCGGGGCGCCGGCAAACGTGACACGTCAATTTCGTCGACGGTGCCCACTTCCGTTGGATGGTGTTCACACGGGAGCGATTCCCGCTGAAAGGCGTAAGTGGGCAGGGAGACTCGAGCAACGCTAGGGTCGCGATAGAAGCCCCGCCAATCGACGTGGCCTCCATCCACATACAGAGTTGCCAGGCTGAAGAGCATGGTTTCCCAGTCGTTGCGATCCTCCGCCAGCGACGGCAACCACCGCGCACGTGGCCGGCAACCTTTCACACAGCTCATCCCCATCGCCAACAGGTTGGGATTCGGTCCGATTTCGAGGAACGTTCGGTGGCCGTTCGCCGCCAGGGTCCGCATGCCGTCCAGGAAACGGACGGGTGAACGAAGTTGCTGCACCCAGTAATCCGCCGAGGCGACTTCCTCTGTGACCAAGTCTCCGGTCAAGTTCGAGATCATCTTGATCCGTGGAGGCGTGTATTCGATTTCTTCCGCGATCGCGCGGAACCGGGACAGCATGGGGTCAACCAGCTCGCAATGCCCGGCGTGTGACGTTTTCAGTACTTGGGTGTCGATACCCTGGCGAGCGAGATGGGCGACGACCGCCAGAATCGCGTGCCGCGGACCGGAAATGACGACCGTCTCCGGACCGTTGAAGGACGCTATCGAGACGGTCGAGGGTGCGAATCGACATGCCGCATCGACGCGCGGCACGTCCGCCATGACGACGGCCATGGCCCCGTCCGCCGGCAGTTCGCCCATGAGCTGCCCGCGTGCAGCGACCAGCCGGAGGCCCGCATCCAGGTCGAAGACGCCTGCCGCGCAAGCCGCGGCGTACTCGCCCAGACTATGGCCAACGACGGCGCTCGGTGTGACCCCCCAGGATTTCCAGAGTTCGACGAGCGCAAACTGCAGCGAGAAAAGGGCCGGTTGTGTGTACCGGGTCTGGTCGACCAGTTCCGGCGCAGCATGCTTGCCGTAGAGGAGGTTGATCAACGAGGTTCCGTCCCGGTCTCGCAGGATCGCGTCGCACCGCTGGATGGCGTCGCGGAAGACGGCGTGACCCTCGAACAGTGCCTGTCCCATCCCAGGGTATTGAGTCCCCTGCCCCGTGAAGAGAAACGCCGGTCCTGCCGCCGGCCGACCATCCTGGCGGCGACCGCCGACGACAGTGGTCGGGCTCGCGTCGCCCGTTGCGACCGCTTGCAAGCCGGCCAGCATCTCTTCACGCGACGCCCCGATAACGGCAACCCGAAAGTCGAACGTGTTGCGCCCCGTTGCCGCCGTGAAGCAGATCTCGTCGAGTGACTGTTCGGGATGTGCGGCGAGGTGCCGCGCGTACTTGGCCGCGAGCTCCCTCAGGGCGGGCATGGCGTGGGTCGAAAGAGGCAGCAGGTGGAGCGGCGGCTGACCTGCCGGCGCCCGGGTCCGTGGCAAGTTCAGCTCCGCCGTGGGTTTCGCGGCGACGTCGGGGCCCGGAACCGCGTCGGCCCGGTCGTCCGCTTTCTCGCGCGGGGCGCGCGCGACACCTTCCAGGATCAGGTGCGCGTTTGTCCCGCTGATCCCCAAGGCGCTGACAGCCGCGTAGGGGCGTCCCGTTCCGCCCGGCCACGCGGTCAGTTCACAAGGCACGCGCACCGAAATCTCGCTCCAGGGAATTTCCGGGTTGGGATTCGTGAAATGCAGGTTGGGTGGAATCTGACCGTGCTGCAGTGCGAGGACGACCTTGAGCAGGCCGGCGATCCCGGCGGCAGCCTCCAGGTGTCCGATGTTCGTCTTGACGGCGCCGACCAGGAGCGGGTGGGCGCGGCCGGTCGCTCGACCGTAGACCGCCTCGATCGCTTCCATCTCAATCGGATCGCCGATCCTGGTGCCCGTGCCGTGCGACTCGATAAAGCTCACGCTTGCACCATCCAGGCCGGCTTGACGAAGGGCGTTTCGCATCAACCGTTGCTGGGCCGCCGCACTGGGCGTGGTCAGCGTTTCGCTCGCCCCGTCATGATTGATTGTTGCGGCCCGGATGACGGCCAGAATGTGATCGCCGTCGCGGAGGGCATCTGCCTGTCTCTTGAGGACGACCATGCCGCAGCCTTCGCCCCGCACGTAGCCATCGGCTGCTGCATCAAATGTCTTGCACCGCCCGTCCGGCGCGAGGACCGTCAATTGACAGAGCGCCGCCGTGGTTGCCGCGGACAGGTTGAGGTTGACACCGCCGGCCAAGGCCAGGTTGCACTGACCAGTCGACAGGGACTGGCAGGCCTGTTGCACGGCGACCAGCGACGATGAGCAAGAGGTGTCCAGCTGAATCACGGGTCCGTGAAAATCCAGAAAGTACGCAATCCTCCCGGCGGCCAGGCTGCGGGCAATGCCCAGCGTCGTGTACGTCCCCGCGCTGGGCACGCCAGCGGATCGCGCGTGATTCGCGGCAAAGTCATCGGAGCTCATGCCGACGAACAGCCCGGTCTCGCTGCCCCGCAGGTGGTTTGGCGGCAGGCCCGCGTCCTCCAGGGATTCCCACGCCACCTCCAGCAAGAGACGCTGTTGAGGATCAATGGCGGCCGCTTCGCGGGGGGCAATGCCGAAAAAAGAAGCGTCAAAGCGGTCGACCGCAGAGATAAAGCCGGCGCGCCGAAGATGCGCTTTTCCCGCTGCGGTCGGATCGCGGTTGAAGTATTGCTGCCACGACTTGCGATCGGCCGGCACGTCGCGGATCGCATCGACGCCGTGACACAGCAGCTGCCAGAAGGCCTCGGGCGAATCGACGTCGCCCGGCAGCCGACAACCCATTCCAATGATGGCGATTCCATCCGGCGCTCCGTTGCCCTGTCTGCCGCTGGATGCAGTCTCAATCATCTTGTCTCGTTGGCACCGAGGGCACCGGCGCCGATTCCTCGACGTGAATCGCGAATTCCGGTTGATTTCGACAATGAATTGCAGTGGACATGATGTGATGCGGAGTGGGCTGCGTGCAGGTGAACTGCCAATGGTCAGCCTGCCGATCGGGATCGGCAAACCCAATGCGCCACTGACCATCATGACCTGGTTCGAAGTGAAAATCACGGAGCGACATCGTAAGCCCCCCGCCGCACGCTTTGACGTAGGCTTCTTTGAGTGTCCAGAATTCGAGAAAACGCCGGCGGCGCGCGGAGGCGGCAAGGGTCGTCAGGTGGTCCACCTCACTGGGCGCAAAGTGCCGCTCCGCGATGGCGTGCAGGTCGACGTTGCGATCCAACCGCTCGACGTCGATTCCGATATCCGCTTCCCGCGTGATTGCGCAGGCAGCAAATCCGCGGGTGTGCGAGAGATTGAATCGCAGTTGGGTCGGCTCCCCCTGCAGACGACAGAGCTCCGGTCGCCCGTGGGCACCGGTTTCGAATTTCCAGTCAGCGGGAGGGATGTCGGCAAATCGCGACAACGAGGTTCGCAGCAAGGCATGTGCATAGGCGAATAGATGCTGGTCCTGCGGGAAGCGAAAAGCCTGCTGTCGCTCTTGCTCGGTGCGGCTCAACATGGCCACGCAGGCGGGCAGGTACCGGGGGACGCTCGTGGAGGCGACCCGAGTGTGGAACACGACCGCTCGTCCGGTGGGCAGCAGATTGGAGCGGGAGTCGCAGTTCGTGTGCTCACGGGTCTGGTTGCGCTGGAGGGGCTGGGACATCGTCAATCCGCCTCGACGTCTTCGATCTCCGCAACCGCCCTGGTCGCTCGGTGCACTTCCCGTTCCGCGCCCGTCCAGCCGAATTCCAGGCCGGCCTGGCCACGGGCAAGACTGGTCAGGGCGTGGTCGTAGCGTGCTTCGTGGTCGGTCGCGACCTGCAAGCTTTCGTCGAAGTAGCGGCGGGCCTGGGCGGCGCGGCCCTCCATCGCAGCCAGGATCCCGGCCTCGCGAAACGCGTGCGGACGGCATGCGCGGTAGCGCCTGGTGAGCGAGAGGGCCGTGCGGATCGCCTTGCGGGCCTGCTTCAAAAGCCGTTTCCTGGCCAGCCCGTCGGTCGCTCGCTCGGCAGCGATGCGAAGTGCCGTGGCCTTCCAGGTCGCCGCACTGAAGACGCAGACGTTGCGGAGCCCGCGCGACTTGGCACGCGCCAAGCAATCCTGCAGGACCGTGGCCGCTTCGAGCGGCTTGTCTTCGCAGAGCAGTAATTCCAGTCCCCGCGCATACACGGCCCCGGTGATGGCCAGGGGGTCGATGCGGGCCCGTTCAAGTTCGGTTTGGATCGCACCGGGCGGAACCAGGTCAGGAGCCGCCGGAACCCAGAACAGGAGGGAAATGCAGGCGGCCGAATAGTCGCCGGTCTCCATCCCGATCTCGTACGCCTTCTTGGCAACCCGGTAGGCGGATTTGAGGTCACCCAGGTGGAACATCGGCACCGTCGAAATCATCCGTGCCATGTTGGCTTCCCACACGTCGCCGGCTTCCTCAAGCAGCCGAACGGCTTCACTGCCGGTGCGCACGCCTTCGTTGAATCGAGCCAGCACGATGCATGAAAACGTATGGTAGGCGCGGGCCTTGCCCTGGCCCCAGAGGTCTCCGTTGTCGAGTGAAATCTGGTGTGCTTTCTTTGCGTAGGCGATTCCCCTCCCGGCCATCGGAATGCCGGTCATCGTGATGGCGTGAAACGCATAGGTCTGCCCAAGTTCCTGGGACGGCGGATAACGCTCGGCGACGTTCATGCCCCGCAAATGGGACCAGAGCACCATGGGCATCGGCTGTGTGAACCAATTGGTGAGCGTGAAGTGGTCCAGCAACCCGGCGCGGAACAAGTCCATCGGCGCATGCGGCGAACTCATCGTGCGACGCCCCACAAATCGTGTCGGAAAATTCGTATGCAGCACCTGGATCAAGCTCTCCTTGACCAGGCCGCAGGTCAGCGTCAGGGCATTCCCGGGCAGGCGCTCTCCCAAGGCCGCCAGGGCCTTCTTCTGATAGTCGCGGGCATCTCCCATGTCCCCCTTCTTGAATGCAGCCCTGCCCAGTTTGGCGTCCAGACGCGCCAGCGTAACCCTCCGCTGGGTCAACGCGGCTGCCGCGTGGTACTGTTCGTTCGCTTCCTCGTAGCGGCCGCGAAGCACCAGCACATCGCCCAGGCCTTCGCAGACCCGGAGATGCAGGCCCCGTGACATGTTCTGCACGCCGCGGAGCGCAATCCGGAACTGCTGTTCGGCCACCTCCTGGGCGTCCTGCTGCCGAGCCTGTTCGGCCGCGCAAAGGGCAAAAGGAAAGGCGCGACCAGGTTGCCCGCCCGCGTCGTAGAAGTAGGCCAGGTCGAAGACCCGCTGCCACTGGGGTTTGCCGAGCGAATAAGGGGCGCCGGGCTCTTCGTCGTCGCCGGTGGCGTTGATGTGTGCCCACAGATCGTCGGCCTGGATCCCGCTGACGTCATCGATCGTCTCCGCCATCCGCAGGTTGTTGTCCTTGATCGTGTCGGCGTCGAGGTGTGCGACGACCGATTCGCGGATTCGATCATGGTACGCTTCGACGATCGTCTCGTCTTCGTCTTCCGTCGTCCGCACGAAGTGTCGCGTCCGCAGTTGGGCCAGGAAGCCCTGCCCTTGCTGCACGGCGTCAATGGCCTGGTAAGCTTCGACCGCAGGAATCGGGCGGCCAATGACGGCGACCAATTCCAGCAAGCGTCGCGTCGCCTGGGGGAGCCGTTTGACGCGGGCCCAAATCACCTCGTCCAACTCGAGCGATTGATCCGCGATGTTCGATGAATCCTGGACGTGCTGGGCAAGTTCCCAGACAAAGAACGGGGACCCGCCCGATTCCCTGGCGATCTTGGCAGCCAGGGCGTGACCTTGCCGGTCATCCCGACCCAGCAACATCAGGGCCAGCCGCCGGGCATCCTGCTCCTGCAGTGAATCGACGGCCATCTTCTCCCGGTGAGGACGCCGGCCGGTCGTGTACGCAGTTTCCAGGGCCTTCAGGCAGAGGCTTGTGTCCCAGTTCTCTGAACGATAGGCACCCAGGACAAGCACACGCGGGGCGTTCGGTGGCCGGACCAGGTCCGCCAGCAGGTCGGCGCTGTCTTCGTCACCCCATTGCAAGTCGTCGATGTGCAACACCACCGGCTTGCGGTCGCCGAGCCGCTTGAGGAGCTCGCGCAAGGCGTTCATCGCGCGTTGCCTCAGTTCCTGTTGATCGACGTTCTTGATCGACGGTCGTCCCGGATCGGATGCCCCGGGAATCTGGCCAAGTACGGAGAAGAGCCGGATCAAGGGGAGCAGATCGTGGGGCGTGGCGGCCTTGACTTCCTCCGCCGGCAGGCCCATCAAATAGTCCGCCAGCGAATCGATCAGACTGTCAAGCGCCTTGAACGGTACCGATTCCTGTTCGTAGCAGCGGCCGGACAGAACCACTGCCTGTTCATCTTCCAGGAGCCCTGCCAGGAACTTCTGCAGCAGGACGCTCTTGCCCATGCCCGACTTGCCGTGCACGAAGATGGTCTTGGTCCGGCCCGCGATGACTTGCTTGAACGACGTTCGCAAGCTCTGCAAGTGTACCTCGCGGCCCACCAGCGTCAGCGGGCGGCCGCTGCCGACAGGATCCGTTTCTGCGAGCGCCGCAATCGAGTCGTCAGCCCCGATGCAACGGAGCACATCCACGGCCGTTGGGCGTTGTTCGGGGTCGAGATCAAGCAACGCGACGCAAAGCGCATTTAGATCGTCCGGGATGCCCGGTTCATATTCCTGGGGCGCTCGGGGAATCTCCGACTGCTTGTTGACGATGATCTTCAGGCGTTCGCCCGCAATCGGGAAGCGGCCGGTGAGGATTTCGTAAAGCATGACGCCCAGCGCGTACCAGTCGCTGGCGGGAGAGACCGGATTGCAGGCTGCCTGCTCCGGCGCCATGTACTCAGGAGTCCCATGGATGCCAACCGGCTTCTCGGCGGAACCTTGCTCGAATTGCGACGCCAGGCCAAAGTCGACCAGAACGACGCGCCCGTCGGTGGTGACCAGGACATTCGACGGTTTGATGTCGCGGTGCAGCATGCCTGCCTGATGAAGCGCGTGGAGGCCGAGCACGAGCTGCCGCAGACCTTCGAACAGGCGTTCCTGCACGGCGGATGTCAGCCGCGGCTGGCCATTCGGCGGTTCGCCGACCAGGTGGAGGTTGTCCTTCTCTTGAATCGCCTTGTAGCCGGACCAGACGAACTCCGTGAAGTCGACAGCTTCCAGCATCTCCATCGAAAAGCACCACGTTCGGCCATCCGAAAGCAGTTCATAGAGGACCGCCAGGTTGGGATGCGCGATGTCGGCCAGCGAGCGGAATTCCTGCTTGAACCGCTGCAGCTCGACGGGGCTGATGCGGAGCAGCGTCTTGAGGGCAACGTCCCGGTTGCGGCCTTCCTGGACCGCCCGATAGACGATGCCCATCCCACCCCTCCCGACTTCCTCGACGACGCGATAACCGGGCAAGTTGGGTGGACCGCCGGCCCTCAGGTTGTCATCCAACTGGGGTGAAGTGGTGGGGGCTGCGGTGCCCGGTCCGCTGCCGCCAGGAGTGCCATCGCCGCGCAAGGGGATGGGAACGGTTCGCGGGATCGTAATCCGGCCCGGCTCGGTCGGTGGCGCAGCGGCCGCGTTCACTGGCGGCGCGGGAGCAATCGGAAGCGTCTCGCGAACCGCCACCGTCATTGCCTTGCTGGAAACATGCGGATCGGGCGTTCGCGTCGGCGTTTCGCGCGACCCGCCCTCCGGCGTGTCGCCGGGCTCCACATCGTCCGACGGTCTCGAGTCGCCGATGGTATGCAGGTTTCCATCCTGCTCGCCGTCCGCGGTCGCCTCGCCCCCAGATGTCGGGCACTCTGCTGGCTTGCTGCCGTTGCCCCCGTCTTGCTGAGGAGGCGCCGAGGCAAGTTGGTCCGCTGGCGGAACGGAATGGGGCGGGCCCGGGTCTCCCTGTGCAACACCGGGCGGAAGGCCTTGATAGGTGCCGGTCGGCAGCATGCGATCCCCAGAATCACTGTCGGGTGGCAGCGCTATCGTGTGATGCCCCTTACCGCGACCAACCTCGGGCGGAGATATGCCGGGGTGGAGGGTTTGCTCGTGAGGACCCTCCTGGCCCCTGGTGTCGACATCGGTCTGGCGGCATGCTGTCAAGACGCCGCAAAGCGGGCAAACGACGTACCGACGAGCTTCGTGCGGCGCCCTGAAAATGTGCCCGTGGTGGCACCACAGCTTTTGCATCATGAAATCTCTCGCCGAAGTTGCGTCTCTGCTCCTCTGGCTGAGTGGGTGCATCGAAAAGGCACAGCGATTCGCCGCTGCCGAAACCTCGGCGGTCGATCGGGCTGCAATCGAACCCGCGAAATCGAGCCTAATTCGGCCAATCACCTAGTCTAATCGGTGGGATAGACAGAGTGCAATCTTTACCGCAGCAGGCCGTTCGACGGCGCGGGGCGATCACAGGGCCGGTCGGCGCGGAGGGATTCGGTAGCAAGATGCCAGGCGGATTGCGACCGCCACGCTCTGCCAGCATAATTTGGGAACGAATTCAACGAATTCTCCGCCGGTGAAATCCGGACGGGGGTTCCGGACCGGGAAGCCGGATGAGGAAGCCTGGAGTTGCGAGGTGCAATCAGATGAAACGACGGTTGGCGATGGCCCTGCTGGTGATGGCCGCATGCGCGGAATCGGCGTTGCCGGGATCTTGGGCGCGGGCGTCCGATCGCCCCAACGTGCTGGTGGCAATTTCTGATGACCAGTCGTTTCCACACGCATCTGCCTATGGCTATCAGGCCATCGAGACGCCGGCGTTCGACCGGGTTGCCCGCCAGGGGGTGTTGTTCCGCAATGCTTTCACGCCGGCCCCCGGGTGCAGCCCGATGCGCGCTGCGTTTCTGACGGGTCGTTACCTGTGGCAGATCGAGCATGCCGGGACCCATGCCAGTTCCTTTCCATCGACCTACCAGGTCTACCCGCAGCGACTGGAGGCAGCCGGCTACTTCGTGGGGGCGACCGGGAAAGCGTGGGGACCGGGGAACTGGCAGGCAAGTGGTCGAGAGCGGAACCCGGCCGGCCCCAACTTTTCCAAGAAGACACTCCAAGCGCCCCCCGGGATTCGCAAGACAGACTACGCTGCCAACTTCGCAGACTTTCTCCAGCAACGCCCGGCCGGCCAGCCATTCTGCTTTTGGTACGGTGGTTCCGAGCCGCATCGGACATTCAAGAAGGGGATCGGCAGGGAGCACGGCCTCGACCCGAAAAAGGTCGTCGTGCCCCCGTTCTTGCCGGACACGCCCGAGATTCGAGATGACATTCTGGACTACTGTTTCGAGATACAGTGGTTCGACCAGCACCTGGCACGCATGCTGCAGACGCTCGAAGAGTCCGGTGAACTGAACAATACGCTGGTGATCGTTACCAGTGACAACGGGATGGCGTTTCCCCGCGCCAAAGCGAACTGCTACGAATATGGAATCCATATGCCGTTGGCGATCTCCTGGCCGGCCAGGGTGCCGGGCGGACGAACCGTGGATGATCTGGTGAACCTGATCGATCTGACGGCGACGATCTACGAGGCTGCTGACGTGCCGCCCCCGACCGACCATCCGCTGGCGGGTCGCAGTGTCATGAACGTGCTCACATCGACCGCAGAAGGGTCCGTCGACGCGACACGGAATGCCGTTTTCGCCGGCAGGGAACGTCACAGTTCGTCACGGTACCGATCGCTCAGCTATCCGCAGCGCTGCCTCCGCACACCCCAGTACCTTTACATTTACAATTTTCGCCCCGAGCGGTGGCCTGCCGGCGCACCCTCAAAGTTTAACCGCGTCCGCTATGCCGAGGACGGTTCGATTGTGGAAGCCCAGTTGGGACCCGATCATGGAGGATATCATGACATTGACGCCTGCCCTTCGCTGAGCTTTCTCATCGATCGGCGCAACGATCCTCTGATTTCGAAGTTCTTCCATCTGGCAATCGACCGGCGGCCCGCCGAGGAACTCTTCGACATCCGTGCCGATCCGGGCTGCCTGAACAATCTGGCGTCGGACGCCGATCATGCCGCCGTGAAGCAGCAGTTACACGACCAGTTGTTCGACCAACTGCGGAAGACCGCCGACCCGCGGGTTGTTGCTGCTGACGGCGGCGAAGTCTGGGAGACCTACCCGCGGTACAGCCGGCTGCGCTGGTTTCCCGTCCCGGACTGGGCCAAGGAGAATCCGGCGCGGGTTCCCGTGCAGGATTGGATCGAGGCGCGACGGCCGCGCTGATCGTGGGGCATGGATCGCGTCGGCCGGAATGGACGGCCCGCGACGTCCAACCGGCGAGACCTGCATCACGAGCTGGGATGGTATTTTCCAGGGGACCTGATAGGCTTGTCACCGAAACGCCGCGGATGTTCCACGGCACGAACGACGTTGGTTCGCGACAGGAATGGCGGTGTGATGACGGCGGAGCTGATGGCACTGAGCGGGATGGCCGTCTCGATCGGTTTCTTTCACTGCATTTTCGGGCCTGACCACTATGTCCCTTTTGTCGCCATGTCGCGTGTTGGCGTCTGGTCACTGCGAAAGACACTTTTCATCACGGTCGTTTGCGGTATCGGCCACGTTCTGGGATCCGCGGTACTCGGTTTTGTAGGAATTGCGGCGGGCGTCATTCTCTTTCAGTTGGAAGCGGTCGAGTTGATTCGCGGCGACCTGGCGGCCTGGCTTCTCTTCGGCTTTGGAGCCGCTTACATGGTCTGGGGTTTGACCCACGCGCATCGCGGGCATCACCACCTGGAGGACCTTGTCGTCCCCGGAACCACAAGCCAGGCGGCGACCGAGGAGCCTTCGGCCGCCACCGACATGCCGGGGCAAGCTGCCGATGGAGTCACCGCGAAACAGGCGCGGCGGCGCGAAATGACCCCCTGGCTGCTCTTCCTGATCTTCCTCTTCGGTCCCTGCGAACCCTTGATTCCGCTCTTGATGTATCCCGCCGCGCAGGCGAATGTGTGGAGCGTCATCTGGGTCACCGCGTTGTTTGGCCTGACGACGCTGGTCACGATGGTTGCCGTCGTCGCGTTGATCTATTGCGGGACGTTCACCAGGCGCTGGCACGTCATGGAGCCGTACCAGCATGCCTTGGGCGGTGCCGTCGTCATGGTCTGCGGCGGGATTATCCTCCTCCAGGCCAGCATCGGCTGAAGGACAGCAGCCGGCCGGTTCTCTTGCAGCCGGTGCTCGCCGAGCCGGTAATCGACGCTGGCACGCGAATGGGCTAGACTGCGGGTCCTCGATCGGCGGTACTCGGCTGCCGCCGTCCCTCCCACCAACCATGCTCACCCCCCCACGCCACGCCATTGAAGGAACCCGCCATGTTGCGTCAACTTCCGGTTGCCTGTTTTGCGATTCTGGTTGCCACTGCGGCAGCCCACGGAGCGGATTGGATCGGATTTCGGGGGCCTGCTGGGGACGGGCACGTGAAGGCGGATGGGCTTCCGCGAACCTGGAATGCGTCCCGCAATGTCACGTGGAAACAGCCGGTTCCCGGGCAAGGGTGGTCTTCTCCGGTCGTCAGCGACGGTACGGTTTACCTGACTGCCGCCGTCCCCGGCGAGCAGGAGGAGGGCGATTTTTCTCTGCAACTGTTGGCATACGACGAAGCCAGCGGCGAACGCTTGTTAAGCGTCGAAGTGTTCCAGCAACGGGGCGCCGACGCGCCGCGGATCCACAAGAAGAACAGCCATGCGAGCCCCACGCCGTTGGTGCAAGGGGACCGTATCTATGTCCATTTCGGGCACCAGGGAACGGCGTGCCTGAATCGGCAAGGCCAGGTGGTGTGGCGCAATACGTCGCTTACTTACAAGCCGGTCCATGGGAACGGGGGGAGTCCCGTTCTGGCCGGCGATGTGTTGATCTTCAGTTGCGACGGTGGCTCGGACCCGTTTATCGTCGGCCTGGATGCCGCAACGGGGGAAGTGCGGTGGAAGACCGAGCGGCAGACGGATGCCAGCCGAACTTTCTCCTTCAGCACCCCCACACTGATTACCGTTGACGGTCAACAGCAAGTCATCAGCCCAGGCAGCAACGTCGTCTGTGCGTATGATCCGGCCGACGGCCACGAGATCTGGCGGGCCCGCTACGATGGCTATTCGGTCATTCCCAAGCCCGTGTTCGCGCATGGCCTGGTCTTCATCTGCACGGGCTACAATCGTCCCAGCTTGCTGGCGATCAAACCGACCGGCCGTGGCGATGTGACGGAAACACACGTTGCCTGGAAGGCCGGCCGGGCCGTTCCTCACACCGCGTCGCTGCTGGTCGTTGACGACCAACTGTACATGGTCTCCGACGGCGGGGTTGCCAGTTGCCTTGATGCGAAGACCGGCGAGGTGCACTGGAGCGAGCGTGTTGGCGGAAAGTTCTCGGCGTCGCCTCTCTACGCCGATGGCCTGATCTACTTGCAAGACGAAGACGGCACCGCGACGGTACTGGAGGCGGGTACTACCTATCGGGTGGTCGGCAGAAATTCGCTCGGCGAACGCACCTTGGCCTCCTACGCGGTCTCCGGCAACGCGCTGTTCCTCCGCTCCGATCAACACCTGTATCGCATCGAAGCGGAATAGTCGTCCGTACCGCCGGCCTTCGCGGCCCTCAGGCCGGGTTACGTCATGCGCAGCATGACCTACGGAGTGGTTGTTTCGCAATTGCTGGCAGGGAACGTCGCCACAGCGCCGCGCAACTCGGCCGAAACGTGATGGCGTCCGGTTGGCTCGCACATCAACGGAACCGTGGGGCAACGCCCAACGGCTGATGAATGATCCAGGTTACGGCGATTGCGTCTGCGCCAGTAAGGTCGCCAACTGTTGCGCGACAGCCGGGTATTCGTCGAGCACATTCGTGGATTCGGATGGGTCGTCTCGCAGATTGAACAGCAACCGCCCGCGGTCATTGCCCCGTGCATTCGGCGCCGCGGCAGCGACGAATTTCCAATCGCCGCGGCGAATCGCAAACCGCCCAGCGTAGTCATGCATCACGAGTGTCCGGTCGCGGTCTGCGGGCGCCTTGCCCTGGAGCGCAGGCAGGAAACTGACGCTGTCCGGTCCCGCCCCTTCCGGCACAGGGACCCCAACCGCGGCGGCGACCGTCGCCATCAGGTCGGTCAGGCAGACCAATGCGTCGCTCGTTTGCGCTTGGCCGACCTGCCCGGGCCACCGCACGATCAGGGGCACGCGATGACCGCCTTCCCAGATCTGCGATTTGTAACCACGCCAATCTCCGCACGACTTATGGCCGAAGGTTTCACCGTGGATATTGCCGTTTCGCTTCATCGAGCCTGGTGGAAAAGTGTCGCCCGGCGTCGCCCCGTTGTCACTGGTGACCATCACGATCGTCTCGTCGGCAAGTTTCAGTTGATCGAGCACCTTCATGATCTGACCGACCGTCCAGTCGAATTCGACGACCATGTCGCCACGCCGCCCTGCCCTGCTCTTTCCCTGCACGAAGCCGGGCGGCACACAAGGTCGATGTGGGGCCTGCGAAGGAAGGTAGAGGAAGAACGGTTGGTTGGGCGCTGCTGCGTGGTGACGCTCGATGAAATCGACAGCCTGTTCGGTGAAGTTCGGTCCATATTGGCTGTCGTCCCAGCCGGCGACCATCGGGGCACCGGTATTGCCGTAATGCAGCGGGTGCTTCTTGACGTTGGGTTCGCCGACGACCTGGTCATTCTTGATGAAGCAATACGGGGGCATATTGTTGGAAGCAGCGATCCCGAAGAAGTAGTCAAAGCCCAGGCGATTGGGTCCGCCGCGCAACGGCTTCCGGTAGTCGATCCCCCAACCGGCGTCGTGAGGCTCGTTCCGGGAACGATCAGGCCAGGGGCCGCGGTTGCCGTCAAGCGTGGTCCAGCCCAGTCCCAGGTGCCACTTTCCGATACAAGCCGTCGCGTAGCCATGACGTTTGAGAAGTGACGCCACGGTTTCGCGATCGGGTTCGATCAAGGGGTGGTCGAAACCCCAGAGCACGGCCCGCTTGAGACGACTGCGCCAGCAGTAGCGACCGGTCAGCAACCCGTACCGCGTGGGCGAACACACGGACGAAGGCGTGTGGGCGTCCGTAAAACGCATGCCCTGCCGCGCCAGCTTGTCCATCCATGGGGTCGGAATCTTTGAATCGGCGTTGTAGCAGCCGACATCCCCGAACCCCATGTCGTCCGCCATGATCAGGACCATGTTGGGGCCGTTGCCTGCCGATTCGACCGAAGTCTTGGCAGGTTCTTCGCCTGGCGTTAGTTTGCACGGCTGGATCGCCAGCGTTGCCAACGTAATCACTCTGACTGCCTGCCATGGTAGAAAGCATCCACGCATCATCGAATTCTCACTGGGTAAAAGGTGTCTGAAGTGTCGGCAGACACGTGTCGACCTCGAAGCCAAAAGTAATTGTCAGAGCCGATGCCGTCACCCTCGGCGGCTGGTCTGTCATCGTGGCCAATTCAACAGGTCATCACCCAGAGAGTTTAACACGGGGCCATTGAGTCTGGTATCTACTCGTATTGCAGCCTGGCACGACGCTAAGGCGATTCGTCTTGCACCGTGACTCAGATTCATGGATTCGAAGTTCGAATGAGTCTCGTACTTCCGACCAACGTGCTGTTGATCGACTCGAGTCCGTTCCACGTCCCCGAAAGGAATCCTCCTCGAAACGACTTTCAGGGCCCGCCGGCGTGATCATCGACGCTGTACGAAAGTCCTTTTCGCCATTGGTCGCTTAGCAGCGTTCAATTCACGAACACTTCGAACTGTCAGGCTGGGGCGGCTTGTCGGGGATCACCGCGTGCGCGTCGTGCCTCGACAGCGAACGCAACTTGTCCCAAAAGTCGCCGCCGAGGACGAACAGGCTGCTGAGGAGCAGCACGTCGCACGCGATAGCGTAGACCAGCGAATACGTCTCAAAGCCCGGAAGATGGTCTCCGAAGTAGGGCGTCGCCCAACCGACTGCCAGGGGAATCGCAAACATTACGAGTCCGATCCTGTAGCGACGTCGGCTCACGGTGCGTGGCGGACCGTACGACCGCAACATTCTGAACACATTGGCCTTGATGAGCGCGAAGCCCTCTTTGCCCGCGACCGCCGCGCCGGCGACCAACAGCAGCTCCGCCACGACGACCATGACCCCGCTGAACGCTGCAATTCCCCTTGTCGAGACGCCCAAAAGCGGAAGCACTGGGATCAAGACGGGCCAACCGATGCTCAAGAAAAGGAGCATCAGTCCTATCCATGTTTTCCAGCCGGCGCGTGGCTGCTCACCCGAACTTCCTTGGGACGGTCTCATTTCCGCGGCTTCGAAATGCGGACGGGACCGAAAACACCGGTGAGGTAAATGTCGTCTTCTGTGAGGGGGATGAAGAAGCCTCCCGCGCCATTAAAGATCGGGTTCGTGCCGAGTTCAACGCTGCCGACCTGTTTGCCAGTTTCCCAGTCCAAATGCAGTAGGCTATAGACTCCCTTGTCGAGCGTTGCCAACGATACGGTATTGCTGGCCGCCGAAACGGGATGCAAGGTCCATTGCACGGGGACATTGGCCACCCAGTCGCTTTTAAATGACTTGGTTCTTGAGTTCCAACTCCACTTCTCAGCCCCCACCGGTGCCTCGCGTGTAACACCGGCAGTGAGGACGGTTTCGAAAACCGCGACTTTACCGTCTTCTTGCTTGACCGGGTCGGGCCAGGCGGAAGCCATCATCATTACGCCATTTCCATAAACATGGGGCGACCATTCGATGGTGGCGGGAACTTTGATTTTCAAGGGTAACTGGTCGGCGATACGACGAGACTTGGTGCCGTCCTTTTGTCTGAAATCTCTTGGAATCTCATCTCGCCAGAAGGCGATCACACTGATCTCGGAACCGGCATCGGCCAAGACAACCAGCTTGTCATCGTCGGGACCAAAGCCCATCAGGGATGGTGTGTTGCCCGCGCCGCGTGACAGTGCCTTGGCGTTGGGAACGTAGTCGTATTCGCTCCTCCAGGCACCGTCCTCTTCCTTGTCGGAGAGCCTTTTGCCGTCCCAGACGACCTTGCGCATGTACTTGGAGGTCACGCAATAAATGCCGCCTTTGTCGTCAACGGAAATCCCATTATCGACGGCTTCGTCGCCCAGCAGGATGTACTGCATATGCTCCATGTCGCGATCCATCACGGCAATGATGCCTGGCATGGCCACCGCCAAGTGGCCGTCGTAGGTCATGGCAAAACCAAAGATGCGACTCAGCTTGTCACGCTGGTTGGCCGGAACACCGTCTCGCACGTCATACGACTTGACGATTTCGATCGGTGAATGAACATCACCGGGACGCACGTCGCCAACTTTGTAGACCGTCGTACCCCAACCGGCGTAGTAATAACCATCCTTGTCCATCAGCGTGTACACACCGTTGCCAAGGGTGGCCGAGGCCTGCTTGGTTTCCATCAGGAATTTGCGATACGCCCTAAGATATCTCTGCTCGTCACCGATGGATTTTTCCATTGTTTTGGCGATACGGCGAATTTCGGTGGTCGACATACTGTTGTCTTCGCGCCCAGGAACCGCCACTTCATCGATGATTTCAAAGTGATCATCGGTGACGCGAATCTTGCCAATTCGGTTTCCGCCCGAAAACAAGATGGCATGTTCGCCGTTGCCGTAGGGTCGGTGTACCGTACCAATCGTGGTGACACCCGGGAGCCATTGGACCTGGGACGGTTCGATTTTAGTTTCGCCTTTCCAAACCGGAAGTGACGTCGTATCGGTTTGGGCCGGATCAAAATGGACGGAAGGGTAGACGCTGTTTTGAATTAGATACGGATTCGTCGGCGGCAAGGCCGCACGATCCTGCGCGTTTGCCTGGGCGACCGCGAAAACGGCGGCTAGAACGAGTGTTAAGGAGTTAGTTCTCATTTTGCGATTCCACGGTTGGGTTGGTTTGATCGTTGCGGAGCGACGTTTTGCGTCAAGCTCCTGCTGACGAACGTTGAGCTCAATGGTCTTAGTCATCACCGCGTTTCACCGTCAGTTTCTGCAGCGACTCGCAGCGGAACGGCACGGCGTACACGTCCTCGATGACCGGGGAACCGGTGTCTTCGCCGACGTCGAAGGTCTCTTCGATTGAGAAGGTCGCGGGGACGGTTTTGTCCAAGTGGGCTTTGCCGACGCTTTTGCCGTTGATGAAGATCTCTGCGTCTCCTTCAAAGTTGCCCGTCTTGGTGAACTTCATTGAAAGTGTTGACTTGCCAGCGGGAACTGTTTCACTGGACGTGATCATCGTTCGCTGCAAGCCCAGATAGTTGTAGACGTAATGCAGTCGCTCGCCTTTGATGAACAACGCGTAGCCGGCCGTACGTCCACCGGCAGTGACCAACATGCCGTCGTCGCCGTTTGCGGGAATCTCGACTTCGGCAATTAACTCGTGTGAGCGATTCTTGATCGGTGGCGAAACCGATTCGTGAACACGAATGGCCGCTGGTGGATAATAAACCAGTTCCTTGTCCTGCGGAGCCGCGATGGCTTGCATCTTGGCCAAACGTGGACCCACATCGCCATCGAGCGGGAAGACGTTGTTGGCCTGAGCCTCTTTTTCAAACAACTTCTTCAACTCAGCCAGCTTTTCCGGGTACTGGTCGGCGACATTGTTGCTCTGTGAGAAGTCTTGTTTCAGGTTGTACAACTCCCAAACGTCGTCTTCGAGTGTGCCCTCCGCGTTGAGCACCCAAGGTCGCTTGCCTCGGTGAAGCGTGACCGCAGTCCAACCGTCGTTGTAAATTCCGCGATTACCGAACAGTTCGTAGTATTGCGTGGTACGAACGTCCTTCGCGTCGGGATCATTGAAACTGTAGTTCATTGGAACGCCGTCAAACGGCATTTGCTCGATGCCGTCGAGCACGTTGGGAGCCTCAACGCCACAAGCTTCCAGAATCGTCGGCGCGATGTCGATGATGTGGTGGTATTGCGGCCGCACTTGGCCGTTGAATTTCTTGTCAATTCCATTGGGCCACGAGATCACCAGCGCATCGGCGTTCCCGCCGCGGTGGGCGCTCTGCTTGTAATACTGAAACGGAGTGTTGCCCGCTTGCGTCCAACCGGCGGTTACGTGCCAGACCCCGACACGGCTGCCCCACTGATTTTGGTATTGACTATTCACTTCGTAAGGGATGTTGGGAACACCGTTGAAGAAGCCATTTTCATTGAATGTACCGTGCAAGCCGCCTTCGCCACTGCCGCCGTTATCCGAAGTAAACAAGACGATCGTATTGTCGAGCTCTCCAATTTTTTCGAGATAGTCGATGATTCGCCCAAACTCGTAATCCGAATATGCCAGTTGACCGGCAAAGGCTTCCATCTGGCGGGCGTACAGCGCTTTTTCTTTGTCGTTCAGTGTGTCCCAGGCCGGAATTTCTGTGTCACGAGGCGATAGTTTGGTTCCTTGGGGGACAATGCCCTGCTCGATTTGATTGGCCAGAATCATGTCGCGGGCTTTGTCGTAGCCCATGTCGAATTTGCCTTTGAATTTCTCGATCCACTCCGCAGGCGCCTGGTGCGGGGCGTGAACGGCGCCGGTCGCCCAGAACATGCAAAAGGGCTTCTTCTGGGCCGAAGCTCGCAGCATGGAGATCCAGCGGATCGCCGTGTCGGCCATGTCTTCGTTGACGTGATAACCGGGCTTGTCATAGTTGGGCTGCATCGGGGTGTGGTCGGTCCACATGATCGGATTGAAGTTATTCATGTCCCCCGACATAAAGCCGTAGAAGTGCTCCCATCCATCGCCCGATGGCCAGCGATCAAACGGTCCGGCAAAAGTCGATTCCCATTGTGGTGTATGATCCCACTTGCCGATGAACATCGTCGACCAACCGGCTCGTTTGAGAATATCGGCAAAGCCCTTCGCGGATTCCGGCGGATGCGCGTTGTAACCTGGGAAACCCATCGCGGTCAGCGAGTGAGAACCCATGCCGATGTTGTGATGATTGCGACCCGCCGCGATGGCAGCTCGTGAAGGTGAACAGAGAGCCGTCGTGTGAAAGTTGCGATAACGCAAACCGTTTTTTGCGATGCGATCAATCGTCGACATCGGCGTCAGCCCGCCGAATGAACTCGAATGGCCATACCCCATGTCGTCGATCAGCCAGATCAAGACATTGGGCGCGCCTTCGGGAGGCGTGACTGGCCTCGGCCAGTATTCTTCAGAGTCCTTCAGCGTCTTCCCAATCTTGCCTTTGAACTCAAAGTCCTGAGCTTTCGCGGCAACACTCGTCAATACGGCCGCGAGCAGAGCCGCCATGATTGAAAATGGTAATTTGGATTTGAACTTCATCTCTTGATCCTCTTTCGAACTGAGGTTAAGACTCTAAGTTGTGGGGTGCGTGCTTGCGTACTCGATAGTCTGAGAGCAACGGTGTGCGATATCCAAGGGATTGAGCTCGATCTGACTTCTTATTCCAGCTCTTCGATGTCGGGCAGAACCCAGGTGTCGTTAAAGATCGGTTCTTGCGGGCCGTAAATGCGGAGGAAGGTGAACCAGCCTTTGTCGGGAATCGTTTTGACCCACTGGTTTTCTTTTCCGTGGGGAGCGGTTGGCCCGAAGAAGATATCAAACGAACCGTCCTGGTTGGGCTGAGGATCTTCGTAAATCGTCCGAACAGCACCGCGGCCCTGATCGGTATCGATAATGGTTCGCGTTTCGGAATCGTAGACCGTGACCGACCAGAACAGCGAAGCTGGAACGGGGCCGGGAACATTCAGCTTGTAGCTCTTTCCACCGTCCAAATAGGCACCGCTCGAATCGCGAGGTGTATAGAAATAGAGCGAGCCGGGGCCCGCCTCACGTTTGCCGATACTCGCGGATGTGCCCCAAGCCATGAAGAAATAAAAATCGTTCGCTAGGAGATCTCGATAATTCGTAGTGCCAAAATCCCTGGTTTCCCGATTGACCGGGCCGGCAAGGGGAACGTACTCCCATTTCCGGTTCTTCCAGACCAGCCTTTCTGGTCGTGAATTGGCAAAACAGGCCACCTTCATCTCTGACCAGCCATTCTTTGCCGCCTTCATCAGCAGGGCTTCCATCCTCGCATCGGGGGCAAATGGCTCGCCTTTGCGAATACCAATCGCATCGAGCATCCCCAGCATGAACCGGTGACGCTGCTGCGCCGTCTCGTTACCGACGACCGCATGCAACTGCCGCCAATAGTCCATGGTCTTTTCCCACTTCAGCATCGGCAATGGCGCGGGTTTGCCCTTCACATCGACGATTTCGTAGCCGGACGGTTTCCCTGCCTCGCTAAGCGGGTAAATCTTCAGTTCTCGAGCAAGTTTGACAGCGTCATCGTAGTCGCCCGACTGCACCATGATTCGCATCGCCATCACGGCCTTCCAAGTCCGGCAGTAGAGCGGTGTGTAGCCCTGCGGGATCTCGCCGTCGTACTCGGGCGGGATCAGCAGATTTTTCTCTCCCTTGCCTTTGCCTGATCCGATCGTACCCATGTCACCAAACCATTCCATGTGATGGTCGTCGATCAGACCGATATACGGGCCTTCAGGCACGTCAATTACCATCGGCCCGGCTTCTTTCAGATCAAAGACACTGATCACATAAGGCGTATCCTGGTTGGCAACAGAGAACTGCTGTTCCGGATCCTGCGGCATGATGATGCCAACTTTGTTGGGCACCGCGCCGTGAGGCTCAAACTGCTGGATGACCGCCTCCGTAGCGACCGTGGGAAAGAAGGACTTGTAGGCCTCGATCGCCCGCCGCAAGTCGGTCGAGTCTTGTGCCCGCTGGATGGTCTCCTCGTCGGCCGGAAAACCCTGCTTGAAGGAATACGGAGAATCCACGGCCTGTTGATCCTGCGCGTGCAGGTTCAGCCCACTGAGTAGTGCACAAACAGCAAGTGTCATCGTTCCTGGAATTCGTATCACAATGTCGCTCATCTGATGTACTCCGAAAAGTCCTCGACTTCATTGACGGTCGGGAGCTTGTACTCATCGTTGAAGAACCCTGGTCCGGCGCCGAAGCCTCTCAAGTACGGGAACCAGCCGCGACCTGGAAGGGTACGAACATAGTTGGCTTCCCAGCCTTTGGGCGGCGCGTCCGGTCCGACCAACATCGTGATGGTACCGCCGTCGTTTTTGCGCAGCCCTGGCGTTCGGCTGCCCACGGTCGCCTTACCACCTTCGGTCACCTTGCGGTTATCAAGGATCGTGCGGGTATCGGCATCGTAGACAACGATCGACCAAAATAGTTCTGCCGGCGGATCCTTCGCGATCTGGATGACGTAGTTCTTGCCACCCTTCATGCGATTGCCGTCATCATCTTTGAACTTGACGATGTAAGCTTGGGCCTTTCCCTTGTAGGGCACGGTCATAGCCGGCGAGGTCACGCACGCTTCGTAGGTGTAACGCGCACGTGGATCGAACGTGTCGTAATGCCCGACGCGCTGGGTGTACTTGATCCCTTCGCCCCATGGTCCGCCGAGCACCATCCGCCAGTTGTTTTGACGCAACACACCCTCGATGCGTTCGTTGTACACGAACGACTTGGCCATCAGCTCACCCGTCTTGGCTCCGTCCACGAGGATCTTCTTTTGCCGTTCGGTTGGCTCAAACGGTTTGCCCTTTTCGATACCAAGGGTCTTCAGCCAGTACATGAAGTGACGGTCCTGATCGCGCACCGTCTCCTTGTTGATTGCCAGGTGCAACAGTTTCCAAAACGCCAACCCACGCGGTTGATAGTTGGGAACGTACTTGTCCTCGCCTGAAACAATTTTCACGCCCGGTTTGTCGCCGTGACGATAGAATTTTAGCTTTGCGCTGAGGGCCTTGACCTCTTCCGGTGTACCGAGCAACCGGGCCAGAACAAAGGCCTGATCGGTTTCAACCTTGACGATCCGCTGGTTGTCGGCCGGGTAAGGGATTTTGTCCTGCGGCGTGTTAGGGCCGACAATGACGTGAACGCCGCCCTCTCCAGAGTTGGGTCCGAAAAGCCCGATATCGCTCGGGCCCTGCTCCCACATGTCGGCGATCATCCCAACCGTGACGCCTTTGGGAACGCCCAGGATAACGGCGCTATCTCGGGTGTTTCCGAAACCCCAGAAATATTCAGTACTTTCGTTGGGAGTCAGAATACCGCGTCGCTCGTTGTACGTGCTGGCATGGACGAGCGTCTCGTAATCGTAGTCCTCTAAGGCATCCACATAGCCCTGATGCCACCGCGTCATGGCGACGATCGGCAAACCCCAAAGGTAGAGTTGGGAGGCCCGCTGATGGTCAATGATGTCGTAGATCCGTTCCGCCTCACCTTCCTCCGGAAAGCTATGGTCGAGCTTGAAGTCGCCGAAGAAGGTTTCTACCTTGCCGGTGACCGGCATCAGTTTTTGAAATTCTGCCTCGGATTGCCGTGGAAAATCCTGCCCATTGGCTTCTATCACGAGGTGAGTGAGCACGACGAGAATGAAAAGGGAGCAAATTAGTCCAACAAAGAGTTTTCGAAGGTTCATTTGTTTTTCATTCGTGCAGTGGTTTCGGCGTAGATTGTCTACCCACAGCCATTAACGAAGACATGCCGTGAGCCGGAACAGACGCCGCGGAACCGGCTCGCGACTTGCTCGTTTTCGACTACTTGTTGATGGCCCGTGCGGCTTCCATCTGTTGGATCATGTTGTCGACGCTGAAACTCCCCGGCTTCTGGCGCGGTGGGAAGTCGAGGAACGTCTTCAGGAAGTCTTGGGTCAGTACAGCGGCGGCGCTCACCGCATACATGCGCTCAACCGCCCACGTTCCGTAGCCGATCGATTCGTGCATCGCTCGCTCAAAGGGGTCGGCGCGCAGGTTGACCAGCGAGGGCCAAGCCAGCGGCGTGTAGGGCTTCTTCCAGACGTCAAAACCGTGCGCTTCCTGGATCATGAAGTGCACTTTCACATCACCGTGTCGCACGGCCGCCAGTTTGCCAACGTCAGTGAAGTAGAAAATCTCCTTGCGAGGTCCTTCGCCCTCGCCGCCCTTCTTCAGGTAGTCGAGCATGTTGTAGCCATCGAGATGGACCTTGAATCGCTTGGCTCCAGCTTGATGGCCCTTGAGCAGCCGTTGTTTGACGTCCGGTACCCCGGCCGCAGCGAGTAGCGTCGGCATCCAGTCTTCGTGCGAGACGATGCCGTTACAGACCTTGCCGGCGGGAATATTGCTGGGCCAACGAACGACGCATGGGACGCGAAAGCCCCCTTCCCAACACGTTGCCTTCTCGCCGTGGAACGGTGTCGTACCGCCGTCCGGCCACGTGAAGACCTCGGCGCCGTTGTCCGTCCCGTAAATGACAATCGTGTCATCGGCGATTCCCAACTTGTCCAGCTGATCAAGCAACTGGCCGACTTGGCCGTCGTGCTCGACCATTCCGTCAGGATACACGCCGATGCCGGTCTTGCCCTGCGACTCCTTCTTCAGATGCGTGAACAGGTGCATTCGTGTGGAGTTATGCCAGACGAAGAACGGCTTCTTAGCCTTGTGCGCGCGTTTGATAAAGTCCTGTGTTTTCGCCAAGACTTCTTCGTCAATCGTTTCCATCCGATGTTTAGTTAGTGGACCGGTGTCCTTGACTTCGCCACCCGCGGTCGACTCGATGACCCCCCGGGGAGCGATTTTCTTTCTCATTTCACCTGTTGGATAGTCAGGCAACTCAGGCTCCTCCTCGATATTGAGGTGATAGAGGTTGCCAAAGAACTCGTCAAAGCCGTGTACCGTCGGCAGGTGTTCATTCCGATCTCCGAGGTGATTCTTGCCGAACTGCCCAGTGACGTAGCCAAGTGGTTTGAGCAGGTCGGCGATGGTCGGATCTTCGGGCTGCAACCCCTGGGGAGCACCCGGCATGCCGACCTTGGTGAGTCCGGTGCGAACGGGAATCTGACCCGTGATAAACGCCGCCCGACCTGCAGTGCAACTTTGCTGTCCGTAGTAGTCGGTGAACCACATCCCGCCCTTGGCCAAGCGGTCGATGTTGGGAGTCTTATATCCCATCATCCCGTTGTTGATGCAGCTCAGGTTCCAATAGCCGATATCGTCTCCCCAGATGACCAGGATGTTGGGCTTCTTCGTTTGCTGGGCGGATGCTCGCTGACTGAGTCCGGCCACAAGACCGAATGCGAGGATCAAGGCGACGGATAGTCGAAAGCGGCGATCTGTGTGCATCGTGTCTAGTCTCGTGGGTAAATGATGGAGTGGATTACTTGTCTTGCTTGCCCTGCGGATCGGTTAAACGCCGACACGTAGGCCTGAACGCGAGCTTCGACAGCTGCGGTCTCGTCGGCGAGCAGGTCCGCTTCGCTCGCAAAACAGCACACGACAAACAGAAGTGACATGCAGATCAGTTGCCTTGGGTAGATCATCGATGAGTTCCTTCGTTGGTCACATTTCTCAGGCGTTCACACGTGCATCTCACAGCGGCCGGCCACTCTGCTGACCGGAACGTTTAGGCCTGGACGACTTCGATTGCCGAATGGTTGACAGCAACCGATCCGGCGGTTCGCCCTTGTGAGCGAAATTAGGAATGCCTGCCGAGAGTGCGGCCGCCCGAGCGTCGTCATGCACGCTCAGGGCAACAATCGCCGGTGGATTCTCGAATAGCTGCAGCAGATCCATCAGCGTATCGATTCGCCGTCCCAGTGCCTCCCAGTCGAGGACAACCATGGGCGACTCAGTGGCCTTGATCTGGGCCAACAGATCGGCGATGTCACCGGCCTCGCCCGCCAGTTCCAAGTCCGGTTGCGCTCGAACCAACATCGCGATCGCGTCGCGCGTGGACGTGTTGTCGGAGGCAATAATGATCCGCATTTCCGGCCCTCAGGAGCACATGTGCCAAGCCGGAAACATCGATGACTCCGGCCCAAGGGCCAGGATACAAGGGGTGGAGGCGTGGTCGGTATCCTACGGATGTACCAATTTCGCGTGGTACATTTGTACTAACGTCGCCCCGTCCACAGGCCTCCGCGTCAGGAGATCAGGCCGCGCTCTGTCGCGCTCGCCACGACCGCAGCGCGATTGGGGACCGCGAGTTTCTTGATGAGCTGACTGACGTGATGTCGGACGGTGAATGGACTGAGATGAAGTTGCTTGCCTATTTGCTTGTTGGTCAACCCTTTTCCCAACAGCCGCAGCACGTCATGCTCTCGATCCGTAAGTTCGACGTTCGAATCCGCCTTATCGGAAAGCAGGACTGTCGCAGCCTTCTGGGCGATCGTGGTCTGACCGGCTTTGGCTGCCCGAATGGCAGCGGCCAGGTCTTCTTTGCTGGCGTCTTTCAAGACATATCCGAGAGCGCCAGCTTTGAGCGATCTCCGCACGAGATCGTGATTGTGAAAGCTGGTGAGAATCAGGACTTGCACATCGGGGCAGGCTGCCTTAATCGCGGCCGTTGTCTGGATGCCGTCCATGCCGGCCATTTTCATATCCACTAGCACGACATCTGGGCTAGTTTCTGCACAGAGTCGGACCGCATCTTCCCCGCGCTGTGCTTCCCCAACAAGTTCGATATCGTCGAACGCCAGCAGCAGAAAACGCACTCCACCCCGCATGATCTCGTGATCATCGATGCTCAGCACGCGAATTGGGTCCAAGTTCGAACTCATGCCTTATTTTTCTGCCAGTCTTGTCTCACCCAATGAACTTCGACAGTGGTCCCTGCCTGCGATGACGAATCGATGCGAAGCTGGCCGTGAATCGCGCGGACTCGTTCGCGCATGATGTGCAGCCCCATGCCCGTCGCTGACGACCCGTTCTCCTCGAAGCCACAGCCGTTATCGTGGATTGTCAACGAGACGTTCTCGTCGTCGCAGACCAGGACCATCCTTATTTCCGTGGCTTGCGCGTGCTTGATGATGTTGTGCAGCGCCTCTTGTGCGACCCGATAGAACGTGACCTGAACTTCTGCCGGCAGACGGCCGTCGCTTTCGATTTCGACCTCCACGGGCGTCCTCGTCCGACCAGCCGAGGCCCCACCCAATTGATGCAGCAGCTCACCCAGCGTTTTTTCGAGCAGTGAGGCCGGACGCAGTTCCAAGAGAAGCGCCCGCATTTCGGCAAGGGCTCCTCGTGTGAGCCGCAGCAGATCATCGAGCCCACGTCGTGCTTCCTCGGGATGGCGATCCCATACCTCGGGCAGGGCATCCGCGATGGCGGCAGTCGAGAACAGCGTCTGCGTAACGCTGTCATGCAAATCACTGCCAATTCGGGTTCGCTCCTCCGCCACAGCCTCGCGCAATTCTTCTTCCTTCTGCAAGAGCTCAGACGAAAGCTGTACCTTCATCAGGACCTCGCCCGCAAGCTCGTAGCTCATCCACATGACTAATGCCAGGAAGCCGAATGTTGAAAGATAAGGCGAGTTCAGCCGTCCTGTGTCCACCAAAAAGGCATGTGTCCCAAAACAGCCCAAGAACCCAAGCACCACGAGCACAAACATTACGGCACGCATGTGCTGTTTGTGCGTCCAGAATGAGGTATAACCGAAAGTTGTGGATGAGGGCTTGAAAAGGGCGGCGTACTTTGGGTGAAATTTGTTCGTCAAAAACACTCAACCCAAGGAGTACGCCACCATGCAGGAAGGTACCACAA
>JAUIGN010000031.1 GCA_030430075.1 bacterium
GAACTCTTCGCTGTACTGACGACGGCCTGCACGCTTCTTCCTTTTCGGCATGACACACTCCTT
The DNA here is from genome assembly GCA_030430075.1 of bacterium. GTDB lineage: Bacteria > Planctomycetota > Planctomycetia > Pirellulales > Pirellulaceae > ARS98. The sequence goes on from JAUIGN010000031.1 coordinate 64, forward strand.
TGATTGCTCAATTCTAACCAGCGAATTAAGCAGTTGGAGTGTCCTTCACAGCCAGCGCATCTCATCCGTACTGAGAAGCCAATAGTCTTCGGCCGTCTTAACCGGGAACGCAGCTGGGCTGGTTTCCTGATGTGAGAGACCGTGCCGACTGAATTTCCATCGAGAAGAGACTCGATGGGAATGGTATCTAGAATAGTCACATGGTCAAGAAATGGTGCGGTTTTCCTGTGAAAACCTAATGTGTTCTACGGACTTTTAATCCGTAGGTCCTGGGTTCGAGCCCCAGCAGCCTCACTCTTTCCTGGCAACGACTTACGTCGTTTCTGCTCTCGCCGCAATCTCGGCAACACTCCACAGGCCTATTAGTCATCATCTTCGTCGCCGTAATACGAGCCGGATGATCGGTAGGTTGTCCCATCGTAGTAGATGCAGGCGACGCCATGATGCCAGGCTTCGTGCCATTGAACGTTCTTCGTCTGTGGGGACCAAGCGCCTGCGACACCGGCTTTCCATGACTCCTTCCACTCGACAGATTCCGTTGCCGGGTTATAGATTCCGCATACACCATGGTGCCAACTCTCGCGCCATTCAACCGCTTGTGTCTTTGGATTGAAGACACCCCCGATCCCGCCATGCCAGTTGTCTCGCCACTCGATTTCGCGAGTAACCGGATTGAAGACCCCCGCGATACCATGCTTCCACTGTTCGCGCCACTCAACGCATTGGCGATCTGGATGATAGACGCCTGCAATGCCAGTGTGCCACGACTCTCGCCATTCGACTTGTCCAGTGTGCTCGTTGTACGCACCAGAGATGCCACCATGCCAATTCGTTCTCCACTCAATCGGTTGGCTGGCATTGCGGACCCATTCGAGAAGTTCGCAGCAGCGAGTCAACAGTGCTCGGTCCTGCTTTACTTCATCACTGGCGGGTGTAACATTGCGTTTGTGCGCCTTTTGCCTCTCGGTGTTGAACGGGTTGATTCGATCGAAGAAGCTGAACGCTTCTTTGTAGCGAGCTTTTTCCCGATCCAAGACGGCTTGGTCCAGGTTCAACTCCGTGGATATTCTTTGCGCCAAACCGTCGATCTCGTCAATGAGTCCCGCCAAGTTCTCACGGCGAGTGGTTTGCACTTGTGTGTGCAGTTTGTTTACCCGTGACGCCAATTCGGCGGGCGTATAGTCTCCGGCCTTCGAACTCATGAGATGTTCCCGCATTCAAGAAAAGCTGAGGTGCTTGTTGCCGGACGTATTTCAGTACATTACAGCCAATTTCCATCGATCATCAACTCCCGGACTGAGTCGTCGCTAGCTTGCCCTGGGTTCGCAGCAGCATCTTGATGGCAGGAAGTACACCGCTGGTATTTCACCGTCGCTCAAACACGTGTCGGGTGCATCAGCAGATAGCGGTCGCTGCTAACTCGCGGTGGGGAAGCAACCCGAAGCGATTTCGCGCCAAGTGGCCCCCGCGGTCGTCCGCGGGCCCTCAATCCGACACGACATCTAGCAACCGCCCATGGTGACGCACCGCTGCCATGGCGAGAGCCACGTACACTGCTGCCCCGACCGCTAGCAGCAGCAGGGAACGGAGGCTGAACTGGGGCCGATTGCGTTGTGCGTCTGAATTCGTGTCACTCACTGAACTTGCTTTGTCTGGAACTTGGATGTTCAAGCTTTCGTATCCGTCCCAACACGGTCGATCTTTCCAGTGACGCCAGTCACCGGCTGGTAGTCATAGAACCCCCGGTCCGACTTGCGCGCCCTGCCCAACGAGTGCTTTTGGTGAAATGTGTGTTTGCCGCTACGTGAGGATGGGGACTTCAGGACAAAGATCTCTCACCTACTGCCAGACGGAGATCATCAACCGTTCACAGTTGCCTTGAACGGAACTACGGCAGTTGTGTTTGAGCCTTCGGCAGTCTTGCTGCCGGAATCAAGTCACCTGCGCCGTTGGACATGGCAATTGGCGTTCGCCACTCGTCCCGCCATCGGGCCTTCGTCAGCAGCGTCTCGTAGAACGTGATCTCGAAATGGCCTTCCTTCAACACCTCGTTGGAGAACAGGGTCACGCGCCCGCTCTTGACCGAGCCGAATGTGCTCACACCGCCACCGTGCCCTCCGGCCAGTTCGTGACGCTTTCCGTCGGTGTCGACGAAGACCCAGTGAACGGCGTGCAGGAGATGCGCCTCTGGCAAGGGACCACGATAGTCGTCTCTGCGACGGTAGGTCAACTCGATGTTCGTCGGCCAACCCTCGAGGATCTCCGCGTTCGCCCGCAGCTTCATCTGGGGATAGTCTTCGATCTCGAATTGAAACTCGTCCGACGCGAACTCAAGGTTGGGGGCGAGCTTCACGACCGGCGTGCGCATCGTCCTCTTCGCGATCGCATAGACGGAGACGGGATCGTTCAGCTCTCCGTCCTTCCAGTGCGGGGAGACATCCGCGCGAACGTCCGATGGAAGCAGCACGGCGTCGATTACGTGAACGATGCCGTTGGAGCAAGTGATGTTCCTCATCTCCGACAGCTTCCACCCGACGATTTGCGAACTGCCCGTGCCGGCGTAGAGCCACTCGCCGTCCGGGCTGAATGCGAGTGATGTCGCCCCGCCGAGGGCTCCGCGGACTTGTCGAGTTTCGCGGCCGGAGTTCGTCTCCCAGAGCCTGACGACGTGGCTGTCCTCGTGGGCCCCGGTGGCCAGGATGCGGCCATCCGGGGAGAATACGATCGACCCGATGTCGTCCGTGATCGTGGTGACCTTCTTGTTGCGCTGGACATCGTGCACGACCACCTGCTTCCGGCTGGCCAGTGCCAGCCGAGTTCCGTCCGGGGAGAACGCGAGGTGCGTCACTTCCTCGTCGACGTCCGGAGCGGCGAGTTCGCGACCGGTCTTCACGTCCCACAGGCGGACCTCGTTCTTCAAGGAGCCCGCGAGCAGTCCACCGTCGGCCGAGAGTGCCACTCGTGCACGAGCCCCGAAGTCGATCGGCGCGGCCATGGGCAGCGTTACCGTGCGAACGTGGGAGAATGCTTCCAAGTCGCAGACGCAGACCCGAGCGTCCTTGGTGGCGGCCGCAGCGAACTGGCCGTCCGCACTCAGGGCGACGGCGAAAATGGTCTCCCCCTTGTTCGGCAGGTTCGCCTTCGTGGTCACCCTCACATACGGCTCGGGAGCCGTGGGATCGGTGGTCAGGGTCAGTGACGCGCCACCGCTGAGGATGCGGCCTGTCTTCGAGCAGAGTGCCCACTCGTCGTGGTCTTTCTGCAGTCCCGTCCACCACCAGGAGTGAGTCCGCTTGCCGTTGACCAGATTCCAGCGGTCGAATCGGCGCCGATCATTCTGGCTGATCAAGGTCTTGCCGTCGGGGAGGACGGCGATCACGCCAACGGCTCCATCGCGATCGTCGATCGAGAACCTCGGCTTCAGCGTATCGACGTTCCAGATACGTACACTGCCATTGAAACGCGTTCCGCAGGCCAATTCGCTTCCGTCGGGCGAGAGAGCAATGGCGGAGACGTGGCGGGTGTGTGCCCGCCAAGACTTGATGAGCTGCCCGGTCTTCAGATCGTACACGAAGACGAGGCCGCCGTTTGAGCCGAACGCCATCCGGCGCCCGTCCGCGCTGACATTCAGGCACAGCGACTCGTTTTCCTCGTCGCCCGGGAACTCCTTCGTTACCTCGAGCGTACGGGCGTCTCTCAGTTCGGCCCCGCCGTTCCTCTCGCCCAGAACCAAGACTGACTCGCCGTCGGGCGTGAACACGATGCTCTTGGTGCCAGGAAAGCTGATCCGGACGCCGCGCCCCCGGGCGACCTCCTTTGCGGCCTGCCAGTCCCAGACTCTGAGATTATTCCCCGAGGCCATGCCGGCGACGAGGGTTCCGGTGGGGGCTACCGCGAACATGTACGACCCGCCACCATACTCCGCGATCATGGGGCCCTTCTCGCCACTCGAGAGGTCGAAGCGGGTCACGGTATGGTCGTGGTTCGTGAACAGCGACTTCCCGTCCGGTGCGAATCGAACTACCCTGGATTCTCCCTCGATCGACCTTACCACCTCCCCGGTTTCGATGTTTCGCACCCGCACGGTTGTGGCCTCATACCCGGACGTTACCACCAGCGTGCCGTCGGCGGAGAGGTCCGCCGAAGTGTACTTCCATCCGTCCGGAACGTGACGAATCAGATCACCCGATTCGGCGTCCCACACGGCCGCCCCCCAACCGTCGCCCACCGAGAGCAGCCGCTTGCCGTCGCGGGAGTACTCCAGCGCTGTGATCTGCCCGCCGAAGCGGATCGGGGCTGAGCCAAGGCGGATGGACGGGTCGACGCCGGGTACGCCGCCCGGACTCGCCTCCCGAGAGTTGTCGCGCCCGTCCGAGGCTTCCGGATTCCACTTCAACGTCAGCACGAGAAAGCTCTTCGCGAAGGACGTGGGACGCTTCCCTTCCTCGGCCGAGAACCCGATACGCAGCGTATCGGCATCGAGTTCGTAGATGCCGAGCATCGGCGGTTCGTCGGAGGGACGGATGTCGATCTGCTTCGGCGTTTTCGTGGAATCGATCGTAAAGGGGGCCGGCGGCGCCAGGGTGGCGTCGATGCCCTCCAACGTCTTCTCGCCAAACACGATTCCGGCCTCGAAACCGGGATCCTCGCGCTGTGGCGGCTTGCCGTTCGTTGACTCCAGCCTCCAGGTACCCTGGATGGCCGCGTGGTCGGAAGTCGCCTCGGGTTCCCCCGTGTCGGACTTGTCGGTCGGCACCGCCGATGCGTCGGTATGTTCGCCGACCGCCGACTCGCTGCCGGGGCGTACAAGCGGCCCGACCGGCTTGCCGTTCGTGACTGGTCCGTCGCGATCATCCCACTCCAAGGTGACGACAACGAAACTCGCCCCCTGCTTGGAGGCCTCCACCATCGAGTTCAGGTCGTCCCCGTGGCGGAGGTTCTCGAACGCCTTCGGGAGCCGGGCGTGCCAGTGGACCAGGACGACTTCGTTGGCGTCGAGTCCGTACCCGTCCCACTGGGCGGTCTTGGTTATCGAACTCGAGCCGAGCCCCTTGTCGACGACCAACGGCTTCTGCTTCAAGGAGGCCGGGCTTTCGGCGACGCCGTCGAACTCCACTTCGATCGAGAGCGCCACGCGGTCCTGGGGCCGGTCCACCGTAGCCAGACTCAACTGTCCGACCGTCTCGCCGGTGACGTTCGACAAGTCGACCTTTCGCTCACCCGTGATCTGCATCTTGCCATCGGAGACGTGTACGAGGCGCGCGGTCACGATGCCGACCTTCCGTCCGCGCAATTTCCAGGAACGATTCACGCGGCCGAGGCCCGTCGACTCGACGCCGTCGTTGGTGATCCGCAGTTCCGGCCACTGCACTCGATCCGACGCTCCGGGCAGCATCGCCGTCTTTGGCCGCTGTCCCTTCCGGCTGACGACAACCAGTCCCTCCTCGACCTTCACACGGAAGATGATCTCGCCGCTGCGTCGCATCTCGAACTCGTCGGTGATCAACTCCGTGTCGCCCACGCGAACCACGAGCTCGTGCTCGCCGCGACGAACGACGAGCCGCTTCTTCCCGTCCTCGTCGAGTGTGATCTCACCTCCGTCGATCGAGACGTCGAGGGAGTCGTCGAACACCTCGACGCGCACGACGCCGTTGTCGGTCACGACGAAGTAGACGGCGGCCGCGAGCAGCAGCGCGGCGAATCCGGCGGCAACCGCGGTCAGCCACGAGAACGGACCACGCCGCGGGGGCAGTTGGGCGTCGGGCGTGGGAGCAGCCGATTCCCGCTCTTGGTCTCGGACGAATGGTTCTAGCGCGACGGCCACGTCGTTCGGCGACTGAAAACGCTCGACCGGGTCCTTCGCCGTCATGCGAGCAATAATCGATTCTAATTCACTGGGAACGTCATCTCGCAACGTCCTCAATGGATCAGGTTCGGCCGTGGCGTGGCTCTTCAGCTTGTGCATGACACTGCCATCCGCAAAGAGCGGGCGGCCGGAGAGCAGGAAATACAATGTCGCTCCGAGGCTGTAGATATCACTGCGGATGTCGGCACTGCGAGCATCTTCGGCCTGCTCAGGCGAGATGAAATCCGGAGTGCCCATGATCGTTCCAGCCGCAGTCAAGTCGCCCCGACCTTCGGCCGTGTCGGCGTCTGCAATCGCTTCGGGCGCGAGCGAGGCGAGACCAAAGTCGAGAATCTTGACCGTGCCATCGGCCAAGACCATCAAGTTATGTGGTTTGATGTCGCGGTGAACCATGCCTTGTTCGTGCGCGTGCTGCAGTCCAATCGCTGCCTGCCGGACATAGTCACACGCATCAGGGATCGGCAGCGCACCTCGATCTTTCACCAATTGAGAAAGATCCGTTCCGTCAACGTATTCCATCACAAGAAAATGAACGTCACCCGCCTGTTCGGCGTCGTAAGCCGTGACAATGTTCGGATGAGACAGTTGTGCGGCGGTCGTCACTTCACGATGGAACCGATCTACAGCTTCGGGCTTGCGCATCAGTTCGGGCTTGATGATCTTGAGCGCTACAGTACGCTTCATCATGCGGTGAGTCGCTCTGTAAACATCGCCCATGCCGCCTTTGCCAATCAGGGTGAGAATCTCGTAGCGGGGATGCTCGGCCAACGGCGCGGGAACATCTTGATCGGACGAAGAAGCGGGAGCCGAACCATGATCGACTGTCTGATCCGTCGGCAACTGCCTGGCTTCCTTCAGTAGCCCGACAAACGTGTCGTCTGATGAGATGCCGGCGATGGTTTCGCAACACGGTTGACACTCGCTGATATGACTGTCGATCGCATCCGCTCTTTTCTGCGGCAATTGACCAAGGCTGTAGGCGCCCAACTCTTCTCGGGTCGGGTGGGGTGAAGGATCGGACATGGGTGACTCGCGGAATTGGCGGTTGTGGGCTCGGGTCGTCAATGATCTTGCAGGGCTTGCGGTCGAAACGAACCACACGCTCCTATTATCAAGACCCGTTCGCGCGCATTCTTGTCAGCGCTTCGCGAAAAATCCCGAAGAAGACTCGATCAGCCCTTCGGATTCTTGGCGCAATCGCCTGAGAACACGGGACTTCGCCAGGCAGACAGCATTCAGGGAGATTCCCATTTCCTCGGCGACAACGTCCGGCTTGGCCCCGTCCAATGCCACACGACAGAATGCCGTCCAGGTGCTGGAGGCGAAGTGAGGCTCGGCCTGGGCCAGCAGTTGTCGGAGCACATACTGGTCGTGCTCACGATTCCAGATCAGGCTCATTTCGCTGGACGGATCTTCGAGCCGTGCGAGTCGAGCATCGATGTCTGAATCGCCTCGCGCTTGCGGACGGCGGTCCCGCGCTCGCCAGAACTTGCGTAATCGATTGACCAGAATTGCCTTCAGCCACCCACGGAAAGCGCCCGGCTGTCCAGCATGATCGAACTTGCCGAGATCTTTGGACACGGCCAGCAACACTTCTTGCACCAGATCGTCGGCATCGCTGTCCTGGACGTCGTACTTGCGCAACCATGCCCTGAGTAGAGGAGCATACAAGTCAACGAGCCGAGACCACGATTCGGACTCGGGTGAGCGGCCTAGGCGGGAAAGCAAGCTTAGCGATGTTTCATTCACGGAATCCGATTATCGGCCAAATGGATGCAAGCGCCAATTTGAATAGGAAACTCGGCAGTTCCGAAATTCAAACCGCGCGCGAACATTGGGTACTTCTTTCGATCATCCCACAGAATTGCCGACGTCCGGCGGGCATTTTGTCCCACCTAGAACCGTAGGGAAGTCTGAATGTTGTCGTGGCGCATCAGTTCTTGCAAGACGTTCGGCATCACCCGAGAGGCCCTGCCTCGCTAGACTGCCTGAGGTCACAGGTTACATGCCCTGAGTCATGTCGTGCTAGCGGGACGCCGCGAAGCTGACATTCCGACGCGGCGGAGACTCATGTAAGCTGTGCGAAATCGTCCTGAGATCCGAAAAGCGCGGAGTTCGAGAGCATGGTTGCAGCACAAGTGGCAGAGCCTATTCGAGAGCGTTTCCAGAGACTGAAAGACGACTGGAAGTCCAAAACAAGGCATCTCTCCAATACAGCCCAGATCTCACTGGTCTTTTCCTATCAACAAATGATTGGAATGGGGCCGCCCGTCGTCCCGCTCATCCTGGCCGAATTGGAGAAGGAGCCGGACCATTGGTTTTGGGCATTGGAGGCGATCACGGGTGAGAACCCCGTCACCAAAAGCGACGCGGGCGATATCGAGGCTTCGGCACAGTCATGGGTCGAGTGGGGCAGGCAGCAAGGCCTGTTGGCAAAATGAGCCTCTCGGATTTGTTTCCCGGTCTGACCTCAGGCAATCACGAAATCACCAGCCCAGCAACCATCAAGTACAACTGCATTGCTTGGGCGGCTCGAAACACTCAGAGATGGTGGCAGCCAGGCGTGTACTGGCCGATCGATTCAAATCTGGAAGATCACGGGATTGGGAATCTGGTGGCGGCTTTGAAGTCTCTGGGCTTTGCGGAATGCGAAGACGGCACACTTGAAGAAGGCTTCGATAAGCTGGCGCTTTACGGCTCCGCCATGATGTATACGCATGCGGCACGACAACTGCCCGACGGGAATTGGTCCAGCAAGCTCGGGCAACTGGAAGACATTACGCACGCTACGACTGAAGCAATTGAGGGCGGTGACTACGGCTACGTAGTTCAATACATGAAACGCCCGCATGAATAGTCCTTCCCCCTCGCTCGAAATACGGTAGCAGCCGCCAAGCACGAGGACGCGGCAGGGCTTTCGACCTTGCCAGTCCGACTTGTCAACCCGCTTGATGACGAATCAAAGGTAAGCGAAAGCACGATTGTTCGAAAGACCGGCCCGATTGGGAACGTGCGTCTTGATGTATCGGGCGAAGAACCAGTGTCTGCCGAGAAACTTGCCAGACCTCGCTGTTTCGCCGCTTTCGCCGGTACGCAGCCATCCAGGTCAAGGTTTCCCGCCCCCCAACTGAATGGCCTCTGGGACCGACATGGAACTCCACGAAGCACCTTAACGCCGTAACCCAGGCCAAGTCGCGGTGTTCCATGTCGGTAGCGGGAAGTGACAATCGTCACGAGCGCGCGAAGCGAGTCCGTTTAGCGCTTGAGATACGCACAGCCGAAGTGAAGTCTCTCAAGCAAGACCAACTCGACCACGACCAGCGGCGCGAATGACGCATGAATGAAAATAATCAGCCCAACGCGCGGCAAGAGCACGGCGAATTGCCGACAAGTGAACTCGATCCAGCCCTGGATTCCCCACCAGATTCTCCGGAGCCGCGCGCCAAGCGCCGACGTTCGAGACGTCGCACCTGGGCGTATCGGCTCGCCTCCATGACGCTCGCGCCCATTTTCTTCATCGTGTTTCTCGAAGTGTCCTTGAGACTCTACGGTTTTGGCTATCCGACCGGCTTCTTTCTCAATTTCACCGACCAGAATCGCGAGTTGGTTGTCGAGAATCTCGACTTTGGTCGGCGTTCTTCCCCCCTGGAATGGAGCGGTCTCCGTTGCCGGTAGCGTTTGCCGCTGACAGGCGGATGACGACCTCGTTCTGTACATGGACTTTGCTTTTCTGCTCATGGCGCGCGGCCGGTTGGACGAGGCCATCGAGAACCTCGCCGCCGTGCGGAAGGGTCTACCGCACCACCCCGCACCACTCGTCCTGTCGGCACAGTTGTTCGCTGCCCAGGGAAAAACCGGCGAGGCAGAACGATGCCTCGCAACGGCGTTCCGCCTTCGCCCGGGGTGGCCGCAGGCGGTGACGCTCGAAAAGCATTTGCGGCGGAATCCGGCCGCAGTGCCCTGACGTGAAGCGCCTTGCCCGGGTCGGCAGCGCAGGGCGACCACTTTCGGGACGGACGATGATATAACACACTCCAGCAAGCGGGCTCAACGTAAAGAAACACGGCTCCAGGCCACAGTCAGTTTTGATGCGATTCAGCGCCAAGATTTTCGTTGCCTTTTGCGGCCTTCTCGTCGTCGTGGGGCTTGTCTGCGCGGGGCTGCACTGGAGAGAGCGCGCAACGGACATGCTGTTGGAAGAATCGCAAACGGCGTTCGACCGAGGCCGATTCGATGTTGCCTTGCAGCTTGCCGAACGCTATCTCGCTGCGCGGCCGGATTCGAGCGAGGCGTGCATCCTGGCGGGCCAGTCCGCCGTCCAACTGGGGCGGCTCGAGGTCGCCCTGGAGTGCTTTGCGAGCGTCGAGACAACTCACGATCCTCGAACCGTCGAGGCCCAGGTGGCAGCAGGCGAGCTGGCCTTTGAGCTGGGGCGGGCGCGTCAAGCCGAACGCCATCTGCGGACCGCCCTGCAAGCTCAGCCCGACCATGGGCTGGCAAACGGCTTGCTGGCCTACCTCTTGGTTGTGGAAGGCCGCACGTGGGAAGCGGAGCCGTTTCTGATTGCACCGATCCGCCAGTCCGCTTATCCGCTCGAACATCTGTTGCTGCTGGGTGCGAATGAACCGCTGGTCGAAGACACGCAGCTGCTCGAACGTTTTCGCCAAACTGTTCCTGACGATCCAGTCCCGCTTATCGGTCTCGCGAGACAGGCCGCGCAGGAGGACGATCTCCCGCGCGCCGAGCGGTTGCTGAGGCGGATCGTTGAGGCGTCACCGGAACAGGTCGAAGCGCAAGCCCGCCTCGGTGAAGTGCTGCTCAACTCGCCCGACGCCTGGCTCGCGTGGCATCGGCAACTGCCGGCCGCGGCCGACGTGCACGCTCACGTGTGGGTGGTGCGGGGCCAATGGGCCGAAATGTGCAAACATCCACGAGTCGCGGCACGCTGCTATTGGCAGGCTGTGCGCCGCGGCCCGAACCACCTCGCTGCGAATCAGCGGCTGGGCAGGTCGCTTAGCATGTTGGGCTACACCGACGCGGCAATGTCTTTCTTGGAGCGTGCGGCCCAACTCGAGCGTCTGGATCGTACCGTCGATGACCTGCGCCGCAACCGGCACGCAAGCGGCCAAGGGGAGTCGCTCGAGTTGATGGCCAACGCGGCGCAGTTGTGCGAGTCGCTGGGCCGGACTTGGGAGGCCTGGGGCTGGGCTCGCCAAGCCAGAAAGATCGATGAGCATTCGCCCTGGGCGTCGGCGATGATGGACCGCGTCGAGCCGGCTTTGGCCGCAAGCGCCAGCCCCACGCTGGCGACCGACAACCCGGCCCAACTGGTTGACTTGTCGGACTTTCCCGAGTTCACCGCGCGACTTGACCAACGGCCGGCCGCCTCGCAGCCAGCCGCAGTTGCTGCCAGCTCGGTTTCGTTTCGCGACGATGCGCCATCGCTGAACCTGCACTTCAGGTACTACAACGACGCCAATCCCGAGGACGATGAAGTTCGTCTGATAGAAACCACAGGTGGTGGGGTCGCTGTCCTGGACTATGACAACGATGGCTGGCCGGACTTGTATTTTACACAAGGCGCGCCGTGGCCTGCCGGAGCCGCCGGGGTGAAGCCAACTGGCGGGAACGCCCCCCCCGAACGGCTCTGCGATCGCCTGTACCGAAGTCTGGCCGGCCGCGAGGTGCGTGATGTTACCGACCTCGCGCGGCTCGGCGACATGCGGTACAGTCAGGGAGTCGCCGTCGGAGACTTTGACAGCGACGGGTTCGCCGATCTCTATGTCGCCAACATTGGCAAGAACCAGCTTTATCACAACAACGGCGATGGCACGTTTTCGGAAGTTGGTTCACCGCCCGGTGCGACCCGCCATCACTGGACGACCAGTTGTGTGATGGCCGATCTGAATGGCGACGCACTCGCCGATCTGTACGACGTGAATTACGTCTCCAACGATGACCTGGCGGCGACTGTCTGCCGGCGCGGCGACGAGGTGGGAGGGTGTAGCCCGGGGGTCTTCAAAGCAGCCCAAGACCGCCTCCTGGTGAACCTTGGCGACGGGCGTTTCCAGGATGTGTCCGAGGGGATCGGCGTTCTGGCGCGCGATGGGATGGGGCTGGGCGTCGTCGCCGCCGATTTTACACAAGACGGCAGACTGGACCTTTTTGTCGCCAACGACGCCTTTCCCAACTCGTTCTTTGTCGCGGTTCCGGGCGACTTCGGCGACGGGGTTCGTTTCGAACAGCGCGGCGTCGCCAGCGGTCTGGCTTATGACGAGCAAGGCCGCGCGCAGGCGTGCATGGGGGTGGCGGTGGACGACGTCAACCGGGACGGGTTGCTCGACGTTTTCGTGACGAACTTTCGCAACGAGCCAAACTCGGTCTACTTGCAGCAGCCTGGCGGCATGTTTCTGGATGCTACGCGATCGTCGGGAATGCGGCAGCACAGCTTTCCGATGTTGGGATTCGGAACGCAATTCCTGGATGCCGAGTTGGACGGTTTGCCCGATCTGGTTGTGGCGAATGGACACATCTTCGACATGCGGGACCGGGGGATTCCTTATCACATGCCGGCCCAGTTTTTTCGGAACGTAGGCGACGCCCGTTTTGAACATGTCCCCGCAGGGCAGTTGGGGGAATACTTCCGGCAGCAGCGCCTCGGACGCGGACTGGCGCGGCTCGACTGGAACCGCGACGGGCGTGAAGATTTCGTCGTGTCACACGTGGATGCGCCCGCCGCGCTGCTCACCAACACGACGCCCAATGCCGGACGGTTTCTGGCCGTGCGTCTCGCCGGTACGCAGGCCCAGCGCGACGCGATCGGCGCCGTCGTCACGGTAACCACGGATCGAGGCCGGCAGATCAGACAATTGACCAGCGGCGACGGATACCAGGCCGGCAATCAACGCCAACTGGTATTCGGGCTGGGAAACGCCGCTCACGCCGACATCGACGTCACCTGGCCCGGGGGACGCCAGCAAGAGTTTCACGACGCGCCGCTCGATGCCGAGTTGCAGCTGATCGAGGGACGCGCGACACCGGTGATTCGCATCCGGGCGCGCCCGGCAACGCCCGAGCAGTAACGTGGACCCCCTGCGAGCTTTCTGCGGCCCGCCAGCGGCCGGTTTATTGGGGCGGCGATGCCGCAAACGACCGCTAGAAAAAGAGTGTCCGGAACCTGCGAAACCTGGCCGCAGGTTGTCGCTGCACGTTTGATCCGTCGGTCCAGGGGTCGAGCCCCGGCAGCCTCACTCTGTTTCGCCAGTTGCCAGTCCCATGCGGCGGCTGGCTTCGGCCGTCGCCGCATGCAAACCATATTTTCCTTAATGGGTGGGGCAAGACGCAAACTGCGCGGCCAAACTGGCTGCCTGGTGGCCAGTCGCCCCAGGATGCGACCGACGTGTTGCTTTTTGCGACGCTAGCCGGGGGGTGCCGAAGGTGCTTCGGGCGTGGGGAGCCGTTGCGCACGGGACGGAAACTTGTACAAAATTACGTCATTATCCTATTTTTTCGTCGATTCAACGCGTCGTATCCGCAGAATCCGCCGGATTGGAACAAGTTGGCATCGGGTTTGCCTCATTTTTCGCTCAGCACAAACGGCTGCCAGTTTTGCAACCTGGAAATTGGCAGCGAGCCGTTTGCGTCGATCGCGAAAGGAGAATCTGATGACGATGAAATTCCGCACCGAGCTTGTCCAGCACTTGCATGAGCAGATGGCCCAATTCGATCCGGCAGCTCAATTGGTTCTCTCCATCAGGGCCGAGGCGTTCATCGATCATCTCCAGGACGAAGCAACATACGGCGCTGGTGAAGTCTTCCGCCAGTTGTTCCCCGCCGCAGCGGGCGCCAATTGGAGTCACCGATTCGATCCGGTGGTAGGGGAGGACCTGCGCACCGACCTGGAACAATTCGTTCGTGATTCGGCCGCCCACTTGGTGGTCCCCATCGACGCCGCGCCGGAACCAGTTCTGACCTCGGCGGAACTGGCCGAGCAGTGGAACGTCTCGGCGAAAACCGTCAGCCGCTGGCGGAAGCGGGGCCTCACCGGTCGCACGTTCCTGATCAAGGGACGGCGCCGCGTCGGCTTCTTGCAGAGCACCATCGAACGGTTCCTGGCCGGCCATCCCGAGCTTGTCGGCAACGGTGCGCGGTTCAGCCGGCTCTCGGAAGACGAGCGGCAAGAGATCGTTCGCCGCGGACGCGAGTTGCTGGATGGGTTGGCCGCTCCGACCGACGTCATCGCCCGGCTTGCCGACGACACGCAACGGAGCAGCGAAACCGTTCGGCAGTTGCTGAAAGAGGCGGGCCTGATGGGCAAGCGGGGCGCACGTGCGATGAGCGACCGGGCCAGACTGCAGCTTTACACCGAGTACCGCGATGGGCGCAGCATTGAAGCGCTGGCGAGCCGCAATCAGCTCGCCAAGTCCCAGGTCCGGTCGATCGTTGACCGGCAACGCCTGCAGCACGTTCAGGAGCTGCCCCTCGCCTTCATGCCGGCGGAAGAGTTCACGGCGGCGGATGCCGAGGAGAAGATCATGCAGCCGCTGCCTGAGCATCGCGGCGCCCTGCGAACGCCGCGGAAGCCGGCCGACATGCCGGCGTACCTGGCCAGTCTCTACGAAGTGCCGCTGCTGACGGCGGAGCAGGAAGCGCACCTGTTTCGCAAGTACAACTTCCTCAAGTTCCAGGCCGCCCGCCTCCGCGACTCGCTCGACGAGGCCCGTCCCAGTACGCGGGTCCTGGATCAGATTGAAACGCTCTACGATCAAGCCGTGGCGGTCAGCCAGGAGCTGATTCGAGCGAACCTGCGGTTGGTCGTTTCGGTCGCCAAGAAGTATGTCGGACCGACCGGCGACCTGTTCGAGAAGATCAGTGAAGGAAATGAAGCCCTGATTCGGGCGGTCGAGAAATTCGACTACACCCGCGGCTTCAAGTTCAGTACCTACGCCACCTGGGCAATCAAGCGGAACATGATTCGGACCTTTACGAATGCGATGCGACAAGCAGATCGCTTCCAGACAGGTCATGCGGAAATGCTTGATGCACGCGTTGCCCATCGGACCAACCCGCGTGTGGCGCTAGGCGCCCAGCGGCGGCGCGAGGAGCAGGTCGCCAGTATCATGACCGGCCTGTCCGATCGCGAGCGTCAAATCATACGCTCGCGTTACGGAATCGGGACGGATGCCGAGCCCAAGAAGTTGCAGGAGATCGGCGACGAACTTGGGGTCAGCAAAGAACGGGTCCGGCAGCTCGAGACCCGCGCCATGGCGAAACTGCGGCAACGCGCCACGAAGGCCCATCTGGAAGACAGTCTGCATGGTGACCTGCCGCTGTACCTGTCCAGTTAGCGTCTGACGACGTGCCATCACGCACTCTGGGCGGATTGTTCGGGGAGCGAACCGCGGGCGCGAACCAGACGTGGTCACGCTCCCCATTGGGCGGCGGCGAGCGGATCCCCGGATCATTCATCAGCCGTTGGGCGTTAGCCCCGGTTGCGTTGATCGCCGAGGAAACCGGATGCGAACGCGCTCCGGCCGAGATGCGCGGCGCTCCGGGTACGTTCACCACAAACGACTGCCACACAGTGACTTGCAATGGATGATTGTTCGTTCATAAATTGTCCCGGGATCCATACGGCTGAACGGACGAATTCACGGCGGACGAATCGCCCTCCGCCTCCTGATCTCCCAGCGCTCGCTCGACCTCCTGGTGGCGGTGCCTGGCCGCTTCGCGGTCGTAGCGGGCGGCAAACGTCTCCTCCGCCGCACGCATGACAATGTGGGCGTGCTCCCGGATCGCCTGGCGGTCTTCCTGGCGGTCGGCATTCGCTGCCAGGTCCGCGAACGACTCCAACAAGCGGATCATGACTGCCGGGCTGTCTTTGCCGTACTGGCGAATCTGGTTGAATGCCGCATCCATGGCATCTGCAAATGTAACCGGCTCGGCGATCAGACGCAGCGTTCCCTCCGCGTCGCACCGATGTGCCAGCGGGATGCGTCGGCGGGCGAGACGCAACATGGACGACTTGAGCCAGTCGATGCAATTGATGGCCGTAAACGGGTCGTTGATTCCGGGGGAGAGCGAGCGAACGGCGACCTCCACGAGTTCTTCAATGGCGCATTCGACGTCCTGCCTCGGCGTCCGGCGGATCCCCACGATGAAGGAGTCGTTCAAACGCGAGGTGCAATCCTGCAGCCCGTCGCTGTCACGGCTCCAGATCCGGGCGATCGGGGTGTTGCGGCAGGCAAAATGGCCCGGCCGCTTCAAGAGTTGAATCACCAGATCATGGTCGCTCGCCCAGCTCAGCAAGCCGTCCGCGTCGACCGCCTGCACGTAGCCGCCGACGCGGGCATCGACGACCTGGAAGTCGTCTCCGAGCTGTCCGGCCTGAACGCGGCCGGTCGCCGACGGCTCCTCGGACTTCGTTGCGGCATGCCCGATCTCCTCTGGAAACAGCCGTACGATCGCGTCGTCCAGGTCACGGGCAACCGCGGCGACGACATGCGGTGCCTGGATCAAAACGGAGATATGGTGGATGAAATATATCAGCACCGCCATGCTGAAGACCGTCAAAAGGACTGCCACCAGGACCGACATGTGGGGGATCGACGCGGCACCGTCGGAAACTTCGACGACGCGCAGCACGAGCAGGCAATACAGCCCGGTGGCCAAGAAGGTTCCCATCGCCAACTGCGTCGAGAAGTCGTGCATGAATGTTCGCAACAAGCGAGGTCCGAACTGCTGCGATGTCAGGGAGAGCGTGACGACGGTGATCGAAAAGACCGTCCCGGTCACCGCCATCGTCGCGCCGACAATCGCCGACAAGGTCGAGCGCGCCGTGGCGGCGGTCGTTCCGACCAGCGGCCAGTGGTCCGTTGCGAAAACCTGGTCGACGTAGGGCAGCAAATTGCCGAGCGCCACGGCCGCGATCGCCAGAATGGTCGGCCCCAGCCAGAGACTCATCCGCAGCCAGTCCCAGATGTTCGTCAGATAGGTTCGCATGCGGTCAATTCTTTCCCGGAAGGCAGGTGTCAGCCACGGAACTCGGCAGCCGCCGGCCAAGCTGTCGCAGCCATCAATGTGATGACTGGGGCACCGGGCGGCAAGAGCCGCGTGGCGGTGGCCGCAACGACCGGCCTTCGGCGGTCGAGCGGGCATTGATGTCGGGACTCGAAAAACGGAAGATGAACGCGAAAACGAGTGCCACCCTTGGCCCGCTTCGGTGTTCAATGGGCCACACCGGTGCTGTATCGCCGGGGGGACCGAGGCAATCATCACCTGAATTCAGAAGATTCGAGGATCCAATGTTACGACCGCTATTGGGGTGCCTGTTGGGGGGGCTATTGCTGGCTGCGAATGCAACTGCTGGAAATTGGGCCCATTGGCGAGGGCCGACGGGCAACGGCGTGGCTGTCGACGCGCAACCACCGATTCGCTGGAGCGAGACCGAGAATGTGAAGTGGCGGCTGGCAATTCCAGGACGCGGCTCGGGGTCACCCGTCGTGTGGGAAGACCGCGTATTCGTCGTCACCGCCGTGCCTACGGAGGTCGTGCCTACGGAGGTATCGGGCGGCCAGGCACCGGCGCGTCCAGGCGGCGCCGTGCCACGCGGCCAACGCCGGCGACGTGCAGGCCGGGCACCGGCACTCGCGAAACTGCAATTCAAGGTGTTGTGTGTCAACCGACAAAACGGCGAACTGCTCTGGGAGCGGACCGCCGCGGAAGCGACACCGCACCAGGGCACCCATTCGACCAACGGCTTCGCTTCGGCTTCTCCATGCACCGACGGCAAACACCTGTTCGCCCACTTCGGTTCGCGGGGCTTGTATTGCTACACATTGGACGGCGAACTGAAATGGAAGCGTGACGACCTGGGCCAGATGAATACTCGGAATAGCTTCGGCGAAGGAAGCTCGCCGACACTGGCCGGTGACAAGATCCTGGTCCCCTGGGACCACGAAGGACAGTCGTACCTGTTCGCCCTGGACAAGCGGGATGGGTCGACCATCTGGAAAACGGCCCGCGACGAACCGACCTGCTGGGCGACCCCGTTGGTGATTGAATCCAAGGGCAAAAAGCAGGTCATCATGAACGGGGAAACGTGCGTCCGTGCCTACGACTTGGAGACGGGAAGCGAACTCTGGCGGTGTGCCGGCCAGACATCGCGCCCCGCCGCCTCGCCCGCCGCCGCCGACGGCCTGGTTTTTGTCGGCAGTGGCTTCCGCGGATATTTCATGGCCGCCTTTCGCCCGGACGGACGCGGTGATATCGAAGGCTCCGATCACGTCGCTTGGTCGCTCGATCGCGACACACCGGACATCGCCTCGCCGTTGCTGTCGCAGGGGCGCCTCTACTTCTACAAGGAAAAGACGGGCGTGTTTTCCTGCCTGGACGCGGCGACAGGGAAACCGCACTACCTGGCCCAGCGTGTGCCCGGGTTGAGCCGCATCTACGCGTCACCGGTGGCTGCCGGTGGCTATCTCTTCCTCACCGGGCGAAGTGGGACCACGGTTGTGCTCGAAGACGGACCGAAGTTTAACGTGGTCGCCACAAATTCGGTGGGCGAAACGGTCGATGCGACGCCCGCTCCGGTGGACAATCAACTGTTCATTCGCGGAGAGCGGCACCTGTTTTGTATTGAAGCTCAATAGCAGCGGCAGGCTGGAAGAGCGGCTGCGGGCCCCCCTGTGCGACGAGCATGGGTGATGATGTTGTGGGGTGAGGTGTACGCTTGGTTGGGGAGCGACCTTCGGTGGCCGGGTGTGAGTTCCGCGCTTGGGGTGGAGACCTTCGGTCGGTCGTTTCGGCGGGGTCGGAGACCCGCGCCGAGCGAATTGGTGGGGCCCCGCGCCGAGCGAATTGGTGGGGCCCCGCGCCGAGCGAATTGGTGGGGCCCCGCGCCGAGCGAATTGGTGGAGACCTGCGGCGAGCGAATTGGTGGAGACCTGCGGCGAGTGAATTGGTGGGGCCCTGCGCCGAGCGGTTTGGTGGAGGCGCGCGGCGAGCGAGAGCCGTTGGGTTGGTGGCGTTTAGAACTGGGCGGCGTCGAAGTCCTCACCGTACCGATCCAGCATCAGTGCCCGGATCTGGGCATGGTCGCTGGCCAGGGATTGCCAGATCTTCTGGCGTTCTGCCACGCTGCTGGTGACCGCGTCGGCTTGCTTCTTGCGAACCTCCTCTAGATTGGTCTTGGTGTTGTAGAGCGGTGCGACGGTCGCTCCCCAGCCGCTTCCGTAGCCTCTCCGGTAGCCGCCCCAGGGGCCGCCGTACCCGCGCCATCCGCCCCCGTAGCCGCCGACGACCGCGCCCGGGCGGACCATTGTTCGTTCGACGGTGAACGTGCTCTGTGCCGCATTCATCGAAACCGCCATGCCGCGGAGCGAATCGGAGACGGCCTGCAGCTTCTGCGATACGTTGGCGGCATACTTCGCCAGCTCGGGATCGATGCCCTGAATCGAGAGTTGATTGATCTTACCGATGGCCCGATCGACCCAGCCCGCCTGTTCCGCCAGGCGTGTTTCGCCGAAGGAGAACTTCACCGACTGCTGCAGGTCGCGCATGGCCCCGTTGACGCGTGCGTAGTAATTTCGGTTCAAGCGTTTCTTGGCAGCGTCCTCAGCGGTCGCCGACGGCGGTTCCGACGGCGGCTCCTGCTCTCCGCCGCTTTCCGCCGGCGGCTTGCCGGGGTGGGGCGCCATGACGAGCGACATGATTTGTCGCAGGCCAAGGTCCGACAATGCGAGACTCAAGATCAATTGCCGGCCGGCGATGCGGGCATCGCACGTGCGCAGTTCGCCAATCATCAGTTGTTCGTCGCTGAGGAACTCGAAGAACACCTCTTTCAGCAGTGTGGCCGAGGGCGGGAGCGGGGCCGAGAAATCGAACGTAATCCGGGCTGCCGTTTTGTCCGAGATGTTCGCGCTGAAGGCGACACCCCGAAGTGTCCCGAGCGCTTCTTCCAGCGGTCCCCTGGCATCCGCATGATCCCGTAACGCGGGCGATGCTTCCAACCGTGATTTGATCACGCGCGGGTCCAGCATGTCTTGCATGTCCAGCGCCAGCTCAATCTGGCCGGCCTGGCGGGCGCGGGTCTGCAAATAGGCGCTCAGCCGATTCGCAGCGCCGGACTTGGTGTCGCGAGCCCAGCGTGCGGCGTCCTGGCGATGTGGCGGGGTCATCACTCCCAGAACCTGCGGGTTCAATTCCAACACGTAGCTGTCACGCAGGTAGGCGGCCGCGACGCCGCCCAGGGATTCCATGGCGACTTTCTCATGCGCGGCGATCTTCTTCAAGGAAAGATCTGGCGGCAGGTGGACCACCGTCGCGGTCCAGCCGTCGGCCTGCCCCGGATGAACCTGCCCGCCCATCACGAAACGCTCGACCCAATGAGGAACCGTCCCGGCACCGGCCAGGAAACGGGCGGGATCAGCGGCCCATTTCTCACGCACTGCCCGCGGTGATTGCAACAGCTCGTGCACGCGCACGACTGCCAACCCGTTGACGCTCGGAGGCAAGTAGGCCAGTAATCCTTCCACCGGCTCATCGGCATCCGCCCGGAGGTCGGAGAAGCCAAGCAGGGCGGTCGTAAGTAAGCAGGCGAGGACGGAGATTCTCATAGGACGTTCACTGTCGATGAAGTTTGGGTGAAGATCGAAATTAGGAACGCAAGGACGTTTCGCGGGAGGATGGGGGTGCTCAGGTCGTCTTCTCATCTTCGGGTGCCTCTCGTGTCGATTATAGCAGGTAGCTTCAAACGGCAGGGGACAACGTCCTCGGGTTCAACGCGACGACGGGTCGGCATGCATTGCAGGGCCAGCGTTTGCTTGAGAATTTTGATCACCCTTGCTAGGCTTGAGATCAGATAGCGTTTCCCATGGATGAACGTGTTGGCGAAAAGGACGAACCGTATGACGTTCCAAGCTGCCTCTTGCGAATGGACCCCTGACGCGGATCAGGCCTGTGCCGTGCCATTTCGGGAACAGGTCGATCGCATTGAATATTGCCTAATCACCTCGAGCCGCGGGCGGTGGAAGTTTCCCAAGGGGTTTGTCGAGCCCGGGGAGACGGTGGACGAAGCGGCGCTCAAGGAAGCGTACGAAGAAGCGGGCCTCCACGGTCGCGTTGTCGGCGATCCGATCGGCTCGTACAAGATCTTCAAGAAAGGACGAACTCGTACCGTGATGGCGATGTTGATGGAGGTCTCTCGCTCGGATGCCGCGTGGCAGGAAGACGGCGAACGCGAGCGTCGCTGGGTAACCGCCGATGAGGCCCATGCCTTGTTTTCGGAACCCGAGCTGCACGACCTGCTGAAAGCGGCCCGGGCCATGCTTCCTGACGGTCAACGCTGAATCTCGGATTGTTCATTGACGAACAACGATTCGGGGCGAGTCGTTGGATCGCCATTGTTGGCGGTAAAGTTACCCAGGGCACAGCAGGTACCAGACGGTATGCGTTGGGGCCCGGCTCGCAATCCGGTCAACGGAACCGGGGCTGACGTCCAGCGGCTGGTCAGTGATCCGGGTTCATGGTCGGTGCCCCGATGGTCAGCATTGCTACCGGCCGGCTGGGCACGGCAGCAGCCATCGGTTTGCGGCCATCGGTTTGCGGCCATCGGTTTGCGGCACTGCCGACGTCAGTCGTGGGGCGTCTCCGTGTGGCGCACGTCGTCGCCTCGGACGAGGAACACGACTTCCTTGCAGATGTTGACCGCCTGGTCCGCAATCCGCTCGAGGTGCCGGGCGATGAGAATCTGCGCCAAGGCATCGGCCACGTCTTGGGTCCCTTTGAGCACGTTGTGGAGAACTTCGTCGCTGAGCAGCTTCTTGGTGATCTGCGCATGCAGGGCATCGATCGCATCGTCATGGCCGCGCGTCACCTCCGCCTTGCGTTCGTCCCGATCAAAGTAGCATGAAGTCGCATCGGACACCATCGTGTTGACCAGGCCGGCCATCTTCTGCAGGTCGGCCTGGACCTGGCGGTCCGTTTCGGACTGCATCAGATCCAGCGCCTCGCAGACGTTGATCACCTGATCGCCGATTCGTTCGAGTTGGGCGGTGATGTGGGTGACGCCCAGCACATACCGCAACTGCGTGGCGACCGGGCTATAGACGGTAAGGATCCGCACGGCCTCGTGATCGATGTCAGTCTGCATCTGATCGAGTGTCGCTTCGTGTTCGTCGAGCTGTTGGCGCACGTCCCTGGAACGGTCCCGCACCGCAGCGGCCACCAGTTCAACCATGCCCTGGGCCAGTGCCGCCATCTTTGCGACTCGCTGCTGCAAGTCGGCCAAGTCGTTGTCGAACCTTTTCATTGCTGCTCTCCTTTGGAGCGGGCATCGCGCCGGCGCGAGCGGCGGGCCCTATCCGTATCGTCCTTGGATGTACATTTCCGTCTTCTCGTGCCGAGGGTTGAAGAAGATCTCCGACGTGGGGCCATGTTCGACCACTTCACCCAGCAGCATGAAAATGCACTCGTCACTGGCGCGGCGAGCTTGTGCCATGTTATGCGTGACGATCACAACGGTATATTTTTCGCGCAGCGTCTCCAGCAGCGATTCGATCTTCTCCGTGCCTTCCGCATCCAGGGCCGAGCATGGTTCGTCCATTAAGATCACGCGCGGCTTGAGCGGGAGCAGGCGGGCGATGCAGAGCTTCTGCTGTTGCTCGAGCGTCAACCGGGTCGCCTTCATCCGTAATTTGTCTTTCACATCGTCCCACAGGTCAACCTCACGCAACGAAGATTCGACGAGCTCATCACGTTGGGCGCGCGGCAAGTCGCTGCGCCGCGTGTGAATGCGGAGACCGAACAGGACGTTCCGGTAAATCGAAATCGGCAGCGGATTAGGCCGTTGAAAGACCATGCCAACGGTCTTCCGCAATTCACTGAGCGACACATTGGAGTCGTAGACGTTCTTTCCCAGGATCGTAATGTCACCTTCCGTGGTAACGTTGCCGTACCGCTCGTTGATCCGATTGAAGCAGCGCAGCAAGGTCGTCTTGCCGCAGCCGGACGGCCCGATCAATCCCGTAATGAGACCTTGCTTGACGTCCAGCGTGACGCGCCGCAGGGCCTGGAAGTCGCCATACCAGAGGCTCAACGCGCGCGTGCGGATACAGACTTCAAGGCGCTCGCTGGCGGCCGGTTCAGTCATCAACCGAATCCTCCGGTAACATAGTCGTAGGTCAGTTGGTTTTCCGGCTCATCGAAGACCTTCTCGGTCGGCCCGACTTCGATCAGCCGCGAGTCGTTGAAGAATGCTGTTTGATCCGCCAGGCGATGCGCTTGCTGAACAAGGTTCGTCACCAGCACGATCGTCATGTCCTGCTTCAATTCCAGCAGGACATCTTCAATCTTCATCGTCGTGACCGGGTCGATGGCGATGGAGAACTCATCGAGGCAGAGGATTTCCGGGCGATGCGACAGGGCCCGAGCCAGGGTCAACCGTTGCTGCTGCCCGCCGGAGAGTTTGGTTCCCAGCGTTTGCAATCGATCCTTGACTTCGTCCCAGAGCACGGCTTGCCGAAGGCACTTCTCGACCAGTTCGTCCAGCTCATGCCGATCGAACAAGCCGGCCCGGCGCGGTGCGTAGGCGACGTTCTCGTAGACGGTTAGTGGCAGGCCGACCGGCAAGGGAAACACCATGCCGACTCGGCGGCGCAGATCGTAGACGTTGCGCAGGCGATTGACGTCCTCGCCGTCGACCAGGACGCGGCCTTTCACCGAGGACGTTCCGATGAAGTCGATCGTCCGATTGATGCACTTCAGGAGGGTCGTCTTGCCCGAATTGGCCGGCCCGATGATGCCGAAAATCTGGTTGCGCGGCATCCCCAACGTGATGTTGCGCAGGGCCGGCTGCGGGCCGTACGAAACGGTGACGTTCTCGAAGCCGATGTGCGGGTCCATAACTCGCGGGCGCCACCGCCCCCCCTTTACCATTTCTTCTTCGATCGCAGGTAGATCCGCAGTCCGATCGCAAAGCTGTTGACCAGCAGGACCAGACCGATCAGCACCACGGCGGTTCCAAACAGGAGTTCGTCACTGACCCCGCGGATCTGCGTCGAGAGCGCGAATAGATGATAGGAGAGTGCCATAAAACGATCGTCGGGACCGTACGGTAGGACGTAGTTCCAGCCGGCATCCGCGATCGGCACGTAAAGGACCGCCCCGGTAAACAGGATGGGCGCCGTTTCCCCCGCCGCGCGCGCGACCTGCAGGATGACGCCGGTGAGGATCCCGGAAATCGAATTCGGCAGCACGATGGTGCGAATGGTCTGCCACCGCGTTGCGCCCATGTTCCAGCAGGCTTCACGAAAAGACATCGGGACCGCAGACAACGCTTCGCGCGTACTGGTGATGATTACCGGCAAGGTCATCACGGCGACCGTGCAGGCGGCGGCGACAAGTGAACGCCCCATGTGGGCGAAATGCACGAACGCACCGACACCGAACAAGGCATGCACAATACTCGGCACACCCGCCAGGTTCATGACCGCCAGGTTGATGATTCGCGTCAGCCAGTTGTCCGTCGCGTATTCGTTCAGGTAAACACCCGCCAGAATTCCGATCGGCGCGGCCACCAGCAGGGACGTCAGGACCAGGAAGAAAGTCCCGATCAACGGTGCCCAGATGCCGCCCGCCGTGAGGTTGTTTTGAGGGTTGGTCAAGAGAAAGTCGATCGACAGGGCGGGCCATGCTTTGTAGAGGAGAAAGGAGAGAATCGCCACGACCGGCAGCACGCAGACCAGGGCCATGGCAAGAAAGATATAGCGGGCGATCGACTCCTTGATACTCTTCCATTTCTCCAGCGACGTGGCGGTAAAGACTTCCCGGCTGGAAATCTCGATGCGCTGACCGACCGCCAGGCGAAGGCGATCCTCGCGGGCCAAACGGGCCAAGCCGGCAAACGCCGCAGGAAAACTCTCCCACGGCTTACGCTCGGACCCGTTCCCTTCCACCGGAGTGAAGGGATCGACGAAGTACGCGTGGGTCGGCTGCCCCGCCGCAGCGAACTCGCCCCGCGCCCGTTCGATGCAGAGAATCTCGACACGACCCTCGTCATGCTCCGCGGCACGCGCATGACTCAAGGTGGGACTGTCGCCCAATCGCTCGCAAGCTTCCTGCAGTGACGAGAAGGGCTGCTCGAGTGTTCCGTCGGCAGGGCCGGCAGCGCCAGGCGCGACATACCACCGCCCGAGTTGGGAAGGGCGATCAGTCATGCTGCCCACCTCGGATCCCCTTGACCACCAGGTCGGCCGTCAAATTGATCGCGAACGCAATCACAAACAGCACGATGCCGATGACGAACAACACGCCGTAGTGTTCCTCACCGGAAACCGTTTCTCCTAGTTCGGCGGCGATCGTCGCGGTCATCGTCCGCACGGGGTCGACCAGACTCTTGGGAATCTGCACAGCGTGCCCTGTGGCCATCAGGACGGCCATCGTCTCGCCGATGGCACGGCCGACCCCCAGCAGGACGGCTGCCAGCAGCCCATTCTTGGCTGCCGGAAACAGGACGCGCAACACGATCTCCCAGCGGCTCGCACCCAGGGCGAGCGCTGCTTCGCGGTAGGAATCCGGGACCGCGCGGAGCGCATCTTCCGCGACCGAAACGATGATCGGCACGCTCATCAAGGCCAGGATGATGCCGCCGTTGAGAACGTTGATGCCGACCGGCGCCCCGGTCAGCCAGATGATGATCGGACCCAAGACAATGTAGCCAATGAATCCCCAAACAACTGAGGGGATGGCGGCTAGCAATTCGATGATGACCTTGAGTGTCTCCTTCGTCTTCGGGCCGGCAAACTCCGAAACGTACACCGCCGCACCCAGGCCGAGCGGTACGGCGATCAACATCGCCAGGCCCGTCACCGCAACGGTCCCCGTGAGCAGCGCCAGGATTCCGTATTGGGGGCGCACCACCGAATCGGGCCGCCAGTTCGGGCTGGTAAGAAACTCCTTGAAGTCGATGCCCCCGAAGAGCATCTCCGAGCCCTCACGGATCACGAAGAAAAAGATCGCAAAAACAAATAAGATCGCGCTCCAGCCACAGATGCGTATGATCCACTCGACGAGCGGCTCGCAAAGGTCGACCAGCATGTGGAAGACGCGCAGTGGCGACCTTGATCGGGGCGGCGCCTGGACCGAGTCGATGTCAGCAGAGCTCATCAGGCTATTCCTGCGTCGTGGCTTCGGGCGTTGACCCGGAGTCAGCCGCAGCATCTTCCGAACTCACCCCCGCTGAGCCGGGCATCTTCAGCGGAACGTAGCCAAGGTCGAGCACGATCTGCTGGCCGGCATCCGACATAATCCAGTCCAGGTAGTCCTTCAGCGGACCGGTCGGCTCGCCCAATGTGTAGATCTGAAGCGGGCGAGCGATCGCGTACGTTCCATCGGAAGCTGTCTCGACGCCCGGCTCGACGCCAGGTTCTCCTTTCTTCTCAGAGACTTTCAACCATTTGATCGCCTCTGTCTTGTAGCCCATGCCGCTGTAGCCGATGGCACACGGGGTTCTCGAGACCAATGCCACGACGTCCTTGGACCCACTCTGGTCGATCGAGCCGAGTTTGAAGTCGCGCTGCTTCCCCAACACGGCTTCGCGAAAGTAGTGGTAGGTTCCGGAGTTGTTCTGCCGGCTGACTCGGGTGATCTCGTCGCTGCTGCAGCCGGCGTTGTCCACGCCCAGCGCCGACCAGGACTCCAGCTTCCCGCCGTCGCCGTAGATTTCGGCAAGCTCTTCAATCGAGATCGATTCCAGCGGATTGCTCGGATGAACGTAGACCGCGAGGGCATCCAGGCCCACGACGACCTCCTGCGGCCGGCGGCCCGTGTTTTCTTCCGCCCGCTGCAGTTCTTTTTCCTTCATCTTGCGGCTGGCGTTTGCCATGTCGGCAACCCCGTCAATCAGGCTGGCAATACCCACGCCGGAACCGCCGCCAGAAACCTGGATGCTGACGTCGGGATGCGTCTTGTTGTACTCTTCGGCCCAGGCCTGCGCCAGATTGACCATCGTGTCCGAGCCTTCCACGCGAATCGTGTTTGCTGCGGTGGATGATCCACCGTTGTCGCCCAGGTCGACCGCGGACCTGCCGCAACCTTGCAAGACGAGCAGGGCCAAAGGAAGGCAAAGCAAAAAGGGGAGTCGCGAGTGTCTCATGACGTTGATCTCCGTCGTGGGATAGGTTCTCAAGGGAAGCGGCGCACCAGCCGGACGGTCGTCGGTCGTACGCCGGGCGCCGGGCGGAACGCTGCCGGCGCGTGGCGGGTTGGAGGTATTTGCGGCGCGGGCTCGGTCAGTGGGCGAATAGCGGGTCGGCTACCAAGTCAATCGGTCGAGGGCATCCAAGCTGAAACCACGCCTCATCAAAACTTCTTCGTTTCTTCATATTCTGCGTGTACCGCCGGTTGTAGCTTGCTAAAGGAAGGACGCCCAGCCCGCCCCAACCCAATTTGGCCCTTTTCGTGTTTTCAGCCACCCTGGCGGACTACCCCGTGCCCGGCCGCGCCGTGACCGACGTCCGGGCCGCGACCGCCGCCGGCCAGCGCGAGCGCGGGCAGGGGCAGCGGTTCGGATCGGATGCCGGACCGCGGACAGCCGGCCGGCCAACCTTCCGGTCGAGCGATTTTTTGCTGGTTTTCCCACATCGGACCGAGGGATCGGCGCTGCAAGTCGATCATGGCGATTAGCACTGTGCAGATGTGCGCGCTGAAAGGCGGTCAATTGCCGAACCGGTTTTCGTGGCGAGCGGCCGGTCGCTCGGCGCCGACGCCGGGCTGTCGGATCAAAATGTGAAGATTTGATGAAGGTTTGTCCGCCGAGCCCAGCAGCGGGTAACGGCGATGATCGACCGCAGCGCGGAAGCTCCTTGGCCTGGTGAAAGGCGTCGACAACTGAGTTTGGCCGCGTCGTTCCGCCATTCGCCAAACATCGTTGCAATTGCCCGGTTGGCAATGCTAAAAAGGAAAGTCTTCTTCCAACACACGTCGCTTGCCAGGACGGCATCATCAATGGAGGTGCCTGGGCCGTCCGGGCAGTGTAATTGACTCGTGGCACCGTCGACCAAGTGGATCACTGCAGACGGCGATGCGCCCGTTTCCAAGGTCGCTGAACAGACCCTACGGGCCCGGTTGGCAGTGGTGCAGGACTATTTGCCGCTGGGTGCCCTGGAGTACGAAGCGGACGTCGAATACATCCACCAGTTGCGGGTCGCCGCACGTCGCGCCGAAGCGGCGATCGATATGTATCGGGAACTGCTTCCGGAATGGCGGGTTGTCTGGATCGAGAAGCAGTTGCGGCGAATCCGCAAAGGCTCGAATCAGGCACGAGACGACGACGTCTTGGCCGACCGTTTGGCCGCAGCAGAAGGGGCTGCCGCCGGCAAATTCTTGCAGCATGTCCAGGCCCACCGCAAGGAATCGCAGCGGTCTGTGGTGAAAGTCTACGAACGGCTGGCCAGGAAGAACAACCGCTTCGCACGCCGTGTGGAGAAACTGCTGCGCCGCGTTCGGCTACGTGGCAAACGCCGCAAGTCGAAGGAACCCACGTATCGCGAGTGGGCAGAAAGTCATCTGCGGCCGATCCTGACCCGCTTCTTCGCGTTGGCCGATCAAGGGTTGGAGGATACGGAAGCCCTGCACCAGTTTCGGATCCAGGGCAAGCGGTTGCGGTACGCCATGGAACTACTCTCCGCAGCATTCGGTTCGGAACTCCGGCGAACCGCCTACCCGCTACTCGAGAAGCTGCAAGATGAGCTTGGCAAAGTCAACGACCACGCCGCGGCGATCGACCGTATCCTCGCCCTGATCGACCAGAGCACCAGTTCCTCGCGGAGTGAGTATCTGCAGGCGATGCTCCAGGAAGAACGGTCTGAACTGAAGAAGGCGAGGCGACGGTTTGCCGCCTGGTGGACGCCAGAACGCCGGGATGAGATGCGCGACGTGGTCGAGCGGGCGATTAACGGTTAGGTGCAGCTGCGATTCGGGGCACCCGCGAGCAGACGGTTCCGAGGTCATCGGCCCATCCTGCGGCGCGCCCCACGCGTTGCGCCGAATCGATGCTCGGGTGGCCTGAGACGCAGCCTCGCAAGTCAGGAAGGTGCAGCAACTCGGCGCAAGTCGCGGTGCCGTCGTCGCTTGTCGTGAGCAGATCCCAGACGTCGCCCATCTCAGCCGGAACGCGTTGGCGTTCGTTTTGCTGTGTATTCTAATGGAACCGGGGCTAACGCCCATCGGCTGATGAACAGTCCAACCTGACGCCCATCGGCTGATGAACAGTCCAACCTGACGCCCATCGGCTGATGAGCAATCCGACCTGACGCCCATCGGCTGATGAACAATCCGACCTGACGGCCAACGGCGGATGCATGATCTGTGTTGGCGGCTGGCTGGCCGGCCAATGGCCGAGGCTCCCGCCTGCGCGTTCCAGGCGTGCGCGGGTCTGGCTTTATGCAGGGAGACGGCCTACGCTGCGCAGTGGAGAGATTGCGTGAACGTGGCGTGAAGTTTCGGTGGTGACTTGTTGGCGAGGATGTCAGATTGCAGGTGGCGGAAGCAATTCCCGGTTCCCTGGACGTCGCATCGATCCTGATCGGCTTGACCGGCGGGCTGGCGCTCTTCCTCTTCGGCCTCGACCAGATGTCCGATGCGCTCAAGTTGATCGCCGGCGACGGGCTGCGGCGGGTGTTGGCAAAATTGACGACGAACCGATTTACGGGCGCCGTCGCCGGGGCACTAATCACGGCGGTCATCCAATCCTCATCGGTCACAACCGTGCTGGTCGTCGGCTTCATCTCGGCGGGGTTGATGTCCCTGACTCAGTCGATCGGCGTGATCATGGGGGCCAACATCGGCTCGACGATCACCGCCCAACTGGTGGCATTCAAGATCACACACTACGCCCTGTTGCTGGTGGCCATCGGCTTCTTCATGTTCTTTGCCTCCCGGCGTGAACGGGTCCGCGAGTACGGGCATCTGATCATGGGCTTGGGGCTGATCTTCTTCGGCATGCAATTGATGAGCGAGGGTACAGAGCCGCTCCGCACGTACGAGCCGTTCATGGTGACGATGCAGCAGATGACCAACCCGTTGGTCGCCATCATGATGGCCGCCCTTTTTACGGCCCTCGTGCAGAGTTCCTCAGCAACAACCGGCTTGGTGATCACGTTTGCCAGCCAGGGGTTCATCTCCCTGGAAACCGGGATTGCATTTGTCTTTGGAGCGAATGTCGGAACCTGCATCACGGCGGCCCTGGCTGCAATCGGCAAATCCCGCGACGCGCTCCGAGCGGTCCTCGTTCACGTCATATTCAACCTGACTGGCGTGGCGATCTGGCTTGGATTGATACCGCAGTTGGCGGTCTTCGTCACCTGGTTTTCGCCGGCGAGCCCCGAGTTGCACGGGGTGGCACGGCTTGCCGCCGAGACACCTCGTCAGATTGCGAATGCCCACACGGTGTTCAATTTTGCCAACACCGCGGTATTGATTTGGTTCACGACCCCGTTGGCCTGGTTGGTCGAACGGCTGGTGCCGGAAAAAGCGATGACGGATGTCGATGTGGCAAGCCCCAAGTACCTTGACCCCGTGATGCTCCAGACACCGGCCCTGGCCATGGATGTTGTCCGGATGGAGCTCGGCCGGCTTGGCGCGGCTGCCTTGCACATGATGCGCGGTGCCTTCACGTCCGTGACGCGCGGTTCCGCGCGAGAGATTCACGTGATCGAAGCGCTGGACAACAACGTCGATTCCCTCTACGGGGCCATCGTGACCTACCTCGGCGAACTCTCCCAGCAAAGCCTCTCGGATCATCAGTCGAAGCAAGTGCATGACTTCTTGGCTGCGGCCAACTACATCGAAAGCATCGGCGACATGATCGAGACCAACCTGGTGCAGGCGGGGCGGGAACGGTTACGTGCACGGTTGGTGATCAGTAAGACAACGGAGGATGTGCTCGGCGCGCTGAACAAGAAGGTAGCCTGGGCTGTGGAACGGGCAGTTCGCGCCATCGTCGCCGACGATCCGGAGATCGGCCGTGAAGTGGCCGACGCCAAAGAGGAGATCAATCGACTGGCCGGTGAGGCGGAGCGTCACCTGTCACGCCGATTGTCGGCGGACGAGCCGAACCGGTTGGCCATGTTTCGGATGGAATCGGAAATCATGGAGTACCTGCGGAGGATGTATTACTTCGCCAAGCGAATCGCCAAGCTCGTCGTGGTCGACGAGACGACGCCCGCAGAAATCCCCGCGGAGGCTCCTGCCGACACGATGGCCCCCACAGACGATCCGGTGGAAGGCGGCGAGCGGCCAAGAGCTCGAAGCGACCGGGAAACGCGCGGCGGGCGACCGGCCACCTGAGGGACGGGTTGAGAACAACGTCCATCAATTCAACGGCACGGACGTGAATACCAACGGCACGAACGAACGAGCGGGACGGCGTTGATGATACCTTCGTACTTCATGGCAAACCGCATTGCGCCATGCACGGCATGGCCTGCGGAATGACGAAGGGACGGCGACGTCGATTCGCCGGTAGCCACCGTCGCCAAGTCCCCGTTCCTGGTGACCGGTGTCACGGGTCGGGAGCGGGTTCGACCTGTCCAGGGCTTGCCAGGTAAGCCACCAGGTCGCGAACCTGGTCTGACGTGAGTTTCTCCAGCATCCCGGCCGGCATGATGGACAGGGGCGACGTCTTGCGGCTTTGGATTTCCGTGACCGGGACAACAATCTGCTCGTTGATCGTCTGCACGGTGACCGCCTGGTCATTCTCGGCGACTACCTGCCCCGTGATGACGCGGCCTGCCGTGGTGGCGATGATCTGCATGCGGTAGGCTTTCGCCACAGCAGCGCTGGGGTCGATCAGGTTCTCGAGCACATACGTCAGGTTCGTCCGCTGGGAGCCGGTAAGGTCGGGTCCGATGCGCTGGCCTGCGTCGAACAAGCGGTGGCAACTGGCGCACGTCTTCTGAAAGATCGCTCGACCGGCCGACAGATCGGCCGCATCCAGTTCCTCCGGCGTCAACTGCTGCTTGTACTTGGTAATCTGCCTGGCTTTGTCCACCGGCGTTGCGCGAACCTGGCCCCAGATCCGTTGCAGCCGAGCGGCCAGGTGGGGATCGCCCAAGCGGTGAATCTGGCGGGCCGTGTAGGCCGTCAATTCGTTGGCGGCGATCTGCTCCGCCTCCAGCGCGTCGAGCAGCGCGGCGGCCCAGGCGGGGCGGGCGGCCAAGGTGTTGAGCGCGTCCTGCCGCGTGGCCGCATCGAATTCAGGATAGTGCCGCAAAATGGTGCGGGCCGTTCCCGGTTGCGAAATCTCGGCCAGGCCCCGGATCGCCGGACCACGCGCCACGGGATCGGCCACGAGCTGCACGAGCATCGGACCCAGCCCGGTGTCACGTTTGGCGACCAATGCTGAAATGGCCCGCTGGCGGTCCGCGGCGTTTGCCGAACGGTCTGTCGCCTGGTCGCGAAGCGTCTGTAAGGCGACCGGGTCGTCAAAGACGAGGGCCAGCCGCAAAGCACTCGCGCGCACTTCCTCCAGCGGGCTCTCCTGGAGCTGGCGATACGCCGTGGTCCACCCGTCGGGGAGTCGCACGGTCCGCTGGCCGGCCAGTCCTTCCTCCATCCCTGCCAGCAGCTCGCGCCGTAAATGTGCGTCGCCCCGCAGCAGCATCGCCGCCCACAGAGACCGTCCCCTGTCCGGGTCCGAGCAGGACGCAATGCGACGCGCAATGTGACGTTGGACCAGCGGGATGCGGGCGGTCGCCGCGAGTTGGACAAAGCGTTCCAGATCCTGCTCAACCAGCGGCTCGATCGCATACCAGTTCATCAAGGGCAAATTCTGGTCGTCCGCATCCTCGGCGTGGGAGACAAGGCCCGCGGCGATCTTCCACCGCCGCGCCAAAGGAAGACGTTGCAGGCCGCTTGCCAGCTTCAAGCGAACCAGGGCCGAGCGGTCGTGACGCGACATCTGCTCGAACCGTGCCAGAACATCCGTCGCCGGGGCCTGGTTCTCGCACAGCAAACGGACGGCCCACCCCCGCACGTATTCGCTGTCATCGTTCAGCAGTCGCTGCAACTGCCTTGCGTCCAGGCCGCCTGTCACGTGGAGGGCCCACAGTGCCCGCAGTTGTCGTGTCACGTCCGCCGGCTGATTGAGCATCGTCTGCAGGGCTTGCCTCGCGGCCGACATGTCCTGGCCGGACGCCCATCGCTCCTGCAGCAAGCGGCGGGCGTGGCGAACGTACCAGTCGTTGCGATGAAGTTGTCGTTGGACGAGCTCCAGGTCGGAAAGCTGCGCGAGATTGCCCAGGGCAGGTTGGGGGCGGCCATAGGAAACCTTGTAGATGCGCCCGGTCTGCCGCTGCGTGTTCCGCACGCTGTGGCATTCTCCCGTATCGGACCAATCGATCAGAAAAACGCCTCCGTCAGGTCCGTACTGAACCGTGACTCCCATGAACCAGGGGTCCTGCGACCGCAGCAGATCGCGCCCGTGGGCTGCCTCGTATCCTGATCCGGCGCGGCGAAGAAGATCATTGTTCAGTCGCCGGCCGTGAATGTTGTGCATAAAGACCGTGTTGCGGTAGCGGTCCGGCCAGTTGTCGCCCAGGTAGACCATCGTGCCGCAATGGGCGTGGCCGCCGCCGAGTGCGTCTTCTTCCTGCGTGCCCAACCCGTCCCGCACATTCGATTTTCCCGTGTAGTGGAGATGGTCTGCGATCGTCTCTATCCGGGCGAACGCGTATTGGCTCGACCTCCGATTGCGCCACGGTTCATAGTGGGCGCCTTGGATGACATGGAACAGGTGCGGATTGACACAATTGCACACGAAGCCTTCGCCGAAATCATCAAAATCGATGCCCCAGGGGTTGGTCGTGCCGTCGGCAAACGGTTCCCAAACGTGGCGCACCGGATGATAGCGATAGACCCCTCCGTCGAAGCGGACCCGCTGGTCGTCGGGTGTACCGGGTGGACCGAGGAGCGACCAGTTGGTTCGACCGTGCGTACCGTACAGCCAGCCGTCCGGTCCCCAGGCGAATCCATTGGCCAGGTTGTGCGCGTTGGCATGATTGCCGAAGCCGTCCAGCAAGACCTGCGGCGGGCCGTCGGGCTGATCGTCGCCGTTCCGGTCCGGGATAAAGTACAAGTTGGGTGGCGACATGACCCAGGCGCCCCCGAACCCGACCTCGATACCGGTCACGTAGTTAAGTTGATCGTAGAAGACCTTGCGGTCGTCGAACCGCCCGTCGCCGTCACGATCTGCGAAGATCACGATCCGGTCGCCGCTGCCCGTTCCATGATGGGGATAGTTGTAAGCTTCCGCGACCCAGAGACGACCCCGGTCATCGATGCAGAATCCGATCGGCTGTTTGACGTCCGGTTCACCGGCGAACAGGGAAACGTGAAACCCGTCGGGCACGATCATCGTGCGGGCCGCTTCTTCCGGAGGAAGCGGCCGATCGGCATCCTCGCCCTGGCAGGCAAGTCTTGGCAGGAGCAGGCAGACAAGCGTCGCGATGACGGTCGGGGGGACGGTGCGTATCACAAACGTTATTCCTCGCTCGTTCGCCGAGGGTACCAGGTCCTGCTTCGTTAAACTTCTTGGGCGGCGGCGACCAGGGCGGCAAGGTCCCCTTCGCGAACATCGAACAGTTCTTCCAGCCGAGTCGTTTCCAGGATCAACCGCACTTCGCCGGTGATATTGAAGAGTCGGATCTCGATCCCTCGATGTTTGAGTTCGACCATTACGCCCAGCATGTCGCTGGGCAATCCCGTGATCTCGGCGAGGTCGAAGATCAGGATCTTGGTGCCGTACTTTTCGATGATGTTGTCGAGGTGTGTGGCCGCGTCCCCGATAAACGACTGGCGGCCGAGGAAGCCTTTGTCGTCGAACGTGACGATCGCCAGTTCGCCTTTGGTGTAGATCTTCAGTCCGTGCAATTCCATAGCGCGTCCTCCTGTTGTCCGTTCCGGTAAGCAGGCATCGCGACAATATACTCCACATACTCCATACTCCACCCGCCGCATCCGCCCCTCAGAACCGCAACTCCAACACGAATTCCGTCCAGGCCTCCTGGAAGGCCTGCATGTCGTCGGTCTCCAACACCCGTTGTAACGTCTGGTAGCCGGTGGGATCCTTGTCCGCATTGCGTCGGAACTCATGAAAGTACTTTACCAACAGCCCTTTCTGCTGCAGGTAGTAACACAGATAGCGGGCTTGGGCGTAGTTGGTCCCGGGGTCCTCGCGGTAGAACTCGCGGGTGGTTGTCGAGCAGAGTTCTTCGAAGGAGGGCATCTCGTACTCGTCGTCCTGGAGGGCTTCGTGGAGACCGCGCAGGCGCCAGTTTGTCAGCCCCCAGATGCGGCCGTTGTTGTCCTGGCATTGTTCGTACAGGGAGCCCATCCCTTCGTTGAGCCAGGATGGGCAGTTGGGAAAGTTGGCGGCCATGAACGGGTGCACGATTTCGTGGACCAGGGTTCCGCCGCCCGTGTCGATGTTCATCACCAGCACGCGCTGCGTCGGTGAGTAGTAGCCGAAGGGTGTGTGTGGACGTGAGCCGAAAATGTCGTACAGGTTCTGGCGGTAGCTTTGCTTGTCCTTGAACAACCAGATCGTGATCACGTGATCGGGGTCTTGGCTGAAGTAGTCTCGCTTGAGCCGGTCCACCGCCCACTGGATGGTCCCTTGCGAATGACGTTCGACGGTCGCCAGCGAGTCATCGCCGACGACGACGAACGGCCGTTGCAGGACGATCTGGAAGTCACTCACCGTTCGCGGCTCGAGTTGCCGCGCCTTGTATTCTTTTTCTTCCGCCAGCGCCGCCTTGACCTTTTCCCGTTCCTCCTTGATTTCCGCATCCCGCTTCGCCTTCAGCCGTTGCTGCTTTGTCTTGAGTGACCGCAGGTCGGACTTCAGGGTCATGATATGTTGTGCGAAATCGGCGTTCGTCAAACCGCGCCCGGGTGTCCGGTTCGTAATGTGCCTCGGCTCCAACCGGAAGCGAATCACGGTCCAGCGCTGCGGGTCGTACTTGAGCGGCCACAACTTCATCAGCATCTCGCGCTTCATCCGCCGGTAGGCGCCCCGCGCGACCGCCGGCTCGTGAAACATCAGTTCGTCCGTCTTCGCGTCGTAACCGAGGAACAGGCGGAAGTGCTCCGTGGTGCCGGGCTGCTCGTCATAGTGCATGCAGAGAATCGAGGGGACGCCGGCCATCAAGTCGCGGTGCAGGTCGTGGAAAAGGGCGGCAAGTTGGCGGTCGGCGTCACGCGAAGAGACTTCGAACCAGGTCGAGCCGATCTGAAATCCGACGCGCTGCAAGGCCACGGCCAGCTCGCGCGTGTAGCAGCCGCGTCCTTCCAGCGGACTCAGGCCGGACTGGTTGAAGACGAAATCCTGGTCCAGGGTTCGTCCCAGTTTCCGCAGAAACATCTCGGCACACGCTTCGCCACAAAAATCCGGCTTCTGACGAACGTGGGGCACGTCCTTGATCAGAACGCTCTGGTAGGCGGACTCGGCGGCAACCGCAGGCGCCCAGCCGACAGCCGACCCGCAGACGAGCCACCATCCGACGAGACGGCAGAAGCGAGCCCGCAGGGCGGGACGCCGGGCGCAAGAAACGACACACGAACTTCGCAAATCCATCGATTGTGGGATCCTGCTATGCGGGGTTGGCAACCGCCGCCGGCCTGATGGGCGACGCCTGACGTATAGTATACAACGGGCCCGCTGCCCGGGTGGACAACGGGGCTCGGGCACGGGGCTCGGTCACGTGCGCCGGCCGAGCCGATTGGCCGAATGTTTGCCAAGCCGGAGTGGAGAATGCACAATCGTGGCTGGCGGGCGAGACGCAGCTTACGAGGCGTCTTGACCGCTGGAAATTGCGAGGTCGACATTGTCCGTGAACCCTGGTCGCCCCGTTTGCATTCGGCGACTTCAAGAAAGAAAGATTGGGATGATGAAACGCACGTCCGTCGGAATGCTCCTGTTCGCCTTGGTTTCGTGTGCGGTCGATCGAGCGGTGGCTGCCCAGTTGCTCTACCTGGCATCGACGAAAGGCAAGACGATCGTGGCCTATGATGTTGACGACACGTCCGGAAAGTTGACCCGCCGGTTTGCCGTCGAGCTGCCCGGCAACGGTGGCCCGATGGCGTTCTCTCCGGACGGCTCCGTCGTGTACGCCGCCGTCACCGGCCTGGAAGGCGGGAAGGCGGGTGTGGTCACCTTGCGCCGCAATGCGGACGGTGCCTTGAAGGTCCTGGCAACGGCCGAAATCAAGAGTCGAGCTCCCTACATTCGTGTCGACAAGACCGGCCGCACGTTGCTGGCCGCGCATTACGGAGCCGGTGATGTGACGAGCTATCGGATTCGCGAGGGAATTTGTACCGACGAAATGCTCGACCATGTGGTGACGGAACGAACGGCCCATTGTATTGAATTGGATCCGTCCGGAGCATTCGCGTTCGTCCCCCATACGTCGCCCAACAAGGTGTACCAGTTCAAGTTGAACGCGTCGACCGGCAAGCTGACGCCCAACACGCCGCCGTTTGTGAAGGGGCCGGAAGAGGGGCATCAGTACCATCAGCCCCGTCACTATGTCCATCATCCACGATTGCCGTTGGGGTACACGTCAAACGAACGAGGCGGCGGCATTACGGCCTGGAAGTTCGATCCGGCCAGCGGCACGTTGACCGAACTGCAGACCCTTTGCACGTTGCCGCCCGGTTACTCCGGCGAGAGCGCCGCGGCCGATATCAAGATCACCCGGGATGGCCGGTTTGCCTATGTGTCGAATCGTGATATCACCAAACGCGCTGACGGCGAACCACACCGCGATTCACTGGCCGCCGTGCGGCTTGATCCCCGCACGGGGCGCATGCAGATCGTCGGGCACTATCCGACCACCTATTACCCGCGCACCATGTGCCTCGACCTGACCGGCAATTTTCTGTTCGCTGCCGGGCAGCAATCGGACACCTTGATCGCGTATCGGGTCGACCGCAAAACGGGTGAGTTGCAGCAGCTTGCTGAATACGCGACCGACGAAGTGCCGATCTGGGCGATGTGCGGCGCGGTCGAATAGGCGACAACGGCGGCGCGTTCGTGCAGCGTGTCGGGCCGCCTTGCGTCATGCTGAGCATGACCGACGGAAGTGTCCGAACATCGGGTAGGGCATGCTGTGCATGCCGAAACGGACTCAACGAGCAATTGATGGCGATCTGTGTCTAGGGAGCCAGTGGATCACCGTAGGTCCGTTGGAGTTCGGCAAGCTGCCCGCGGAGGGCCTGGAGGGTTGCGCCGTGGGCCGGTTCGTTCACCAGGTCGTGGAGCTCGTGGGGATCGGAATCCAGGTCGAAGAGTTGCCAGCGGTCGATCTTGGGATAGTGAATCAGCTTCCAGCGATCGGTCCGGATCATGCGCTGTAGATCGCGGAAGTAGCAGAAGACGCGGTCGTGTATGGCGTTTTGTTGGCCGCGGATCACGGACGCGAAACTGGTCCCCTGGACGGTCGCCGGTGGCTGAATGCCGACCAGTTCGCACGTGGTGGGGTAAAGTTCGCGGAGGTAGACCGGGGCCGTTTGCCGCCCACCGCGCGGAATGCCCGGACCGGCGAAAATAAGTGGAACGCCGATCGTGTGCTCGTACATGTTCTGCTTGCCCCGGATCCCGTGGCTTCCGGTCCCCAAGCCGTGGTCGCTGGAGAAGATGACGAGCGTGTTCTCAAGCTGGCCGGTCGCCT
Organism: bacterium; assembly: GCA_030430075.1. Taxonomy (GTDB): domain Bacteria; phylum Planctomycetota; class Planctomycetia; order Pirellulales; family Pirellulaceae; genus ARS98. The sequence continues at coordinate 38,656 of JAUIGN010000031.1, forward strand.
GCAAGGCGTCCATGATGCGCCCGATCTGCGCGTCCATGTGTGAAATCACGGCGTAGTACATTCGCAACACGTCGCGGACCATGCCGGGCGTCCGGGGGAAGGGCAGCAACCGCTCGTCGCGACCGCGCAAGTTGCCGTGATCGAAGGGGTGTTCGGGAAGGAAATTCGGCGGCAGCGGGATTTGATCGACAGCATACCGATCCTCGTAGCCGGGGGGCATGATCAACGGGTCGTGGGGGGCGGTGAACGAGACATGCAAGAACCAGGGACGGTCCGTGGGTCGCTCAATGGCGGCGATTGCCGCGTCGGCGAATCGGGCGCTAATGTCTGCCGTCAGTCCGACACCCCGTTCCGGGAAGAGATCGCCGGCGTCGTTCTGGAAGACCCAGCCCCGGTAGCCCGTGATCGGGCTCCCTTTCCAATCGGTCTGGTCTTTCCAGAACTTGCCCCCGCCACCTCGGAACAGGCCGACCGTGTCGGTGAATCCGCGTTGCCGGGGTCGACCGTCGTTGTGCCATTTTCCTACGTACGTGGTGGTGTACCCGGCGGCCTGCATGGCGGCCGGCCAGAGAACCAGGTTGGGGTCGAGCTTCCCGCCGAAGTCGACGACGCCGCTCCGAAACCCGCTGCAACCCGACAGTATTTCACCTCGACTTGGCGTGCAAATCGGGTTTGCGCAGACGGCCCGAGTAAACGTGGTGCCCCGCGCTGCCAACGCATCCAGATGCGGGGTCTGGATGACAGGATTTCCCAGCGCGGCGATGGTGTCGGGACGTTGGTCGTCGCTGAGCAGGAACAACACATTGGGACGCTCCACGGCCGGCGCGGGCACGGCGGCCAGGGCCAATCCGAAAACGGCCGCAGCAAGTACCCAGGGAAAAATCAATGTCCGGCGGAAATCGTGTCGGCGCATCGTCTGCCTTTCGTTGTGCGGGAAAACCGGTCTGCGGCGCGGTTTGCCGCAGGTGCCCCGATTATGGAGCATTTCTTCGGTCACCGAAACATTCTTCCGCGGCCAGTGTTAGTCTATGCATGGTCCCGCTGAGGATGGCTCGGCCGGTACGACGCGTGCTGGTGGAGACCACACACACGGCGAGTTTGACGTTCGTACATTCATGGGAGTAAATCGGATGAAGTTGAGAACAGGTGTTGTGGCATTGGCAATGGTGGCCCTGGCCGTTTCGATTTCGATGGCCCAACGCCCGGGTGGCGAAGGTGGGCGAGGTGGCCGCGGTGGCCAGGGTGGACGCGGCGGTGAGGCCGGTCGACAGGGCCCGCGCGAGGGCGATGGACGGCGCGGCGGACCGCCCGTGCACCCGTTGATGGCGGTCTTCGATGCGGACAAGGACGGTAAGCTGTCCGAAGCGGAGATCAAGAACGCGGCGACCGTCCTGATGAAGCTGGACGCCAACGAAGATGGGGCGTTGACGATGGACGAACTGCCTCGGCCGGCCCGCGGACCGGCGGGCCGGGGTGGACCTGGCGGACCGGAGAGTGGGCGAGGTCGTCCGGGAGCCGGTCAGTTCATTGAACGGATCATGGCCTTGGATAAAAACAAGGACGGCAAGATCACAAAGGACGAAGTGCCCGAGGAACGGCAGCGGATGTTCGAGTTTATCGACCGGAACAAGGACGGTGTCATCGACAAGGCCGAACTGGAATCGATGGCCCAACGGGGCGGACCAGGCCGCGGCCGCCGCGGCGGCGAGGGGGGGCGTGGCGGTGAAGGCCGCCCGGACCGGCCGCCCCGTGATTGATCGCTGAGGCAGTTACCCAGGTTGCCGCTGGCAACGCTAGCGTGCTCGACGATCGGGGGGAATTTCTGTACCCGGAAGTCTGACAAGTTCGATGAAAGATGGTGGGGACTTCGTCTCTACCGACGTCTGCGTCGATCTCATCAAGATTCTGTCGCGGAGCGTCCGACAACGAGTGGTAGGCCGGACGAACGCGGGCTGAGGTGAAGGGGGACCTGAAAGGATGCAGGTCCGTCACTTGGCTTGTCGCGTCAACGCGGTCGATTCGTGGCGTGGTTCCGCATACGTCGGACCGCAACACCACGCCGAGCTCGATACGCCAAAGGGCACGTACAAGGATGTACTGGTCTCGAAACTTGCTGGTGTTCGCCACCTGGTTGGCGGCAGGCATGGTCGCGGGCAACGTCGCGGCAGTCGACGACTTTCAAGTCGCCGCCGATCTGGTTGCGCGCCAAGACTGGGAAGCGGCCGCGGACGAACTGGCCACGTTCATCGCGGAACACCCCGAGTCCGCCCGAGCGAACGATGCGCGGTACTTGCTAGGCGAATCGCTTGTGCAACGACGCCGGTATGCCGAGGCCCGTGCGCAGTTCGAACGTTTTTTGGAGGCGACCGACCAACACCGTTATCGGCTCCAGGCGGAATTCCGAGCGGCGGAAGCGGCCTTCCAGTTGGCGGACTACCGAGCTGCCCGCAGGGGATTGGAGACGTTTCGCGGCCGTTATCCTGACCACCATCTGTCGCTGTATGCGGCCGCTTATCTGGGTGAGCTGGCGCTGATCGACGGCGACGGCCCGGCGGCTCGAAAGCTGTTCGAAGAGGCCGTCGACGGGTCCACGAATACGCGGCTGCGGCAGCAGTGCCGATTTGGACTGGCGCAGGCCCTCGAACGGTGCGGCGCGCCCCAGCCGTCGTTGGCCATCTTCAGCGAACTCGCCGAATCTGGAGGCCCGTACGCGCTCCGAGCCCGCTGCCGGATCGCGATACGCCACTATCGAGACGGCGATTATGAACAGGCGTCGCGGCTGTTGACGCCACTCGCGGAGTCGTCGGAGGCGCTGCTTCGTTTCGAGTCTCAATACTGGTTGGGGATGACGCAGCTTGCTCGTCAAGACTGGCAGTCGGCTGCCACGACCTTGCGTGCGGGACTGGTGGCCCAGCCTCGCCATTCGCTGCAACCGGCACGTCGGTTCGCCCTGGCCGAGGCGCTCCGCAAAGGGGGCCATCCCGAGGAAGCGGCGGACCATCTGCGCGTCCTGGCAGCCCACGATCCGCCCGTCGATTGGTCCGACGATGCGGCGCAGCTACTTTCCCAGATCGCATGGGATGCGGGTGACCTGGCGGCCGTGCATGACGGGGCGACCCATTTTGCGACCCGTTTTCCGTCCAGCCCGCTCATCTCCGCCGTCCGGCAAGTCGAGGGCCGTGCATACTTGAAAGAGCAAGATTTCGACGCGGCGATCGCGGTCTTCGAGCAGCTCTTGGGAGAACATGATGCCATCCCGACTACCGACCCGCCGGGGACCCAGCAGGAGTCCGCGACGCGGTCGGCGAATCGCTACTACCTGGCGATTGCTTACCTGGGGGCCGACCGTCCCGCCGATGTGCTCCGCGTGCTTCCCAAGGACGATAACGATGGCGACGTCGCCGGGCAGCTTGCCGGCGGACTGCAAGTGGCCCGCGCATCCGCCCTGCTCGCCTTGGGACGGTACGGGCAGGCGATTGGACCGCTGGAGGCATATGTGGCCGCACACGACGAGGGCGTCGATCGTGTTGCATCTCACGCGCGGCTGGTCGTCGCGCTGGCTGAAACCGGCCAGTGGTATGCGGCCGCCGAGTCGTTTCAGTTGTTTCGCGAGCGGCATCCCGATGCGCCGACTCTCGTCAAGACCGCGGTCAACCTCGCCGAGCTGGCACATCGGGAGAGTATTCACGACGTTGCGGAGCCCCTTTACCGATTCCTCATCTCGCGGCATGCGTTTGCCGCCGACCACGATGGGGAAGTCGCTTGCGTGGATCCTCCCGGACCTCGGCAGCACCTGTTGCTGGGATTGCTCGGCCTGGCACGATCGCAGTTTGCGCGGGGAATGACGGAGGAAGCTGCGGCGACCGCATTGCGGTTGCTGATGCTTTCGCCTCCGGACGACCTGGCGGTAACGGCGCTTCTCTTGCGAGGCCGCGCGCTCGAGGCGAGGGGCGAGGGGCCGGCCGCGGTCGAATGTTATCAACTTGTGACTCGTCACCTTCCGGAACACTCGGGAGCGTCGACCGCCTGGTACGCGGCGGCCCGCGTCTTGACGCAACAGGGGCGCTACGCCGCGGCCGCCGCAGAGCTCGACCGTCTCCTCGCCCGGTCCCCCAACCTTGCCAACCGCGATACGGTCCTCTACCAGCAGGCGTGGCTCTATCTCGATATGAATCAGCCCGTCGAGGCGGACCGTCGTTTTGCCGAACTGGTTCGCCGGTATCAGGCCAGTCCGCTGTGGGCGGATTCCGTGTTTCGGCTCGCACGCAACGCGGCCGCCCGCCAAGAGGTCGATCGTGCCCAGCAGTGGATCGACGAATTGCTGTTCGGCGTGGCCCGCCATCCGGCCTTGCTGGCGGCGCGCCCCGAAGCTGCCCAAGGCAACACGGTAGGAGCCGCCGTAGACGCGACTCAGATTGTCTGCCACGCGCTTTACCTGCAGGGAAAACTGGCGGTCGATACGCGACGGTGGCTTGCCGCACTCCGCAGCTACCACCGGATTGTCGAAGAGTTTCCTGAATCCGAGCTGGCCGAAGCGGCCGCCTTCTGGTCGGCGGAAGCCTGTTTTCAACTGTCCCAGTTGGAGCAGGCCGACGCGATGTTCGCCGAGCTGGCGCGAAGCAGCGTGGACCCGCCCCGCGAGCGACAGGCGATGATCTGTCTGCGCCGCGCCCAGATCGCCGCACATCGGCAGCAATGGGGCACCGCCTTGGCTGAAGCACAGGTCATCGAGGGCCGTTATCCGGGGTTCAGTCTGCAGTTTGAAGTGGATTACCTGGTGGGTCGCTGCCTCAGCACGGAAGCTCGCTTTTCGATGGCCCGCCAGGCCTTTCGTCAGGTGACGAGCTCACCGGCCGCCCAGCGGACGGAGACGGCGGCGATGGCGCAGTGGATGATCGGCGAAACCTACTTTCATCAATCGAATTATGACGCTGCGATTCGAGCGTACGATCAGGTTGTGCAGCGGTATAAATTTCCCCAGTGGCGGGCTGCCGCACTCCTGCAGGCCGCCAAGTGCCATGAGTTGAACGGGCAGCCGTTGGTGGCGGCGGAGGTTTACGCGAAGGTGCGGCGCCACTATCCCAGGACAACTTACGCGGCCGCGGCCGACCAGCGATTACGTGTCGCCAACCGGATTCGCCCGGAGTAGGACAGGCCCCCAATTTGCCCTGGCGCGGTGGTCGCCCGCCGTCCGTCACGGGCCCCGGGCGGCCATCAACCAGAGAGGAAGACAAGCTCCATGGATCAGCAGCATCGAGACGCATCGGTTCAGCCGCCGCGGCACCGCTCGTGGCGCGCCCACGTCCGTCTGCTTCCGGTCCTGTGTGGGCTGGTTGGTGTGCACCTGTTGTGCGCGACGGTATCGTGGGGACAGGCCGCCGCGTCGCCGCTCGCCGACACCACGCGCGCCGACACCTCGCGCGCCGCCGCCGGCGAAGACGTCGCCGCGCCACTGGTCGCTGAGAATCCGATCCCCACCAAGAGCCTTCTCCAGGTGATCCGCGACGGGGGGCCGCTGATGCTGGCGATCGCCCTCTGTTCGTTTGTGTTGATGGTGTTCGTTTTCGAACGCGCGATCAGCTTGCGGCGTGGACGGGTTATCCCCGGACCGTTCGTTCGCAAGTTCATGGAACAGTTGGACACGAGGCAGATCGATCGGGAAACGGCGCTTGAGCTCTGCGAGCAGAACCGGAGCCCGGTGTCGGAAGTCTTCTCCGCGGCGGTCAACAAGTGGGGGCGGCCGGCGGTCGAAATCGAACAGGCGATTATTGATCAGGGCGAGCGGATGACGCACGGACTGCGGAAGTATGTCCGTTTGTTCAACGGGATTTCCACCATCAGTCCGCTGTTGGGGTTGCTGGGGACCGTGCTGGGCATGATCCGTGCCTTCAACGCGATCGCCACGGCGGACGCCATGGGACGGCCCGAACTGTTGGCGGCCGGAATCAGTCAGGCCTTGCTGACGACGGCTGCCGGCTTGTCGGTCGCCATTCCCGCGTTGATCGCCTACCTGTTCTTTGTGGGGCGGGTCGATCGACTGATCATCGACATCGATACGCTGGGGCAACAGGTCGTCGGCCACATTTCAGCCGAGACAATGCAGCGTCAGGTGGAACCGAAGAGCAAGACCCGCGGCAAGGCTGCCTAGGGTGAGACGCGCTCCCTATCGAACGACGCCGCAGCAGGAGGAGTCGACCCGACATGCCGATCAAGACGACGCCAACCGACGAACAGCCGTCATTGAATTTGACGCCGATGATCGATGTCGTGTTCTTGCTGATCATCTTCTTCATGGCGGGAACCAAGTTTACCGAACTGGAACGCAAGATCGCGTTGCAGGTTCCCCAGGTTTCGGATCTGAAGACGCTTTCGCCCGCGCCGGAGAAACGCGTGATCAACGTCTATCGGGACGGAAGCATTTCGCTGGACCAGGTTGAAGTGACGATCGAACAATTGGTCGAGCGGTTGACGTCGGCACGCGGCGAATATGCAAAGCTTGGCGTTGTCGTGCGAGGTGACGCGGGGGGGGAATTTCAGAACGTGGCGTCGGTCCTGGGGGCCTGTCGCCGAGCGGGAATCAGCGACATGGGAATCTCGGTCCGACTGGCACAGAAGGAGAGCCGATGATGGCAGGTCGCCTGAAAACTCACCCGCCTTCTCCCGCGGCGATTGCTGGCCGGCGGTCTCCAGGCACCGATGTGGCGGTGGGGTGAGCGCCATGCACGGAGTCTTTCCATTTGCACTCTTGGCGGATGGCTGGTTCACCTCGCGGACCATGGGGTTGGCAATGTGGGGCGGCCTGGCCGTATTGACCGTCTCGCTGTTGATCCTGATGCGGACGCGCTGGGGGCAGGCCCAGCCACTCTCCAAATGCGTGGTGCTGTCCGTGTTCGCACATGTGCTGTTCATGGGATACGCCTATGGAACGAAGCTGATTTTTGACGTCCCGCCCCGGGAAGAGGAACAAGTGCTCAAATTGGGCGTCATCGACGCCAACCTTGATTTCGAAGCCCCCGACGCCCCGGTGGACGCGCTGCAGCCGTGGGATCGGCTGGCCAGTGAGGCGGCGAGTCCCGCCGACATCGAGTCGCCGGCGCGGGCGGCAACCATGTTCGACGAGCCAACCACGGCGGTTGCGATGACCCAGCCGCCGGTGCAGACGAATCCCACCGCCGTGGATCTGCCGCTGCCCGAACCGGAGCGTCCGCTGCCGGCGGCGGCGCCGTTGACGCCTCCCCCGCTGCTGCCCGCCGAGATAGCTGCCGCACAAACCGCACCACCGCCGCGAGAGACGGTTGCCGAGGATTCACCGGCGGACGAGTCGCCTGCGTCGATGACTCCCGAGGTCGCACCGCCGCTCACCACGCCTGACCTGCCACGCGCTGTGGTGCAAGCTGAAGTGCCCGAACCGGCCGAAACGGAATCGCCGCCGGGCGAGTTGATGGAGGCGGACGGCGAGCAGATCCAGCGATTGGCGGACGTCGCCATCGAAGCGAAGGCAGCGGACGCGGCCCCGGCCGAAGTCGATCAGTTGGCAGCGACCGCCGATGGCGTGGCGACGCCGGGCGATCCGGCACGCGACAAACGGCTGCCGGAACAGGCGGCGGAGCCATTCGTCGCGGCCGAAGTTGTCCCCAGCGAAACGCAAGCTGCGCCCGAGGCCGAAGCGACCGCCGTCGCGGTGCGCCGCCCCGGCGACGGCAAGCCGCTCCCGGCTGCCTATCAACTGCGGAAATCGGAACACCGGTTGCGCGTTGCCGAGCGGTATGGGGGCAACTTGCATACCGAGGGGTCCGTCGATCGGGCGTTGGCCTGGCTGGCATCCGCCCAGGCAGCCGACGGGCGGTGGGACGCCAACCGCTATGGGGCAGGCACCGAAGCCAAATCGATGGGCCACGACCGACATGCGGCCGGGACCGATGCGGATACCGGGATCACCGGGCTGGCGCTCCTTGCCTTTCTGGCTGCAGGGCACACGCATTTGGAAGGTGTCTACCGGGAACACGTCCAGCACGGGCTGGAGTTTCTCCTGCGGAGTCAGGGCGACAACGGCAACCTGTACGGTGACGCGCGGCTGTTTGCCCGCATGTACTGCCACGGGATCGCCGCCCTGGCACTCGGCGAAGCCTACGTCATGACCGGAGACCATCGGCTGTTGCCGTTTCTCCAGCGGAGCACGCGGTACACACGCGAATCGCAGCACGCGACCCTTGGGGGCTGGCGTTACCAGCCCGGGGACAAAGGAGACATGAGCCAGTTTGGCTGGCAAGTGATGGCCTTGCGAAGTGCCGAATTGGCGGGTATCGAGATCCCCAGCCGGACTCGGACCGGCATGTTGCGGTTTCTGCGGGAAGCTCGCTCCGGCGCGCAAGGTGGTCTGGCGGCTTATCGCGTCGGCGAACGGCCCTCGCGCACGATGACCGCGGAAGCCCTTGCCTGTCACTATTTTCTGCGAGTTCCGACCACGTCGGCCCGCGTCAATGAGGCGCGTGATTTTATTCACCGCGAACTTCCCGGGGACGGGCAGGTAAACCTGTACTACTGGTACTATGGTTCCCTGGCACTCCTGCACAGCGGGGACCCGCGCTGGCAACGGTGGAATGCGGCCCTCCAGGACCAACTGCTTCGCCGGCAACAGCAGGGGGGCGAGTTGAACGGGAGTTGGGACCCGGACACGGTGTGGGGCGGATACGGAGGGCGAATTTACACGACCGCGATGGCGACGCTTTGCCTGGAGGTCTATTATCGCTACTTGCCCCTCTTCGACGAGGCCGGCAGGCGCTGAACGGCGAGGGGTTCGTGCCCAGGTGCGGAGACGCTGGCGGGGTGTCGTGCGGGGATTCGCCTGGCGACGCGCTCAGCCGGGCAAGTTGCCGTCTGGCAGCAAACGGCGTAAGCAGCAACTATCACGCAGCTTAGGTTCTCTGTGTCGGACACCCGCGGTTGCCGCATGTGTTTGACAAGTGGAACGGTGCCGTTAGAATTAGGGCAACGAGGGTTTGTTTGTGCGGAAGTGCAAACAGCGCGCACGTTGGTTCTGGAAACGCCCAGTCTTGGGGAAGTTTCCCGCTTTCGCCGGTCGATTGCGTGCTTATGCCCACCATCCCACCTCTAAGTGCGAGAGCGTAACCATGCTGCTGCCCAATTCCGTCCTGTTTGGCTTCTTCGGAATGCCAGGTCACATCGAGCTCTTAATTATCGCAGGGATTGCGGTGTTGTTCTTTGGCCACCGCCTGCCCAGCGTCATGCGTTCCATGGGACGAGGCGTGGTCGAGTTCAAGAAGGGCGTGCAGGGAATCGAGGACGATTTGGATTCGGCCGTCGAAGAAAAGCCGAGCAAGGACGTTTAGGACGAAATGTTCTGGACGTTCTGTCTGGACTTCGCTGTCCGTATCGAATTCGCGGCAACCTGACCTCTAAGGGTCGGATTGCAGTTTCCGACGCACCACCCTGCATGAAAGATGTTGAGTCATGTTTGGACTAGGATTTCAAGAGTTGGCCCTGGTTGGCGTTGTGGCCGTACTGTTGTTCGGCAAGCGCTTGCCTGAGGTTGCCCGGTCGCTCGGCAAGAGCTACCACGAGTTCCGGAGCGGCCTGACGGATATTCAGTCGAGCTTCGACTACACGGATATGGGGGGAGCTTCAAAGCCATCGAATTACTCGAGTTCCTACCACGATCACGACGACGATGATCACGACGAGCCGACCGCGCCGAAATTCGAGCCGCCGCCCAGCGAGCCCCAGGTGCCGACTGGCGATATTCCAAAGCCCATTTCCGAGCGCTAACCGGATCATACATGCATGACAGCGAAACAGCGCAACGCGCTGTTTCGCTGTCCTTTGCAACGACCCGATCCCCCGGCAACCGCGCATCGCGCAACCGGCAAAAGGGGCGGCGGGACTTCTATTCAGGTCCCAGCAAATTCTGTACATTAGGTGCTCCTTCGAAGCTCAAGAAGGTTGAAGGGCGTTTAGCTCAGTTGGTTAGAGCGCTGTGTTCACACCGCAGAGGTCACTGGTTCGAATCCAGTAACGCCCACTAGACTTACGACGATTGAACTACCCGACAACTACCCGGTTGAATCCAAACTGCCACCTTGGCGGCTTGGTCACCCTGGGCGGATTCCGCCTAGTGCAGCCGTTTTTTTCCGACAAAACATCGGAGAGGAACTACTGCCGTGGCTCGACGAATCCCTTCTTACCGCCACCACAAGGCCACCGGACAAGCCCGAGTTACGCTCAACGGCAAAGACCACTGGCTTGGCCTCTACGGCACGAAGGCGTCCAAGGACAAGTACGATAGCCTGATTGCTGATTGGCTCGCTCCGTCTCAATTGGGCGTCGAGGATCTAACTGTCGCGGATTGCTGCCTGCACTTCTGGCGGTTTGCCAAAAAGCGATACAGCAAGCACGGGAAAGGCCGGCACGGCAACGCGATTTGCTACAAGCCGGCCTTGCGGGTACTCAAGGAGCTTGACGGCAAAACTCCGGTCAGCAAGTTCGGACCGAAGCGGCTCAAGGCGGCTGCCGCACACATGGTCAGCCTCGGCTAGTCACACCGATACATTCTCGATCAGTTAATGAAGGCCAAACAAGTCTTCAAGTATTGTGCCAGTGAGGAGCTTATCCCGCACACCGTTTACGATCGGTTGCGGCTGGTCGATTCCAAGGCGGTTGAGGGTGCCCGCAAGACGGCACCGATTGAACCCGTCGATCATAAGACGATTGCGGCCACTGTCGCAGAATGTTCCGCAACCGTTAAGGCAATGATCCAATTCGAGCGGTACACGGGTTGTCGTCCTGACGAAGTGTGTCGGCTTCGCCCATGTGACATTCAAGATCAGGCTGGCGAAGTGTGGATCTGCCAGTTACTTGACCACAAGACCGAGCACCATGGAAAACAGCGGTTTATTGCCATCGGGCCAAAGGCTCAGGAGGTGCTTTTGTCCCTCGGCCCCTGGGTGCCCGGGATGAACTATTTCGTCAATCAACGCGGCAAGCCGTTCAACACCGATACCTATCGACGAGCCATTCACCGGGCTTGTGACAAGGCAAAGATCGCCCGTTGGTCACCAAATCGGCTCAGGCATTCGGCGGCTGGGGTGACTGGCGCGTTGATGCAAGCTCGTGACTATTTGCAGGTGTTCATGCGTGCAGTATTCCTGGAGTATCTGCGGAAATTGACTTCTCATTTCCCCGGCCGTACGCTGTCAGGCTACAATTTGAAATGAGTCCCGCAATGACGTGCCGATAGACGGCATTAGGAATCTCGCCACAACAATTACGCGGTTATTTTGATTGGTTTGGAGCTAATGGCCAAGAAGAAAAAGGTTCCGAGAAAACCGGCGGCGAAACGAAGCCCACAGACCGGGAAATTCCTATCCATCGGATACGGCGAAACCGGTCCCGGTTTATTCGCAAATCACATGCTCGCACAGAACCACGGCGACGAGTTTCACCTGAGTTTCTTTCAGATCCAGCCACCCATTATCATGGGCGACGATGATGCGGTAAAGAAGCAAATGGAAGACCTAGACACCATTCTGGCAAAACCTGTGGCGCGAATCATCGTCGATGTCGATCGCGTTCCATCGATTATTGAAGCTCTACAATCGCAACTTGCAAAAGCACAGATCGCGAAGCAAGGGGAGTGACGCAATGGCAGAACAATTTCATCTTGAAGGTGCTGGCGGTGCGTGCGCCACGGCATTTGCCCCGAATGAGTGGGCGGCGGCATCCTCCGATTATTTTCTGAGCGAGGTTGACATGGTTTCACCAACTGGCAACCGCGAAGAGCTGCTGTGGATAGGTGAACGTACAGTAACGGTTGATTCTGACTTTGCAAACTATATTCGCTATGAAGCAGCGAGGCGAGGAGTAGCAGAAACCGCTATTTACGAAGAAGAAATATCCGCAAAGCAATCAATTGATGACCTTGAGATTACGGAAGCGTTTTTGGCAAATGCAAGCCAGAAAAGCCGCGCCCCTGCGACGTATTTGGCAGGCGATCAAGACTGCCCATTTTAGTGCGCAGGTAATGGGGGCTTTGCGTGGCAGATTATGCGATACGCGGGAAAATCGTCTGGGTTCGCTTGGGACCACGAGGCGACTTCAAGAAGCGTCCTGCCGTTGTATTATCCGATGTGCGCGACCCTCCCGATGATGCCGTAATCCGTGTAATGGGTGGTAGCACGAAATTTGATTTTCCGCTCGACGACGACGAAGTCGAATTGCCATATCTCTCGCGGCCGGGCGGACACCCATATACAAAGCTCAAGGTGCCCACCGTTGTTGTCTGCAATTGGATCGAAGATGTTAGGGTGTCGGATGTCCTTCAGTACGGGGGCGTTGTGCCGAACAAGGTGCTGTTCCAAATGATGAAAAAGATGAAGTAGTGTCGGTCATCCGACGACCCAGATAGTTTGCGCAGCAGTTTGCACGATCCACGCCCCTAGCCGCGCTGTTTTCGTCTTTCTTGTTGCGGCGGTGTCGCGGTTAGGCTTAGGCCCAACACCGATGCAAGCTTACCGGCCGTCTCCAGCTTGATACCGCGTTCGCCATTGACAAAACGACTAATGATGGCCTGTGAAACACCTGCTCGCCTCGCGATTTCATAGCGTGACATTTCACTGTTCACGATTGCTTGCTTAAGCGTTTCGACTAGATCGGCCATGAGAAGTTGCTCCAACGCTGCGATGCGTTCGGGGGGGTGACCACTCGGTAGCGACGCCAACGCGTCGAGCTTGGCTAGGCTGCTAGGCGTTTGACAATCCGTTGTACCGTCGTGTGCGACCATGCTTTCTTTCCGCCCTTCGTCGTGATGTTCCGTTTGTTCAATTCGCTGGCAATCGTCCGTAGCGACATGCCGGCAGTGCGCAGTTCGTCGATGATCTTCAATGCAGCTTGCTCTTTCGGGTTCTCAGTCAGGTTCACGCCATCAGCGGCCAGATCGAATCCGTAGGGCACGCTTCCTACTCGCTCGCCCTTGTTTCGCTTGTGGCTCATGGCCAGCGTGGTTCGCTCGGAAACCAAGTCCCGCTCAAACTCCGCCATGACGGCCAACATTCGGAAAACCATTTTTCCGGCGGCGCTCGTGGTGTCGATTTTCTCAGACAGCGAAACCAAGTCAGCGCCGGCGGTATCGAGGCGTTCCGCGATTTCGATGGTGTCCCGCGTGCTGCGTGCCAGCCTACTCAGAGAGTACACAACTAAGACGGCACCGTCGCGGCAAGCAAGGTCGAGTGCCTTTTGCAGTTCTGGCCGATTGTCCGCCCGTTTCCCGCTCACGCCAGCGTCAACGAATGTTTCCGCCAGTTCCACGTCATTGGCCAGGCAGTAGGCTTCCACGCGTGCCCGCTGTGCGTCCAGGCTAACACCGTCGTCGGCTTGTCCGGTCGTGCTGACTCGTAGGTATCCGATCACGCTTGCCATCTCAACCCCTTTCGCTGGTTGCTTGCCATCTGACAAGTGCAATCGTACCGTTTTGCGCTTCAACGTCGCGAGCAGTACCGCGTAAAACCCGAGAAAAAGTGCGAACGGTTGCGACACCCCGAACCGATGGTAGAATGCGTCTAAACGCTGATAAAAACGGGTATTTCAACGGGATTTAGAGTTCGTTCACACCGCAGAGGTCACTGGTTCGAATCCAGTAACGCCCACTAAAATTCGGTTGGCCGCACTTTCCACCGATTGCCTTCCTGCGTTGCACCGGGGGCCGTATCGAGTAGCCACCGACCGTGTAGTGGATGTGCTGACGCCAGCGCGCGGCCTGGTGGATCGGCAGCAACCAGAACAATATCTTGGAAACCGGCATCGATAACCTGACCAAGCAGGAGGCGCCGGTCCTGGTTCACTTCGGCGGCCAGCAGACGCCGCCGTAGTTGCTGGCTCGGATAGACGAGCCGGAAGCGGCATCGGAGTCCGCTGTCCCCTGAGGGCGGACCGAGGTCGTTTTTCCGCGAAGCCGACGTCGCAGCAGCACAACATTGCGTGTTTATCCTGATGACCGGTGTTGGCTTGGTACAATGCCACCATGGGTGGCGACAAGAATAACCAAAGACGGTGGTGGCCTTGGAGTGGCGCGGTCGTACTCCTGGCAGCCATGGGGGTGCTGCTGGCGAACGTTCGTCAGCCTGCCAACTCACGGAACCGGGAAGATGCACTGGCGCTGGTTGCTGAAGCTGAGGCGCTCGGGATGCAAGACTGCAGCCTCGCAGCACGGCGCAAGCGGCTGGAGGCGGCGCGGGACCTGTTCGCCGAACTTGCCGCCGAGCATTCCAGTCCCCAGTCGACTGCGGACATGAGCGTCGTGCAGTTTCGGCTGGGAAAACTGGCAGAGCTCGGTGGCGACGTTGAGCTGGCCTTGCAACAATTTCGCACTGCGTCCGACGCTCAGGAGCACCTCGTCGCCGAGTTTCCCGGCCAGCCCGAATTCCGCGATGCGTTGGCGGACACGCTGGCGGCGATGGGCGCCACGTTGCAGCGGAATGGTGATCCAGTGGCCGCAACCGCCGCTTTCGCTCGAGCCCAAACGGTCCGTGAGCAACTGGTCGGCGACTTCCCCAGCAATGCCGAGTTTCAACGCAAGCTGGCCAATGTCCATATGAACCTGGGCATCGTCGCGATGGCACAAGACGAGCTGGAGGCGGCCGCAGCCAAGTTCGCGACGGCGCAGCAGATCCGCGCTCCATTGAAACGCCGGCCTCCGGTTCGGCTCGACCTGGCGAAAGCCCACTTCAATCTGGGCCAACTTAGATTGCTCGAGGGGGACCCGGTCAACTGCGTGTCCCAGGCAGAAACGGCCAAAGAGTTGCTCGAGCAGTTGATCGCGGAGGCGCCCGGACCTGAGCGTTATTACTTACTGTCGCTTTGCTGGGCGTTGCTGTCCGGGGCGCAGTTCGAGTCCGAGGCGAGTGCGGCGAATTCCGAGTCGTCCCGGCAAGCCGCCTACGTGATCGCGCAGCGGTTGGTGCGCGACAATCCGGGCGTGGCGAAGTACGCTCGGATCGTCGAGCTGCTTGAACTGCAGGCTGAGGAATCTGGTGCGGCGCTGTAACGCGAAATGGCTTCGGCAATTCGTTGTCGGTGGTATTTTCGTTGGCCCGTGTCACGTGCAACTGCCGAAGCTTCAAATGGGCTGGCGCGATGATCCGGTGCTAGCACTCCATCTCACTGCGACCGACGTTTACGGGAAGTGCCAACCATGTGTTCGCATCGTTCGATTGGATTGATCTTCCTCTCACTGGTTCCGGCGTTGGTGCTGGGGTGTGCTCAGCACGCTACCTTTGTGCAACACCGGCCGGCCCGTGTCACCGTGCCGATTCGCCGCCTGGCGATGCTGGAACTGGAAGCGCCGCGGAGCGAAGGCCAGAACGCGACCGCCGCTCTGTGGCAGCACCTGGAGCAATCGGGGCGGTTCGAGTTGGTTTCGACCAACGAGCTGCAGCTCGCCGCACCCTCGCCGCTTGTCGACCCGGATGGCGCGGCCAACCGGCAAGTAGCCGTTGAGGCCGGGCGCCGTCTTCAAGTCGACGCGTTGCTGATTGCCGGCGTGCGGTTCCTGGAGACGGACGGCACGATCTACGGTTCGAAGTCGCTCCGCATCGGTGATCCTGAAGTTGTGGCGGCGTTGCAGTACGAACTGGTCGATGTCCGCTCGGGCCAGACGCTTGACCGCGACACGGTTAAATCGGAGACCTACCAGGGAGAGTTGGAGCGACGCACGGAGGAATCGCGGATCCTGTCTCGGCTGGCCAGGTCGAGCGGCGGGTTGGCCGCACGCGTGCTGGTGCCCTTCGAAGAAGAGGTCGATGTTTCGTTGGCCCATGCGGCGTTCGGACCGGGCGCGACGGACGTTCGCAAAGGGATGGAACTGGCCAAAGACGGCAAGTGGGTGGAGGCTCGGCAGACCTGGAGCCGTGTGGTTCAATCGCACCCGGACAATGCGGCTGCCGCGTACAACCTGGCAATCGCCCACGAAGCGCTTGGCGAATTCACGCTCGCCAGGCAAGCCTTGGGTCAGGCGCTGGACAAGGATGACAAGCAACTCTATCGCGAAGCGTTCGCCCGCGTCGTGCGTGCCGATGCCGAGCGACGGTCGGCATTCGAGCAGGCGGCTCAAGTGGGGCCCCAACTGGCGCAGCTTCCGACCCACCCAGGGTCACCCGGCCTGCTGCCGGCCGCACTGCAGCCTTCCCCGAGCGTCGGTTCGCAGGCCTTACTGCCCGATCCGGAACGGTCATCCATACAACCTTCGTACCCGGCCCGACAACCGCTGTCCCAACCCGGGCTGGTATACCCGGGTCTAGCACAACCGGGGCTCCAACCACTGGACCCGCCCGCACCGCGAGGTCCGATCGCGGCCGCCGGGCCGTATCCGCCGTACGCTCCCGCAGCGACGATCCAGCGCTAACCCGGATACCGTTCAATTGGATTCCGGTGCTAGGGCGGAATGTCATGCAAAGCATGACCCCCGGAAGTATGGAACTCAATTGAACGGAACCGGAGCTAACGCCCAACGGCTAATCATCCGCGTTAACGGCTAATGAATCATCCAAGCCTAGTAACGGGGAATCCACAACTCCTCCAACGTTGCGACGGTGGCTACGCCCAGTCCGTCGCATTCAGTACGTTGTTGATGCGTCGATTCACGGTCGCCGGATGACGGCCTGCTTACGACAAGGCATTCCCGATCGCCGCCAGTTTCTCGTCGCTCAGGTAGGCATAGCGATTGAACCAGACTCCGTGGGAACTGGCGTCGCGGGCGACTCGCAGGCGGCGCCGGAAGTCGTCGACCGGTCCGTAGCCATGGGCCAAAGTGAAGACCGGTGTTTCGCCGGCAGCCTGCTGAGCTTGTGCGATCTTTCTGATCTGGGCTTCGGGACCGCCAGGATGCGGCTCGTCCGGCTCCGGGTAGCCCCATGCCGCATCATCGAAGGGACCATTCGTATCAGCCACGTCGAGCAATCGGATCGTGGCTGCCAGCAGGCGTGCAGGGTCCAGCTTGGGATTGGCTGCGGCGAGCTGATCTGTGTAAAAGCGGACCATCATGCCCCAGTGCATGCCGTACAGCTTGACGCAGAAACCCTGGCTGTGGTCTGCGGCTCGGGAAAAATCAAAGCCCGACGCCTGCGACCAGGGAGGCGGAAAGGCGTTGGGTACCATGGCGACGCGTTCGTTTGCCGCTGCCGTGATGGCAGCTCGGAATCGCTTCAAGACGCGTTCGACCAGCGTCGCCTTGAAATCCAGCCAGGCTTGCAGCTCGGGCTCGTTCGTTGCGAACTGCAGCCAGGCTTCGCGGTGATCTGCGGCACTGAGACAGCGGTCCAGCATCTCGTTTGTGAGCTCGCCGTGGAGTCGCCTGTAGAGTGCCGCCGCCGCCTGCTGCATTCCGTCGAAGTCGAGGTCATCGGCGGCAGCCACGGCGCGCGCCGGATCGCTGAAGTCGTAAAACCAGTCGTCCAACAGGTAGGGTGGATACTCGGGCCAGTCGTACCGCAGGCCATCCAGCGCCGGATAGCGCCGGCAGAGGTCCTTGGTCAGGGCGACGGCGTAGTCAATCACCTGAGGGCTGGCCAGGCTGCCATTGTTGGCAACACGGCGTTCCGGGATGCGACCGTTGGGGAGCCGGGGGCGGTCTTCCTCCAGCGGGCCCCCGAATTGCACCCGATAGCCGGGTGGGATCGCCGCTTGGACCTGAAAGAAGACTTGCATGCCGCGCCGGTGTGCGGCGGCAATCAAGTCGTCGATGATCGCGCCTTCCCGAGCGGTCAGAGCGTCCGGAGCCGGTGGCTGATACGGGAGGCCTTCGTAGAGCGAACGGTCCGCTTCAAAGCTGGGCG
Organism: bacterium; assembly: GCA_030430075.1. Classification (GTDB taxonomy): domain Bacteria; phylum Planctomycetota; class Planctomycetia; order Pirellulales; family Pirellulaceae; genus ARS98. Next base: position 56,496 of record JAUIGN010000031.1, read on the forward strand.
ACGTTCGCACCCACAGTTCGCGGTGTCCCCACAGTGGCCGATCCAGCAGGCGAACGGATCCGGCTCCCGCGTCGATCGGCGGTTCACGGCTGCCCGTTTTCTCGTCCGCCAACTCCATGACGTAGGGCGACGTGGTGATCGCGTTGACACCGGCTGCTTGTAGGCGGTCGAGCACGCCGTTGATCGATTCGGCTTGCAGATACTCGGGCAGCACCGTCACGCCGACGAGTCGTGTAGGACGCAATTCATTCATGTCGAAGGACGCTCTTGGTCGGAAGGGAAGCGGGCGCAGCATCCCTCCATCGCACCCGGCGACCGCGGGAGGCGGCTCGTTGGCGTCGATTATAGCGATCCATGTTACCGAGCGGGATCGAAGCGGCGGGCACATTCTGCGCCGAACGAAGGGGGCGGGATCGAATGCCGGCGGTTGCGCCGTCATGCCCTCGAGGGCCTACCTGCCGGCCTGCGTCCATGGGCCATGCAGTGCGTGCGGAAACGCAGGCGATGCTCCACTGGCAACTTGAGTCTGCGAGGCGCACCACCCACGGCTTCGAGGAACCGCAGCGCGCGGATACGCTCGGTAACCCATCGCCCGCAGCGGGTCTTGCGGCCTTGGTGGCTGGATTTAGAATAAGGCGATGGGCAAAGCGGGCTCGCCTGCTTCACACAAGCCCAGCGGGCATCGGCCCAGCAACCAAGAAACGGCAAGCCACAACGCGACGTCCTCAGCCGGGGAATTCGCAGGTCGTCCACGACCGCCGGCCTGCTCTTTCTTCGTTCCTCGGCGCCCTGCGCGAGGTTACCGTATTTGACACAACGTAGGAGTCGTATCACCATGCCCGGACCGATTGTACGATCTGGCCCCAGCAAGAAATTCACCGAGCAGTGGGACAGCGTGTTTGGCAAAAAGACGGAGAAGAAGCCGGTTGCCAAGGCGGCCAAGAAGAAGGTCACCAAGAAAAAGAAGTAGGTAGCCGCCAACACCAGTTGGCCACCCACAAACGACGTTCACTCCAGCCAGGCCCGGCGACGATCGCTCGCTGCGTCTGGCTGTCTGTGTTTGGTGCTGCTTCGGGTCGAACCGGTGGCAGCGCCGGCGTATGGATGGCGGTGGTTGTGCCGGAGGCGGGCCGCATCGAACGGCGCGGTGTCGTCGATTCAACTGGGCAAGCGCCGTGACCCGGCCAGGAACGCTCGGTGAATTCCGAGCAAGCCAAGAAAAATGGCCGCCGGAACCAACGGTGGCGAGGCACGTCATGGTTCCGGCAGCCTTGGATGGGGGCTGCTCGATTCGACGTAGGTCGCTCGAGCAGACGCTCACAAGCTTGGGTCAGGTCGAGACGGTGATCTTCTTGGGCTGAGCCGCCGATACCTTGGGGGCGGTGACGGTCAACACGCCGTGCTCGTACTTGGCTGCAATTTTGTCCGCATCGACCTCGTTGCCGAGCGCGACGACGCGGCGGAAGGCGCCGAAGGAACGTTCGATGCGGTGATAGGTCTTGCCTTCTTCCTCGTTGACCTGCTTGCGTTCGCCGGAGATGCAGAGGTGACCGTCGCGAAATTCGACGTTCACGTCTTCCGGTTTGAGCCCGGGCAGGTCGAGCGAAATTTCGTATTCGCTCTCCGTCTCCGCCAGGTTGGCCAGGGGCGCTATCACGGTTCCGCCTCCTTCCCCGCGATCCGCGGTGCCTTCAAAGATCCGGTTCATTTCCTTCCGCAAATCATCGAAAAAGAGGGGCGACCAACGGTGCGCGTGCGACAATTTGGTATTCATGCTTGCTCTCCTAAATGGACTGTTCCCGGCCCTATCCGAGTTGCCGTAGAGCGCGTCGGACAGGCGACCGTTTCGTAACCGTGCCTTGGATTTAAGAGGCCTCTTTTCTCAACCGAGATCACGCCAGACGAAATTAGCAAAGAGCGTGCCAAAACGGTATTGTGATCGATTGTCTTGTTGTAAGTGATTTACTGTAAGTTGTTTGCGGTTGTTTCTTGGTGCGGCATTCCAGCCTGGGCCTCGTTCGATGGGCCTGCCAGTTTGGCAGCCGGTCGAGGTCAGGCAGGGAGGATTGCCTCCCGATCAGCGCCACCTGTTATGATCGACGCACGTTGCGATCGGGGCCGCTTGCCGCGGCTGCGGAGGCTGTCCCCGTTTCCCAATCCCCCGTTTCCCAATCCACGGCTGCGAAACTACCACAAGGATCCTCTCCATGCCCCGCACCGTTTTGCCCAGCTTCGTTGTCACTGCCTTGTCGGTCGCCGTATTCGCTTCGCTGGCGGCGGCGATTGAGCCGGTCCCGGAAAAGCTGGTCGTCTTGACGTTCGACGATTCCGTGAAATCACATTTCACGGTCGTCCGTCCGATCCTCAAGCAGCATGGGTTTGGCGCCACGTTTTTCGTGACCGAGGGATTCGACTTTCCGACCAACAAGAGCGACTACATGACATGGGAAGAGATCGCGCAGCTTCACCGGGATGGTTTCGAGATTGGGAACCACACCCGCGATCATCTTTCCATTACGGAGGCGAATGTCGAGAAACTGGACGAGCAGCTTGCGGCCATTGAGGCGCAGTGCGCTCGTCACCAGATTCCCCGGCCGGTGACTTTCGCCTACCCGGGGAACGCCACGACCCCGCGGGCCTTTCCGATCCTCGCGCGTCACGGAATTCAGTTCGCTCGGCGCGGCGGCGCACCCGAGTATCCGTACGAGGAGGGTCGCGGCTTCGCGTATGAACCGGGGCTGGACCATCCACTCCTGTTGCCGACGGCCGGAGACGCACGTCCCGACTGGCGGATGGACGATTTTATCCGCGCGGTCAAGCAGGCCACGTCGGGACGGGTGGCGATATTGCAGTTTCATGGAGTTCCCGACCGGGCCCATCCGTGGGTGCATACGGCGCCGGAACAGTTTGCGGCCTACATGAAGTATCTGGCCGTCAACCGCTTCAAAGTGATTGCCCTCCGCGACCTGGCGGATTATGTCGACCCGGGCATCGCACCGCAGAATCATCAGGAAGTGATCGACGATCGGCAACGGGCCTTGCAGAAGGGTCTCACTCGAGACAACGGGCGCCGTCCCGGCGACGATCGGGAGCTCAAGTACTGGTTGACGAATATGGCGGCCGGGCACGGGTACACGGCCCCGGAAATCAGCATGGCGACAGGGCTGAGCATGCGGGAGGTCGACGCCGCGATGGCGCGGTTGGGAATCGAGGCGGCCGGAGCGACGGCTGCAAACCGCGTGAAGATTCTGCCGTATCCGGGCGGTCGCCATCCGCGGATCGGGTTCCGCGACGGCGCGATGCGGCCGCAGCGGGAGACCAAGTTCAGCGCGTTTGCCCCCTGGGAAGCCAAAAGCTACGTGGTCGTCGACGTCCCGGAAGCGATCTGGGTCGACCAAGGGGAAGGTCGCGAACTACTCTACCTGGCTCATACCCACGTGCCGACCATCTGGTCCGGGCGGGGCGTTCAGCTTCCGAAGCTCGAATGGGAACGGCGCGACGATGGGTCGTTGTGGATCGAACGGGTGCTCCCCAACCAGGTCGCATTTGGCGCCCACGTCGTTCCCCGCGCAACGCATGTCGAAATGGAACTCTGGCTCCGCAACGGTACCGCATCCACGCTCACCGGGTTGCGCATTCAGAATTGTGTCATGCTCCGCGAGGCCCGTGGGTTCAACGCGTTGGATAACTCGAATCGCGTTACGCAGTCGCCGTTTGTTGCCTGCCACGACCCGTCGGGACATCGGTGGATCATTACCGCCTGGGAACACTGTGTTCGACCTTGGTCGAATCAGCACTGCCCCTGCATGCACTCGGATCCCCAGTTTCCGGATTGCGCGCCGGGTGAAACGGTGCGGTTGCGCGGCTGGTTGTCATTTTACGAAGGGAGTGACGTGCGTGCCGAGTTCACGCGGATTGCGGCCGAGACGTGGCTGCCGAGTCCGCGGGAAGCGGAGCCGGGTGCCACCAAATGATTTGGCTGCCCGGCGAGCCGTGCTGCGGGAAGCAGCAGACGAAGTGAGGAATCGTCATGCCGAGCATAACCTGCGGGGAGCAGCAATCGCAGGTCTGCCATCCGTAAGGCATGCTGTGCATGCCGATACTCGTCGGGGCGGTTAAGCAACGCCGTGCCGCTCAAGCGGTTGAAAGAGAAGCCGATCAGCCGTTGGACGCTAACCCACGGGTCGGTTCATCGCCGAGCGAACCGGACATGGGGTCGAACAGGAGCGGAAAGAATTGGCCACCGAGGGGCGATCCCGCCGGGACGACCGGTACGCCTTGCAGGAGCGGATCATTGCTCGATGACGCGACGCCGTCGCGAACGACGTTCAGCACGGCAGCGCGGCGCGGAGACGAGGTGCGGTTTTCCTTCGAACCATGAACCATCAGCGGGTGATGGAACGAACACTCGCCGGCCTTCAGTTCGACGGCGACCGGATTCTGGAACTGGTTCCACTGCTCGTCGGAGAGCACGTCGCGGATCGCGTTCATATCGCCGGCGAGCCCGGTAATCGGCAGCAGGTCCCAATGGTGGCTGCCCGGTACATAGTGGACGCACCCGTTCTCTCGCGTGCTGTCATCGAGCCCGATCCAGCAGGTCAGGTGGGCCATGGGGTGTGTCCGCGTCCAGTAGGAGTAGTCCTGGTGCCAGGCGACGACACCGCCGTGCCGGGCCGGCTTGCAGAAGAGCTGATCGTGCCAGAAGCGTACGGGGCCTGCCAGCAGTTGGCTGGCGGCGACCGTAAACGCCGGGTGCCAGAGCAGATCATGAAAGCCGGGCCGCAAACGCCAGGCTCCCAAGGCATGGAAGAGGACGGAACCGGGGTCGGCCGATTCGTTGGTATGGTACTCGTACCACAACTCGTGACCATCGTGGGCCGGATCGAACAGCTCGGAGAGTTCGGACCGCAGTTGGTCGATTTGCGCGTCGTTGAGGATACGCACGCCGGCCAGGTAGCCGTGCTCGTGGTAAAAAGCGACCTGCTCGTCGCTGAGGCGAAACGCCGCCAGGTCGGTCGTGGTGGCGCCATGCGGGAAGAAGTTGCTGACCGGTTGGTGCTGCAGAGAGAGGTCGTGGGGCATGCGAATGGTGCCTGTCATCAAGAGTTGTACGCCAGCGTGCGCGTGCATCCACGGCTTCTTCGTAGCGACTTCGTACCGCGCGGTGCGGCCGTTACATCGCAGGCCGTTTCGCCATCGGCCAAGATTCTGTCAGCCACCGCTGCAGATTTTGCAATCATTGTAACGGTCCCTCCGCCCCGCTATTCCTCCATGACTTCGGATTCCCGTTGTTTGGCGAGTTCATTGACTTGTTCTTCGAACTTCTTGGTGAGTTCCTGGACTTCCTTCTTGGTGTCATCGCGGACGTCCTCGCCGATCTCCTTGTCTTTTTCCGCCTGGTCGGCCGCCTTGTTGGCGTCACGGCGAATGTTGCGGATGGAGACCCGGGTTTCTTCGGACAGTTCTTTGATTCGCGTCACCATTTTTCGCCGCACTTCACCGGACAGGGGCGGGATGTTGATGCGGATTAGCCGACCGTCGCTTTGCGGGTTGAAGCCCAGGTCGCTGGCGATGATCGCCTTCTCGATCTCCTTGATCGTGCCCGTATCGTAGGGACGGATCACGATCTGCGTCGGTTCCGGCGCGCCGACCGAGGCCAACTGCTTAATCGGGCTTTGCGAGCCGTAGACATCGACGCGGACGGAATCGACCAACCCGGGGTTCGCCCGACCGGTCCGAATTCCAGCCAGGTTTTTCTTCAGCACCCCCAGCGCTTTTTCCATGCGATCTTCAGCATCCAAAAGGATTTCGTCGGCGGACATGGTTGGTTACTCCGTAAATTCCCAAGTTGAAGCAATTGATTCGTCATCCGCGGCCGCCTGCCGCACGCCGCGGCCGCCGGGATGTACTCAAACGGCCGTCTCGTCCGTCAGTTGGGCACCGATCAACGTGCCCACCTTGTCACCCCGCAAAGCACGTTCGATGTTGCCCTCCCGGCGGTAGTTGAAGACCAGGATCGGCATGTCATTCTCCATGCAGTGGGCGATTGCCGTACTGTCCATCACTCGCAGGTTTTGTTCCAGCACGGAGTTGTAGCTGAGCTCGCGGTACATGACCGCGTGGGGATTCTTTTCGGGGTCTTCGCTGTAGACGCCGTCCACCCGTGTTGCCTTGAGGACCACTTCGGCGCCCAGTTCGAGGGCACGCAGCGCGGCCGCCGTGTCGGTTGTCACGAAGGGGCCTCCCGTGCCGGCGGCGAGGATCACGATCCGTCCCTTTTCGAGATGTCGTTGCCCCCGGCGGCGGAGGTACGGTTCGGCAACACCGTCCATCCGAATGGCCGACATCAGGCGCGTCTCGCAGCCGAGAGATTCGAGGGCGTCCTGCAGGGCCAAGCCGTTGATGACCGTTGCCAGCATCCCCATGTAGTGCGCGGTCGCTTCCTGGATCGCGCTGCTCCGCTCTTTAAACTGCGCGCCGCGAAGGATATTCCCGCCGCCGATCACGACCGCTAACTGGCAGCCCATCTGCTTGGCCTGATGAATCTGGCCGGCGATCAGCACCACCTCTTCCATGCTGATTCCTTGCCCGCCATTACGGCAGAAGCTCTCACCAGAGAGCTTCAGGATGACGCGCCGGTACTTGGGGGTAGATTCCGTTGCTTCGCTCATCGCACCTGGTCCGCCGCGTTGGGGCATGAGAAACGAAAAGCCCCGGCGCGGTTCCGGGGCTTTCCGTTGATTCTTCCAGTCCGCCTAGGCCTGACCCAATTCCCAGAGGACGAACTGGCTGATCTCCATTCCGTTCTCCTTGGCAAATTGGCCCACGGTCATCTTCTGTTCCTTCACGAACGGCTGTTCCAGCAAGACGCGTTCGGCGTAGAAGTTCCGCATCCGGCCATCGACCATCTTGTCGACAATCTTCTCCGGCTTGCCTTCCTTGAGCGCGGCCTCACGCAGGATGCTACGCTCTTTTTCTACGTCACTGGGGTCGAGATCTTCCACCGTCAAGGCCGCCGGACGCATGGCCGCGATATGCATGCAGACATCCTTGGCAGACTCGTCGGTGCCACCCTTGACGGCGATGATCGCCCCGGAGATCGTCCCTGCGTTGTGGCTGTAGCCACCCGATCCGCCTTCAAAGCGAACCATGCGGCCGACGTTAAAGACTTCGCGAATCCGGTTCATCAGCTCGTCCCGCTGGTCTCCGAGTGTCGCGCCGTCCTTGCTGGGCGAGGGCTGTGCCAGCAGTTCTTCGCTGGAGAGGTCGCTGGAACTCTTCGCCAGCGTGGCCGCCAGGTCGTCCGCCAGTTGAATGAACTCGGCGTTCTTGGCAACCGGATCGCTTTCGCACATCAGTTCGACCATCGCCGAAGCGGAGTTGCCGACACCCGCACAGATTCCAAAACGTCCAAACGACGTCTCTCGATCGGCCCGCTTGCCCATAACCGTCGCTCCCCGCTCACGGAGCCACTGAACGGCTTTTTCCTGATCCCCTTCGCACTCGGTGAGGGCCTTTTTGCAGTCCATCATCGGCAGTCCGGTGACCTCACGCAGCTCTTTCACCGCAGCGGCTGTAATCGCAGCCATAATTCCTTCTCCTCCACGTATTCTCGGTTTTCTGTCTTTCGCTAGATGAAGCGTTTCGCCAACCACCGTGATGCGCCGTTCACTCGCCGGAGAACGGGCAACGAAGCGGCTGGCCGGCGAAATTCAAACTGTCCGTTGTCCTGTGCTATGCATCGTCGGCGGTCGGGCCGACGTCGCGTTCCCGCGGCGGATTCGGCCGGAGCGGACTCATGCCGGCTGGCGATTGAAACGCCGGTCGACCGGGCCGCAGACCGAGTTGCCAACGGGTGCACCTTGGGTCAGGCGGTGGTGACCGCGGGGGGTTGGACCCGCGGCGAAACGCGGCACGACCAATGTTCCCGCTCGTCGCCGTGCCCGCACCACGATGCGACTCGATGCCTCTCCCGCAACCTAGGCGTCCTTGTCCACGACTTCGACTTCGCCGCCACCTTCGCCGCTATCGCTCGATGCAGCAGGCTCGCCCGCCGCTGCCGGCTGCGTTTCCGCCGGTTGTGATGCCGCCGGGGGGGCGGCGGCCGCCACGGCCCCTTCGTCGGGCTTGGCTTCCGCAACCGCTCGGGTCGCCGCGATGGCATCCGCCAGGTGATGCACAACCCGCTCGATCGAGCGAATTCCGTCATCGTTGCCGGGGATCGGCAGGTCGACCAGATCCGGGTCGCAGTCCGTGTCGATCAGGGCGACGGTCGTGATGCCCAGCTTGCGCGCCTCGCGAATTGCGTTCTTTTCCTTCTTGGGGTCAATCACCACCAGGCATTCGGGCAAGCGGTTCATGTTTCGCAGACCGTTCAAGTTGCGATACATCTTCCGAAATTCGCGGTTCAGTGCGGACTGGGCTTTTTTCGAGTACGAATCAATTTTGTCGCTGGAGCGGATTTCTTCGAGCTCTTCCAGGCGGCTGAGCCGGCTGCGAATGGTGCGGAAGTTCGTCAACGTCCCGCCCAACCAACGCTCGCTGATAAACGGCATGCCGCAACGGGCAGCCTCGCGTTCGATCGACGCGGTCGCCTGCCGCTTGGTGCCGACAAACAGGACCAGGCTGCCACCCTCGGCAACCTGGGCGAGGTACTTCTTGGCCCGCAGGATGCCCCGCACAGTCTCGCGGATATCGATGATGTGAATCTGCTTCTTGCGGCCGTAGATATAGGCCGCCATCTTCGGATTCCAACGACTCGCCCGATGCCCAAAGTGGACGCCGGCTTCGATTAACTCCTGCACAATCGTCTGAGACACAACAATCTCTCCATCATGGGGCGATCGATTCCGCGATGGCAGCACGGGCCACAGGTCGGACCTTAGCGGTACTTCGATCAGTTCTAGAAAGGATTCGGAACGCGCAAACCACGTACATTCATGGCTTTGCGTCTCAACTACAGACCCGCCAATTTACCAGCACCGCTGGAAACGGTCAATCGGAGTGATTTGGACAACCGGCCTGAGTCGCGGGGCGGCCAGCAGCGTCGCCGGGTGGACGGGTTGGCCAGGTGGGGCGTCACCGGAGGGCAGGTGGGGCACGGCAAGAGGATATTCGGTGGGCACGGTGTGCGCTGCTAGCGCGGATTATTCATTCGCCGCTGGGCGTTAGCCTCGGTTCCTTTGAAAACAGGGCAAACCGGACGCTAACGCGTTCCGACTGATATGCGAGGCGTTTGGGGTAAGGTCACCACAAGAGATTGCGGCACAGTAACTTGCACTGAATCGTCGCAGGTTCATGGAGAATCGGGTCTAGGGCCTGGAGTCGTAGGCGTTGGAATGGTGGGTTGGAATGGCGGGTAGGAATGGTGGGTAGGAATGGTGGGTAGGAATGGTGGGTAGGAATGGTGGGTTGGAATGGTGGGTTGGAATGGTGGGTAGAAGTGGTGGGTAGAAGTGGTGGGTAGGGGAGACCTTCGGTCGGCGGTTTCGGCGGGGTCGGAGACCCGCGCCGAGCGGGTGAGCGGGCGAGCGGGTGCGGAGACCCGCGCCGAGCGGGCGAGCGGGTGAGCGGGTGAACGGGTGCGGTCGTCCGCGGCGAGCAAGCGTCGCCTCGCCCTGCACAGGTCGTTGACACAACAAATGGAGGAGTCATAAAATGGCGGGTTTTCCCCATCTCTTCGTTGTGGTCTGGCGACTGGCGGCAAGCCACCCGGCGTGGATACAGCCGACAGGCGTGGAAACTGCCGACAGGGACGAATAACGCCGGAGACGTGCGGCGTCGCGGCGGGCCGGCGTGGGCCGGCCAGGCCAGGGCGTTGCCGACGCGGCACCTTCGTTCGTTGTCAAGTCGCTCCGGCCGGTTTCGGACGTGCGGGTCCCGTGTGTTGACGAAGGCCGCGACCGAAAGCGTTGTTGATGCAGCAACTGTCTGCCGGCGGTTGGTGACTCAGTGTGGGGTGGCGAGGAAATTCTCAGAGGTCTGGAGACGGACGGTGCACGAGGCGATTGCCAAAGCGGACACGCTGATTGAGGCCATGGGCTGGATCCGCCAGTTCCGTGACAAGGTGACGGTCATCAAGCTGGGCGGCAGCTTTATGGATGACGAGGACGCCCTGCGTCATGTGCTGATCGACATCGTCTTTATGGAGACGGTCGGGATGCGGCCGGTGGTCGTTCATGGCGGCGGACCGGCCATCAATCGGGCCATGCAGGCTGCCGGCATCGAGGCGCGGTTTGTGCAAGGGCGACGCTACACCGACGCCCGATCGTTGGAGATTGTCGAACGGGTTCTGGCCACCGAAACCAACGAATCGTTGGCGGCGAATATTGAAGCCAGCGGTGGGCGCGCCATGAACCTGAACTTCCGCACCAGCAATGTCCTCTTCGGGGAACGATTGCAGCTCGCAGATCAAGACGGCAAGCCGATCGACTTGGGGTCGGTGGGAACTGTGACTCGAGTCGACCGGGCGACCATCGAAAACCTGAGTTACGCCGGCCAGGTCCCGGTGATCCCGTCGATGTGCCTGGACGACGACGGTAACAAGTTGAACGTCAACGCAGACACGGCGGCCACTGCCGTCGCGCAGGCCCTGGGCGCGGAAAAACTGGTGTTCGTCAGCGACGTCAACGGCGTTCGCCGCGACAAGAATGATCCTGACTCCCTGATCCACTCGCTGACCGCTGACGAAGCACGCGCGCTGATCGCCTCGGGTGCCGTCGACGCCGGCATGATCCCCAAGGTCGAGGCGTGTCTGGAGACTCTGGATCGCGGCGTGCGGAAGATCCACATCATCGACGGCCACCTGCGCCATTCGCTGTTGTTGGAGATTTACACCACGACCGGAGTCGGCACGCAGATTCTACAGGAGACCGCCTCCTGATGGATTGGTCTATTTTGTTGCGAACATGGAACCCGTCGAGGTGTCTCGACAGGATTCCGGTGGGTGATCCGACGGTGGACGCGGGTGCGGTTGGCGGCGTCGAGCCGGAAGGTACGTCTTCGCGATTCTGAACGAGAAACCAAGGAGCTGTCAGATGGCCTCCGTCGCCGAGTTGAGTTCTGCCGATACCGTTGAACTCTTCAAGCAGTATGTTATTCCCAACTACACACGGTACCCGGTCAATCTGGTCCGGGGTGAAGGCTCGTTTGTCTGGGACAGCGAAGGCCAGCGCTATCTGGACCTCTTTCCCGGGTGGGGCTGTAATCTGCTGGGCCATTGCCCGCCCCGAGTCGTGCAAGCCGTTCAAGAGCAGGTTGCCACGTTGATCCACGTGCCCAACACGTGGCATCTGGACGCCCAGGGCCGGTGGGCCAAGTTGCTGTCCGAACACAGCTTTGGCGGGCAGGCTTTCTTCTGTAACTCGGGTGCCGAAGCGAATGAAGCCGCAATCAAGTTGGCGCGCCTCCACACGCCTCCGGAACGCTACAAAATCATCACGTTCGAAGGCGGTTTTCATGGTCGGACGTTGGGCGCGCTGACCGCGACGGCGCAGCCCAAATACCACGAAGGGCTGGGACCGTTGATGGCCGGCTTCGTCTACGCGCCGTACGGCGATCTGGCAGCCGTCGCCGATCTCGTGGACGACGAAACGTGTGCGATCATGGTCGAGCCGATTCAGGGCGAAGGTGGAGTCCGCATCCCGCCGGCAGGATTCTTGCAGGGGCTCCGGGACCTGGCGGACCAGCACGGCCTGTTGTTGATGTTTGACGAAGTCCAGACCGGGTGCGGGCGGACCGGCGAGTGGTTCGCCTATCAGCATTTTGGCGTGACGCCCGACGTGATGACGCTCGCCAAGGCCGTCTGCGGTGGCATCGCCGGTGGCGCCTTGATGACCACGCACGAGATTGCTCAGAGCCTGCGTCCCGGGATGCATGCGGCGACATTTGGCGGCAATCCGATTGCAGCCCGAGCGGGAATTGCCACGCTCGAAACGATTGCAGAAGAAGGCCTGCTGGAAAACACGCGGCGGCTGGCGGATTTCTTCCGGACCCGGTTGACGGCATTGCAAGGTGATTGCGAGCTCATCGAGGACGTTCGCGTGCAAGGGGTGATGATCGGCATCGAATTGTCGGTCGACGGCGGCCCGGTGGTGCAAAAGTGCCTCGAAAACAACCTGCTGATCAACTGCACACAAGGCACCGTGATTCGGTTGTTGCCCGCAATGACGTTGACGGCTGAACAGGCCGAGCAGGGATGTGAAATCCTGGCACAGGCAATCGGGCAATTGGCCGGCTAAGGAACGAGTCAACCACAACTTCCATCAATTCAGTTCCGTAGGGCATGTTGTGCATGCCGGAGTCCGCGCTGGTCGTGTGGAGAAGGAACACGAGGAAACGTCATGCAGAGCATGACCTACGGAAGACGAACACGATCCCCGACGAGCCTCCGAATGCCGCGCATGACGTCATGCATCCGCCGTTGGGCGTTCGCCCACGGTTCGGCTTGTCACCGGAAGCTGGCGCGTTCGGGATGAGGCGCGAGCCGCTTTACGAGAATTCACCGCGGACGATTGCGACCCGGCGACTCGCACTGAATCGTTATTTGTCTATGAATGATCCGAATGAGTTCGCTATTGATTCGAGGCCCTGCCTCGCCGGGAATTCCAATGGATTCCGTTCGCGAGATCGACGGGCAGATAAGTGAAAGGTTGAATTGGTGCAGAACCTCCTGACCCTGAGCGATTTGACGGCGAAAGACATTGAATCGGTGTTCGCCGTGACGAAAGACTTGAAGACGAAGTATCGGGACGGCCTCCGCGAGCCCCTGTTGCCCGGCCGGGTGATGGCGCTGCTGTTCGAGAAGCAGTCGCTGCGGACGCGGGTCAGTTTCGAAACGGCAATGATCAACCTGGGAGGCGGAAGTCTGTTCCTGGGACGCGACGTCGGGTGGGGCGAACGTGAATCGATCGCCGATTTTGGCCAGGTGCTCAGCGAATATTGTGACGTCATCGTCTGCCGGACAAATTCTCATGAGAAGGTCGTCGAACTGGCCCGGCATTGCAGTTGCTCGGTGGTTAACGGTCTCACCGACCTCGCGCACCCCTGCCAGGCCCTGGCCGATCTCTATACCTTGCGGGAAATTCACGGCGATCTGCAGGGGCTCAAGCTGGCCTTCGTTGGCGACGCCAACAACGTGGCGCGCAGCCTGGCCCTGGCCTGCGGCAAACTCGGCCTCCGCTTCACGCTCGCGTCACCCCCCGGGTACCGGTTTGACCAGGCGTTTCTTGATCTTCTGGCCAAGGAATGTCCGGACGCCGGCATTGAACAAACGGCCGATGCGGAAGCCGCAGTCCGAGACGCCTCGGCCGTCTACACGGATGTCTGGACCAGCATGGGCCAGGAGGAAGAGCGCGCTGAACGGGAGCGGGCCTTTCGGAGTTTCCGAGTGGATGCGCCGTTGATGTCCGCTGCACGGCCGGACGCCAGTTTTCTACACTGCCTGCCCGCACGCCGTGGCGAGGAAGTGGTCGCTGACGTCATTGATGGGCCGCAGAGTGCCGTAATACAGCAAGCCGGGAATCGCCTGCATTTGCAAAAAGGACTCCTCGCCTGGCTGCTTGGCGCCAAAACGTAACTCCCGCCGCGGCTCGCTTGTCCCACGCTCTGAAACCTGCTGAGAACTTCCATGTCACGCCGAGCTAACGAAATTCGACCCGTCAAAATCAAACGCCGCTACACACGGGCCACCGCCGGCAGCGTGCTCTACCAATCGGGCAACACCACGGTCCTGTGTACGGCCAGTGTCGAGTCCAAGGTGCCACCCTGGATGGCCGGCAGCGGCAAGGGGTGGATCACCGCCGAGTACAACATGCTGCCCGGGAGCACCAGTCCCAGGAAGCGGCGAGACCGTCAAAAGGTCGACGGGCGCACGACCGAGATCCAACGCTTGATTGGGCGTAGCCTGCGGGCCGTCGCCGATCTGGAAGCGTTGGGCGAACAGATGATTACTGTCGACTGTGATGTGCTCGATGCCGACGGGGGCACCCGTACCGCCAGTATTACCGGTGGATTCATCGCCCTGGTCGATGCAATTCAAGCGATTCGCAACGAGCTTCCGGATCCGAGTCGCTACCCTTTGCGCGACAGCGTGGCGGCCATTAGCGTGGGGTTGGTCGACAACCGTCCGACCCTCGATCTGGATTACGAGCAAGACTTTGCGGCCACCGTCGACATGAATGTTGTGATGACGGGTGGGGGCCGCTTCATCGAGGTCCAGGGGACGGGCGAAGAGGCGACCTTCGATCAGGACGAGTTTGATGCACTCGTCAAGCTGGCTCGCCGCGGTACCAAACAACTTACCGAGATCCAGGCGAAGGCGCTCGGCAAACGCTGGCCGTTCGGCTGAATGCTTCGCTGGCGTCCTTTCGGTGCTCGCTCGGCGTGAGACGGCGATTTCAGGACCATCGCCGCGATTCGCAGGAGTCGTTCTTTCGTTATCCCGGAGGTCATGCTGGACACGACTTCATGCGGTCTGGCTGCGGACAGGAACGCGGCGTCAACGTCGTCCCGCACATCCGGACCCTTGAATCGCGGGGCCGTGATGCGTGACTCGTTGCGGACGCGTCGGGTCCGCCGCCAAACGGGGAGTGTGCCCACATCGAGGTTGCTCCCAGGGGCGCTCCCGAAAGATGTTCGAACCATGTGCGGGTCACAACGTAAGGCGCTGACCCGGAGTTTTCATGGATCGACACCGATTCACGCCAAGTCGCTGTGCCACCGTCGATCTCAGTAAAGTGATCCAACGCACCTCGAATACCCACGGGAACGCGTTTCGTCTGGATTGTGGAGCGTTCGACGGAACCGGGCTAACGCCCAACGGCTGATGACATCGTCCGGGCAATCGCGTTAACCTGCCACGACGTAAGGGCCGTTACCAACGGTTCGTGAATTGGGCTGTCGGCGCGTGTTGCCGCTGGGAACGTCTGCCCGGTTGTTGGTAAACTGGCGTGGTGCACCATCATGGTCAAGTTGAGTTGCAGGACAGCCGTCGCGAAGGAGCATTATGACCGGTCCCGATTCCGAGCCGCCGCCGGAGGCGAATCAAGGGAAGGAGTCTCCCGATCCCATCGCATTTGGGAAGACGGTCGAGATTCGTCGTGATACCACGACCGGGGCGAACATCGGATCGCGGGATGACCCCGCGGAGTGGGTTGGACGGCATGTCGGCAAGTACGAGATTACCGGCGTGCTCGGAGTCGGCGGGATGGGCGTGGTTCTGCGCGCATACGACACATCGATCGAACGGGATGTGGCCATCAAGGTCTTGCCCCCGGAGCTGTCCGGCGACGAGGTGACGCTCGGTCGATTTCTGGCCGAGGCGAAGAGCGCCGGGAAGCTTAATCATCCCCATATCGTCACCATCTATGAGGTCGGGCAGGAGGGAACGACCAATTACCTGGTGATGGAGTTGGTCTCCGGCGGCAGCGCCGAACAGCACTTGGAGCGTGACGGCGCTTACTCGGTCGCCGACGCAACGCGGATGGCGATTGAAGCCTGCCGTGGGCTCACCGCAGCTCACCAGGCGGGGTTGGTTCATCGCGACATCAAGCCGGCCAACCTGTTACTGACAGCCGACGGTGCGGTCAAGATTGCCGACTTCGGGCTCGCCAAGCGAACGCAGAACAAGTCGCTGCAAATGACCAAGGCGGGGCAGATCATCGGGACGCCCTATTACATGAGCCCGGAGCAATGCGAGTCGCGTGCGGCCGACGCGCGGAGCGACGTCTATTCGCTGGGTGCCACCTATTACGGATTGCTGGTCGGCAAGAGTCCATACGAGGACAGTGGTAGTGTCGTGCAGGTAATGTATGCGCACTGCAACGCGGCGCCACCGGATCCGCGCGAGGTCCGTTCCAGCGTGCCGCCCGCATGTGCTCAGGTCATTGAACGCGCCATGGCAACCAGGCCGGAGGACCGCTACCAGTCGACCGAAGCCATGCGGGCCGATCTGGAGGCCGTGCTGGCGGCAATTTCCGGGGCGGGCATCAGGTTGCCGAGTCAATCCGGCCTGCGTAACGACGCGTCCCACCCGGTGGCGGGCGCCGCGTCGCGTCGCATTCCGGCCTGGATCTGGGGAGGCGGGTTGGCGGTGGCCCTGGTGATGGCGCTGGTCGGCGCCTTCCTGATCGCTGGCCGAGGAGCCGATGAAGATGAATCGCCGGTCACCAACCGCAGGGAGCAAGCTCCGGCGGTCGGCCCAATCCCTGCCGGCGAACCGATCACGGTCGGCATCCTGCACTCGTTAACCGGGACCATGGCAGATAGCGAATCGCCTGTCGTTGACGCAGCCCTGCTGGCGATCGAAGAGCTGAATGCTGCCGGTGGCGTGCTGGGGCGTCCCGTCGAAGCGGTTGTTGCCGATGGACGTTCGAATGCGGAGACGTTCGCCAGCGAGGCGATGCGGCTGATTGACGACGAAAACGTCTGCACCGTTTTTGGCTGCTGGACCTCCGCCTCGCGAAAGACGATCGTGCCGCTGTTCGAGGAACGCGACCATCTCTTGGTCTATCCGGTGCAGTATGAGGGAATCGAAGAATCGCCCAACGTTGTCTACCTCGGCGCCGCGCCCAATCAGCAGATCATCCCCGCGATTGAATGGGCTCACACCTCGCAAGGCAAACGCCGCTTCTATCTGGTCGGATCCGACTACGTGTTTCCCCGCATCGCCCACGAGATCATCAAAGACCAGTTGAAAGAGATCGGTGCCGAACTGGTGGGGGAAGATTTTCTGCCGCTGGGCAGCACGGATGTCGACGACGTGGTGGCACGCATCCAGGAGGGGCGGCCGGATGTGATCTTGAATTCGATCAACGGCGATAGCAATACGGCTTTCTTCGCCAAACTGCGCAAGGCGGGCATCACGCCGGAAGTGACGCCCACGATCTCGTTCAGCGTCGGTGAAGAAGAACTGCGGCACCTCGACCTGAATGCCATGACCGGAGACTATGCGGCTTGGAATTATTTTCAAAGCATCGAGTCGCCGGAGAACCGGAAGTTTGTGGCCGAATTCAAACACAAGTATGGTGCTCGCCGTGTTGTCACCGATCCGATGGTGGCGGCCTATTGCGGTGTAAAACTTTGGGCCCAGGCCGTGGAGGAAGCTGCGAGTACCGACACGCCGGCCATCCGCAGGGCGATGCGGAATCAACGGATGCCTTCACCGGCAGGTGAGATTCGTGTCGATCCGGCAACCCAACATGCCTTCAAGATTCCAAGGATCGGGCAGGTGCGGTCCGACGGGCAGTTCGACGTGGTCTGGGTGGCTGCCGGCTCAAGCCCCCCCGTCCCCTATCCGTCCACGCGCACCACGGAAGAGTGGCGTGCCACCCTGCACGACCTCTACACGTCGTGGGGAAACCAGTGGGCGGCACCGCTGACCGAATGAGCTGCCCGGACGGTTAGCCGTCCGGCGTTGCGCGGGGCGTGTTGATGCGTGGGTTGTCATGGTAGGCGAGTCTTCATTGACGCTTTGCGCGGGACTGCAACGATGATGTGCGCGGATCTCGATCGAAGCTGTGCGCGGTACTCCAGCAATGCTGTGCGCGGGTCTCCATCAATGCTGTGCGCGGGTCTCCGACCCCGCAATCGGCGCGACCGTAAGGTCTCCCACCCCCTCCCTTCCAATTCCAGCTTTCAGATTGCACCAAGGGGCCGTTGGAATGCAGGAAGTGGGAGACCATGGGTCGCCGGTTTCGGCGGGGTCAGAGACCCGCGCCGAGCAAGAAAGCGGCGCCCCGCGCCGAGCAACCAAGCGGCTCCCCGCGTCGAGATAGAACGCCCCGCCCCGCGCCGAGATAGAACGCCGCGCCCCGCGCCGCTACTGTGCGCGGGTCTCGACCAATGCTGTGCGCGGGTCTCCGACCCCGCACTCGGCGCGACCGTAAGGTCTCCCACCCCCCCCTTCCGATTCCAGCTTTCAGATTGCACCAAGGGGCCGTTGGAATGCAGGAAGTGGGAGACCATGGGTCGCCGGTTTCGGCGGGGTCAGAGACCCGCGCCGAGCAAGAAAGCGGCTCCCCGCGCCGAGCAATTAAGCGGCGCCCCGCACCAACATTCATACATTCCTTCCTTCCTTTCTTCCTTCCTTTCTTCCTTCCTCCATCATCAGGCATTCGTTGACCAGATGAGCTAAGCTAGGAACCGTCGGCAAGCCGTGGAATACTGCCGCCGTCCGGCAACGGCCGTTGTGGCCAGGACGTTCATTGCCAGTGATTCAAAGGGAGTCCCATGTGTTTCCTGCACCGTCAACGGAAAATGCCGTCATCCCTTGGCGGCGCGCGGGTCGTGCTGTTGACCGCGGGGCTGATCGTCGGTCTGGCAGGCTGGCGTGGTTCGCCGTCATGCTGTGCTGCCACCGACCGTGCTCCCAACGTCGTCATCCTGCTTGCCGATGACCTTGGCTGGGGCGCGGTGAGCTACCACGCGGATTGGGCGGAGACGCCGAACATAGATGCCTTGGCCGCCGAGGGCGTGGAACTGGATCGGTTTTACGTCGCGCCCATGTGTTCGCCGACGCGGGCCGGTCTCCTGACGGGCCGGTATCCGATTCGCTTTGGGCTGGCGCGTGCCGTCATTCCGCCATACCGCAATTTCGGGTTACCCGTCGCCGAACGGACGCTGGCCGATGCCCTCCAGGCGGCAGGCTACCAACGGTTGGGCGTGTTTGGAAAGTGGCATCTCGGTCACCACCAGGCCAAGTGGCACCCCCTGGCCCGCGGCTTCACCCAGTTTGAGGGCCACTACAACGGTGCCATCGACTACTTCACATTGGTGCGGGACGGGCAGCGCGATTGGCACGTGGGGGTCGAACCCAGCGACAAGGAAGGTTACGCGACGGACCTGATTGCCACCGCGGCAGCCGACTTTATTCGGGAAGCCGCCGCCGGAGAGGCCCCCTATTTCTGCTACGTACCGTTCAACGCGCCCCACTCGCCATTTCAGGCCCCGCCGGCCGACGTGGCCCGGTATGCCAAGGACGGCGACGCCACTGCGGAAGCGACTCTCAAGGCCATGATCTGGCGAATGGATAGCGGCATCGGGCAGATTCTTGAGGCCATCGACCAAACCGGCGAAGCGGACAACACGCAGGTGTGGTTTCTCAGCGATAACGGCGGCGTGCGGAGATTCAAGGCCAACAACCGTCCGCTCCACGGCAGCAAGCTGACGACGTTCGAAGGGGGGATTCGGGTTCCCGCTTGCGTTCGCTGGCCGGCTCGCTGGCAGGGCGGAAGCCGATTGACGAACACCGTGGGTTACATTGATGTGGTGCCCACGGTCCTGGCCAGTGCCGGCCTGGATCCCGCCGCGGGCGCCCCTGCCGGACGTGCCCTGGATGGGGTCAGCCTGACCGCGCTGCTGGACGGAACGAATCCCGATTTTCCCGAGCGCGATTGGTATTCCTATCATGGGCAGAGCGGTCCAAACAACGAAACGATTGCCATCAAGACGGAAGATTGGAAGCTGGTCGTGGAAGGCCCCGATGTTCGTCGTGGTTTCTTGAAGCAACGGCACACGTGTTTCCTCTACCGCATGCCGGCCGACCTGCTCGAACGGCACAACCTCGCAGAACAGCATCCTGGCATCGTCGGGGAGCTGTTCGAGAAGCTGGTCGCGCATCGCGCGCTCCAGCCCGAGGACGGGGTTCCGCCGTACCGGTCCGGCAGCCGGGGCTTCCAGCCTTGGAAGAATTGGCGCATCCCGGGAACTCAGCCAGGCGCGCTTCCGCGACGGCCGGAATGAGAATTCGAGTTGTCAGTCGGCATGGCGGCGCCGAGCGAATTGGTGCAGGTCGACCCAGCGGGTGACCCGCGCGACTCGGCCGCCAACGCGAGCCAACCAGCGACTGTGGCCGGGAAACGTTTCTCGCGGTCCGGGTTGACGATGCCCGTACCGGATGATTGAATGGTTATTCATGTGAGGTTTCATTCAACTGTAGGCGTGGGCCGATGAAGTCGGAATTGACGGTCGTTGACGAAGCGTTGGGGACCGAGGTCTCTTGCGCGAAAGTCCTCAAGGTGCTCGCGGATGAGACGCGGTTGGCAGTCATTGAGCAGCTTCTTTCCGGGCCGATGCATGTGGGCCAGATCAACGCGTCGCTGGGTGTGGAGCAGACGCTGCTCTCGCACCACCTGCGGGTTCTCCGCGATGCGCGGCTGGTAGCCAGCCGGCGTGACGGCAAGCATGTGGTTTACTCGCTGGCGAAGTCGGTGCAGGGTCAGCGGCGCGGTCGGGCGATCAACCTGGGTTGTTGTTTGATTTCGTTTGACTAGATGCACCGGCGCCGCCCCGTGGTGGGAGGCGACGTGCGATGTTCGGCCCACAGGCGGTCGTTGCGGAGCATTTCAGGACCGTGAGCAAGACTTTGATCTGGATCCTGTTGTGCATCCTGGCGCCGGCCGTTGGTTGCACGCCGCGCACGAAGGTCATGCACGACCACCAGGAATCGACGACGCAGCCGGCATCCGTGCTGAGCGGACGGTTGACCGTCACCGGTTCCAGCACCGTAGCGCCGTTGGTGGCGGAGATTGCGAAGCGGTTCGAGGCGCGGCATGCCGGTGTCCGCATTGATGTTCAGACGGGCGGTTCTGGGAAAGGTATTGCTGACGCCCGCAATGGGGTCGCCGACATCGGGATGGCCAGCCGTCGTCTCAAGGCGGGCGAGCGGGATCTTGTGGCGCATCAGATTGCCGCGGACGGGGTCGGGCTGATCGTGCATCGTGACAATCGAGTGGCCGAGTTGACGGCTGCCGAGGTGGTCGACGTGTTCACGGATCGAAGCAACAACTGGCAGGAAGTGCGAGGCTTGGACCTGCCGATTACGGTGGTTCACAAGGCGGAAGGTCGCGCTACGCTCGAAGTGTTCCTGAACCACTTTTCGCTGGCCAACCCGCAGGTCAGGGCGGATGTGATCGTCGGCGACAATCAGCATGGCATCAAGACCGTTGCCGGGACGCCAGGCGCGATTGGATACGTGTCGATTGGCGCGGCCGAAGCCGCCATTGCCGGTGGCGTACCGATCCGGCTGCTACCGATCGACGGAGTGGCCGCCACGTCCGCCCAAGTGGCGGCCGGCGCGTATCCGTTAACCCGACCGCTCAACCTGGTAACGGCAGGTGGACTTTCGCCCCTGGCGCGGGCCTTCGTCACGTTTTGCCAATCGGAAGATGTGCATGACACCGTCGTTTCCCAGCATTTCGTCCCGCTCGCAAACTAGCCGCTGTGGGTCGGCCGATGCCTGGCTGTCGGTGGTGACGCGATCCTGCGCCGGCCTGGTGGCGTCGGCGTTGTTTCTGGTGGTCGGCTTCCTGGTTCGCGAGTCGATCCCGGCGCTGAGGGAAATCGGGATTGCTCGCTTCTTCAGCGACCCGAGTTGGCATCCACTTTCCGGACAGTTTCGTGTTGTCCCGATGGTCCTCGCCACCGCCATCACTAGCATTGGGGCGCTGTTGATCGCCGGTCCGCTGGGCATTGCGTCCGGGATATTTGTCAGGTTTTATGCACCTCGGATTCTGTCGACCTGGTATCAGCGGTTGGTCGAGTTGCTGGCAGGGATTCCTTCGGTGGTGTTTGGCCTGTGGGGGCTGGTGGTGTTGGCGCCCATCGTGGGGCGGTGGAGCGGAAGCGGCCAGAACTTGCTCACGGCCACGCTCGTCCTGGCAATCATGGTCCTTCCGACCGTCGCTTTGACATCGGCTTCGGCCCTGCGAAGCGTTTCGCTCGACCTGATTACCAGCGGCGCGGCACTCGGGTTGCCGCGCTGGTCGATCGCCGCACGAATCGCACTGCCGGCAGCCCGCCGTGGTATTCAAGCCGGAATCATGTTGGCGTTGGCTCGGGCCCTGGGTGAAACCATGGCCGTCTTGATGCTGGCCGGCAATGTCGCCGAAATGCCTACCTCACTCGTCTCGCCAGGACGCACGCTGACGGCCAACATCGCCTTAGAGATGGGATACGCCACTAGCGCGCATCGATCGACGCTCTTCGTCAGTGGGCTCGTGCTGCTGGCCGCCGTTACCTTGTTGGCGATCCTGGCCGAATTCACCGGGGGGCGTCGCAATGCGGCATGACGAACAGCAGGCAGGCCTTCCACTGCGAGCGGCGACGGGGATGTCGCGGCGGACGGCACGAATCGCTTCTGTCCGCGAGCGGCTGACGGCGGCCCTTATCTGGTGCGTGGCGGTTGTGGTGTTGGGACTGCTGGGGTGGATTCTCGTCGATGTCATCGTCCGCGGCGCGGACGGATGGAGCCTGTCGTTCCTGGTTGCCGAGCCCGAGGATGCCGGCCGTGCGGGTGGGATCGGTCCGATCATCATTTCGACGTTTCTCGTGCTTGCCGTCACTTTCGCGGTGTCGGTACCTCTCTCTCTGGCGACGGCCATTGCGCTTACTGAGCGCGCCGACCGAGCGGCTCTCGATGCCCGCCTGGTGCGGCGGTGCCTTGATGTCCTGGCGGCCGTTCCCTCGATTGTCCTCGGTTTGTTCGGCAATGCGTTTTTTTGCGTCGCTTTGGGAATGGGGTATTCGATCCTGGCCGGCGGCCTGACGCTGGCATGCATGGTGTTGCCGATCATGATCCGAACAACGGAGCAAGCGCTGGCAGCGGTGCCTGACGAGTATCGTCTCGCGGCGGCCGGGCTGGGGCTCAATCACACGTCGACCCTGTTTCGTGTCTTGCTGCCCGCAGCCGCGCCGGCGATGGCCGCGGGGATCGTGCTGGGGATCGGTCGCGCCTTGGCGGAAACGGCTGTCCTCATCTTTACCGCCGGATACGTTGTCAGGATGCCAGAGTCGCTGGCCGACTCGGGCCGGGTCATGAGTGTGCATATCTATGACCTGGCCATGAATGTCCCGGGCGGCAGCGCGCAAGCCTACACGACGGCCACCGTACTGGTCGTCATGTTGTTGCTGATCAATACGGTCGCGGTTGCCCTGCTGCGCTTGGCCGGCTTCCGTCACGTTGCAGGGGGCCGCGAGGCATGATGATTCAGACCGAGTCACTGGGGGTGCAGTACGGATCATCGATCGCGGTGCGGGACGCCACGCTATCGGTCGAGACCGGGAGGATCACCGCCATCGTAGGACCCTCCGGATGCGGCAAAAGCAGTTTCCTGGCGGCGTTGAATCGGATGACCGACCTGTTGCCGGATGCGCACGTGACGGGACGCGTTACGATCGATGGGACCGACATTCATGGTGAATCGTCGTCGCCCCACGATTTGCGGCGGCGGGTGGGGATGATCTTCCAAAAGCCGACCCCCTTTCCGATGTCGATTCGACGGAATATTCAATTGGCGCTGCGCGAGCATGGCATGCGCGAGCGGGCCGCTCTGGAGGCGACCACGGAACGCGTGTTGCGCGATGTCGGGCTGTGGGACGAGGTGTGTGACCGTCTGGAAGCGTCCGCGCTGCAGCTTTCCGGCGGCCAACAGCAGCGGCTCTGCATGGCCCGGGCACTTGCACTGGAACCTCAGGTGTTGCTGCTGGACGAGCCATGCAGCGCCCTGGACCCGATCGCGTCAGAACGGGTCGAAGCCTTGATTCGCGAATTGCGAGGGCGCTACACCATGCTGATCGTGACCCATAACCTGGCCCAGGCGCGTCGGCTGGCCGATCACGTTGCCGTCTTTTGGGTTCGGGATGGAGCGGGCGTCATCATCGAGCAGGGACCGGCGGCGCGGGTCTTCGATGCACCCCGTGACCCCACCGCGGCGGCCTACCTGGCGGGCGTCCAGGGGTGACCCGGCCTTGCTTCCCCATGCCGTCTTCAATCCGATCGCCTCCGGACACGTTGGCTCGATCCACGGTCGGTCCGGCATCCGCGACCCGCCACCTGACTTGGCGGGCCGCGCCGACTATTCATGCTTGCGCGGCGAATAGACCCATCTGCCGCAATGAGGGAGCCCGCGAATGCTGGGCTCCCGGTGTTCGCCCTGGGTTCATTGGCATCGCAAGGATCGATAAGATAGCGAGGCCGGGACGATTGCAGGGGCGACCGTTCGAAATCGCTGCCGCCGACCGTTCCCACTGGCAAGCTGCACGCACTGGCGAGCTGACAGGCGGGCTGGGGGCGGGCTGGGGCCAACCAAGAATCACCCACCACATTCTCTCATTTCGAGTGACCCATGAATCGTATTCGCCTTCTTGTGCTGGTAGCGACCGGCGTCGTCTGTGCGCAGGCCATCTCCGCGGCAGAGAAGCCCAACATCATCGTCATCATGGCGGATGACCTCGGCTATGGAGACGTATCCTGTTACGGAGCGACTGCGCTGGAGACACCCCACATCGATCAACTGGCTGCGGAGGGTTTGCGGTTCACCAGCGGATACTGCTCGGCGTCGACCTGCACGCCGACACGTTACTCGCTGCTGACCGGCACCTACGCGTTCCGCGGGAAGCGAACCGGCATCGCACCGCCCAACGCCCCTGCCATTATCAAGCCGGGGACCACGACGATCGCGTCGCTCCTCCAGGACGCGGGCTACGCAACGGCGGTGATAGGCAAGTGGCATTTGGGCTTGGGAGACGATGGCGGGCCGGATTGGAATGGCGAGCTGAAGCCGGGGCCGCTGGAAATCGGATTCGACACCTGTTTCCTGTTGCCCACAACCAACGATCGCGTCCCCCAGGTCTACGTCCACGACCATCGCGTTCCCAATCTCGATCCGGCCGATCCACTCTGGGTGGGACGTAAGAAGCCGAGCCCCGATCATCCGACGGGTGTCAGTCATCGCAAGACGTTGAAGATGGACTGGTCGCATGGTCACAATTCGACCATTCACAACGGGATCAGCCGCATCGGCTATTACACGGGCGGCCATGCGGCCCGGTTCCGTGACGAAGACCTGGCCGACAAGTGGGTGGAACAGTCGGTCGCATTCATCGAGCAGCACAAAAGCCGGCCGTTCTTCTTGTTCTTCTCTTCACACGACATTCACGTACCGCGGATGCCGCATGAACGGTTTCAAGGGAAGACATCGCTGGGGTTTCGCGGCGATGCAATTGTGGAACTCGACTGGTGCGTCGGCGAACTCATGAAGACGCTGGACCGGCTCCAACTGGCCGACAACACACTGGTCGTATTCTGTTCCGACAACGGGCCGGTCCTGGACGATGGATACAAAGACGGGGCGCTGGAGAAGAATGGCGACCACCGGGCCGCGGGGCCATACCGCGGCGGGAAGTACAGTGTCTTTGAGGGCGGTACGCGAACCCCGTTGATCACGCGGTGGAAGGGGCGGATCGAACCGGGCGAGAGTGACGCGATGGTCTGTACAATCGATCTGGCAGCGAGCTGTGCCGCGCTGGTCGGACGCCGGCTTCCCGATGATGCGTGCCTGGATAGCTTCAACGTACTCGACGCACTGCTGGGTAAGCCCGGCGCACCCGGGAGATCGCACCTGGTTCAGCAAGACAACGGGAGTACGGGGACCTATGCCTTACGTGTGGGCGATTGGAAACTCCACCGGCATGACCGGCGGTTCGCTCGGAACGTCGTCGTCGAACAAGACTTGAAGAATGTCCCGGTGTCGCGGTTCAGTCTCTTCAACCTGGCCAGAGATCCGGGAGAACGGACCAACGTCATCGCCGCCAACCCGCAAGTTGCCGAACGGCTGAAGAGGCAACTTGCACAGATTATCGATGCCGGGCGAAGCCGCCCCTGAGAAAGGGCCGCACGGTAGCGCGCAGAACGCGCGGCAGGCAGGCGAAGGTCCGTTGGTCCGTTGGTCCGTAGTGCCGTAGGTCATGCTGTGCATGACGTTATGCGGCAGGCACGTTTCTAGACTGTCCAGGGTTGACATCGAAGTTGATGTTGGCGGCGTTCTATGGTTTGGTCACAGAACAGGGGGGGGAGACCTTCGGTCAGCGGTTTCGGCGGGGTCGGAGACCCGCGCCGAGCGGGGTTGGTGACGCGCGCCGAGCAGGGTTGGTGACCCGCGGCGAGCAGGGTTGGTGACCCGCGGCAAGCAGGGTTGGAGACGCGCGCCGAGCGGGGTCGGAGACCCGCGACGAGCAGGGTTGGTGACGCGCGACGAGCGGGGTCGGAGACCCGCGACGAGCAGGGTTGGTGACGCGCGACGAGCAGGTTTGGTGACCCGCGCCGAGCAGGGTTGGAGACCCGCATCGATCAGGGATGAAGAGACGCGGCGGCAGCCAGGTCGTCCAGGATCGCGCCTGTGAGGATTTCGTGAATCGCATCCTGTAACTCGCACAGTGCGGTATCGTACGCCAGGTGCGGCTGCCGGCCAGCTTCGCCTTCGCCGGCGGGGAACACCTCCCGGGTGACGCTCAATGGAGCGGAAAACTCGGACGTGTTCCCGTTGGCATCGGTTGCCGTGGCGACAAGTTGATCTCCTGCGATCAGGCTTCCTGCCGCCAGCTCGGCGAGCTTCGAGTTCGTCGCGTCGCTTGCCAGGTACGTATCACTGCCGAGGTACACCTCGCCGGCCGCCCCGCCCAGGTCCGACAGGTAGAAATCGATGGTCAACGGGTACGCCGAGAACTCGACGGACGAAGGAACGTGGTATGCAATGCGCAAGCGACCGGACAGGTTGGCCGCGGTCAAGTTGGGAACATTTTGCAGCAGGTTCGGCCCCTCGTCGCTGTCCTCCATCCCGCCAATCACATCGTTCGGAGTCGGACCATCCAGGTTCAGGTCAATACCCAGGCCGGCATTGAAATACATCGAGTTGCCGCGAATGGTGTTTGCGAGCGCCGAGCCGACCACGGCGATCGCATGGCTCGTCTGGTAAGCAATGACGTTGCCTGCCCCATCCGCGACGCCGCCGACCATGTTCCCCGAGGCGTCGTCGATGCGGATCCCATTCCCGTGGTTGCCCAACGGCGTCGTGCCGTCGGCGCGCGTCCCGATCAAGTTGCCCAGGATCTGGTTACCGGTCGCGTCGAATCCGCTAAGTCGGATGCCGACAAAGTCATTGCCCGAGATCACATTTCCCGCGCCCGAAGTCACTCCTCCGATCAAGTTCCCAGGGGCCGAGACAAAGATGCCGGAACTATGGTTGCCGAGATCGGTGTCGCCGCGAGCGTTCGTGCCGATGTAGTTGCCCTGGACTTGGGTTCCGGTCGCCGATGCGCCGGCGATGGAGATCCCAAACACGCCGTTGCCGGAAATGACGTTCCGAGCGCCGGCGGTCGTCCCTCCAATCGTCGTTTCCGCCGCCGCGACGATCACGATCCCGCTGCTTTGGTTGCCCAGCACCTCCATTCCAGTCGAGTCCGTGCCCACCAGATTGCCCAGGATCGAATTGCCCGTGGTGTTGGCGCTGAGCAAACCGATGCCGATCGACCCGTTGCCGGAGATGACGTTTCCTTGGCCCGCGAGCGGCCCGCCGATCTGATTGTTGCTTGCCCCGCCCTGGATGAGGACCCCGACGTGGGTGTTCCCGAGCCGTGTTGCACCGTCCGCACTGATCCCGATGTAGTTTCCAAGCAACCTGTTGCCCGCGACGCCGCTGCCCACCAGCACCACCCCGTGGTTGGCGTTGCCGGAGATGACGTTGCGAGCGGATGCCGTCGAGCCCCCGATGGTCGTGTTCCGAGCGTTCGCCAAGTGCAGCCCGGTGTCGCCATTGGGCAACGCCGCGCTGCCCGTCACGTCCGTGCCGATGAAGTTACCGAGTATCTCGTTGCCGTCGGACTCGAATGTCGTCAGGCGAACGCCAAACAGGCCATTCCCCGAGATGATGTTGCGCTCCCAGGTTGCTTCGCCGCCGACACGATTGGCGGGAGCCCGGAACACGAGTACACCTGCCTGGCCGTTACCGATCGCCCCCGTTCCCGCCAGGTTCGTTCCGATCAAGTTGCCCGCCACCACGTTTCCAGTGGCTGAATTGCCGATCAGTCCCACGCCATGCGCACCATTGCCGGAGATGACGTTACGCCCGCCCGCTTCGTTGCCGCCTACGGTGTTGTCCGGCGCATCACGGATGACGACGCCAAACGATTGATTGCCCAGGGGTGCGGTTCCGGACGGCGTGGTTCCGATCAGGTTTCCCGCCAGGCGGTTGTTCGCGGCACTCGCGCCGGTAATGAAGACCCCGGTGCCTCTGTTCCCAGAGATCGTGTTCCCAGCCCCCGCAGTCGTCCCGCCAATCATGTTTGCTGCAGCATCGAAGAGACTTACGCCGGCGAGTTGGTTCGGCAGAGGTTCGCTTCCATCGACGTTCAGCCCGATCCGGTTCGCCTGCACGTCGTTTGACGTGGCATCGCTACCGTTGATGGAAACACCGTTCTGCTGGTTCCCGGAGATCAGGTTGCCTTCACCCGGTACGCCGATCTTGTTGTGCGGCGCATTGTCGACGACGACGCCGTTGGCGGTATTGCCGCGCGGGAGACGGCCGGCCACATCGGTGCCGATTCGGTTTCCTGCGACCAGGTTCACTGTCGAGGTGACGCCGGCAATCCGAATCCCGTCGACTCCGTTTGCGGAGATTGTATTGCCGGGGCTTCCGATCGTGTTGTGGTTGGCACCCTGGTCGACGCGAATCCCCGCACCCCCGTTGCCCATCTGAGCCACGCCGTCCACGGCCAGGCCGATGATGTTGTTCTGCACCCGGTTGTCTGTCGACGCGGACCGCGTCACAAAGATGCCATGGACACCGTTACCGGAAACAAGGTTGCCGTCTGAGGTTGCCATCCCGCCGATCACATTGTGTGCCGACGCAAAGACCGTTACGCCATGGGCTCCATTCCCGAGCGGGTTTGTCCCGGCGGAGTCGGTACCTAGGTGGTTTTGGCGGATCGTATTTCCGGCGCCGCCTTGCAAGACGATCCCGCTGCCGCCGAACTGGTAGATCGCCAGGCCTGCAATGGTACTGTCGCCGGCCGCGATCGTCAGGCCGGCCGCGCCGTCACCGGCGGCGCTCCCGTCCAGTTCAATTCGAGGGGATCCGGTGTAGCCGGGTTGCGTTGTGCCGTCGATGATGACCGGGTCGGTGACCATCGGCAGGGCCGATTGAGGCGCGATCAGGTGAACCTCGTTGCCTGGAAGTTGGAACCGAATTACGTCCGGACCGGTAGCGTTGGTCTGCGCATTCGCTTCGTCGATCGCCGCACGGAGGCTGCAATTCCCGGCCGCGTCCGCGCAGATTCCATCCCCAGCGTCGGTGTCGGGCGTATCGTCTGTCGTGTTGACGATGTACTCGTTTGCCCCCAGTGACCGGTTGCCGAAATCGATTCCCGTTACGGTGCCGCCGGCTTGCACGGCAACCGTCCACACTCCATCAGCGGGTTCCGGATCCGGGTGGCCGCCCGCCTGATGTACCCCCAACGCGGCCACCAGTTGGTCAAGGTGGAATTGCTGTGCGCCGTCGGCTTCCTCGTTGAATCCTGAGTAAGCGAACTCGCGCAGGCTGATCCGATCCTGGTTCGGCAGATCGATCGCGCCGGTCCCCATCAGGGGTGGAAGATTTCTGGGCGTCACCGACTCTGCTTTGTCCAGGTGAGCCAGCGAGACAGCATGACCGATTTCGTGGGATGTCGTTCCGCCGACCGCGTGTGCCGTCAGGGCCAGGTTGCCCGACGTCAAGGCGTCTGCGGGAGAGACTTGCAACGTGGCGATCACGTCACTGAAGATCGAACCAACGACGGAACCGGCCGGGGCCCCGGCCGAGCCCTGCTGGTTGCGAATCGAGTTGGTGCTCGCACACCCCAGCGCCCCCATGCAGGGCCCACTGAGCCCGTCTCCGATCTGCAGATAGTAGTAATCGTCCGAACCGTTGGCAGGCGGAGTTCCGATGTCACCGATTTCAAACTCGATTGCCAACTGCTCACCGGAAGCCAGCGGGCTGTCCGCAAACTCATCGGCATCGGCAATGTCGTGGTAGTGCGTGGCGACCAGGTCAAGAACCGCGGCGGTCACCGTGTCGAACTGGCCGGCCGAGAATCCGTAATCGGTAACGTCAAAATCGCCCACGACGTTTCCCAGTCCGTCCGTCGTGGCGGGTTGGCCCGGGTCATTGAAGTCCAAAATGACCGTCAGGGGATCGTTGGAATGACTGCGTGGAACCGAATCGGCCAACGGACCCAACCAGCCCAACGGAAACAGGAGATTGTCGTCAACGTCCGGATCGAAGTGCACGGCGTGGCCGCCGGCAGCGGAAGACGGTTCGGGCCAGGCGGCGGAAAACGCCTCCGGCACGCGTGGTGCGGGCGCGACGGCTGCGGCATCTGGATGGTGTGCCGATCGGGCCGCGACGCGGCCCCCTGCATCCGCTCCCGCGGCACCGTTCGCCGGTGCTGGAAACGTCTGCACCCAACCGGGTTGCTGGGCTTCGGCAACCGTGTAAGTGGCCGGCTGCAGGTCCGTGAATTCGTAGGTCCCGTTTGCATCCGTGACCGTCCACGGCTCGTCCGGATCGAGGTGTCCGTTCTGGTTGTCGTCGAGGAAGATCGTCCAGCCGGCGAGTCCGGGTTCCGTCGGGTCACGTGCGGCGTCGCCGTCAAGGTCGTTCCACTTC
This sequence comes from bacterium, assembly GCA_030430075.1. Lineage (GTDB taxonomy): Bacteria > Planctomycetota > Planctomycetia > Pirellulales > Pirellulaceae > ARS98. Next base: position 86,972 of record JAUIGN010000031.1, read on the forward strand.
GTCCCCTCGATGGTACCGGTGGCGTTCCGAGCGGTGATCTCGAAGCTCCGCGAATAACTGTTGTTCAGTTCGTCCGCTTCACTGACGTCGTCGTTGTAGTCAGCGCGAACTTCCAAGGTGTGTGTCCCGGCGGGCAGCGGTTCGAAAAATGAATCAAGGACTTGACCGAATGTGTTGGCCGACATCGACGAGCGTTCGACGAACTTCCGCAGCGTGCCATCCAAGTACAGGCCATACCGGAACGCAGCGGCATCGGCGGAACCGGAGTTGATGACCGCGTAATCGACGTACAGGTCGTCGTCGTCATAGATGACGTGGGAAGAGACGGAAGTGCCCGATTCCGTCGCGATCACCAGCGTATCATCCCAGCCGCTGGGCCGGTGCGGTTCGAGATCCGGTTGTGTGACCGCGTCCAGCGAGATCGGCGACGCGTCCTGGCCGTCGGTATCGTTGTTTGATGCGTCGGCATCATCGATGTCGAGGATCACGCCGATCCAGTAGTTGCCGCCAGCCACGTCGGCCGGGATCTCGGGAAGCGAATCGGTGGCTGTGATGGAGAGCGTCGACTTGGGGCCCAGCGTACCGGTGAAGCTCCTGGTTTGCAGTAGCGTATCGAAGGTCGTGATATTGTCGTTGCTGGAAAGGTAGACATCGACGCTGACGGTCCCCTCGAACGTCACCGACGAGTAGTTGTGTACGACATACGACAAGCTGGACAACTGACCGCCCGCAGCAACTGCCGGGGATGCCTGGACGTTAAGCGGAACCAAATCCGCACTCGACGGAGTATGGTCCGCAATGATCGAACCCTGGATGTGGTTGAACTTGTCTGCCGTCAGGCGAGGGAAGTTGGTGCGCGAGGACGTGCCATTCGAGAGCACGGCGTACACAATCCGCTGGTTGCCGGCATTCGTCGTCGAGGCGCCGCTGCCGCTTTGGCCGCCATATGCCTCACGGTGAATACCGACTTCTTGGCCGTACCAGCCGGACGAGTATTCCGTGTAGTCAAAGTCGCCGGACCACGAATACATCTGCTGGCCATCGTACGGAGGCGCGGCCGGATATCCGGGGTTCAAGAAGGTGTTGCCGGTGAAGAAGGACGGATCGTCGTGGTAGCCGTAGCCGTGCCAACTGGCGAGCGCGCCGAGTGGACGATCGAGGGCGACCAGGCCGATATCGTGGTCGAAGTCCTCGTCTTCGGTCCACCCCGTAAAAGAATGGAGGCTTGTGGACGTGGCGTTGCCGAACGGTTGGGCGCCGTGGTCGTAGGCCGGCACCGCCGTCATCGACTCGGCCCAGCCACCCTCCTCAATCAAGTGCACGCAGTGCCCGGCCGTCAGCACATGCCGGGGGTCGATCAGCGTGCCGGAACAGACGTACGAATTGTCGCTGGGGAACGTCAGAAAGAGCTTCACGTGTGCATTCCAGGGGGCGGCGTCCGGATTGGGAACCACCGACAGGGCAGAAAAATCAGCCCCTGCATTGGCGGCTGCCGTGTCCGCGGCCGCCAGGGGAAGTTGGCCAGGTGTGGCGGCGCCCCGCATGCGAAAGGGACCTTGCGGGCCCGATCCTGGCATGACGTTGCGCGTCGCCAGGTCATAGGAAACAGGGGACCCCCAGCCGCGGGCGTGCCCCTCAGCATGGGCGGCGGGCAGCGGCATGGGCAGAAATCGATCCGGAATGAAGTCCGGTTGCCGAGCCGGCGACTGCCCGCGCGCCGCCGGTCCTGGGATCGGTAAGTCCACGGGAAGCCGATGCTCAGCCGGATCGTCGATCGGGGCGGTCTCATCGAACTCGGGCAGTGCCGCGACGGCGGCCAGGACGCAGCGCGATTCGAGTGGCTCGAGCAAGATCCGCCGTGACCGGCGGCGTCGACCGTCGCGAGGCCGACCGCGACGAAGGCGACGAAGGCGACGATGTTTGGAGAACATTGGTTGGATCCGGGCGAGTGCCGTTGCGAATGCCACGCCGACCCAGTTCAGCGTGGCAGTGGCCATGGAATGCGTCAAGCGGAATTATCAAGACGTTGCAGAGATTGCCAGGGTCCCGTTCAATGAAGTATCGATTGCAACGGAGGCAGATCGGCAGCGTCCAGAAACGCGCCATCGATCACTTCCTCGATGTTGGGGGACGCTGGAACTGGCGGACTTGTGCGCGGGGTTGAAATCTCTACAAAGAATGAAGTCGAAGGGGTGGCTTGGCATGCAACGGAACCGGGGCTGACGCCCAACGGCTGATGACTTCCTTGGGAACACCGACGTGTTCCTGCTAACTTCGCACCCCTGGGATGCAGCCCGATGTCTTTTTCATCTCAAGACGCAACATCTCACGACCCCAGTCCTGCGGCTGATTCTGCGACCGAGCCGGATCGCAACGTAGATTCGTGTCCTGGTGAGGCGCCCGATCGCGACTCGCCCTTGCCGACCAGACGCAAGCGGCGGTTGATGCCGCCTGTCTGGGTGTGGTGCCTCGTAACGCTCTGGTGTGTCCTCTTGGCGGTGGTGCGGTTGGGGAACATCACGGGCGATCATGCGATTGTCAACGTCTTGACGTTGCTGTTTGGTTTCTTTGCATTCAGCGCTCTCGCCACCTGGTTTGTGCTCTTGAGCGCGTACCCGGCCCTGTTGCGATGGGGCAGCCTGCTGGTTCTGCTTGGTTCGGTGACCGCGTTCTGCCTGATGTATCGCGTCGACCATGTCAGCGGCGAACTCGTTCCCCACTTTCGCCTTCGCCATGCCGCGGCGCCGGACGAATTGTTGCAGCAGCCTGCGGCGGCGAGTCGCGACACGGCAGCGGTTGCCACGACGACGCCGGACGATTTTTCCGAGTTCCTCGGTCCGGAGCGGCGAGGGCGGGTGGACCGCGTAGCGATTGTGCCGGACTGGACCGCCCATCCCCCGCGGATGCTTTGGCGGCAGCCGATCGGCGCCGGCTGGGGCGGGTTTGCCATCGTGAATGGCATGGCGGTGACCATGGAACAGCGGGGCGAGCAGGAATTGGTGACCTGTTACGAAGCCGCCACGGGGAACGTGGTCTGGTCGCATGCGACCGAGGGACGTCACCAGACATTGATGGGCGGCGTCGGGCCCCGAAGTACACCAACCATTGAAAACGGCCGTGTTTACACGCAGGGGGCGTTCGGTACGGTGTTGTGCCTGGACGGTGCCAACGGGGAAGCGATTTGGCGGCAGGAACTCACCGAACTGTACGGCGTCGTGCGGGGGGACGACGTCAAGGCGATTGCCTGGGGAAGGTCCGCTTCTCCGTTGATCGTCGACAACCTGCTGGTGGTCCCCGCCGGCGGGCCGCTCGATGGGCCACACGTGTCGCTGGTCGCATTCGACAAGGAGACGGGAGAACGCGTCTGGGAAGCGGGGGATCGGCAGGTCAGTTACAGTTCACCGGCGTTAAGTCTCCTGGCCGGCAAGCGGCAGATCCTGATCGTCAATGAAGACAATGCGTCCGGTCATGATCCGGAGACCGGACGCCTGTTGTGGGAGGTCGACTGGCCGGGAAAAAGCAACGCCAATGCGAGCGTCTCGCAGGCCGTTCCTGTCCCTCCCAACCGGTTCTTTCTCTCCAAAGGGTACGGCGGCGGGGCCGGACTGTTTGAGCTGGCGGCGAGCGGTGACGATCATTTCGAAGTGCACGAGGTGTGGCGCAGCCCTCGCGTGCTGAAGACAAAGTTCTGCAACGTCGTGATGCATGACGGTCACGTTTACGGGTTGTCCGACGGGATCTTGCAATGTATCGAACTGGCCACCGGCAACCGCGTGTGGAAGGGAGCCCGCTACGGGCACGGCCAGATTCTGGGAGTCCGGGACCATCTGATTGTGCAGCAGGAGGACGGTGAGGTGGCGCTCGTCGAAGCGACACCTGAGGCGTTTCGAGAAATCGCCCAAATCGCGGCCCTGGACGGCAAGACCTGGAATAACCCCTCCCTGTACGGCAATCTCCTCTTGGTCCGCAACAGTGAGCAGGCCGCTTGCTTCGAATTGGTGACCGAGTCATCCCGACAGGAACGAAGCACCAAGATCCCCGATGATTTATCAGCCGCTGGGCGATCGCCCCGGTTCCGTTGATGGCAGAGCAAACCGGACGCTAACGCGTTCCGACTGATGGCCACGGCGCTTTGAGTCGCTTCTCCACAAACGATTGCCCCACGATGGCCGGCGCTGAATGGCTGTTCGGTCGTCAATCAGCCATGCTAGAGGATGTCGGCGACGACGCCGGCCACGCATTCCTGCATGCCGCCCTCGTTCATCAGGAGCAGGGCGCCGTCTTCGTTGATGCCGTGGCAGACGCCTGTGGTCCGTTGCTGGCCGACGGCCACGGTCACGGTGCGGCCGCTGAGCATACAGATGGACTGCCAGAGGTCGGCCAAGGGGAGTGTTTCGTCCGCGACGCCGGCCAGGTGTTGGTGCAAACGTTGCAGCAATTCGACAAGAACCCTCTCCAACGCCAGGGGACGATCGGCGGCGTCCATCAGCGACGTGCCGACGGCAGCCAGTTCGGCCGGCGCCTCGCGCCAGGAGTTGTTCACGTTCAGGCCGATGCCGATGACCAGCCGCTGAGGCTGACTGGCCACGTTTTCGGCGAGGATGCCTGCCACTTTTCGACCGGCCAGAAAGACATCGTTGGGCCACTTAGCCTGCACGGTATGGCTCCTGGTGCCGCCCTGGCCTGGATTGGCGGAGGCAGAATGGCCGTCGGATGCCAGTTGACTCATGACCGTCTCGGCGACGGCGATCCCGGTGGCGAGTGAGATTCGCGGCCAGCGGCGGGGTGCGAGTCCAAACTCGACGGTGTCGACGACCAGGGAGAAGGTGAGCGCACCATGATCGGCCCACCAGCGGTTCGGGCCGCGGCCCCTGCCACCCGTTTGCCGCCGGGCCACGACCAGCAACGGCAGCTCCGCGGTTGTCAGCTGGCCGCCCAGGTCCAACGCCAGGTCGTTGGTCGACGCGAGTTCCTCGTGCAGGTCGACGCGGGCAACCGCGGTTTCAAGGACGATCCGCGTGGGATCGATGTCGAACAATGGGTCTGGCATGCGGCGGGACGGAGTCTTACATCGAGCGGTTCACGACGAACTCGGTGATCATGACGAGCGTCGCGAGGGCGGGGCTGGGCGGCAGATCCCGGATTTCGTCCGCCGCTCGACGCGCGAAGCCGCGGGCCACGTCGAGTGCATACTCGACCGCATCGTGCTGTTTGAGCAACGTCAACAGTTCATCGTCGGCTGCCTGCTCCGTCTCGCGATTGAGGAGTGCCAGCAGTCGATCACGTGTTTCCGGGGGGGCGACTTGCAGCGTGCGAATGATGGGCAGCGTCGGCTTTTGTTGCTCGAGATCGGTGCCCAGTGATTTGCCGGTCGTCGCCTCGTCTCCCTCCAGGTCGAGCACATCGTCGGCGATTTGGAATGCGATGCCCAAGTCGCGGCCATAACGGGTGAAGCGGTCGACCAGTTCCGGAGTCGCACCTCCGTAATGTGCGCCCAGCTGGCTACTGCACGCGCACAGCTCGGCCGTCTTCGCGGCAATGATTTCAATGTACTCGTTCTCGTCCAGCGAATAGTCGCCGCGGCTCCCCTTTTGACGCAGTTCGCCTTCGCAAACGATATTTGTTGCCCGTCCAATGGCCCGGCAGGCCCAGGTCGATTCGAGGGTGCTGGCGAGATAAAAGGCGTGGGTGAACAGGTAGTCACCCAACAAGACACTGGCCTTGGTATCCCAGCGTGAGTTGACGGTGGCCAGGTGCCTCCGCGTGTCGGCTTCGTCCAGCACATCGTCGTGCACGAGGGTCGCCGTGTGGATCATCTCGACGACCGCGCCCAGCGTGAGGTGACTGGGCGAGATCTCTCCCACGCATTTCCCGGCCAGCAGAAGCAACACGGGCCGCAGGCGTTTGCCGCCCAGCAGACAGCCGTAACGAACCAGTTCGTCCACATAAGGAAAGTCGCTGCGGAGCTCGTTGCGGAGAATTTGCTCAACTTCGGCCAGCTCAGCGGCGACCGGTTCATAGACGACACGCAAGCGGGCCGAGGTGGCCGATTCGCTTTCAATTTGGCTCACGAGATTCACTTTCACGGAGGTAATGACCGCTACGACCACCCGATTTCTCCTCCAGTCGGAGCGCTTCGATGATCATGCCGCGGTCGACGGATTTGCACATATCGTAGACGGTCAGGGCCGTGACACTCGCCGCAGTCAGGGCTTCCATTTCGACTCCCGTTCGCGCTGCGACCCGGGCGGTGGCCTCGATGATGACGACGTCATCGCCGGCGAAGGAAAACTCGATCGAGACGGCGTCCAGGCCCAAGGGGTGGCATAACGGGATCAAGTCGCCGGTCCGCTTGGCGGCCATAATGCCGGCCAGGCGGGCGACCTCCAGCACATCCCCTTTGGAGAGCCGGCGGTCGCGAATCAGGGCCAGCGTCGTGGTGGCCATGCGGACCCGAGCCGATGCTCGGGCCATCCTTTCCGATACCGGCTTGTCGCTCACGTCGACCATCCGACTGGCGCCGTCTGCGTCGAAATGCGAGAGTTCCTTCACCGCGAATCTCCAGGCTGCTCCCAGCGTACGCCACCTTGCTCGAAGCGAATAACATCCCCCCAACGGTTAGGGTTTTTCGTGGAGGGCGTCTCAGAACCAGCCCAGATTGTGACGTTTCCGGGTGAGGTCGTCGAGGGGCCGCCTTTCTCGGTAAAGAGAACCGCGAACCGTGTTGCCAATTAACCGCGGCGGCCTGGATTGTTCCGGCGACGGCGACCTGCCGCGGGGTGCCGCGTGGCGAAGTGCGTTCCGGTCAGACGAGGCAGGGGAGGGCCGCAGACCGATCAAGCCGGGGTCGGTGGAGCGGGAGGCAACGGCCGGGTGGGGCCAAGAAATGGGAAGGGCACCGAATCCGGGAAAACTCGGTGCCCGTCTTGGCCGAATCATTCGACCGCCCATCGAAAAATATGCTTGCCGGCGACCGCGTCAGCGAATCGGTCAGCAAAAACCGCCGCGGGGGTCTGCCGCGGCGGATTGTCCTCAGTGGGAGAACGAGGTTGCGAACTCGTGGTTAGACGAGTTCCTTCTTGGCACCGATCAGGGTGCGGAGCCGCTCTGCCAACAGGTTGGCGTCAAACGGCTTCTTAAACGTCTCGTTGATCGCGGAACGATCGAAGCTCATCGGGTTCCCGTCGTCCGGCAGCAGGGCGATCAGGATCGTCTCGGTAAAGTCGGTGTTCTTCCGCAGATTTTGGCAGATCTGCAGCGACTCGACTTTGCCGATCGAGAAATCGACAATGATGCAGTCAGGGTGGAAACTTTCGGCTTGAATCCCTGCTTCGAAGCCGCTGGCGGCGACTGCCACTTTGAAGCGTTTCTCGGCGGGAAGTTCACGCTTGAGATTTTCGATCAGAACCTGATCTTGAGCGACGATTAGCACCTTTGCCACAGCTTGGTCTTCAAGATCTCCAAGGGGCATACCATGCTCCTTGAGGAATTTGATTAGATATTCGCGTGGGATCCGACGGTCTTGGGATCCCGGAATCCGGTATCCTT